>OZ244033.1:0-1612089 GCA_965215075.1 Candidatus Nitrosopumilus sp.
AAAATTGGAGCGTAAGGATCATCATAATCAGGGATTGATTGTCCAAATGCAGGCAAAAAAAACACAAATGCGAGAAAAAATAGTTCCATACTAAAATTTGTTATAAATTGAATTTAATGTTTGATGAATTCTATTATTTGTCTTCAAGAAGGGATATGGCTAAGATGTTATCTCCACGAAGTAAGACAGTTCCTAGTGGTACAGGTTTTTCATCAGATATGTCTTCAGTGTCTTCTAATGTCAAGTTCATATGAATATCAAAGTCTTTGAGTTTACCATGAACAGATCTTTTGTTTCTTAATCGAAGTAAAACAACTTTATCTTTACTGTTTGTCATTAGTGTGGAAATTTCGTCTGCCATAAAAATCACTAAAACTAATTTCTGCTCCTTATTTCTTCTTGCTTACTTGCATGTATAGATCAACAGTACCACTTCCAATTGGAATGTTACTTCCGACAATTACGTTTTCAGTGATACCTTTTAGTTGTTCAACTTCTCCACCAAGTGCAGCGTGAGCAATTGTAGGTACTGTAATTTCAAATGCGGCTCTTGCAAGTACACTGTCCTTTGTTCCAGCAATTCCGTGTCTACCAATTTGTTGCATGTAACCTCTAGAACACATCAAATCAGATACCAACATGATGTATCTATTATCAACTTCTAATCCTTGGTCTTCTAGAGTGCTGTTAAGTTCATTAATCAAAGCAGTTCTTGCAGCCTCAATTCCCAAAGTTCCTGCAATTTCAAAGACATTGTTTGTTCTAATGTTTCTCTTATCGATACCTTTGACTTCAAGTACTTTGGCAATGTTAGAACCAGTGGTTTGGATAACCCACTCATCATCTTTTTGAACCAAAGTAACACGTTCAATTTCTGGAACGCCTTTTACAGTAGTATTGAGAACCTTATTTCTAATTGCAATAACAGTTGCAATATCAGATTCTTCAACTAGTTTGAGAGTTATTAATTCGCCAGTAGTCTCTATCTTGAATTTTTTATTTGAAGCAAGTGCTGCCTCGACATCTGCAACTGAACAGCCTCGTTCTTTGAGCCTATTTTCACTCAAGATTAGTTTAATTTCAGTTGCATAATCAGTTTCGCTATCTGCAATTAATGCACTAAGTTTAGTTTGTAAAATATTTCTTGCAACCTCAATTGCTTTTTCTCTTGACTTCTTTGATTCTTCATCAAGATAGATATCCATAGTTGGGGTTACTGGTTTCTTTCTAGCATCTACTAGTTCAATTAATCTAGGAAGACCCAAAGTTACGTTTCTTTCTTTAATTCCTGCAAAGTGGAATGTTCTTAGAGTCATCTGGGTACCTGGTTCACCAATTGATTGTGCTGTGATAATTCCAACTGCTTGTCCTGGTTCGACTTTGGCTTTGTTGTATAATGATAGTCCCTTCTTACAAACTGCTTCAATACCATCTTTGCTCAAGCTTGATTTTTGTAATGCTTCAGTTACAAGGGATTTTAATCTTGGATTGAATGTCTTTGTGTATTTCTTTGTAAGGGTGTCAACTTCTTCTTTTGTTGCTTTCTTTCCAGAATCAACAATGGTTTGAGATTCAGTTAATCTGTTAATGTTAAATGCCTCACCGTGATCACTTTTTGCAACATCGATTCCATCTTCACCATATAGGAATTGAACAATGTGACCGTGTGGATCTCTGACAGTTCCATCATATTCTAGTCTGATATGTTCTAGTGCATTGATCAATCTACGTTGCATGTATCCACTTTGTTGTGTTCTAACTGCAGTGTCTACTAGTCCTTCACGACCTCCCATTGCATGGAAGAAAAATTCAAGTGCAGAAAGACCTTCTCTATAATTTGATTTTACAAATCCATGTGCGTCTGGATTATTATCGTGTTCTTGATAATGTGATAATGCTCTGTTATTGTAACCTTCATGTAATCTGTTTCCTCTTCTTGATTGCTGTCCGAGTGCTCCAGCCATCTGACCTACGTTAAGAGAGGAACCTCTAGCACCAGTTGTAGCCATGATTTTACCTGCGTTGCTATCATCAAGAGAATCATTTGCAGTAGAGCCTGCCTTGTCTCTTGCCTTACCTAACTCATTTACAATGTATGCCTCTAAGGCCTCTTCAGGTCTCATACCTCTTGTGAGTTTGAGTGTTCCTTTTTCATATTGTTGAGTCAAATCAGCTACAACATCATAGGTTCCTTGAATATCAGTAAGGATTTGTTCTTTGTCCTTTTCTGGAACCTCAAGATCACCAAATCCATAACTAAAACCATAGTGAGTAATGAATTGTTTAACCATAATGAGAATAGAGTTTAAGAAACTTTTTCCTACTGCGTTTCCGTAATCTTTTGCAATTCTGTGTAAGACACTTTCTGGTTCTTCTGCACCAATTGAAGTTTTATCGATTACACCGCTGATTAGTTCACCGTTTTTAATTACAACATCATTTTGTTTACCTTTAGTTCCTTTAGACCACTTTGATGTAATTACATAGTTGAAGTCTTTTGGTAAGAATAGTGAGAATAATTGTTTTCCAGTATAAGATGGACCATCTTTTGTTTTAGTAGCTGGTTTTGGAAGTGCATTAGTATAACCACCAAGCATTGCAAGGTTTGAAAATTCTTGTGGAGTTAATGTAGTATCATCTTTAGTTAGAAGATATGCGCCAGTAACAAAGTCTCTTAGGGCTCCAATAATTGGACCACCATATCTTGGAGAAATTAATTGATCTTGAACTCTCATCAAAAGAATTGCTTCGGCTCTTGCTTCTTCGCTTTGAGGAACATGAAGATTCATTTCATCACCATCAAAGTCAGCATTGTAAGGAGGACAAACAGAAGGATGTAATCTGAAAGTTTTTCCAGGAAGGACTCTCACATAGTGAGCCATGATAGACATTTGGTGGAGTGAAGGCTGTCGGTTAAACATGACAATATCACTATCTGCAAGATGTCTTTCAACAAGATATCCAATCTCTAGAGTTTCTGCAATGGTGGAACGGTCTTCAACAAAGTCTAATCTGATTTTTACACCATCAGGTCTTACGATATAGTTTACACCTGGGAATTTTTCAGGACCATTAATCACAAGTTTTCTCATTCTTTCAATATTCCATTCTGTAACAATTTCAGGAATTGTTAGTTTCATGGCTACTGCCTCTGGGACTCCAACTTCAGACAAGTCCAAGTTTGGATCAGGCGAAATTACAGTTCTACTTGAAAAGTCAACTCTTTTTCCAGATAATGAACCTCTGAATCTTCCTTCTTTTCCTTTTAGTCTTTGAGTTAATGTTTTGAGAGGACGTCCAGAACGATGATGAGCTTGTGGAATTCCAGATACTTCGTTATCAAAGTATGTTGTAATGTGATATTGTAACAAATCAACCAAGTCTTGAACAATTAATGGAGGAGTTCCAGCTTCTTTACTTTCTTTGAGTCTTTGATTTACTCTAATGATATCGACCATTTTGTGTGTCAAGTCATCTTCAGATCTAATTCCTGTTTCAAGAATAATTGAAGGTCTAACAGTTACTGGTGGAACAGGTAATGCTTGAAGAATAAACCATTCTGGTCTAGCAGTTACAGGATCATATGATAATAATTCTAAATCTTCATCAAGAATTTGTGAAAATCTTTCTCTGATGGTTATTGGAAGTAATCTGTGTTCGCCGATCTCTGTTTTTTCAACAAAGATAGTTGGTTTTGTAAAGATTAACTCGTATTGTGTTTTTCCACAATGAGGACATTCTTTTGCTTTCTTTGCTTTTTCAATGATTTGTTCTGGAATACGTTTTTGAGAAATTACAGTGTAAGCTGCATGTTTGTTTTTGATTTTCTTGAATACTTCTAAATCTTCTTGTGGTACTTTTAGTCTTGCACAAGAACGACATGTTGATTGTAACAGTTTGTAGATGTTATCAATAAATGCAATATGTAAAACAGGTTCTGCAAGTTCAATATGTCCAAAGTGTCCTGGACATCGTGCAGCAGTATTACCACATGTAAGGCATTTTTGTCCTGGTTCAAGAGTTCCAAGTCTACCATCCATAAGACCTCCTTGTACAGACATTCCATCTTCATCATATGTTTCCGGGGCAGTAATTTCAGCAACAGAATATTTTCTAATTTCAGTTGGAGACCATACTGAGAATCGAATTCCATCAATAGATTTGATTGCCTGAATGGACATTAGATCTTCTCCTTGATTAACAATCGTGGGGCAACGTTAAGGCTCTGCATTTCTTGCAATAACAGTTTGAATGCATATGCAACTGATACTGAAGATACTTTGGCTTTATCACCACAAACTCTGCAGACATACTTTCTTTGTTTAACATCATGATATGCTACAAGACCACATCTTTCACAGACAAAGATATCTGATTTATCAGATTCATCTAGTAATCTATCTTTAAGAATCATTGAAGCACCATAAGCAATCAAACAGTCTCTTTCCATTTCACCAAATCTTAATCCACCACCTCTAGCTCTTCCTTCTGTTGGTTGTTTGGTTAACATTTGAACTTGTCCACGTGCTCTTGCATGGATTTTATCAGCAACCATGTGGTGAAGTTTTTGATAGTATACTACTCCAATAAAGACTTCAACTGGGAATGATTTTCCAGTTCTTCCATCATACATTATTTCTTTACCAGAATATTTGAAGCCATGTGCATCCATGACTTCTTTAACTTCATCCATTTTTTCTCCAACAAATGCAGAACCATCAAATCGTTTTCCACGTAATGCTGCAGATTTTCCACAAATTGATTCCATCATCATTCCAACTGTCATTCTTGAAGGGAATGCATGAGGATTAATCAAAACATCAGGAGACATTCCACTTGCAGTATATGGTAAGTCTTCTGCTTTAGCTAAAATTCCAAGAACACCTTTTTGTCCATGTCGTGATGCAAACTTGTCACCAATTTCTGGAATTCTCATATCTCTTGCTCTAATCTTGTACATCTTTCCACCTTCATTTGATTGAGTCATAACAACAGTATCTACAACTCCAGTTTCAGATGGTCTTACACCAATTGATGTATCTCTTCGGTAAGGTCCAGTTGATTCAAACTCTCTATATTCTTCCATAAATCGTGGAGGACTAGTTTTACCAATTAGAACATCTCCACCTTTGATAGGTGCCTCTGCTGCTACAACTCCATCTTCTTCAAGTAGTCTGTATGCACGTTCGCCTTTGTAGCCTCGAATATTGTCTTCTGCATTTGGAATCTCAAAGTCATCACGCATTCCACCTGGGTATTGTTTTGCTTCAGCGTCATAGATTCTATAGAAGAAGGTTCTACCTAATCCTCTATCAACGGATGCTTTGCTTAATACAATTGCATCTTCAATGTTGTAACCATCAAATGGAAGTACTGCAATAACACAGTTCTGACCTGCTGGTCTGTCTTCTAAACCTAAAAGTTTCATTGCCTTAGTGTTGACAATTGGAGTTTGTGGATATAGCATAAAGTGCTGTCTAACATAGGTACTAGTATTCATCATTGGTGTTGAGAAACCTAAACTCTGTTTTGCCATTGCAGATTCGTATGTGTTTCTTGGAGATTGGTTATGTTCAGGATATGGAATGATAGAAGCTCCGGCACCTAAAATTGCTGGTGGGAATACTTCAAGATGTGTGTGTTTCTTTGTATCTTTGTCATCCAAAGTAACATAACAGTTTTCTTCTTCGTTTGCATCAATCATTTCTAAAACACCCATTCTCAAAAGATCAGTCCAAGAAAGCAACTTCTTTGAAATTTTATCAAGTAATTCTTGAATTAACAATGGTTTGTTGTCTTTGATAATAATTAAGGGTCTTAAGACACGACCTGCATTACAATTAACATAAAGTCTTCTAGTAGAGCCTTCAATCTCGGATTTATGGAATGAAACACCAACGTGAGGATGAATCTTTGAATTTCTTCTAAGTTCTCTTAGTGATTCAGCTAATTGTTCACCGTCTTTGTAATATCCAATTAATTTACCATCAACAAACACACGAGTTCCGTCTTTTTTCAATTCTTCTTTTGCATCAAAGAAATGTACTGTTCCAAGATCATAGAGTTTTTCAACAATTTCTTCAGAAGGTACATTAACAGAGATAATTCCAGATAGTGCCAAGTTCTTTACCAATCCACAGTTAGAGCCTTCAGGAGTCTCGCTTGGGCAAATTCTTCCAAAGTGAGTTGCATGCAAATCTCTAGCCTCAAAGTTAGGCTGAGTTCTACTTAGAGGGGATTGAATTCTTCTAAGATGACTAATTGTAGAAAGATAGTTTGTTCTATCAAGTAATTGGGTAACACCAACTCGGCCTCGTCCCCAATTTCCAGTTGCAATTGCATTGTTTAGTTTGTCAGTAATAATTCCTGGACGAATTGCAGCAGCTACTGCGTTGATTCCACGTTTTTGTCCAGATCTTTCTAATTGGTATTTCATGTCTCTAACTAGATTTCTAAATGCAGTTCTGAATAGGTCTGCTAACATTTGGCCTGCAAATTTGATGACTTTATTTCCATAGTGGTCTTTGTCATCAGGAGAAATCCAACCAAGTTTTAGTTCTAATAATTTACAAGCAGCTTCACCTAGGAATTGTGCTTTTTCTTTTCTATTTTCAGGATGTTTTCCTAAATGAGGCAATAATCCCCAATCAAGCAAAGTCTCTGCACGTTTAATCTGGAATTCTTCTAACATTCCTGGTGCAATTCTTTTACTGATATAGACAATAGCATCTTTTGACGTTGAGATATCACCTGCTTTTTCAAATGAATCTTCTAGCTCGTCTTGAATTTCATCAACAAGTGAAACTGCTGCAGCTATTTCTCTATCAGATTCTAATCCAAGTGCTCTCATCAATGTAACAACTGGAATGTCAACTGGAGAACCAGGAATCCTTGCAACAATTAATCCATCATTTTTCATGACGAGTTCTAATTTTGCACGATAACCAACAATTGAAGAATAAACTTTAGCTTTGAAAACAATATTTCCACCAACAGTTTCTCTATCAACAATAATTTTGTTGTAAGAAAGATCTTCTAGTCCTACAATTACTCTTTCAGAACCATTGATGATAAAATAACCACCAGGATCATTAGGATCTTCTCCATGTTCAACTAATTTTTGAGTAGAGAAATTATGTAAGATGCATGCGTTTGATTTTGCCATAACTGGAACATCTCCAATATGAACAAATCTTGATTCTAAAATTTTTCCATCTTCGACAACACTAACTTCCATCATTACTGGTGCAGAGTATGAAACATTTCTGAGTCTTGCTTCAGCTGGAGTAATGTGAGTAATAGAACCGTCAAGCTCCATCATTAGTGGTTGTTGAAGTTTGACTTTACCTAATTGAATTTTGTAAGGATATTCAGCATTTTCAATTTCGATTTGACCAACTTCGTTGATGATACTTTGAAGACCACGTTCTAGAAATTCATCAAATGAGTTGAGATGTTGTCTAGCAATACCCTCACGTTTTAAGATATCTTGAATTACAGGCCAACGTTTAGTCGAAGAATCTACCATTATACTTCCACCACATATCGATAATAGTAACTCTCACCAGCAGTAGGACTTTTTCTGGTAATCTTGATCATATCACCTGGTTTTACACCAAGTCCTAAAATTGCAGGATCATTTACAAAGATTAATGGTAATTCAGTTGGTTTACAATTGTATTTTTTTAAAACATCTTCAGCTTCTTGTTTTGAAATAATTTCATGTTTTGGAACATAAACATGATCGGGAACTAAAATTTGGTTTTTCTTAGTTGCCATCTACAAAACCCCCAACGTGGAACATTAAATGTAACAATAAAGAATACACACAAACTGTCAAAATCTCACGCTCGGGTTAATATATATCTAATCTGAAATTCGTCAAAATGAGTGTTTTTTCTTTTTAGTCAACAAATTTTTTCACAACCTTAAATAGTCCAAACTCAGGCGTAACCTTGATGAAAGCTCATCTATCGGTGTTTGCATTATCTGCAATTTTGATTGTGAGTATTGGTATGACACCAGCATTTGGACAAATACAAAGTTCGATTATTGTTACAACAGATAAAGCATCCTACTCAGAGGGCGAAACAATCCTAGTAACAGGTGAAGTAAGAGATCTGTATTCAGGTACTCCAGTGAGTGTGGTTGTTTTGTCTTCTAATGGAAGCATAGTATCAATTGCACAAGTAACGGTAGGTGCTGATAAAAAATTCAGTACTGAAATTATTGCTGGTGGAACAATGAAAATGGAAGGAACATACACCATTAAAGTTACATACGGAACTGAAAATAGAACAGCCGAAACAACATTTGAATTTGGAGGTTCTGCACCAACAGAAAAACCAGATGAAACTGGAGGATCAGTGGTAACAGACACAACTGTATCAGTTTCAGGTTCTAGTGATTTGATTGGATATGAGATTACAGGAGGTAAACTTCTAGGAGTTACACCTGATGTGGATGCAAATTCACTAATCATCTCAATTGATGCTACTAGTGACGGCTCAATTACCCTCACAATCCCAAGATCTGTATTGGATGCAACAATCAATGATGAAGATGACGATTTCTTTGTCTTAGTTGATGGAGAAGAAGTAGACTTTGATGAAACAACCACATCTACAGACAGAACACTTACCATATCATTCCCAGCAGGCACTGAAGAGATTGAAGTAATCGGTACCTTTGTGATTCCAGAATTTGGTACAATTACAACCATGATTCTAGCAGTAGCAGTTATCTCAATAATTGCAATCTCTGCAAGATCTAGACTAAGCATTATGCCAAGATACTAAAATCACAACTCTTTTTTCATTTTTTAAATAACTACGATCGTATTGAAAAATTACCAAGTGATCAAAATTTCGGTACAGATCAAGATTATTCGTTTTAAATATACATAAATACCAAGATAACTGGGTTCAATTAGGATGAATTTTAGACGTTCTACAACATCATTGGCAATAGCCCTTATGGCAGTGTCATTAATTTCAATGGCATTTGGTCAAAGTGATGTTTTTGCCCAAAGTTTAGGAATGTCCATTACAGCAACAGCCGACAAAGGTTCTGATACAATCACTATAACAGGTACAACAATTTCAGACCTTACAGATGTTACATTCAGAGTAACATCACCAATGAATAACGTAGTTGGAGTTGATCAAGTATCACGAGATGCTAATGGGGACTTTGAAACTAAATTCAAAATTGGTCCAACATGGACTGAGAATGGATACTATACCATTACAGCTATGCAAGGCATAGGAAATAATTCATTGTATACATTGAAAGTACTTGTAGAAGTAAACAACGGGATGGCTGAAAGAACTTTTGTAACTGAATCCAATTTAGAAACAGGAATATTTGAACCAGTACAACCAAATGTTGCTAGAGATGCAGGACTTGAACTTGATGACCCAAGTTTTGTGAATGGATCCGATGAGTTTGAAGTTTCTGGAATCACAGACAGAGTAAGTCAAGACATTACAGTAACAGTAACTGCTCCAAATGGCAATGTGGTAACAATTGATCAAATATCACCAACACTTGATGGAGAATTCAGTAAGATGATCAAAGTTGGCGGACCATTATGGAAAGAAAATGGATTCTATACTGTAACTGCACAACAATTTGACGATCCAAAATATTCTGATTCAAAGCAAGTTGATATCTTGGATGGCACAGTAGTCCCAGAATTTGGCACAATTGCAGTTATGATTCTAGCAGTAGCAATTATCTCAATAATTGCAATCTCTGCAAGATCTAGACTAAGCATTATGCCAAGATACTAAAATCACAACTCTTTTTTCATTTTTTAAATATACATAAATAGAGATAGGTGCAAACCGCAACAAGATGAACAACCGAACGTCGTTCGCGCTACTGGCCATTTTGACTGCAGTCGGTACGTTAACCATGTCATCAGCATATGCAGAACATCATGAAAGTGGTGAATATATGGAAGATCATCCAGATGTTCCAGCTGCTTATCAATATTCTGAAAAAGAAGCTAGAGAAGCAGCAGCGATTGAGTTGCTAAAAGATACTCCAGTAAATGTTTGGACTGATAAAACAACATATGGACATGATGATATGATTATGGTATCAGGGGCAGTAGCAAACGTAGATTCTGGATTTCCAGTTACAATTACTGTTGTGAGTCCTCTAAACTCAATTGTTTCAATTGATCAACTAACTGTATCAAGTGATAAGAGTTTTGAGACTTCATTCAACACAGCAAGTGCATTGTGGAAATATGATGGTACTTACACCATTAGAGCAAACTATGGTAGTGCTGAAACCAATACCAAAGTTGAACTAACTGGTGGACTTACTTGGACACCAAGCTACTCAACACCAGAACAACCAGCAAAACAATGTGGTGCAAATGAGTTATCTGCAAGTGGCCAATGTGTTCCATACAATATTTCAGGTGGAATGGTAACTGGAGCAAGTATCAATACTGATGACAATTCAATTGTCATTAACATCAGTGCAGATGATGATGGGACATTAGTTGTAAATCCATCAACAACAGTCCTAGACGGTGCCTTTATGGTATTAGTTGACGGAGAAGAATGGGATGATGTTGAAATTGTTGCAAACAAAGTAACAGTCATGTTCCCAGCAGGCACTGAAGAGATTGAAGTAATCGGTACCTTTGTGATTCCAGAATTTGGTACAATTACAGCCATGATTCTAGCAGTAGCAATTATCTCAATAATTGCAATCTCTGCAAGATCTAGACTAAGCATTATGCCAAGATACTAAAATCACAACTCTTTTTTCATTTTTAATAGTAAAGGAAATATACAAACATACATTTCAAAATTTGTGGAAATAAAAATATTATTTGTTCTAAGTATGTTACTGATTATTTCAACTGGAACAGTTTTTGCACAGGAATCTCTGATTTCAGTTCAAACAGATGATAACCATTATGATGAGGGAGACACGGTTGTCATTTCAGGACAAATTACTACTATTGTAGGAAGTACGCCTGTCACATTACAGCTATTTACTGAAGGCAATTTAGTAGATATTGCCCAAATTACAGTGGCGCAGGATGGAAGTTATTCACATACAGTAATTGCAGAAGGCCCATTGTGGAGCAAACAAGGAGATTATTTAGTTAGAGTTTCATACGGAGAAGGAAATATTGCCGAATCAGAATTTAGTTACACTCCAAAATCAGAAGTAGTAGAAACTACAACTAATTTTGAAGTAGATGCTGGAAGTTATGGAACATTTGATGTAGAATACACCATAAAAGGAGGAACAGTTGAAGATATGGTAGTTGATTCAGATATTTTTGCAGTAATAGTACAAATTGATGCAACAGATGAAGGAACCATAACATTAGATCTACCAAGAGAATTCATAGGTGCTGAAAAACAAGATGGGAAAGATGATACTTTTATCATTTTAATTGATGCAATAGAAGTTGCATATCAAGAATCAGTTGTACATGTAGATTCTAGAGTAATTACGATTAATTTTGAGCAAGATGATTCAGATATTGAGATAATTGGAACTTATGTTGTTCCCGAATTTGGTACCATAGTGATGTTAATTCTAGTTATAGGAATAATTACAACAATAGCAATTACAAGATCTAAATTCCAAATCAAGATTTAGAAGCAAAAGAGTATTTTTCTTTGAAAGGTGAAACTTCTCTTAATTCTTTTACAACATTTTTTAGAACATTTACAGTTTGTTCAATTTCTTTTTGAGTATTGAAGATACCAACTGTTAATCTTAATGAACCAGTAATTTGTTCATGTGAAAAATTCATGGCTTGTAAAACATGGGATGCTTTTTGGGTATGAACAGAACATGCAGAACCAGTAGAAGCTGCAATTTCATTTTCATCAAGTTTGATGATGAGATCTTCTCCATTAACACCTAGAAAAGTAAAATGAGCATTGTTTGGCAATCTTGATGTGGGATGACCATTAAGAGTCACCTCAGGGATTTCTTTTAACACATTTTCAACTAGGGAATCTCTAAGTTGTTGCATGTGAGTAATATTTTCATCTAGATGGTTTTTTACTATTTCACAAGCTTTTCCAAGTCCAACAATATTTGCAACATTTTCGGTTCCAGAGCGTAATCCATTTTCTTGTCCTCCACCCAAGATGACTGGATTAATATCTAGGCCATTTTTGATAAATAGTGCGCCTATTCCTTTAGGACCATAAAGTTTGTGAGAAGAAATAGACAGTAAATCTACACCTAATTCTTTTACATCAATTGGCATTTTTCCAACTATTTGGACTGCATCAGTATGAAAAGGGACATTAAGATCATTACAAATTTTGGCAATTTCAGCAATTGGTTGAATGGTTCCAACTTCATTATTTCCAAACATAATAGACACCAAAGAAGTTTTTTCAGAAATATGATTTTTTAATTCAGTAGGATCTATCATGCCAAATTGATTTACTGGTAAATAATCAACTTGGAATCCTTCTTGAGATAATTTTTTACATGGTTCTAAAATTGCATCATGTTCTATAGAAGAAGTAATAATTTGACTTGATGGGAATTTTAGAGAAATGCCTCGCAGTGCAGTATTATTTGATTCTGTACCACCAGAAGTGATTAAAATTTCGGAGGGTTCTGCATTGATTAACGATGCAATTTGTTTTCTTGCTTTATCAATAGCTTTACGGGCTAGCCTACCATAACGATGAATGGATGAGGGATTACCATATTGCTCTTTAAGATATGGCAACATTGAATCTAAAACATCTTCATGGATTTGAGTAGATGCAGCGTTGTCTAGATATATCAATCTGCAATCACATTAATTTTTCCTGGTTTATACCCTTCTTGATCAACTTCAACATCAGTAAAACCAATCATCTTTAATTTTTCAGAAATTTGGTTTAATACATCATTATCAAAAGTTGATATCATTTCCTTTTCAACTTCAATTTTAGCAAACCCATCAAGATCACGAACTCTGACTTGTTTTATTTTTGTAAGTTGTTTCACTATAGTTTCTCCAAATTCTATTCTAGTAAGTTTCTCAGCAGTAACTCTTTGTCCCCAAGGAATTCTTGATGCCAAACAGGAGTTAGAAGGCTTATCATATATGGATAATCCAACCATCTTTGCAGTATCTCTGATTTGGGATTTTGAAAAATTTGTTTCTACAAGTGGGCTTCTAATGCCATTTTGTTTTAGAGCAGTAATTCCAGGCATATAATCGCCTAGATCATCAATATTTGTTCCATCAACAATGGTATCCACTTGATGTTTTTTTGATAGTTCGAGTAAATGCTCAGCTAATTCTGTTCTACAATGAAAGCAACGATTTGAATCATTTTTGACAAATTCTTCATTTTCAAGTTCATTATAATCTAAAAGAATTTGCTTTATGCCTATCTCAGAACAAATTTGTTTTGCAGTATCAAGTTCTTCTTTTGATAGAGTTTTGTAATCTGCAGTTACTGCAATAGCTGAATCACCTAATTTTGTGAATGCTGCATATGCAACAAGTGCACTATCAACACCACCTGAAAGAGCAATCATCACTTTATTTTTGTCTTCAAACCAATTTTGAAGTTCATCAAGTTTAGTCATTTCTAATTCTCCAGTTTTTCTATTTCTTTTCTTATTAATGATTCAGTCTCTTTAATCGATTTATCAATAGAATCAGATATTTTTTTGAGATCATCAAACTCTACTTTAAAGTCAGATTTTCCTTTAAATGATGATTTTTTGTAATTTACTTCAAATGAATGTCCATTCAAAGTTACTGAGACATTATGAATTGTTCTTGGAACTGTAAATCTGTTAGATTCAGAAATTCTAATTCCCAGAGTTCCAGTTTCTAAAACTAAAGTGTCTACTATTGCTTCAACATTTTTCTCATCACATATTACTGAGACTAAGTTTGTAGGCCTACCTTTTTTGGTGATCCCATGAAAAATAGAAACATCTTTTGCGCCTTTTGCCATAATTTTTTCAATTAGATTTCCTAATATTTCTCCAGACACATCATCAACATTTGTTTCAAGAATTTTTACTGAATCAATTTCAAAATCATTTTCAGAACCTCTAATAATTTTTAATACATTTGAAAATGTTTCAAAATCCTTTTGGCCTGCTCCATAACCAATTGAATCAATCTTCATGGGAGGGTAATATTCTGTGGAATTATGAGTCAAGTTTGTCAGTATACAAGCACCGGTAGGAGTAGTTAACTCTTCATTTGCAGTATTACCTTTGATTGTAATATTTGAGTTTTTGAAAATCTCAAGAATCGCATTTGCTGGGTTTGACATGGTCCCATGAGAAAAAGTAACTGAGCCCCCACCAACAGATACAGGCAAACAAACAATTTTTTCATCAAGCAATCTCAAATCTTCTAAAGCAATTGAAACACCAATGATATCAATTAAAGTATCAATATTTGAGGCTTCATGAAAATGAACAGAATCCTCTGGAATTCCATGAATTTTAGATTCTGATGAAATGAGTGTATTAATACAGGATTCTGCAAAGTTTTGTGTTTTTTCAGACAATCCAATTTCTTGAGAAGAATCAATTATTGCTTTTTTAATTTCTGAACCTTTTCTTTCATGAACATCTTCATCAATTTCTAAAACTAGATGAAGCGCTTCAACTCCACGTTTTTGTATTTTTTGAAATTCAATTTTATTAATAGTCGAATTTGTGAAAAATTTTTCTGATTTTTTAATTCCATTAATTATTTTATTTTTATCTGCACCTAAATCTATCAATGAACATAGTAACATATCTCCTGATATACCAGCTATTTGAGGATCAATGACTATAACCATGGATTAAAATTTGTCAAAAATGCTTATAAATTCGTCTAATT
The DNA here is from genome assembly GCA_965215075.1 of Candidatus Nitrosopumilus sp. GTDB lineage: Archaea > Thermoproteota > Nitrososphaeria > Nitrososphaerales > Nitrosopumilaceae > Nitrosopumilus. The sequence continues at coordinate 14,858 of OZ244033.1, forward strand.
GCTGATGAATTTCATTAGATTTAATTATTGAAAATTAACAGCGTCATTCATGATTACTATAATTGGTTCAGGCAAAGTGGGTGGAGATGCTGCGTTATTCTCTGCATTAAAGCGATTAGATGATCAAATTTTGTTATTAGATGTAGTTGAAGGTCTTCCTCAAGGAGAAGCAATGGATATCAACCATATGTTATCAGAACAAGGAATTGATGTTGAAGTAAAAGGCTCAAACAATTATGAGGATATGAGAGGTTCTAATGTTGTTGTAGTTGTTGCAGGTTCAGGAAGAAAACCAGGAATGACACGAATGGATCTTTTGAAAATTAATGCTTCAATTGTCAAAAGTGTTGTTGAAAATGTCAAAAAGTATGCAGACGATTCTATGATAATTCCAGTTACAAATCCATTAGACTCAATGGCATACATTACATACAAAGTTTCAGGATTTGATAGAAGTAGAGTATTTGGAATGGGAGGAATACTTGATTTATCAAGATTTAGACAATTTATTCATGAAGCAACAAGACATTCTCGTGACTCTATCAGAGCTCTAGTCATTGGAGAACATGGTGAAAATATGTTACCATTACCAAGATTTTCATCTGTTTCAGGAATTCCATTACCATCACTTCTTTCAAAAGAAAAAATGGATGAGCTTGTTCAAAACACAAAACAAATTGCAGCAAAGGTAATTGAATTGAAAGGGGCAACAGTTCATGCTCCAGGAAATGCAATCTCTGCAATTGTAGAATCAGTTGTTAGAGACAGAAAACAAGTTATTCCAGTTGCAACCTACCTTGATGGGGAATATGGCCATTCAGATGTTACTATTGGAGTTCCAGCCGTTATTGGAAAGAAAGGTGTAGAAAAAATTGTGGAATTAGACCTCAATGATGAAGAAAGACAAGTCTTTGAAAAAGCAGTTGAAAGTGTAAAAGGCGCAATTTCAGGTATTGAAATATAAGCCTTTTTTTATCCAATCAAAGAAAAATTATCATTGGAAATTCATGAAATTTTGGAATCATTAAAAGCAAATAAAATTTCAGTTGCAGAAGCAAAAAAACTTCTTTCATTATATTCTATAGAAGAAATTGAAGGGTTTGCAAAAATTGACATTAATAGAAGAAAAAGACGTGGAATTCCTGAAGTAATATTTGCAGAAACAAAAGAGCTTGACGAAATAAAAAAGATTGTAAAAAAAACTCTAGAGAAATCTAATTCAGTAATTGTTTCGAGATTAAAGAAGAAAGATTATTCAAAAATACTAACATTTGCTAAAAGACTCAAAGTAAAAATTGAAATTGGGAAAAATTCATCATCTCTACTTTTGTTTAAAAAACCAATAAAACCTCATGGAGGAAAAGTGGGTATCATTACAGCCGGAACCTCAGATATTGGAGTTGCAGAAGAATCAAGATTGATGTGTATAGCAATGAATTGTAAATGTATTACTAGTTATGATGTTGGAGTAGCAGGGATTCAGAGAATTTTTCCAATTTTAAAAGAAATGGTAAATGAAGATGTAGATTGCATTATTGTTGCTGCAGGAATGGAAGGGGCATTAGCAACTCTTGTTTCTACCATGGTAGATATTCCAATAATCGGAATCCCAACATCTGTGGGTTATGGATATGGAGAAAAAGGAATTGCAGCCTTAGCATCAATGCTACAAAGTTGTTCGTTAGGATTATCAGTAGTCAACATAGATAATGGAATTGCGGCAGGAGGAATTGCAGCAAATATTGCAAATAGAGCCATTAGAAAAAATAAAAAATGATTCTGATCAAAATTTACAGTTAAACAAAGCAAATTTTTCTCGTAAATGATATATAGCATACTTTAACGAAGTTTGATAGTTGGCTGGCAAACGTATTGTACTTACTGCTGATCGTAGTTTAATGACAAATTATAGAGGAAATTTTCTGTATGGTTTTATTGCATGTGGACCATATGAAGTACTTCCAGAATGGGTTTTTGACAAAGTTTTCTGTCCTTCTGTTGAAACTGATCCAGTTACAGGCGAAGTAAAAGTTGCTCAAGTTGGATTAAGAAGAGTTGAGAGTTCATTACTTCAAGGAGGATACAAAAGAGAAGATGTATTTGTTGCACATCCAGAAATGTTGCATAAATCAATTGGTCCAGATACAAAAGTTGTAGGAATTAATGTCATGGATCCACTTGGAATGGCTCCAGTTACAACAACAATGTCACCAGAAAAATTGTCCTATGTTGCAATGAAATTTAAAAAAATGTGTGCAAGTATAATCCAACTCAAAAAGAAATACGATTTCAAAGTTGTAGTTGGAGGAAATGGATCTTGGGAGTTAGCAAAATCTGACAGAATGAAAATTCATGGATTAGATACTGTTGTTGTTGGAGAAGCAGACGAACTTGCAGTTGAGTTGTTCCAAGATTTAGAGAAAGGAGATGCACCAGAATTAATGCATTGTTTTGTAAGAAATCTGGAAAACATTCCAATTATTGAAGGACCTACAATTAATTCATTAATTGAAGCTATGAGAGGATGTGGAAGAGGATGTGACTTTTGTGACGTTAACAAAAGATCAAAGAAAGATCTTCCTATAGAAAGACTACAACATGAAGCAAAAATCAATTTAGATTATGGATTTGACTCAGTTTGGTTACATTCTGATGAGATGTTGCTTTATGGATGTGACAACAGAGATTTTGTTCCAAATAAGGATGCAATTACAGATTTGTGGAAAGGACTAAAAGGATTAGGAGCTAACTTTGTAGGAACAACTCATATGACATTTTCAGCAGTTGCAGCAGACCCCCAATTAATGCATAACATTGCAAGTATTAACAACCAACATGAAACAGGAAGATGGCTTGCAACCAACTTAGGAATTGAAACTGTTGCTCCAGCAATGGTAAAGAAACATCTTGGAGTAAAGACAAAACCATTCGCACCAGAAGAATGGGGAAGCGTTGTTAGAGAGGGTGCAAGAGTCTTAAATGAAAACCATTGGTTCCCAGCTGCAACAATAATTATTGGATGGCCAGATGAAACACCTGATGATATTCAATATACAATTGATATGATGAGTGATTTTAGAAAGATGGACTTTAGAGGTCTTGTGGCACCATTACTTTATCAAGACTTTAGTGAGAAAAACTCAATGCATTTTGGAAATCTGAATGAAGCACAATTTACACTATTTTGGAGATGTTGGGAAAATAACCTACGTGTAATTAATGACATTATTCCAATCATCCTAAGAAACAAGACATATGGTCCTCCAATGAAGGTCTTCATGTATGGAATTCTCAAAGCTGGAACATGGGCAATTATGAGATATCTTAGAGGATTATGTAAGGATCTCTTCAACGGAAGAACTCCAGATGAAATTATTGACAAATATGCAAGAAGCAGATCAGTTTCTGCTCCAAAGATTCAAACAAAGAAATTATAGATTTTCAATAGCAGCATCAGCTATAGTATTTCTTTTTGGGGTTAGAGAGATAAAGTAAACTTTGTCTGCTCTTTCAATACCTTCAACTTTTTTGTAAGATTTTGAGGTAACATCAAACTCATAGATTCCTGGATCAAGTGAACCTTTTGCATAAATCATAAGATAAGTTTCTCCAGTTGTTGGGCTAAGAGGAATAAATGACATCACATATCCTTTGTAAGAATTAATTGGCATTGTATTTTTCATAGGAGGGGCAGCTGAAGCCATGTACATAAAAATATCTTCTATTGAATCAAATTCTTCATACTCTATATGCATCAAAAACTCTAAGTCGTTTCAGTATAATAACCTACTAATGTGATTGGGGAAAATTACTTTCTAGATTTGAAGTGTTGATGTACTTTAAATCCAATCAATGCAGGTACTGCAATATACATTGCTAAGTTTAGTGCAATGACTGTGATACCAAATCCTAAAACTTCTGCTTCTGAACCAGTGTCTGCCAATGTCATAATAGATAGAGTAGAAATCATTGGAGTGATAAATGCTCTAACTGCTTCTTGGAACATTGGGTTTTCTCTTTCCATATCAGCGATAGTTGGTGAGAATGAATAGTACAATTGGTTGAATCCTGTCATGAATGCTGTTCCAGAAGTTGTACTCATTACAGTGTTATCTCTAATCTCTCTAAGGAATTGTACTTGTGGAGCTAATTCAGTTCCATAAGCTGCAGTTGCAATAAGACAACCACCACCACTTGGTTCTGGTTCAGGTTGTGCTATTACTTGACAAATTCCATTTACTAATTCAGTTCCCGGACCACATTCTGGTTCAGGCTCGGGTTCAGGCTCGGGTTCAGGCTCGGGTTCAGGCTCGGGTTCAGGCTCGGGTTCAGGCTCGGGTTCTGGTTCAGGCTCTGGAGGTGGTTCATTAATGACTTCTGCACCTCCAACATAGTTAATTGTAATTTCACTTGTATTTCCACCGTATTTTGTTTCAACAGTATAATCGCCATTATTTACAAAAAGAGCTCCACCAGCTTTAAATGAAAAAGTAAATGTTCCATCAGAATTGGGAATAATTTGTCCAATTGTAACAAGGTTGTTGTCAGGCGATTTCACAATATATGTAATTGCTCCAGCAGTTTCAGCATTAGGATCATAATCTTTTAAATTTCCAGTAATAATCACATTTTGTCCGTTAGAATAAATTTCCGCATCTGCAGAAGTATTAACTGGCAATAAGTTATGATTATCTGCAAATGCTGAACCGTTAAGTCCATATGATAAAATTGAAACAGACAACAGTGCAAACGCTAGGTAACCTGTAAGCCTCATTTTCATTTTGATTCATGAGTTGAGAGTATTTATGTATTCAATGAAAGAAAAATTGACCAGATTATACTCGAATTATACCTTTTTTGACTAAGTATTCGGTTCTGTCAACTTAACGGGTGTTTAGTCTAAATTTTCTACCTGTCAAGGATCGGGACATGGGTGTAATTCTATTCGATTTTGACATTATCAAATATGTCAAACCCTTTATCCCAATGCCCTCGTATCTCCAAAATACCTTGAATTTTATTTTTATCAGTGTATTTGACTTGTAATGCATAATACAAGATAGATGTGGTAGCTAATCTGTAATCCTCATCAGTTAATTTTGTTCTATTATACCATACTTCTTTTTTACCTAATGCAAATTGTTTACCTTGTGATTCAAACTTTAATTTTTCTTCTTCAAATTCAGTTGGATTTACAACCGTATATGACACATCAACCTCTAATGCAGGCATTTCTCCATTATTAACAAATCCTATAATCATCAAAGGTGAGTGGTTAGTTTGCGCTGGAACTAATTTAATACTGTCCGAAGTTGCAAGTCGTCCTAACCATGGTCGTAGTCTAGAGTTCATCTCATGTCTATACAAAAAAAGTTGCATGACTACTACACTAGCTAAAACAACATTAATGAATATTGAAATGATAGTTAATCCAACATCATAATTAGCAGAATCTGACAAGGATTTGAAATTTCTTCTAGAGAATTACTAATAGAAACAATATCGGTGTTATTCAATAATCAATATTTTTTGCGTTCTGAATTAAAGCTATCCATCTGTTTTTTCAGAATTTTCAATAGGTGCTGAATATGAATAATAATTGAAAAATGGTTCTTTGTATTTTTCATCAGTTTCCAATTCATTTAAACTACAAATGTGACCTGAATCTGAAAATTCTTTTAACATATCCACGATACTTCTGCATTGATCTGCTGGTTCTTCCCCTAATTCTTCAGCAGGAATACCTGCTTCTATACATAAACTTCTATCAAGATGAAAATCATGAGCAGGGATTTCATTGGTCAATGTATGTGATATTGTTCTAGCTTTTTCGATTTTATCATTTTCTTGAGACAATAGGTAATCTCGTAATAATTTTGTAGCATAAACCGCACTGATTGAGTTTTTTCTGTAAAACGAACCTACATTTATTGCACCTACTTGTTTTACTAATTCAACCAACAGATCTGATTCTACGTTTGTTTTTGCATTTTCAAATTCATTTTCTTCAAATTTTTTCTCTAGTTCTTCTCTAACATCTATTGCAAATTTAAGATATTTTTGTATTGATGCTAACTCTAAATTTCCAAGTCTAACATCAATGGCAGTAAGGAATCCCGTAGGACCCATGTATAATTTATCTCCACAAAACGCCAAAATTGTTCCTGCACTAGCTGCCATATACGGAATTATCATCAAAACAGATTGAGCAAATTTTCGAATTGTTTGTGCAATCTGATATGCTGCATCAGGACTACCACCTGCAGTATGAAGAATGATTGTTAGCTGTGGAATTGGATTTTCTATTGACAACCCATTTTTTCTTAAGAGTTTGTAGAGCTCTTCAGTATCCTCTTCAAGTATTTGTCCCATGTCTTCATCATAAAACATAACCAATAATGGAGATTGGTATTTTTTTGCAAATTCTCCACACAAATGATGAAATCCATCTAAAGGTGAACGAGACATCTATTTACTCCGTTTCTTTTTAAAAACTAATTTTTTTCCTTCTATCACAGGTTCTAATTCTATATTCTTATCCCAACCTAATTGCTCCAGAATATCATCAGGAATAGTAACTATATGTTTGAAATGTTCTTTATCCTTGTATTTGTAAGCAAAACGACGTTGGAGTTTTACCAATGTTAGGCTTATGGTACCATAACCTTAAATAGATATTGGTCGATGTGCTTATTAAATAAAAAGGAGTAATAGAAGTATGTCATTTACAGAACAAGCACTACGTAGTAAAAAGGCTAGAGAAGCTATAGGTGCAGGTGTAGTTGATCTGATTTCTTCAGGAGATTTACAACAAGGCATAGATAAGATGTTAGATGTTGGGAAAAAAAATGGTTCTGCAGGAGTAGTGGCAGCAGGTTTGTTGTTAGATCTGTTAACTGAAATACAACAAGATTGGAAAGTAACTGGTACACGCAGATCTAGAAAAATATCAGTATAACAAAAATTATTTTATGGTACCATAAAGATTATATTTTAGTTAGTGTTACTTTATGGTACCATAATGTCAAAAACAAATATTCGACAAGAAAAAGGAAAAGAAATTGCAAAGAGACAAGACATTATCAGAATTTCAGACTTTCAATACAAGGTTCATTCTCAAACAACAAATAGAGAATACGATGTATTAAGAGTCGGTGAAAATTGGACTTGCACTTGTCCAGATCATAAATTTAGAAATGTCCATTGTAAGCACATTCACGGAGTAGAGTATTCATTACAATTTAGAGAAGAAGTAAGAAAACAAAACCAAATCACATTAGAACCAATTAACATAACCACTTGTCCTCAATGTCATTCTGATAAAATAGTAAAACATGGAATACGACACAACAAGAACTATGATCTTCAAAGGTATTCCTGTAAAGTATGTAGTAAAAGATTTTCAGTCAATCTTGGTTTTGAAAAGATGAGAGTTTCCCCAAAGGTCATCACGTCCGCCTTACAACTTTATTTTTCTGGGGAATCTCTAAGAGGAGTTCAAAAGTTCATCAGGTTGCAAGGCGTAGAAGTATCACATCAGACCATCTACAACTGGATTCAGAAATACACCAAACTCATGAAGAAATACCTAGACAAAATAGTACCACAGGTAGGTGATGCATGGAGAGCAGACGAGGTCTATACTAAGATTAGAGGCGATTTGAAGTATCTTTTTGCCCTAATTGATGATGAGACACGCTATTGGATAGCAAAGGAGGTATCAGATAGGAAGGAAGGACATGATGCCTCAGGCTTGTTCAGACAAGCAAAAGACGTCACACAGACCAAACCCAAAGTGATTATCACAGATGGTTTGCATTCCTATTCAGAGGCATATCGTAAGGAGTTTTGGACTGTAAATAGACAAGATAGAACTTTGCACATCAAGCATATCCATTTGCAAGGGGATATGAACAATAACAAAATGGAAAGATTCAACGGAGAATTTCGAGACAGAGAGAAAGTAATGCGAGGGATAAAAAAACTAGATTCCATAATGTTTGACGGCTACCAGATTTATCATAATTACGTAAGACAACACATGGGTTTAGACGGGAAAACGCCTGCCGAATCTTGTGGGATAATCGTGAAAGGTAATGATAAATGGAAAACTCTGATTCAAAATGCAAGTAAAAGTTAATTGAAATTTTCATGGGATAACTTTCCCTTTTTGAGACGCATATAAGAAAACCGAGTTGGAATTAATTAGATTCATGTTCATTCATCACACAAATTTCGATTTTTTCATCATCTAAAAGGAAGATGAATGGGATATTTTAGGAAGAATTACCTCCTAGTCCAGAAAAGAGATCCATAATATTTTTGCAAAAATTATAACTTTTAAGGACGATGAATTTCTTATTAATTTTTGAGAGTCCTCAAGATGTAATTGTCAACTAATGTTTTCTATCAAATTTGTTTCTATGTCATATAAAATAAAAAATGTGACCGTAGTCACGTATCCTAAATCTGTATTGTGATATTGATACTTGCCAATACAGTTAGGATGTATATGCTTATGAGTTTCAAAGCTAACGCCTCCTATGCTCATTTTGTTGGAACCATTTTTTCAGGTTCTAAATAATACCTAATCTTGGGCGGTTTCCCCTTTCATTATTATTTTTAATTTTTTTAGATACATACTACCTATACCCATTCTTAAAATTTAAACCTCATCCATGTCCCGATCCTTGACAGGTAGAAAATTTAGACTAAACACCCGTTAAGTTGACAGAACCAAGTATTCAATTGATTTTAAAAAGTCTTCATCAGAGATTTGTTTATCGGCCCATCATTTTGCATTATTTTTAATCCAATCAGGAATTTCGGGATCTACAGAGGTTCCTGAATCGGCTGAAGATATACTAATGTGACCTTCCTTAATGAGAAATTCAATTCCTCCAACAAATTCAGAATCAGAAATAGATTCTGAAGACCACCATTTTGCATTATTTTTAATCCAATTAGGAATTTCAGGATTTGAAACTACAAATGAAATTAATCCAATATACGAATTGTTATGAGATAATTCAATTTTGTAAATTCCGGTAAGAGAATTTTCAGTAATTGAAATTATGGATCTGTAGTTTCCATTATTCGAAAGGCTGGCTCCAAAATTCTGAGATTTTCCATCTGGATAAATGATGGTCACATCTAATGGAATACCTCTTCTATGATTTTCAACACTTCCTGAAAGTACTATTTCTTCAATTTGTCCTGAAAGAGGTTTGACTATTTCACTGGAACCAAGATGAGGGAGGTGTAAAAAGAGGTAGGATTACTTCTAAGTAGGCTGAATGTGTTAGTATTTCCAAATTTATCTCTGGAATCAAAGTATTTTGCATCTAAGCTTCCTCCTGCTGATGAAATTAGTTCAGTTCCAGATTTGTTACAAATTTTTGAAGGCATCTTAAACACACCCTCAAAAATTCCAGTGTTTGTTCCAGTTTCTATTAGACTAAATCCACTAGCACCCAAACCTGGATGTTCCACTCCATCAATAGTACAACGTTTGTAACGAATATCTTTAATCAACACTTCAAGTAGGATAATTCCATCTTTTCCAACCGTATCAACATTTGGAGAATTTGGATCATTTACAACATAATAGATGTCAACAAGATCATTTTTCAAATTAAGATCAGGATCATTTAGTATGATGGTTACTGGTTGACCAAAACGATAAGATGATGAATCTGATGTTAAGACACCAGAAGTTGTAGAAATATCAGATTTTGTAGATGTTGTAATAGTAACACCAACTTCATCTAAATCAGAATAAGAGAGGGATATTCCTTCATCATCAATTAATCTATCAGTAATAATGAATTTGATTTGATCATTAATTGGTTGGATTGTTTGAATGAATTGAGAATCAAAAATATTTAATTGATTTGCAACTGAATATTCTAAAGTTCCTTCAAAAGTTGATGAATTGTCATTTGTTTCTTCTAATTCAAAACGGTAAATGGAATTATTGATATCATTTGTGTTAATTATTCCAAATGAAAAGAAATCAAAGATAATTGGTTGTTCATTTACTTCATTAGAGACAGATAATGAATCACCACTTCCTGTTGAATCAAAATCTATGACAAGAAATACAGTTCCACTTTCATCTGAAATATCCACAACATCCGAATCATCGATTTGAATAAATCCTTGAGATGAGGAAATATCGCCAGCATCAGCTATAGTTATTGAAGAAGTTCCCAAAGTTCCAAAAGATAGAGTAAATGAGGTATCACTAAAGTCAGAAATACCAAAATCATTTTCAAAAGATCGTAAATCATAATTGATCCAATTTGTGCCATCTGTGTTTGAATTTGAAACATCAAGAAGAATTGATGTCAAAGTAGATGCAGAAATTCCTAGACTCATTGAAATCATTTCATATGAGCCATTTGCAACATTTGATGAATCTATAACAAGCCTAGCAGAATTTCTGTCAGGCACAAAGGAATTTGCATCGTCACCTCCAACAAGGATGGGAGATGTTGTATGAAACTGCACGTCTTGAGCACCTTCAAGCGTCACAGGTTCGCCAATCTTCAATGTTGGAAGAATTGTCGAATCACTAAATGCATCTAGACTGTCTTCAGAACCAGAATTAATATTCTGATCAAGATCAACTAAGATAACAGGATATTCTGTTCCTGCTTTCAAAGATTGGGAACCATCACCAATTGTTATGGTAGGATTACTAAATGCAAAAGTTGCAGTAGAAGAGCCAGTAAGAACAGATATAGAATTTTTATTGTAAGTTATTGTTCCTGTTTGGCCTCGTGGTGCATCATCAAGAACTCCTAAAGTCGATTGATTACTATCATCTCCATTATCAAATATTCCAGAATTTGGGCCATCTTCAACTAATGTAATAATTTCTAAAAATACTTGACTTCCATCAGTAACACTAGAACCTGGTTGTTCATTATTTGTTTGTAATTCCATTACCGCGCCAAGTGAAACAGAAAGTTCTCCATTATCTTCAAATCCCAATGATGGGAGTTGAGGAACCAAATCTACTAGACCAACACCACCATTTGCTGCACTTGTTCCACTATTATCATATGCTTGATAAAATGTAGATGGGTTTGAACCAACATCAAATGTCCATGAATCTTCATCAGTAGGATCCTGATTTAATTGAAAGTCAGTGATTGTCAGAAAAACTTCAGAATTTTTAGGATAGAGATCTCTATCAATACTCATAGAGATGTTTGGAATCTCGTCATAATCTAGTGAAACTTGTTGGGTAGAACCAGCTGGGTTGTATTGAATTATAGCTTCATCAAATGAATAAAGTTGTATCAAAGGCCATGCATCAGAATCCAATCCGATTTGACCAGTAGGAACGTTTGGATTGGTGTTTATTGATTTTGCTTGTCTTACAACATTGTTGAGATTTGCGGAACCAGTTGGAGAACCAGTACAATCAGAAAAAGTTGAATCTCCATTAGTGAATCCTCCTAAACCATCTGTTTGTGGAACTGCAAACCCATCAGTCTCTGAAAAAGATATTCCAAATACTGAAGAGGTAGTATCTCTACTACAAAAAACTCCAAAGTCTAATCCTTCTCCAGCTAGACCAACTGTTGAATCAGCAACCTTTGCTTTATCGACATTTGCAAAATAAGCATACCAATTTCCATCAGTAGCCTGAACCATTCGCAATTCTTTTCCATTAATTGTGACATCAGGTTCTCCTTTTCCTTCATCAGTAGATCTCAAAATAGGATCATTAATTACAACTTCAATCACCATCGAACCAGAAAAATGATTATCAAACTCAGAATTTTCAGCAGATACAAACAAGTTTGGATTATTTGATGCCTCAGCATTTCCAATAGGGATGAGAAAAATTGTTGAAGAAATTGCTAATAAAAGCAAGTATTTCCTATCCAACAACCCAAAAATTCGTTTATCACAAATAACATTGTCGTAGGATTTCTTCTTAGAAACCTGTAATACGTGATAAGAATTACCAGAAAATAGGAAAATGTTTGTTCAGAGAACTAAAGTTTTACAAATTTCGCTTTTAGCTATTTTTTCAGCATTTGTAGTGGAATTAGTTTTTGGATTAATTTCCAACAGTCTTGCATTAATTACAGACAGCATTCATGCATTGTTAGATAGTGTGGTAACTATTGTTTTGCTCTTAGCAGCAAGGATGGCCATCAAACCACCTGATGCAGAACACACCTATGGACATGGAAAAATTGAATCATTAGGTGGACTAATTGGAGGAATAGCGATTTTTCTGATTGCCTGTTTTTTCATTTACGAATCTATCAATAGAATGCAAAGTCCTCCACCAAGTGTTTTACCAGGATTATTTGCGATAATTGGAGGTCTGTATACAATTGGAATTGATATTTTTAGAATTATTCTTTTGAGAAAATCGATAAAGAAGATTGGGGGTTCAACTCTCAAAGCTGATTTTTACCATGCATTAATGGATCTTGGCTCTACCATGGTAGCAATTGTAGGAATTGTTTTAGTTTCTTATGGATTGTATCATGGAGATTTTGTTGCAGCTCTAATTCTAGGAGGATTGTTAGCTGCACTTAGTGTAAAACTAGTTTACAGAACAGCTCTGGATTTGACAGACATTATCTCTCCTGAACTTGTAAAAAATGTCAAAACTATAGCAACTTCAACTGAAGGAGTTACAGATGCAGATCCAATTCTCATGAGAAGATCAGGTGACACAATTTTTGCCGATGTAACTATCTCATTAAGAGGAGATACAAGTTTTGATAAAGCTCATGAAATGAGCAGTAATGTTGAAAAGAACATAAAAAACCAAATCTCAAATGCGGCAATTACAATTCATTTTGAACCAGATTGGGAAGATGTTCCACTTGATGCAAAAATTCTAGATATTGCAAAGAGCGTTGATGGTGTTAGAGGAGTACATAATGTTAGCACACATAAAACCAAAGGAAAGACTTATTCAGATTTGCATGTAATGGTAGACAGAGAAATCAATCTACTGTCTGCTCATAAAATTTCAGAAATTATTGAACAAAAAATTCAAGAAAACATACCAGAGATTGAACATGCTACAATTCACTTAGAACCATTTCTGACAGTTCCTGAGAATTTCAATTTAGAAGATAAGATTACTGAAGAAAAAATCAAATCCATCTTAGAGAAATATTCAGAGATTAAAAAGATTGGGCGTATTGTATCTTTGAATTTTGAGAACATTCTCAAAATAGATATTGATTGTTCATTCGACAAAGAATTATCAATTGAAAAAGTTCATGATTTGACGTCTGAAATAGAGCATCTAATTAGAGAAGAAATCAAAAATGCGGTAATTACAATTCATCCAGAGCCTGATTAGATAGGAATTTCAGTAAAATAATTAATTATTATAATTCTCTGCTTTTTTGCTACCATTCTCAGTAAGAAGTAAATTTCCTTGTTTGTTCTTTTTTACTAGTTTTTTCTCTTGAGCAAAAGTGCTTAGTTTTTCGGAATATCCTATTGTCCATCCTAGAGAATTTGATATGCTGGAAGAAGTTACAATCCGATTTAGGTTAATTTCATCGTGAATATGAGTTAACATTATACTGACATCAATTTCAAATCGTTGTTTTGATGTTCTTCTCCATCTGCTAATCAAACCTCGATTTGGAGCAAATACCCAGATTAATCCAAATATTAGACCTGCAGTTGAAGCCATCGAACCAGTAATAGAAACATCGGCTAAAATTGCAAACAAATATCCCGTAACAGCACTAATAATTCCCAAAATAACTGATAGGACAATCATACGAGATAATCTATCAGTTAGAAGATAAGATCCAGATGCAGGAACTATGAAAAATGCAATTACAAGAATAGCACCTACAGATTCAAAAGCAACAACTGCAGTAGTAGCTACCATTACCATTAACAAATAATGAACTAACATAGGCATTAGTCCAACACTTACTGCAATGGATGTATCAAAGGTACTGATTTTTAATTCCTTGTATAAAATAGCAATGAAAGAAATATTTGCAATAGCTAAAATTCCAAGTACCCAAAGAGATTTGGAACCTATGTTAAAGTCATCAATATACAAAGTATCAAAAGGTACAAACTCAATAGAACCATACAAGACATGCTGTGCATCTATGTGAACATTACCACCTTGTGTAACAAGTATTACACCAATAGCAAAAAGAAATGGAAACACTATACCGATTGAGCTATCCTGTTTTAGTTTGCCTGAGCGATAGAGAAGTTCAACAATTGAAACTGTCAATATGCCAGACAATACACCTCCAACTATTACTGGAACAGTCTCCCTACCTCCAACTATAAACACAGCAAGAACTATGCCTAACAATACAGCATGGCTTATTGCATCTGACATCATTGCCATCTGTCTTAATACTAAAAAGGCTCCAATTGAAGCACAATTTGCTGCAACCAATACAGCAGTTCCAATAATTATTAGATCACTAGATATCTCTATCAATTCTTTGAATCCTCTCCTGAAATGGTGCTAATTTCGTTTAAGCTACTTTGACGCTGTTTTTTCCTACGAATATACTGGAAAAGATAACCTTGTTTTGGAGAAAAGAATAAAGAAATTCCCAATATTGTAGTAATTGTAATTACAATAACAGGACCTGTTGACATACCTTCTGTTGTACTACTAATCATAGAGCCAATAATTCCACTTATGCCTCCAAAAATTGCAGAAAGAATTAACATGCTTTTCAGACTGGATATCCATTGTCTTGCTGCAGCAGCTGGAGCTATGAGCATGGCAACCATTAAAACAACTCCAACTGTATTCAAACCAATTACAACTGCAACTACTATCACAGATGTTAATAATGCACTAAGATATTTTGTTGGAAAACCTAAACTCTGTCCAAACGCGCTATCAAATGTTGCAATTTTAAATTCTTTGAAGAATACTATCAAAACTATAAAGCATCCTGCAGCTAAAATTCCCAGATTTATGACATCTGCTTCTATCAAGGCTGCTGCTTGGCCAAAAAGAAATCTATCTAATCCTCCCTGACTTGCACCACCAATACTTTGCAAGTATGTAAGAAGAACTATTCCAAGACCAAAGAAAACAGAAAGTGTTATTCCAAGGGCTGCATCTTGTTTGATTCTTGTGGTACTTGTGATTCCTAATGTTACAATCCCACCAAACCATGCAAATACTGCGGCGCCTAACATCAAAAACAAAGAATCTTTTGTTCCAGCAAAAAGATATGCAAGTCCAATTCCTGGTAAAGCTGCATGAGATAATGCATCGCCAAACAAGCTTTGTTTTCGTAACACAGTAAAACATCCTAAAGCACCACTAGTTACTCCCAAGATAGCTGAACCTAGTGCAACATATCTCAGAGTATAATCAGTGAAAATTCCAATAAATACAGTCAGTATTTCCTCAAGAATCATTTTGACATCTGTTTAAATGTCATCAATAGACACGCGCTGTTTTTCCTGATATGCTATATCCAAATTTTCTTTGGTGAACACTTCTTTTATTGGTCCAGATGTAATCAGATTTCTGTTTAGCATAACAACCCAGTCAAAATATTTGTTTACTGTTTGAAGATCATGATGTACCATAACGATGGTTTTTCCGTCTTTTCTGAGATCCTCAAGTATTGAGAGGATGGTTTCTTCAGTAATTGCATCAACTCCGTTTAATGGTTCATCCATAAGGTAAATTTGTGGATCTTGTGCTAAAGCACGTGCAACAAATACTCTTTGTTGTTGACCTCCAGATAATTGTCCAATTTGTCTATCAGTATAATTACCTAATCCTACTTTTTCCAAACATTCTCTTGCTTTTTCTTTTGTTTTAGAGTTGGGACGTCGTAACCATCCAAGTTTTCCATAAAGTCCCATCTCCACAACATCTAATACATCAGTTGGGAAATCCCAATCAACTGAACCACGTTGTGGGACATAAGCTACTTTACTTCTTTGTTTTGAGTATGGTTTTCCATAGACGCTAACTTTGCCAGCAGTAATTGGTACCAATCCCATTATGGCTTTTATCAAAGTTGATTTACCTGCTCCATTAGGACCAACTATTGCAATCATTTGTCCTTCGGGAAAATTAAGATCTATGTTCCATAATGCTGGCTCAGTACGATACGTAACAGATAGGTTTTTGATTTCAAGAGGATGTGTTTTTACATCATTCATGTTTCTTTGATCTGATTTTTGGTCCATCATTTTAGTGCATTTACAATTGTTTCAACGTTATGTGTGAACGCACCGATATAGGTTCCTTCACTGGTTCTTTTTTCTCCTATTGCATCTGAAAATAATTCACCGCCAATTACAACATCATGACCTTTATCTTGAACTGCAGCTTTTAGTGCCTCTATGGTTGCAGGAGAGATTGAAGTTTCAACAAATACCGCTTTAATCTTTCTTTGAGTAATTTCATCAGCTAAATTCTGGATTTCTCTTATTCCAGCCTCACTATCAGTACTCCAACCCTGGATGGCCATTTCTTCCAAACCATAAACATGGCCAAAATACTGAAATGCATCATGGGCAGTTACAAGAACTCGTTGTTCTTTTGGAATAGAGTCCATCATTTCTAAGCTTTCCTGATTTAGTTCTTCTAATTGGGTCAGATATTCTTCAAGATTTGATTCGTATGTTTTTGAATTTTCAGGATCATGTTCGCTCAATCCTGTAGCAACAACCTTTGCTGCTTCCATCCACAATTTAGCATTCCACCAAATATGAGGATCAAAATGACCTTCAGTATCCAGACTTAGAAGTGAGGTTTGTGGAATATTTTCAGAAACTGCCCACACTGCTGTTCCTTCTCTGCCAATTTTTACAAAGATATCACCCATTTTACCTTCCAAATCTAATCCGTTGTAAAACACAATATCTGCATATTGTAGTTTCTTTACATCACTTGCACTAGGACGATACAAATGAGGATCCACTCCAGGGCCCATTAATCCAGTAACAAGTACATGCTCTCCTCCGATATTTTCAACCAGATCTGTAACAACATTAGTTGTAGTGGTAACAATAATCTTCTCAGAACTATCTATAGAATTCACATCATCAAGTAACACATCGTAGGTGTTGTTGTTTTGAAAAGTAACGGAAGATATTCCTACAAGAATTGCAACAATTACAATTGATGCGATAATAATTGATTTTTTCATAATTATGATTCGATTAGAGACCGCTTATTTAAATTTAGACTAAGCTAACTTTTTTAGCCTGATCTAACTTTATTACATAAGGCTAATTTTCAAACTCAAAAAATTAGGTTTAAACTAAAGAAAATAAGTCGTATTTTGTGCAGAAATCAGGCCTTGCTATTGTTGCTTCAGGCGCATTAATTGTAATTGGATTAATTTTGTTAGTAGTAGGAAATCAAATAATTCTTGAGGGAGTTAGTCAAGCAAATGGAAAAGTGAATGCAGAGCAAGAACTTACAATAATAGGATATTTTGATAATCAAGAAACTCAAACTGGTGTTTTAGCGGTACAAGTAATGGAATTCAAAGAAAATACATTTTCAGCTAGAGTACTTGATCCTTTAGGAGTAGAGATTACATCAGAAACGATAGATAAAGAAAGTTTTCAGAAAAGTTTTGATATTTTTGAAACAGGAGAATACAAACTAGTTGTTGAAAGCAATAGTGTTGAAGAGGCTCAAATTTTTGGGGCCATAGGACCACTCCCAGATTCGGGTAAGGAATCACTTGGATTTATTTCAGTATATGTTCTGATTGTAGGAATGCTCGGAATAGCAGGAATTGGGATATATTCAATCAAAAATAGAAAGAGATCAATTTAGATAACTATCCATTTTTTCAAGACCGTCAATAGCACCATCAAAGTTTTCACTGTTTTCCACAATAGATGTGAGTTTTTCAGAATTTGCTGTAAGGATACATTTCCCATCATCAGAATTTTTTTTTTTGATAAATCCATGTTCTATCAAATAGGATAGTCTTTCAAGGACCTCGGATTCAGATATGGAAGCTTGTTGAGCTAAAAATGAGCATTCTTTTTCCCCATCTTCTAATTCAGCCAAAATTGAAGCAGTTGTAGGATCAAACATGCAATCAACTACTTTTTCTCGATCAAAAGTGTCTGCCATTTCCCTCAGTAGGAATTTTAGAAATTTATAACTTTTTGAAGAATTTTCCAATAAGATAATTAGGAAAGAGAGGTTTCAACAGGTATGCAAAAACTTTGTCTTAACTACCCCTCTGGAAAAGGAGAGCACTGTTTTTGTATAGATATCGATGCCCAAAGAGGAGTCAAAAAATGCTGTAAATGTAATCAATGGAACGTTCAGGGCAATGACTGGACTGAAGATGAAGACTTTAGATAGTTTTGACGGAAATTAGCATAATTTGACGCCTAGCATGGTTTTTATCGGGGATTCCTTGAATTTTGGAATACTTGAGTAGTCAAGAATATAGACACATTGTTAGGATTGTGGGAAACGATATCCCAGGAGAGAGAAAAATGCTCGTAGGATTAACCCAGATCAAAGGAATTGGCTATAATTTTGCAACAGCAATTCTCGATACCCTAAAAATCGATACAAATTCTAACATTGGAAATCTATCTGATGCAGATGTTCAAGCTATTGAGAAATTGATTATCGACCCAGTTGAAGGAAATTTCCCAACTTGGTTTTTGAATAGAAGAAAAGATATTGAAACAGGAAAAGATTTGCATTTGTTAACATCTGATATTCCATTTACATTAAGAAATGATATTGAAAGAGAAAGAATTACTGCAAGTTGGAGAGGTTATCGTCATCTAAATGGATTAAAAGTTAGAGGACAAAGGACAAGAACTTCTGGTAGAAAAGGTGGAGCAGTAGGTGTCGCCAAAGGTGGATTAGCAGCTCCTGCAAAGAAAGCTGAAGGAGGAGCTCCAGCAGCCGCACCAGCAGCAGAAGAAAAGAAAGAAGCTCCAGCAGCGGAGAAAAAAGAATAGGTGTTTTGAGTGGGAGATCCAAAATATCCACGTAGAGTTTGGAGAAAACCAAAGAGACCTCTTAATTATGAATTAAAGATGGAAGAGCTAAAAACTCTTGGAACATTTGGATTAAGAACTAAAAGAGAACTATGGAAAGCTCACACAGAATTGTCACGTGTTAGACATCAGGCAAGATCATTACTTGCATTAAGACAAGAAGTTAGAGCAGAAAAAGAACCAATCTTAATGAAATCACTTGCAAGAATTGGATTAGTTAGTAGTAATTCAACATTAGACGATGTGTTAAACCTTAGTGTTAATGATTTACTTGCTCGCAGATTGCAAACTATTGTTACAAAGAAATTAGGATTCAAAACACCATATCAAGCAAGACAGGCTGTAGTTCACGGACATATTATGATTGGAGAGAGAAAAGTAAACATTCCATCATATACTGTTACAGTTGGTGAAGAAGAAGGCATTCACTTTTCACCAGAATCTAAAATTCCTGCAATGTTAGAAAAGGCTCAATCAGAACCTCAAGTAGTGGAAACATCATCAGAAGAGGATGCACCTGTTGAGGCAGCACCAAAAGATGAAACTTCTTCAACAGAATAATCGAAAAAATAGGCTTATCAGTAAATAACCCCAATTATCAGTGAGAAAGATATGTGCTCAATTATCGGCTACTATGGAAAAGAGATAGCCGCTCCAATTCTTGTAAGCGGACTAAAGAGAATGGAATATCGTGGATACGACAGTGTTGGTGTTGCAACGGAATCAGATAGTCAAATTGAATTAAAGAAAGGTACTGGAAAAGTTAGTGAAGTAAATTCCAAAGTTCGACTAGATACTTTACCAGGAAAAGTAGGTATTGGTCACACGAGATGGGCAACTCATGGAAAAGTTACCGACGTAAATGCACATCCACATCCAAGTAATTCAGGTAAAATCGCCATAGTTCATAACGGAATTATAGAAAATTTTGAAGAATTAAAAAAACAATTAGAAGATGAGGAATATAGTTTCAAAAGCGAAACAGATAGTGAAGTGATTGCAAATTTACTTCAGAAAAATTATGACTCAACAAATGATGTTAAAGAAACAATTTTGAAAACAGTTTCAGAACTTAAAGGACATTATGCATTTGTGGCAATGTTTGAAAATGGTCAACTTGCAGCAGCAAGATTTCATGAGCCATTAATTATTGGAATTGGGCAAGATGATTTCTTTTTGTCAAGTGATGTTTTAGGATTCATTGAATTCACAGATGATGCAATTTACATGGAAAATGGAACTTTTGTTGTTTTAGATAAAAACAAATTTCAAATTTCAGATTTCAATGGAGAGCATGTTGGATATGGAATTACAAAAGTTTCAAAAGAATTTGGAGATGCATACAAAGGAGATTATGCACACTTTACATTAAAAGAAATTTACGAACAACCAGAAACAATTTTGAAAGTTGGAGAAAAAGCTTCAGATGCAATTGAAAAAACTGTGGATTATATCAGACATGCAAAAAACATCTATGTCACGGGAAGTGGAACTAGTTATAATGCAGCACTAATTGCAAAGCAAATTTTATCAAAATATGCCAAAATCAAGGCTGAACCAATCATGTCAAGTGAACTTCAGTTTGCTCCTGACACTATCGAGGAGAATTCAATCCTAATTGCCATATCTCAGAGCGGAGAAAGTGCAGATGTTTTAGATGCAGTAAAAATTGCAAAAAAAGCAAATTGTAAGATTATATCAATTGTGAATCTACTGACCTCATCACTTGCACGTGAAGCAGATCTAGTAATTGGAATGAATTGTGGGCCTGAAATTGGAGTGGCAGCAACAAAGAGTTTCACATCACAACTTGTAATACTATACAAAATTGTACAAAAATTAAGTAATAATGAGATAACAATTGATTTTGAAGATTTCTCAAAATCAGTTTTAAAAACATTAGACAATCCAACTAAAATTCAAGGGATTGCAAAAGAATTGAAAGATGTTTCAGACATTTACATTCTTGGAAGAGGAATAAACTATCCAATTGCAACAGAATCAGCACTAAAACTCAAAGAATTAACATACATTCATGCTGAAGGAATTCCAGGTGGAGAATTAAAACATGGGCCGCTTGCTCTTATGGATTCAAATGTATTTGTGATCATTATCAATCCAAATGATTCAACTTATTCTGATACTCTAACTAGTGCAAGAGAAATCAAAGCTCGTGGTGCAAAAATTATAGGAGTGTCTGATGTAGAAAGTGACGTTTATGATTATTGGGTTGAGATTCCAAAGATTAACGAAGTGTTGTATCCAATTTCAGAAATCATCCCAATTCAGTTATTATCGTATTATGCAGCACTGGAAAAAAACACAGACCCAGATTACCCAAGAAATCTAGCAAAATCAGTTACTGTGAAGTAAATAATCTATCATATTCTTTTTCTGTTAGCTCTAGATATTTTGCAGAACCATTTCCTGTTTTTAGCATTGATGAGATAATACAACCTCCAGCACCAACACCTTCTTTTGCAAATCCTTCAGAAAATGCCTTTAGACCAGGATATTTTGAATTTTCCAAGCCTGGATTTACAGAAATGGCAGGGATGTCTGCAATTTTTTCAACAAGATTTTTGAAATTTGCATTTTGATCATTTGTGATATAAGATGTGGTTCCAATTGCAGTATTGTTTTGATTGAATCCAATTTTTGATGCAAATGCCAAAACTGCTGTCATTTGAGTTCCACCTGCCAACATAACTTTTGAAACATCAGAAGCAGAACTTAACATCCCAGCAACAAAAGGAATCATAGGATCACCTACTTTTGCGACAATACTGTAAGGATGGTCTGAATTGATTCTTCCAAGTGAATCATTAACAATTTGGTTTTTTAGCTCAACTGGATTATTTGGGATGCTAGAACTAACTTTGGCATCAAAGCCTAATGCTCTTAATACTGCCAGTGCTGTTGTAGTTCCACCAGGAATACTCTCACCAATTACCAAACAATCAGTTAAAGATGCAAGACTTCTTCCTACAATTCTTCCATAATCAACAGCGTGTGAAACTTGAGAATCAGTCATAGCATCTTCAGTTGAAATATTTTTTCCAAAAGACAATCCCGTATCAATGAAAGGTAATTGCGGCGAAACCTTACTTCCAGCATTTATTGTTAAATGTGGAATGCTGGCTGATTCTAAAGCAGTTTTAGTTAGTAATCCGGGAGTAGGCTTCCCATCAGGAGTCATAGGGATTTGTTCAATTGATTTACAATAACCATAATGAAGATATTCTGCATCAGCAGGAGGAGTATATTGAATTGAATCCTTGTCAGCTCCTGCAAAAGTAATTCCAGGAATTTCACAAGTTTCAGTATACGAAATTACAAAAGAGAAAAGAAAGCTTCCAGATTTTGCAGTTTCAAGAAAATTTTGAGCCTTGTCTGTATTGCCAAATACTTCAAAATGTTCCAAAAAATTCACTGACCCATCATTTCAACAAATTGTTGCTCAGTTCTCTTTTGCATAACCATATTGGTAATTTTTTCTTGTCCAAGAGTTGATGTTTCAGAATGACCATAATTATGACCAGAATACATGACCAAATTATCATCTAATGAGTGGAGTATGTCAAAAAGACTATGATAGAGTTCTTTAGCACTTCCCCCAGGCAAATCTACTCTACCACAATTGCCAACAAACAAAGTATCACCGGAAAAAATTTTTCCATCTCCAATTAGACATATGCTATCTTTAGAGTGGCCCGGAGTGTGAAGTACTTTTAATTTTGAATTTCCAAATTCAATAATATCTCCATCTTTTACTGTAATGTCTTTTTTTAATTCTGAAGCTTCGTGTTGAATAATTGGGGCTTTAGTAGATTCTGCCATCGCCTCATTTCCAAGTGTATGATCAAAGTGATGATGTGTGTTAACAATGTATTTGATTTTTAGATCATTTCTTTTTATGATCATCTCTAATTCTATTAGATCCCAAGATGGATCAATAATGATGGCTTCACTTGTATCTTCATCCTCAACAATGTATGTAAAGTTCTGCATATTGCCAATTTGGATTTGATGAACTTTCATAGTATTCCCTCTTCAGCTTCAGGAGGAATTCCAATTTTTTCTGCATATAATTCACCTGTCAAGTCTTTTCGTTTGGGAATTCCTTGCTTCATTTTATGAAATGTGACTGTCATGTCACATTTTGTACAAATATTTGCAGTCTCTCCTGTTTGAGGATCCAAACCAGATGGAACATCTACTGCGAACTTGTAACAATCTGCTTCATTGATGTAATTAATTGCAGAAGCATATGGTTCACGAATTTCTCCAGAAATTCCAGTACCTAAAATCCCATCAACAATTACATCAGGTTTGAAATCAAAATTTAACGAATCACCTGACATTAATTTTACAGAAGGCATTTTCTGTAAAATAGACCAATTCCAATTACTTTCTTCAGTCTTGATTTTTTCAGGACTACCAAGAAGCATTACAGTTACTTTTGCTCCATATCCTGCTAGATGTCTTGCCATTACAAGACCATCGCCTCCGTTATTTCCCATTCCAACAAAAATTAAGATATTTTTTGATTCTACGTTACCAAGTTTTTCAACTAATCGTTTAACTGCTGCAGCTCCTGCATTTTCCATCATGAATTTTTTTAAAAATCCCATATCATGACCTTTATTTTCAATATTGTACATTTGATCAACTGTAATTTCCATAATTTACGTGAAAATCATATCCAAAATAAGAGTTTAGTAAAACAATTACCAACTGGTTTTTTGTTTATTTAGAAAATCAACTTAAATCTAGTCGTCATCATTGTCATCATCATCGTCTCCATCGTCATCATCGTCATCACAGTAATCATCATCACCGATTGGAGGTAGCTTTACTGGAAGTTCTTGTTGTATTGCATAGCCTACTGGTAAAGTTAGCAATACTGTTCCTGAAACATCTTTAAGCTCACCTGCTGCATCTTCAGAGCTATAAACTGCAAATGCAAAGAATCTAGTATCTTCTTCAATTCGTTCTATAACCCCACTAGAAATCTGAGGTGAAAAAGAATTACCCGTTGTTGAAATAGTTTCTTTAGAATCCCAATTGATACCGTCAGAAGAAGTAAAAAATCCAAAAATCACCTTTGAGTTAAAAGCAGTTCCTTCAGTTTTTTTCAGGTGTCCAGTCATGCCTTCTAATGAACCAATAATGTAATTATCCTCAACGTTAGGATCTTTTTCAACCTCCCACATTGCTAATTTTTTTAGATTTGAAAATGAACTATCTGAAGGAATTGTAATAATTCCTTTTTGTTCAAAATGTAAGGGAATCATATTTGCAGATGTAAAAGGATCTGCTTTACAAACAATAGTAATACCTTCATCGTCATCATCATATCCCATTATTCCTATCATTACTTGACCTGCATTGCACACCAATGTTCGAACTTCATCGGCATATGCAACAAAACTAGACACAATACCTGTGCTCAGAACCGCTACAAGTACACTAAAAATTAAAAATTTGTTCTGATTTTTCCCACAAATAGTTCCCATTTTTGAAATTATTAAGACAATGTTTTCCAGAATGAACACCACTGAATTTAGTTAGATATCTGTTTGGCAAACGGCTTTATCCTAGTTTTTAATTATAATCAAGCATGGCATTAAAGAACGTAAAACCATCACTAAACAAGATTGCAAAGTCTTTAGGTGAAGTTCAAGATGCTAGAGAATTTTTATTAAAAAATACAAGAGAAGTGATTGTTCTTTGTAGCAGATCAATCATTGCAGTTCACAAAGGAGATCTCAAAACAGGAAAAGAAAATGCAAAGAAAGCAGAGACACTCTTAAAAAAATACAAGAAAAAAGCCACAGGAGATTTGAAACGATACATTATCACTCCAGAGCAAGAATTTGTAGAGGCTGCTTGTTTGATTGCAATTGTAGAGAAGAAAGAAATCCCTACAGATAAAAAATTGGGAGTTATGCCCGAATCATATGTTTTAGGATTGCTTGATTGTGTTGGAGAATTAAAGAGAATGGTATTTGATAAAATCAGAATAGGAGATGTTGATGAGGCAACGAGAATTTTTGATGTAATGGAGAATCTGTATCTACATCTTTACACATTTTCAATGTATGACAAAGTGGTAAAAGAAGCCAGAAGAAAAATTGATGTAAACAGAATTTTGGTAGATGATGTTAGATCTGCAATTACTGAAGAAAAGAGAAGATCAGACTTGATCAAGACTTTACAAAATCTAAAGAAGTAATTTTTGAAATTGTGTATGCGGGCGATGGGATTTGAACCCATGAACTCCTGAGAGACTAGCCCCTCAAGCTAGCGCCTTTGGCCAGGCTGGGCGACGCCCGCAACGAAATTTTCTTGCATGGTTTTTATAATCCTTGATTACTTTTTCGTTCGTATGTTAATTCCAGTTAGATGTTTTACATGTGGAAATTTGATTGCCGATAAGTATGATGATTATCAAAATAAAGTAAAAGCTGGAGAAGATCCAGTAAAAGTTCTTGATTCAGTAGGAATTGAGAGATATTGTTGTAGAAGAATGCTTTTGACTACTGTAGAAACTATTCAACAAGTTATTCCATTCTATGAAGCAATTCAGAGAAGAAACCAAGAAGTTCAATCTGAGTTAGAGTAACTTGGCCAAAATCACTTCAATTGAAGGGCGAATTCTATTCAATAGCCGAGGAAGTAAAACAATCGAAGTTGATGTAGAGTCAGATGGTAAATTTTTAGGAAGAGTTTGTGCTCCTTCGGGTGCAAGTGTAGGAAAATATGAAGCAGTTAGTTTTCCAAATGGTAAACCTGAAGAGAGCCTTAGGATATTAAAAGAAAATTCTCAAAAATTTGTTGGTTTAGAATCATCTGATCTAAAAGGAATTCATGATACTCTCAAAAGTTTTGATAGTTCTTCTAACTATACTAAGATTGGAGGAGCGCTTGCTTTTGCAGTTACAATTGCATCAATGGATTCTTCTGCAAAAGAAGCAAACCAACCATTGTTTAAAACACTATCATCAGAATCCTCATTCAAATTTCCATTTCCATTAGGAAATATTTTGGGAGGAGGGGCACATGCAGGACCAGGAACTCCAGACATTCAAGAGATTTTGATTTGTGCAACAGGCTCAAAAAATATCGAAGATGCAATTGAAACCAACTTGGCAGTTCACAAGGAATTACAAAAGGTGTTGTTAAAAGAAGACCCTAATTTTACAAATGGTAGAGGGGATGAGGGTGGATGGGCACCAAAATTAAAGAATCAAGAAGCTTTGGAAATTTCTGCAAAAGCTTGTGAGAATCTAGGATTTACTTTAGGTAAAGAAGTTTCGTTAGGAGTAGACTTTGCATCATCTACACAATGGAATGAAAAAAAACAAAAGTATGTTTATGATAGAGCTGGTTTTGAAAATTCAACTGGAGAACAAATTGATTTTACAGCAGACATCATTGAAAAATTCAAATTAATTTATGCAGAAGATGCAGTTCATGAAGAAGCATTTGGTGACATGGCAGAACTAACTTCTAAATTCCCAAATACTCTAGTTACTGGTGATGATTTGACAGTTACAAACAAAGACATCCTTGCAAAAGCAATTGATTCCAAGTCATGTAATGCAGCAATTCTAAAAGTTAACCAAGCAGGAAGTCTATTTGATGCATTAGAATTTGCAAATCTTGTTAATCAAAATAATATCAGATTAATTACATCACACAGATCGGGAGAATCAACTGATTCACAAATTTCCCATATAGGAATAGCAACAAAGTCAAAAATGATCAAAGTAGGAGTGGTCGGAGGAGAAAGAGTAGCAAAACTCAATGAACTTTTACGCCTATCAGAGCATGATTTAATACGCGGTATGGCAGAGATTTAAAATCGAAATGAGCCAACAAGCAGAAACAACAGACATCAAAAAGAAGATCCTATCTACAGGAATTAGAGTAGGAACTCAAGTTAAAACAAAATTCATGAAACCATTCATTACGAAAGCCAGCTCTGAAGGACTTTACATGCTTGATTTAGACATTACACTAGAAAAAATTCAAACTGCAGCCAAGTTTATCAATAGATTGGGAACTGACAAACTAATCGTTTGTTCAGGAAGACAATATGCAGAAACCCCAATTGAGAAATTTTGTGAGGTTTTAGGCTCAAAGAAACTCTTAGGAAGATTCATGCCAGGAACTTTGACAAATCCTTCTTTACCATATTACATTGAACCAAAATTGGTTTTGATTTCAGATCCACAAGCTGATGAACAGGCAGTCACTGAAGCAACTAATGCAGGAATTCCAGTCATTGGAATTGCAAATACTGATAACATTACATCAAATCTAGATGTAATTATTCCAGCAAACAATAGAGGAAGAAAAGCTCTAGCTACAGTTTACTGGTTATTGGTACGTCAAATTCTCATTGAAAAAGGAGAATTGAAAGAAGATGAACCAATGAAATATGAAATCGATGATTTTGAAACAAAGATTACCGAAGAGGAAATCGAATAAATAATTTAATGTTCTTAAAGGGTTCACTTGAAATCCAAAGCTTCTGCACCAGGAAAAATAATTCTTTTTGGAGAACATTTTGTAGTTTATGGTGTAAAAGCTATTCTTTGTGCAATAAATAAAAGAATTACAGTCTCTGCAGAAAAAATTGATGAGAATAAAATTTTAATCAAATCAAACATTGGAAATTTAGAATTAGAAGCTGGTAAATCAATTTCTGAGATTAATTCTCCACTAAAGCCATTTTATTATTTAGCAAATAAGATGATTCAAACTCATAATCAAACAATTGGAGTTGAAATTTCAGTTGAATCAGAAATTCCATTAGGAGTAGGCTTAGGTTCTTCATCGGCATGCTGTGTTGCTGGTGCTGCAGCAATCTCTAGATTATTTACTGAAACATCAAAAGAAGAAATTCTCAAACTTGCCATAGAAGCAGAGAAGACAATTTTTGAAAATACTTCAGGTGCAGATTGTACTGTTTGTACATATGGAGGACTCATGGAATACGATAAGAAAAATGGATTTACCAAAATAGAATCTAAGCCTAATTTTCATCTAGTTATTGCAAATTCAAACATTGAACACACTACAAAAACAATAGTTG
Source organism: Candidatus Nitrosopumilus sp. (assembly GCA_965215075.1). Classification (GTDB taxonomy): domain Archaea; phylum Thermoproteota; class Nitrososphaeria; order Nitrososphaerales; family Nitrosopumilaceae; genus Nitrosopumilus. The sequence continues at coordinate 42,975 of OZ244033.1, forward strand.
CAGGAGTAAAAAAATTCAAAGATGAGAATGAACAAGAATTTTTGAGATTGTGTGATGATGAATCAAAACTAGTAGAAGATGTTTTGCAATTATTAAAAGAAAACAACACCAAAGAATTAGGTCAAAAAGGTACTCAAAATCAAGAATATCTAGAAACAATAGGGATTTCAAATGAAAAATTAAGAGATATGATTCAGATGGGTCAAAAATCATCTTTTGGCGCAAAAATCACAGGTGCAGGTGGAGGAGGTTGTATCTTTTCCTTGACTGATGAATCGAATTTAGATAAAACTATCAACGAATTCAAAGAGAGAAATTATGATTGCTTTTCAGTAAAAATTGATTTTAAAGGACTAGATACTTTTTAATGAACTAGATAATTTTGAACAGCATGATTCTAATAAAATTAGGCGGCTCAATTATCACTAACAAGGAAAAGCCATTATCAGCAAGAAGAAAAACCATAGAAAAGCTTGCTAAGAGTTTGAAGAGAATTGATGAGCCAATAGTTATTGTTCATGGAGGAGGCTCCTATGGACATTTCTGGTCTGTAAAATATGATATGCACACAAAAGAAAGAAAATATGATCTTCGAGGAGTTGCAATTGTAAAAAATTCAATGATTGAATTAAACAAAATAATCTTAGATTTAATGCTCAAAAATAAATTGAATCCTTATTCTCTTCCTCCAACTGATTTTATGTCAGGAAACAAACCGATTCCAAAAAAAGTCAAAGAGATTGAAAAAATTGCAAAATCGGGCTTGATTCCAGTCACATACGGGGATGCTTTATGGTACGGTCAAAACAAATCATTCATTTTATCAGGAGACAAAATAATGACACATCTTGCAAAAATTCTAAAACCAAGACTATGTATTTTTGCTTTAAATGAAGATGGATTATACTCTGATCTTAAATCAAAGAAATTAATTCACGAATTGAAAGGTCAACGTCCATTAATTTCACAAAACAAGATGGATGTTACTGGTGGAATGACTAGAAAAGTGGAAGAAGCATCTAAGATTTCAAAAATGGGAATGAATGTATTTTTTGTAAATGGAAACAAACCTGAAAGAATTGTAAAAGCGATTAAAAATAGGAAATTTGAAGGAACTTTGTTTAGAGGTGAATAAAATGTTTGATGAATTTATAATTTTAGTAGATGAAAATGATAATCCTATAGGTACTGAAGAAAAAGTAAAGTGTCATCTGCCAAATGGAAAATTACACAGAGCATTTACTGCTTTGTTGTTTGATAATGATGGAAGATTAGTTCTTACAAGAAGAGCAAAAGAAAAGATGTTATGGCCTGGGGATTGGGATGGAACTTTTGCAAGCCATCCAAGAGAATCAGAAACATATGTTTCATCAGGAGAAAGAAGAATGCCTGAAGAACTTGGCATAGAAGGGAATTTAGATTATTTGAATAAGTTTGAGTATCATGTACCTTACAAAGACGTTGGTTCTGAAAACGAGATTTGTGGAACCTTAATCGGAATTATCGATAAAGATACAGAACTCAAAGAGATTGAAGGAGAAATTGATGAGATAAAATGGATTTCAGCAAGTGAGTTAATTGCAGAATTAAAGACAGCTCCTGAGATCTATTGTCCTTGGATGCTAATTGCCTTAGAATTACTAGGAAAATCAGAAAAATCCATGCTTGAAAAGCATGCAAATATCTTATCTACATGGATGACTAGTGAAGTTCATGAGGGATTGCAAAAAGCAATTGATACTCATCTACCAAAAGAAAAATGGAGACTAGTAAATGAAAAAAACTAAGCAAATTGAAAAAAATGCAAAAACCGTAAACAAGTATCTTAATTCAAAACTAAAAGGAAATCCAAAAAAACTCTATGATGCAGCAGGGCATTTAATCATCCATGGCGGAAAGAGGCTCAGACCATACATGGTAATTAGAAGTTGTCAGATACTGAAAGGTAAAGTATCAAACGCAATGCCAGCTGCAAGCGCAGTTGAAATGGTACACAATTTTACTTTAGTTCATGATGACATAATGGATAATGATGAGATGCGTCATGGAGTTCCAACAGTTCACAAAAAATTTGGAATGCCACTTGCAATTCTTGCAGGTGATGTTTTATTCTCAAAAGCTTATCAAGTAATTACAGAATCAAAATTATCACCAAATGCTACAACTCAATTAGTTTCTAGACTTGCAAAAGCATGTGTAGATGTTTGTGAAGGTCAACTACTTGACATAAAGATGGCTGAGGAGAAAAAAATTCCAACACAGGCACAATACATTACAATGATTGGCAAAAAAACTGCAGCATTGTTTGATGTATCATGTGCAATGGGTGCAATTTGTGCAACCAATAAAACCAAAGATATTTCAAATCTTTCTTCATTTGGGAGAAATCTAGGAATTGCGTTTCAGATTACCGATGATCTTATTGGAGTAATGGGAGATCCTAAAATTACAAAAAAACCTGTAGGAAATGATCTAAGAGAAGGGAAAAAATCACTTCCAATTTTAATGGCAATAAAATTAGCAAAAGGCAAAAACAAAAAAACAATTCTAAAGGCTTTTGGAAATCCAAAGGTCTCTAGAAAAGACCTAAACAAAGCAGTAGATGTCATTCGCTCACTTGGAATTGAAGAAAATGTAAGAAGGCAGGCACTAAAATACGCTGAAAAAGCTGAAAAATCACTCTCAAAATACTCTGGTTCTGCCAAATCAGAGCTTATCGCATTGTTGGATTTTGTAGTTAAGAGAAGTGTATAGTTACAATAGGTTGAGCTATCATGGATGAAGAATTAAAAAAAGAGATTAGGAAAATGGTTCTTCAAAATGTATTTGAGCATGGAGGACAAACTCAAGATAAAATAATTTTAGGAAAGATTCTTGGAACAAAACCAGAGTTTAGAACCAAAGTAAAAGAGATTACATCTGACATTTCTGAAATTGTTTCAAATGTAAATCAATTGTCAGCTGATGAACAAAAAAAAGAGATTGAAGAAAACTTTCCAGAAATTTTAGCACCAAAAGAAAAAGTTGAAGAAAGAGAAGGCCTTCCAGAGTTAGAAGGTGCACAACAAGGAAAAGTCATTACGAGATTTCCTCCAGAACCAAATGGTTATCCACACATAGGTCATGCAAAAGCTGCTATCATTAATTCTGAATATGCAAAGATGTATGGTGGGAAATTTATTCTTAGAATGGATGATACAAATCCAGAAGCAGAAAGAATGGAATATCATGCTGCTATCAAAGTTGGTTTGGAATGGTTGGGAGTAAAATGGGATGAAGAAAAACAAACGTCTGATGATATGGAATTATTTTATCAGAAAGGAAAGGAGTTGATTGATTCAGGAAAAGCTTACGTTTGCACTTGTAAAAGAGATGACATTAGTAAAAACAGGAGAGAAAGAAAAGCCTGTAAGTGTAGTATGGAAGATGTTGATAAAAATAATAAGAGTTGGGAAAAGATGCAAGAGAAATACAAACCAGGAGAAGCAATTGTTAGATTTCGTGGAGACATGAAAGCTGATAATGCAGTGATGAGAGACCCAGTATTGTTCAGGATTATTGAAGAGAAGCATTACACTTTAGGCGAGAAATATAGAATTTGGCCTAGCTATGACATGGCAGTTGCAATTGAGGATAGTATTGATAATGTAACTCATGCTTTTCGTTCAAAAGAATTTGAATTGAGAAGAGAGTTAATTGATGCAATATTAGATGCTCTAAACATGAGAAAACCAAGCCAGGGCTTCTTTTCCAGGCTCGAATTCAAGGGAATGCCCATCTCAAAGAGAATCATCAAGCCTCTGATTGAAGGAGGCAAGGTTTCATGGTATGACGATCCAAGATTACCCACATTAGAAGGACTAAAGCGAAGAGGAATCAAGCCTGAAGCCATTAGAAAATTCATAATGTCATTGGGATTAACCAAAGCAAATACTCTAGCACCTTTTGATGCACTTGAGGCATTTAATCGAAAATTTGTTGATGCAGATAGTATAAGGTTATTCATGGTAAGCAATGCAAGAAAATTATCAATCAAAAATCTTTCAATGTCAAAAGTTGAGATTCCAAATCATCCCGTTAATGATATGGGAAAAAGAATAATTGAAATTGATGAAAACTTCTGCATTTCAGGTGACGATGCACAAAATATCAAACAAGGAACACAGATTAGATTGCTAGGATTAGGAAATGTTTTGATTACAAAAGAAGGTACTGAACTTGAAGGGGAATTTATAGGAGAAGGAGAAACAACAGACATTCCAAAAATTCAATGGATACCACAAAAAACTGCACATGAAATCAAGATGATTGTTCCAAAAATTCTATTCAATGGTGAAGAATTTAATGAGGATAGTTTAAAAGAATTAGACGTTTATACAGAACCACATTATTTACAATTAAAAGAAGGAGAAGAAATTCAGTTTGTTAGATTTGGATATTGTAGAAAAGATTCACAAAATCAAGCGATTTTTACACACAAGTGATCAATGATGAAGATAGTACGATTGTTACATGAAAATAATGAAACTTATGGTTTTGTAAAAGGAGACAAAGTTGCTACAAAAGATGAAATAACATATCTTACTGGAGTTCCTATTCCACACACTGTAAAAGATTTTCTCTTTGAAGGATGGTATGATGAAATAAAAAATAAGATCAAGGATTTACCATATAACGAAAATCTTTCAAAATTCAAAATTTTAACTCCAATTGCAAATCCAAACAAAATAATTTGTTTAGCGTTCAATTATGTAGATCATGCTGAAGAACAGGGATTAGAAGCGCCGGAAGATCCTGCAATAGTAATAAAACCAAGAACCGCACTTAATAGTACTGAATCAGACATTGTATGCCCAGATTTTGTTACACAGTTAGATTATGAAGTAGAATTAGCCTTGATAATTGGAAAAACATGCAAAAATGTAAGCGTAGAAGAGGCCAAAGAGGTGGTATTCGGATACATGATTTTCAATGATGTATCAGCAAGAGATATTCAATTCAAAGACAAACAATTCACAAGAGGAAAGAGTTTTGATTCATTTGCTCCTTGTGGACCATGGATTACAACTGCTGATGAGATTCAGGATGCACAGAATCTAAAATTAACAACTAAAATCAATGGGGAATTAAGACAAAATTCTTCAACAAGTAATATGTTCATTAAAATTCCAGAAATTATTTCAAAAATTTCTAAAGTTTTGACTTTAGAAAAAGGAGACATTATTTCGACAGGAACACCAGCAGGAGTAATGCTAAACAAACCAAATGCGGTATTCTTGAAGGATGGTGATAAAGTAGAAATGGAAATTGAAGATCTCGGAGTTTTAAATAACACAATAAAGTTTGTGAAATCAGATTAAACCAAAGATTTTTTCATCAAATGAAATGAAATTCTATGTTCTAATGAATCAAAAACTGGTAATTGTTCTTTAGTTGAAATTTGTATTCGTTCACAGTTGTTTTCTTGTCCATAATTTTGTAAAAATGAGAGTATTTGAATAGTAGTATCTTTAGAACCTGAAAATAGAGTAACTATCAAAGTATTATCAAAATGTTCAGAATCTGAAAGAATTGCTAATGAATTTTTTCCGTTAATATCAGAGGCAATGATTCTATTTTTTTGATAAAATTCAGATAAAGTTGAATCATTAATAGGAAGCCATCTCCATGAATTTACATAATGAGAATAAATTTTTCTATCTAGAGATTTTATAAATTCAATATCAAAATTTGAATTTGTTTTTGAGTTAAGAGAGTAAAACTTCCAAGTTTGAAATATGTTGTAACCTAAAGAGTTAGCCATAGAAAGAGATGATGAGTTTTCAGTATCAATCAACATGTAAGAAAGTAAGATTCTTTTATGCTTTCCAAGTAACTCTGCATGAGTAACTAATTCAGATGCAATTTTTTGTCTCCTAAAATTAGGATCAATCCTTATTCCTTCAATCCAAACTTGTTCTTTAGAATAAAATGCATGACAAATTCCTAGTGGAGTTTGTTTTTCAAATAGAAACAAATGACCTTCAGATAACCATGCATCCCAAACTTGGTCAACATAATCTCCCCAAGAAAAAGTCTTCTTACAAAATTTCAAAATAGAATTTTTATCTAAATCAGTAGCGTCTCTAATCATTTTATTCTCCTTATACGAAAAAATATTAAGAATCATCAGATAAAAAATGCAATGGAGAAAATTTTATGCTACTGATGACTCATGTACTCACTCTGGTTCCAGTTTATCTGAAGGAAAATTAGATGGTTATACAATCACATGTGGTTGGCATGGAGCACAATTTGATTGCGAAATGGGAAATTTGATAAAATTTCCTGCTAAAATTAGAGATTTAACATCATACAAAGTTGTAGTAGAATCAGACAGCGTGTTTGTGGAGATGTAACTATATACTCCTAATTTTTAAGAAAAGGTGACAAAAATGGTAGATGAGGCTCAAAACAAAGAATCAATGAAGGAAGCAATTGAAACATTAAACCAAATTGCTGCAAGCAATTCTACTCCAAAGACAATAAAAAAATCAATAACAGATTTGATTGCAGATTTGAATAATGAAGAATATTCACTTTCAGTTAGAGCTGCAAACACAATTAGTCTTCTAGATGATGTTACACAGGATCCTAATATGCCTTCATACGTTAGAACTCAGCTATGGCAGGCAGTCTCAAAACTAGAAAGTATAAGAGAATAAATTTTCACTTACAGGTAGAACATTATTGAAAATTGAAGAATATTTAGAAACACTTCCGGAAAATTTGCTTGGTGGAGAAGATGTACAATTACCAGAAAAATCACTAAATGAAATATTCAAGTTTGCAAATTTAGGAGAAGACGATATTTTTTATCATTTAGGATGTGGAGATGAAAAAGGAATTGAAATTGCAATTAATCAATTCAAAGTAAAAAAAGCAATTGGAATAGATTGCAATTCTGAAAAAATTCAGCAAGCAAAGAAAAATCTTGAAGAAAAACAAATTCAAGCACAATTAATCTGCGAAAATATCGAAGAATCAAACATCTCAGATGCCTCAGTAATTTTGTTTTGGTTTACAGATGAAGAAATTATTAATAAAATGTTAGAAAAATTTGAAACTCTAAAACCAGAGACAAAAATAATTACGATTTGGGGACCGCTTCCAGATTGTCTTCCAAATGAAGTAAAATTCCCATACATTATCAACAAAACTCCTTTCAAAAAAGCTCAAAATATGCAAGAGCAATTGCTATCAGTATTTGGAGTAAAATGTGTAGATTTTGTCACAGCTTGGGAATTTGCTGAGAGATACACAAAATCTATTGGTTCACCTGAAATTAAGAATGATCGATTTTTAACAATTATTCAAACTTTGGTGATTTGGATAAATGCAAAAAAATTAGGAGTTGCATGTGGTGAAGACATTCCAGAACCTATTGATACTTACATTAAACTAATGAAAATGAATTTTGATATAGATTTTGAATATCTATTAAAGGAATAATCTGTGTAATCCTTTTATTTTGTATTTACTTGAATAAAATATGGAAGGGAGGATAAACATTAATGTCTCAGCAATAGATTACGATAAAACAAGCAAGGCGTTAACTCGTCAATTATCACTATTGGAAGAAATGGTTCACAGTCAAGGTGATTTTGTCATGACTGATTCAGAATTTGCTTTTGGTTGGCATTTTTTTGTGCTTAGTGTAAACAGAACTCTAGTAGTAAAATTAGCTGAAACATTAGGGCCTGATTTTGACAAATTAAAAGGAAAAGGACCAGAGAAAAAATTTCTTACATGGTTGACAAAAAATGTGGAAGGAAAATCTCCACGATTCAAACTTGCTATTAAAGAAGAGATGGAGTCAAGCAAATACGGAATTTTCTAAAAATTGGAGGGCCCTCGAGGGGAATCGAACTCCTGTCCGAGGATCCACAATCCTCTATACTAACCACTGTACTACGAAGGCCACAATAAAGAAAAATTATGTATCCTGTAATAATCTTTGATTTTAACTGAGAATGAGAGTGTAGATTTATTATTGTCTAGTAGAAAGTTGTAACATGAGATATTGGTGGGTTGCAATGGCAATAGCAATAGGACTCACATGGGTTGGAATGAACTACTTACTTCCATTCAAATAGCCTCAAATTCAAGACAGTTTTTCATTTCATTATTAAGAAAATAATTACGTAAACTACGAGCGATCGCTTTAAATTTGTTGTATTAGGGTATTTTTCGACTTGAGAAAAGGATTCATCACAAAAAGATTACGTTCTGGTAGAAAATCCCTAGAGAATACTATAGAAAGAAAAATTGAGAATATTCAAGGAGAAAAATTTGCATGGGTAGATTTGCAAAATCCAGATAGAAACGACGTTGAAAAATTGGCTGAAAAATACAATTTTAATGAATTAAACATTGAAGACTGTATGACAAAATTTGAGCTTCCAAAATTAGACAGTTATGATGATCACTTTTTTGTAATTTTGCATTTTCCACCACTTTCTCAAAAAGTAGGAATTTCAAAGAATAGTCGGTTATCAATATTTGTTGGAAAAGATTTTCTGGTAACAGTGCATCAAGGAGATCTAAAACCACTTGTAGATTTAGTGGATATTTGCAAATCAGATGAACCAAGAAAAAAGAGACTATTAGAACAATCTTCAGGACATTTACTTCATGAAATTATAGATGTTCTAGTGGATGATCTATTACATACATCAAGAAAGATTATCGCAAATTTGGATGAAATGGAGGACAGAGTATTTGATGAAACAAAACCAGTTGCTAGAAGTATTGCATTACTTAGAAGAGAAATTAACAGATTGAGAAGAATAGCAAACCCACTAAAGAAATTTGTTTTAGAAATAGCCAAAAATGTCAAGAAATTTTCTGAAAGAGAAGATGAAGAGCTTACATTGTTTTTCGATGACGTAATCGATCACATAGACAAAGTAATTGAAACTTTAGAAGAATCAAGAGAAACTATGGAAATTTATAAAGATACAGATTTTGTGTTAAGTACAGAAAAAACTAACAAAGTTCTTGCAGTTCTTACTATAATCTTCACTTTGGCAATTCCAGCAACAGTAATTGGAACATTTTATGGAATGAATGTGAATTTGCCAGGAGGATTAGAGGATAGTTCAATGACATTAGGTCCATTTACAACTTTCATAATTGTAATTTTAGCATCAGCTATTCCGGCAATTATGATGTTTGCATATTTCAAAAAACTAGGCTGGATTAATAGCTAAATCAAATGAATCTAGAATTTTTCATGGAGATTTACTCGAATTTTAGTCAAGGATTGATCTAAATTATCAGGAATTATGATCATGAGACCTGAATCCTTTCCAACATTATTACATGTTCCACTAAAACTTTGATGATTTTGTGCATAACATCCATCTTGAAGATAGTAATGGAAATTATCAGAATTTAGATAATTTTGAAATTGTTCTTTAGAATGCACAAAATAAACATCAAACCATGAATCTTGATCATTTATGGAAATAGAGTATTCATAAGAAGTATCTTCTTTAACGGTGCAAATTGGTATGAATTGAACATATGAGGTGGTTGCAATTTGTTTTCCTAATTCAATATTTGGTACAACTGAAACATATGGATCATTATTAAGCTGAGTTCCTTGTGCTAATTCTACTTTATTTCTAAGAGTGTCAATTGCAAATCGATACAACATTGGTTTCCAGTTTGATTCACAATTACTAAATTCATGTTTTAATTCAACATAGGATTTTTCTTGTTGAAATTGTAATTGATTTGTATTATAGTTAGTGAGAGAAGAAATATCGGATGGATCTGATGAATAGGTATTTTTTTCTGAATTGGAATTTGACCAAACATTAGTCACATCAAATATAATATTTCCAGGATAACTATTCCATTCTGGTTGTAAATGAACATAGATAGAATATTTGTTGATATCTTGCTCATAAGGAGAATCAAAGAGAAGATGACCAAAAAATGCATTAGATATTACTAGAGCAAAGGCAATAGTTGGAATGATAATGTAGAAGATTTTTCTCATAAACCATCAAAACAATAGAATAAACACAGATCTGACTCTAATATTTCATTCCAGAAAACATGAATTTTTTTACGAGTAAAAAATGAGCTTAGATAAATACGAGAGAATTTAACATAAGCTATGGGCAAAATCAGAATACGAACTGGTAGAGGCACAGGTACTATCGAAGTTGATGAGGATGCAGCAAAATGGACCGGAGACCAATTTAAAAAATTGCAAGAAGCAAGAAAGAAAGCAGCTGGCGGTACATACGTTTCATCTGGAAGAGGAACGGGTAGAAGAAAACTATCTGATACACCAGAACCAAAAACAAGACCAAAGTATACAGGAACAAGAGTTTCTGGTAGAGGTACTGGTACAAGGAAAAAATCCTAAGAAATCATCAATTTTTAATTTTTATTATTTTTGCTTAGAGATTGTTTTCAAAAGCGGATTTATTTTCTAGATGTTGATATCAGAATTTCCAGCTTTAAGTTTTTCCCAATCTTTTAGGAAGTTTTCTAAACCAATTTTAGTTAATGGATGTTGCAACATTTTATCCAATACACCAGGAGGTAAAGTTACTACATCTGCTCCAATTTTTGCAGCTTCAACTACATGCATTGGGTGACGAATACTTGCAACAAGAATTTCAGTTCCAAAATTATAATTAGAAAATATTTCTTTAATTTCTTGAATTAATTTCGTCCCATCTTGTCCAATGTCATCTAATCTTCCGATAAATGGACTAACATATTTTGCTCCAGATTTTGCTGCAAGCAAAGCTTGGTTTGGAGAAAAGACAAGGGTTACATTAACAGGGATTCCTTCTGATGAAAGTGATTTGCATGCTTTCAATCCATCAGGAGTCATAGGAACTTTAACAACAACATTTTCTCCATATTCACGAAGACGCTTTCCTTCTTCAATCATTCCAGAAAATTCTGTACTTACAACTTCTAGACTCACATCACCTTTGATAATTTTTGTAATCTCTTCCATTCCATCTTTTGGATTTCCCCCTTCTTTTGATAATAGTGAAGGATTTGTGGTAATGCCATCTAACAATCCCATATCATTGAATTTTCGAATAGACTCTAAGTTAGCTGTATCAAGAAAAATCTTCATAATTTTTTGCTCCTAATTTCCTTGACTTGTTTTACTATATTAATAGGTGTGATGCCGTGTTTTTCTAAAAGTAATGGAACCTCTTTATCTCTGGCAGATTCTCCAAACATATCTTGAGCCCCAATTCGTTTAATGGGTACAGGATATGATTCTGATACAGATTCTGTAACGGCAGAACCCATTCCACCAAAAATATTGTGTTCTTCAGTTGTAACTATGCAACCTGTTTCTCTTGCTGCTTTTTCTAAAATTTCATTATCAATTGGTTTTATTGAAAATATATCTAAAACTCTACAGGAGATTCCTTCTTGTTGTAATGTTTCAGCAGCTTCTAAAGCCATTCTTACAGTAATTCCGCATGCTGCTATTGTACAATCAGAACCATCTCGTAAAGTGATTCCTTTTCCAATTTGGAAATCTTGAGATTCAGAATGAACTACAGGAGTTTTTGATCTTGCCATTCTCATGTAAAATGGACCATATTCAGTTGCCATCAAACGAGTTAATTTTGAAACAGCAAAAGTGTCTGATGGAATAAAAACTCGGAAATTAGGAATAGCTCTCATGATTGCAATATCCTCTATTTGTTGATGTGAACCACCATCAGGACCAACGGAAAGACCTCCATGAGATGCAACTAACTTTACATTAAGACCTTTTTTGCCTGGAGGAGACGGATAAGCAATATTATTTCTAATTTGATCAACAGCTCTACCTGGCAAAAATATAGCATAAGTACTTGCAAAAGAAATTTTTCCAGAAACCGCTAGACCAGCAGAAATTGTTACTAAATTACCTTCAGCAATTCCAACATTAAAAAATCTGTTAGGAAATTCTTTTCCAAAACTAGAAGTTTTTAAGGAATCAGTAGTATCAGCGCCTAATACAACAACATTTGGATTTTCTTTGCCAATTTGAACAAGAGTTTTAGAATATTCTAAACGCATGTCAGTCATTACTGGTTCATTCAAATGTATCCTGCCTCCTGTGCTATTTTCTTAATTTGTTCTTGTTTTTCACCAACAACATGCAATCCAATCCATTTATTTACTAGTTCAGAACCACCCAATTCGTTGGCTTTATCAAGTAAAACACGTCTTCGAGATTTTAGAACTTCTGTTCTAAAGTCACGAATGGCTGTTCGGACATCTTGTTGACCAATAATCGCTCCACCACCAACAAATGCACGTGCACCATCTGCAAATACTGAACCAATATTTTCAAGATTTACTCCTCCATCAGCCTCAATATAACCAGAAAAATTGTGTTCTTTGAGGATAGAATTTAATCTAGCCATCTTTGCATGTGTTTCTTCAATGTATTTTTGACCAGATTTACCTGGAACAACTGACATTACAATTAGTTGATCAAGTATGGGTATGAATTTGTAAGACCATTCAGGTAAATCAGTGTCAGGATTTATTGCAAATCCAACACCAACTTGATTTTGTTTTAACAAATCATGAATTTCTCCAAAGCTAGATTCATCTGTAACTTCAGCATGAACAGTAATGATGTCGCTTCCTGCATCAATGTAATTGCGTACATGTTTAACAGGTTCGTTTATCATCAAGTGAGAATCAAGAGGAATTACTGTAAGTGGTCTTAGCTCTTTAATTTTATTATGATCAAATGTTTTGTTTGGAACAAATTGGCCATCCATAACATCAAGATGAATGTAATCAGCTCTACCAGCTACACATCTCTTAACTTCATTTTCTAGATTAGACATGTCACCAGCAATTATGGAAGGTGCAATCATGAATTGTGAATCTAATTCAAGGTTAATGATAGGCACTACATCAGAATCAGGAGCCTTTCCGTGCCATTGAGGATTATCTTCCATATGTTCAACTGCCTTTCCTTTAATTGTTCTAGATATGATGATTGTAGGAACTCCTTTTGTTGCAAGAGTTTTTTTGATTGCAGCATCAATTTGCTCTACTCTATGTCCATCAATTTCAATTACGTTCCAACCAAATGATCTCCATTTGTCTCCAGTCTTCCATCGTGATGCATCTTTCCACATTTCAGAAAGATCATCTCCTTCTAACTTTTCATCAAGTGGCATAATTTTTTCAGTGTAAGAATCTTGTTGGATGAAATTTCTGTCAAGAAATACCGTAAGATTATCAACTTTGTACTTTGCTGCTGTCATAGAAGCTTCCCAAATTTGACCTTCATCAGATTCACCATCTCCAATGATTGTAAAAACATGATAATCTTTAGAATCAATTTTTCCAGCAAGTGCAATACCTATCGAATAAGATAGTCCAGTTCCCAAAGAACCTCCGCAAAATTCTACACCAGGACATTTCAGGTCAGGGTGTCCCTGTAATTTACTACCAAACTTTCTTAGTGTCTCGATTTCAGATTCTGGAAAATATTCTGCTACTGCCATATTTGAGAACAAACCAGGTGCAGCATGTCCTTTTGACAATACTAAACGATCTCGATCTTCCCACTGTGGATTTTTAGGATCAAATTTCAGATATTTGTTAAATAAACATCCTAAGATTTCGGCCATAGAAAAAGAACCGCCTGGATGACCTGAACCAGCAGTATTGGTTCCTTTAATGACTAATTTGCGGGCTCGAAGGATATTCTTCTTAATTTGACAATAATTAAGCCCCATCTCGATCGTTATCTTTGGAAATTTAATAAAAATCTACTTCTGAGGTTTGCGACTTTAGAGCTGTAAAAATTAAAGAAAAATTGTTTAGTAAAATGTTATTCTTTTTGACTCTGATTTTTTAACAAAGACTCAATTCTATAGTACTCATTGAGTCAGAGACATCTCACGGGGTTAGCTGGGAACCCAATGCTCACATAAACTAGTTAATACATGACATAGTCTCCAAGGCAAAGGAGACTGATTTTTTCTCTGAGCTGTAAAATTTTAATGTGATCGGGTTGTATTATTAATATGGAAATTAAAGAGTGTGTTTCAATAGTAGTTTTTGATAACCAGTGCTATCTGTGTATGAAATTTGCAAAATGTGTGGATTTTTTTGCTAGAGGAAAAATCACAATGGTTGGACATTACACTGATTTTGGAGAAAAAATTAGAAACAAAATTCTTGATGAAACAGCTTTAGAGATGTTTTGGTTTATTGATGGAAAAAGAGCTTATGGTGGTAGAGCAGCATTACTCCCAATGATAAAATCTATTCTTTCAAACAAAACAAAAAAGCCAGCAATTATGAGCATGAATGAAAATTGTGAGCAAGAATGTAAAACTGTTAAGGCAGTTTTTGTAAGATCAACTAGTTTACTTACAAATAGTAAAAAAATCGATCTCTAGTAAATCTAAATAAGACTCTAAAATTTAGAGTTGACAGTGAAGATAAAAACTGAAAGTTCCACAAAAAAGAAAACACAACTTCTATGTGGATTTGTACTAGAAAATTCCAACAAAGTTTTAGGATTAGGAAAATATGATTCCAAAACAACCTCAGTAATTAACCAGTCTGTAAAAGACAATGATGGAAAACTAGGGAGAGTAAGCATCATTCCTGTGCCTAGAAAAAAGCCAGCACAAAGAATTCTTCTAGCAGGTCTTGGAAAAAAAGAGGACATTACAAGAGACACCATTAGAGCAGTCTCAGGTAAAATTGCACTCAAAGCAAGAGAATTGAAATTAAAGGAATTTTCAATCATCACCCCACCAAGTTTTGTAGCAGAGCAAACATTGGCAGTAACTCAAATTATTGAAGGTGTAAAGATGGCATTATTCAAATTTGACAAGTTCAAGGCAGAAAAAGCAGACCAATCACCAGACCTTACAGTAATTGTTTCAAGATCTAACAAGAATTCAAAGACCATCAAAACAGCTCAAGTAGTTGCAGATGGTGCAATATTTACAAAAAGTATTGCAAATATGCCTCCAAATGAGTGCACACCAACAACATTAGCAAACTTTGCAAAAACTATTTCCAAAAAGAACAAGATGAAGTGTACTGTAATATCTAAACCTGAACTAAAGAAGAAAGGATTTGGAGGAATTACTGCAGTAGGACAAGGAAGTAAGAATGAACCTAAACTAATCATCATGGAACACAAACGTGGACCAAGAAATGAAAAACCAATTGTTCTAGTTGGAAAGGCAGTAACTTTTGACACTGGTGGAATTTCACTAAAATCAGGTGCAAATATGGATGAAATGAAGTTTGACAAATGTGGAGGATGTACAGTTCTTGGAATTATGAAAGCAGTTTCTGAATTAAGATTACCAATTAATATTATTGGAATTGTTCCATCAGTTGAAAACATGCCAGGTGGTGAATCATACAGACCTGGAGATATTATCAAATTGTATAGTGGAAAAACTGCAGAGATTCTAAATACCGATGCAGAAGGCAGACTAATTTTGGCGGATGCTTTGGCATATGGTGAAAAGCACTATTCTCCAAAAACAATCATTGACTTTGCAACACTAACTGGTGCATGTATCATTGCATTAGGAACTAATGTTGCTGGAATGGTTTCAAACAATGAGAAACTTGCAAACAAAATTCGTGATGCATCAAAAAGAACAACAGAAGAAGTATGGGAGCTTCCACTAAATCAGGACTATATGGACCAGATTAAATCTGAAGTTGCCGACATGAAAAACACTGGAATTGGAAGAGCGGCCGGAACAATTACTGCTGCAGCATTTTTGAGAAATGCAATTGAGGATACTCCATGGACCCACATTGACATTGCAGGAGTTGCATGGACACAAACTGCAACAAAAGAAAAATCATACAATCCAAAAGGCGCAACAGGATTTGGTGTTAGATTGATTTTAGATTATCTTCAGAATTTGTAATCTAGTAACCTCTGCTGTTTCTATCAGGTTTTCCAACATTTGGATTTCTCCATCCATGTTTTTCCATCATGTGATTCATCAATCGTATATCGTTGTCACACATTTCACCGCAAACAGAACAGTTTACCATGAGATGTTTTGAAAAATTCAATATTAATAGATTGTAAATTAGAAATGCCAGCACTGTTGTTTCCCAAGGGCTCTCGCATCTTAGTAGCACAACAGCGACGTTAGGTTTGACTTCCAAGTTCGGAAAGGGATTGGGTCGCACCCTAACGCTATGGCCGGCTTGAAGAATGATGTTAAAATCTCAATTATTAACGTAACGAAACCCAAGAATGACTCCAAAATAGGTATAAAACAAAGAGATTACCGCTCTAGCACATGACACACAGGGTCGGAGTCTTAGATCATGAGCTTTGTCAGCCTAAAAAATGCGGATTAGAGTGCATAAAGTATTGCCCAGTCAACAAATCAGGCGCAGATTGTATTGTTCTAAACGAAGAATCCAAAAAAGCCCAGATCGACGAAGATATCTGTAATGGATGTGGAATTTGTGTCAAAGTATGTCCATTTGATGCAATTACTATTGTAAACCTGGCAAGTGAATTAGCAACTGATAAAATCCATCAATATGGTCCAAATTCATTTAGACTATACAAACTGCCAACTCCAAAGAAAGGAGAAGTAGTTGGTTTACTTGGAAGAAACGGTATGGGAAAAAGTACTGTTGTTAACATTCTATCAGGCAATCTAAAACCAAATCTTGGAAGATATGAAGATCCTCCTGAATGGGATGAGATTTTAAAATATTATAGTGGAACAGAACTAAAACAACACTTTGAGAAAATAAAACAAAATCAAATTCGTGCATCAATTAAACCTCAACAAGTTCATCACATTGCTCAAGCATTTGATGGAACAGGAAAAGAACTCATTGAAAAATATGATGAGAGAGGAGTCTCACAACAATTAATCAAGGAATTGGGATTACAAAATTCTGTTGAACAAAGTCTAAAGGAGTTAAGTGGTGGTGAACTGCAAAGGATTGCAGTAGCAGCTGCTGCATCTAAAGACACAGAGTTTTATTTTTTTGACGAGCCATCATCTTACAACGATGTCTTTCAAAGAGCAGGTGTTGCAAGAGTAATTCAAAGTCTTGCAAAACTTGGAAAAAGTGTTATGGTAGTAGAGCATGACTTAACCCTACTTGATTTTCTTAGTGATTATATCGAAATACTATATGGAGAGCCAGCAGCATACGGTATTGTATCAAATATTCTTTCAACCAAAGTCGGCATCAATGTTTTTCTTGATGGATACTTGCCAAATGAAAACGTCAGATTCAGAGATAAGGCATTTTCATTTGATGTTTCATCAACATCTACTGATGAATTTCAGGAGGGGAGTGAGATTGTCAATTATCCACAACTAACTAAAAAATATCTTACATTTTCTGTAGAAATTGAGCCTGGACAGGTCAGAAAAGGCGAAGTTCTTGGAATAATGGGCGCAAATGCTCTTGGAAAGACAACAATGATGAAGATGATTGCAGGTGTTGAAAAACCAGATTCAGGAGAAGTTGATAAAAAGATAAAGATTGCATATAAGCCACAGTATCTTCAAAATGATATTGATGTAGAAGTTGCTTCAGTATTAGACAAGGCAAATGGGAGTCCTGTAGAAGGGAGTTTAGAAGAAGAACAGATTCTTGATCCATTAAAAATTAAAAAACTCTACAACAAATCTGTCAAAAATCTATCGGGTGGAGAATTACAAAAGGTTGCGGTTGCATCATGTCTTTTACAAAAAGTTGATCTATACGCATTAGATGAACCATCTGCATTTTTAGATGTAGAAGACAGAATAGCTGTGGCAAAATTTTTGCAAAAGTTTGTTCGCTCGTTTGGAAAATCAGCAATTGTAATTGATCATGACTTGCAGTTGATGGATCTTATTTCTGACTCGATAGTAATCTTTGAAGGAGAATCAGGTGCTGCAGGAAAAGCAACATCTCCACTACCAAAAGCAGATGCAATGAATAGATTCCTAAAATCACTTGATATGTCATTTAGAAGAGATGAGAAGAGCCTTAGACCCAGAGTAAACAAACTTGAAAGTAGATTAGATAAAGATCAAAAATCATCTGGAAATTATTATTACAAGAATTGACTCGAATGCTAAAAAAAGCACTTGAAAGCGTGCTAACACCAAAAGAAAGTGATGAACTGATTGCAGCATTTGATCAGATAGGAGACATAATCATTGTAAGAATTCCAGATTCGCTTTTATCAAAAAAGAAGATTATTGGAGAGACATTACTAAATGAAGTAAAAATTGCCAGGAGTGTTTTTTATCAGGCATCAGCAGTTGAAGGAGATTTCCGTACAAGAAATCTAGAGATCCTTGCAGGAGAAGACAATACTGATACAGAATACAAAGAATTTGGCTGTAAATTTTTGGTAGATGTTGAAAATGCATTTTTTTCACCACGTCTATCAACTGAGCGAGAAAGAATTGCCAATCTAGTTCAGGACGGAGAGACAGTTACCAATATGTTTGCTGGAGTAGGAATGTTTTCGATAATGGCAGCAAAAAAGAAAAAATGTACTGTTTTTAGTATTGACATTAATCCAATTGCATCAAAGCTATGTGAAAAAAATATTGAAAGAAATAAGCTTGTTGGAGAAGTTATTTCAATAAATGGAAATGCATCAGACGTGATCAAAGAACAACTTGTTGACAAGTCTGATAGGACTTTGATGTTATTGCCAGAAAGATCTGACGAATTTTTAGAAGATGCAATTAATACAACCAAAAATGGAGGCATCATACATTATTATTCACATATACATGCAGACAAAAAATCAGATGCAGGAAAACTTTCAGAAGAACACTTTCTTCAAGTAACACCAGTGCAAGTAGAAATTCTTGGTTCAAAAATTGTAAGAGCAGTTGGTCCTAGATATTATCAAACAGTTGTAGATGTAAAAATTTCAAAATAAATCAATCATCAGACGTAATTGATGCTGGTGAAGGTTTTGTTGTTGCCATTACGTAACCAATCCAAGCAATTACTCCAAGAATTCCTCCTGCAATCATCAATACAGACAATTGCAATACAATAGGACTCCATTCTGAAAGCATTAGTAGGTACGCATAAAGAAAGAATCCTCCAATACAAAGAACAAAAATGGTAATGCCCATTCCTTTACGCTTGTTCATGGCTGAGAATTTTTTTCTGAGTATTTATTGGTTTGAACTAATCAAGTTCAATTGCCATAAGGTATGCATCTTCACCATCACGGTAATATGCATTGAGTTGTTGTCTAATCACAAATCCAAGTTTTTCATATAATCTGACAGCCTCTGTGTTGCTACATCTTACTTCAAGATAGAATTCATCACATTTTCTTGATTTAACACCCTTGACAGATTCTTCAACTAGTACTCTACCGATTCCTCTCTTTCTGTATTCATCGAGAACTGCAACTGAAACTACATGTCCTTTTTTGACAAATCCCAATTTCTTAAAATTTGAGAAACCGTATTCAGTTTTACACATAATGTAACCAACGTGTTTACCTCCAATTTCAGCAACAATGAATGCTTCAGGAATTTCTGCAAGTAAGCTTTCATAGAAATAATCAGAATAATGTTCAGGTAGTGTTTTCAAATTAATTTCCATAACAGGGATAAGATCGCTTGGTTCTGCTCTTCTGATATTACAATCTCCTAATTGTCTTAGAATTACTTGCATGATACACTAAGGGAGAATCAATATTTAATTTTAAACCAAAAAACCATTTAATGGAAAGATTTAGCCATAAATAGATGGAGGATCCTTCGCAAGAAGAAATTATTTCGTTAGTTAATTCTATATTCGAAGTAAGTGATTTTACAAAAGCAGAATTTTCATTAGAATTTAGAATTGAAGATTTAGAATTCAAATCAAAGTTTGAAGATTTAGCAAGAAGATTAGAGAATATGAGTTATGTCTGTAAATTAGAACAGATGAATGGTGGCAAATACATTGTTATTCAAAAATTTGCTGCAAAAAAACAGAGGAAATGGCTCAATACAGCATGGACACCTAGAATACTATTTGCAGTTGTAATTTCATTTGTCATGATTGATGGATACTATAGAACTGCTGGAACAAATTCAATCATCGAAATTGGAGATCCCCTGGAGATGGCTGGAATCTACACATTATCACTATTAGGAATTTTAGGCATTCATGAATTAGGGCACATTGTAGCTGCAAAATTGCATAGACTAAAAACAACATGGCCTTACTTTATTCCTGGATTACCTGTAATTGGAATTCCAACTTTTGGTGCATTCATTCAATCAAGAGGATTGACAATTAATCGAGAAATTTTGTTTGATGTTGCTATTGCAGGTCCAATTGCAGGATTAGTAATTGCAGTCATAGTTTCAATTTATGGAGCTTACACTGCACCAATATTAGATCAAGATGTTGCTGCAGGATTATTTGCAGAATCAAGACTAATGGAATGGAATCAAGGAGAACCATTGTTGATGACTGCAAGTCTTGCAATGTTTGGTAAGGGAGAAGCAGGTCATGAAGTAATTATGACGCCAGTTTTGTTTGCAGCTTGGATTGGATTTTTAATTACGTTTTTGAATCTTCTTCCAGCATGGCAGTTAGATGGAGGACACATGGCAAGAACATTACTTGGTCCAAAGATGCACAGATATACAACGTATGGAAGTATGGCAATTCTTGTTTTGTTAAATTATTGGTTAATGGCCATGTTAATTCTCATTATGAGTACAAGGAATCCTAGTGTAACCCCACTAGATGACGTTTCTCCGCTTTCAAGGAATAGAAAGTTAGCCTACATTGGAATTATTGGTTTAGCAATTTTGTGTGCACCATTACCTGCAGATTTTGTACCAAGTTTCTTACCTTAACAAAAGTCTAGTGCCATCAGTAACTACTGCAACTTTTTGTCTAATACCTTGTGTTTTTAGAATATAATCCATAGAATATTTTATTCCAGGTAATGAAATCATGTTAAGTTTTTTTGCATAGAATTCAGGAAGTATTGAAATCAATCCAATTTGGAAATTCTTTTGAATTTCTGAAAGAAACAGTAAATCTTCCATCCCACTAATGTATTTAGTAGGATTTTGAAGTTGTCCCAAAGAAAGTCTATCTTCAATAAATTGTTGTATGGCATCTGAGCCTAAACCGCCCTTACATTCAGCCACCAAAATTGCTAGACCATCTTTTTTTATTGCATTTGCGCAATTCCAAAGGGAAGATAATGATTTTGATAGATTATCGTTACTAGCATCTTTTCCTGTACTAATTACCATGGTTTTATGTTGTCCAACGTCTTTGATAGAGTTAGATTCTAGAATTTTGGTTGAAGAAATAGTTTCAGATGGATGGCCTATTGTAAAATCAATTATGCCTTCAGAATTTGCAACTATTTCTATTCCTTGAATTTCAAAATTATTGGTAAATTTTTTTGCTTCATCTAAACTTTCAGGGTATTGGCCAGGTGCAGGTAGATTTCCTTGTCTTTTTGCATAAGCAGAAAGCATAGAATCATCACCAAATTTTTTGATTAATCTGGTCGATATGGTTTCATAACCAAATAATCCATCAAATTCCATTTCTCCCATAAAGACAAGATTAGAGTTTGATATGTCCCCATTATCAAATTCATCAATAGAACTTCCTTCAGGCAATCCTGCTTTAACTAAATTCAGAATTTTTTTATCAGCTAATATTTTTGGAAAGGGTTTTGATTTTTGCTCACAAAGCGTAAACAGTGATGAAATAATTTTTTGGATGGATTTTGAGTTATGTAAGACGACAAGTTCCATAGGTTTTGATAAATCAAGAGCATTCAGTTTTTCATTGATCGCCATATCCTCCAAAATTTTGCCTTCAGAATCAATTTTTTGTTCTAAATTCTCTGCTTTAATGTCTAAAACAACGTCTGTAATACCATAATTTAACCAGATTTCAGGCATAATTCTTACTCAATACAAACCAAAATAAATCCAGTGTAGTTAATTTTGGTATGGAATTTGTAAAAGAGTTTGCAACCTTTTTGCATCAAAATGGCATCATAAAGTTTGGTGACTTTACACTTGCCAGTGGAAAAAAGAGTTCATACTACGTAGATTTGAGGCTAGTTCCAAGCTATCCTCATGAATTTAGAAAAATGGTAAAATTTCTTGAAAATGAAGTTTCCAACAATATTGGTCTAGATAAATTTGATTCAATTGTTTCAGTACCAACTGGAGGACTAGTAATTGCATCTGCACTAGCAGTAGAAACCATAAAACCACTAATTTATGTTAGAAGCAAACCAAAAGATTATGGAACTTCAAAATCAGTTGAAGGAAAAACTCATGATGAAATGAAAGTAGTCATGATTGATGATGTTGCAACAACTGGAGGTTCAGTTGTTAACGCTATAAAATCTCTAAAAGAAGAAAATATTTCGATTACTGATGCTTATGTAATTGTTAACAGAATGGAAGGAGCAGAAGAAGCGTTATCAGAATTAGGAGTAAAGATGCATTCAATGCTAAATATTTTACAAATTACGGAAACACTACATGAACAAAACCTAGTGGATGAATCTGTTTTAGAAAAGGTGAAAAACCAAATTAACAATTGAGTTTTGGCAGCTCAGACAAATGCCTTCCAATCATCGTTTCAGATATAACTCTGATTCTTCATTGCAGCCAGTAAATTTTGTATTTGCTTATTTTAAAACTAATGGGAATTAATGGGCCCGAAGGGCTTCGATCCCTTGGCTCACCGGTTATGAGCCGGTTACTCTACCAAGCTGAGTTACGGGCCCTAAGCAGATGACTTGTTTCTTAGGTATAAAATGTTGTGAGACTAACAGTATTCTTCATAACAACTATCAAGCAACAAGTTTTGTGCAGAAATAGATTTGTCTGCAATTTCAATCAAGTTGTCTGAATCAGTTGTGGATTTATCAAGAATATTTCTCCAAGATGTAGCATGTCTAATGTCAGCTTCAGTATGGAGTTTGAAGTATTCTGTTGCTTCTTTAGTTGTCATTCCATAGAATTCTGCTAAACCATCGAGTTTGGTTTGACTGATTTTTGGAATTTCTTTTTCAAATGCATACATTGCTACAGCACCACCTTCAAAGGTATTCATTAATTCACCTAGTTCGGAAACTACTTTGCGTGTTTTTGCCAATCCAGTGTATGAAGTTAGTTCATCTTCAGATATTCCAAGTTCTCCTGCAAAATCAATCCATGGTTTAATATGATCAGACTCTTCTTGTTGGTTTTCAATTAATTCACTAACGACTCCTTCAGGAGCTTTTTCAATAATTGGAGTCATAAATGATGGAACTGCTTTAACAAGTTGGAAATATTCTTTTGAATAACCTGCAAGAGCTTCCTGTGTAAGTTTTCCGTCAGACCATGTCTGATAGAATGGATGTTTAAGTAAACTTCTTTCTTCAATCATTTCATCAATTTTTTTTACAATATTCATGACTCAACTGCAAATGTGCCAATAAAAAAATCTTTGTGGTTTACAAAAGATTTTATGGTCAAAATGCAGAATTTTCTTGGGTTCCAGTGGTGTAGACCGGTCAAGCATACTGCCCTTTCAAGGCAGTGATCCCGGGTTCAAAATCAATCGATGAAAATCCCGGCTGGAGCACCAAGATTTAATTACTAATAACAAAGTTTTTTGATCATACCGTCTTGGACAGGAAAAATATTGAGATCAATCCTTTACTAGAGACATACGGAGAGTATATCCAAAAGATAGACCAAGCTTTAGAAAATGAGCTTGATCTATACTCAGAATCCGAATTCATTGAACCATTAAAGTACTCCCTAGATGGAGGAAAACGAATCAGACCTATCATTTTGACATTAGCTGCTGAAAGTGTAGGCAAAGTTGATGAGAATACATTTGCGGCTGCTTGTGCAGTTGAGTTTTTGCACATGGAATCAATCATCCATGATGACATTATTGATAATGAAACCATGAGAAGACAAAAGGATCCATTTCATATCAAATATGGATACAATACTAGTGTACTTACAGGAGACTTTGTTTTAGGATTAATTCTAGCAATATCTTCTAGATTAGATAATGCCAGAATTACAAAAGATTTGGCAACTACTGCTATGCTGATGAGTGAAGGAGAAATGATTGAAAGTAGATTAGAGAACAGTGAAGATGTGACATTTGATGATTACCTCAAAGTAATTGAATACAAGACAGCAACAGCATTTGAAGTTGCATCTAGAACAGGTGCAATAATTGCAAATGGTACAGAAGAACAAATTGAAGCATTAACTGAATATGGAAAAAACATCGGAATTGCATATCAAATTAGAGACGATCTACTAGATTGGAAAAACGAAGACAAGTTGTTTAATTTATTGATTAAAAAAAGTTCTGACCCAAGAGATGTCTTTAACAAGATGGAAGATTTGTTAAAAGAATATTCTGAAAAAGCAAGAGCTGGTTTAAGAAAGATTCCAGACAATGATGCAAAAATAAATCTAGATAATTTAATTAAATTTACTTCATTTAAGGCATAACATTTAGACTAATTACTGGAGATGCAAATTCTACAAACTGAAGTAATGGTTCTGGGTATACACCGAATCCTACTAAGAAGATTATTGAGAAGATCATAACAGTAATAACTGATTTTGGTTCTGAAACTCTCTTTTGGGTTTCTCCTTCAAAGTACATCTTTCTTGTAATCCAACCATAGTAAGCAAGAGATAATGCACTGTTAAGAACACCTGCTATTGCAAGCCAAGGTGCCCACCATAATGCAGAGCTTGCATCTAATGAAGCACCAAACAACATCAACTTACTCCAAAATCCTGAAAGTGGAGGAACACCTGCTAATGCAAACAGTGAGATAATCAAACCTAGTGAAGTAATTGGCATTCTTCTTCCAAGACCTGCAAGTTTATCGATGTGTGTTACTGCAAGAGTGGTTACAATTCCTACTACGGCAATAAAGGCAGCACCTTTCATCACTGCATGGTTCATAATTTGATACAAAGAACCCTGCAAGCCTAGTGAGGTATGAGGAGCAACTGCAAGTCCAATCAAAATGTATCCTGCATGAGCAATACTAGAATATGCTAACATTCTTGAGAGATTCTTTTGCATGATTGCAGCAACGTTACCAATCGTCATGGTCATTATTGCAAGAATTCCCAAAGCTAGAGTCCAATCAAGATTTAGTACAACCATTCCAAGAACTACAATTCTAATTGTTGCTGCAAATCCTGCTTTCTTTGTTGCAGCAGCAAGAAGGGTTGTAATTGTTGGTGGAGCTCCTTCATATGTATCTGGGAGCCATTGGTGGAAAGGTACAAGTCCCATTTTGAATCCAAATCCTGCAATAAACATACCAACTGAAAGCAATCCAAGTGGTAATAGGGAAGGATCAAGTGTTGAATAACCTTGGATGACTTCTCCAATGTTTGTTGAACCAGTTAATCCATAAGATATTGAAATTCCGTAAACGATGATTGCAGATGATAATGCACCAAACAAGAAGTATTTTAGAGCAGCCTCGTTTGAGCTTGGATTCTTTTTCATAAATCCAACTAGAATGTATGTTGGAATACTCATGAGTTCCCATGCAACAAATAGCATTACCAAGTCAGTAGAGTATGCTACTAACACCATACCAATTGTTGAAAGTAGAATCAGTGAATAGTAAACAGCAGGAGAATTATGTTTTCTCATATAGTTGAATGAACCTACTGTGGTGAACAAAGCAACAATCAACATTGCAATTGCAAAGAATCCACCAAATGCATCATCAACTAAAACATCTTCAGAGAAAAGAGCAGATGTGGCTACATTATCATTAATGAATTGGTATCCAACATAACCCATGGATACAATTAATGCTGCAAAAGCAATTACTGCATAAAATGAGTTTGAACCTTGTTCTTTTCTTGCAATACTGATTATTGGAAGAACAATTCCAACTACTCCCAAGATTCCAATTATTACCAATGGGGTTGAAGTAATTTCTAACATCTCATCAATCACCTACATTAACAATATCAGGACTATGAAGAGTAATCCTGCTCCAAATACGAATAGATATGATTGTGAGACACCAGTTTGAGTTCCTTGGACTACTTTAGCACTCCATCCAACTGCTTTCTGGAATCCATCGTTCATACCATAATCGATGGCAGTCTTTTCAAAGTATCTGAACACACCTCTTGCTAACCATAATGGGGCTGTAACAAAGCACCAATAGATTATGGCGTTAAGATACCATCTGTTTAAGATAACTTTGTGAATTGCGTAAAAGAAAATGTTAGAGTTGACAAATCTAACAGGATCAACCCATCTACCAATGTAGAATATGTAACCTAGCCCTATTCCAGTTGTAAATGCTACAAATGATGCACCAAGTGCTACTGGATTAAGTCCTTGTAAGAATTCTGGTAAAACTGATGCTTCATCAGTATAATGTTCAGTGTGAATACCAAATGAGTCTTCAAGATATACTTCGAACATATGATGAAGTCCGTGTTCTGTTGATAGTCCAATTAGTCCGATTCCTATTGTTAGAACAGCTAGAATTCCATATGGAACCCACATTGATAATGAAGCTTCATGAATGTGATGTCCTTCTTCTTCCATCTTTTCAATGTGTTTGCTCTTCTTTCCAAAGAAGACCATTCCAATCATTCTAGTAGTGTAAAATGCTGTAATTATTGCAGTCAAAACTGCAATAGCAAATAATGGTAATGTCCATTCACTTCCTGATTCGTAAACAGCTGCAAATATTGCATCTTTACTCCAGAAACCTGTTGTGATAAATGGTGCTCCCATCAGACCAAGACCTGCAGTCCACATGAACGCATACGTTTTCTTCATCTGTTTTTTCAAACCACCCATATCTGTCATGAATCGAGAACCTACTACATGCAACAGAGATCCTGCTGCCATGAATAATGAAGCTTTAAACATTGCATGTGAAATCAAATGGAAGAATCCTGCAGTATAACCATCAACATATTGGTGTGATAATCCTGCAACACCTAATGCCATCATCATGTAACCAATTTGAGAACCAGTAGAATATGCCAGAACTTTCTTAATTTCAGGATTAACCATTCCTTGTGTTGCAAGTAAAAGAGCAGTGATTGCACCAACCCATGCAACAATCTCAAAGAATTGGTCAGCTAATATTCCTGCAGCGCCTAATGCAAAGACAAGAGGACCAATTCTTGCAACCAAGAAAACTCCTGCTTTAACCATAGTTGCTGCATGGATTAATGCAGAAACAGCAGTTGGTCCAGTCATTGCTTCTAGTAGCCATTCATTTAGTGGAAATTGAGCTGATTTACCTATAGCACCACCAAATAATAGCACAAATGCAGGAACTAGCAATCCTTGGGCAGACATTGAAGCAGCCCAAGCAGTATCGCCCATTAGTTCTTTGAATCCAAATGTACCTGCAAACAAGAATATCAAAAGCATACCAGCAATCATCATTACATCACCAACTTTGGTCATGATGAATGCCTTCATACCAGCATGTGTTGGAGAATAGTAATCTAACATTCCAAGAACAGTACGTCCTTCTTGTCCAACATGATCTTTCTTCTTATCACGATACCAAAAGCTAATCAACGCATACGACGCAAGTCCTACACCTTCCCATCCAAAGAAGACTTGTAACAAGTTGTCAGATAATACGATAAGTTGCATAGAACCAATAAAGAACATCATCCAGAACCAGAATCTTGTAATGTCTTTATCGCCTTTCATGTATCCTGTACTGTAAATCATAATCAAGAATGAAATCCAAGCGACAACATTTGCCATAATTACAGATAATGGGTCAGCTAATACTCCACCTTTCAGACCAATTGCTTCAATCCACATAATCTGTTTGTGAATCTCACCACCTTCTACTGCAATTGGTAACAAGGATGCAGCTGATAGTGCACTCATTAATGCAAATCCAACTGCAACATAACCTGTTGTTTGTTTTGATAATTTACCAATACCTGGCATAATCATTGCAGCAGCAAATGGTAAAATCCAAACAAGCCATGCTGCTATAGAGTTTGCTTCAAATGGTAATCCAATAGATTCAGTTGCCATAATCTAGACTCCCAACACTCCATTCATGTACGGAACAATTGAATTCAAGAAAATGTCTGGATAAATTCCAAGAACAATAGTAAATCCTGCAAGCACCATCATTGGTGCAGTCATGTACCAACTTCCTTCTTTGACTTTTTCAAGATGTTCAGGAGTTTTACCAAAGAATACGCGTTTTAGCATCCAAAGCATGTAAGACATTGTAAGTGCAGTTGCAACAAGACCTAGACCAAATGTTACTGCTCTAAGTGTAGAACCTTCTTCAATTGCGGTCTCTAATGCACCATAGAATAGAATCCATTCTCCCATGAAACCACTTGTTGGTGGAACGCCCATGATGGTCAAGGCTCCAATTACGGCACATACTGCTGTAATTGGCATCTTACCAGCCAATCCGCCAAGTTTAGAGATGCTTCGAGTACCGACTTTGACAATAATTATTCCGGCCATCATGAAGAGTATGCCTTTTCCAAGACCGTGAGTCACATACATCATCTCTGCACCAGCAAGACCAAGTGCAGACATTGAACCGATTCCAAACAAGAGATAACCCATTTGGCTGATACTGGAATATGCAAGAAGACGTTTCAAATCGTCTTGCATTAGAGCCATTGCACCACCATAAATCATAGTGACAATACCCCAAATGTGGAACCATATTGAGAGTTCTGCAAATGTTGACGGAAGGAATTCAACAATTAATCTGAAAATACCATAAGCTCCAATTCCGATCATTGCTGGTGATAATAATGCACTGATTGGAGTAGGAGCTGAACCGTGGACGTATGGGAGCCAGACATGGAACATAAAGACAGCCAGTTTAACTCCAAGTCCAATTGCAATAGCAATTGCAGAAATCATCACAATATCTTGCGGTATTTCTGATTCACGAATATCTGCAAAGTCGAAACTTCCTATTGTTAGACCAATCATCAAGAAGCCTAATAGTAAAACTACGGCTCCTGCATGTGTCCAAAACAAGAACATTAAACCAATCTTTCTTCTTGGACCATCACCCCAAAGTGCAACTAAGAAGAAACCCGGAATGAGCATTACCTCAAAGAAGATATAAAATTCAATCAGATTTGTTGCAAGAACAGTACCAAGCATTCCCATTGCAAAGACAAGATAAAGTGCAAAGTAAAGTCCAGATTTTGCGTTTACATAATTAGAAAGAGCAGATGATTCAACAACTGAACTTTGTCCACTTGAAGAAGGATTGATTTTTTGTTCCTCTTCAAATTGTTCGTGGAATTTGTGAATCATGTATGGTTTTGAATACAGCACTAAGATTAGAGATAGTACGTAGATGATTATTGCAAATGGTGATGCTAAACCATCAAGCAAGAAACCAAACTCTCCAAACAGTTCAGTCCATGGATAATGCTCTTCTACGGTTCCTGAAAGTGCTGCATTAATTACAAGAATTGTTGTGTAAAGTAATACTGCAAAGGTAAACCACATTGCTGGTGTAGGACCAGCTTTTCTTCCAATAATGTAGGCTACTGGAGATAATAGTAGTGGCAAGAAAACTGCCTGTAATAGTGCATACTCCATTATCCTTTCAAACTCCTAAAGTCTGCGATATCGACATTGTGATACATACGATATGCTACTATGATTAACGCAAGTCCAACTGCCACTTCTGCAGCTGCAATTGCTATTGAAAATAAAGCAAAAGTTTGACCACCGCTATGTGGTAAGTATCTAGCAAATGCAACAAGATTCAAGTTTGCTGCATTGATAATAATTTCAACTGCAAACAACATTCGAATAAAATTACGTTTAACTGCAAGACCGTAGATGCCTATTCCTAACAAGGCAACTGATACAAGTGTAAAATCAACTAGTTCGTTGGTCATTCTCCACGTCCTCTCGTCTGGCTAAAATTAGTGCACCTGTAACAGAGCCAGCCAAAATTAATCCCATCAGAATCAAAGCTGGCCAATAATATGTTACAAAGTCTGCACCAATGTCTCTAAAATCAACTGGATCTTCATCTGTAGTTATTGTCTTTATTCCTGAATCTAGGAATACAGCCCCTAATGCAACCATAACTACAAGCATTAATCCAATTCCTGCAAACTTTCTTCTCTTGTCTTCAATTTTTGAGAAGATAAGT
Organism: Candidatus Nitrosopumilus sp.; assembly: GCA_965215075.1. GTDB lineage: Archaea > Thermoproteota > Nitrososphaeria > Nitrososphaerales > Nitrosopumilaceae > Nitrosopumilus. The sequence goes on from OZ244033.1 coordinate 73,228, forward strand.
TCTCTTTTTACAAGCATAACAGTAAACAGAATCAAAACAGCAATTGAGCCAACATAGACAGCAAGTTGGAACAATGCAACAAATGGTGAATCTAGCAAGAAGAAGAATCCTGCTATTCCTCCAAGAGTTCCCATCAAAGCGATGGAACCATAAATCAATGAACGTAATTCAAGTGCAGCAATTGCAGAACCAATTGTAACTACGGTTAATGCAAGAAATACAGCGTCAGCCATGTGTTGCACCTCTATCAGTAATTTGGATTTCACTATCTTGTGCAACGTATGGTTTTACTGCAAGTTGAGCAGGAGTGTAGATTAAGCCTTCTTTAGAAAATGAAGAAAGTTCATAATCATTTGTCATGTAAAGTGCGTAAAATGGACATGCGTCAACACAAAGACCACAGAAAACACATTTTCCATAATCAATTTGAGGCATGATTGATTTTTTGTTTTGGTCTTGTTGTTCTGGAACTTTTACCATTGCAATTGCTTCAGCAACACCTTCACAAGCAATAGAGCATAATTGGCAACCAGTACAGTGATCATGGAACAACATATGACGTCCTTTTAGTCCGGCAATTCCAACTCCAGTTGAAGGATCAAATTGGTATCCATCTCCTACAAACTTTAGTTTCTCTTCTGGATAACGAAGTGTGAATCGCTTTATCGCAAGATGTTTAATTCCAGAGTTTAGTGCACGAATAATTCCTGTAGCAGTTCCCATTATTGTAAACCTCCTGGTCCTAACACTCCAGCGTAAAGCAAGCCTAGTGCAATAAAGATGTTAACGAATGCAAGTCCAATGAGTTTGGTCCAACCAAGACTTAGCAACAAATCAATTCTAACTCTTGGGAAGACACCTCTTGGCAACAATACAAAGAAGATAACTCCAACAGTCTTTAGAACAAACCATAGTGTTCCATTAAGCATATTTTGATCAAACAATGGTAATCCAGGAATCTTTGCAGTTATAGGACCCATTACAATTCCTTCAGTAAGAATTTCTTCTGGGAATGGAGGTACAACTCCGGGTCCATTCCAACCGCCAAGGAATAATACAACAAACAAAGCTGCAAATGCGTATAGTTTCAGATAAGTTCCCAATTGGACAAGACCGTACATCATTCCAGAAAATTCTGTTAACCAACCAGCAACAATTTCACTTTCTGCTTCTGGCAAGTCAAATGGTATTCTTTCTAATTCAGCGAGCATTGTGATAAAGAAAACAATTGCGCCAACTGGCAAAAATATAATCCATGGGAAGCTAGATTGACTAGCAGCAATTTCAGACAAGTTAAGAGTTCCAGTAACGATTACAACTCCTAACAAAGACAAGATTAATGGAATTTCAAATGAAACCATTTGGAATAAGGCTCTAATTCCTCCAATGAATGGGAATTTACTGTTTGCAGACCATGCAGAAAGAATTGTAATTATCGGGAAGAATCCAATTACAGCAAATACTGCAATTAATCCCAGATCAACATCTGCAACAACCCAACCGCCAGGAGCAACTGGAATTAATGCAACAAATGCTGCAGCTGTTGCAACAAATAGAACTGGAGCCGCCCAGAAAATCGGTTTATCTGCTTTTGCAGGAATGATAATTTCTTTTGAAATTAACTTAAGTCCATCACCCATTAATTGTAAAATACCTTCAATTTTTCCACAATAGAAAGGTCCAACTCTTAATTGTAATTTGGCAAGCATCTTTCTTTCAACAAAAATTGTACCAGCAGCAATCAATGCAGCAAATCCAAATCCAGGAAATGCCATTACTCTAAACATATCAGTTGCCATAAAGGCTTGAACGATTGGAAGTGTACGCGAAGGATCCGCTATCCAAGTATATGCAAGGAATGGTGTAAGTATTTCACCATTAATTACGGGCATTTCAATAACAAACATGACCATCATGCTGATTGGAATACCAATCAGAGTCATCAACAACAAGAACCAAAATGCATTGTCAATCAATGCTTTGATAAATTCACTTAGTTTGAAATTTGGTGCAATAACTGACATCTATCTATCTGCCTCCACTGGCCAATAATTTAGACTCCAATATACTGATGGCATGTTACCAAGTTTTTCGCCGATTAAAAGATGAGGCATTGCAAGTAGATTTCTAAACGAAGGAACATTCATCTTTACACGATATGGCTCTGTTTTTCCATCAGAGACAATATAGCAACCTAAGGAACCTCTACCAGATTCTACACGTTTGTACACAGTTTCTGGTCCTTTGGTCTTTGGATTTGGTTTTAGTTTTGTTCTTACAGAACCAGACTTTGGCATTTTTTGAAGAGCTTGCCTAATGATATTGCAGCTTTCTAGCATGTCAAGCCATGGCACTTTAGATCTTGCATAAGAATCCCCTTCCTTTAGGACATTAGTGTGAACGTCTAATTCTTCATAGACATCATAAGGTTCCTTTACTCTAAGATCACAGTCAACACCACTTGCACGAAGTACAGAGCCTGTTGTTCCAAGTCTAATTGCATTCTCACGAGTAAGAACACCAGTATCTTGAGTTCTTGAAATTAAAATTGGATTATCATAAAAGACTGCGGCATATTCTTTGATACGTTTTTCAAAATAGTTTACTTGACGCAAACAAACATCTTCAAAGTTTGGTGGGAGATCATTTCTTACTCCACCTGGAATAAAGTGTGCATGTGTAACTCTTGCTCCAGTCATTTTTTCCATAAGATCAATTAAGAACTCACGGTCACCTGCAGGCCACATAAACATTGTAGAGTGTCCTAAGAAGATTCCATAGATTGCAAGCCAATACATTATATAGATACACCGGTTAAGTTCTGATGCAATTACTCTAACATACTTAGCACGTTCTGGAACTTCAATTCCAAGCATTTCTTCAGCTCCTAAGACATATGGATAAAGTACATTACATGAATCGTGAATTACTGGTCTTTCCAAGTGAGGAATGTTTGTGACATAGTTTCTATACTCTGCCATTTTTTCTTCTCCACGATGTACATATCCTGGATCAGGATCACATGCAACAATATAGTCACCATCAATTTGCACTACGATTCTCATGTGACCAGAACCGGGGTGTTGTGGTCCCACATTGAGAGTCATAATTCTCTCGTCTACTTTTTTGAGTGCTAATCCTGGTGGTAGTTCTACTGTCATTTTATCTTCCCTTTATCGCAAAGTCCTTTCTTAGTGGTGGTAAATCTGCCCAATCTTCAGGCAAAAGTAATCTTCTATTATCAGGATGTCCTTCAAAGTAAACTCCAAACATTTCAAAAATTTCTCTTTCATGAAATTCAACGCTGTAAAATACGTCTCTAAGACTTGGTAATTTTGTAGAGTCATTTCCAGGAATTGGGTTTTCTTCTCTTTGAGCTCTAGTTGCTAAAACAAGTAGTTGTCTGGCTAATGATGAATCAGTGTATGAACCAATATGATAAACAACCTCAATCTCTTTGTCTTGAGGGAAATCCACTCCTGAGACAGACTCTACATGATCATAGTTTAGTCCATCACGAATGAATTCTGCTACTTCATGAACATTATCTCTATTAACGTTAATTCTAACTCTATCTTCTTTAACAAAGGCAACTTCAACTTTATCTCCAAACTTTTCAACTAGTTTATCTGCGATTCCTTTTTCAAATGCAGGCAATTCTTCTTGTTTTTCTTCAGGTTTTTTTGCAGCTGGTTTTGGTGGAGGTGCTGATTTTTCTTCAGGTTTTGCATCTGCTGCAGGTTTTTCAGAATCCGAACTCATTATACAAACTTCCTAGCCTTCATTCTCTTAATTTTCTCTTGTAACAAAATACATCCTTGTATGAGAGTTTCAGGTCTAGGTGGGCAACCTGGAACATAGACATCAACTGGAATTACTCCGTCAATTCCTGGAAGAACATTGTATGAATCAAAATACAATCCTCCAGTAATTGCACAAGCTCCCATAGCAATTACATACTTTGGTTCTGGCATTTGATCATAAACTAATCTGAGACGTGGTGCCATTTTTCTTGTAATTGTTCCTTGAACAACAACTAGATCACATTGTCTTAGTGATCCAAATGCTTCAATGATACCAAATCTTTCAACATCATATCTAGGACTTGATGCTGCACCAAATTCTACACTGCAACAAGCTGTTTCAATGTGGACAGGCCAGAGTGACCAAATTCTACCCCAATTGATGGCGTAGCCCAATGGTTTATCGATTGCTTTTTCTAAAATGTCTCCAAGTTTTCCAACAAAGACATTTGCGTTTTCTGGTGTTACTAGATCTTTAAGCAATCTTATCCCCTATCCTCGTAGATATAGTTTGTATAAATAACTACCATAGTCTTCGTCTCCCTGATTGATACAATGCAAATGCCATTGCGCCAAACATAATAGCTAAAAATCCAATCATTGGCAGAGTTGCACTTTTTGGAAGTTCAAAGAGGGCACTTCCCCATGCATACAAAAAAATTGCCACAACATCAAAAATAACAAACATCAGAATGTAAGGATAATACTGCATCATGAATTGAGTTCTTCCTTCTCCAGATGGGACTTGACCACATTCCATCGGCAAAAATTTTACAGGATTACTTCTTTTGCGTGGAGAAACCATTCTTGAAATCAATAAAGCCGGTGCCATTGCTACTATAGCAAAACCAAACATCAACATCACGGTGCTATAATTGCCCGCTAATTCCCCGACCAATTTAGCTTTTTGACCGAATTTTTGTATAAAAAGGTATGCTTCAGATTTTGACATAAGATCGAAAAAAATTATTTTTTGTAAACTACTTTATAGAACATTACTAGAATGCGATCATAGCATTGAATGTAGGAGATACTGCTCCTGATTTTGAGCTTCCAGATACTGAATTAAAAATGCGGACTTTGGAAGAATTCAAAGGGGGGGAAAATTGTTCTGTCATTCATCGTTGCTGCAAGTTCACCAGTGTGTGAAACTGAACTTTGTACATTTAGAGACTCTTGGCAAGAAATTGCTGATCTTGGTGCACAAGTTGTTGCTATAAGTAATGATAGACCATTTGCAAACAAAGCTTTTGCAGAAAAACATAACTTCAATTTTCCATTATTGGGAGATTACAACAGTAAAACAATTCGTGACTATGACATATTGATGAAAGATTTGTTGCACATAAAAGATTACAACGCTGCAAAACGTTCTGTGTTTGTAATTATGGAAGATGGAAAAATTGGTTGCTCATGGGTTTCAGAAGATCCATTAAAGGAACCAAACTATGAAGAGATTAAAAATTTCCTCAAATAGGAAAAATTTCTTTTTTATTCTAAATCTGTAATGACGTCACCTTTTGCAACGGTTCCGCCTTCTTTAATTTTGAGATTCTTAACAGCACCATCTTTGTGTGCTTTGACTGCTACTTGCATCTTCATTGATTCTAATGTACAAACAACATCTCCTTTCTTTACTGAATCACCTTCAGCAACTGCAATGGATACAACTTTGCCTGGAATTTGGCTTTTGAGTGCTAATTGAGCACCACCTGCACCTCCGCCTCCAGAGTTTTTGTAAACAACCTCATCAAAGTGAGTGTTCATGTTTAGTGTAATTGGAACATTATCAATGACAATACTCATTTCATTAGTTGAATTTTCCAAATACTTTGCTTTGTGATATTGTTGATCTAAAATGAATTCAATACCTTTTGGATCCATGGTGAGAATTCTTAATTGGTGTTCTTTATCGTTAATCTTGATTACATAATCATTGTTGCCCAAATTTTCAACAATATTTCCTTCAAATGAATTTTCAACGTCAGGTATCTTATAGTCCATTAATCATCAATCCAATTTACTTTTCCAGGAAGCACTGCTTGCGTTGTTGTTTTGAACTTTGTTCTTAAAGTACTCAGAATGAATGATGGCTGCAGCCAATGCAGCTTCACTCTTATCTGCTTTTTCATTCTTGAGATCTTCTGATAGTCTATCAATCATATCATAACGTTTCAAAAAGTCAGTAGAAAGTTCTCCATTTTTGTATTCTTCTGAGTTTAGAATTGTTTTGTAAAGTGGAATAGATGTTTCAACACCTTGAACATACATGTCATTTAATGCAGTAAGCATTCTAGTTCTAGATTCTTCAAATGTTGGTCCCCAGGTACAGAGTTTTGCCATCAGTGAATCATAGAATGGTGATACTGTACATCCAGGATAGAGGTAAGTGTCACATCTCACATTTGGTCCTGCAGGAATTGTTACGTCTGGAACAGGTCCAGTTGAAGGTGCAAAGTCCAAAAATGTATCTTCTGCATTAATTCTACATTCAATTGCATATCCATTCATTTGTAGATCTTTTTGTTTGAATGGAAGTGGTTCTCCGTTTGCAATATCAATTTGTAATTTTACAAAGTCTAATCCTGAAACCATTTCACTAATAGGATGTTCTACTTGGAGTCTGGCGTTAATCTCAATAAAGTAAAAGTCTCCAGAATCTGCTCTCAAGAATTCTGCTGTACCAAGGTTAGTATAATCAACTGCTTCTGCTGCTTTAACAACTAGCTCACCAATTTCTTCTCTTTTTGCAGCATCTACTACAGGAGATGGTGTCTGTTCAATTAGTTTCTGATTTCGTCTTTGAATGGAACATTCTCTCTCAAAGAGATGTACTGCATTACCATGATGATCTCTGCACATTTGATATTCAATGTGTCTTGTTTTTTCTAGGAATTTTTCAACAATGATTGCAGATTTTCCTACAGCAGCAATAGATTCTGAAGTTACTGTTTCAAAACCTTCACGAAGTTCTTCATCAGTAGTAACTAATCTAATTCCTCTACCTCCTCCACCATAAACTGATTTCAAGAGTACTGGATAACCAATTTCATTTGCAATTTTTTCTGCTTCTTCTGCTGTATCTACTAGTCCTGGACTTCCAGGTACTGTTGGAACTTTAGCTTTTAGCATTGCTGCTTTACATTCCATTTTATCACCACATAGATTCATTGAGTCAGCAGACGGACCAATGAAATTGATTTTATTTTTTTCACAAAGTCTAGCAAAGTCATCGTTTTCAGAAAGGAAACCATAACCTGGATGTACAGCATCAGCACCTGCGGATAACATTACTTCAAGAATTTTTTCTTGATTAAGATATGATTTTGCAGGAGCTGCTTCTCCTATGTAATAAGATTCGTCTGCTTTCTTTACATGCAAAGAGTTGTAATCTTCATCAGAATATACTGCAACAGTCTTTATGCCTAACGCATTACATGTTCTAATTACTCTAAGAGTAATTTCTCCTCTGTTAGCAATTAGTACTTTCTCAATCATTTTTAATCACAAATTGATGTTTCCGTGTTTTCTAGGAAGTTGTTTTTCTCTCTTATTTGCAAGCATTTTGAGTGCTTTAATCAACATAGGTCTTGTTTCAGCAGGATCAATTACGTTATCAACTGTTCCGTGAGATGCTGCAACATAAGGATTTTCGAACTTTTCTGTAAATTCATCGATTAGTTGTTTCTTTAGAGCTTCAGCATTTTCTGCAGTTGCCAGTTCTTTTCTGTTCATGATTTTTACAGCAGCTTCACCACCTAGTACAGCACAACGTGCTGTTGGCCATGCGTAATTAATGTCAGTTCTGAGATTTTTACTTCCCATTGCAATGTATGCACCACCATATGCCTTTCCAATTACAAGTGTAATTCTTGGAACGGTTGCTTCACAGTATGCATAGAGCAATTTACTTCCGTGTCTAATGATACCATTGTGTTCTTGGTTAGAACCGGGCATGTAACCTGGTGTATCTACTAAAGTAATAATTGGGATGTTAAATGAATCACAGAATCTAATGAAACGTGCTGCTTTATTTGATGAATCAATGTCAAGGGCACCTGCAAGATGCATTGGATTATTTGCAATAATACCAACTACTTGTCCATCCATTCTACCATATCCTACAACAACATTAGGTGCAAACAATTCATGGACTTCAAAGAATTCATGATTATCAACGATGGAGTTGATAATCTCTTTCATGTCGTAAGGTTGTAGTGGATTTTCTGGTATAATGTTAATAAGATTATGATCTAGTCTGTTTGGATCATCATCAGTCTTTACTTTAATAGGTTCTTCTGCATTGTTTTGTGGTACATACGAAAGTAATTTTTTAATGTAATCCATACAATCGTATTCGTTTTGTGCAACAAAATGTGCAACACCGCTTTTTGTTCCATGGGTCATTGCTCCACCAAGATCTTCAAAAGAAATTTCTTCTCCCAACACAGTTTTTACAACATCAGGTCCTGTAACAAACATAGTTCCTGCTTTTTCTACCATTATAACAAAATCAGTCATTGCAGGTGAATACACTGAGCCTCCAGCTGAAGGGCCAATACTTGCAGTAATTTGTGGAACAACTCCTGAAGCTAATTGATTATGATAAAAGATATCGGCAAAACCATCAAGACTCATAATTCCTTCTTGAATTCTTGCACCACCAGAATCCATGATTCCAATAATCGGACATCCAGTTCTTACTGCATGATCCATAAGTTTAATAATTTTTCTTGCTCCCATCTGACTTAACGTTCCACCAAGAACTGTGAAATCATAAGCAAAAACAAAGATTTGTCTTCCATTGACTGTACCATAGCCACCGACTACACCATCTGTAAAGAATTTCTTTTTCTGCATATCATATTCATGGTAGTGGTGAGTCATCATTGGGTCCATTTCAGTAAAAGTGCCTTCATCAAGTAAGAGAGAGATTCTTTCTCTAGCGGTTAATTTACCCTTGTCATGTTGGGCTTTGATTCTGTCTTGACCGCCACCTTGTAATGCAGTGTTGTTCTTTTTAGTATAATTCTCGATCTTTTCAGAATGCATAGTAGTGATCTAAAGCAAAACGGTTTCATATATTAATTTAATTTGAAACCATTCTCAATTGATTTTTTTACAAAAATCCACAGATCATTGGTCTTTTTAGAATTTCAAGAGTTAATAATTGGAAATTTTTTATTGGTTGCTTTTTGATAGGTCCCAAATACATCCTTGGAATCACTGCATTTTTTACATATACAAAATTGAGACACATTTGGAATATCACAGACTTCATTAAACTCACATTGAGGGCAACCAGCAGGAGAACCACATACTATACATTGTAATTCGTTGATTTGAGCACATTTTTCATGTTTAACACCTAATCCTTTTGCCCATAATCCAATTTCATTGACATCAATTTTTTCATTACATACTATACATGTGCCAGGAAATTTCATTGGAATTTTTCTCCAACTCATTCTATTTGTTCAATCTCCTTTTCAATAATATCACCAAAAGTTTCTTCTAACTCTAGTTCAAGAGTTTTATTTTTAATGCAAAATAAAACAAAAGGTAGACAAAGTGTTACAAATGCACTAGAAGAAAGGTGTAGCTTTCTTGCCATAACTGATGATAACGATTTGATCTTATTTCCATCCCAACGAATTCTGTTTAATAGTGGCCAAGAAAGATTGTATTGAGAGTATCTTATTCGATCATCATTCTGATATAATTCAATTAAAATATCATTGAGATATCGTAGTAATCTCCAATTTTGAGTCTTTATGATCTTTCCATAAAGCATGTCAGCATTGGAAATAATTTCCAAATATTTTGCAAGAGTTTCACTATCAAGATTACTTGTGATAGTACTAGAATAAAATGCATCAATCTTTTGTCTTGGATCAATTTGCATGGAATACAAAACAATTCTGGCTTCCTCAATTGAATTTGCTTTGAAGAATGCATTAATTCCATCTTCAACGTTAATGGTTTCAAATGATGTTTCAGTTTGTGGATTAAATCCAGTAACTAAAGATTGTGCAAGATTGATCATAGAACGTATATCACCGCAAGATTTGTCAATTACTTTGATTAGAGAATCTGGACTAAGTTTTGCATTTTCTTTTTTCAAAATATTTTCTAGATGAACACGTAATAATCTTGGAGGGATTTTTTTGAATGAAATTGTTTTTACAGCTTTTTTGATATTTTTCATTTTATCTAAAGTATCATCATTTGCTGCAAGAATAATTGGAACAGTTGGTTCTTTTAGAATTTCAACAAGAGCTGCGGCTCCTCCATAATCACTTCTACCATGAATTCCATCTACTTCATCGACAAAAATCATAGGAGTTCCTAAGACACTGACGTTTCCTAAAACAGGAGTAAGAATTTCATTAATTCGTGACTTGCTTCTAACATCACTGGCGTTAAGCCCAATCATGTCATATCCAAATTGTTTAGCCACAAGAAATGCCATTGTTGTTTTTCCAATGCCAGGTGGGCCTACAAGGAGGAGAGGTTTTGTTCCTTTTTTCCATTTTGCAAACCATTCCATTATAGCAGAACGTGATTCCTCATTGCCCACCATATCAGAAATAACCTGAGGCCGGTGTTTTTCAGACCACATCAATTTAATCACTTTGGGAGTGTAGATTCAAACTCGGACCATTTGTTTGCATTTTGTAATTTATTGTACCAGTATTGATTATAATGTTCTACAGTTAAGAACAAAAATTCTAAAAATTCTTTACGAGAAAAGTTTTCTGGTAATAATTCAAGCGTAAGTCTAGCATCCTGCAAGTACAAATTACTTTTTTCTAAAGTAACTTCAAATCCTTTTTTCACATCATTTGCTAATAGTGAATAGTAAAGTGGCCAAGAAGGTATTTTTACAAATCCATTTTTAATAGAATCTTCAATTTCGTTTCCACATCCAACACCTTCTGCAGCTCTTGCCATACCTAAATAGAAAATTTCACCCAATGGTCGTTTGGCTAAAGCCATATTTCGACCAGCAGTTCCCATTACTGCTCGATATTTTTTGTAAGACAATGTCATTTCTTCTTCAGTAATTTCAGTGGGTTTTGATTTTAATTTCTCATCAAGATATTGTCCAACACGTGCATCTTTGAATCCTTCTTCAAATTCTTTGAGAACTTGTTCACCACCTTTTGAAATTTTATCTCTAGCTAATTTCAAAATGTAGGGATTCATTAGTTTGTAATCATCAAGATATTCCAAGTCTTCATCTTTGTCTACAATTCTATCCATTGGTTCACTAAGATCAATTGCTAAGATGTGTCCTTCAACCATATCTTGTTTTAATTGAGGATCATTTCTTCCATCATATTCTGCTGCTGCATCAAATAATCCATTAAAAACAGGAAAAGTCATTTTTACAAAATTAGAATTAAGAATTCGATTTACCCTATCTTGTACCACATCAAGACTATCTAATTTTGATTTTATAGGCTCAATTTCAGATGCATTTAGTATAATTTCAGTAGAACCCACCTCATCGCCAAATGCTTGCTGTGTAGAATTTGGGTCAGTATCAGATTTTATTTCATTAAAAAGTCCTTGTGCAAATCTTTCTGCAAAATTTGGAAATTCATTTTCAGTTTCTTCTTTATATTTTTTGAATAATTTGTAACCTTTTGATTTGAACAAACCTTGTTTGATTATTTGTTTTCCAGGTTTTGTACTCATCAAAGCTTCTTTACTTACAACTGACTGATCTTTGCCACTCACAAACGTAAAGTTTCTTTATTGTTATTTATGCTTTCAAAACAAATGTTTACTTCACTTAAATTACGAATTACTACACGCAAGTTATGGAAGTTATAGAAATTCTACGTGAAGTTTCTAACAGAATTTATGAAAATGTAAAAGACATTGCAGGCACAGAACATGCGGCTGGAGACTTTGGTAGAGGTGCAGGTGGAGATATTTCTCGTAACATAGACATTATTGCAGAAAAAACTGTTCTAGATTATCTTAAAGAAATTAATTTTGAATGTGTTGTCTTAGGAGAAGAATGTGGTAGAGTGGAATTATCAGATAATCCAAAAGGATATCTCATTATGGATGCAATTGATGGTTCTGCTAATGCAGTACGCGGTGTTCCATTTTTCTGTAGTTCATTAGCATTTGCAACTGAGAATAAACTTAGTTCAATAACAGATGGAGTAATTACAAACCTTGCAAATGGAGAAATGTATTGGGCATCAAAAGATAGAGGCTCATTTTTCAATGAAGAACAAATCAAGGTTCACAATAAAGATCCAATCTACAAAATTGTAGGAATAAACACATCTGGTGCAACTACTGATTTGATGAAACGATTACATCCAATTTTTGAAAATCATAATCACACAAGACATTTTGGTGCAAACGCTCTAGAAATGGCATTATTTGCACGAGGATTAATGGATATTTTTATTGATTTGAGAGACAAAATAAGAATCCAAGACATTGCAGCAGGATATCTAATTGTAAAAGAAGCAGAAGGGTTGTTGTTAGATGCAGAATTGAATCCACTTGACGCCGATTTGAGTTACGACACAAGAGTTTCTTTCATTGCAGCTGCAAATCAGAAAATCCTTGATGAAATAATGTCTCAGATTAATGACAAATAGATTACAACAAAAATTTCAACGATCGTGATTAATTTTACAATTTATTTGATATTTTAGAAAGCTGAATACGGTATTTTTCAGGCACAAAGTGTAAAAAAATGTGTAAAAACAAGTGTAAAATCACCCAAATTTCCAGTCCATGAGTCAGCTTTTTGTCAGCTTCTTTACATATTCTTCATGCCTATAGGCGTCAGCTTTTTGTCAGCTTGAAGGCGTTCCAAATTTCAGATTCCAGCTTACAAGCTGTTGACGGGCGTGAAATGAAGGGATTTGGAACAACTTTACAGGCGTGCAAAAAATAGCTTGAACCAGCTTCAGAAGCTTGGCAGCTTCTCAGCTTGAACTAACTTAGGAATTTTGGAGTTAATTTGGAAATTACAGAAGCTATTGGTTTTAATTTACAGATCTTTAAACAAAATTGGCATGTAACTACATACTTGTTTTGGCGAATTGGTTTGTAGGGTATGGGTCATCACATGCCAAATCACAAAAGACCCATACCACTTTATCTTCTGCCGACACAATGAGAAAGTATTATTGAATATTTAGCCGACTGGTTATGTCACAAAAGGATTTAACAAATTCTAGAACTACTTTATTTCATAGATCTAAATTAGATCTATTGATTCAAGAAATCTTTTTAACTTAAACTTTCTATGATTTTGTATTGCCAAAACAAGTATTCGAAAACAAATTTTCAATTCCTAGTATTTGGCTAGGGGTTGCATCAGTCTGAGAACCAACGCTTCAGACGAGCAAATCATCAAAAAGATTCACCAGCTTTATTCAGGTGACAAGAGACTACGAAGAGACCCATGCGACATTACAGAGATTGCAAAAAAGATGGGTTGCACAAGACCAACAATTTATCGCTACATCGAAAAAGGCGTTGCTCTTGGATTGATGAAACTAGATGAAAACAAAAAACTGATTCCGCTTGGTCAAGCCCCAACGGATGACAATTACAAATTCTCCACATTGGAAAACGATTCCTTTCTCAAAGACACCTATGTCTCAGAATGGATTCAGTACATGAGGTTACAAAATGATGGTGACGGTCTGGTCAACTGGAAACAGGACGTATCAAACCTTAGAATCATCTGCAACACTCTAAGAATAAAACCTGAGAATTTACTGCATGACAAGCCAACAACTAGATCTTTCTGGCTTGACTTTTTGGAACACGTCAAGAACAACACAGTAATCCACAACACAAAGCACAAGAGAAAATACAAGTCAGTAGCTACTGCTTCCAAAGGCTACAAGACATCACTAAGAAGATTCTGCGGAAGATTCGGTATCACTTGGGCTACCTTCACACAAAGGAAAGCACTGAGAACTTTGCAGTGCTGTTTAAGCAGTTATGGAAGGCACTGGGAAAAATTCCAGACTGGGATGAGTGTGTTGCAAAAAAGAATGAAGGATACAAAGAAACAGGAAATTATTTCTTTGACCACTCGATTCATGCACTGCGACACATCGGAGCTCACTACTGGCTTTCACTAACAGACTATGATTACGGAATAGTTGCTGAAATTGGCGGATGGATGACCATAGATGAGCTGAAGAAAAGTTACGGTGCAATGCCACCTGAGATGAAGTACAAGAAGGTAAGAGCTGCACAATCAAAAGCAATGGCGGTGACAGTATGAGAGGTAAACAATTCAAATGCCCTAAATGTAATGGTAAGGCAAGAAGATTATACACTCATCCACCATTCACAGCTTCGGGTTATGTTTACTGTGCTAAATGTGACCTTGTAATGAAACCTGAATTGAAGACAGTGCTTACTATTTTGGAGTTTAAGAAATGAGTGCAAAAACATTCTATCTCAAAACTTCAAACACCGACATCATTGCACTCTTTGAGAACACCGATAACAAGTCCAAGTACATCGAGGAAGCTGTACTGCATTTCATGTCTTGCAAGATTCACGAGACAAAAGAACAGCTTGATTTGAAATACAAAAAGCTACGCAACAACAAGATGTCACTTGAGATGATAAAGCTTGTCAAGGAAACAGGACAAAGCAAGAACTGGGAAAAGACAAAGCAAATCATCACAGCAGAAGAGGAAGTAGAACCACCAAAGCTAACCAGTATCGAGAATCAAGAAGAAGAGCAAGGTGGACTAAACGGTTATTCAATGTGCAGTTTCTGCAAACATGAACACGTTGGAACTGAACCTAGAGTTTGCAAGAAGCTAGACTGTAATTGTGGAGTGCGTGGTTAAGATGATTTTAGCAACTGTGAAATTTGTTGATATGTATGGTGAACCATATGGAAATAAAATTCGAGCTCTTGAATTTCATGCAGAAACACTTAAACTATTGAATAAAAAAATATCTGATGCAGAGATATTTTTCACACAAAAATCAGGACGTGTTATTCGTGGCGTAATCGTTAAAAACAATTTGAAGGAGTTTGCAAATTGAAAAAGAAAACACTTGCTGTCTTTCCAGCTCATTTCAAGTGCAACCCGCAACTAAAGGTCATGTACTGGGAGATTGAAGTTGGCTCTTAACCTGCAATACGAGGACGGTTATCTAATCGTCTTTGTCGTACTCAACAAAGAAAGGATTCAATCAGTATGTGACACTCTAGGAACTGCACAAGAGAAAATCAAGAAGTTATCAAATCTTGGATTCTGCAAAGATGACATGGTAATTGAAGCTTACAGGATGGTTGACTGATGAGCGTTATAGAATTCACATATCCAGACGGTGACACAGTAGAACTAACGCAAAGCGACTTTGAATTGATAAAATGCAATTCATGCAAGCAGAGAAAGCAATGCGAATTTTCCTATCTGTCTGACAACAATACCATAGTTGTGATTTGCAGAAGTTTCTATGAGGGATTGCTATCATGACTATCAAAGTATTTGGAATTGTAAAAGCAACAGGACAAGTTAAGGATCTTCCAGTAGGTGACCCTCAAACAAAGATGATGATGGAAGTTGTTTGGAATAGTATTTTTGATTCCTTTGAGGTTGACAAAATAATTCTTGAAAGAGTGAGGTTTGACAAATGAATCGTGCAATAGCAACGCTTCGAGCAATGGAAATTCAATTTTACCTGACACTAAAATCAATTCCGTTTGCAACAACTAGAATTTACTATTGTCCTTATTGTTACATCACAATCTGGAAAGATGATAATCCTTGTCCATACTGTAACAAAAAGGTGAGGTGGAATTAATGAATGACAAAAAGTTTGCAACTAAAATGACTGCAAAAGAGAGGACAAAGTATCGTGTTGTAATCAACGAGCTTGACCGCGAAGACGTAATTGCACTGACCAATATTCTTGAATCACAAAAACAATTAGATCTACAAGAAATAACAAAGGTAGAACCATACTTGGTATACTTCAGACAGCCAGAAAAGACGATAACAAAAATGGGAAATGAGGTAAACAAGACTGGCAAGTTTGACTTTGTGGAATCATGGAAGTTTCCAGATGATGTCCAATCTTTTCTTCATTACATCACAGGACGATTGCAAATTGAGGAAAAAGACATCTGCCATTGCTTCTCAGGCTCCTCTACTTTTGGCGGTCTCACAGTGGATATAGCAGAAAATAACAATCCTGACTTGGTTGCAGACATTCGAGATTTGCCAGACATTGTAGGTACAGAATCACAAGGCAACATACTTGCAGACCCACCGTGGTCTATACCATTCGGGCAGAGACGAGCCTACAGTTACGCAATGAGAGACATAACAAAGACTGGCGGTTACCTCATAATCAACTCACCGTGGAATCCGTGGGTAAAGGGATTAGAGCATATTGGAACTTGGGAAGTAAGGCAGAGGTTCAACAGCTATCGAGACGTTGTGCATTTCCGAATATTCCGCAAAGTTGAAGGTGATGAAAAATGAGCTGCAAGGGAACCTGTCACAACTACAAGGGAACATTCGGCTTTGGTGGCTCAAAGTATGACAACAACTTTTACTGCACCACTTGCAAGATATTTCTTAATCCAAACGGTGTAGTTCAGGAAAACTCTAGAGTTGTGTGCATGTGTTGCGGTATACGTGTCAGGACAAAGCCCAACCGCAAGAGATCTAAGAGACAGTCGGCTAAATATTCAAAAATTCCGCTTGTATTGCATGTCAACTGAAGAAGAAACAAAAAAGCCAGCTATCTTTGAGCAAATTTACTCAGAAAAATATCCAGAGATTGAAGGCATAGTGAAATACTGTCCTCATTGCGGTGCAAAATTTATTGAAAGGGTGTCTGCAAACAGGACGTTCAACTGTCCTAACACAGACTGTGAGAAACCGTTCCATGTGAGAATAGGCAGAGGTGAATTGAATCATGGCTGATTCCACCAAAGCCGACCTCATAGCTTCTCACATCAAAGAAATGATGCTAAACAATATTGAATCATTAAAAGATACAGCAGGCAGAAAGATAGACTTTGAGAATCTGGAGAAAAAACATACTGACATTAAATTTACAAAACAACAATACAATGAAATCCTAAAAAAGACAATCAAGCAGCTAGGAAAAGACCCTAGAGAGTTTGGACTATCTGTAAGATTGCCAGTATTCAAAAAGCCCAACAGCTCAATAGGCGGAAAGACCGAACCAAAACAAGTAGCTCAAACCCCATATTCCAAAGAACAGCAATCATCAAAACCTGCTGATGGTCAGCCACAAGTGACAGGTCAACCACAAGTTGCAGGTCATCCAACGCCAGCCACACAAGAACAGATGCAAGAATTAGCACAGCAGATTCAGTTCAATTTCAATGCAAAAAACACAGGTGCAATGATAAAGGCTTTGTATGGCGGAATGAAATTCGTTTACTAAGATTTGGAATCGCTAGATGATGATGAAAAAGAGAATTTGGCAGAACTATGGATTCCTTTCTGTCAAAAGTATCTGCAATCAGATTATGCAATAATTATTGTTCCACTTATGGCATCCTCTGCAATACTAGCCCCTAAAATCAGAAAGGCAAGAGAAGTCAAAAAGAAACGCCAAGAAAAAGAAGAACAAAAACAAAAGTCAGGTGAGCTAAGTGATTAACACCAAAAAAGAGGCACTAGATCTTGAGACCTTGCATATTACAAAACAGGATGTGCTAGATATGATGGATGGATTAATCATTCGCTCCAAGAGAAACCAAAAGAAGAAAGGAAAACTAGCAAACGCTGTATTTGGTGCAGCTTACCGCTCAGCAATCAGGGGATTCAAGGGAGTAGCCGAAGTAATGCCAGATTCTATTCTAGAGGAAGTTTGGACTGACATTTGCAGATTCTTCAATCTGTTAATTATCAGAAACAAGATGGAGCAAGAGAAAAAAGAGTATGGTACCAATGACTGCACACCATTAGAACGAGTGTTTGATAGTTTGAAAAAAGACATCAAA
This sequence comes from Candidatus Nitrosopumilus sp., assembly GCA_965215075.1. Taxonomy (GTDB): domain Archaea; phylum Thermoproteota; class Nitrososphaeria; order Nitrososphaerales; family Nitrosopumilaceae; genus Nitrosopumilus. The sequence goes on from OZ244033.1 coordinate 91,045, forward strand.
GAGGGGAACTGGTAAGATGAAGAAAGCAAGAATTGTAATTGAAGACTTGTATCCTGACGAAGCAGAAAAAATATTTGATGCAATAACCAAAGACGAAAAATTACTAGACAACACTTCGGCTTGGAAGTTCATAGAGTATTACGAGGATGATGAAAAATGAATCACTGCAACCATGATTGGAAATATGACAAACACGGAATGGTTCGCACTTGCTCTCAATGTCAACTGCGAGAAATTCAACAATGGATAGCAGTACCACAAGGAGCAGAGATATGTTATGAATGATGGTTTTGATGAGGAATGGATTAAGAACCGTCTAGCTGGTCTGATTGAATGGAAAGGCGACTATCAAAAAGTGATTGCAATTCCTTACGACCCTGACACAGACAGACACGAAATTGAAATCACAAAAGATGGCAGAGTTTACAGGTTGTTCATAATTGGCGAGAGGTTTGTAAAATGAGAAATCTAAAAGTGGACTTTTACAAGTGCAGGGATTGCCAGTTTCAAAGTACCTTAATCTCTGAAGCTCAACAACATGCCAAACCATTAATCAAAGATGGAAAACTGCAAGCTGGTCATTCGGTGCAGAATATGAGGGATGGTTCCTTTGTTAATTGAATCCAGAGTAAGAGAGGGTCACCATCTCTTTGCAGCTATCCTTCCTCAAACAGGTAACTCCAAGCAAAATGAAATCATGGAAAAACGGCTAGGCTTTTCAATGGACGAATTCATCAAGATGTCATTGCAAAGTTTAGCAGAAGATGTTCTATCCTCACAAGAGAACAGAGACATTGCAGAGGGTTACTATGACTGGATTGTAGATATGATTCTCTACATGAAAGGTGAGCGTGACGAGCTGCCAGAGATGATTATCGAATCACCGACTGAGGTGTTAGATAACAATGCCTGAATCAATCCAGTATACAAAGTCTATCAACTTTGATTATTCTCCTTATGATGAAGACCTTGTAGTAACAGGTGCAAAGGGTTCAAGAAAAACTTCGCTTGTAAGAGATGAAATACTGCCAGCAAAACTTTCAAACTGTGCATACTGGATTTGGGATTTTTCTAGCAAGTTTCACGGATGGGGAAATCTGGTAGACAACATTGACGACTTGCAATATGGGCAATACGTTATAGATGCAAAAGACAAGTCGTTACAAAACTTTCAGAGATTCCTAGACAAATTATTTTATGGAGCTCAAAGCGGTGAATACACCAATACCGTTCTAATTGTAGATGAGCTGCATCAGTACGTCAAAAAACAAAGTGTACTGCAAGAACTGGCAAACATTGTGTTATCAGCTCGTAACTTTGGAATATCAGGAATCTATATAGCTACTACTCCGCAGAGCGTTCCAAACTTTTTACTATCAAACATGACACACGTTATCTCATTTAGGCAAGGACTGAAATCAAATCTTGTTTGGCTCCATGATTATATCGGAATAGAATCATGGTTATTAGTAACTCAGGACAGAAGAAACGAGTTGCAAGCAGAACCAGACCTACCAGTTGGCTCTTACATATATCGTGATTTGAAAAAGACACAGGCAGAGGTGTTTGTAAACAATGACACCAAAGCTTAAGACAATCAAGATATTCTGCTGTCCTCATTGCAGAAACAAACGGTTTGCAAGGTTGGCAGATCTAAACATCCATCTAACAAAAGTTCACAGCTCATTGAAGCTTAAGATACACCTTAATTCCAAAGGTCACGCCTATTCAGTCACGACCTCGCAAGCTTAGGTCGGATAACCATCTTTTGCACTCATAGTTTCAATGAGTGCAAAAATTCCGCTACTTGACATGGAAAAGTTCAAGGATTTTATCACATCCAGAGAACTAATCATTGTCGGGTCAGCAATTTTGTTAACTCCATTGCTACAAGCTACAGTTGACAGCCTAGCTCAAAGCATACCATTTCTTGCCGAACACGCAAGCCTTGCTTTGATATTGATTGCATTTGTGATATTTGTAATCAGCTCAAAGCTTCCAAGCTTTCTAAAGCAGATAGGAATTGGTTTTGCTATGGGATTGGCAATCACTGCAATAGCTCCGTTGATTCCAATAGGTGGTGTTACGAATTAGCAATCGTAATTAAGCCACGTCCACAACAAGAAACCTTGCCTTTTAAGGCAAACTCAACGCAATCAGTAGATGTTGAACAAAACAACGACCTAAGAGGATTAATCATCAAGGCACACTTTGACATTACAAAGGGTGAAACAGGTGCAACAGCACCAATTCCTGACGGATACCTCAACGCCATGAAAAAAATCAGGTTGGTGTTAGGCGATGATGACAACAAGTTCAACATTGATGCTGTAAAATGGTACAAGCGAGAAAGCATAGAAAGAGCAAACACTCCAGATTTGCCAGCTTTGCCAAGTACTGTAACAGCAGACATTGTTGGAGATACAGTAACTCTTAGGGCAGACTTTGCTACCGTAATACAAGACCTATCTGACATCTCAGCACTGCTTCCAGCAAGCGACCTGACAAGAATCCCATCTCTAAGACTAGAGGTTGACTGGGGTTCAATCAAAGATTTGTTTGGTACTGTAAATGACTCCATCATTGCAGAATCATCTTACGTCAGCATCACACTACTTGAAGCAATCGATACTACTGGAAAGAGTATTGAATCTCAAGCTCCAGGTGGTCGATATGTCGATGTGAGAGAGGCAGTAGGATTCTTTGACTTTGACCAAGGATATGACGAGTTTGATGCAAACGAATTTGTCAAAACCATCCAGCCATCAAACAAGAGAATTCTCACTACGATGCTTCTAACACGTGAGAACATCTTGGATGCATCACCAGCTAACAGGCTGGCAAAAAATGACATCCTAAAGAGATTCAAGATTGATGATGTCAAAAAAGATGGTGAGACAAAGCTTCATTGGATTGCAGAAGACCTAAGAGACTTTGACAAGTCAGAATACGGTTTAACGTTGGGATTGCCTGACGGTGTATACTATGTAGACTACACCGAGATGATGGGTGGACTTGACAACTTTGTAGCAGAGGGGTTAAAATACAAATTCCTAGTCAATGCTCCAGATTCTGGAAAGACTGACAGGATTGAAACATACCTCCGATACATCGGTGGAACTTCCTAAGAGGTGTTATGAAACTGTGTCAAGTTTGATAATCCTCATTTTTTTGCTAATTGGTGCAGTACTGTTTATTCCAGCAGTCCGCACATTATTTGACGAGTTTACAAAAACTCCGCAACAAAGAGAAAAAGAACGTGCCAGAGCAAAGCAGTTGGCAGACGAAGGACTGCAAGACAAGTTTGCTAGATTCTTGTTTGGCAATAATTTTGTTGACAAATCAAAGTCAAATAAAGCTGCAAAACTGCAAGAAGAAGCAAACCACAAGATAAGAGAACAACAGGCAAAAAACCATGGATTCAAAAGTATAGCAGAGTTTGAAAAGGCAACAGACCCCAACCGTAACATTACCAAATTCAACCCAAAGGGAATAATCGGATATGATGAATATCAAGTAAAAATTTGGATTTTATCTCATATGGATATGCAAGGTACAATTGATGACCAAGGATTTGGAAAATTTAGTTGTAAATCATTTATGGAAAAAAACAAATTATATCAAGATTTGCTTGATGAAGTAAATGAATTGGTTGCAAAGAAATTACTTTTTGTTACAGATGCGAATGCACAAATCAAACAATATAGAATCACTGGTGACTCCCAATATGAATTTCAAAGATTAATTTTAGGTGCAATACAACAAATGCGTAAGAGTAAACCCTACCTTATTGCAGAATTGTTTAAAGAATGTCTTGATGAAGAAAATGAACGTAATTTTCTTACTTCAAAACCAAATGAATTTTTTCAGCAGATTAAACAAGACGATAATCATATCAAACAATTTTTAAAAGATTATTTGATTCAAAATGCAAGTAGTTATGCAACATTTCTTTTATCATTGTTTGTCAAATTATAAAAAAATAACATACATACAAACGCTTACGCGGTAAAAAGGTTGTTATCTTTTTTTGGAAAAATTATTACTGCAAACTTTGCAAGAATTAAAAAATTTGCTAAAACTATGATACATCTACGGATGTTTTAGAATGATAATCGTATTTCCAATCATATGATAAGAGAAATATATTTAACCAAAGTCGTGGAAAAACTTCTTGTATGGTAACTGAGACTAAGGCAAAGGTCATCTATAGAGAGTTACTAAAAGAGGATCTTGTAATTATTCGATTACTTCCAGAAGGAGGTATGCCAAAATACAAAACTGGTCAATTCTTAACAATTGGTCTTCCAATTCCTGCAGAAAAAAAAGTTGTTAGACGTGCATATTCAATTGCATCACATGCAGAGAACAGAGATTATTTTGAATTTGTTATTAGATGGGTAAGAAAACCACTTCCAGGTCGTGTTACAACTGAATTGTTTTATCTAAGTGTTGGTGATGAAGTATCTCTTGGAGATCCTACAGGAGCTGCATTACAAATTAGCGACACTTTACCAAATGGAAAACCAGACAAAAGAAGAGTAATTTGTGTTGGTGGAGGAACTGGACTAGCACCATTTATTGCATTTGCAAAACATTTCCATGATACTAATGATAAAAGAGAAATCGTTGTTTTGCATGGTGCAAGTTATGTAGATGAGTTAAGCTACAAACGGCTTTTGACTGATTTAGAAATGGAAAGTGAGAAAAGAGGAAGAGACCAGTGGAATTTTAGATATAGAGCAGCTATTAGTAGACCAAAGGAATTCTTTAACAGATCTTGGAACGGTCATGTAGGTAGAGTTGAATCATTTTTCAAGCCTGATAAAAAAACAGGATTATCATACGTAGATAAGATGGTGGGAGAAAAAATTGATCCAGACAATACAATCGTCTACATCTGTGGTTATCAAGGTACAATTGATGGAGTAATTGATTCTCTGGGTTCAAGAGGTTTTGTTACTGAACACGAAAAGAATCCTGATGGAAGTTTTGGAATCAAGTTTGAGTCTTACGGATAGAAAAATTTCAAAATAATTAACCAAGTTTCATTTTTGGGAACCAAAAATTAATTGTCACTAGTAAAAATTCACACCTGTGGATTTTTATATCGAGAGATTTTTGTTAAAGTATGGCCAAACTCAAGTGTGGAGATTACGGTTTTGAATGTGATTTCGTAGCAGAAGGAGATATAGAAGACGTAATTGAAAAATTTAGAACCCATACTGATGAGGAACATGGAATAGACTATTCAAAAGAAGCAGTTATGCAATTTCTTTTAAGAAAACAGGAAATTTAATTAAGCATCTAATCTTTTCATTGTTGCAGCTAACACAGGAATTTCTTTATTAATAATTTTTTCAACAGCTGGGACTAATCCTGATCTAGCTTTAACGCTTTCTTCATAAATTTCAAAGATTTGATCTCTAAATAGTAATTTGATTCCAGGAAGCGAAGTAATTTCTTCGTTAACAGCTCTTGGATCAGATAAATCTAAAATCAAAGTACCTTTCTTCTTTTCTTCCATAACTAAGTGAATTTGATCATAGGTTATCAAGAAATAATCTGCAGTTGTTGCCACAAAAATAATATCATATTTATCAAAACCAACTAAAACATCTTGAAAGTCTACTGGATTTCCACCTAAGAGTGTTGTAAATCCAGTTACACGTTCAACAGTTCTACTTGTGACATCATATGGAATATCTTTTTGTTTCAAAGTTTTTGCAACCATAGCAGCAGGTTCACCTGTACCAATCAATAGAACCTTTTTCTTTGAATCAAGTCCTGCTTTTTCATCAACTAGTCTTACTGCAACATCACCTAAAGTGACAACATCTTTTGCAATTCCAGTAGTATCTCTCATTCTTGTGGCTAATCTAATTACACTATCAAACAACTTATTGAGAATTTTGCCTGAAACTCTTGCATTCTTTGCATTATTTAGGGATTGAACAATTTCATCAAATACTTCTTGTTTACCAACTACAAAGGAATCTATTCCAGAAGCTAAACGTAGTAGATGAAGATAAACATCATCACCTTTGTAAACTTCAATGGTTTGATCAAAGTGATCAATGTCAACTTGTTTTAATTTTGATAAGGTAACCCAAGTTTCTTTAATTTTATTTAACACAAGTGATTTTCCTTCTTCTCTTCTTGCATCTGGTGAATCTTCTGTTTCAACATTGCTTACAGTAAATATTTCAACTCTACTTGCTGTTTGAACAATAATACATTCATCAACACCAGGTATTTTTTTAAATTCATCGCAAGCTGCCATAACATCATCAAAAGCAAATTTTGATAATGCGTACAAAGGAACGTTTTTGAAAGTTACACGAATGTTCATTACATCAAAATTTACTTGACTCAAACCATATCACCATTAAGATTTAATTTTGTCTCTCCCGCCTTTAGCAGTTCTAAATACATTCATTCCAACGTAAAAATTTTCATGTAATGATTCTAAATAAGTAATTTTATCTTTAGCGTCTTGAATTTCTTTTTCTGTTGCATCTGGATTATGCTGTAATGTTTCAAGATGTAGTTTGGCTACTTGTAAAAATTCATCTACTCCACGTTCATAATTTGACAAACCTTCAAATTCTGGACTTAAAACATTTTCAGGAATATATTCTGGAGTTTGATCTTGTGGAACTTCAGCTTGTCTTGTAATGCTTTCTTCCTCTTCAGCAGAAAGTATCGGTCTTGGGAAACGATCTTCTTTTTCTAACCAAAATTCAGGTTCACCCATTTCACGTCTGAAGATTTCTTCACCTTGTCTTTTGAAAGTATGATCAAGAGCTTTTGCTGCTTCTGCTTTTACTTCATCAGCTATTGCTTTGTATTCTGCTTCTGCTGCAGCTTCAGCTTCTTCTTTTGCTTTTGCTGCTTTTGCAATGGCCTCTTGGGCTGCAGCTTCTGCTTCTTCTGCTGCTTTTGCTGCAGCGTCTGCTTTTGCGATTGCTTCTTCAGCAGCTTTGGCATCTTCAGCAGCTTTTGCGGCTTCAGCTTTTGCAACTTCTTCTGCTGAGGGTTCTTCTAATGTTGAATCTTCAGCTGATTTAGTTTCTTCAGCTTTAGTTTCTTCTTCAGACATCAAATTTTACTAAAATTGCCTGAATTTTAATATTCTTGTGAGAAAAACTGTTTGGAAATTCTTGATCATAGTAAATTTCTGATCGGCAAAAATTTTTCATTAAAAAATTATAGAAATAATGGCGCCCTCGGCGGGATTTGAACACGCGTCTCAGCCGTGACAGGGCCGAATTCTAGACCGGGCTATACTACAAGGGCACAAGTTCTTTGAATCAAATTGCCAGATTAAAAGTTTCTGTCACAACAAAAAATTTTGTAAAAGACTAAATTATACACGAAAAGCATTTTTCATGAGGGTCTATGGCGCAGCCAGGTAGCGCACCGGACTTTTAATCCGGTTGTCAAGGGTCCGAATCCCTTTAGACCCGCTACTTTTCTTTATTTTTGTTAAACGATTTCATTGATTTGTTGTTTCAAGTCTTTGATTGCTGAATTGATTTTGTTTTCTTTAGCACTCATATCTGTTCTATAATTATTGATTTTTTCAATTCTATCAGAAATCATTCGTTTTTGTTCATCATATCCTGAAGAACCAAAGGATTTTCGTTCTTTTAATGAAGAAACTACAGTTGTAGATGAGATTATTTTGGAAACAAGTTTTGGATCAACTTTTGTGTCAGAAGTAGATTTTTTTATTTCTGTAGATGTTAATTTTGAAATTGATTTTTTAGATTCATGAGCAATTTGAACTAGTGTACCTGAGATTTTGTGAGTTACTCTAAATGGAATTCCTTCTTGAACTAATTTTTCAGCTATATCTAATGCGATTAGATTACTTGATTCGGTAACTTTTTTCATTTGTTTTTCATTTACCTTCAAAGTCAGAAGCATTGATTTTAAAATCAATAACGCACTAATTGAAATTTTTGATGTTGACCAAATTCCAGATTTTATCTGTTGTAGATCACGTCCATAACCAGATGCCAAACCTTTGATAGTTGTTAAAATTGAGGTTAAATTTCCAATCACCTCAGCAGTTTTACCTCGAGTTAATTCTAAGATATCAGGATTCTTCTTTTGAGGCATAACGCTTGAAGGAGATGTAAATTCATCGGCAAGTTCAATAAATGAAAACTCTGATGTTGACCATAAAACAAAATCCTCAGATATTTTGCTTAGGTTAGTCATTAAGATAGAAAGCATTGCAACGTATTCCGCTACAAAATCACGCGTGCTTGTGGCATCAATTGAATTCTCCACAAGATCATCAAATCCCAACATCTTTGCAGTGCTATGTCTGTCTATTGGAATACTGGTTCCACCAACAGGTCCAGCACCTAGCGGACTCTGATTTACTCGATCAAAAGTTCCATAGAGTCGTTGGAAATCTCGAAACAAAACATCTGCTTGAGCTAAAAGATAATGTGAGAATAAACCAGCTTGAGCTTGTTGAAGATGTGTGTAAAGTGGCATGATTGTTTTTTGATGGTTTTTAGCCACGGAAACAAGGGCTTCAATGGTATCCAATAAACAATTACAGATAATGATAATGTCATCTCTGATTTTCATTCGTATATCCAAAACAACTTGATCATTTCGTGACCTTGCAGTATGCATCTTACCACCGTTAGCCATTCCTGCTTTTTTGATAACTAGGGATTCAATGAGTTCATGAATATCTTCGGCACCAGAAGAGGAATCAAATTTTTGTTTTTTTATTGTCTCAAGAGCAGACAAGATTTTTTTAGCATCAGTTTTTGTTATGATGTTTTGTTGGTATAACATGAGAGCATGTGCTTGGCTTCCTATAATATCATAAATTGCAATTTCAGAATCATCATCAATTGAAGAAACATAATCCAAAGTAATATCACTCAAATCGTTTCCAAGACGTGAACGATACATTACCTAAGGTTCTAGAATGGTTATATATAGCATCGACGCTTTTGCCCACATGAGCCAAGATATCAAACAGCTTAGAGTCAAACTCTTTGATGAGTTATCAAAGATTGTCGATCCTGAAATCAACACATCGATTGTAGAATTAGAACTAATTGACGAAGTTGATATCAATGATAGTAATGTCAAAGTTGATTTGCATCTTACAAGTCCATTCTGTCCAGCAGTATTTGGTTTTAAGATTTGTCAAGATATTCATGATAATCTTTTGAAAGTAGATGGAGTAGACGATGTTAAAGTGAATGTTTCAAATCACTTTATGGCTGAACAAATCAATAATCAGGTAAATAACAGCCCAAACCCAAAGAAACTAGGTTAACTTCTAAAGCCTAGCAAATATCCTCTAAGCAATTGAATTCCCATTGCAGGATCAACACCTTTTGGACATACTTGGCTACAAGAACCAGCAAAGTGACATCTCCAGATACCATGAGAATCATCAATAATCTTTAGTCGAGAATCTTTTCCTTTGTCTCTGCTATCAGCAACATAACGATATGCTTGAGCTAATGCTTGCGGTCCAACAAATGAAGAATCAGTTGCCATTGTAGGACAAGCAGAGTTACATAATCCACATTTGATACAATTTGAAAATTGGATGTATTGTTCTAATTCTTCAGGAGATTGTAAGAATTCTTTTGCATCAGATTCAAGTTCAGTGTCATCACGGATAAGATATGGTTTGATTTTGTGATGAGTATCAAACAATCTTTCAAATTTGACTGCCAAATCACGAATGATTGGGAAGTTGTTCATTGGTTCTACTGTGACAACATTAGAGTTTAATTCACTAATTTTAGTAAAACATGCAAGTCTTGGTTTTCCATTGATTATCATTCCACAAGAACCACATGTTGCTTGTCTACAAGAATAACGTACTGCTACTGAATGATCAAAGTGTTTTTTGACTTCAAGAATTGCTTCAAGAACTGTAGTCCATTTTTCGTATGGAACATTAAATTCCATAAAACCACTTGCAGCATCTTGTTCAGGATTATATCTTGAAATTCTAAGAAGGATTGATTTGGAGGAAGACAATGGTGTTGATGTTTGTTCATCTGCAATACCTGAGACTTGAGCCATTTATTGTACCAACCCCATGTTAGTCATAATAATTGTTCTCGAACCATATGCAATTAATCCAAACATTGCAGCAACGCATCCATAAGAGACTGCTTTTTCGTAAACTCGTCCCTGTTTTAGTTCTAGAAGAATAACTCTAAGTCCATTAAATCCGTGAATTGAAAGTAGAATTAGAATTAGTTCCAGCATTAGAGCATATGGAAGGAACTTGTAGTTAGCAAGAACAGTCTCAAACTCTAAGGATTCATGGAAATTCATGGTAAGACGCATCAAAACATGGACGGCAACCAAGGCTACTGCAGCCAAAGCAGTTCCATAATGTATTTTCATTATTGTGCTTTCTCTCATCTTATTCACCAAACATTACTGCCATTCCATACATCATTGCAATAGCGGCAAGAACTATTGCAGAATAGATACCAATTTTGTGTCTATAGTTTTGGGATGCTGGGTCATATGGATAATCTGGTCTTGCAGGTTTTCCAACACCAACACCACCATGTCCTAACATTACTCTAATTCCATTTGCAGTGTGAAAGACACACATTCCGATTACAAGTGTTAAAAGAAGATGTCCTTCAACAGTTTGAGTCATCTCCATCATTTCATCCCAACCAACTTGTCCACGGAGAATGTTACTTGTTTCATAGATGTGACCGATAAAATAAGCTAGTAATCCTAAACCACTTAATCGCATTAACCAGTATGCAACTCTTTCAATTCCATAACGACCAGGATTGGCCATTCCACCAATGCCTTCTTTATTTTCGTCTTGAGTCAACTAATACTTTCTCTCCACTGGCTGATACTTAGTAATTGTGACTGGAAATGTTTTCATGATTGGTTCATTTGGATCATAGTAGGCAAGTGTGTGATGTAAGAAGTTTGCATCATCACGTTTAGTATAATCTGTTCTTGCATGAGCACCACGGGATTCTTTTCTGTTAATTGCTCCGATCAAAACTATCTCTGCTACTCTAAACATTGAATCAAGTTCCATGACATTTGTAAAGTTGGTATTGTATTCTTTGGCTTTATCATCTACATGTTTCCAAGTTTGTTTTTTCAGTTCACGAATCTTCTTTAATCCATCAACAAGGTTTTTTTCATTTCTGTAAACGTATGCCTTTTCATTCATTGTGTCAGTTAGTTGTTGTCTAATTTCATATGGATTTGCATCTCCATTTCCTCTAAAGATTCCATCATAGATTCTCTTTTCTTCAGCAGTTACCAAATGATGAGGCCAAGGTTCTGAGAAGGTATTTTTTTGAATATACTCTGCGGCTAATTCTCCTGTAATTTTACCCCAAACAATACATTCTGAGGTGGAATTTGCACCTAGACGGTTTGAGCCATGAACGCTATTACATGCAGCCTCGCCGGCAGCCCAAACACCTTGAATTTCAGTTGCCCCTTCAATATCTGTGTGTAATCCACCCATCATGTAATGACAAACAGGTCTAATGTCAAGTAGTTCTTCAGCAGGATCAATTCCAGAGAATTTGATGGAGATTTCTCTAATGCCTCCAAGTTTCTCTTTGATCTTTTCATCACCAATATGTCTTAAATCAAGTTTCATACAATCAACACCGGTTTCATGTTTGAATCCACGGCCTTCATTAATTTCGGTCATAATTGATCTTGAAACAATATCACGTGGAGCTAGTTCCATTTTTCCAGCAGCATAATTTTTCATAAATCGTTCACCTTTGTTGTTTAACAGGTAACCACCTTCACCTCTTGCACCTTCAGTGATCAAAATTCCAGATGGTAAGATTCCTGTAGGATGGAATTGTACAAACTCCATGTCTTTTAATGCCATACCAGCTCTTAATCCCATATCCAAACCATCAGGTGTTGATGATAATGCATAAGTTGAAAAACTGTATAATCTTCCAGCACCACCAGTCGCAATGATGAGAGCTTTTCCTTTGATTGTGTAAAATGTGCCAGAGGATAATTCTATTGCAGTTAATCCCATGAATTTTTTTCCATCATGAATGATTGATGTTGCAAACCATTCATTGAGATATTCAATGTTTTCAAATTTCTGACAAGTATCATACAAAGTTTGCATTTCAAAGAAACCAACTTTATCAGAAGCATATGTTGCTCTTGGAAAACTATAACCACCAAAGTTTCTTTGATCAATACTTCCATCTTCTTTTCTAGACCATGGCATTCCCCAATGATCTAACTGATGAATTTCCTTTGGCATCTCTACACAGAGTCTTTCAGCTACATCTTGGTCTGCAAGAAAATCACTTCCCTTGACAGTATCATAAATATGAGATTCAATAGTATCACCTGCAGCTTCTTGAATTACTGCAGCAGTACCACCTTCTGCAGAAACAGAATGTGAACGCATAACTTGTAATTTTGAAACAATGCCGATTTTGAGATTAGGTCCTTTTTTTGCAGCAGTAATTGCAGCCCTCAAACCTGCTAGTCCTGAACCACAAATAATCAAGTCAAAATCAATAGAATCGACCATTTTCAGACAAACTTGCTTCATGCGGGTTAAATATGTAATAATTGACAGGCGTGATCCAAAAAACTAAAATATATCACTAGCGATATCACTAGTGATGATTTCTGAGTGGTTTCAAAGAGTTGGAAGTTCAGTTCCAAGAGGATTTTCAAGATACTTCATTTTGGAATTATTGAAAAAGAAAGCACATACTGGAAAAGAGATCATAGATTATGCAGTCGAACAAAGCAATAGAATTTGGAAACCTTCACCAGGATTGATCTATCCATTGTTAGGTAGATTGTTAGATGAAGGACTAATTGAAGAAACATCAGATGGAAAATATCAATTAACAAAGAAAGGTTCAGAGACTGCTGAAGATGTTGACAAGATCAACGATATTGTAAAAAAACAACTCGATGTTCTATTTAGAATAGGAAATGTAGGTAGATTTGTTGCAATAGATTTGCTTGAAAAAATGTCAACTATGGGTTCTATTCTTAGCTCAAATGTAGCAAATATGACAAGTGAAGAGACTCAGAAATACAAGAAATTCCTTCAAGATGAATTAAAGAAGATAGAAGAAGAAAATGTAAAGAAAGGTAAACACATCAAAATAGAATAACTATTGATAAAAAAAGGAGTAAATTTTTCATTTTGATTCTTCAACAATACTATCTGAAAATTGCTTATTCCATTTCTTTAAAAATATTCTAATAATCACAATAGCCACAGGGATAAGAATTACTTCCTGAATTAACACATTTTCAGGAAATGTTTTGGGGAAAACTTCAAACTCATCAAGAGGAATCATAGCTGTGCCAATTCCCATCATAATCAAAGCATAAATCCAAAATTTTTTCACTTTAAATGCTGCATACATATCCAAAATTGGAATCACAGAATAGATTGTTTGACTTTTGATGTTTACTGGTTCATTTTTTGGTGTGGCAAACTTGATTCCTTTTCTTTTGTCTATCAAATACACAATTCCACTAACAATTAGAGTTATGCTTCCAGAAACAAAAAATAACATTCCAAACAGTAAATAAATGAGGTAAGTCATATCGGCACCCAAAAAATCCTTTGCTACAAAATCAGTGGATTCAGAAGCATCAATTGATTCCATAATGGATGTAGCAATACCTGCCATCAATAATCCCATTACAAAAAATTGAGCAAATCCTATGATCAAGATTTTTGCATTACGTGAAGGAACAGGTTGATTTTCAGTAGACTGATTCATGAATTGTGATTATGACTTTCATACATTAGATACTGTATGTTATTTGAATAACATAGGATAGAATCATTCTGGGTTGCAATCTTTAAATCACAAATATTTCAGAAAAAAATAGTTCATGAAAAATTTACGTAGTATGCTAAAGGCAAAAAAGCCACTTGTAATTCCTGGAGTTTACGATGCCATAGGTGCAAAGATTGTTGAAAAAGTCGGATTTGATGCAATGTTTCAAACAGGTTATGGAACTTCTGCAACTCTATTTGGTATGCCAGATTATGGTTTTATTGGTGCTACTGAAACAGTTGATAATGCAAGAAGAATTTGCAGAGCAGTTTCAGTACCAGTAATTGTAGATTCAGATACTGGCTATGGTAACGCACTAAGTGTTTGGAAGTTAGTTAAAGAATTAGAATCAGCAGGGGCCTCAGGAATTTTTCTTGAAGACCAAAGATGGCCAAAAAGATGTGGACACATGCAAGGAAAAGAGGTTGTAGCGCAAGAAGAATATACAGAGAAGCTTGGCGCTGCAATTGATGCAAGAGAAAGTAAAGACTTCATTATTGTTGCAAGAACAGATGCTAGAGCAACAGAAGGACTAGATGCTGCAATTGAGCGAGGATTGCAAAACAAAAAGACAGGAGCTGATGCAGTGTTTGTTGAAGCACCACAATCAATTGAAGAGATGAAAATTATTGGTAAATCTATCAAAGCACCACTTATTGCAAACATGATTGAAGGTGGAGCAACTCCAATCAGTTCTGCTCAAACACTATACAAAATGGGATTTAAAATCATTCTATATCCACTCTCAGTATTATTTGCAAATTCATTTGCTACAATGAATATTCTACAAGAATTAAAGAAAACAGGTACTACTTCAAAATCTAAACAAAAAGTTGTAAACTTTGATCAATTCAATGATCTAGTTGAACTCAAAAAGTTCAGAAAGATGGAAAAAAAGTACGGTTTTTCAAAAAGAGAATAAAGAAAAAGATTCAAGTGCAGTTATGCTGCATTTCTCTTTACTTCAATTTCTATTGTTGAAACGTTTCTTGTTCTACCGTCTTGTGACTCTAAAGATTCTGAGCCAATTCGAATATTTCCGATAGAGTAACCGGCGTTTTCTGTTTTTCGTGCAATGATTTGAGCTACGTCTACAGCACGTCCAATGCTGAGCCCTCTAGCTTTGATGTTGACGGCTGGTAAGTTTGCCAATTGAATGAGCGTTGATGTAACATATGCCATCAATGGTTTCTTACCAATGAATATGGTGTCTCTTGCTTCGGTTGACATGCGAAAAATGGTATTTAAGGATAATTTAAAGCTAAAAGGGTTTTTTTGAATCTGGTGAAAGTTTTTTGAAAAGTGGATTTTTGAGTATAGAAAACTCTAGGAGTTTCAAAAATAATGAAAAGAAGAAAGGAAGTAATTTACCAGTATTTTCCGTTGTCTGGAATCAGACCAATACCTTCTCTTTCAAAGTGTCTGTCCAATTCGTCGACCCACCTCTCACGATTGTCTTTGTAAGCCCATCCGTGAACACGTAACCAGAATGAGATAATTCCAAGAAGGAATATTGTGAACATAATGGTTCCGAAGATGTAAATCATTACATCGTAGAATAATGGATCATAGTTTGGTCCTAGTTGTCCTGTGAGTGATGACAGGATGCTAAGGAATGTTCCTACGATAGGAGTCATGTATAATTTGGCTCAATTTGTGCGATATATATATTTCCTTTATTCTCACAAAGTACGAGATCAGCATTCACTAAGAAGTGATTAATAAAATAAGGAAAAATAGGTTTTTGGCTATCCTCTGCCCATTGCTGCGTATTTGCCAGATCTTCCTTTAAAGAAGAATGCTCCTGCAATACCACCAAAGACTGCAGCTGCAATAACAGATGCACCAACTACACCATTTGCATCAAGATATGGAGTTCCTGAACCAGATGATGGGTTTGCTTCAGCAGCTTCGATTCTTCTACGTTGAATCTCAAGTGCTTCCTCTAAGGTATAAGCTCCGGTTTCTCCTGCATCACCGACATTACCCATGTATTGAGCAAATGCAATTGATGCTGCGCCAATAGCGCCGAAGAAAAATACTGCTAGCATTGTTGTTGTTAAGAGTATTTTTGTAGACATACCGTTTACCTGTTCGTTTTGAAGCCAGAGTACTTATTTAAAACTTTATTCTGAAACCCAAATTCCGATAAATGTACGAGATCAGCATAAGTAACGTTTAATTCTGCTCTTAGAAGAGCCAAATCATGGGACGAATGCACACACACAGACATGGAAAATCTCATTCTATTAGACCAGCTACGCTTCGTGCACCTTCATGGATCACACAAAGTCCCAAAGAAATAGAAGAATTAGTTGTCAAATACTCTAAAGATGGACTAACACCAAGTCAGATTGGCATCAAATTAAGAGATCAGCATTCTATTCCTTTGATTAAACCAATTACAAAAAAGACAATTGGTGAGATTTTAGAAGAAAATGATTTGAAAGCAGAAATGCCTGAAGATCTTGAAAATATTGTAAAAAAAGCAGTAGGTCTTCAAAAACATCTCAAAGCAAACAAGGGAGATAGCAGAAATGTTAGATCTCTGGAATTAATTGAAGCAAAGGTTCACAGACTATCTGTCTATTACAAAAAAATTGGTCGAATTCCTCAAACTTGGAAATATAAATCAGTGGTAGCTCAATTAGAGTAATGACAAAATCACTTGATGAGTCACTTTCGTTTTTCAAAGATAAAATTTTAGATTGTATAAAATCTAAAAAATCAATTTTTGTGACGACCCACATTGATTGTGACGGATTAACATCTGGAAGTATTATTACTAAAGCCCTAATCAGAGCTGGGGCAAATTGTACTGTTAGAACATCAAAAGAATTCAGCAAAAATGTAGCAAATTCTTTCAAGATAGATTCTAGAGATTTTCACATAGTTACAGATCTTGGAGGAGGTTTTGCAAATGACCTAAATGAAAACTTGGGAGATAATTGGATCGTTTTAGACCACCATGAGATTCCAGATGAAGAATTAGATAATCCAAATGTCATCAATGCTTGGAAATATGGGATTGATGGAGGAGTTGAGATCTGTGCAGGTGGAATGGCATATCTGGCATCAATGGGATTAGATGAAAAGAATTCAGATTTGTCTTCAATTGCAGTGGTTTCTGCTTTAGGTGATAGACAAGATCAAGGAGAGAGAAAATCCTTTACTGGAAAAAATTTTGAGATTGCAAATACTGCCAAAGAATTGGGTTTGGTAGATATCGATTTAGATTTACTATTAGTGGGACGAGAGACAAGACCACTTCCAGATGCCCTAGCATTTACATCACAGCCATTTATTGAGGGCTTAACTTGGAATAGAGATGCATGTCTTTCTCTTCTAAATTCATCTGGAATTGAACTTAAAGAAGGAGGCAGATGGCGAGTTCCAGCAGAACTAAATGAGGATGAAAAAAGGTTGGTGATTGAATCCATTACCAAATTTACTTCTGGAAAAAATGCAACTGAAATAATGTCAGAATTAATTGGATATACCTACACATTTCCAAGAGAAGACAAGAGGAGTTTCTTGCGAGATGGTAGAGAATTTTCAACCATGTTAAACTCATGTGGGAGAATCAATCGATCGGGTGTCGGAATGGCAGTTTGTATGGGAGACAGAAACAAGAGTTTGAGAGAAGGTGAAACCATTCTAACAGACTATAGAAAGATGATTAGAGAATACATGAATATTTTAGCTAATGAAAGATGGAGAGTTTCTGAAAGTGAAACTTGCATCATGGTAAATGCTGAAGATTTGGTTCCTGAGACAATGACAGGTACCATTTCATCACTTATTGCAGGATCACCAAAAAATGCAGGAAAAATTGTGATTTTAAGAACCAAGGGTGAAGAAAATACGATAAAGTTTTCATCAAGAAAATCATTTGGTTGTAAATCAGACATTAACCTTAGTGAATTGATGAGAACCGGTGCTGAGAAATTCGATGGTATTGGAGGAGGTCACGATGCAGCAGCTGGAGCAAAAATAACTAAAGACAAATTAGATGACTTTCTGAATTATTTAGAAGTAAATGTCGTTAACGTGTCAAGTTCAGGTAGTTCTCAATAACATATCAAAAGAAAAGGCAGAGACTGTCAAAAAAGCATTAGAGCCTGATAATGTAAATTTTCCAGAAGGATTGAGTCTTTATGTTGAAAATATTGATAACAAACTAGTTTTTAATTTTGAAAGTAAGGATAGCATGAAACAATTGGTTGGGACTATTGATGAAGTTTTAGAACATGTACAGGTTGCACTAAAGGTGATTGAATAGTGTTAGATCCTAAACTAATCAAAGAAAAACCACAAATGATTCTAGATATGCTCAAAGCGAGAGCAGTTGATTTTGATTTAGATGCTTTTGTAGAATCGGATAAAAAAAGACGCGAATTTATCATTAAGACAGACGAGCTTAGGAAAAAAAGAAATCAGGTTGCTTTAGAGATTTCCCAAAAAAAGAAGGCAGGTGATGATGCATCACCAATATTAGCAGAGATGAAAAATGTCTCCGCTGAACTTGAAAAATTAGAAAAAGAACAAGAATCTGTTGAAAATACTTATGCCAAATTAGCATTTACGATTCCAAATCTTGTTCATGATTCAGTTCCAATTGGAGCTGATGAAAGTGCTAATAAAGAAATGAGAAAATGGGGGGATATACCTAACTTTGATTTTAAAATAAATGATCACATTGATCTTTCTGAAAATTTAGGGATTGTAGATTTGGAAAGAGCAGCAAAAGTGGCAGGAGCCAGGTTCTATTTTCTAAAAAATGATCTAGTCAGATTGAATCAGGCATTAATCCACTATGCTTTGGATTTTCTTGCAAAAAAAGAATATTCGCTTGTTCAACCACCATACATGATTAATCATGAATCAATGGAAGGAGCAGTAATTGCTGATGACTTTGAAGAAGTCATCTACAAAGTTGAAGATGAAGATCTATACATGATTGGAACATCAGAGCACGCCATGGCCGCAATGCACTCAAAAGAGATCATTGATGGAAAAGGTTTGCCTTTAAGATATGCAGGAATAAGTCCATGCTTTAGAAAAGAAGCAGGAGCTCATGGAAGAGATCAAAAAGGAATCTTTAGAGTTCACCAATTTGACAAAATTGAACAGTTTGTATTTTCAAGACCTGAAGATTCATGGAATGAACATGAAAAGATGTTAGCAGTGGCTGAAGAATTTTATCAAAACTTGGAAATTCCTCACAAAGTAATGTTACTTTCATCTGGAGACATGGGGAAAATTTCAGCTAAAACATACGATATCGAATCTTGGATGGCAGGACAAGATGCCTATAGAGAAATAGTCTCGTGTTCAAACTGTTTGGATTACCAGGCAAGAAGATTGAAGATTAGATTCAGAGATAAAACAAATGAAGACACACAATATCTACACACACTCAACAGTACGTTGGTTGCCACTACTAGAGTTTTAGTATCCATTATGGAGAATTTTCAAACAAAAGATGGCCATGTAAGAATTCCTCAGGTTTTACAGAGCTACATGGGAAATCAGAAAGAGATCTAGTGACATACCCTTATATTTTGGGTTTAAAGGTCGATAATAATTGGCACGTAGGAAAGGTCGAGTAAAAGACAAGTGGAGAGAAAAACGCTGGGTTACAGTAAATGCTCCAGATTCATTTAACAATGTTCCAATAGCATACGTTCCAATTACTGATGATGAAAATGCAGAAGGCAGAGTTTTAGAAGTTACACTTTATGATATCCTAAAAGGAGATCCATCACAACACCAATACAAAATCTATTTCCAAATTAACAAAGTTGATGGAGACAAGGCAACAACAATTTTTAAGAGATTTGAATATTCCAAAGAATTTTTGCGCAGTTTAGTTAGAAGAGGTTCATCAAAGATCAATTTCATCATTGATATCAAAACAAAAGATGGATACATCTTCAGAATTAAGGTAATTGCTCTAACACACAGACAACTAAACACATCTAGAAAACACGCTCTTAGATTAATTGCAAGAGATGTGATTAACAAGACGGTTCCAGAAATGACAGTTGAGCAGTTTGTGCAAGCCACATGTTACAACAAAATCAATTCAGACATTATGGCAGCATTCAAAAAAGTAATCAGAGTAAGACATGTAGGTCTTGAGAAAGTTAAACTCATCAGAACTGCAGAGAAAGAAACAGTACTTCTTGAAGCATAAACAACTAGAATCATTCCATTATACTCATGCCAGATAAGATTGAAGTTACAATTGATGTAATTGTTTATGCAACAGAAGATATATCAAAAATTTTCCAAGCTTTTGAAGAAATCTTAGAACTAAAAGAAGAAGAGTTCTCAATTCAAGAGACAACTGGGCATTTTGATAATCCAATCTATTTGTTAAATACAAAAATTGTAAAAAAACAGGCTCAAACTTTTATGAAAAAATTTTTGGGGGCATTATCTAATGTACAAATCAATGAATTGATTGAAGAAATTGATGAAAGAACAGTAGATTCAAGATTTCATATGAGATTAGACAAACAAGAATTAATCAAAGGAAACCTTACATTTAGTGAAAAAGACACTATAAAATTAAAAATTCATACTCCAGTTTACAACAAGAAAGATACCATCAAAACATTTACAGAAATTTTTCAAATTGCCAACTAGATTAAATAGTAACAATTGAGTAATTCAATTTGGGAATGAGGAGATAACAGCCGCTCCAGTCTGAGCGAAAGCTTTGAAGACGCCGCGACGAACCGACCCCATTTTTGAATCGATCAAAAAAATGTTTTTTCATACATTTTTTCATGGTATTATTTTAAATACGGATAGACGAACCTCAATATCGTGGCAGATTATGATGTTATAGTTGCAGGTGGAGGTCTAGCAGGAACAATTACAGCTCAAGCTATATCTCATTATTCAAATCAAAATCTGAAAATTTTGGTTGTTGATAGAAATACCAAATTTTTACCTGGAAGAAAATCTTTGGCAGGATGGGTGTGTGGAGATGCATGTTCCAAAGAAGCAGTTGACTTCATGGCAGAGAGAATCAAAGTAGAATGGACTAAACCGGAAATTGAACATGATGTAAAAGGCGTAATGGCGTTTTCACCAGATAAAGAAACTGCAATTCCATTTGATGGTGATGGTTACATGTTGAATCGTCAAAAACTACCAGAAATTCAAAATGAGAGATGTAAAAAAATTGGAATTGAGTTTGAATATGAAATCAATCTTACTGGTTTGCAATACGATGGTCAACAAGCCGTAGGAATTGAAGGAATTGATAATAAAACTAAACAGCCATTTAAGAAAACAGCAAAAGTTGTAGTTGATGCTACTGGAGTTACATCAATGCTTAGAAATGGACTCAAAAACTCTACCAAAGTAGAAAAGAGAATTGATAGAAGAGACTTGGAATCTACTGGAAGGTACATCATGTATTTTGAACCAGGAGAAAAAGATCTGTCAGAGTTTGATGTTGATTACTGTATAATTCATCTTGATCAAGATATTGCACCAGGTGGTTATGGATGGGTATTTCCTAAAGCAGAAAATAAAGTAAACATAGGTCTAGGGGTTGAAAAATCACTTTTAGAGAGAAGAAACCAAAGACTTGGAAAGAAAGACAATGTTCAATCATTGATGGATGAATATCTACATAGAAACAAGGCAATCACTAATCCAAGATTATCTGAAGATCCTGAAGACGTTAACAATAACTCTGGAATTTTCCAAGTTTCTGTAAGAAGACAAAATGATTGTATGGTATCAGAAGGATATATGATGGTTGGAGACTCAGCATGGATGCCAAAGCCAATTGATGCAGGCGGAATTGGACCAGCATTAATTGCAGGAACAATTCTTGGAAACAATGTAGCTCAAGCAATTGAAGCAAACGATGTTTCTGAAGCTGGTCTTTGGCAATACAATCTTGACTTTATCAAAGAATATGGTTACAAAACAGCAGGACTAGAACTGTTTAGAAGATTAGTACAACAAATGACAAATGAACAAATTAGTTATGGTATGAAACACTTTTTGGGAAACATGGATGTTGAATCAATTAGTAAAGGAGAACATCCAGACTTTTCAGGACTAGGGAAACTTGGAATGATCATCAGAGGTGCAATGAACAAGACTGTAGCAGACGGTCTAAGATTTACATCAAATGAAAACCAATGGTTAGTCGAGCACTATAACAATTATCCCAAGGATCCTTCAGGCTTTGATGAATGGAATAAAACATTACACCAAAGAATGGATGCAGCTTTTGCAAAAGTAGAAGCATTTGGAAAATAGATCTAATATTAAATATTGTTGAAATCAATGAAAACATACTTTGGAAGAAGTGCAATATCTAGATTGGAATAATTCTATTGAAATTCTCAATAAAGCCTATGATGCAGGACTTTTTGTACTCATCATAGGGCCAAAAGGAACTGGAAAAACATCACTAGTAAGAGAATTTGCAAAAAACAAGAGCCATAATTTAGAGTCCATTAATTTTAGTCTCAGAACTAGAGAAAGTCATCTGATTGGAACTAAAACACTAACTGATGGAACCGTGAGTTTTGATGAAGGGTTACTGATAAAATCAATGAGAGAAGGAAACATGCTTTACTTGGATGAGATAAATGCTGCAGAAGCAGATGTCTTGCTTAGATTAGATGAAGCATTAGATGATAGAAGACAAATTGCATTAAAAGAATCAACAGGGGAAGTTGTTACTGCAAGAGAAAACTGGTTTGTTGTGGCAACCATCAATCCATTAACACATAGTGGAACAAAAGAACTTCCGCCACAACTACTTAGTAGATTCCCAGCTAGAATTAGATTAGAATATCCACCAGAAGATATAGAATTAGAAATTGTAAAAAAACATGTCTCAGGAGAACATGAGTCAGAGATCATTCAAGCAATTAAACTAGCTAATACCTTAAGACAAGCAGCTGCTGTAGAAGAATTATTTTATTCTCCAAGTTTGAGAGAGACCATTGCATTTGGGAAATTATTAGAAAAAGGAATGTCTGCTAAAGAAGCAGCAAATTTTGTTTTTGGAAACGTATACACACAATGGGGAAATATAGAATATCAAAAAGTAAGTGACATCATTACATCGATGTTTGAAAATTAGATGCAAGCAATACAACTTCAAAACGAATCTTTAGTAGAGATAGCAACTTTTCTTGTAAGAAGATGGTCTGAAAAAGATAACATAGTAATTGAAATTTCAGACAAGGTAGAAACAAGAACTAGATTAAAAGAAAACAAAGTAATCCTAACACCTCTAGAAAAAAGAATTGGGAATGATTTCCAAAAATATCGACAATTTAGAACATCACTGTGGTATGAAGCAATGAGAATAAAATTTTGTAAAAAGATTCTCAGTAATGATCATGCGTTTGGATTCATTCTCAATACTATGGAAACAAGAAGAGTAGAGCAATTAGGAAGAGAAATTTGGAAAGGAATGGATGATGAAATCATATTCAATTATGCCTACATGTTAGTATCAAGACCCCAACTTCACACAGTTTATGGTAAAGCAAGGATTGTGGAAGCATTTTACCAATATTTCATGTTTGGAGCAATAAAGGGAGAGATTCAAGCTAGCCATTTTGAAAAAATAAAAAAAGCATCATCATTTGCAAAAAAAATTGTTGACAAAGCAGTAGAAGAAAAATATGACACTGATTGGCTTGAAAAAAATGTTAGTGAGATTGTAAAGATTTTAGATATAGATTCACTTCTAACGGTTCCCGTTTCGTTACCATTTATGAAAGCTGGAATGGCAATGTCTGAAGAAGAGCTTTTAAAATTTTTGAAAGTAATTTCTAAAAATAAAGAAAGTGATTTTTGTGTAGTTGATCCAAAAGCTGCATTAAGTGAAGATAATGTTTATGATGAATATAGAGTATTACTAGATGAAAATAAAAAAACAGAAAACAAAGGATTAGCACCAGAGCCGGTGGGAATCCAAATTCCTTCTACAAAAAACATTGATGAAACAACAATCTATGATTTGAGTTTGATTAATCGATTAAAAACAAAATTTAAGGAATGGAAAACTGGATGGAAAGAACAACATGTGAACTCCGGTGATGAGTTTGACGAAGAAAATTACATAGAGGGACATGAACCATTTTTCACAGATATAAAAAAATCAATTAAAACAAAAATTGTAATCTTATTGGATCATTCATCAAGTATTGCATCTGACGCATTAGAATACAAAAAAGCCACGCTTGCATTATGTGAAGTATTAGCATATCTAAAAGTAAAATTTGCAGTTTATGCATTTAGTACTCAAAACAGATCAGTTGTTTGTTGGTCAATAAAGCCTGATAATGTCAAGTGGAATAACATCACTGCAAAACGATTAGCACAGATAGTTGCCAATGGTTCAACTCCACTTGCAGAAGTATATGACAAGATGTTTCCTCTTTTACAATCAAAGAGGCCAGATATCTTTTTGACATTAACTGATGGAGAACCATCTGATCCTGATGCAGTACGAAACATGACAAAATCTCTCAAGGGATTAGGCATAAACATGGGGGCATTAGGCTTGGGTCCAAATACTGTAAGGGCTACTTCGATAGCAAATAATCTCAGACATTTAGGATATGAAAAAACTTTGGCAGTAAGTAGATTAAATGATATTCCAAGTAAAGTGATCAGTATTTTAGAAGGGAAATAACAAGGATTGTGAGGAGAAAAAATTTTGGAAAACGATATTGATAAGGATTTGCTTGAACGATTTGAACAAGAAATTTGGAATAAAATTCCACACTTAGATGGTGATAAAGTAGTTAATGCAACACCTCTAGTTGATCTTACAAATGATCTAAAAGAATGTGCAAAAAATCTTTACAAGTTTGATATTTCAAATGAAAATTTGCAAGTGTATGGTAAATTTGATGCCAATCTGGTATCAGGTTCAATCAAAGTTAGACCAGCAGTTCACATCATGCATGATGCAATTAAAACAGGAAAGCTCAAAAGTAGACAAATAATTATTGAGGCAACATCAGGAAACTTTGGAATTGCGTTAGGGCAGATGACAAAACTTGGTTTAATTGTTGTTTCACTTGTTTCAAGAAAATTACAAGAAGGTGTTTTCGAAGAATTAAGAAATGAAAACATTCGCGTTATGGATTTAGATATGGATATTTGTCCTGCTCCTGGAATGAAAGATGCAGATGCACTAAAAGCAAAAGCTACTGCTGGAAACATACGCTCTCAATTAATGGAATTAGGTTTTGATTCAACAAAATTTGATGAATCTATTGAGGAAATTGAAAAACTGTTGGCTGCAGAAGATATCATCAATCTAGCAAAACTAATTTCAAAAATTTATGGTTGTTTCTGCCCTGAGCAATATGATAATCAACTAAACATTGAAGCACATAGAACAATTACTGGAGTAGAAATTGATCAACAACTAAAAGAAAAAGGAGACTCGCTAGAAGATTACAGAATTCTCTGTACATTTGGTACAGGAGGTACATCTGGAGGATTAAGCAAATACATGAATGAAAACTATGAAAAGAAGGTAGTTCATGTGATATTTCCATCAGCAGGCCAAGATGTCGCAGGAATTAGAACCAAGGCCAAAGCAGACGGTTTAAAGTTATACAATCCTGATGCCTATGCTGCAGAACATGAAATTGACTTTCAGCAGGCCAAACATCTGCTAAAATTCTTTGTTGACAAAGGTCACAATATTGGTGAAAGTACAGCACTTGCACTTTATACCATTTTAGAAATACTAAGTAAAGGAGACCAAGGAGGTAAATTTGTAGTAGTTGTAGCAGACGGGATTGAGAAATACAAAAAGAATCTAGAAGCAATGTCAAGTAATCAACGTATTCAAGTTTCATTAGATGAAGCTGCTTTAGACGTAGAAGAGTATGATAAAATAATTTGGGTTCATACTCAGTATACGCCAAAAGAAGAAGGAATAGAGATGATTGCAAAATCGCTTGGAGTCGATAAAAGTAAGATTTCTGTGCCAAAGACAAGTACAATTAATCAGTTATTATCAACACAGCAAGTGCCAGATGAATTAAACAAAGAATTGGATGGAACTAAAGGTAAATCATTGTTAATTTGTATGGCTGGAAATACATCACTTATGGCCACTCAAGTGCTTGCCAGTAAAGGAATAGTCACTGAAAGCTTGAATGGAGGAATTACTAATTTGCCTGAGGGACAAGGCAAAAACCCTGGCGAATATATTCAGATAGCTAGAGAATAAATCTTGAAATGTCTTTCAGTATCGCAACCATTTGCAGATTTAATTATTTCAGGTAAAAAAACAATTGAGTTAAGAAAGTGGAACACCAATTTTCGGGGCGAGTTTTTAATCCATGCTCCATTAAAAATTAGAATTGAAGATTGTAAGAGATTAAAAATTAACAAAAAATTTGTTACAGGTGCAATTGTCGGTAAAGCAGAACTTTATAATGTAAAAAAATATAATTCAAAAAAAGAAATTAAAGAAGATCAAAAATTTCATTTTGCTTCAAAAAGTTTTCATGACAGAACTTTTGGATTTTTATTGAAAAATTCAAAATCTTTTAGAATTCCAATTCCATTTAAAGGACAGTTAGGATTCTTTGATGTAGATTTACCAAAAACAAAAATCAAAAACAAAGAAATTGTTACAGACATTATTGATGAAGAATATAGATATCAGTGGGTTGGACATCATTAAACAAATTGAATTTTTAGAAAAATCTGACTAGTATATATAAAGGGCTATTTAAAGTCCCTTGACATGCCTCAAACAAAGCCAATTGTCAGTGTTGAAAATGTTGTTGCATCTGCATCAGTTGAACAAAAAATTGATCTTAATGAAATTACAGAAAAATTTCCAGACACAGAATATCATCCTGAACAATTTCCAGGATTAGTTTTTAGATTAAGTAATCCCAGAACTGCAACTTTGATCTTTAGAACAGGAAAGATGGTATGTACTGGAGCAAAATCTGAAGAGATGGCAATTAAAGCAGTTAACACAGTAGTTCAAAAATTAAGAAAAGGAAAAATCAAAATAAAAAATGATGCCGTTATTATAGTACAAAACATAGTAGCAGCAATTAATCTAGGAGGTAAAATTCATCTAGAAAAAGCAGCAAGAACATTACCACGAAGTATGTATGAGCCTGAACAATTTCCCGGATTAATTCACAGAATGCTTGATCCAAAAACTGTGATATTATTATTTGCCTCAGGAAAACTTGTGTGTACGGGAGCTAAAAAAGAATCTGATGTGTACCGCTCTGTTCATAATTTGCATTCATTATTAGAAGAAAAAAATCTAATGATCTATGATCAATAGTTCGTTTTAATCAAAATTTTTTAAAAAATTGGCTGAAGATATCTATAAGCAAGAAAAGATCAAACTTACTCCTGAATCAGGCTTTGACTTGATAGGCATAGATTATTTTGCAGAACCAGGAAACCAATTGTATCTAATTGAGCATTTTGAAATGTATCAAGATGCATTGAATGCAAAAAAAGACAGAAAAAACCCTGATGAATATTTTATTTTGTATAAAGACTCAGGCGGAGAATTTCTCTGCAGATAAATCAGAAAAATCACAAAACTTTACAAATTTTTACAAAATTTCTTAACACCATGTGAAAACTCCAAAATTCATGGCTAATGAAACAGGTGACTTGATTGATAATTTGTATGACAAAAATAATTCTAGGCAGACTGAAAATATTTCCCAACAGATTAGAAAAAGTCCTAAAGCAAAATATCAGATTTTTGATGAGTTAGAATTTACACGCGGTAGAGAGGTTTTAGGAGATTTGATTGTTCACGGCATGATAGCCTCAGGAGGTACAGATATCGATTAGTTAATTGAGCATAAAGGTGGTTTTGTGATATTAGAATTCAAAGGATTTCACAATGACAAGATCAACATTGCTAAAGGTCAAATGATTGCATATGAAAAATTACATGAAAAACTAAATCATGCAACAAAATGTTATCTTTATGTTGTCGGATATGATGATATTGATTTTTCAAATCCAGATTCAACGGTTTGGGTTTTTGAGATGAATCAATGGAAGTCAGGTGCAATTCCAAAAAACACTAATGACATTTATGGTGATGATTCAGCTAAACAAAACAAATTCATTGTATATCGCGAATATATGGAAGAAATTAGTGTTGAGAAACTAAGAGAATTAGTTGATTCTCATTGGAAAGAATTTGAAAGAATTACGATGTAAATGAAAAGGTACTTGATTTTGTTTCTTTACCATTATCTACTTTAATTGTATAAGTGCCAGAACTTTCCCATCCAGATCCGCCTGCAATTGCTAAAGTAGAATATTTTCCATTACTTTTTAGAGTAACTTGTTCTGCCCAAACAAGTTCATTCTTTTGATTTTCAATTGAAAGATTTACAGTTCCAGAAGTTTCTGAATTTCCACTAATTGAGATAATATCTTTCGCATCATAAGATGACAAATCAGTTTGTATAGATAATGAAGCAGATGTAGTTGGTGGTGTAGTTGGGTTTTCAATTTTTGGAGAAACATCAGAAAGTCCACCATAAGAAGCAGCTACTGCAATAATTATTACTAAAGCAACACCACCTAATCCTAACATTACTTTAGAGTTTTTTGAGTTTGAACTTGAAACTTTGCGTGGTGGAGGTTGAACCACTTGAGTTTTTTGTGGAGTTGAAATTTCGGGTATTTCAACATCTGGAACGGTTGGGGTTTCTACCGGTTGAGGTGTGTGCTCTACTGGGGGAGGGGTTTGTTCAACTTCCTTTCGTCGTCCAAGATGTTTTTCAGCTAATTGTCTAACATAATTTCTCTCATAATTGCTAATAACCTCATTATTTTCACAAGCATGATAGATTTGCTTTAAAATTCTGTCATCGCCAAAATCCTTTTCCAAAAGTGCCTTTACGTCATCAAGCAACGAGTCATCCATGTGTTTTTTCTCTCCTATTGAATATTTATGAATACCTTGTTTAAGATTACTAAGGATTCTTTAAGAAAAAGAAGATTCAGGCTATTTTGAATAGATTTTTTGGGCTTGTATAATGACTGTTCTAATGTAATCTTTAGCAGTAGAATCAGATACTCCCATTTGTTTTGCTCTATGAAAAAGTTCAGTTTCTTGAGGATTACTCAAATAACATTTTAGAAGATAGTTTAGCCTATGAGATCTTTTTTCATCACTTTTCATAATTTACCTTTTTTTCTATACTAAAAAGTTCAGAGTATAATGAAATAACCAATTCAAGTACATAGTATCATAAAATATGAATAAAAACATATGATCTTTTTTAAACGCTAGAAAAATAGAAATGAAAATGAAACGAATTGAAGCAACTATTCAAAGTAACAAAATTGGAGCAGTTACTGATGCATTAAATGATGTTGTAGGAGGTTTCACCATTTTAGAAGGAAACGGTAGAGGCTCTGGAACAAGACAAGAAATAAGATCGGGTAGAGGTACTGGGACCATTACTGCAGAGTACAATAAAGTTGCAACAATTATCACTATAGTAGATGATTCAGATGTCGAAAAAGTTTCTTCAACAATTACAGATGCAGTTTTTACTGGAAAAGGAGGAGATGGAATTATAGCTGTAACCAATGTAGAAAGCGTTCTAAATATTGCATCAAAAAAGAAAGATTCAGAAGCTCTCTAATTATTTGATGAAAATTATTTTTAGTAAACTGCTGAGAGGGTGACAACCTCCTCCCAACGCGGTATCCCTTGGGGGGACATGTTTTTTTGAAGGGATATTATGTATTACAATTTGAGTATAAAAGCAAGGGATTTTGAAGGATTATTGTTGTCCTTGAATTCCCATTAATGTCAGAGTTGATCTGATTTTTGGAATTTTTCTGATTTTCCAGGTAATAGTTTCACGTAGTGCCTCTACCTGACCAGACTCAACTTTGGCTAAGATATCATATGCACCAAATGTACCATGTACCTCTACAACACCTTCAATTGCTTTTAATTCTGAGATTACTGTTTCTTCAGAACCTAGCTCACAGTTTATGAGAACATAAGCTGTTGCCATTATGATTCAACTCCTAAATCCATACACAAAATGTTATGATGAAATATATAAGAATAATCTAATTTGCTTAAAAATTCAATACCATTTAAGGGCAATTCATAAACAAATGTAAAGTAAAATGCAATAATTTAACAAATTTCTAAGGGGAAGAATATGCATCACTCATAATTTTTTTCTAGTTCTTCAATGTTTTTTGAAAAAGTAATTTTTGAACGTAGTTTAGAACCTCCTTTCATGCCTTTAGTAAATCTCATTGCTTGGCTTTTGATATTTGCAAATTTTATCTTGTATTGGTCTGTGAGATGCAAGTAATCAAAAAACAATCTAATCTATCTTTGAAGGAATATTTATTGTACGAATTAGTTTTGAGATAATCATTGATTTGCTCAAACAGAAATGGGTTTCCCATTGCACCACGACCAATCATAACATAATTACAACCAGTCTCATCAATCATAGTTTTGGCATCTTCAGGTGTTGTAATATCACCATTGCCTACAACGGGGAGATTTGAAATTTCTCTTAGTTCTTTAATCAATGCCCAATCTGCATTTCCTGAATATCCTTGGCTAACGATTCGAGGATGTAGAGTAATCATTTGAATTCCTTCATCTTCTGCAATCTCAGCAATTTCTGGAAATAGAAATTTACTTGTGTCAGTTACCCCAGAACGAATCTTTAGAGTTACAGGCTTTTTTACTGCATTAACTAGAGTCTGAAATATTTGCTGAGTTAGACTAACTTCTTGTAAAAGAGCGCCACCTGCCATTTGTTGGGTAATATGTGGTGCTGGGCAGCCCATTTGTAATCAATGATGTCAAAAAAGGGTTCTACAATTTTTGCAGCTTTTTCTAATGCAACAAGATCAGAACCAAATAACTGAACAGAAAGAGGTCTTTCTTGTTCGGAATATTCAATAAATTCTTGAATTATTTTAGTTTGTTCTTTGAGTTGTTTTTCTTTTGCAATAATACTATGAATACTAGTAAATTCTGTAACAACCAAACCAGCATCTATTTGTTTACATTATAATCGGAGTGCGGGATCACTTACTCCTGCCATAGGAGCTAAAAATGCCCTACTAGAAAATTTTGGAAGCATGTAATAATTTTAGAGGCTGGATATATTTACTATTTCGAAAAGTTATGGATCAGGGCATCCATCCATATCCCTGTCACCATCATAATCTTCAGGTTCTGAAGGACACAAATCTTCATCGTTGATGATATCATCTAGGTCATCATCATGAACAAATCTCTTTTGCTCTGGAACAATGTCAGGACAACCGTCACCATCTAGATATTTGTTCCAAGTCTCAGGTTGTGTTGGACATGAATCAATGGAATCATAGTATCCATCAGCATCAGAGTCAAGGTTTGTTGGAGAAGTAGATTCTGCTGCTAATACATCAGGGCAGCCATCCCAGTCCAAGTATCCATTAAAGTTCTCTGCAACATCAATACATGCATCTTTTCTATCATCTATTCCGTCTCCATCAGAGTCTGGGAAGGTAAATTGTGGTATTACTGATTGTGTTGTATCAGGACAGCCATCTTCATCTTGATAAAAGTTGTAAGTTTCAGGTTCTGTTGGGCATGCATCAGAGACATCTGGAATTCCATCTCTATCGGCATCGTGTGTAAACACATACCTATCAGGACATCCGTCATTGTCATCAATACCGTTGTATGTTTCTGGTTGGTTTGGACATAAATCTAGATTATCAGAAATTCCATCACTGTCAGAGTCTGCAGTACGTTTGTTGTCTGCAATCAAATCTGGACAACCGTCTTCATCTAGATATCTGTTGTGAGTCTCTCTAGCAGTAGGACATTCATCAATATTGTCAGTTATGCCATCAAAGTCAGCATCACCAAATGAATCATATGTTAAAGCATCCGGACAACCGTCTTCATCTTGGAATCCATTGTGTCTTTCAGCTATTGTTGGACATTTATCAAGATGATTAGGAATTCCATCATAATCAGTATCAGGTAATGCAGATTTTGAAATTCCTGGAACGTCAGGACAACCGTCAAAGTCTAGATAATTATTGTAATTTTCTGGATCTTCAATACATGCATCCCATCTGTCTTCGATTCCATCACCATCAGTATCAGGGAAAACATACTGTGGTATTACTGACTCTGTTGTATCAGGGCAACCATCACCGTCTTTGTAAAAGTTAAAAGTTTCAGGTTCTGTTGGACATGCATCAGAGATATTGATAATGCCATCCATATCAGTATCTAATGAAGAATCATAATTATCAGGACAACCGTCTGCATCTTGGAATCCGTTAAAAGTTTCTGGTTGGTTTGGACACAAATCTAAATTATCAACAATGCCATCTCCATCGCCATCAAAGTTTACAAAACTATCTGCAACTATATCAGGACAACCGTCTTCATCTTGGAATTTGTTATAGGTTTCTTTATTGTAAGGGCAAGAATCAGAGAAGTTTGGAATTCCATCACCGTCAGAGTCGCCGGTTATTGAGAATTCAATTTCATCAGGGCAGCCGTCTTCATCTTGGAATTTGTTGAAGTTCTCACGTTCTAATGGACAAGCATCAAACTCGTCTGGGATGCTATCATAATCAGAATCAATCAAACCGCTAGTGGTAGCACCAGCTACATCAATACAACCATCCCAGTCTAGATATCCATTATAGTTTTCAGGTTCGTTCAGACATTGGTCCCATCTGTCATCAATTCCATCACCATCAACATCAGGGAATGTATATTGTGGTAGAATAGATTCTGTTGTATCAGGACAGCCGTCTTCATCTTGATAAAAGTTGTAAGTTTCAGGTTCTGTTGGGCATGCATCCAGATCATCAGAAATACCGTCTCTATCATTATCTCTCAAAGTATTTGCATCATCAGGACAACCGTCTTTATCATCAATGCCGTTAAATGTTTCAGGTTGGTTCGGACACAAGTCTAGAAAATCAGGATAACCATCAGCATCAGAATCATCGATGGTTTTAGTTTTGTCTGGTGACAAATCAGGACATCCATCTTCGTCTTCAAACAGGTTGTAGGTTTCTTTTACAGTTGGACAGTTATCAATATGGTCTTGTATTCCATCATAATCAGCATCATACCACGGAACAAAGTCTGCAGGACAACCATCAATATCGTTACCATATTGAGGATCATAGTCTTCTAAGAGATTAGGACAAAAATCAACAGCATTTGGTACTCCATCACCGTCAGTATCAATTTCTTCATTTGCGTAAACGCTACTAGGAAACATACCAATTGTAGAGGTAAGTAAAAGCAAAAATCCTAAAAGATAGTGTTTTTTCATTCTCCCTGACTCCGCTATTATCAAGTATTTATTAAGTTTCACGTTAAATAGATGCTTCTAATCTTGGTGAAAATTTAGAGAAGGGTTATGGATCAGGACAACCGTCTGTGTCTCTGTCACCATCATAATCTTCAGGTTCTGAAGGACACAAGTCTTCGTCATTTATGATGTCATCTAGGTCATCATCATGAACAAATCTCTTTTGCTCTGGAACAATGTCAGGACAACCGTCACCATCTAGATATTTGTTCCAAGTCTCAGGGGTTGTTGGGCATGAATCTACAGCGTCTGGATATCCATCGCTGTCAGAATCTGCATATGTTGGCTCAGTTGATTCGGCTCCTGGTATATCTGGGCAACCGTCATCATCTAGATAGTTATTGTAATTTTCTGCATCATCAATACAAGCATCCCATCTGTCTTCTATTCCGTCACCATCTGTATCTGGGAATGTGTATTGTGAATCAATTGCTTCAACAGAATCAGGACAGCCGTCAGAATCTTGGAACAAGTTGTAAGTTTCAGGTTCTGTTGGGCATGCATCTAATGTATCAGGTATGCCATCATTATCACGGTCTCTTGAAGTAAACGCATTATCTGGACAACCATCACTGTCATCTACTCCATTGAATGTTTCAGGTTGTGTTGGACACAAATCAAAAACATCTGGAATTCCATCACTGTCAGAGTCAGTCATTAGTTTGTTGTCTGCTACAAAGTCAGGACAACCGTCTTCATCTTGGAATTTATTGTAAGTTTCAGGTTGTGTTGGGCACAAATCGTCCTCATCATTAAGTCCATCACCGTCAGAGTCAGCAATTGTTAGGTGAGTTACAGTGTCAGGACAACCGTCTTCATCTTGGAATTTGTTGTATCTTTCACCCAATGTTGGACATACATCTACATCATCAGGTATTCCATCATAATCAGCATCTAACATATCACCTGCGGTAGTACCTGGAGTATCAGGACATCCATCCCAGTCTAGATAGTTATTGTAATTTTCTGCATCATCAATACAAGCATCCCATCTGTCTTCTATTCCGTCACCATCTGTATCTGGGAATGTGTATTGTGAATCAATTGCTTCAACAGAATCAGGACAGCCGTCAGAATCTTGGAACAAGTTGTAAGTTTCTGCTTGTGTTGGACATTGGTCTGCATTATCTGGAATACCATCAAAGTCACTATCATTATCACCAAAACTATCTGGGCATCCATCAGAGTCTAAGAATCCATTGTATACTTCAGGAACATTTGGACACAAGTCTTGGAAATCAGGAATTCCATCGCCGTCAGAGTCAGCAATTGCTTTGTTGTCTGCTATTGAATCTGGGCAACCGTCTTCATCTTGGAACATGTTGTAAGTTTCAGGACTGAAAGGACATGAATCATTTTGATCAAAGATTCCATCGCCGTCAGAGTCAGCAAAGGTTACATGTTTAACAATGTCTGGACATCCATCTGAATCTTCAAATTTGTTATAGTTCTCACGTTCTAATGGACAAGCATCTACATCATCAGGTATTCCATCATAATCAGCATCTAACATATCACCTGCGGTAGTACCTGGAGTATCAGGACATCCATCCCAGTCTAGATAGTTATTGTAATTTTCTGCATCATCAATACAAGCATCCCATCTGTCTTCTATTCCGTCACCATCTGTATCTGGGAATGTGTATTGTGAATCAATTGCTTCAACAGAATCAGGACAGCCGTCAGAATCTTGGAACAAGTTGTAAGTTTCAGGTTCTGTTGGGCATGCATCTAATGTATCAGGTATGCCATCATTATCACGGTCTCTTGAAGTAAACGCATTATCTGGACAACCATCACTGTCATCTACTCCATTGAATGTTTCAGGTTGTGTTGGACACAAATCAAAAACATCTGGAATTCCATCACTGTCAGAGTCAGTCATTAGTTTGTTGTCTGCTACAAAGTCAGGACAACCGTCTTCATCTTGGAATTTATTGTAAGTTTCAGGTTGTGTTGGGCACAAATCGTCCTCATCATTAAGTCCATCACCGTCAGAGTCAGCAATTGTTAGGTGAGTTACAGTGTCAGGACAACCGTCTTCATCTTGGAATTTGTTGTATCTTTCACCCAATGTTGGACATACATCTACATCATCAGGTATTCCATCATAATCAGCATCTAACATATCACCTGCGGTAGTACCTGGAGTATCAGGACATCCATCCCAGTCTAGATAGTTATTGTAATTTTCTGCATCATCAATACAAGCATCCCATCTGTCTTCTATTCCGTCACCATCTGTATCTGGGAATGTGTATTGTGAATCAATTGCTTCAACAGAATCAGGACAGCCGTCAGAATCTTGGAACAAGTTGTAAGTTTCTGCTTGTGTTGGACATTGGTCTGCATTATCTGGAATACCATCAAAGTCACTATCATTATCACCAAAACTATCTGGGCATCCATCAGAGTCTAAGAATCCATTGTATACTTCAGGAACATTTGGACACAAGTCTTGGAAATCAGGAATTCCATCGCCGTCAGAGTCAGCAATTGCTTTGTTGTCTGCTATTGAATCTGGGCAACCGTCTTCATCTTGGAACATGTTGTAAGTTTCAGGACTGAAAGGACATGAATCATTTTGATCAAAGATTCCATCGCCGTCAGAGTCAGCAAAGGTTACATGTTTAACAATGTCTGGACATCCATCTGAATCTTCAAATTTGTTATAGTTCTCACGTTCTAATGGACAAGCATCTACATCATCAGGTATTCCATCATAATCAGCATCTAACATATCACCTGCGGTAGTACCTGGAGTATCAGGACATCCATCCCAGTCTAGATAGTTATTGTAATTTTCTGCATCATCAATACAAGCATCCCATCTGTCTTCTATTCCGTCACCATCTGTATCTGGGAATGTGTATTGTGAATCAATTGCTTCAACAGAATCAGGACAGCCGTCAGAATCTTGGAACAAGTTGTAAGTTTCAGGTTCTGTTGGGCATGCATCTAATGTATCAGATATTCCATCTTGATCACTATCAATAGAAGTAGAAAAATCATCTGGACAACCATCCTTATCATCAAGACCATTGAATGTTTCAGGTTGATTAGGACATAAATCTAGAAAATCAGGAAAACCATCACCATCTGAATCGTTAATGGTTTTTGTATCATCTGGTGACAAGTCAGGACATCCATCTTCGTCTTCAAACAGGTTGTAGGTTTCTTTTACAGTTGGACAGTTATCAATATGGTCTTGTATTCCATCATAATCAGCATCATACCACGGAACAAAGTCTGCAGGACAACCATCAATATCGTTACCATATTGAGGATCATAGTCTTCTAAGAGATTAGGACAAAAATCAACAGCATTTGGTACTCCATCACCGTCAGTATCAATTTCTTCATTTGCGTAAACGCTACTAGGAAACATACCAATTGTAGAGGTAAGTAAAAGCAAAAATCCTAAAAGATAGTGTTTTTTCATTTTAAGATACAACTATAGGTCAGGACAGCCGTCGGCGTCTCTGTCACCGTCATAGTCCTCAGGTTCAAGAGGGCACATATCATGTTCATTGATGATGTTGTCTAAATCAGCATCGTGTTTGTAACGTGATTGTTCTGGTGCAATGTCTGGACATCCATCATGATCATTGTATTTGTTCCAAGATTCTTTTTCATTTGGACACAAATCAACTTCGTCATTTATTCCGTCTTCATCACTGTCAATTGTAACATTTCCAGTTGGCATTGTATCTGGACATCCATCATAATCAGCAAATCTGTTCCATGTCTCTGCTTGTGCTGGACACATATCCATTACATCTGGCACTCCATCACCGTCAGTATCAGGCTGAGTATCGTCAATGTCTGGACAACCATCATCATCTTGGAATCCATTGTAGTTTTCAGTAACTAGAGGACAATCATCGTAGACATCATTAATTCCATCATTATCAGTATCTAGTACTGTTGTTTCTTTAATTGAGTCTGGACATCCATCATCATCTTGGAATTTATTGTAAGTTTCTTTAGCAATTGGACATGCATCAATTGCATCTGGAATTCCATCTAGGTCTCTATCTTGTTTTGCAATATAACCATCAGGACAACCATCTAGGTCAAGAATTCCATTATAAGTTTCTGGTTGATTTGGACAGTGATCTCTATAATCATTAATTCCATCATTATCAGAATCAGGAGTTCCTTTATTGTCTGCTACATTATCAGGACAACCGTCTAAGTCTTGGAATTTATTGTAAGTTTCTGGAGCAATTGGACATTCATCTACATCGTCTGCTAATCCATCAAAGTCTGAATCTAGTGAAGTAATGAAATCAGGATAATCTGGACATCCGTCTTCATCTTGGAATCCATTGTAACGTTCTCTATCAAGAGGACATTGATCTTGTGAGTCAGCAATTCCATCATAATCAGAATCAGATTCTAATGGATTATCTGGGCATCCATCATGGTCAAGATATCTATTCCATGTTTCAGCAGAAGTTGGACATTGATCTAATGTGTCTCTAACTCCATCACCGTCAGTATCTGCAATTACTGCATCAGGACAACCGTCTGCATCTTGATAATTATTGTAAATTTCTGGCTCTAGAGGACATTCATCATTCAAGTCAGTAATTCTATCACCATCGTAATCAAACATAGCACTACCACCTGCAGTATCAGGACAACCGTCTAAGTCTTGGAACAAGTTGTAAGTTTCTTTAGCATTTGGACATTCATCAACATTGTCTGGAATTCCATCTAGGTCTATATCAGTAGTAAATTCAGTATCAGGGCAACCGTCTCTATCAAATACACCGTTAAATGTTTCTGGTTGTGTAGGGCACAAGTCAACATAATCATTTATTCCGTCACTGTCAGTATCTGGAATTCCTTTATCAGAACCAAGGAAGTCAGGACAACCGTCTGCATCTTCAAACAAGTTGTAAGTTTCTTTTACTTCAGGACATTGATCAACACTATTGGGAATTCCATCAAGGTCTGAATCAACATCACTTGAATAAGGAGGAACGTCTGGACATCCGTCTTCATCTTGGAATCCATTGTATCTTTCAGGATCAAGTGGACATGCATCGTCTACATCCATTATTGCATCACCATCAAGATCATTTTCTGTTCCAGCAAATGATGGGAGTGCATCAGGGCAACCATCATAATCAGCAAATCTATTGAATGTTTCTGGATCATTAGGACAGATATCAAATTGATCTGCAATACCGTCTCCATCTCTATCTTCAAATTCAGAAACTAATGCTACATCAGGACAACCATCAGTGTCTAGATAACCATTATAGACTTCTGGTTCTGTTGGACACAAATCTACTTTGTCTTGAAGACCATCGTTGTCAGTATCAATAAAACCAATGTTTCCTGTAGAATCAGGGCAACCATCTTCATCTTGATATTTGTTATAAGTTTCAGCAGCTAATGGACATTCATCTGCATAATTTGGAATACCATCCAAGTCTCTGTCACCAGAACTTTGTAAAGTATCAGGACAACCATCTAAATCTAAGAATCCATTAAATGTTTCAGCTTGGTTTGGACACAAGTCTACTACATCAATAAAACCATCTCCATCAGAATCAGGAGCTCCACCTGTACCTTCTCCTGGAAGGGTATCAGGACATCCGTCTTCATCTTGGAATTTATTGTAAGTTTCTCTAATGTTTGGACATTGATCAATATGATCCTCTACTCCATCATAATCTTCATCATACCATGGAACAAAGTTTGAAGGACAGCCATCTTCATGACCCTCATAATCTTCTTGCAGATTTGGACATGCATCCATAGCATCGTCAATGCCATCTTTGTCTAAGTCATCAGCAGCAAATGCAGGGCTAATAGGCATGCTAGTTAAGGTAGTTACAAGCAATAATAGAAATGGCAAAAAGTGTATTTTCTTCAATCCTAAAATTACCTTGAGGATCCAGTTATTAAATCTCACTCTAGAATCGACTAAAAATCGCAATAGTTTTGAGAAAAGTTTCCAAGTTGGACAAAAAACTCGATCAATTTAAGTAAACCAAAAGAAGATTTGAACGCATGAGTTGTTCTGGCGAAGTAATTGAGGAAGACGATCGTTTGATTCAGATCAAGCCAGCTATTTCAGATCAATTAAAAAAAGCAAAGTACGGTGTT
This sequence comes from Candidatus Nitrosopumilus sp., assembly GCA_965215075.1. GTDB lineage: Archaea > Thermoproteota > Nitrososphaeria > Nitrososphaerales > Nitrosopumilaceae > Nitrosopumilus. The sequence goes on from OZ244033.1 coordinate 130,454, forward strand.
GCAGATCACTCAACTGTAGAACTATGCCATTGGACAAAGAAATCATTCAAGCATGAAGGAAGTTGTTACAAACACAAGTTCTATGGAATTTCAACTCACAGATGTATGGAGTTTTCCCCTGCAGGTATGCACTGTGAGAATCGTTGTGTCTATTGTTGGAGACCAATGGAATTTTATGATTCATTAAAAATGGAACCAGAACAAGTTGCAGAACCGGAAGAGATTTTAACAAAGTTAATAGCTGAAAGAAAAAAATTAATCAATGGATATTATGGAGATTCAAGAAACGATAAAGAAAGATTAGATGAATCATTGTTACCAAGTCATTATGCAATTTCACTTTCTGGTGAACCAACAATGTATCCAAAACTTCCAGAATTAATCAAATATCTTAATTCACTTGATGCTACAAAATCAATTTTCCTTGTAACAAATGGTCAAGAACCAGATATGATTCAAAGATTACAAGATGAAGATGCACTACCAACTCAATTGTATCTCTCAACAAATGCTGCAGATTATGAATCATTTATGAGAATTAACAAACCAAAATATGATGATTCATGGGAAAGATGGAATAAAACGCTTAACTTGTTAAAAGATTTGAAAACAAGAACAGTACTTCGAGTCACTTTGATTAGAGATTATAATGATAAACAAGAAATGATTCCAGTATTTGCTAAAATGTTTAGTGAATCAAGTCCAAATTTTATTGAAATAAAATCATACATGCATATTGGACGCTCAATCAACAGACTGGAGCACTCTAACATGTTGGATATGGACGAAGTTCATAATTTTAGTAAACAAATTGCAGAAAAAAGTGGAATATTTTCCATAATGGATGAAAGTTTTGTATCAAGAATTTCAGTTTTACAAAATAATGAACGATTTATTGATCGTTGGATACCTACTTACACGAATACCAATTAGAAAATTTTTTCAAAGCTTTGTATCTATGTGAAAGTTGATTTTTGTTATCAGATTCAGCAAATGTTTTGTTGGAATTTTTGGGGACAAAAATTGGATCATAACCCCAACCTTTCCCTTTCTGTGAAGTTGAAATCTTCCCATCTAGTTTTGCATTAAAAGATTCTAAGATTTTTTTGTCACAATATGTTATGATAGAAACAAATTTTGCTTTCCTATTGCTTTTTACAAGATTTAGAATTCCTTTGTTACCAATTGTTTTGAAAACATATGACGAATAAGGTCCAGGAAAACCTTCAAGTGAATCAATGAATAATCCATCATCTTCAATAATTACAGATTTTTTACATTTAGAAAATGCATCTATAGCTTTTTGTTCTGCAATTTCCTTGAGCGAATTTGATTGAATTTCTTCTAGATTAGATTTGAAAAAACCAAGTTCTATCCCAAAAGATTTTAGAATTTTTTTTGCTTCTTGATATTTGTGATTGTTTGAAGAAACAAAAAATAGATCAAATGACTGTTGCATATCTACCACGACTTTCAATATCTGATACTAGTTTTATGATTTTTACATACTTTGCATTTCCTACTACTGACTTGTAACCTTGAAGGAAATTTTTCCAAGCATGCTTCATAATTTTTGCATGCGCACTGTTAAGGATCTCTTTGATTAATCGTAAATCTACTGCAAAATCTTCAGGTTTGATAGTGTTTTGTGATAATCCAAAATCGATTACAAATAGCGTGTTTTTGAAGAAGATAAAATTTGAAGTGGTTAAATCACCATGCATAATTCCATTTTTATGCATAGTCCCTACTAATTTTCCAATATCTTTTGATAAATGAATTATTTTTGAATTTGGTAAATCATGAACTGGTTTTCCAGGAATTTCTTGCATGGTAATTGATGATTTTTCCAAGTTTACAAAATAAATCAAAGAAGTTGGAATTCCAGATAATTTGACTTGTGAAATTATTTGAGATTCCTTGATGGTTCTTTGTTTTCTAATTTTTTTATCAAGTAAAGGATTTCTGTAGTTCTTTGATTTTCGAATTTTTAGTATTGCTTTAGAATTTTCCCATTTTGTTTGATAGATGTCTGCTTCAGCGCCTTTTTTGATTAATTTCATTAATGTTATATCTAGAAGAATTCAATAAAAATTAATCATGGAAGAAGGTGAAAAAAGACTAAAACAAGAAGACTGTAGTGAAGATAATTTAGGTGCAGGAATTCTAACACTTACTAACAAGAGACTAGCATTTGATAAAACTAGAGCAAGAATGATGGATTTTTCTAAACATGTAGGTGATACAATTCTAGATATTCCATTACAAGATGTAACTAAGACTTGGAAAGAAGGATTACTTATGAAGAAAGCATGTTTTTCTGCTAAGACTAAGGAAGGAGAACAAACTTACAAGTTTGGAGTTTTCAATACTGGGAGTTGGGTAGATAGTATTGAAGATGCAATAAGTGACAGTAAAGATCAATAATCAACTTTTACTGAATCTAATCTCCAAGATTGTGTTACAAAAGTATTCTTTAATGAAGCACTTTTCTTTACTTGAGATTCTAAAAGTCCTGTCCAACAGATCTGACTTCCACAATCACCAGCATATTTGAGTGGGACAACAAAAAACTTGCAGCCATGTCGTTTACATACATCTTTTAGCATCTCTGAAAGTCTTTTGTTTGCAGCTACTCCACCAACAATCATCAATTCTTTCTTTTGAGTAAACGACAAAGCACGTTCTACTGCTTCACCAATCATAGCAAATGCAGTTTCTTGTAATGAATAACATGCATCAGATTTGTTTTTCTTTGCTACAGATTTTGTTGCAGACAATAATCCTGAAAAAGAAACATCATTTCCTTTAACAGAATATGGCAATGTTACATAATTAGAAGATGAAGATGCTAATTCTTCGATGTTTTTTCCACATGGAGAGGCAAATCCAATAGATCTTCCAAATTGATCTAATAATTGTCCCAAGGTAATATCTAATGTTTCACCAAAAACGCGCCATTGTTTATTAAGAAATGCAAGAAGCATAGTATGACCTCCTGAAACTAATAGTACTAGAGGGTTTGTTGCACCAGTAAGTAATTTTCCTAATTCAATATGACCAATTGCATGGTTTACAGGATAGATAGGAATTTTGTAAAATGAAGATAATGATCTTGCTACAACTGCACCCACACGAAGACAAGGACCAAGTCCTGGCCCTGCTGCATATGAAACAATGTCTAAGTCATTAATGGACGTATTTGCTTCATGCATACATTCAGACAACACTGTAGAACTATTCTCAACATGATGACGAGATGCTTCCCTTGGATGAATTCCTTCTCCATCAGCAGGACGATAAATTTTTCTTACATCTGAGAGAATTTTTCCTTTTTTACCTTTTTTTTCAATTATAGCACAAGAAAATGTGTGTGCAGTACTTTCAATTCCTAAACCTAACATATTATCCCCTACTCAGTGTTGATACAATTTTGATAACATCTCCATTTTTTAGTTTCTGATCTCCACTGATTCTTTGTTTTGTCTTACAATCAATGGCATGTAAGAAACCTTTTGCGATATCTGCATGAATCAAACCTGCCAAATCTTTTGCAGTAGATTCTTGAGGAAGTAATTTTGTATCAGGTAAAATTACACCGTCCTTGTTAGTAAGTTTGGTTTCATCCTCTACAGGATAAACAACAATAAATTTCAAAGTATCAAAAACAGCCGTGTTTAGAATTTTCTGAATTCCTGTTGTAGGAATTTTTTCGAAAACAGATTTTACTAAATCAAGTGCTTTTTGCTGAGGTGGAGGAATTTCTTTGCCCTCGACTATAGTAAATCCTTCATCTCCAGAGGAATAGTTTACAATTTCTGTTTTTGATGCTTTTCGTAAAAGTAATTCAGTTTCTGCACTACAAGGAATTGCAGGTTCTGAGATTTTTTTTAATACGTCCAAATCCTGACACAAATCTGCTTTATTTGCAGCAATAATCATAGGTTTAGTATTTTTTCGTAATTCTTTGACAAAGGTTTGGATATCAGAATCTTGCCATTCTTGTGGATTTTTTGTAATTAGATCTAGTTTTTGTAACACTTCTTGAACTTGAAAATCTTTTATTCCTAATCCTGTGAATCGTTTTGCTATTCCATCAGTTAGTTTTGCTCTTTTTTGATGTATTTCACGTGTAATTTTATCCCATTCTCTTTTTAAAATATCTGCAAACCATTGATCAAATTCATCTTGAACAAATGCTACATCTTCTAATGGATCATGTGTTCCTACTGGAACAGGTTGTCCTTGTACATCTGTAGTTCCTGCAATGTCAACTACATGAATCAAAACTTCAGCTTGTCTTGCATCATCAAGAAATTGGTTTCCTAATCCTTTTCCTTCATGTGCACCTGGAACTAATCCTGCAACATCAATTAACTTAACTGGAATAAACCTAATTCCATTTACACATAATGGATTGTCATGTTTTATTTCAAAATGCTTGCAAGCACAATCAGCTTTTACATATGCAATACCAATGTTTGGTTCAATAGTAGTAAAAGGGAAGTTTCCTGATGCAACTGGAGTTTCAGTTGCTGCTGAGAAAAAGGTGGATTTTCCAACATTTGCTTTACCTAGTAAACCAATTTGCAATATTGTCAAAAATTCAATTCTACTTATTAGTATTGCAGAAATTGTTTAATGCGGTTTATCGTGATTTTATATCATGCCAATAGGAATTACAGGAAACCCAGGAGTAGGAAAACATACAGTTGCTGAAGAAATTGCGAAAAAGCTTGATTTACCAATTATTGATATCAATGTTATAGCAAAAGAAGCAGGTTTATTCGAAAAAAATAATGAAACAAATGATGTTGATACCATAAAACTAGGGGAGATTCTTAAACAAAAAATTCCTAAAAAATGTTTGATTGTAGGTCATTTAGCTCCATATGTATTAGATAAAGACCAAGTAAAGAAGATGGTTGTTTTTAGAAGAAACCCATATGATTTGATATCAGTATACAAAAAAAGAAATTACTCTGAAGAGAAAATCAGAGAAAATACAGGTAGTGAAGTTTTGGGAATTATTGCTCATGACACTATGAATAAATTTCAAGAGAAAACATGCCAATTAGATACAAGTAATAAGACTATACAAGAAGTGGTTGAAAGAGTGATTTCTGAAAATAATGATAGTGATGAAGTGGATTGGTTAGATTTGGTAACAAAAAACAATGATTTGAAAAAATTTTTGTTGATTGATTAAATAACGCCTTCAAGATTGTGTAGTTACTTGTTTGAAATTTCAAAGACAGACTTAGCAGGGAGAATCGGAACTCTCCATACAAATCATGGGAAAGTTGAGACCCCAGCCTATGTTCCTGTAATTCACCCAGTAAAACAAACAATTCCATCAAAAAAAATTCAAGAAATTGGTTTTGATTTAGTAATTACCAATGCATATATTACAAAAAATAATTATGGTGACGAAGCTGCAAAAAAGGGAATTCATAAGATTATAGATTTTGATGGTTCAATAATGACAGATTCTGGAGGATACCAAGTTCTAGAGTATGGTGATGTCAAAGTATTACCACCAGATATGGCAAATTTTGAGAAAAAAATTCTAACTGATTTTGCAATTCCATTAGATAAACCAACAGGATTTGGATTGCCAATAAAAAAAGCAGAAGATTATGTAAAACAAACTCTCAAAGTGTCAAAACAAACACTTGCAGACAGTGATGATAATGGTCAGATTTGGATAGGTCCTATTCAGGGAGGAGAACACTTTGATCTTGTTGCAAAATCTACAAAAAATTTGGTCGATATGGGTTTTCAAATGTTGGCTCTGGGAAGTCCAGTAGAATTTATGGAATCATATGAATACAAATTGTTAGCGCAGATGATTGTTGCTGCAAAAAAACAAATGCCAAATTCTATACCTCTCCACCTTTTTGGTGCAGGACATCCACTAACTATACCATTTGCAGTAGCTTTAGGCTGTGATACCTTTGATTCAGCATCATACATGCTTTATGCAAAACAGCTAAGATACATCACAGAGGATGGTACACGTTACTTAGCAGACATTACATCTTTTCCATGTAATTGTGAGATATGCTCAAAATATACTCCTGATGAATTACGACAGTTAGAATCAACTGAAAAAATTAATCAAATTGCAATTCATAATCTATATGCTATAAAACTTGAAGTTGACAAGGTAAAGCAGGCAATTCATGAAGGAAGATTGTGGGAATATGTAATGAAAAAGGCCAGAGCTCACCCAAAATTATTTGAAATGATTGAAGTTATGACACAAAATTATGAATTTCTGAGTATTGGCACGCCTAAATTCAAGGAAAAAGCAGTGTTTCTGTATGAGAAAGAAGATCAATTCCGTCCAGAGATTCAAACATATCAAGAAATAGTTAGAAGATTCAAATCAAAGAAAAAGAAAGTTATCATTACAAAAGAATCCAATACAAAGCCAGGATATCTTTCTCATCAATATGTTGGATTGAAAAGAAAACTCAAAGATTTTGAATCATTCCAAATATGTCAGTATAATCCAATAATAGGAATTATTCCAATCGAGATTTCAGATATATTTCCTGCAGCTCATCATGAAACATCTAGAATTAGTTTTGAGCCAAAAGAATTTCCTTCGTTTGAAGATACGTGGAAAAAATTCTTTGAAAACAACAAGTTTTCAGAAATTCATTATGACAAAGATGATCAATTTCTAAAACATTTTGTAAAAATATTACCAAAAGAGATCAAGAAGAAATCTTTTGTTTATTAAAAATAAGAAAAAAGAATGTGCTAAAAGATTCAGCTTATAATGCTGCGTCTTCTGCCCAACCTTTGATGAAGACACCGTTTTTGTGAAGAGGTACTGGTTGTCCAGCAGTGTAATTCATTGGTCTCATCCAAAAGATTGATTTTGTTGGGCATACACCGATGCATGCACCGTCAGAAATACATCTTTCTGGATAAAATACAAATGCTTTACCTCTCTTCCAGCCTTCAACTGGTTTAACTCTAAGGACATCTGGACCAAGAGAAGTACAGATTTCTACACATAGTGCACATCCGATACATCTTTGTTCGTCAATGTCTGGAAGTATTGCTATTGGCATTACAAAAACAAATTTGCCTGATTACTATTTAAACCATGATTGAAATTCATAACCCTGTTATGATCGGAAAAAATGCATAGGCTTGCCTAATTGAAAATTTAAAAAACAAAAAGATAACGTGGTGTGCACGTTTATTTTCTCATTGCGTCTATTTGACCAGAAGTTACCCAGTCAAGTAGTTCTGCTGAAGAAGGATTAAGGTCTGCTTTCTGATTCATCAGATTGTTAACCCAAATCCAGTTAATTTGGTTTAGGAGTGGTTTGTTTGCTTCGTCACCAGCACGTGTTTTAGCGACGACGGCTTGATCTTGTTGTCCTAACCATTCTTGGAAGCTTCTTCCCATAAGGATCGGATCTTAGCTTGCACTAATTAAAGCTTTTGAAGATTCTTTGATGTGCATAATTATCAGAACTAGTCTAAGAAGGTTTTAACGTAGATGAAAAATTATCATAATTCTTGGATGTTAAAGTTTTAGGAGCTGCAAACGAAGTTGGGCGATCAGGTTTTTTGGTAAACTGTAATGGAACAAATCTATTACTTGATTATGGAGTACTATTTGGAAGAAGGGGAACACCACCACAATATCCACTTCATGTAAAACCCAAAGATTTGGATGCAATCATAATTACTCATGCGCATCTTGATCATTCAGGAAATGTCCCATCTCTTTTTGTCAGCGGAAATACTGACGTCTATGCAACACCACCAACATTTGACCTATCAGAATTATTAATTGAAGATATGTTAAAAATTGAAAAAAATTCTCATCCATTTGACCTACCTGAACTTAACAATATGATGAGAAATGCCAAAGAAATTGGATTTAAAGAGAAAATAACAAAGGGAAATGCTACTTTTGAGCTTAGAGAATCAGGTCACGTAGTAGGCAGTAGTACAGTTCTGGTGGAATCAGAGAAAAAGAAGTTATTCTATACGGGAGATATTAAGACAAACGGTTCTAGAATGCTCCGTGAAGCAGATTTGGATATAGGAGATATTGATCTTTTAATTACTGAAAGTACTTATTCCCAAACCGAACAAAAGCCTAGGAAAGAATCAGAAAAAGAACTAATAGAATTTGCAAATGAAGTAATGGATAGAAAAGGAACATTATTTATTCCATCTTTTTCAGTTGAACGTTCACAAGAGATTGCATGTATACTAAGAAATGCAAACTTTAAACATAAAATTATCATGGATGGAATGGCATTAAAAGTAAATGACATAATTTTCAAACATCCGGAATATTTACGAGATCCAAAAGTTTTTGCTGATGCAATTAATGGTTCAGTAGCAATTAGAGAACATAATGAAAGAAAACGTGCAATGGAAGAACCTTGTGTGGTTATCTCACCTGCAGGAATGTTAGTTGGTGGAAATGCTGTATTTTATTTACAACACTTAGCATTTGATGATAAAAATGGAATTGCTCTTGTATCATATCAGGGTGAAGGAACTCTAGGAAGAAAATTGCTTGAGACAGGAAGGGTTTCATCAAGAGGAAAAGATATTTCGGTTACTGCAGAAGTAAAACAATTTGAATTTTCAGGACATGCAGATAGAAATGAGTTATTTGATATGATTAAAAGAATAAAGGGAAATCCTAAAGTGCTTACAGTTCATGGGGATTCAGAATCATGTGACTTGTTTGCTCAAGAAATTCATGATGAATTTGGATTAGAAGCATTTTCACCTGCAGTTAATGAAACAATAACTGTGTAAAATGCAAAATTATAGCACAATAAATGTAGAGAATTCAATTAACAGTGGTCAAGTTTTTCTTTGGAATAAAAATAGAGATTTTTGGTATGGAATTAATGGTCAAGATATTCTAAGAATAAACAATTCTGGAAGGATAAAATCCTATCAAAATAATAAAACAGATTTTTTTAGAAAAAATGATCATATTGATGAAATATTAAAATCAATTTCAAAAGATAAGATTACAAAAAAAGCAGTAACAAAATATCGAGGTTTGAGATTACTTGAACAAGATCCATTTCAATGTTTAATCTCTTTTATTGTCTCATCTAATTCAAATATACAAAAAATCAAAATTTGCTTAGAAAATTTTTCTAAAAAGTTTGGAAAACGAATTAAATTTGATGAACAAGAGTTTTTTTTATTTCCAAAACCAAAAGTTGTTGCTAATGCGTCAATTGAAGATGTTTTAGAATGTGGCATTGGTTATCGTTCAAAATTTGTAATAGAGGCAGCAAGGATGGTTGTTTCAAAAGAAATAGATTTTGAAAAATTAAAAAAATGCAATTATTCTGAAACTAAATACAATATTTGTTCCATTCCAGGAGTAGGAAATAAAGTAGCAGATTGTATAATGCTATTTTCTTTAAACAAATTGGAAGCATTTCCATTGGATAGGTGGATGATTAGAATTTTAGAAAAATACTACAAAAAAGAATTTGAACTTGAAACAAAAACGATCACTGATAAGCAATATGAAATTCTTCACAAAAAGATAGTAGAACATTTTGGTCCATATGCAGGATATGCGCAACAATTTCTCTTTAAGATGGAAAGAGAAAATTATCAAAAGGGTTGGCTGTAAACCCTTAAAATGGTAATTAATTGCTAGGTTCTTGGGCCCATAGCTCAGCATGGATAGAGTGTTGGACTTCTAATCCAATGGTCAAGGGATCGAAGCCCTTTGGGCCCGCTTAACAAAATTATTTATTTCAAGTTGATGGTGGTTTTTCGTGAAAGACATAGAATTCAAACTAAATTCAACTGACATCCATCCAGATTCTGAGATTATTGGAACAATTTCAGTATCATATTCAGGAAGATACGATGGAGTAGTAATTAACACGCAGATTTTAGATTCAAATGAACACATAGTCTACAAATCATATAATGGAAAGAAAATATCTCAAAATGTTTCAAGATTATTTATCAACAAAGACGTAATGCCTGAAAACAAAGCAGAATTTACTGCATTTATCAAGTTTGAACCAAAACAAGAGCACGAAGTAAAATTTAGAGCATCAATTATTGAACAACATAAAGAGATTGAAAGTCAGATAATTTTTGCAAAATATTCTAACTAGAATCTACTCTTCTCTACTGAGATTTCACCTTTCATCCAAGGATGAGGTTGGCAGAAATAATGAAGTACAGTTGGCTCAGTAAATAAGAACTCATAGGAATCTCCAGGCATAATTACTCCTGGAGAACCAAAGTCACCACTATATCCATCTGCATATCTATGATCAGGAGTAACAGTGTGAGCAGTATCATCATTGTTTACCCACTTTACATTATTAGTAAATGTAAGTAAAACAGTTGGTTTGTTTGGAACATAGTTATCAGCTCCTTCAATTACAGCACCAGGAACAATTTCAATTAGAAAAAATTCTTCTTCTGGATGTAAAATATGATCAGATACTGAAGGTTTTGCTAAAGATTCAGGAAGATAAAATGATGTGTAAAATACAGTAGTTGCTGAAATTGCAACAAATAGTGCAATTAATCCAACACCATATGCATGACTTGATGTGGGTGAGCTCATAATTTCTTCAGATCTCCTAGATCATCTGCACCAATATCAGTATTAGTATTTGTTCCAGATCCTAAATCAGCTTGTGTCTTTGGAGTAGAAACTTCAGGTGCTAATTCTTTTGGTTTCTCTTCTGGTTTTGCCCCATCTTCAGGTTTTGCACTTCCTTCTGGTAGTTCACCAGATGCTTCTGGTTCTGCAAGTTTTGGTTTTTCATCCTGTACTGGAACTGGTGGAGGTGGAGGTGCATTCTTTTGTTCACTCATACCATATCTGTAGATATGGAAGAATCCAGCAAATACAAACAAGATGAATCCAATAAAGAACAAAGATATGTTATTCATTCCAGTGATGGCTGCATTATATGCTGCAATGTTGAGGAATACTTGGAATGCTAACAATGCTACAAGTAACCAGTTAATCCATTTTTCAGAAAGATTAATTGTTGCAACTTTTTGAGGACCCGTGCTTTTTGCAAGTTTTGATTTTCTTTCAGCTTCGTTTGCAAGTTTGATCATCATGTATGTGAATCCAAAGCTCATTGGAACTAACAAGATCATTACGGAATAGAAGAATATTGGATCAATTACCAAACGTTCTACCAATGGAATTGAGATATCAGGAGATATGTAGAATCCCCAGTATGTAGTAACCATGATTTGTGCAAGACTAGTAATACCAAATGCTGTAATTATTGGTCTTTCTCTCCATGAGAATTTCTTGTATCTATCAATGAACGGAATGAGTACAAACGATATGATAAATATCAACGGCCACAGCAGTCCCGTGACAAACTTATCGTATTGTGTCCTCATGAATGCATAAATTCCTGTCAGATACCATTCAGGAACTGTAACACCTGGCGGTACTGTAGGCTCGAATTTGAATCCTAAGTCAATTGGGAAAACACCACCAGTGATTAAGATGGCACCTGAAATGGCCATTACCATAGGAACATCAAACACCAAGAACCTTGGGAAGTGAACAGCCATCAAGCCTAACATAACTACAGGTAACAAGAACACATGTTGCGCATAGAATCTTAACACAAAGTCCGAGAACCCACTACCAAGCGCTGCGTCACGAATTGTCGGTCCTACAACAGGTATTGAGGTTGTCAGAGAAGCTGCAATACTAATTGCAAGTTCTGCTCTTTCACTAAATATTACATCATATCCAGTAAATGCTTCTAAAATTGTAACAGTACCAAGAATGACACCAGTCATCCACAAAACTTCGTTTCTAATTTTGTATCTTCCACTAAAGTATTGATAATACATGTGTAAAACAGCTAAGAGTACCATTGCATTGGAACCATGATAGTGAATGTTTCTAATATGGAATCCAAATGGAACTTCATCGTTAATGAATTGAACACTATCCCACGCTCTATCAAGAATCGGTTGATAGTAAAACATCAACAGAGCGCCAGAAATTCCAAGAATAATAAAGACAATAAATGTAAGCATTCCTAAGAATCCAAATGGACTTACAAATCTTGCAGGAAATGAAAACTTGATTGCAGTAAAGATTGTTCTGTCTATTCCATCCCAAAGCCAGTAAAAGAAGCCAACAGCTCCTGTTCTTCTTTCAAGCGAAACGGCCATAACCAATTACTCCGTTTTCATTTGCATTAAACTTTGGTGGAAGTATATACACAAGTCCATCTGGATCAATCTCCAAAGTTAATTCTGGCAAAGTATTTGATGGTGAAGCTTGTACTGATGCTGGACCAATGTAAGCTATACCAGTCATTACATCATACATACTACCATGACAAGGACATTCACCTCTCTTTCGTCCATCATCTGGCCAATATTTCCATAAACACCATAGATGAAGACAAATCATGCTGTATGCACGTAATGATGATACATCATTTTTTGCGCCACCTAATTCTTCAGGTATTCTAATGAACTGCCATTTTCGAAATGCTTCTGCATCAAGAGCAGCATCACCAGTAGCTGGATATGTGATGACTTCTGCATGATTAATTGGGAAAGTATTGATGTTTGCCTGAGTTCCATCAGGTAAAATTACTGGGACTTTTTCAAGTGATGCCTGATTTGGGTTTGGCATGAAATTACCAAATGGTACAAATGGAGCAAATGCTAATCCTGTCCCCGCGGCACCCATTAGTTTTAGAAAGTCTCTTCTGGATAACCCGCCAGACTTTTTCGTCCCCAGCTCTGACATTCAAGCTGACGTACTCGCCAAATTGCTTATAAACCTTGTTCAATTATTTAGAAGGCTTTTGTCTAATGATGAATATAGTAACAACTCCGATCGCAACTCCAATGATTATTCCAATTACAATTCCAACACCAAACGAAGAATCAGATTCAAGGTCTCCTGTTAACGGAGTTTGTGATGTGATTTGTTGTTCATCTGAGATTTTAGAGTTGTCTTCTAAGTCAGAATAGATTTCTTCACGTTGTTTAGTTTGTTCGTTTTGAGATAACATCTCAGGAGAAATGTTTGTGAATTTAGCTGCCAGTGTTATTGGTTCGGTAGTTGCATTTCCTCCAAATAATGTTGAATGTGTCAAAAGTGTATAAGTTCCTGTTTTATTGATTGGAACAAACAATACTGTTGATGTATCATCTTTGTTTTTTACAGGGAAGAATCCACCACCTTGACTAAATATTGAATTTCCTAACCAATCAAGAGATGACCAACCAAGAAAATGACCAAACACTCCAGATGGAACATTAGTATGTACAATTTCCCCAGAAGGATCTGTCACAAAAACAGATAGATTTGTATCTTCATTTTTCCAAGAAAGTTCAATTACTGCAGAGTTAATTGAATCATCTTGTACATCAAAATAATATTGTCTCCAATCACCTGCCATGTAACGATTCACCATATCAAATGCACCTTTTGTATATCCATTTCCATAAAGAATATCGTCACTTTGTTTTCCTTCAATAATTACAACAGAATCATTTTGATCAACTAGATGTTTAATTACAAAAGTTACAGGAGCGTTTACCAAATGTTGTTCTCCTTCAAAAGTAAGAAATCCCTGATAAACTCCCGTTTGTAAATTCGTTGGTACAATTAATGTTACATCAACTTCAGCAACATCATTTGGAGGCACAGTTATTGTATGAGGTTCTGGCCACATTATATCCCATTTTTCTTTTTGATAGTAACTTGCAGATAATGTGTAATCCATAGATGTAGAATTCACTTGTGTGTTACCTAACCAGTATGAATATCTAGTTGGAACAGGATACACTCCAACTAATGGAGTTCCTTCAAATTTTTCATTTGGATCAGTGACTCTTAGCTCTTGTACAGTTCCCCAAGAACCAGCTCTGTTAACCATAGTTATTTCATTACTTGTAATTTTGGTATCGTTATTATGATCTAACCAATCATAAAGATACAAAGATGATATTTTAAGATCATCAGCATAAACATCAGAAGTGTCGTTCATAAAATCACTGAATGGAAAATTCACATTTAATATCATTAAAGATGAATCATCAGGGATTGGATTTTGTGAATTAAAGAATGCTCCAAGTCCTGGTTGCTCATTAACTTCAGATAGTTTAACATAATTTGGAATGAATGTATTTGATTTATTCATAATTGAATCTTGTTGGTGTGGGATTGTTGTTCCATGAAATTTTGCAGATTTAATTAATAACAAAGTTTTTGGCGTTACATTAATTTCAAGTGATTCATTGGTGGGATTTTCTATCGTAAATGTTGCCGTAGTTCTATCACCGGGAAGTAATTGTCCTGCAAACCAACTAGTCATTGGAAGTGAGTGTGATGCGAGTTTAAATTGTTCAAATCCAATTTCAGTTGAATTTACGTTTTCAAAAGCTGGTTCAAGAATTTTTTTGATGTTAGAATAAGATGCATCATTATGGACTATGAAAATACCATCAGCGCCATTAACATAATTCAAAGCAGATTCAACATTTGCTAAACCAGAACCTTGTGTGAGTGGATCATTGTTAAGATCAGTGGCAGTAGACATGAGAATATTTTTGATGATAAATGGATCATAGTCTTTTGATTGTTTTGTCATTTCTTCCATTAATACTGCAGCACTTCCTGAAACTATTGGTGCAGCCATACTTGTCCCTCCAAATAATGAAAATGATTCATCTTTGGAATCTTTGTTGACCTTTAGTACAGTTGAGGGAGTAAAACCATGTGCTCCTATACTCATAATATCAGGTTTAGGATCTCCAATAGAACCAGGACCTCTACTAGAAAAATCAACTAGATGGTTTGAGTGTTCAGTACCATTTCCAAAACGAGGTTGATCTTTGAAAGGACCATAGCCAACAAAAACATTGTTAGTTGTTGCGCCAACTGAAATTCCAAAAGGAGATGCGTTAGGTAATCCAATTGTACCATAACCATGTCCAGAATTTCCAGCGCTTGAAATGATTGTAACTCCAGGATAATCATCATCCAATGAGTGAGGTGTTGCCAATACACTAAGAATTAACGATAACAAATCCATTCCAGGAGATGCATTAAATGTAGGAAATGTTGATACACCCCAACTATTAGAAATAATATCTACTCTAGGGGTTCCAGAAAATTTCCAATTATTGTTGTTATTCTCAAAACCTGCAGACCACAGCCAACCATAAACAGTGTCACCAAACCATAATGCTTTCACAGGAAGTATTTTTGCATCAGGAGCTACGCCAGTAATAGAATATTTTTTTGAATTATTGTAAATATCATAAACTTCTTGACCACGTGAAGTAATTGATGCAGCACTAGATGTACCATGTCCCATAAAATCAGTCATTAAGCCAAAAAATTCTCCATCTGGATCTAATGCAGGTAATAATGTGCCATTAATTGCATTTAGATGATCATGAATTTCACTTGAATTAGTTGTGATTGCACCATAAACATCTAGAACACGTGCACCTATTGTTCCAGCACTGTAATCATTTTTTCCATCATTGTTTGAATCAAAAACAAGAAATTCTTTTCCACTTCCAAGGACAAATCGTTTTTCATCAGTAAAATCAAAATCATAATCGGGTTGTTGTCCAGGTTTTAAATCAAATCTTGTATAATCTTCCCAAGAAGTTGTTAGATCTGGAATTATTGTATCATAAACTCCAGGAGTAAACGAATCAACTACAAGAACTGGAACAACTTGAATTCTAGCTAAAGGTCCTTGTATTGCACCCTGATAAATAACTCCAAGATGATATACGCCACTTTTGGATTTGATGTAATTCCTATTATCGTCTCCAATTTTCATATCTTTTGCCAATGTACCATTAAAGATGATTGAAGAACCAAGTTGAGGAAAAAATGAATTGTAAATTGGAATTTTTGTTCCTTTTCCATCTTGTGAAATATCAAGAAATACTCCATCTCGTGAAACATACACAGATGATGTCATATGTTCTGGAATTTTCTTAGAATAATTCCTAATAATTTTATTTTCATCTATAAATGCAAAAAATGTTGCATTTGTTAAAATAATTCCTTGGCCATCAGAATCAAGCATTATTGGGTGATTTATTTCATTTCTAGCAAGAGAATGCTGAATATCTGGATTTGAAAAATCAACTCCAGTATCAACTATTGCAATAACTGTTCCGTTACCTGTTGAACCATATTTTTTTTGAGCGTTCTCAGATTTTGTTATTTCACCAATTCTTGATGCGTCTTGAATTTTTTTATCAGATGAATGAAAATCTAATTTAAAATCTTCAATCACATGATAACCTTGTGAAAGAAGATTTGAAGCTGATTTTTCAGATAAAATTGTAACATAAAAAAATCCATTGTTAGATTGTATTCCATAAATAGAATTATTTTTTAAAAAATCAGAATTTTGAGAATTTGTTCCAAAGATTAGATAACGTTTGAAATTATTCTCTGTGAAAAAATCGGAATCAATTTGAATAATACCTGAACTAAAATCAATTTTTTGTGGTTCATTGAGTTCAAGAATCATATCTCCAGGAACAAATGCATATGCATTTGTCAATATGGGTGAAAGAAGTATTATGATAAAGAAAATAGCCGCTTTGGGCATTAGATAATTTTCTTGTCTTGTATTATTATAACTATCTTCTTCGTGCAAGGATTGTTATTTGTAGTGCAACAATAATTCCTATTGATGCAATAATTGGAAATAATAATGAGTTAAGTTGTGATGATGCTTCACTGATGAATTCTACAGATGTAGAGATAGTTCCTGTACTCTCATCAATTTTGTTACTGGCGTCTTCTAATGTTGTATCAAATCCTTCAATTTCGGCTTTTAGAATATCAAGCTCACCTGATGTTTGATCTAAAATTGAATTCAATTTTATAATTTGTTCAGAGATTCCTCCAAGATCCTGACTTAAAACCATTGTAGCAGCTGAACCATGAGATGTTGTGCCTTGACTAAATGCAACTACATGAAATACATGAGTTCCTTCTTCAATTGGAGTATAATCAACAAAATACAATCCTTGGTGTAATGTCTTAAATGAATTTGTTAGAGGGAAAGAGATGCCAGAAGGAAGATGAACATGTGTTGTTTGTAATAGTTCTTTAGGATCGTTTCCAATTAAAAGGCCATCACTAGTAGTTTGTACAAATACTCTAAGTGGCTGACTAATAGCTGCTGTTTCAGGTGCAAAGACCAATGTATTGACATGTCGTTCAACTGGTACATCAAGTAATTCTGTTGTTGATGAAAACTTTACATCAATTTTTTGAGATATACCATCTTGTTCTGTGCTAATTATTTCAACAGTGTATGTTCCGTAAGGAAAATTTGTTGAAGGTTGTGGCCAAGTTAATAAGCCATAATTAAAAGAACCATCAGGACCAGTAGTTATTTGATCAAACTTGGCAATTGTTTCATCTGGAGCAAAAAGTCTGATGATGAGATTTTCTTCTGGTAGTCCTTGTCCATAAACTTGCAAAGTATGTTCAGGAGAGTATACTTTGCTGTTTGTAGATAATTCAAGTTCTGAAAATGAATTTGGGGTGTTTACAAGTAAAAGAACAACTACTGCTGAAAATAAAATTTGTAATTTCATTTTAATTAATTGTTGATGTTCTCATAGATATTACTTCTGGAAAAATTGTCTATAACTTTCGTTAAGTTGGATTCAAAAAAAAGAAAAAAAGGAAAATGTGAACTAGTTTTCTTAACTTACAGTGACAGTTGTACTAACTGGTGGTGATAATGCCGTTGGATTATCAACTGATTCCCATACAAATGCGGTTGCTGTGTAGCTTCCTGCATCAGTTGGAATCCATGATAATGCTGGGCTGAATGATTGACCAGCTGATAGTGAACCTGTAATCCATGCTAGTGAGACAGTAACACCGTTTGCATCCTGAATCTGTACCAAGTATGCAAATGCTTGTTCTCTATCCTGACCATTTGCTAAGTCAGCGCTGATTTGTACCTGTTGGTCAACGGATACAGCATCTAAGCTGTTACCGAATGCATCAACTGTTCTCAAGTTAGCAGCTGGTGCTCTCTCGAGAGGAGGTACTACAGTACCGATTAGTGAAGTGGCAGTGATATCGAGTTCATCTGCAGTTGTGTATGGATCAGGTAGTGTATTGTCCTCATATTCTGTGGTGACAGTGTCACCTTCTGCGACTCTGAGTCTGTGACCAGATGATTCGTCAGCAGTTGTGAAGAACACAGTGCCTTCGAAGATTCCGGTTGCCTCATTAGTCTCAGTTACAGTAAGGTCAATACCTCCGGCATCGGAGTCAGACCACACATCGACATCGAAGTTGTCGACTGCTTCTGGATCTAAGTTCATATCTGGATCAATTACTCTTACAACACCTGTTCCGCTTGCTGGATAGCTTGCTTCAAGCCACTGAACTTCACCAATATTCCATCTGATAAGTGCTGAACCGACTACAGTTTCATCCTCTGAGAATTCAAAGGAGATTGTAAGTCCGTCATCATCATCAGTTTCTAGGAATCCGTCTGTTGGACCTGTGCCGTCAGCGGATGTTCTTGGGTTAGTATCATCACCTTCAACGCCATCTGCATCGTGTAAGAATCCAGTAAGGATTACTTCACCAGTGAAGATGCCTGTGTCAGTACCAGTTTCAACGAGTTTATAGTTGTCAATATTGAATCCTCTGGTTGAGACCTTAATTGGGTCTAAGTCAGTGTCACCGATTTCGTCAACTAGATCACTGTCGAAGTTGTGATCTGGTGCGACAATGGTAATGTATACTTTATCAGTCCATGTGTAAACTTTTTGGTCAAGCTCTACAGTTGCACCGAAGTTAGAAGTGAAGATTGTCAAGTTGACATCTTCGTCTTCGTCACCTACAAAGTCAGAACCGCTTGGACCCCAGTCAGTATATTCTAGAATGGCTTCTTCACCTCTTTCAAGGTTATCGCCGTCTAATTTATCAGGGATTTCGATAACAATCTGGAAGATACCAGTGCTGTCACCTGTTTCTCTGAAGTTAGATGGTTCTGGGTCGAATTTACCTTCTGTGTCACCTAGATCACCCATGGTGATTGTGGCGGCATCAGAGTCCCATTCGATTACATCCAAGTCATAAGTCTCAGCACCATCATTGTCCAAATCGAAGTCTGGTTCAATGAGGGTTAAGATCATATCAGATCCAATGATGTATACAGATTTGTCTGATTGTAAGACACCGTTTCTTAGGTCGAATGTAGCAGAGTCAGTAACAGAGTTTGGATCACCGGATGCATCAGCTGGATCAGTGTATTCTACAAAGAGAATATCTCCTTGTAAGATACAGTATTGACCAGGATTGGTTACATCGTTGACGTCAAATCTGTCAGTAACTACATTTGTACTAGTACCAACAATATTTTCGAATACTGTGGTAGTTGGACAAGTGTTGCTAGCTGGACCGTCGGAATATCTTACGTCTACATCAATTTCGAATATACCTGCATCTGGTGAGATTTCAACTAATGGACCAAATTGTCTGATGGTGAGATCTTCTGCATCATTAACACCGTCTCCATCAACATCGTTGACAAAGACACCGCCAATATTTACAGCGTTGTCACCAACATCAATTACACCATCAATTGCGGCTGGACCACCTGCATAGCCTAATACGACTTCGTCAGCACCTCTGATAACAGAGATCTTGACTGGTCCTACTGGGTTTGCTGCAGTGTTCTCAGCGATTTCGTCTTCACCGCTTGCTGATATATCGAAGTCTGGGTCGTTAACTCTAATGTGCAATGATAAGTCTCCGTCTGCAAGGAATTCTCCGCCGTCAAGTGTAGTATCGGCATCATCCATAGCAGTTTGGTGAACTGGGAATACAGATCTGCCCTCTGGGGATTCAGATGCATTAGCTGCTACACCAAAGTCAGATGGGATACCGAATGGTACTGGATAGACAGTTCTATCAAGACTTACTGAACCTGTGTTTGCGCGAACGCCTGCGGAATCACCTACTTCGATGATTTCACCAGATGCATCTCTGAAGTCAACATAGTTAACTTCAATGTCCAGACCAGTTACTGATTCTGGAGCACCTGTGGCACTTGCGTCACGACAGAATTGTGATGGAATTTGGAAGTCACCAACGAATACACCGGAGTCTTGACCAGTTTCAATTAATGTGAAACCAGTTTCTGCAAGACCGTTATGGATAGCTGCATCGATAGCGCCTGCACAAGCACCGCCAGCGTTGGCTGCCCAAAGTACATCGTCAAATGTGATATCTAAGAGTCTACCTAAATCACCAAATGACAAGTCAGTGATTAAGCCAGCTTCGCCGACTTGATCAAGAACTGCATCGGATGATGGAGGACCAACTACAGTATAGATATCAATTAAGTCTGAATTAGTGTTCAAGTCTAAGTCTTCAACTGTGACAGTTACAGTGTCTGCTGTTTTGTAAGAATCGCTATCGAATGATACAACACCAGAATGAGTTGGAGCCTCTTCTTGATCAGCAATTTGTGTTGAAACACCATCGGCACCTAAGTCGAGATAGTTAACTCTTGGGGAGTCTTCATCTGTTAGGTCTTCAATGACGATGAAGTTTGGATTATCGGCAATTGGAGATAAGCCAGTGTACAAGTCTGTATCAAGAATATTGAGTTGGTTAACCACGGTGAATTCTAAGCTACCTTCGAAGATGCTTGTGTTATCACCGGATTCTTCAGCTTCAATTCTGATTAGTTGGTTAGCAACTCTTTCACCTGATTTTTCACCAGAGGATTCAAATCCAAAGCTGAAGAAGTCAGCAACGATTGGTACGTTGGTAGCTGCTGCCAATGTATATCCTGCATTACCAAATGGTTCACCTGAGTTGAAGTTAAATAACAAACCAATTTCCTGATCTGCGTCAATTGCAAACAAGGCTGCTAATGCAGTGTCTTGTGGTGCGTTGACTACAGATCCGGTGGAGTTAATTAAGTTCAATGATTGTGCATCTGATGCGTTAACGATTGATACGGTTGTTAATGCGTTGCTGACAAGATTACTGTCAGTACCAGCGGTTCTAGTAATGATATTAGTACCGTTGAGCAAGTAAACATCGTATGAACCAGTTGCGTTGATGCTTCTCAAGTCTTGGTTAAACAAGTTAACACCTAGCAATCTATCGGCTGGGATTCCGCTACCAATAGTATTACCTATTGAAGCTTGTAGTTCTCCTGCACTGACACCAAGGTCAATTACAAGAGATTTTGCTACAAAGTCTGCGCCGGTGTTGTTAGGAGTTAAGATAGCTCTATGACTAAATTTATCGACTGCAATTGCTGCTGATGCGTTAGCTGGAGTACCACCTGCTGGAACAGATGTTGCCCAATTAGGGATGTTGAATCCAGCTGCTGAATTTGCGCTTTGTGAGAAAGTGGCAGTTTCGCTAAGGAATACACCAATCTCAACAGTATCAGTACCAGTGCCGGTTTCACCTAGGGTGAATGGGTCACCAGTTTCTAATGATGGAATTAATGGAACATCTGGATTGTTTAGATCAAGATCTTCATCAACTCTACTGTTAAGGTTTGCATCACCATCAACTAAGACTACTGTAATCTTTTCACCAGAATTCCATTCATCATCGACTGGTTGAATATCGATTGTACCGAAATCAAAGCCGACTAGAATTGTTTGTGGAGTTTCATTGTAATCTATGGTTGCTGATGTACCTCTTGCTGCATCGCTTGCGATGGCAAGGTTAGAAACATCAGAGTCATCGTAGTTTGAGAATACACCACTGTTTGTAGATAGTTCAGTAAATGTTACTGGTTGTGTTCCTTTTACAAGGGCACCACCAGCAGTACCGACTGTACTTGCTTCAGTTGTTGCAGTACCGTTAGTATTAGAGTCACCGTTGTCGATAATTCTTAATACTTCGTTACTAACATCCTGTGCATCTAAGTCGATAAGCAATATACCGTTATCTTCAAACATAAATTCGTCTGTTCCGAGATTTGCACTTAGGTCTACTGCTCCAGTTGTACCGTCAGCTGCTGGATTACCATTCTCATCAAAGAGTTGGTAGATTACAGTGCTGTTGGTTGAAACAGTACCCCAAGACCAAGAGTCTTCGTCTGTTGGGTCAATGTTTAGTTGAACATCAGTCATTGTGAGGTGTACTTGTGCACCGGTTGGGAAAACAGATCTGTCTGCTTCCAAGTCTGCAAATTGATCAACTGTATCAAAAGTTAATGTGGTTGATTGAGTACCACCACCTTTGTTATAGCTGACAACAACGCTACCAGTTGGGTTCAAGTCATATGCTTGAATTACAGGCCAACCGAAGTCTGCCCATCCAATCTGTCCGTTATCGGTACCACCATGGTTATCTTTGTTGATGGTTTTGTTTTCCCTGATTACGTTTTGTTCAGTGAGGACACCGCCAGCAGTACATGTATTGTCGAATGTACCATCTTGGAGTGCGCCTGTGTTACGTGGGAACCAAACACCATCGGTGTTGGTGAATGTTACTGCACCGGAAGTAGAAGCATTACTACATGCGTCACCAAAGTCCAAACCTTGACCTGAACCTTCGACTTGTGTAGCATCTGCTGCTAACGAAGCGTCTGTATCTGCAAAGTATGCATACCAGTTACCATCAGTAGCTTGGGCCATTCTCAGGTCCTTGCCTTGAATAGTAACATCTGGTTCACCATTACCCTCATCAGTGTCACTGATATCGGAGTCAATGACAACTACTTCAATGACCATTGGGCCAGCAAAGTAGTTATCAAATTGAGAGTTTTCTGCGGAAACAAATAGGTTGGCGTTGGCTGCATGTGCTGCAGGCATTACGCCTGGGATAGCAAATGTCAATCCACCGGCAACCATAATTGTCATTAATGTAAGACTAGTTATTTTACGTCCTATTTCGTTATTCATGTTATTGTAATTTTTTCTTCGAAGTTAGTATTTAAGCCTAATGGACAAATTGTCCACAATTACGTAATTTTTTGTAATTTTTTTATGAATTCCTAAATTTTGATATAATTTCTAGAAATTTTGATCATAAAAATTACACTTTCCTTCGTAAATTAGTAAATGATCGTTATATTTTTTAAAATTTACGTATGATTTATGAAATTTTTCTAGCCTATTTTATGCCTTGATCTCTGTACTTATGAGGCTTTTGTATAGAGTAATAGCCTCAGATTCATCTTTTGGACCCACGACAACTGCAGAACCTTTTTTCATAAAACTAACTGAAAGATCATTTGTTCTCATTGATAGTCCTAGGTCTCCTTGATTCTCAACAATGAATCCTTTTTCTTTTGCAATATTTGTAACGCCATCAACATCAAGATCAAATGTTTGTGTTGGAGTAATAGAATAAGTTCTCTTTCCACGATTTCGTCCACATAGTTCTTCTAAAATTAATTCTTCTTTTTGTACAACTTCAAGTTTTCCTGTTCCACAAATTGGACACTCATCAGCTCTAAATGTTCTTGTACTGTTAAAATCAAGATTTTCTAAATCAATATGTAAAATTCTTTGTGAAAGACTAGGAGTTTTTCCAAGAATTATTTTTACAGCTTCTGCAACTTCAATTCCGCCAACTAAAGATAGTATTGATGGATGAACACCTTCAATACTACATGTTGGCATTGTATCTTCATCAAGTGATGGAAACATGCAATAGTAACATGCAGATTCTTTTGGTAAAACTGTAAATGCTTGTCCAGAAACACCAACTGCAGCTCCTGTAACAAATGGAATGTTAAATTGTACACAAGCTTTGTTTAATGCATATCTTGCATTGACACTATCAAGTGCATCAATAACAACATCACATCCTTCAACAACTTCTAATGCAGTATAATCATTTACAGAAACAGCTAATGCTTCAATCTTACAATCAGGATTTAGTTTCTGTAATTTTTTTGCAGCAACTTCAACTTTAACTTGTCCAACATCATCTTCATCAAACATTGTTTGTCTATGCAAGTTTGATAATTCTATTACATCTCTATCTACAATTCGTAATGTTCCAACACCCATTGCAGCTAATCGTGATGTAATTGGATTTCCAAGACCACCAGTTCCTACAACACAAACTTTTGCATTTTTTAATTTTAATTGTCCTTGATAACCAATTTCTTCTAACATTACTTGTCTTGAAAATTTATCAAGTTCTTTTGTAGATAATTCATCAGAACCGCCAGCTACAGCAGGTAAGATGTAAACTTCATCTCCATCATTAAGTGTCGTTTCCATACCACTTGCAAATTTTGCGTTTTTTCCATTGATGTAGATGTTAATTAGTGAGCGTGGGGTACCGTCACCTTCTAGAACTCTACGCTTGAAATCATCCCCCATTGCCTCTGAAATCTTTGTAAATGCGTCTTGAAGAGAGTCAGCAGCTAGATCAGTTTTCTTTTCTCCGCCTCCTTGATTTAGGACTGAAGGAATTGTAAATACAATATTTGCCATTATCTTATTACCGCCGATATTTTGCCTACATCTGCTTTCATTACATCAGGTTTTGGCAAAACTTCCATAATTGCTTCAGTGGTTTTTAGACCATTTCCTGTAACATAACATACAACAGAATCGTTTTTGTCAATCTTTCCTTGTTCAACCATTTTTTGCAATACTGCAACAGAAACACCACCAGCCGGTTCTGTAAAGATACCTTCTGTTTTTGCTAAAAGTAAAATTGCATCTAAAATTTCTTTGTTGTTTGATTCTTCTGCAAATCCATTATACTGTTGTAATCGTTTTAAAACATATCTTCCATCACCAGGATCACCTATTGCTAAACTCTTTGCAACAGTATCAGGATGTTCAACTGGGATTACTTCTTTACTGTTTTTCTTAAATGCGTCGACAATGGGTGCACAGCCATGTGGTTGTGCTGCAATCATATGCATATTAGATACATTATCAAGTAAGGAAACAGATTGTAGTTCTTCAAATCCTTTACAAATTGCATTAAGCATTGCGCCACTTCCTACAGGTACAATTAATTGATCAGGTACTTTCCATTCTAGTTGTTCTGCAACTTCATATGCAAGTGTTTTTGAGCCTTCAACATAATAGGAACGCATGTTAATATTTACAATTCCAATTCCTTTACTGTCACCAATTTGTGCAGCAATTCTATTTGCATCATCATATGTTCCATCAACTGCAATGTAGTTTGCACCATAAGACAAAGCTTGTGCAATCTTTGCCATCTCAATGTCACTTGGAGCAAATATGTGACAAGGGAATCCACCTTTTGCTGCATGAGCTGCAGTTGCAGAAGCTAAATTACCAGTTGAAGCACATCCAACTGCAGATAAACCAAATTCTTTAGCTTTGGAAATTGCTATTCCTGCAGGTCTGTCTTTAAAAGAAAATGTTGGATTAACAGAATCATTTTTGATGTAGAGATTTTTCAATCCTAAAGCTTCACCAAGTTTTTCAGCTTTTGATAGTGGAGTCATTCCAGCATCAATACTTACTATGTTTGATTTTTGTTCTATTGGAAGTAATTCAAAATATCTCCAATAGGTTTGTTCCCTGTTTGAAAAAGTATCCTTTGTAATTGAAGGAAAATCATATTTCACATCTAGTGGTCCAAAGCAGTCATCACAGATATACTTGAAAGTAGATTCATACTCTTTTTTACATTCTCTACATTGCAATGAGGTCTTAGCCAAGATCAAAGACTCCTTTCAGATGATACATAAAAAATCCTAATATCAAGTTAAGTAATACTTAATTTAAAGTAATAAAAAATTTAATAGAAAAAATAGGCTCAATAAGTAAAAAAACCAACATATAGAAAAAATTTAGAAAAAAATTCATAGAAAAGCCTTATTTTTGATATTTTATAATAATGAGTAAGGTTTTTACAGATTTTTAGAACGTTAAAACCAGATGCAAAAAAATTTGGGTATTGTAATTGGTGTAGGAATAGGAATTGCAATCATCATTGCAGGAATCACATTTTCCATAAACCAAGAATCTGAAAGGATAGAAACTGAAAAGATAATTGATGAAAAATTAGATGAGATTGAAGATGAAGCTAGTGAAAATGAGTTTATACCAGCACCAAGAACATGGCCAACTTCAGGACCATTCCAAATTGACCGTTCAGAATATCTCATTGGTGAAAAAATTTTCATAAGAGTTGGAGCGCTGGAAGAACACGAAAAAGGACAAATGGTATTTTTACGACCATTAAATGAAACACATTATTCTGTATTTCAAACAATTCCATTTGATGGTATGAAAAAAACAACTTTCAATTATTATACTGAACCACGTTTAGCAGCAGCAAATGAAATTTGTACTGTTGATGATATACTTGGGACTTGGACGTTAGTCTTTCAAGGAACAGATTACAAAGATATAAAATTTGAAATTGTAAATAAAACTCTTCCAGGAGAAGAAGATGCATTTGTTTCAGTTTGTTAAATTATTTTTTTAGGTCATTGTGAAAACAAACTTTTTCACCCAAGTGACATGCAGGACCTGAAGGTTCTACAAGATAAATTACTGCATCAAAATCACAATCAACAAGAATTTGTTTGACTTTTTGTGTGTTACCAGATTCTTCGCCTTTCATCCAAAGTTTATTTCTTGATCTACTCCAAAACCAAGAATTTCCAGTTTTTTTGGTTAATTCTAAAGATTCCTTATTAGAATAGGCTAATGTCAAAACATCTTTTGTATTTACATCTTGAACAATTACTGGAATTAATCCTCCACTTTTTTCAAAGTCAATTTCATCTATTGATTTTTCCATATGGAAAAATTAGAGACAGCTTTTATAATCTTACAGGAATTTGCCTGTCTTTTAGGTATGATTTGACGCCATTTACTCCATGAGTATCATAGTGAAATATTGAAGCAGCTAATGCTGCATCAACGTTGGATTTGTTAAAGATGTCAACCATGTCATCAGGTTTTCCACATCCTCCTGAAGCAATAACCGGAATTGAAACAGATTCTACTACTTTTTGTGTAAGTAAAATGTCATATCCATCTTTTGTTCCATCTTTGTCTATACTAGTAAGGAGAATCTCTCCAGCTCCGAGTTTTTCAGCTTCTTTTACCCATTCAATTGCATCAATTCCTGTTCCTTCTTTTCCACCATAAATGAAGACTTCAAACCAAAATTGTTTATCATTTTCAGTGAAGATATTTTTCTGATCAGTGACCACAAAGTTTCTTTTTGCATCAATTGCTACTACAACACATTGTCTCCCAAATAATTCCATCAATTGAGTAAGGACTTTTGGATTTTTTATTGCACCAGTATTAATTCCAACTTTGTCTGCACCGTTAAGTAAAATATTTCTTGCATCATCAAGAGATTTTACACCACCACCAACTGTAAATGGAATATCAATTACAGATGCAACCTTTCTAACAAGTTCTTTGATTGTTTCTCGTTGTTCGTCTGAAGCTGTAATATCTAAGAATACTAATTCATCAGCTCCTTCATTGCTATATTTTTCTGCAAGATCTACAGGATCTCCTGCATCTTTGATAGATTCAAAATGTAATCCTTTAACAACTCTCCCATTTTTTACATCCAAACACGGAATAATTCTTTTAGTTAAAGTCATGATAGTTTTTTTGCCTCCTCAATTGAGATTTTATTTTCATAAAGTGCCTTTCCAAGAATTACTCCAAAGGCATTTTTTTCTTTAACATCTTTTACATCATCTATGTTTGAAATACCTCCACTTGCAATTACATTAGCATTTGCAAGTTTGCATGTTTTTTCTAGAAATTCCAAATCAGGGCCTTCCATAGTTCCATCACGATTTACATTAGTCAATAAGAATTCAGTAAACCCCATTTCAAGAAATTCATTTACAGCATCAAGCAATTGTACTCCAGTTCCTTTTTGCCAACCATGAATTACTATCTCACCATCTTTGTGGTCTACTGAAATTACAATTTTTTTTGAGCCAATATCAGATTGTAAAGCTTTCAGTAATTGTTTGTCGTTAAAAGCTAAAGTCCCTATTACTACTCGTTCAGATATTTGAGATACATCTTTTACAATAGATTTGTCTCGTAATCCTCCAGCAACTTCAACAGGAATTGAAATTGAATCAAGAATTTTTTTGATTACATCAAGATTGGAACCGTTTCCGAGTGTTGCGTCAAGGTCAACTAAGTGTAGCATATCTGCACCAGCAGACTCCCATTTTTGTGCAATTTCTATTGGATTATTGCTGTATACAGTTTTTTGTGCAGGATCTCCTTTATACAATCTGACTACTTGTCCATCCATAAGATCAATAGCTGGGATTATTTTCATTTTTTACACTCTTCTAGAAAGTTTTTGATCATTATCTTTCCTACTTTACCAGATTTTTCAGGATGAAATTGAGTACCAAAATAATTTTTAGATTCTACAACAGCTGGTACTTTAATTCCATAATCTGATTCTGCAGTAATTACATCATTAGAAGAAGGTTTTACTCTGTACGAGTGAACAAAATAAACCCAAGAACCATTTTCTACTCCTTCAAGAATTTTTCCTGGTTTTTTAATTTCAAGATCATTCCATCCCATGTGTGGCACAGTCATAGATGATGGCAATATTACTACCTCGCCATCAATTACATCAAGTCCCTTCTCTTTTCCTTCTTCACTTTTTTCAAAGAACATTTCCATTCCAAGACATATTCCTAAGACAGGCATATCTCCTACATAATCTCGAAATTGAGTCTTAGAAAATTCTCTAATACTTTGAATAGCAGGATCAAAATTTCCTACACCTGGAAGTAACAAACCAGAGTATTGATTTGGTTTATCAAAATTGGTGATAATATCAACTGATGCACCTGCTTTTTCAAGAGAGTTCTTTAAGCTGAAAATATTTCCAACGCCATAATCAAAAATTGCGACACTAGTCATTACATTGAACCTTTTGTACTTGGTATTCCTTTCTGTTTTTTATCTAATGTTGATGCATTTCTAAATGCTACAGCAAGTGATTTAATGGCAGCTTCAACTTTGTGATGATCATTTTCTCCATACTTTACAGTAAGGTGTATACAGCTATTCAGATTTTGTAGTAGTGATTGGAAAAAGTGTTCAAGATCTTCTTTTGAAATATCTTCGATTTTATTCTGTTTGATTGAAAGAGTTAATTTCCAATATGGACGCTTAACTAAATCAATAGAAGCTTCGGCAAGGGATTCATCCATTGGAACTGAAGCATAGCTAAATCTTGTGATTCCAGTTCTAGAACTCAATGCTTTGTCAATTGTTTGTCCAATTGTAATTGCAGTGTCCTCAATCAAATGGTGTTCAATTCCATCATTTGATTTTGCTACAACTTTAAGATCCATCATTCCGTGTTTTCCAAAAGAAACTATCAAGTGATCAAGAAAATTAATTCCAGTCTTGATACTAGTTTTTCCAGTTCCATCTATATTGACAGATACTTGTACACTAGTCTCTTTTGTATTTCGTTTGATAGATGCCTTTCTTGATTTCATAGTTCTCACAGGTTATGTAATCTGGTTTATTCTAAATTTAATACCTTCGGAATTAAATTAATTGAATCTAAAACCAAAATTGCTCCGTTACGCTGGAATAACTCAAGTTTTTCTTGAGGAGTCTTACTAGTACCAATAATTCCACAAAAAATTGTCTTACTTCCCATCTCAGTTACTCTTTTTGACATGATAAAATCCTCCATAGAGTCGCCTACATATAGAGTTGAATTAGCATTCATTCCTTTAATACAATCTAAGAGAGGTTTAGGATTGGGTTTTGCAAGTTCTCTAGATTCATCTTCTAAGAACATAGAATTATTCAAATCAAATTTTTCCATCAATGATTTCAAAGAATATCTTACAGATTCTTTTCCTCTGCCTGTTACCATTGCAATTTTAGTATCAAATTTTTTTTGCAATTTTTCAATTAAAGAATTTTCTAATATTACTTGGTCTTGTTCGATTAAGCCAGATTCATTAAATTGAGACGTACTTCCAAATAATTTTTGGAATAATTCAGGACCATAAAAAAGCTGATCAAAAATTTGATACAATGGTGTTTCATGATGTGTTCCAGGATAATTCAATTGTTTTTTGATATCAGAAATATCAACTTGACTTTCAAGATATTTTTCTACAGATAAAATTCCACTAGAATCAGCATTTTGAATTACATTGAAGATAAAGCTTGTTTGATCTTTTTCTAATTGTTTAGCTCCAACAATTGAGAGTATTGCAGCGTATGTAAGATCAACTTCATCATTGAATCCACCTGTTGATTTGAATCCATCAATTATTTGGAAATCTACATTTACTGCATCAGTGATTTTTGCAAAATTTTCTAAAACAAATTGAGTTGTTTTAATTATTGCAAGATCATAAGATTTTGTAATATCGATTAGGACGCCATCACAATCAAAAATTATTGAA
Source organism: Candidatus Nitrosopumilus sp. (assembly GCA_965215075.1). GTDB lineage: Archaea > Thermoproteota > Nitrososphaeria > Nitrososphaerales > Nitrosopumilaceae > Nitrosopumilus. Next base: position 160,915 of record OZ244033.1, read on the forward strand.
TCAATTTCATTAAATTCATTAATTTGAGAATCATCGATGTAGATTCCTTCTGATTTTTTTGTTAGAGTCATCCTAGTAGATCACGAACAGCTAGTAAGAATTTTGAATTCATTTCTTTAGTTCCAATTGTTACTCTAAGGCATCCCTCATGTTTTCCAATTTTTCCTAATTTTCGAATGGAAATGCCTTGTTCTACAAGGGCAGAGTATACTCTCTTGTAGGAACCATAGGCATCAAATAGCACAAAATTAGCCTTGGAATCAAAGACTTCAAAGGCATCATATTTTTTCAAAGTTTCAAGAATTCGCTTTCTTTCAGTTTTTATGAGTTCTATTGCTTCCTTCATTTGTGTAGATTTTTCTAATGCAAGTATTCCAGATTCAATAGTAAGAGTACTAAGAGGATAAGGATACTGTAATACATTCATGAAAGATTCTGTAAATTTTTTGTTTGCAATAAAATATCCTAATCGAAGTCCTGCCAAACCAAAAGATTTTGAAAGAGTTTGAACAACAATCAAATTATTTTGAGATTTTGCCATGTTTGAAAGAGAATAGTCACCAAATTCTCCATAAGCTTCATCAATGATAACTAAACCATTAAAAGATTTTACAAGTTTTTGTAATTCATTTTTAGGGAATTGAAATCCTGTAGGATTATTTGGGGAATCAAGATAAAGAACATCGGCATTTTTAGATTGCTTTACAAAATCTTTGATATTTAATTTCATATCATCAGTAAATGGTATTGCAATTAATGGTATGGAATATAGTTTACATCGTTCTTCAAAGAATCCAAAAGTAGGATTTGAAGTAAGAACTTTGGTTTGTTTTGATGCAAAGTTAGATAGAATTAAATCTAAAATTTGATCAGAACCATTTCCAACGCCAATCATCGATGGTGAAACTTTGGTAAATTTGGATATCATTTGAATTAAGCGTTCAATTCCTCCTAGTGGATATTCTCTTACGTCAGAATTTTTGCGTGCAGTTGAAATGATATCATTTTGAAATTGTTTTGAGATAACATAGTTTTCATTAGAATCAAGTTTTAGTGCATCTTGATTAAGATCAGGTTTTTGGTAACCTCCAATGGATGATAATTTCTTTATTTTTTCTTCAAACCAATTTTTTTTCATTCTAATCTACCTCTTACTGCTTCATAGTGATTTGGTAATCCTTCTGCATTAGCTAATACATCTAGATATTTTGAAATTTTGGATAAAGATGACTTTGATGCAGAAACTTGTGTCTTTACCTTGACAAAATCCAAAATGGATAATGAGCCTCGAATTTTTCCAAATCCACTAGTAGGGAGTATGTGATTTAAACCTAAAATATAGTCACTTGCAGATGATGGAGTATTATTTCCAAGTAAGATCAAGCCTGGAGAGCTGATTCTTGAAGCAAGAGATTCAGGATTTTTTGTCATTATTTGCAAGTGTTCAGGTGCCAAAATATTTGCAAGTTTTATCATATCTGTTCTAGTTTTACAAATTCCAATAAATCCATTATTTTTCAAACTGGATTTTACAATTGTGTTTCTTTGAATCTTTGGAGATATTTCAGAGATTGTCTTTTTTACGGATTTTGCAAGTCTTTCAGAATTTGTAATTAAATAACAAAACGTATCTTTACTGTGTTCGGCTTGAGAAATAAGATCTAATGCTACAAATTTTGGATTTACAGAATCATCTGCAATAATTCCTAATTCAGTAGGACCAGCTAACATATCTATTCCAGTTTGATCACTTATCAAAGATTTAGCAGTGGTAACAAATGTTCCCCCAGGACCAACAATTTTGTCAACTTTTGAGATGGTTTTTGTACCATATGATAATGCAGCAATAGATTGCACTCCTCCAGTTTTGTAAATTTCATTTGCGCCACAAAGATTTGCAGCAACAATTGTTAATGGTTCAATTTTTCCATCAGAATTTGGTGGAGATACAACTACAATTCTTTTTACTCCGGCAACTTTAGCAGGAGTTACAGACATTATAACAGAACTTGGATATTTTGCTAATCCACCAGGTATATAGCAACCAACACTTTCAATAGGAACAAATTTCTTTTCAATCTTTATTCCTTCATTTGTTATAGTCTTATTCTTTAAGAGAGATTTAATTGCAGATTCTGTTTTCTCAAGTCTAGCTTTCGCTAAGCGTAAAGCATCAAGTTCAGTCTTTGAAACTTTTGTATACGCATTCTTTATCTCTGATTGTGTAACACGTATTGAAGAAATATTTGCACCGCTGAATTTTTTTTCGTATCGTCTAATTGCGTTATCGCCGTTTTTTTGGACGTTTTTTAGAATTGATTCAACAATTGTTTTGTTTTTTTGAGGCTGTTTTGGAAGGATTTTAGCGGCAAATTTTTCTGCATTAGTTACTTTGATTATTCTCATCAATTTTCTTCGTCACGTTTAATCTCCTCAAGTTCTAATATTTGTCGGGGTTCATGAACTACAAGACCTTGAGCGATCTTCCTTAGTTTAGGAATGAGTTTGTGATATTCTTCTTTTTTGATTACTGTGTTTATTCCAAACCAACCTTTCTCACTAAGAGGACTTATTGTTGGTTTTTTTAGTGATGGCATTTGTGATAGAAGTTTTTTGAGGTTTTTCTCTTCAACATTTAGGTATATGTGTAGATATTTTCTACCATGAACTGCACCTCTCATTAGAGTTACAATATCAAAGATTTTTTCTCGTTTTTTTAGATCCTTTAGTGATTTCTTGTTTGCAATCAAGTGTGCAGTAGATGTAAGAACTTCATCAACAATTTTCAATTTGTTTTGTTTAAGAGTGGTTCCAGTTTCAGTAACATCCATTATTGCATCTACATCCTCTGGGGGTTTTGCTTCAGTTGCACCAAATGATAAATGAATTTGAACTTTTTTGTTGGTACCCAGTCTAACCCATGGAGTTACGATTAATGGTTCCTTTGAGCCATAATATTTTTTGTAAGACTTTAATTGTTTTAGAAATTTTGCAGCAGTAGTAAGATATTCTGAAGAGATTCTCAATGTTTTCTTTTTCTTACCATAATCTGCTATCATAGCATCAAGATTTTTGTAACGATATTTGTCTGGAAATGCAATTACTAATCTAATCTTACCATATTCTAAATCCAATATTGGTTCAACATCAGAATTTGTTTCACCTACCCAGTCTTTGCCAGTAATTCCAACATCATACAATCCTTCTGCTACCAAAGTTGGAATTTCTTGAGGACGAAGCATCTTTACAATTATCTTTGGATCATCAAGATAAACTCGATAAGTTCTACTCTTACGATTAACTTTAGTCCAAGACTTTTCAAGTAGCTTGAAAGTGGCATCTTCTAAACTTCCTTTAGGTATAGTAAATTTTACTTCGGACATTTCCAATTGTTTTCTCCATTTGGGTATATAATCGCATGTTTAAATTTGCGCAAGGAGTTCTTTAGCTCTGTCAAGTAAAATTTTCTTTTCTTCAATCATTTTCTGAACAATTTCATCTATCTGCTCAGGTGCAGCTCCTGCTGCGGCAGCAAGATTTCTTGCATGAAGACGCATGTGTCCTTTTTGAATTCCTTCAGTTGCAAGAGCTCTTATGGCACTGTAATTTTGAGCCAGTCCAGTAGCAGTCATAACACATGCAAGTTCTTGTGCAGATGAAACTCCAAGAATTTTTGTACATACTTTTGCTAGAGGATGAACATTTGCAATTCCACCTACAATTCCAACTGAGAGAGGAATTTCTAGAGTGCCTACTAAATTTCCATCACCATCCTTACTCCATTTACTTAGAGAACGATATCTACCAGTATTTGCAGCATATGCATTAGCTCCTGCTTCAATTGCTCTACTATCTTGTCCTGTGGCATTTGCAACAGCGATTGTTCCATTCATGATACCTTTGTTGTGAGTAACTGCACGATAAACATCATTGTCTGCAAATTCAAATGCCATGATAATATTATCAACTACACTTTCACCACCTACAGCTTCTTTTTCAAAGACTGCTTTAGCTTTAGCCATTCTTCGTGTAGAATAGTTGGATAATATTCTAAGCAAAGTTTGCCCACCAGATATCTTTTCAATTAAAGGTGCAACAGCTTCACACATAGTATTTGTCACATTTGCACCCATAGCATCACCAGCATCAATTAGTAATTCGACAATTAACATTGTTCCATTTGGTGTTTCAAGTTTTTTACAAGAAACTTCCTTTGCACCTTTACCCATTTTTGAAAGAGTATTACTCTTAGAATTTGCTAATTCAATAATTTCATTTGAAGAGTTGTTAATTTTTTCAATTGCAGAATCATCAACATCTAAAACTTGAATTTGACCAATACTGTATGATTCATCTGCAGTAACTTGAAATCCTCCCTTTATTCTTGCTACTTTTGCTCCTTTTGATGCGGCTGCAATTACGGATGGTTCTTCAATAACCATTGGGATAAGGTAGTCTTTTTTGTTGATTTTGAAATTTGTTGCAACACCCAAAGGTAGTGAAAATGTACCAATTGCATTCTCTACCATCTTATCAGCCTTATCAAAAGAAATTCCTCCGTTGTCACCCTGCAAAACATTCAAGTCTTCATCAGAAAGATTTGCAAAATTTGCTACAATGTCTAATCTTTCTTTTCTTGATTTTTCAAAAAACTTTGAAATTGATGAATCAGTCATTTTATTTCAGTATCCTCAATAATTTATCATCCATACTATCTGGAAAACCTTTTCCATCAGTATTTGAAGTAATCACATACAGACTTCCATCAGATCCTTGTGCTACATCACGCACACGTCCAATACCACTTAGAATAGATTTTTGAGAACTTAGTCCTTCCTCAAAATCTAATTGGTAAACGTTTGCAGCCCTCATTGAAGCCATTATGAAAGGGGATTCAAAATCAAGTTTATCTCCAGAATAATACAATATTCCACCAGGTTCTATGCTAGGATCATAACAAAGGATAGCATCTTCAAAATTTGCATCTCCAGAACATTCTTGTTCAGGCCAGCCATAGTTTTTGCCTGGTTGAACAAGATTAATTTCATCATTTTTTTCAGGTCCAAACTCAGCAACATACAAGTTTCCATTATCATCCCAAGTCATGCCTTGAGGATTTCTATGTCCTAAAGAATAAACTGGAGAGTCAGAAAAAGGATTGTCATCTGGAATTGTTCCATCATCATTTAATCTTAGTATTTTTCCAGATAATGAATCAAGTTCTTGTGGAAGATGTGACGAGTCAGAACCTGCACCAGTTCCTACATACAATTTTTCGTCAGGTCCAAATTTAATAAAACCACCATTAGAAAATGAAGAGCCAGGAATTTTATCAAATATAGTTTCAGCATCTTGTAATTTATTTTCAGATTCAGTTATTCGTAAAATCTTATTCCACAAAGTTCCATCTTCATCATATGTCAAAAAAACATAGATGTAATGATTTTCAGAAAAATTTGGATGGAGTGTAATTCCCAAGAGACCGCCATCAAAGACATTTGCAGAACGAAATGTTGCTAATGGAGAGTCTAACAAAGTATTATCTTGTATAACTCTAACAAAACCATCTTTTTCCGTAACAAAAATTCTATCATCAGAAACTGCAATAGAACGAGGTTTGTCAAGATTTTCTGCCATGATAGTTACAAAGTCACTTTTGGTGTTTGAAGTTGGATCTGGAAGTGGAATTGGATCTGAAGGAGATGTTAAAACAAATACTGAAAACGTTATGGCAACAGCAATTACAATGATTTGAATTTTTTTATCCACGAAATGACAGTCTTTTCAAATCATATTAATTACTTTCAAGAATTTGAGAAAGCGTATATACGGCTGAACATCATTGTTGAATCAGCGGGGTGGGGAAGCCAGACTATTTAGGGCTAGGTCATCCCGGCGGGCTCATAACCCGCAGTTCAGTAGTTCAAATCTACTCCCCGCTACTTAATTTCTATAAACATGAAACCATGAAATGGATTTATCAAATTTTGGAGGTTTGTTAATTGTTCCAATTCTTTGTAATGGTCTTGTAAGGTGTCTATGTGCTGAAATTTTTGGAATGTACAAACGTTGCTTGATTTTACGAGGAATCTCAATTGTTTGTTTTTTTGAGGCTCGTTTTCCACATCTAATACATTGAAATCCCTGATTTTGTCCTTTAGATTTCATCTTCTTGTTGCATTTTTTACAAAGGGGGTTAGATTTTGAAGTATTTTTTTCCAGATAAAGAATTTGAATAAATTCAAGATTAATTATTCTAGGGAAATTTTTAGAAGGCTTTCTAACTCCTCCTCCTACAGAAATTTTATCTCCTTTAATCAGATTTGATGCAATAGATGTAATTCCAGTTGGTTTGTAAACGGCACACCAGAATTGATGATTTTCAGAAAGGATTTTGAAAAAGACATGACCACCTTTGACAATTTTTGGAGGATTTGAAACAATTCCAATAATTTTTCCTGAAGAATATGGTTTCATGTTTTCAAAATTTAATTCATTTTTTAAATGATCTCCAGTTCCTTGATTAGATTTAAAGATCATAAAGCCATCTAATTTTTCATCACTTTTCAAAAGTTTTGTTGCATAAAGTAATGAATTGACATTTTCTCCTCTAACTCCATAAAAAACAGGATCAGGACCATGAGGAGTAATTAAGACTCTTCCTTTCTTTGTATCATAACTGTTAAACGTACTTGGCGAAGTTTTTTCCTGCATAGTTTTTACACTATCAGTAGAAATTTTACGTGCTTTTCCAAATTTTGATTTTTTACGATAACTTAGTAATTCTAAAGTATGATCTTGAAAATCATAACCAATAGCACCAATTGCACCAACTAAACCTTGACCATTTCCTTGATAGTAAAAATCAAGCCCATTTTTTCTAGCAAATTTTTTTGCTTTATTTCTATTAATTAATTGCCACAAAGCTAGATTACTAAAATCTGTAAATTCAGATGGAATAGAATCATTTTGAAAGAATACTAATCCAGGATTTGCTCCATTCTTTGTATCAGAATATTTTGAGACAAGACTTTTGATTTTGTTTTTTACTTTGGATGGATTAGTTGTCTTAATTTTGATAGAAATTGCTCCATTTCCTCTAGTTTTCCAAGGAATATTGGGATTAAATCTAATCAATCTAGGAAAATCAAGAAATTCTGTTTTTTCTTTTTTGAGTAAATCAACAATTTTGTAGGCTAGAAACGTGGTACACATTCCTTTAGGAGAATCAGTATCATCAAAACCAATGTTAAGCACTACTTTCTCAGCCATGGTTTTCTAGTGTAGTAAAGGCATTTTTAGTTGTTGCAAGGTTCAGTTGGTTTAAATTAATAAAATTACATTCCAAGCTAAATTGATAGTTATTGATGAAGAAAGAATCTTTAAAGAAATTGAAGAAAAAAATCCAGTATCAGTATCATTAAACGGTCCAGACGGAATTTTACCCCAAGTTCAAGAAACTGCTAAAAAAATTTCAGAAAGATTTGGGATTCCAGCATATGTACTAACAGACACAACATGGGGAACATGTGATCTTAATTCAAATGGTTCTAAGGTATTAGGTGCGGAGATCCAATTTAATATCGGACACACAATAAATACAGAATCTCTAGAAGATAATTTAGTTTTAATTGATGCGTTTGATGATGTCGAGTTTGATGTTGTTACAAAAAAATGTACAGATATTCTTAAAGGAAAAATTATTTCATTAGTTACTGATAGTCAACATTTGCATCAAGTTGACAAAGTTGAAAAAATTCTAACAGAAAATGGAATTCAAGTAAAGATTGGAAAAGGAAAAGGACAGCTTAATGATGGTCAAGTATTTGGATGTGAATTTTATCCTGCAACAGAATTAAAAACAGAAGTGGATGCCTATGTATTTTTAGGACAAAGTAATTTCCATGCTTCAGGAATTGCTTTATCAACAAATTTACCAACATATGTTTTAGATCCTTATTTTAACGAGGTAAGAGAGATTTCAGAATTTGCACAGAAATTAAAAAAGAAAGCAACTCTTTCTATATACAAAGCTGCTGAAGCAAAAACATTTGGCGTGATTGTTGGATTAAAAGAAGGACAGCTATCCAAAGTATTTGCTCTAAAAATCAAAAAAGAATTAGAAAAGGAAGGAAAAGAAGTTCAATTGTTTGCACTTACTGATATTACAAATGAAAGATTAAGAAATCTGAAAGGAATTGATGCTTTTGTTCAAGTAGCATGTCCAAGAATTTCTACTGATAATCAGTTTGATAAACCAGTATTATCTACTCCACAAGCAAATGCTCTTCTGAAAATTTTACGAAATGAGAGCATTGAAGGTTACCTGGAAATTCCACATTGGTTATAGTCACGAAATTAATTTTTGAAATCTAGAATTATCTAATAATTTTTCAAATGTTTTAGATTTTTTTGCTTTAACTTTGTATTGTATTCCTTGTAAAATTGCATGTTCAAGATTATCTAGTGCCTCATCAATTTGTGATAGCATAACAAGACTGCAGGATTTATCAAATAATACATCACCATTGTCTGGATAATCTTCTAAGATACTATTACAGCACGAAATTGATTCATCAAATTTGTTAATTGAGAATAAAATTCGTTCTTTATGATATAATGCAATATTGTATTTTGGATTTTTATCCAAAATTTTGTCACATAACGATAGGGCACCACGAAAATTTCCTTGTTTACGAGATGAAGAAATTTTGTTTACTAGTACGGAAAGATCTTCTGGATTAATCTCTAATGCCTCATCATAACATTTCATAGCATTTTCAAAATCTTTGAGTTTACTTAAGGCATAGCCTTTGTTGTTAAGTGAGCTGATATGTTTTGGATTATCTTCTAGAATTTTATTATAATACTCAATTGCTTCTTTGAGTTTTCCTTTGAGAAACAATCTGTTTGCTTCATCTAAGATTGAATCCGTTTTGGGATCATTCATTGTTATCACAACTCTGGTTTCATTATGATTTTTCCAAAAAGTCCTTTTCCTGTTAACATCTTAGTATGAGCTTCAACTGCCTGTTCAAGTGAATAAACTGAATTAATAATAGATTTGATTTTTCCTTGAGACATCCAGTATAGACCTTGTTCTAATTCAGCTCTTGTTCCTTGAGTTGAGCCTAAAATATTGATTCCTTTGAAGAAAATATGCCTTAAATCAGTAGGGGCCATGTAACCAGTTGTAGCTCCTGTTGTAACAATAGTTCCACCATAATTTAGCAATCGAAGTTCTTTATTCCAATGAGTTCCACCTATATGTTCAAAAATTACATCTACTGAAGGAACAACTCCAAATGGTTTTTTGATTTTTTTAGCAATATCCCTTACTTCTTTGTCCCAATCATCTTTTCTGTGATCAACAGCAAAATCTGCACCGAGTTCTAAAAGTTGATCAAGTTTATCGGGACTTGCAGTCGCAATTACAGTACAACCATAAAGTTTAGCAATTTGAATTCCATAATTCCCTACACCAGAACCGCCACCCATGATCAAAACTAATTGTCCTGGTTGAATTTTTGCTCTTCCAACTAACATATGCCATGAAGTTAAAAGTGTCATTGATGCAGCTGCTGCTTCGTCATAAGAAATCTCTTCAGGGATTTTTACAACATTAACTTCTGGAAGATGTGTATATTCACAGTATCCACCCCAAAGAGGTCCAGTTTCAAAACCCCAAACTTTTCTTTTTTTACAATCATATTCTCTACCACTTGTGCACCTTTTACAAACTCGGCATGACATATTTCCATGAGAAACTACTCTGTCACCTACTTTGAAATTTTTAACATCTTCTCCTATTGCTGTAACTTCACCGGCAGCATCAGTTCCAGAAATATGAGGAAGTGGAATTGCCAAGGGTTTTCCTCTCATTCCCCAAATATCATCATAGTTTAATGCTGTAGCTTTTACTTTGAAAACGACTTCATTAGGTTTTGGTTCTGGAATTGGAATATCTTTAATTTTTAAAATTTTAGAAAAATCATTATCTGTAGTATATTCGTCATATACCAATGCTTTCATGATTTTTTTCAAATTTTTAGAGATATATGAATTGCCAGTTCTTTCTAACCACAAACAATTATAATCATAACATCAAAAATTGTAGCATGTCTGAAAATGCAATATTTCCAGGTGACAAAATAGCATCAATTGAGGAATATGAGGCCGGATACAACACTTTTGATGATGGGGATATGGTACGTGCAGCAACTGTCGGAGAAAAAGACATTGATAAGACAACACGAACCGCCAACATAAAACATCCAAAAAATCTCTCAATTCCAAAAGTAGGCGATATTGTAATTGGAACTGTTGCAGCAGTGATGTCATCTATGATTGCAGTTTCTATTGATTACATTAATGGAAAACCAACAACATCAAAAGTAGAATGTGTTTGCTCAACTCGAAATATTAGAAAGAAAAATGTTGCATTGGTTAATGATATTGCAACACTGAAGATAGTGAATCATCTCAATGGAACCATTCATGCTGTAATGGATGAACCAAATTTAGGAATATTATTCACCAAATGTAGAAAATGTGGAGGAAAGGTTGTTCCGATGCGTGATGCCATTAAATGTGCAGAATGTTCATGGATTGATGAAAGAAAGATTTCTACAAACTTTAACAATAGTGATTTCGTAAAATTAAGAGAATAGAAATGACAAATGTTTCGTTCCAAGGTGAACGAGGTGCATACAGTGAATCAGCAGCACGATCGTTTTTTGATGAAAATATTGAAACTGTACCACTCTCAACTTTTGCAGAAGTTTTAGAGAATACATCTAATGGTAATACAGAATATGCAGTTTTGCCTGTAGAGAATTCATTGGAAGGAAGTGTAGGAGAAAGCTATGATTTACTATATTCAACTTCTCTTAATGCAACAGGTGAAATTTATCATAGAATAGAACATTGTTTAATTGGAATTGGTAAATTAGAAGAAGTGGATACAGTTTATTCACATCCACAAGCATTAGGACAATGTAGAAAATTTATTGAAGAACATAACATGAAAACTATTCCTGCTTATGATACAGCTGGTAGTGTAAAGATTGTAAAAGAATTAGACAAAGCAAACTGTGCAAGTATTGCAAGTAAAGCAGCATCATCAATTTACAATATGCCCATAGTTACTGAAAATATTGCAAACAGCTTGAATAATTACACAAGATTTTTGATTCTTTCAAAAAACGAAGTACAGGAAACAGGAAATGACAAGACATCAATAATTTTCTCTATAAAACATGAACCAGGTTCATTATATAGAATCATAGAGAGTTTTCACAAAAACAGCGTAAACCTAACAAAAATTGAATCAAGACCTACAAAAGAAAATACGTGGGAGTATAATTTCTATGTAGATTTTGAAGGACACAAAAAAAATCCACAGATTAAAGAAATACTAGAAAAAATAAAACAGGATACACTATTCATGAAAGTTTTGGGATCTTATCCATCAGCTAAATTGAGCTAAAAGCCTTTTGGTTTTCGTAAGGTGAATCCCATACTAAATCCAATAATTACCATTCCAGAGATAATTACTATAATGTGATAAGTAAACAGTATTGGATCTGTAGTAACAGTTAGAGTTGCTTCAACATGCATTTCAGTAGAACCAGTATTTTGAAGTGTGATGAAAGTTATTCCATCTTGTAAGTGAACCCAATCCAACTTGACTTCTTTTTCATGAGTTACAGGTGAATCTCCTTCGTGCGGAATTTGCAATCCAGCTCCAGGGCTAGATAATTTTAGATCAAATTTTTCTCCTGAGATTTTCATATGTTGAGGTGCACCATCATTTGCCTTGATTTGATATGAAGTTGATTCGCCAATTCCAAAAGTTTCATCAACATTTACAGTTTGAAATCCTATATCCGAAATTATAGAATACAAACCAATTCCAATAATTGTTGTTCCTACAACTAAACCAATTATTGTTCTCTTTGATAACACAAGAAAATTACTTGTAATACCGCTTAAAAAATTATCTACATTAATGAAACGTCATGAGGCTGACTTTCTGCAAATCCAGCTCCCGACATTTTGATAAATTCTGCATTTTCTTGCATTTGAGGAATTGCATGAGCACCACAATAGCTTAGACCAGAACGAACACCACCTGTAAGTTGTTTTAGAATATCAGTAATAGTTCCTTTGTAAGGAACCATAGCTTCAACTCCTTCTGCAACATAGTCATTAAGATCATCTTCAAGTGAGATTGTTCCTGATTCTTTTGATTTTCTTCCAATAGAAGCTGCAAGTGAAGCCATTCCTCGATAAACTTTGAATCGCTTTCCATTTTTGGTCAATACAGTACCTGGAGATTCATCAGTACCTCCAAGCATACTTCCTACCATCACAGAGGATGCACCTGCAGCTAATGCTTTTGTTGCATCACCCGAAGTTCTAGTTCCACCATCAGAGATTATAGGAATACCATGATCAGCACCAATCTTTGCACAATCCATTACTGCGGTAAGCTGTGGCACACCAGAACCAGTGATTACTCTAGTAATACAAATAGATCCTGAACCTACGCCAACTTTTACAGCATCAACACCAGCTTTAATCAAATCCTCAGCACCTTGTGCAGTTGCAATATTTCCTGCAATCAATTCACAATCAGGAAATGCTTTTTTGATATTTCTTACAGTGCTTAACGCATTTTCACTATGTCCATGTGCAATATCAACAACAAGAACATCAGCTCCTGCTTCTAAAAGAGACTCACTTCTTTCCAAAAAGTCGCCTTTAACTCCAACTGCAGCACCAACTAACGGACGTCCTTTCTTATCTTTAGAAGCATTAGGATAATCTGCATTGTTTGTGATATCTTTACTTGTAATCAATCCTTTGATTACTCCAGAATCATCAACAATGGGTAATTTTTCAATTCTATGTTTATGTAGAATTTCTTTGGCTTCATCTAATGAAACTCCAGGTTTTGCAGTAACAACATCTTTTGTCATAACCTCTTGTATTGAGTTAGTTGGATTTGTAAATAACAGATCACGTTCAGTGATAATTCCAACTAATTTGGAATTTGAATCTACAACTAAAAGACCAGAAACTTCTTTTTCATCAACATAGTCTAAAGCATCCTGAATAGATTTGTCAACAGAAATAGAATAAGGATTTTCAATCATAACACTTCCTGAACGCTTAACTTTGAGAACTTCATTTGCTTGTTCTTGGATTGTTAAGAATCTGTGAACGATTCCTATTCCTCCAGCCCGTGCCATAGCTACTGCCATTGTAGATTCTGTGACAGTATCCATGTTTGCACTAACAAAAGGAATGTTAATTGAGATATTTCGTGATAATTTTGTGCTAAGATCTGTTTGACTTCGGCTTGTGATATCTGAATATTTGGGTACAAGAAGAACATCGTCGAAAGTTAATCCTTCTCTAAATTCCAATGAAACCTTGTTTAGAAAGTAAAATATTGATTATAAGCCTTTGTATCGTTTTGAAAGCTTCGAAGCAATAGTAATTGCATCTTTTGTTGCCTCAATATTATGAGTACGAATTATGTCAGCTCCATGTATGACAGATATTACTTCTGCAGCTATTGAACCAAAGATCCGATCATCAGGATTCTCTTTTCCTAAAAGATTTCCAATGAAGGATTTGTTTGAAACTGAGATCAAAATTGGATAGTTTTGTTTTATTGAGTTTAAATTTTTGATAATGGAGAGATCTCTTTCTACCCAATCCGATTTAATTTTTGTAAAGAAAGGATTTTTTCCAGTTTTTCTAAAAAATCCAATTGCAGGATCTAAAACAATTTTTTTTAAGGGAATTCCACATTTTAATGCAATTTTCAAACTTTCTCTAAGAAGTTTTTTTGTAGATATAGTATTGCCAGTAACAGTTTTTGAATCATAAGCGCACAAAATCAAAGATGATTCAAACTCTGAAATAATATCTTGCATTTTTACATCATATTTCAATCCAGAAATATCATTAATGATTTCAACGCCATTTTCCAAAGCATCTTTTGCAACTTTAGATCTACATGTATCTACAGATATTGGGAGATTTGAAACATTTTGAATTATTTTAATTGCATTTAGAATTCGTTTTGATTCAACTTTTTCTGAGACAATTGTAGAAAGATATGGAGCTGAGGACATTCCTCCAACATCAATTATGTCTGCACCATCGTTTTCCATCTGTTTTACTGTATTTTTTATGCGAGTTTTTGTAGTTTGAACTGATTTTTTGTAAAATGATTCAGGACTTGTATTTAGAATTCCCATTATTCGAACAGGATTCTTTCCACCTATGCCTACATTACCTAAATGAGTCACATGATTTATCAAAAACTATGGCAATTTGAGTCATATGTTGATTTCAGGTTGGAAAAGGAAATACACAGAGATCTTAAAACAATTCAGATATAGTGAGAAAAAAGACAAAGAATCAGCTGTTTTGTTAAATTCATTTTTGAAAAAATCTAACATTAATCAGAAAATTTCCAATTTGATTAAGGGTAACACGGTCTTTGTAATAGGTTCAGGTCCTTCGTTATTAAGTAGCATCCCAAAATTGAAAAAATTCAAAAAATCAGTAAAAATTGCAGCTGATAGTTCAATTAAACTTCTAGTTGAAAATGGAATCATACCAGATATTGTAGTTACTGATTTAGATGGAGATGAAGCTACATTGAAGAAAATTTCAAAAACAAAATCTATCTTTGTTGTTCATGCACATGGAGATAATATTGAAAAATTAGAATTTGTAAAAAAATTTAAAAATTGTATTGGAACGACTCAAACAAAATCATTTAGCAAAATTCAAAATTTTGGGGGATTTACTGATGGAGATAGAAGTGTTTTTCTTGCCAGTTATTTTGATGCGAAAAAAATTATTTTATTTGGAATGGATTTTGGGAATAGAATTGGAAGATTCTCAAATACAAAAAAATCAGAAAGAAAAACAAAATTAATGAAATTGAAAAAAGCAAAATCACTTTTAGAATGGCTAGCAGTTAGTACAAAATCAGAATTATTTACTACTTCAAAATCCATTAAAGGATTTAAAAAAATCCAATTCAAGGATCTTGATATTATAATTACCTAGAATGCATTTAATACCCATCAATCATTTATCAAATTATGAAATTCTCAGAGGAACAGATTAAAGATATTGTTGCTTTGAAGGAGAATCTGATCGAGCAAATTGAAAAACATCAAGAATCCATAGAAATGTTAGAAAAAAATCTCACAATTCTCGATTTGGTTTTAAAAGAATCAAGTTTTACTAAAGCATCACAACTAGGCAAAAACAAAGTAAAGATCCCAGAGAAAAAACCATCAGATAGTTCTATTCCAATTACTAGTGGAAGTGATGGGAAAGTCATTGCTAATGCGTTTGTAACACCAGATCAAGTTTCCATAGTTTTAGATAATGAGATTGAGATTAATGCAGATACTCCACCTTTCAAATCATTTTTCCTAGACAGAATTATTGGAGAAATGAAAAGAAAGGATTCTCTAGAGGCTGAAAATGGGAAAATCCAGAAAGAATCCATGATTGATTATATCATAAACAAAAATGGTTCAGATATAAGGGAAATTATCATTAAAAATTACAGGCAAAAAGAAAGAGTGAATGAGCTAATCAATACAGTAGGTTGGTCATTAACTCGAATGCTTGAGAATGTCAATAAGTGAGAATATGGATAAAATTATCGTCTTAGATTTTGGATCACAATATAGCCACTTAATTTGTAGAAGAATTAGAGAATTTTCTGTTTATGCTGAATTAGTTCCTTACGATATTAGATATGAAGAATTACAAAAACACAATCCAAAAGGAATTATTTTTTCAGGAGGACCATCAAGTGTTTACAATTCAGATGCGCCAATTCCTGAAAATAAAATCTTTGAAATGGGATTACCTTTACTAGGAATTTGTTATGGACATCAACTAATTGTAGACAAGTATGGTGGAAAAATAAAACGTGCAAACAAAGAATATGGTTCGTCTTTACTTACAATTGATAGTGATAAAGATCTTCTAAGTGACATAGGTGAATCAGTTAGAGCTTGGATGAGTCATGGTGATGAAGCTGAAGAAATACCACCAGGATTTCAAGTTATAGGACATACAGAAAGTGCAAAAGCCGCAGCCATTGCATCAGAAGAAAAATCAATTTATGGTATTCAGTTTCATCCAGAAGTAATTCATACAGAGCAAGGAACTGAAATTCTCAAGAATTTTGTTTTGAAAGTATGTCAAGCAAAACAAGATTGGACGATGGAAGGTTTCATAGAAACAGAAGTAGAAAAAATTTCAAAGATTGAAGGAAATGTACTTTGCGGAGTTAGTGGAGGCATAGATTCAACTGTAGCAGCATTATTAATTCACAAAGCAATTGGAGATAAACTCAAGTGTGTTTTTGTAAATAATGGTTTGTTACGATTAAACGAAGAAAAAGAAATTGAAGAAATGTTCAAAGATAATTTCCAAGTTAATTTTACAACAGTTAATGCAGTTGATGATTTTCTTGTAAAATTAAAAGGAATTACTGATCCTGAAGATAAAAGAAAGATAGTAGGAGAGGAATTTATTCGTGTTTTTACTGAATTTGCTGAAAAAAATGGTCCTTTCAAGTGGTTAGCTCAAGGAACACTTTATCCAGATGTAATTGAAAGTGGAGTTTCAAAGGGTCCAGCAGCCGTAATAAAATCACATCATAATGTTGGAGGATTGCCAAAATGGCTTAATTTAGAAATTTTAGAACCATTAAGAGAACTTTACAAAGACGAAGTAAGGAAAATAGCAAAAATTCTTGATGTTCCAGAAAAACTCTTCATGAGACACCCATTTCCAGGACCTGGTTTGTCTGTAAGAATAATTGGTGAAGTAACTCCTGCGAAACTGGAAATTGCCAAAGTTGCAAGTAAGATTGTAGAAGATGAGTTGATGGAAGCTGATCTATATGACAAAGTTTGGCAAGCATATGCTGCAGTTGGAGATGACAGAGCAGTAGGAGTTGTCGGAGATGAAAGAAAATATGGAAATATTGTAATGATACGAGTAGTTGATTCCATTGATGCAATGACTGCTGATTGGACTAGACTTCCCCATGGTCTTTTAGAAAAGATTAGTAATAGAATAACAAATGAAATTGAAGATGTTACATGGGTTACATATACTATTTCAAGTAAGCCACCTGCAACAATTGAACCACAGTGATAAAAATGGATAAAGAAAAAGTTTGTGATGAAATTTTAGGATGCGATGAAAAAATTCGATATGTAGGAATTTATGATTTTGGAGAACTATATGATAAAATCCAATCTGGAAAAAAGAGTTTGTTATCCAAAGAAGAAACGGAATTATCATATCACAGGCAGTTTACAGATGGGCTACACGTAAAAAGACAGCAGACAAAATTGGAAAACTAACTTTTGCATTAGCAAAATATGAAAAAATTTATCGTATAACTATGCCCATTGGAGGAGCAGGATTAATTTTGATCAGTACAGAATTAGATGCAGATACAAATGAGATAGTTGAAAAGATTTCAAAAATCCAAGAAAAATACTCTGAGAATCAGTGATGAAATGGAGTTCCATGTTTTTGATACGTATGTAAAGGCAAAAGATGGTCATACAATGCATTTGATGTGGTTACAGACAAAAATAACACAGAAAAAGCAATTTCTTTTGCAAAAGAATGGTTAAAGTCAATTGGAGAGGAATCTGCAAAAGTATCTACTGAAGAATGTAAATTTTGTCACACTCAATCAGTTCCAGAAGATATGGAAATTGAAATAATGACTAATGGTTATTTTATTTCAAAAATAGAAGGTTGTCCATAAATTAAGTAGAATCTACATTAATCGTACCTTGAGAAATTAGATATTCTAATGCAGCAAGTAATTCATCTTCAGAAATAACCTCGTCTGCATACCATACAAAAATATCATGAACCCAAGATGGAATCTTTGGTTCTTCTAAAATTTCAGTTTCTGTTTCTTCAACCTCAGTTGTTTCTTCTTCAGGAGTAACTAATTCTTCAATTGTATTTTGAGTTGTTACTACAGGCATGCTTGATTTGATTACAGAAAATGTTGATACAGCTTCTGCAGTTCCAAATTCAGAATAGATTCTTAATCCATAATCACCAATCAAATTCTCTTCATTTGCATCAGGTTCTAGATAATGTAAAATTTGGACTCCATACAAATTATCAGATACTTTACCACCAATGAGTTTTGGTAAAATTTCCGTATTTTTTATAATTTCATTGGAACTTAGTTGTATGATTTCCAGGAAGTGATAACCATCTTGAGGATCATAGTTTTGAATTTCAACATCTGCTCTAATCATTTGTGGATTTTCATCAAGATCGATTACGTCTCCACTAGCAAAGGTAATTGTAATTATTGTTGGTTCTTCTTGAGCAAAAGCTTGTGCTGGAAGTAGCAACAATACAGGAAGCCAAACAATAGTTTTGAGATCAATTTTTCCCCAAGAATCTGTAGTTTTTAGTGGTTATATCTATAATCTACAATTTTTTTGACTAATAGATTCCAAAATGGAATTTTTCAGTCACAACAGACATGCTCCAAATACCCCTGCAGAATCACCCAATTTGTTTTTCAAAATTGGAGTATCAATAGAATCAGAAAAGACTTTGTTGTAAATGGATTCTTTTCCTTCAGTATACAAAAAATCAATATTAGATAAACCTCCACCAATAACTATGGCATCAGGATCCAAAATATCAATGACATTAGCAAGACCATAACCAAAGTTTTCTAAAAATTCATGTTTCCAGTTTTGTCCAATCTCATTGTTAAAATTCGTAAGAATTTCAGGAAGTGGTAACGACTTTCCTGTAAGTTTCATCCATTGTTTTTCTAATGCAGGACCACTAATGTAAGTCTCAACACATCCTGTTTTTCCACAATAACAAGTATTTCCATTACGATGTAATGTATGATGACCCCATTCACCACCAATGTTTGTTCTGCCAGAATGAAGATTTCTATTAATTACTATTCCTCCACCAACACCGGTTCCTATTATTACACCAAAAACTAAATCATATCTACTTGCAGCACCCATCTTGGCTTCTGCTATTGTAAAACAATTTGCATCATTTTCCATTGAAATTTCTTTATCAAGTAATTTTTCTAAATCTTCTTTGAGAGATTTTCCAATTAAACATTGTGTATTACTATTTTTTATCATACCAGTTTGTTTTGAAATTGCACCAGGAGTGCAAATACCTAAAGAAAAATCTGAAATGGTTGAAGAAATATCTGTCACTAAAGAAGAAATAGAATTTAGAATTTCTTGATAATTATTATTTGGGGTAGGAATTCTTTTTCTTTCTACAACATTTAGGTTTTCATCAAGTAAGATAGCTTCTGTTTTTGTTCCACCTAAATCGACACCAATTTTGTGCAATAACTATTAGAGAAAATTAGAATGCTTAAGTTTTAACTTAGCCCGTTGGAGGCATTCCGCCGCCAGCACCTGGAGCTCCAGATACAGCGATTACATCATCAATTCTTAGAATCATGCATGCAGCTTCAGTTGCAGATTTGATAATCTGTTCTTTTACTGCAATTGGTTCAACAACACCAATTGCTAACATATCAGCAATCTTTGTGTTTCTAGCATCTATACCTGTCCACTTTCTGCCTTGGTTTTGTTTGGCTCTTAGATTTGCCATTGTATCAATAGGATCCATTCCTGCATTTTCAGCAATTGTTAATGGAATTGTCTCTAATGCTTCAGCATATTTTTTGATGGCTAGTTGTTCTCTTCCATCAAAATTATCAGCCCAATCTTTGAGTTGTGATGCTGCAAAGGATTCAGGAGCACCACCGCCAGCTACAATTTCAGGTTTTTCAATTACATCTTTGACTACCATTAAAGAGTCGTGAATTGAACGATCAACTTCATCAATAACACGTTGAGATCCTCCACGAATTAACATAGTTACAGATTGTGGATGTTTACAACCTTCAATGAATACCCACTTGTCAGATTCAACTTTCTTTTGATGAACTAAATCAGCTGAACCAAGATCTTTTTCAGAAAGATCATCAAGATTACTAATTACACGTCCGCCAGTTGCTTTAGAGAGTTTAATCATGTCACTTTCTTTTACACGACGAACTGCCAAAATACCATTTTTTGCAAGATAATGTTGTGCAATGTCATCAATTCCTTTTTGACAAATTAGAACATTGACTCCTACATCATGTAATTTGTCTACCATAGTCTTTAACATTCTATTTTCTTCTTCTAAGAACATCTGCATTTGTGTAGGATCTGTAATTCTAATTTCTGAACTCATTTCAGTTTTTTCAATTTCTAAAGCAGAATTAAGTAATGCAATTTTTGCTTTTTCAATTTTTGTTGGCATTCCACTATGAACAATTTCTTTGTCTAGAACTATTCCTTTTACAATTTGTGTATCTTGAATTGAGCCACCTGCTTTCTTTTCAACTTTGATGTTTTCAAGGTCAACAATGTAATCTTCACCTTTCTTGGTTGCTATTTTTAGAATTGCATCAACTACAACTTTTGATAAAGTATCACTGTCTTCAGAAATTAATTTTGATTGCATACTAGTTGTTGCAATTTTTATGAGTGATTCTCTATCATCAGATTTAATTTTCTTGGATAATTCAGAGTAAATTTCAAGTGTTTTCTCAGCAGCTGTTTGGAATCCTTCAACTATAGTTGAAGAATGAACATCTTTTTTGAGTAGGTCTTCTGCTTTAGCTAATAGTGCACCGCCAAATACAACAGAAGAAGTTGTACCATCTCCAACTTCATTATCTACGGTTTTAGAGATTTCAACCATCATTTTGGCTGCAGGATGCTGAACATCAATTTCTTTTAGAATTGTTGCACCATCGTTGGTAATTGTTACGTCACCTATTGAATCAACTAACATTTTATCAAGACCTCTTGGTCCAAGACTGCTTCTGACTAATTCAGCAACTAATTTTGCGGCTGCAATATTGTTTTGTTGTGCGTCTTTACCTTTTTGCTGTAATGCGCTCTCTTTGAGAACTAAAACAGGTCCATTTGGTCCTTGTTGAATTGATGCCATTAAGATTCAGCTTCAATCCCCTGAATCCCCCTTTTTAACATTACTTACTGGATCGGCTGAATGTAATTCCTTTTTTTCACATCAACAATTCCACCTGAAAGAATTCTGACAGATGGTAAAGCCAAAAAAGGCAAAAATAATGGAATAAGATGAGGGTTAGAGAATTTACATCCAGAATCAACAATAGATTTGTTAATTTTTTGAAAATTAGATGAAACCTTGTCAAAAGATTCAGTTGAAACAATTCCTGCAAATTGTAAAGGCAAAGATGCTAGAATCTTTCCTGATTTTACTACAACAAGCCCGCCTTGATTCTTCATGATATGATTAGAAGCGAGTGCCATATCAGAATCATCAGAACCAATTACTATCAGGTCATTTTCATGAAAACTCCAAGTTGAAGCAAAAGCACCAATATCTGCTCCAAAGTTTTCTAAAAATCCAATAGCATGTTGGTTTGTTCCGTGAGTTCTATCAAATGCAGCTACTTTCCATATATCAGAGTCAAGCGATGCAGAAACATGACCATCTTGTGAATGGAGTTCTGCTGAACCAATTTTTGTAATGATTTCGGTTTGCATGAAAATGGTATTTGCAATAACATCTTTCTTTTTGGATTTTATTTTAAAGTCATTTGCTGAGAATTTTTTTAGTTTTACAGTATTTTTTATCCAAGGTGAGATAGTTTTCTTTTTGAATGGAACAACAAAATTTCCATTTGATACTATTAATTTTCCACCTACAAACACTTTGGAAGGTTTGAAGGATTTTAAATCGTTGAAAATCAAAATGTCTGCTAATTTTCCTGGCGCTATTCCGCCAAGATCTTTTCCCATATTGTAATAGTCAAAGTTATTTTTTGATGCCATTGTTACTGCATCAATTGGTTTTAAACCGCATTTGATAGACTCTCGTACACAATGATCAATATGACCAAATTTTGTAATATCTAATGGATTAAGACCATCAGAACAAAACATCAAACGGTTAAGATAGGTACCATGAGATAAAACACGAGGAATAATTTCCTTCAAATCACGTCTTATGGAACCTTCTCTAATCATTATCCACATACCTAGACGTAATCTTTCTAAGACTTGATCAAAATTGATTGGTTCATGACAAGATAAAATCCCAGACGAAACATACGCATTGAGCTTTTTTTCACTTGCACCTGCTGTATGTCCATTAATTATGCAATCGCATTCTAACATTGCAGAAAGAGATTTCATTGTTTTAGGTTCGCGAAGAGTGACTTTAGTCCATGAAAAAACTTCACCCATTCCAAGAACATGAGGATGTTTTACTACAGATTTTTCTTGTGAAGGTGAAATTCTTTTGCTGTTGCTAAATGTAGCATCAACAGGCAAACCACCAGGTACAACTTGAAAAATTCTTATCGGTAAATATTCACCAAGTCTAAGAAATTCTTGAAATCCTTTGTAACCTGCTACACTAACAACATCAATAGGATCAGAAAATAGAGATGTTACGCCACAAAGAAGTGCTTTTTTTGCAAATTCAGATGGTAGAACAAATTGATCAATATGCAAATGAGGATCTGCAAAACCGGGACTAACGTATTTGTCTTTGACATCTAGAATTTTTGTTTTGGGACCAATTGTATGTGAAGCATCAGGTCCAACATATGCAATTCTGTCTTTGATAATTGTAATCTGAGATTTTGGAATAATTTCTCTTGTATAGACTGATAGCAAATTACAATTTTTTAAAACAAGATCAGCCTTTTTGTCACCCATTGCGACAGAATTAAGAGAAGAAATCGAATTTGCTAGGCTTGAAGTCACGGATTTGGTTGGATTTTGCGCCTATTATAGATTCAATGCTTAAATTACGGGTCAGAAGTTTTTGTTGATATGAACATTCCAAAGGTGATCAGAAAGTATTGTGTTAAATGTAAGACACATACTGAACAAAAGATCTCCATTTACAAGGCTGGAAAAAGACGAGGTTCTGCAAGAGGAGAACGTAGACATGCAGAACGTAAGCAAGGATATGGTGGACAAAAATTCCCAAAACTAGCAAAACCAGCCAAAGTAACAAAGAAAGTAACTCCTATTATGACATGTACTGTTTGCAAAAAGAAATACAATAAACCAGGAATTAGAATTAAGAAATTTGAGTTGGTGTCAGCATGAAAAAAGATCATATTGAAATTCCAAAGCCATCAAGTAAATTTCAAAAAGTTAACTGCAATGAGTGTGGTGAGCTTCAAGTAGTTTATTCTTATGCATCAACATCAGTTGCATGCAATTCATGCGGCAATGCTATTGCAGAAGCAACAGGTTCTAAAGCTAAAATCAATGGCAAAGTCTCAGGCAGTGCTGAGTAGATCATAATCTTCTTTTGTATTTAGATTTAGTGCAATTCTTTTATCATTAAGCATAATGTAATTTTCATCTATTTTTCCAAGTGAAGATATTATTTTGGAATTCACAAGAGAAATTCCTGTATAATGGCATATTTGGTTTTCGAAAGTTGTTGAATAGTTAGATGAAATTCCAAGAGAAGTCAGAAATTTGTTTGCAACGAGTATACTAGTCCAATTAATTTGAGGATCATAATTACTTACAATTTCTTGAACAATTTCTTTATCAAGTAGTGGTAGATCGCCAGAGGCGATAAAAACATCATCATTAAGAGTTTTTAGAACAAAATTAAGATCTTCTACATAACCAGTTCCAGGAGTATCAAAAGTTTCAATATTATTTTCTTCTAACAGATTTTTTGTTTTTGGAGAATTAGGACTAGTAATTGCTAAAATTTTTGAAAAACAGTTTGAATTTTTTAAGGAGTCAATTACATGAAGTACTACTGGTTTTTTGTATTGGAGTAATAGTTTTTCATCATCTAAATTCATTCGAGTACCTTTACCACCAGCCATCACAATAGCAATCATATTGATACAAACACCATCAATGAAGCCAATCGTGTAAGTTCGTTTGTTGCTCCTAAAACATCGCCAGTAATTCCCCCAAAGCTTCTAGTAGATATGGCTAACAAGAAAATTGTTAACGTTATCGTGACACCAAGCATGATAAGTCCAGTTGTTTCACAGATAACAGCAACAGGAATAAGCATGATGATAAATGCTACAGCAAGTTTTCTCTTGTCTTTCATTATTGAAACAAAAGGGGAATTTGAGCCTAGAGAAGCTGAATTTCCTAAACTTGCCATCAATACCATTGAGAATTTAGCTAAAATTTCACTAATCAGAATTGCTTTGAATAGATCAAATCCACTTGTAAGTGAAATGGTGATTATCAATCCTACCAGATACAAAACAATTCCAACAATTCCTGCAGAACCAGTAGAAAGATCTTTCATTGCTTTTAGCTTTCTTTCTTTACTACCTTTGACCATTAGACCATCTGCAAAATCAGCCAATCCATCTGCATGATGAATTCCAGTGACAATTGCAAGTGAAGCAACTACTAGCAAGCTAACAAGTAGAGGATCTAAGACAAATGATAATCCAAAACCAAATGAACCAACTAAAAGTCCTATTGCAATTCCAACAATAGGAAAAACATACATGTACTTTGCAATATTTTCTAATGTAGCATTTGATGATGGAAATATTGTTAAGAATGAAAATACTGAACCAATTTCTTTAAGCATGAATCCACCATCCAATTACTGATAAAATAGAAATGATTGGAACTGTAATAATTCCAAAGAAAATAACTGAAGTAAGTTTCATCATTGAAATTGCAGAGTAAACATGTTGTTTAGTCAATGCAATATTACCACTTCCTAATTCATAATGATCAATCTTTTCAAATTTTGTTTCAAGAGCTCCTGCTAGAGCAGTCATTGGGTAACCTGCATTAGGACTCTCAGTTTTTTTGCCATCTCGTATCATTGTTTTGTATGATTCTTTCCAATTATTTTGTAACAGTGCAGCAGAAATTATCATTACAAATCCTGTGAGTCTAGATGGAATGTAATTGAGAATTGAATCACAGTTGGCTGCAAACCATCCAACATTTTTGAAGATATCAGTTTTGTATCCAATCATAGAATCAGCAGTATTGGTGATTCTGTATACAAAAGCCCCAGGTAAACCAAAAAGAGCATAATAGAATAAAGGTCCAGTAATTCCATCTACGGTATTCTCGCTAATACTCTCAAGAACCCCAGAAATAACGTGATTTTTGTCCAAGTTCTTGGTGTTCCTCTTCACTATCATGGCCAGATTTGCTTGTGCAGAAGCCAAATCATTCTTCTCTAAAGAATCAACCACAGCAAGAGCGTAACGTTGCATACCTTTTACTGCAATAGTAGTTTTGAGAAGGATAGTCCCAAGTACAATTGAAACCACTAGAGTAATCCAATCAACTGTAAGTAATGAAATTCCAATGTCTAGAGCTGCAAGTAAAGTTACAACAACTCCTACAGTAATTCCAACTACAAAAATTCCTCCAACTTTTTCTGCATTTTCATTTTGATTTTTTGCTAGTGGAGTTAATTTAGCAATTAATGTACCAATCCATGCAGTTGGGTGATATTTACTTCTAGGATCTCCAAAGACAAAATCCAAAACTAATGCAAATGTAACTATTATGATAGATTCTAAGATCATTTTATCAACCTCTCAATTGATTTGATGTTAAGATTGTTTTTTACAGTTTTTGCTAGCTTGTCTAGATCTTTGTCTATTTTTGCGAGATTTTTTTTATTCCACGCAATCTTTTTCGGCTTAGCATGAAGGGAATCTTCCTCAGGGAGATTTGTTTTAATCATTGAGATGGTTCCTAAAACAGGAATTTTTGTAATTTGTGTAATTTTTCTAAATCCAGGTTTTAGAACATCAATGTCTCCACGGAATTTGTTGAAGATAAATCCCTTTACTAGTTTTTGATATTTTTTTTCAATTAGTGCCATGGTACCAGCAAGACTTGCAAAAGATCCTCCCTTGTCAATATCTGAGACTAACAAAACAGATGCTTTTGCTTTTTGAGCAATAAGCATATTTGCAATATCATACTGTTGTAAATTAACTTCAGCAGGTGAACCTGCACCTTCTAAAATTACTAAATCATAGCTTTTTTTAAGTTTAGATAAAGAATCTGTTGCAGCTTTGATTCCTTTCGATTTTACAAATTTTGTATAGTAATCTTTTGCATGCATCTTTTTGTAACGCTTACCGTTGAGAAAGACTGTGCTATAGTAATTTCCTAGTGGTTTAAGCATAATTGGATTAAGTTCTGGTGTAATCTCGCATCGAGCACCTATAGCCTGAATTGCTTGGGCACGAGATATCTCAAAATCAGGCGTAGCATAACCAAAATTTGACATATTTTGGGATTTGAATGGTGCAACACTGTAACCTTTATCAGAAAAAATTCTACACAATGCAGCTACTAATGTTGTCTTTCCTGAACCTGAAGATGTTCCCTGAATCATTAAAGATTTCAAGATACAGCCTCCATAGCTTTTACAAGTTTCAAATTTTCTTTGCGGGATTTTATTGCAATTCTAATGTAGTGATTGTTTAAACCATGGAAATTTTTACAATCTCTGATCAGTATGTCATGTTTTAGTAATTTCTTTTGAAGTTTAGTTGAATCTTGTTTTGTTTTTATTAAAATAAAATTTGTTGATGAGGGATGACATTCAAAACCTTGTATTTGTGTAATTTTATTTTTCAAAAAATTAGATTCTTTTTTTATTATTGTTTTTGCTTTCTTTAGATGAGTTTTATTTTGAATTGCAGTAATTCCAGCTTCTTGAGCTAAAGCATTAACGCTCCATGGAATTTTTATTTTCTTTAGGATATCAATAATTTGTTTTGATGACCCTGCATATCCTATTCTAAGTCCAGCCAAACCAAAGGATTTTGTGAGTGAACGCAATACAAAGAGATTATCATATTTTTTTGCTAGTTTTAGAATTGATTGGTTTGATTCAGGAACTAATTCAATAAAACATTCATCAACAAAAACAAAACATGATTTTTTCTTTGCTGCAGAAATAATTTTTATTAATTGTTTTTTTGATAAAACTGTTCCAGTTGGGTTGTTAGGATTGCAAATAAACACACAACCATTTTTAGGGATTTTAGATATGAACGAATCAAGATTTTCAGAAAGATTCATTGTTTTGAAGAAATTGATTTTACAATCAACGAGTTTTGCAGCTGTTTCATATTCGCCAAAAGTTGGAGCAGGTATCAATACATGTTTTTTTGATAAAAAGGAATTGCAGAAATTGTAAATAATCTCAATGGCACCATTTCCAACAATCAGGTTTGATTCAGGTAATCCAGTGTATTTTTTGAGGCTTGAAAGCAAGTCATTTGAGTCAGAATCAGGATAATCAACAATTTTTTCTAGTCTATTTTTTAGGACAGATTTTACAGATAGAGGCATTCCTGCAGGGCTGACGTTTGAGCTAAAATCGACAACCGAATCCTTGATCGAGACAGAATATCTGCCCCCATGACTTACGGGATTATGTGCTGCGATTGTAGGTTTTAATCTTATTTTCACAGTACCAAATAGGTATAGGCGATATAGTATCTTTTGGTAATTTGAATAACGATTATTAATTGAAATTGATCCATGCTCTTCATGGAAAAGAAAAGAGTAGCAATTTTAGGCGTTACAGGATCCGTAGGACAAGAATTTGTGCAATCATTAGATAACCATCCATGGTTTGAAGTTACTCAAATTGCAGCATCTGAGCGCTCTGCAGGTAAAAATTATCTTGATGCTATTCGAAATGAAGGCGGAATTATCATGTGGGATGTTGGAGGCGAGATCCCAGAATACATCAAATCAATGACTGTTAAAACAATTGATGAATTAGATATTTCACAATTAGACTTGATATTCTCATCAATAGAATCACAAGCTGCCAGAGATATTGAAACAAAGATGGCAGTTCATCTTCCAGTAGTTTCAACAAGTTCTGCTTATAGATATGAAGAAGATGTTCCAATTCTTATTCCAGGAGTAAATGATGAACAAGCTGAATTACTTGAAACACAAAAGAAAAATCGTAATTGGAAAGGGTTTGTAGCACCTCTACCAAACTGTACCACAACTGGATTAG
The DNA here is from genome assembly GCA_965215075.1 of Candidatus Nitrosopumilus sp. Taxonomy (GTDB): domain Archaea; phylum Thermoproteota; class Nitrososphaeria; order Nitrososphaerales; family Nitrosopumilaceae; genus Nitrosopumilus. The sequence continues at coordinate 189,103 of OZ244033.1, forward strand.
CAATTACACTAAAACCACTACTAGAAAAATATGGTGCAAAAAAAGTTATGATGACTTCAATGCAAGCAATTTCTGGCGGTGGAAAATCAGGTGTATCTGCAATGGGAATTACAGATAACATCTTGCCTTACATTCCAAAAGAAGAAGGTAAAGTTAGACTAGAAACAAGAAAAATTCTAGGCAAATTAAAAGATGGAAAGATTGAAGATGCAGATATTAGAGTGAGTTGTACTTGTACCAGAGTTCCTGTAATTGATGGTCATACAGAATCTGTCTTTGTTGAAACATCTGAAGATATTGATCCTGCTAAAGCAAAGGATCTTTACAATGATTACAATAAATCAATCTCAGTTGAAGGATTACCTTCTGCTCCAAAAGAATACTATGCATTCCATGATGACCCAACAAGACCTCAACCAAGAATGGAAAGAACTGTAGGTGGTGGAATGACGACAACAATTGGAAGAGTAGAGAAAGAAGAATTGTTTGATAAAGGTCTAAAGTACATGTTGTTCTCACATAACAAGAAAATGGGTTCAGCAAAAGGTGCAGTATTGTTAGCAGAAATGCTATATAAAAAAGGCAAAATTTAGATAATTTTTTGCAATTTTTACAATAATAACTTTATAAGATCCAGAAATCTAGATCGTCTCAGGTGTTTTAAACGGTAAAGGTAGATGACTTAGATTTACAAATTTTATCAGAGTTATCTAATGATGCTTCAATTTCTGTCCCACGTTTATCAAAAAAAATTAATGTCAACTCATCAGTTGTTTATTCAAGAATCAAAAGACTGGTCAAAAGAAAACTGATTGAGCGTTTTACAATTGTTGTTAATGATGCCGAATTAGGATATAATGTAAAAGCGTTAACTGGAATAAACATGGATACAAAAAAACGCGATCACATAATTGAAGAATTGTTCAAAATTGATGGAGTACGAGAAGTGGCTGAAGTTACAGGTAGATTTGATATTTTGGTAACTATGTATTCAAAATCTTTAGATCAGATGCACAAAATGGTCTCTGAAAGGATAGGAAGAATCGAAGGAATACAGTCTTCAGAATCATTTATTGAGATGAAATCACGAATGAAAGCAATGCCATATATGCCTTCAAAGGATAGTGATTAGTGTTGCAAAAACAAAAGTCTGAATCTAGAGTTGCAGTATATTATGAATTAACAAAACCAAAGATCTGGTATTTGCTGGTTTTCACTGCATTTGGTGCAGCATTAACAGCTTCTAATATCTATGATATTGAAATTTCTCCGGCAACATGGGTATTAATGTTATTTTCAGTTGCAGCAGGTTCAGCAGCTGCTAACACTTTGACAAACTATCACGATAGAGATATCGATGCAATCATGGAAAGAACAAAAAATAGACCACTTCCTTCAAAAAGGATCTATCCTGCAGTAAAAGCAAGAAATTTTGGATTAGCATTAGCAGGAATTTCATTAGTTTTGGCATTTGCAATTTCATTTACTACAACACTAGAACAAGGTGCATGGGCAACAGCTTTCATTGCATTTGGATTACTCAACAATGTTCTCATCTACTCTTATGCATTGAAAAGAAATTCTCGAACAAACATAATTTTAGGAGGATTATGTGGAGGTGCACCACCAATGATTGGTTGGGTATCTGTAACAATATCAGATTTGTGGACAATGGGTCTTGCAATGGCAGGATTAGTGTTTATTTGGATTCCAATGCACATTTGGGCTTTGACATTACATTTCAAAGATGATTATAACAAAGTAAATGTGCCAATGTTAACTGCAGTTCAATCTGAAAAAACATCAGCAAGAGCCATTGCAGGTTCAACAGTAGTCATGGTATTATTTTCAATTGCACCATTTTTCATAACAACTGTTAATGGGGAAGAGATGGTAGGAGAAGTTTATCTTTGGACTGCAATTGCTTCTGGAGCATTAATGATTGCATTATCAATTTGGGTAATTGTCAAACCGATGGAAAAAGCTTCATGGACTTTGTTTAAATTTTCAAGTCCTTATCTGGCAGTATTATTTATTGCACTGATGGTAGATTCAGCGCTATAAGAGACTATTAGTATCATCAAGACTGTTTAGTTCTTTAGTAATTTTTGTATGATTATCTACTAATGTTTTCAGTTCATTTTGCAATTCAGTAGAATTCCATTTTGAATTAATTAAGGCAGATAATTTTGCTATAATACTCCACTGTAAGTTATTTTGTTCGTCAATTAACTCCAAAAATCGTTTACCTTTTTCGTCATCATTCATAATTTTTTGGCATTAGGCAATCATAAAAAAGTTAGGAGGTAATTACATTATCTTCAAGTTTTATTAACAGAAATTAGTTATATCATATATTGCAATGCAGTATTTCTGAATGTAAATTAAAAGCAATAAGGATAGTAAAGATAAGTTTTAGAGAAACCAGAAATTTATGTAAAGAACATTTTGAACTATTCAAAAATAAAGATGAAAAACATGCTCTAAATTTCACCAAAGCATCAGAATTTTAGTATCCTATTTGCATTTTTCAAACTTTGAAATTATTGAAAGATTTAACATCTACTATTTTCAAACTAAAGTATGGCCACTAAGAAAAAAAGTACTGCAAAAAAGAAACCAGCAAAAAAACCAGCTAAAAAAACAGTCAGCAAACCAAAAAAACAGACAAAATCTTCATCAAAGCCAGAATTTGAGAAAGCATGGAAAGAATACAATACTGCTTTGAATGGCTGGAAAGAATCTCTTGCACAATGGCAAAAAGCTACAAACGAAACTTTGATGACATATCATGATGCATGCCAAAAAGCAGTTGAATCTGATGCTGAATTATTGAAAAAAGTTAGTTCCAGTTGGGAAAGTACATGGGAAGAAATTGGCCCTGAATACATCAAACAACAAACAAAGATGATTGAAAATATTTTCAAAGAAACCAATATTGAATCAATAAAGAAATTTAATCAACAGTGGGAAAGATTTCTTAAAACATCAGGTGATGATTCAATAATGGCATATCAAGAAGCCATTAAGAAATTTAATCAAGCATGGCAATCTGGAAAGATGTAATTCTGGAAGTAATTAATTAAAACATATTTTCTTATTTTTTCATTTTTCCAATTCGAAAAACTTTACAATTACAAACAGAACAAGTTCCTTTGACGGCAGGTCTACCATTTTTCATAGTAGTTTCTTTGGGATTTTTAATTTCTCGTTTAGTTTTACATTTTACACAGTAGGCTTCTAGAATACTGGTTTTTGAAGAGGTTTTTTTAGAAGTTTTTTTAGAAGAGCGACGTAGTTTTTTCTCAATTTTATCGAGTTTTTTGTTTTGTTTTTGTAATGGTTTGACAATTTCTTTTTCTACATCGACTTTTTCAAGTTTTGTAATTTCTTTTTCTAATTCTTCAACTCTCGAAAGTTGTTCAGGGGTAGGTTCATTTGCTGATAATTTTTTAGATAGAACGTCTTCTAATTCGTCTATTTGTTGTTGAAGATCATTTAATTGTGATAATTGTTCTGGAGTAGCTTCTTCCTCTTCTGGTTTAGGTGGTTCTGGAATGGTTTCCTCAACTGGTTCTGGTGCAAGGTCTAGTTCTTGTGAAAGTTCTTCTGTGGATTCTTTTGGTAATGAACCTCTAAGACTTGGAGGTTCTGGTTCTGGAATAGATTCAGTTTTGAACTCTATTTCTTTTACAGGTTCAGGGACAACGGATGATTCTGGCAAATCGCCCAGATAATCTAATTTGACTTTGTTTCCATCAATTCGTAAATATGGATTACCGTCAATTGAGAAAGTTTGAATTTTATGTCCTTTTTTCCAGGAATCTTTTCCACTGTAAATCGTCAGATAAAGCAGACCATTTTTGATATCGGAAGAAATTGTCAATCGATCTATAGGTTGACCTTCAGAAATTCCTCTTTCAGTGTCTTCATGGCGTATTGCAATAGAAATCAGATGATCTGAATCATAACTGACCTCAGAAATCAGATAGTCAGCCCATTTAGCCATTAGAAAAATAAGATTATAATTGGTTTAAGAGTATTTATGATCAAATGGAAATCTCTATTGAGCCTTGGAAAAAGTTGGTTATTCACGAAGTCATCGAATACAAATTTGATGATTGGGTAAAGCAAATTGCGTTTAGTACAAGATCTTCTGGGGGAGCTATCCCAACAATGCAATGGACCAATGGAGTTGTTTTCTCACCAGCAAACTTTCCTACTACTAATGTGACAGTAGAAGAACAACTAAAGGGAGTTTTACATTGGTCATCAGTATCTTTTGCAATTAAAGAAAAATTTGAAAAACAAATTGTGAAAGAAAATGCAACAATTAACCTTGTTGATGTAAGCGTTAATGAAATTTTTAAAGAATTAGCAACTAGTCTAAAAGCGCAATCAAAATATGCATCTTCTGAATCTCAAAATTAGTGAATATTGAAGAAGCAATAAAAAATTGCGAAATTAGTTTAAGACAGATAGAACATTATGATCCTGATCCTTTCTATGTAAATTACTTTTTCAGTGAATTCATTGTGTCTGTGAATAATACATTTAATGGAATTTTTGAAGAAGCAAATAGGGATTTTGGACTATTTATCTCAGAAAATATTTCTGAAAAATCATTTTCTGAAAAAGCTGGAGAAAAACAAGACCAGAAAGCAAAAAAATTTTCTGAATGGTATTCAGCAAAATATGAACAAGAGCATAAAAATCCATACCCAGACATTATTAAAAAAATATTAGAATTCAAAAACAAATTTGGAAAGATTCCTGAGATTAAGATTATGATAAGAGCTAAAGACAGATACAAAGATGATATTTATCAGCAAATCAGAGTTGGTTTAACTAATCAAAAAATTCGTTCAAAAGAAGAAATAGAAATAGAAATTAAAAGACAGATTCCAACTTTTTTAGAGATTATTAATCTAAAACGAAAAGAAAGAAACGAGCCTAAAGTAGGAGAAAAACAAGTAATTGCTTCAGCATTTTTAGATATTGATAAGCACAAAGATGTAGAAATTGTTTATGCAGTTGAAATTTATGTGCCAGTAATAAAACGATTAGTTAAAGAATCAAGAAATAAAATTAAAGAATTAACCATGTAGGATTAATTTATTCAGAAAAACCAAAGATAGGATGAGAATTTTTAATTTTAATGATGGGAAGGTATGAAAAACCATGATCAATATTGTTGGAATATTCTGGAGATAATCCATGACTACCTTGGTATTTTACGAAATGTTTTGTCGGTTCAGAATCTAATTCAACATAATTGAAATTGTAGATTATTTCATCCATTTCTAATGAAGTAATGTATCCCATAACCCAAGATTTTTGGTGTTGTAATGTAAACAAAGCTAATTTTGGTTCATCAGGAAACTCTGGATCATATGTTAGCCGCGCCAAGCTGCCTAAATCTTTAACTTGGATTGGATGAAATATGTCAGAAATTTTTTCATATTCTGTAGGCAATGATGAAATTTCTGTTTCCACGTGAATAATTGGTGCATAATGTGAAATGTCTTTTGTAGATTCAACGATATCACAAATCTCTTTTCCTGCATTAACCTGATAAGAAACATATCTTCCAGTTTTTGGCATTTTTGCATATAGAATCATCAATGTATTAGCCAAAGTTATACCACATGATACAACTCTTGAACCATCAAATTCTTGTGAGTATACTCTTTCTGGATATTCTCTAAATGCACATGCATATCTTGCTAAATCATCAAAACTAGATAACTCAACAAAACATTCAGTTTGATTTGTTGTCATTAAAAAATAATGAAAAAATCAGGCTTTTATTCTTTCAAAAATTTTCAAGATTTTGGCCACATAGTACTCCAAGTTTCGGAGAATTTCTTCATCATTTCTCCATAAGCTTGCATTTGTTCTAATCCAGAAGAACTGAGTGTTTTTTGCCAATTTTCAGCAAACTGTGTGAAAGCGGAAATATTGGAATCATTAAGTGCTTTTTGCCAATTTTCACTAAACTCTTTGAAAGATTTCATTCCAGCATCGCTCATAGCGTGTTGCCAATTTTGTTCAAATAATTTCATGGTGTCTGCGCTAGATTCAGCAGTAGCCTTTTCCCAAACTTTATTGAATTTAGCTTGCATGTCATTACTTGCACTTTGCATTTGTTCAAAAAGTGTTTTCCAATTTTCAAGAGATTTTGTATATTCTTGCCATAATGAATCCCACTCAACATTTTTTTCTTGTTCGGACATTAACTAGAGATAGTTTTTATTATTCTTAAATGGATCTATGATAATCAGATGGTTATTTTTTACGATTTTCCAATCGTTTTTCCATTCTAGTTTTTCCTTCTTCAAATTTGGTACGATCCTCATCTGTTTTCAGAGCTAATCTAGGCACATGCATTGGTTTTCCATTTTTGTCAAGAGCAACAAATGTTACAAAAGCAGTTCCAGTAATCGTTCTTATTCCAGTTACAATATCTTCTGCTTCTGCTTTAACTTCTATTTCCATAGAAGAATTATGAACATAATTGATTCTAGCATTTAGTTTTAGTACATTTCCTACAAAAACAGGTTTTAGAAAGTTTACACTATCCATTGTGACAGTAACTGCATTTGATTGAGAATGGTGTTGGGCAACAATTCCTACAACCATATCAATATGTTTTAAAATTTCACCACCAAACACGTTTCCAGCTGGATTTGCATCAGAAGGAAACATCCTAACAATTACCTCAGCATGAGATTCTGAAGGATTTTTTTCACTAACATTTTGATCATTTGATGACATTTCTATTCTACGAGCAATCTAGGGTCATCCAATTTAATTTAATCAGTTGATTTAGATTACTTGAAATATTTCTCTAGTTTAATTTTATTAATTTTAGGGATTTTTGCTAGTTCAAATCCTTCTGGACGTTTTGAAAAAGATATGGTTGCATCAATTCCCATTTTTGTTGTTTGTAATTTCTTTTGATCACTAGAAGGATCAAGACTAGAACCACGAACTTTTTTGATAATTACTAGATCTTTGTCAGCTTGGAATCGGGTAGCCATAGCATATTCTACGGATTCTGCACTATTAGGATCAATATCTTCATCAACTACAGTTACTTGTTTGAGGGAACGATGTGATTCGAATGTTTTTCTAATTATTTTTTTAGGATCAGACTCACTTTTCTTTTTAATTTGTACAACTGCGTGTAGCCAATTACATCCACCATTTGTCATTGAGACTTGTTGTGTTTGAGGATAGGCTTTCTTCAGTTCTCCGTTTAGTTTGGATTCAATTGGCATTCCCATCAATAATCTATGTTCTGCATAGCCAGATAAGACATTATGGAAGATAGGATTATTTCTAAAGTATAGATTTTCAAGTTCAAAAACTGGTTGAGCTCTTTTGTGATCATATGTTTGAAGCATCTCAACCATCCATTCACGATGAGTTTTGTCACGGAGAATTTTTCCTTCCATAATAATTTCAGCACCAGATGGAACGTTTAATCCAGTAAAAGGAAGTTTTGTTAAAGTTAGTTTTCCACCCAAAATAGAATTTGCAATATCGATTTCATCTTTGCCCCATTCTGCTTGGTATGCACCTGCAATAGATATTGCAGGATGAACACCTACAGATATAGCAACTTTAAGATCTTCGCCATGTTCTTTGGAATCAACAAAGCATCGATGAAGATGTCTGCCTTCTACCATTCGTATTGAAAAATGGGTTTTATCAATTGGCATCAATCTATGAAATGATGAGTTTTGTTTTCCGCTTTCAGGATTTTTTGCATAAACAATTGAAGATGTGATAAAAGGTCCAGATTCCTTTTCAAAATGGGTTACAATAGGCATGGAAAAGAGGTTTTTTGATTTATTTTCCATAAATTTTCCAGATGATATGATTTTTGGTTTTTTAGCTTTTTTGATTGCAGAAATAATTTTTTGATGAATATTATTCTCAGTGCCTCCAACTGCAAGAGCAAATCGTTTTCGTGTTCCTACCAAATTAGAAACTAAATGGAAATTACTTTCTTTGATATTTTCAAATAATACTGCATGTGATCCGTCAACTTTTGCAGTAATTCCAGCAATTTCATACTTTGTTGAAACTTTAGTTTTTACAGTTTTGAGTTCTTTACTCTTCTTGATTTGAGAGATATAATTTCGTAAATCAGTCATTCTCAATCATCTCCATTATTTCAGACATTAAGGCTTTTGCAGTGTTGGGTTCTAATTCTTTTTGAATAAAAGTAGAAACAAGAGCAATTCCTCTCATTCTCGTACTAATTCTTTCAGCTGTAAGTTTTAGAAAAAGAGATTCAGTTCTAGAAGGTATAACAGTAGTTGTAATTGGGTAGGTCCAGTGGCTAAAGAGACAACCATGGAACCGATTTTGTTAGCTCCTTCAGTTACAGATACAAAAAATCCATTTTCAAATTTTTGAATCTGTAAAGAAAAGCTACGGCTCTCCAGATTTACCATTTTCTGGGAAAATCCATTTGGAGAGTTCAATAAGCTATGAACAAGTCTTATGCTTTTATTGCTATTGATTCACTCTCAGGGGAAGTTTCAGTATGAGGATTCTTTTTGCAATTCTTTTCGTGTTTGTCTGGATATACAAACAATTTCTCACAATATTTACATGGAGTCTTTTCTTTTGTTTTTGTTACTTTGGATTTTGTTGTTTTAGCTTTTGCAGTTTTGTTTTTTGATTTTGCTTTTGGAACTTCAACTTCAATTTCTTCAGTTTGAGTTTCTGCAACTGCTTTAGCTTCAATAGAATCAGCTTCAACCCTAGCACGCAATTTTGCTTTGTATTTGAGATTACGTGGTTTTGTTCTTAATCTATATCCACAACATGGACACCAGAGTCCCTCCCACTTGATGAATATTTCACAAATTTGGCATCTACGTTGTCCAGAAGCATATCTTCCGGTTCCTACTGGCTTTTGAGCCTTGTATCTAACACAAATTCCTTTACAAGTCATCTTGGTAGTATCTTATAGAATTCATAACTATATAAGGATGGATGCATAAAATCCATAAAAAAAGTCATAGAAAATTGAAATAATTTTAGATAAAGTTGCGATCACAGTTATGAGTTTTAAAAAAACCAAGAAATGTTCAATAAATATGTATAGCTTATTTGAAAATCGTTTTTTTGTAAAATTAACACCTTGTAATATAGTTGTTTGAACAAAAATTTCATGTTTTTCAAAAAAATATCAAGAAAATTGATGATATCCTCATACTTTCATCATTGTACCATATTTTTGAGGCTAAAAAAATTCTAAATTTATTGAATTTCAAAGAAATTTCTGATCGCTATCCTGTCAATGATAATGGCAAAATGGAATGTCTGAAACCTTCTCTTTGTGAGATGAATTTTGCAGAGAGCATATCACGTTTTCCTCTTTGATTGAAATTTTTAATTTTCGGACTAGTTTTGTGTTCATCAACAAATTCCAATTCAAAAGATGAACAGAATTTTAGATTTAGCATTGTTACTATCTGATTAGCAATTGCCATATTCCCGTTTCCAATTTTGACAACTTTTCTTTTTGCTCGGAGACCTCCCAAAACTCGGATTATGTGAACTACTAATTCTTCAACAGATGAATGAAAAGAACTTTCTATTTCTTTTCCAAAATAAGATACTGACAATCCAATCCTTTGTCCTGGATCAACTCCAATTATTAGATCTTCTTCTTCAAAATGTAGATTTAGTTTTTGAATCATCATGCCTCTAATTACAGTGGGATGATGCTCAAAGATATCTTCATGTAGAATAGGTTTTTCACATTCTTTTGGAGACTCCTTTCTAGTAGTCATTATGAGATGACCAGAATAACCCATAATGTCTTCAGGTAGAATGGAATCAAAGGATAGTTTTAGTGCTTTAAGATAGGTCGAAAATCTATAGTATGGTTTACCATAGGTAGTAGCAATTCCTATACGAGCATCAATTAATGGGTCGATATTTGGCAAATTGAAATATGAGATTTAGGTTTATGCCTTCAAAACAGTTGACACGACGTGTTTCACTGCTTCATCAAAATTAGAGTCAATATTTGCCTGAATTTCAGATAGTTTAGCCTCACCATCTTGGGTAATTTTCTGAGATTCTGCATTGGCTTTTTCTTTAGATGCGTTAATGAGTACTTCAGCTTCTTTAGTGGCCATTTCTTGGGTTTTTGACATCAAGGTATCAATTTCAGATTGAGCCTTTACAGATAGTTGTTTTTTCATATCAGCAATCTTGTCTTTTAGAGAATCAATATCATCTTCTAAGGAATTCAAAGATTTGATAATACCAGTAACCTTAGATTCTGCCATACTACTCATTATACTCAAAACCCCATAAATCCAATAATTAAATCATTCAGTTTTGGTTGGTTTTTAGGCATAAAAATGACAAAAATTAGGAAAATTATCCTGTTGTTAGAAGTAAGATCGCTCTAGCAAGATCGCCTTTGGCTTCCTCTAGAGCAGCTTTTGCCTTTTCTTCATCAACTCCAGCTTGTTGGCAAACTAGCTGAATATCCTCTTCGGAGAAAATTGGAACCTCGAGTTCTCTTTCCTCGTAGCTATCTGCTGTAACTGTAAAAATAGAATTATCTTTTGCTTTCATTTCGGTAACGGAGGGTTTTGTTACGATAATCTCTTTTTTGTCAGTCTTTATGATTACCTCTTGAACGTTTGGGATTTCATTCATATCAAGGCCCATCTTGTCCATCATTCTTCGCATTTCGCGATTTCCTCCGCGCATCATGACTAATTTTTCTCCTTGTGACTTTTTAAACTATCTCTGACCTTTATGGCTACCCCTCTATCAAAATCTGAAATCATTTCTGAGGACAAGACAGCCTTACCAACTGCAATTACTTTGTCTTTAAACAATACAGGAGTATCAGCAGAAATTCTAACTTTTTTTCCACACCAAACAACATGCTTGCAAAAAACTGATCTTCCCTCACTGACAAATGGTGCAGCATCTTTGTTTATCTCTACACAGTTTTCTCGAAATATTTTACTTTTCATTAATAATTGTGCAAAATATGGGCTGATTGCCAACCCTCCATCAATACGTAAAGTACAGAGTAATTTTCCTTTATGAGAAACAGTTCTAATTCTTCCAGTTTTTTTGGAGAAGGTCATTTCAACATCTTTTGGCATATAGCGTGATACCCCACTTCCAAACAACGCATCAAGCGTGTGTTGAAGTTTTAGAATTGGCTCCATACGCATAGGTGAGATCTCTTCTAAATATTAGTCCAATGATAGACCATATTTACAGAATTAAACTATATAGATGGGTTTTTTCTCTTTAGATTATGGAAGAGAGAGAAGAAACAAGGAAAATACAATTTACTGGAAAATCATCATTCATAGTTTCATTACCAAAACAATGGATTACAGATCTTGGTCTTAAACAAGGAGACCAAATTAGAATGGTAAGAAAAGGTTCATCAACATTAGAACTGTATCCACCAAAATTTGAATCACGTATTCAAAAAAAGGAAGATGCGGTAGTTGAAATAGATATTGAAGAAGAGGCCTCATCAATTGTAAGGAAATTAATTTCTCTGTATTTTCTGGGATTCAAAACAATCAATGTTAAACCAAAAAATGGAAGGTTAAGTCCTAGTCAAAGAAACACTGTCAAAGAAGCTGTAAAAAGAATGCTCATGGGTTCTGAAATAATTTCTGACTCAAGTGGCGGAATTACAGTCCAGGTTCTTGTGAATTTATTAGAACTCTCAGTGGATGGGGCATTCAAAAGAATGATTCATTTGGCAAAATCGATGTCAAGTGATGCTCTTTTAGCAGTTAAGGAAAACAATTTGGATTTAGCCCAAGAGGTAATCAATACAGATGATGAAGTTGACAGATTTGGATTTTACATTATTCGTCAATTAAAGATAGCAATCCAAAATGAACACATGCTAAAAGAGATGGGATTCAGAAATGCTAGAAATTGTCTTGGATACAGATTAGTTGTTAAAAATATAGAAAGAACAGGAGATCATGCTGCGTTTATTGCTAAAGATCTTTTAGAATTCAAAAAACCAGTCAAAAAAGAGATCTTAGAAAAATTACAGGATATGAATGATTTTTGTTTATCAGTTTTAGATGAATCCTGTTTGGCATTATTCAAAGAAGATTATGCCCAAGCTGAAAAAACCATCAAAAAATCAAATGAAATTTCAAAATTTGAGAAAAAGGTTAGAGATGCCTCAAAATCACTAAAAGATGATGAGGAGATATATCGAATTAGAAGAATGACTGAGAGTATAAGAAGAATTTCTGAGTATGCCAGCGATATTGCTGAAATTGTGTTGAATATGAATATAGAAAAAGCATTAAAGAAAACAGCATAATTTACCAAAATGGGCAATATTGAAACATAATGAATTCAGCAATTTTGATTACTTATGATAAGGAAGATGCCATAAGTGAGGCAAAAGGATTATGCGATGCTGCAGGATATGAAATCGTCCATATCATCAAGCAAAAATTTCTAAAAAGACCAAAATTTGGAATTAGTGAAGGAATTTTAGAAAAACTAAAGGAAGATTCAGAAAAGTTTAGACCAGATGTAATTGTATATGATGAAATTTTGAAACCCAGTCAAAATTACAATCTTGCTTCTGAATTACATAGAGAAATTTTAGATAGGGAAATTCTAATTCTTGAAATTTTTGAAAGTAGAGCATCAAGTGCTGAATCAAAATTGCAAGTAAAATTAGCACAATTAAGATATGAGATGGCCAGAGCAAAAGAAAAAGTTCGTCTCTCAAGTATGGGTGAGCAACCTGGATTTATGGGAATAGGAAAATTCAAAGTTGATGTGTACTATAATGATATCAAACATAGAATGCAAACCATAAGATCAAAACTCGAAAAGGCTGGAAAACAGAGAGAACTTCACAGACAAGGAAGAAAAAGAATGGGATTCAAAATAATCTCATTAGCAGGATATACTTCGGCAGGAAAAACCACTTTGTTTAACAAAATGACAGGAGAAACAAGAGAGCAAAGCGATGAATTGTTTACAACTCTTTCAACTACTACAAGGAGAGTGACAATTAATCAAGAATCATTTTTAATTTCTGATACTGTAGGTTTTATCAGTAAACTACCTGCATACATGATTGATGCATTCAAATCAACATTAGAAGAATTAGCACATACTGATATCATAATTGTGGTTATTGACATTGGTGATTCTTTATTTGATTTAAAAAAGAAGTTTTCAAGCTGTATGAGAACATTAAGCGAATTAGGAGTTGAAAAAGATAGAATGGTATATGCGTTAAACAAAGATGATTTGGTAGAAAATGAAGAGATTGAACAAAAAATTGATGCTCTTAATTTAGCCGATAATAAAAAATGGATTCTAGTTTCTGCAAAAACTGGAAAAAATGTGAATGAATTAAAAGAATTGATAAAAGATATTATAGAAAATCAAAATTCTCAGAAAGGAGTAAAATCATTTGGTAATTGAAGTAGTTAGAATAGGACAACGTTTGGTAAGGGATGATAGAGTAACAACGCATGTTGCATTAGTTTCAAGAGCCTTTGGTGCTGAAAAAATTTTCATGACAGAAGTTAATCCTGAAATTAAAGATACATTAGAAAAGATCAATGATACTTGGGGAGGGAATTTTGCAATTGAGTTTATTGATAAATGGAAACCAATTGTAAAAAAGAAGAAAGAAGAAGGATTTAGAATAGTACATCTTACAATGTATGGAGAAAAAATCAATGATGCGCAAGAAAAACTTCGTAATGAAAAAGATCTTTTGATTGTTGTAGGAGCTGAAAAAGTTCCAAGAGAAATTTATGAATTAGTAGATTACAATATTGGAATAGGGAGTCAACCTCATTCAGAGATTAGTGCATTGGCAATTCTTTTAGATCGAATTCAAAAAGGTAAACAATTTGAAAAATCATTTTCTGATGCTAAAAGGACAATTATACCCACAAAAATGGGCAAAAACGTGCAAGTAAACGAAACAAGGGATTAATAGTAGAATATTTTGAGAGATTAGAGTTGGTAGACAAATACGAAGATCCTTTTGTTCGAATTGCTTCAATGATTGGAGGAGACGAATACCTCAAAGTAGCAAGATCTTTGTTAAAAGCCGAAGATGCAACTGATGAAGAAATTGCAAGCTCTACTGGTCTTAGAATCAACATGGTCAGAAAAGTACTGTATGATCTTTTTGGAAAATCACTCATTACTGGAATCAGGGTAAAAGATGAAAGAAAAGGGTGGTTTGTGTATCGATGGAGAACCCGAAGAGAAGAAGTTGAGCACTTTATTGAGAATCAGAAAAAGAAGATCGAAGAAAGACTCCAACAAAGACTGGATTATGAAAATGCCTCGGATTTCTATCACTGTGGCAATGAAGACTGTCCAAGAGTTACGTTTGAAAATGCTCTTGAAGGCATGTTCAAATGCCCTTCATGCGGAAATGTTCTAAATCTCAAAAAGAATGATAAATCTAAAAAAGCATATGCCAAGAAGATCGACGAGATCAAAAAAGATATGCAGCAAACATTCTAAGAAGATTACCCTTCCCAAAATTTTGAAAAATAAGTTAGTAAATTAAATAGAAGGAAATATTGCAAAAAATCCCTGAGTCAGATTACTACGGTAAATCCTGCAACAGGCGAAGATATCACAACCTTCCAATCGATGGATAAAAATCAAGTTTTTGATTTAGTAGGAAAAGCTAAACGAGCATTTCCTGAATGGAAAAAGGATTATGAAAAACGTAGAAGTTATGTTTACAATTTAGTTGAATATCTAAAGAAAAACAAAACAGATTTAGGAAAAGTTGCAACACAAGAGATGGGTAAAGCTCTCAAAGAATCAATAGGAGAAGTTGAAAAATGTGCATGGGCTTTAGAATTTTATGCAGACCATGGGGACAGTTTTCTCTCTGATGAAGTATTAAACACAGATGCACGAAAAAGTTTTCTTACTTTTGAACCACTTGGAGTAATTGGTTCTATTATGCCATGGAACTTTCCTTATTGGCAAGCATTAAGATTTGCAGCACCATGCTTAATGGCTGGAAATGTAATTGTAATGAAACCATCAAGAGTTACATGCAGTCAGGCATTGAAATTGAAAAAGCATTTACTGAATCAGGAGTTCCTGACGGAGTATTTCAGACATTAGTTGGTAGTGTAGAATCAGCTAACCATCTCATTGATTCTGAGGTCAATGCTGTTACTTTTACAGGCAGTACAAATGTAGGAGCAAAAGTAGGCGAGAGAGCTGCAATGAATTTGAAAAAATGTGTTCTAGAACTAGGTGGCAGTGATCCTTTCATCGTATTAGATGATGCAATTATTGAAAAAGCAGCAAAAGGAGCAGTGAAAGGAAGATTTATCAATTGTGGACAGAGTTATGTGACATCAAAGAGATTTTTTGTAGGAAAAAACATTGCAGAAGATTTCATTGAATTGTTTATCAAGAAAGCATCACAATTGAAGGTAGGAGATCCAATGTCTATAGAAACAGACATTGGACCAGTCTCAAGTAAAGATGGTCTTGAAACAATTTCAGGAATTGTAGAAGATGCAAAAGAAGAGACATTTGGACCTGTAGCACCAATTACAATAGTGGAAAATGAAAGTGAAGCGATCAAAATGGCTAATGATATTGAATTTGGTTTAGGTGCAAGTACTTGGACAAAAGATCTTGCTAAAGCAGAAAAAATGTCTAGAAGAATTGAATCTGGAATTGTAAGTGGGAATAATGTTGTTGTTTCAGATCCCAGAATTCCATTTGGAGGAATCAAACATAGTGGATTTGGAAGAGAGCTTTCAAGATACGGAATGTTAGAATTTGTAAACATAAAATCAGTCAGATTTTATGATAATCTTGTTCATCATCACTATGTAGAATAATTTTCTTAGTAGAAAATTGTAGAATGCCTTAAGTATTGTTTTGACGTATTATATTATGACGAGGACACTCGATGACATAGTTTGTTGAGTGAAGATCAGTGAGATCTTGGAACGCCTTGAGCTTTGGAATACATTCAAAGTTCATGATTCCTCAGAAACAAGGTCCTCGTCAAATTCTTCATCATCTTCTAAATCATCATCACATTCTTCTAGTTCTACATGGGTTGGATTTCCATCTTCTGCAAAGTAAATTTCAGTGCAGATGTTATTAGCTAATGTTGAGGCTAAAGTTTCAGCCAATTCTTTAGGAAATGTGCCTAATCTACTAGGATCTGATGAGTAACGATATTCAGTGATTTGATCTTCGTGGTAGAAATTAATTTCAATATCACCATTAGAAAATTTTCTAACACTTACTACTTGACCCAATATACTATAAGACAAATCTAGATTCCTTGTTGTGAAACATCTTTTGAAAGATTTTCAACTAATTGTTCATAATCTTCTCTAGATTTTCCTATTTCCTTTAGTTGTGTTCCTTCGATTTCATTTAGTTCATTGTTTACTTTTTCTGAAACATATTGTAATCGAGCTTCTGCCATCATGAATAATCTATTATTTTCTTTCCAAAGATGTTCTGTAACATGTTCAACATATTGATACATATCATTAATCAATTTTGAAGAATCACCTGATGAGAGATATTCTTTAGCAGATGCTTCCATGTTAGTTGCAATTTCTCTTGAGCGTTGATGATCAATTAACATCATTGCGATAGGTCCCATATTACTTGGCATTCCAGCTTGTTCTAGTGCAGGAAATAATGATTTTTCTTCCTTTGTGTGATGACAAACATCTGTAAAGTTTTTTGAAAAATCAATTACAGGAAGTAATATTGATTCAGGAATTTGTTTTCCATCATTTAATAGTTGAATAGTAGATTCCATTGCTTTGATAGCTTTTTCTATTAATTCATGATCGCGTCTTAATGATGCAGTTGACATGATATTTGAAAATAAAATCCGGTATCTATACCTTATTCATCATAATAAAAATAATTAAAATATAGAATTAGTTAACGACTTTACGTTAACCAGTGGGTTTAACGGTTAGAAAGTCCTTTTGCTTTAACAAATGCCCAAATCTTTTTAGTCATTTCACTTGGTGCAATTGGTTTACTGCCAAAAACTTTCTCTACAGTTTCTTTATGGCCTGCAAAACTAATTGCATATCCACCAAATGCTGGTTTCTTTGCTTTTGGTTTAGACTTCTTTTTAGATACAACTTTCTTTTTAGATGCACTTTTTCTTTTGGATGCAACTTTCCTTTTTGTTGTAGTTTTTCTTTTTGTAGCTCTCTTTTTTGCTGCCAATTTCTTGTAGTTTTATTTCAAATAAAGTATAAGAACTTAGAGCTTTTCATAGTACAAAACAAGGTAGTTTTTGAGCCTCTTGATTGATTTGATACGTAGATTAGATGAATTTGCAATTTTTGCAAATCCATTACCTTCTATCAAAGAAACAGCATCTTTTCCACCAATTAGAAATGGAGAAATTGTTACAATCAACTCATCAAAGAGATTTTGTTTAACAAATTCCCAATTAGTTGTGCCACCACCTTCTACAAGAATTGTTTTGATTTTTTTCTTGTAGAGTTTTTTTAACAATAATTTTATGTTAATAGAGCTTTCACCTGCAAAAATTATTTCAATAGGAAACTTTTCCAATTTTGCGAGATTTGATTTGTTAATTTTTTTTGAAACAGCTACTATCGTTGGTATTTTGTTGCTAGTTTGTAAAATTTTTGATTTTTTTGAAATAACGCCTTTAGAATCTATGATTATTCGTATTGGATTTTTCCCCTTAGCATATCTAACATTTAACAAAGGATTGTCTTTTAACATTGTATTTTTTCCAATTAAGATTGCGTCAACTTTTGATCTTAGTTTATGAAGTCGTATACTATCCTGTTTTGAGGAAAGTTTTGAGTCACCTGTTCTTGTAGCAATCTTTCCATCAACTGATGTTGCTGCACTTAAGATAACATGAGGTCTAGATTTTGCCATGTATAATCTTCCCTCCAATCATTACTGCTTTGATTGCAGATTCTGATGCTCTATGAACTATAGATGCATGTGGATTATGCATTGGTTCTAAATCCAATGAATGTTTATCAAGAAAAATACAATCAGCTATTTTACCCATAGCAATTATACCAATATCTTTTTTCAAAATTTTTCCTCCGTTTACTGTAGCCATTTTCAAAATATCTTTAGGATTGATACGTTTTTTGTGAATTCCCATTGTTACTTTCCAAAGAAAATCCATTTCTCTAAACATATCAGGAGAGTTAATCATTACATTATCAGTACCTAATGCAATTATACATCCTGCTTTTTGCATCAATTCTATATCTGGAATACCTTCAGCTAGAGAAGAATTTGCTCGTGGACAAACAACAATTCCTCTAGTTTTTTTTGCAGTGGCATAAAGATCACCTTTAGATGCATAAGTCATGTGAACAAGAAAATGAGGTTTTAGAGATAATGCTCTTATTGTTTCAGATTTTCCAGTGAGTTTTTTTGATGTTGAAACACTTTGTTTAGTTTCAGATGAATGTATAGCTCGTAGTTTTGTTGTTTTAGAATAATAATTTAGTACAGAAGTGCTGTTCTCATTAGCTCCACTAATTCCAAGGCCATCACATTTTTTGAGAATGTTTGCTAGATTTTCATTTTGTTCTTTAGGAAAAGGAAGGTTTTTGCGAATTTCTTTAGGTCCTTGGTAAAAATCTACTCTGCCCAGTATAATAGAACGTAGTGGGATTTCAGATAGTACCTTTTTGAGCAAAATAACACCATCTAATCCACCCTCACGAAAATCAACAAATGTAGTAATCCCCTTTCGAATCATTGAGTGACAGGTATTTTTCATAAAATTAGAGAGATTTTCTTGAGAGGTATTCTTTAGAATTTTAGATTTAACCCCAAAGACAGGATGAATTCTTTGATCTACAGTACTATTTAGAGTGACATCTTTTCCAATGGAATCTCCAATATGTGTATGAGCGTTAATGAATCCTGGAATTATTAACATACCTTCACAGTCTATTGATTCTTCTTTGGAGCTTGGTCTAATGTTTGGTTGAATTCTTTTGAAAGAATTTTTTTGAATTTGTACATTAGTGTTTGAAACAAAGTCTAATTCTTGTCCTAATAATATACTGGCGTTTTTAATTAACATGATAATTCATAGACTTCAGGTTTTTCCTTGCCTGAATCTCGAATTTCTCGTATAGTATCAAGGGATTTTGTGGCTAGTTTTACTGCTTCTCTGGCTGTATGACCATTTCCTATTCCACAATTCAATAAAATTTTATCTTCATTTTTTATTTTATCAATAAAATTCTGAACAGAATTTTTTGCATCTTCACTTGCAACAACCATAAAGTTATCACCCCCCATGAAGAATGTTAAAGAATTTTTATCAAGAAAGAATTTTGACATCTTTGAATATAATTCAAAAATTATTGATGAAATTTCATAAGGAGAATCAGTTTCCCTTCTAGAAGTTAGATCATCGACATCTAAGTGCATAATTGATACTTTTGAATCAGATTTTCCATTAACAAAACCAAAAATATTATGTTCTTTGTTTAGAACAGTCTCATTTTTCTTGCCTTCATATGCTTTTAGATTAGCCTCAAATGGTGATTCTCCATAACCAATAGAAACCGTTAGACGAACATCAAACAATTTTTCTAACTTTTCTTGAATTTGAATATGTTCATCTAGTGCAAGTCTATTTGAAATTACAAAAAATTCATCTGCTCTATTGAGGAAAACTAGACAATTTTTTTCAGAAAATAATTTTTGAACTTCTTTGTAAAGTGATGCTTGAAGCATTTGTAATTCATGTTCTCTGTCACTACCCAAAGTTAGTGTCCAAGGTCCATAACCACTAATTTTGAGTATGCTAAGTTGAATCATTTTTGAATCCTCTTTAACTCCTTTGAGATTTTAACAACTGCTTCTACTGCACGTTCGGCAACAGGTCTTATCCGGGCATATGCGTGTCTTTCTTGCATTCCTGGGCCTGAGATTCCAAGGGATACTGGTTTTTGGTATTTTATTGATAATTCCGTGAGGGATTTGGCAGCTGCATGAGAAATAACCTCATCATGCTTGGTTTGTCCCTTGATTATAGCACCCAAGGTGACTACACCATCAACGTCTTTTCTTTTCAAAAGAGTATCCACAATTATAGGCATATCATAAGCACCTGGAACTTTGCATGTATAGACTATTTTTAATTTCAACGAGTCTGCTTTTTCTTTAGCAACTGAAAGCATCCTAGATGTCACTTTTTCATTGAATTCCGAAACCACTACAGCAATGTTCAAGATCAATGCACCTTTGCGTATTCTAAAAGTTCTTTCCCATCAATAAGAGGGATTCCGTTTTGTTTTGCAAATTTTTCTGCTTTATCAACGGATAATGCAGTATATGTCTCAGCATCCATCATTTCACAAATGGCAGTTATAGGAGTTAATCCAGCAATTTGGGTTAGATAAACAGACATTTCAGTATGGCCTTGACGAGCTGCTAACAAGCCTTTGGATGCTATCAATAAAGGAACATGGCCAGGAGTTTTGAATGATGATGTAAATTTTTTCTGTTTGTTTTCAACATGATAGATGTTTGCCATTTCTTTTATTGTCAATGCTCGATCATTGTCTGTAATTCCAGTATAAGTCTGATAGTGATTAACTGACAAAGAAAATGTAGGATGATCTCCATAAGGTGCAAGACCCATAATCATCTCTTTGTTAGAGATTGGGGAATCAGAAAGAATTTCATGCATGTACTTTAACTCAAGAGATTTTGCAAAATTGTTGTCAATAGCCATGCATAACAATCCACCAGCATGTTGACGCATTCTTGCAACATGTTCAGGAGTAACAAATTCTGCTGCTACAATCATATCAATTTCATTTTCTCTTCCAGCTGAATCAAATAATAAAACAAATTCTCCACGTTTTAGAGATTGTAATGCAGATTCTAAAGACATATACAAAAAATTCTTTGCAATCTAATTATAAAGTTTACTAAAAAAATGGTAATTACCACTAAAATAGTAGATTATTAGGTTTATTTTAGAATGTATTTTCCAAGAATGTCAGTTTCAATATTAACTTTGTCGCCTATTTTTTTTGTACTGAAATTTGTAACTTCTATTGTATGAGGAATCAAAGATATGGATGCAAGATTCTTTTTTACATCAACTACAGTTAAACTGATACCATCTACTGCAATAGAGCCTTTCTTGACTACATATTTTGATAATTTTTTTGGAACTTCAAACCAAACTTGAACTTCTTTAGGTTTTTTTAGAATTTTTTTGATAATTCCTACTCCATCGATATGACCTAAAACAAAATGGCCTTCCAATCTATCTCCAGCCTTTAAACTTCTTTCAATGTTCACAATTCCTCCAACCTTGAGATTACCAAGATCAGTTTTTTTGGTAGTTTCTTCAATCATTTCAAAAATACAACTAGATTTAGAGAGTTTTGTTGCAGTAAGACATACACCATTAAGTGCAACACTTTGGCCAATTTTCAATCCTTTGGAATGTTTACCTAGATTTACAGTCATTTGGATTGCACTTCTATTTTTTGTATTTTTGGAAATTTTTTCTACTTTACCAATACCTTCAACAATTCCTGTAAACATCAAAAATGGTAACAAATTATGTGTATAAAATTATTTAGAATCGTAATTTTTAAACTCATTTTCACAAAATTGATGAAAGACAGAACATTTGTTTTTTTCAGCATTTATTTTGATTATTTCCATATCTTTGTTTAACACTCCTTGTGCTGCCAGAAAGGTTTCATCTTCCATACCTAGTTTTTCATATAATTTCGATTTTGCTATAGGTGCTTCTTTTTGATTAACATCAATAGTTTGTACCTTATCATAATATGTTATTGCATCATTATAGTTTCCTAAATGACTAAGTGAGATTGCTTTATTCATTAATGCAGTAACATCTTCAGGTTCAATTTCAAGTGATTTGTCATAATATAGTAAAGCTTCTTTGTGTCTATCTAATTCATTTAGGGATAATCCCATACTGTTCAAAGCCCAAACATCTTTTGGATTCATCGAAAGAATTTTTTCACATAATTCTATAGCTTTCTCATATTGTTCTGTTCCTTCAAGAGCATAGATCTTATTTTTTAATGCATATGTATCAGAGTTTTTTATTTCAAGAACTTTGTCACAATAAATGATTGCTTCGTCATATTTTTTTAAATAAATCAAGGATAAGGAGATATTCTGTAGTGCAACCATATCATTTGGGATTTTTTCAAGTAAGCCTTTACAATAATTGTACATGTCATCATATTTTCCAGCATTAAACATCCTGGTAATGACATTAGAAGGATCTAAAAGATTAACCATATCCATGATTAATACAATATCATATCATTAATCTATTCTGAAAACAGAAGAATCAAAGAATTTAGTTATTTTAGAGATTTACGAAGAGTCTCGTTCAATACTTTTGAATAACTATATGATGACTGTTCTTGCTGAATCAGTTTTGCTTGACGAAGTCTGATTTTTTTATCTAGGTCTTCATCAATCATGATTGTAACTCGCTTACTCATCTGTACCCACAAAATAGTATGAACATTGGAATATAACATTATATGAAAAGTTCCAAAAATGGGAATGCGTTTAGTTACGAATAATTGAGATTACTTGATCCATTTTGAAGGGTTTTTGAATTAAAGGGATGTTCATTTTGTCCAATTTTTCTTCAGTAGCGTAGCTGCCATCAGCAGTTACTGCTATAATTTTGGATTTGGGATCAATTTCTTGAATTTTTTTGATAGCGTAAAATCCACTACCATTAGGCATGTTTAGATCTATTAGAACTACATCCGGTTTTGTTTCTTTGAATAGTTTTACTGCTGTAACTCCATCAAAACCATTGCCAATTACATTAATCCCATTTTCTTCTAAAAATTCACTAAATAATCGGACTGTATCTTCATCATCATCAACTACAATAACGGATTTGGACATCTAGGCTTACTACTCAAAGCAGTGTTTTAATATTTTCCATTATTAGAACTGCTACATGAGCGGTATTGACAGACTAATTTCATTAGCATTATCAACTCAAATTAAGAAACGCATGGATTTGGATACTTTGAAGAAAGTTGAAAGAGAATTATTTTTAGAACAAGGAATGTCAATAAAACTTTCAATAGAACATTTTCAAAAATTTATGAAAGTATTTCATAAAAATTCTAATGTTGATGTAAAGAAATTTGAAAAAGATTGTCTTAATGAAATCATAAAAGTAAAAAGAAAAGGCGAAAAATATGTAGTAACAATTGTTGACCAGAATTTAACAGATTTAATTTTAGAATTATTTAGTGAGGTAGAAACAAGAAAGATAATTTCATCTCTTTTAGAAAATGAATATACAATTCCGCAAGTTCTAAAGGAGTCGAAAGTACCAAAAACATCCGGATACAGAAAAATTGAAAATCTGATTATTAATGGGTTGATTATAGAATCAGGAAAAGTATTGAGTGAAAGTAAAAAGATTTCAAAATTACAATGTGTTTTTCAAGAGATAAAATTGGATATTAAGAAAGAAAAAGTAGTAGTTAATGGAATTGTATCTCAAAAATTATTTGAGAAAAGTACCAGTATGAAGTCAATTCTTGATGCATTTGCTTAAGCAAGAAATTATTTTACAAGATCAAGCAATGCTTTTGCTTGTTTGTAGTGTACCTCATCTACCATCTTTCCATCAACTGTAGTAGCACCTTTGCCTTTCTTTGATAATTCCAGGTAAACTTTGCAGACTTTTTCTGCCCAAATTATTTCAGTTTTATTTGGATGAAATGATTTGTGTACAACAGAGATATGATCAGGATGAATAATGCTTTTTCCAGAATACCCTAGGCTTTTACCAATTTTACAGTCTTTTTCTAATCCTTTAGGATCTTTGAGATCTTGCCAAATTGCATCAATTGCTGCAACACCAGCTGCTCTTGCATCAACGGGAATTTTTGCTCTAGAATATTTGGCACCTTCTGGATTTTTTGTATATTCAATTCCCAAGTCATTAAGTAAATCAAAAACTCCAAAGACCACAGTAGAAATTCTTTTTCCAAAAGATGAGATATTGTACGTATTTACAACTCCCTCTGCAGATTCGATAGATGGAATAAGTTGTATTGGTTTGAGTTTTTGTGTTTTTTCTAATCCGACCAAGATTTTTTCTATTTTTGTCAGTTCTTTGGTATTGTTGACTTTGGGTATTACAATTCCATCAATACCCTTTTGGACAATTTCCTTAAGGTCAGCAGGAATCTTGCCAGATAGAGGAGAATTTGTGCGAACAAAGATTGAAGATTTGTACGATTTTCTTGATTTTAATGCAGATTTGATAAGTTTCCTTGCTTTGGTTTTTTCATTATCTGGAACTGAATCCTCTAAATCAAAGCAGACAATGTCAGCTTCTAGATTTTTTGCTTTTTCAAGAAATCTAGGATTATTTCCTGGAACAAAAATAAGGCTACGGAAGAGCTGAGTCATTAAATGACTAAGCGCCTTCTGGCTTCATTAAGATTTTGCCAAAGAAGTTGCCCTTTAGCATTTTTGTGTGGGCCTCTGCTGCTTGCTCAAATGTATAGATTGAGTCAACAATAGATTTGATTTTTCCTTGGCCCATCCAGTATAGACCTTGATCAAGTTCGGCCTTGGTTCCTTGTGTTGAACCTAAGACGTTAATTCCTTTGAAGAATATGTGTCTAAGATCTATTTGTGCGTCATAACCTGTTGTAGCACCACATGAAACTAGTGTTGCACCATACTTGAGCAAGGTTAGTTGCTTGTTGAAGTGGGTTTGACCAATATGATCAAATGCAATATCAATTCCAGATGCTTCATTTTTTGTTTTTGCAATTTCTTTTGTTATCTTAAAGACTTCTTTACTCCAGTCGTCTTTTCTGTGGTCTACTGCATAATCTGCGCCAAGTTCTAGACATTTGTCTAGTTTGTCTGGACTAGCAGTTGCAATTACATCACATTGGTATAATTTTGCAATTTGAATTGCAAAGCTTCCTACACCAGAACCACCACCCATTACAAGTACTGTTTGTCCTGGTGTAATATTGGCTCTACCAACTAGCATGTGCCATGAAGTAAGAATGGTCATTGAAGCTGCTGCTGCATCTTCATATGAAACAGTATCTGGAATTTTTGAAACATTAACTTCTGGTAAGTGAATTTGTTCACTGTATGCTCCCCATAAAGGTCCAGTTTGGAAACCCCAAACTTGTCTTCTGGTACAGTCGAATTCTCTTCCATCTGTACATGCACTACAAACTCTGCATGCCAAGTTTGAGTGGGAAACAACTCTGTCACCTACTTTGAAATTTTTAACATCTTCTCCTACTGCGATAACATCTCCAGCTACATCAGAACCAGAAACGTGTGGAAGAGGAACTGCTACTGGAACTCCTCTCATTCCCCAGATATCGTTATAGTTCAAAGCGGATGCCTTGTTTGTAAAAATAACCTCATCTGGTTTTGGTTTTGGTTCATCTATATCCTGGACTTTAAGGATCTTAGAATAATCATCATCTGGTGCATATTCATTGTATACAACGGCTTTCATGAATAACCCGGGTGCTTACCCATAATTATATTTTATTGGGATCAGATTCGATTTATCTTAAAATCCCGTTTTGGTTGCTGAATTGAGAGCAAAATTTGCTTTAGTTGATCATCTGATAATTGGCCAGGAATTTTTCCTTGTGTGGCCATTCCAATCAGATATTGCTCTACAAGATCGGCTAACTCTGGTTTTACCATTTTGATATTGTGCAATCTGGACCTTGCTTCTGATGAGAGAATTTGTTTTAGAATTTGTTCTTTTTGTGCTGCGAGTTCATTGTTTGTATTATCTTGAGGTGGTTCGTTAGATTCAGGAAAACTCATTTTGAATCTATGTGTAAACTTTTAGTTGTGGATTCTCAGTGATTAATTCACCAAGAATTTCTGTTGCTAGTTTATCGAGTTTTTGCATTCCTTGTTTTGAAATAACACGACCTTTCTTCTCAACTTTTTCTACATAACCAAGTTTTTCTAATCCATGAACAGCATTACGAATTATTGCACCACCTGCATCTCTATGATGAGCAGCCCCGTATCCTGATGGTTTTCCACCACCATAATCTTTTCTTAATTCGTTAATTCCAATAGGACCATTAAGGTAAATTTTTCTCATTAATGATGCACATCTTGTATGCCACCAATCTCTATTTTGTGGTGGTTTTTCTGTATGAGCTCCAGTTTTGACAAATGGAATCCAAGAAGGTGCAGGAATATCTTCATTCTTTAGGATAGCTGCAAGTCTTTCTATCAGTTTGTCTGCTGGTACATCGTATACCTTTGCCATGAAGTGAAAAAATCGAGAATCGTCTTATAAATCATTGAGGTATTATTTTGCGGTAAGTATGCCTACAATAGTTACAAGAAATTCTGATCGACTTGACAGATGCTCTTCCTAGACGAATTTTTGAATTTATTCCAGGCGCAATAAAGGATTTACACTTTTTACAAAAAACTATCCTAAGATCGTATGGCATTCGAATATTATGTCTGGTGCTAATTCTTCTAGCAAGTAATGCTTGACGCTGAGAAAGTTCAGGATTTTCTCGTGCATTACTAATTGCATTTTCAATTAGAATTTGCATTCGTTCCATTGCAATTTTTCTAACTGCAGGTTTCACAATAGTTTCTTATTGCACACCTAAAAATTGGTTCTCTTTATTATGGAAAAATGCAGTCAGCGGGATTCGAACCCGCGTCACAGGGTTGGAAACCCCGAATACTAACCAGGCTATACTATGACTGCAACAGCATGCAAATTTTAGCTCCTACATAAAAATGGTTTTTTCATACTCATAAAGTATTCTAGAAACAACAACATGACCTTCAAATGATTCATCTCCAATAGAATAGAGATCATTTACTTTATTTTCTATCAAATCAGTGAAATGGCCCTTTTGAAACCCACCAATTACTATACATACATCATCAGTAATCTCTGATGCAATTTTTTCGTATGATTTTGGTTTGCCTTTGGTTGAAAAACCAATAATTTTTGATGGTTTTATTTCATCTAATAGTTCAGAAATTGTTTTTTCTTTTATCTCAAGTAACGTTTCATTATTTGCAACAATCTTTTTTTCTTGATACAGCTTTTCAATTAATCCTTCAAATCTATGATATGATTTTGGAACATGGACATTTTGACCAAAGTAGATTACTTTATCATTAATTGTGTGGACAAAAAGTTTCAGTTTATTTTTAAGATATAACGGGATGGTTGTTGCTTCAAGAACTGAAAAATGTACTAGATCAGGTCTACCTCTTTTTAATTCATTTTCAATTCCTTTCATAGCTGCAAAGTGCCAGGAATTATCTAACAAAATTTCTGATGTATTTTTTCCAAGCTTTCTTGCATGAGAAATAACTGATGGGTGATGTTTTAGTTCAGATGGAACAAGTTCTAATGTGGATTCAGCTAAAATTAAGGAAACTATTAGTTGATCATTTCAATTTGTTTGTTGAATTCATTCCAGCTTGATTTTGGAGTACCATCATTATTGATCAATCCGGCACTACATATGTAATGACTTAATCTTTCAATAACATGTTCACTACTTCCCAATCCAGAACCTCCTCCTAGGCTAATACTTTCATCGCCAATTTCACGATTATCTATAACACAGGTTCCTTCAGGTCGGTCATATTGTCTATACCAAGTAAAAAATTCCAGTTTAGATTCATTTTCTGAATAAAATTCAAAGGATTTTTCTAAAAATTCTGTTTGGGTTGACTCACTTCCTCCTACAAAGTCTGAAGTACTCCAACTAATCTCAAAAAGCCCAATGTTTTTACCACGTGAAATCTCAATTGCTTTCCGTAAATCTTGTTTAGATTCCTCAGAGGTTTTGACAATATCATTTAGGCTATCTACTGGAGAATACGAAAATGCAATAAAATCTCCAACAAGTAGCTTATCTACTATATGCTCCAAATTTTTATTCAATACATGATGAAGTGCAAATGAATTTCCAATCTTCACATCAGGATGTTTTTCTTTAATTTTGTCATAGACTCCATCAAATAGTTCTGTGTAAACTGGAATGTTTTGTTCATTAAATCTAAATTGTGATTCTGTTTCTCCTGCAAGAATTACAGTATCAATAATGTCATATCTTGACAGTATGGCATCAAGTACACTGACAACTCTATCTTCACCAATAGAGTTTAGAGGAGGATTTCCAATCCAGTTTGGAAAAGGTCCTAGTGTTTGTCCATTAATTATTGAAAAGTAGAGTGTAACTTTGAGATCATTGTTTTTGTTAAAGCTCATCAATACATCGGATTGTCTCCAATCATATTCACCGCGTTCAGGCTCTACAATATTCCAAAATAGGTATACATTGCTTCTTCCAACTCCAGCATCTGATGCTTGAGAGTAAACTGCATCTAACTCTTGTAATGTTGTAGCCTGGTTTGGAGAATTCATCACAAGACCAATTTTTTCATTGTTGTTTTGAATAGTTAGAGGTCCTTCGGTTTCGGTAGATATTCCTAATGAAACTGTTACAATTGCAATAATTGCTACCACGCCTATACCTACGCCTAAAATCTTCTTGTCCACACGAATTGGAAAAGAAAAGAAAGTAAAAAAGTTGTGATTCTGTAATTCTATCCAGAAGTACAACCACTGTATCCACATTCGATGCAGATACTGCAACCTTCTACAAAGACAAGACTGTTTTTACATGTTGGACATAAACGATCTTCTGAAACCTCTTCTTGTTTTTGAGGTTCAGATACAATTTCTTCGTCATGAACTTTTAATGCTAGTGCAGCATTGACTTGAGATTTGATGTATGGGTTTGTGATATTTGCAGTAACATATCCTGTAATGTGTTCGCTTGGCATTACATCAAATGTTTTTTCTGCATTTTCACTTGTCATGTGCAATACTTGTTTGTGTCTAGAACCATCACGATAAACTGTGATTCCTTTTAGTCCTAGCTCATGTGCCAACAAGTATGCAGATTTTACATCTTCTGCTGTTACATCATATGGCATGTTGATTGTTTTTGCAATTGCATTTCCAATCCAGTCTTGCCATACTCCTTGAGCCATAAGGTGATCAGCCCAGTGAATATCCATTGCTGTAACAAAGACGTCTTGCATCCATTGCGGGATTTCTGGAATTCCTTTTAGAGAGCCATAGTTGTCTGCAATCTTTGCAAGAATCTCATCGTTGTAAAGATCGTTTTCTTTGAGAACTTCTTCAACAATCTTGTTTGTGTAGAAGAATCTTCCAACTGTGACTCTCTTTTCAAATACCAAAGCAAATGCAGGCTCCATTCCATTAGAACAGTCTGCAATCATGGAGAGTGTTCCAGTTGGTGCTACAGTAGTGGCCAGAACATTTCTAATACCATACTGTTTGATCTTCTCAATTAATGCATCCCATTCATAGGAATGAGACTCTTTTGGTTTCTCATAGTATCCTGCTACGGGAATCTTTCCTTCTGGATATTCTGTCTTTGAACAAAGTGGGAACTCTCCACGAGATTTAGCAAGTGCAACACTTTCTTCCATGGAATAGTATGTTAGGGCTTCTGCTAGTTTGGATTGTAATTCATATCCTTCCTTAGAGTTGTATGGAATTCTTAGTTTGTATAGAAGATCTGCTACTCCCATAACTCCAAGTCCAATTCTTCGAGACTCTTTTGATGCTACATTGATCTCTGGTACTGGATAGTGGTTGATATCAATGATGTTATCTAGGAATCTTGTTGTCTTTCTGATTGTTTCTTCATATCTTTGCCAATCAAACTCATAAGTTCCGTCTGCTTGTCTCTTGACAAGATTTACCAAGTTGATTGAACCCAAGTTACATGATTCGTATGGGTAAAGACTTTGTTCACCACATGGATTTGTTGCTCTTAGTGGTGCTTGTCTAGCTTTTGCAAAGACATTGTATTTGTTAATTTGATCAAAGAAGATCAAACCAGGTTCTGCACTCTTCCATGCAGATAGTGCAATAAGATCAATTAGTTGGTGTGCATTGATTTCTTTTACTGGTTTTTTGTCACGTGGACTTCGTAGAACATAATTTCCATCTTCTGTGTTAACAAGTGCATCCCAGAAATCTTCCCATATCCCAACACTAACATTGAAGTTTTCTAAAACTCCTGGTTCTGTCTTATTTGTGATGAATTTTTCAACATCAGGATGCCATGCTTCAATGATTCCCATGTTTGCGCCACGCCTTTTTCCACCTTGTTTGACTACTTCGGTTACAGTATTAATGATATTCATGAAGGACACTGGACCTGATGCAACACCTGATGTAGATGCTACAATATCTCCTTCCTCACGTAGATCAGAATAGTTGATTCCAACTCCACCACCGGATTTGAAGATTAAAGCTGCATCAGAAGTTGATTTCATGATTTGCTCCATACCATCTTCCATTCCAAGTACAAAGCATGCAGATAGTTGTCCCAGTCTCCCTCCAGCATTCATCATTGTTGGTGAGTTTGGTAAGAAGTCTTGAGATACCATTAGCTCAAAGTATTCAGAAATTTTATCTGAATAGTTGTCAAGCTTCTTTGCTGCAAGTAATGTTAGAAGATCTTTGAAGCTAATCTTCATTTGATTTTTGCTTGCAAGTGTTACGTAATGGTTGATTAAACCTCTGAAATGCCATTTGTTTAGATAGTAATTACCTATCTTGAATTTGTAATCAAAGGCATCTAGTTTGTCAAGATAAGATTTTGCTTCATCGATATCTTGTTTAGAATTTGCTGTTTTGTCAAAGATTTGTGAATCATACAGAAGATCACCAACTCCTACAAGAATTGC
This sequence comes from Candidatus Nitrosopumilus sp., assembly GCA_965215075.1. Classification (GTDB taxonomy): domain Archaea; phylum Thermoproteota; class Nitrososphaeria; order Nitrososphaerales; family Nitrosopumilaceae; genus Nitrosopumilus. The sequence goes on from OZ244033.1 coordinate 220,021, forward strand.
AACTCTTTCAAACATTTCAGTTGGTGTTTCAGTGATCTCATTCTTTCCATTTCTGAAAAGATATCTTGATGCTAGAACTCTCAAACAATTCAAATCAAATTTTTTAGAAACTGGGTCGAGAGTCTTGAGATTCAAAACTTTCATTTTTTCGTCTCTTAGCTTTCTTCTCTCGTGTCTGTAAACGATGTAGGCTTTTGCAATATCGCTATTTCCACTGTCAATTAGCGTTGATTCAACAATATCTTGAATGTCTTCAACAGTAGGTGTTCGAGAGCTAGTAAATCCTTGTTCTACTAGTTTATCAACAACTTTCTCTGCTAGTTGATCGGCTAGTCCACGGTCGGCTTTAGAGGTGGCTGCCAATGCCTTAAAGATGGCATTTGAAATTTTATCCTTATTGAAAGCCGTTACTGCGCCACTGCGTTTACGGATCTCATTGATAGTACTTTCTATTTGCGAATTATCCATTATAATCTCCCCGCAAGGGTTATGATGGATATGGATATAACTGATGTGCTCGAAAAGTTTTGATCTTGACCCATCAATGTGTCAATATTTTTGACACCACTACTATGAAGTTCATAACGGCATAACTTCAGTAGTAACGACGATGATCGTCGTTACTGAAACAAAGCAAAGAATTTTGAAAAATGATCGTTACTAGTTTTTTATTTTACGAAATTCAGACAACATGTGGTGACTTACACTTGGGACACTTGTCCTCAAATGGTTCATCTTTAAAACCACATTCGCCACAGATTGCGATTTTCTTCACAGGTTTGAAAGAAGGTGTAAGTATAGATATCTTTTCAATTGATTTTTTGATATCTTCAGGCTTTGCATCAATGTCAACTTTCAATGTTACAAGTAGACCGCCATTAAGCAACTTGGATAGTTTGTTGCATTCGGAGATAGGCTCACTTTTGTTAGTGAAATCTCCTACTTCGGAGGCATCAATAACTACTCCTTCAGAATAAGAGTCGCTTTCCATAGAGTTGAGGGCAGAATTCTTGCCATATTTCTCACCATCTAGGCTTGCAAAACGTCTGGAACCATCAGTTTCAGTCATACAAATGGCCACAGGATCGCCCAGCTCTTTGCTTTTCTTGGTTGCAACGTCTACTGCTGTCTCGATTACTTTGTGAAGAACATCACGTCCTTCCTTGTTGTCTTGGAATCCAAGTATGTTAAAGACAGCTTCTTTGAGTCCTACCAAGTTTACAACAAGGGATACAGAACTACGTTGCATGTATTGTGTATTCTTTGCAAGAATTGGGTTTAGTCCACGTCTTGTAAGATCGGAGATGTCTTTCTTTCTTAATGCCATTGAAGACAATGCGGGTTTCATTAGTAATGCAAGTCTTGCTCTAAAGTAAGTTTCATCTTTGTTTGATTCAAATGCAAGTCTTGGAAGGTTTATTGAAACAGATTCTAATGCAATTGAAAGTGGGCTTGCACTCTTTGTAGATCCATTTGTAACACCATGACTAGATGTTTGTCCTTTAGCAAACATTACTTTGCCACCAAGTGAGATTATTTCAGCTGCGGATCCAGAAACATCTGTGATCTTTCCTTTATCATGATCAATAATCAATCCAACTTTTGGAATTGGTGTGATCTTTGTGTAATTTTTGTATGCATTGATAATTGAATTAATTATCTTTGTATCAGAACCTAATTGTAATCTAATTGAAATTGAAGTACCTTCCTTGTTGTATTTTGAAGTTGTAGATGCAGACGCAAACGCATCAGTTAGTTTTTGTTCAAGTTCTGGAAGAGACTTTGAATGTTTAGAAAACAATTGTGGTAATCCATCAAGAACAATCTCTTGTGAAGCTTCTTTTGAAAGAAGAGACATTGCAATAGATAGTGAACTTGTAATCTCATCAAGTTGTTTTGATGAAGGAATTCTTGATACATCAAGATATTTTCCACCAAGATCAATTCCATCTTCTATCAATTCTTTAACATTAACAAACATTGTATCAGGAATCATAGACCAGATTCCAGGATTAGTTATGTGCAAGTCACCAGAAAGATGAGAATCTGCTACATCTTTTGGAAGTATGTTTGTAAGAAGATGTTCAGCAAACACTCGTTGTCCTGTGTTAAACAAAAGACCTTCAGCACCATTATCTACATTATCTAAGTTTGAAATCATCTCTTGAACGTCATAAACAGGCAGGCCTAGGCGTGCAAGTTTGTTCCTGTATTCCTCATGACCGTGCTCTAAGAGAACAGAGTTAACCATTTCTCGGATTAATGAGCCTGTCAGATAGGTTGTTTGATATTTGTAAATTCTATTTTCAACTTCTTCGGTAATTTTTTGTGCAAGTTCTAATGGTAAGCTTCCTTCACGAACTAGTGATTGTATGATTTTATGAGAATTAAATTCTTCAATTGATTCATGTGATGTTCTAACATACATTTTTCCACTTTCAATAATTGATCTTTCTTCAATTTGTCTTGCCAAGCTCAAAACAAGCTTTCCAAGATTTGTAATTGTATAGCGTCTTTCAGATTTGTTAAGTGCAACCAAAGATTGTCTGAGTAATTTTCTCAAGTGATATGCAAATTTACCACTCTCTTTTTTGGACTTGAATCCTGCTAGGGATTTTAGTTCTGAATAAGTCAGAGGACCCTTGGAATTTAGGATTCTAAGGATATCAATTCTATTTGGACTTGCCATGACAGAAAAGATCATTCTTACACGTTTTGATGTAGATTGTAAGATGCCACTTCTCTTTGGTTCTGATACCCCTTCACTCAGTTCCATGGAGTTTTTTAAAAAAAGGGAGTAAATAAGACTTATGACGTATAGATTTCAGACAGTTTTTGATCAAATCAGTTGTTGACAAACAACAAAATCAAAGATCTAGTTTTGAAAAATGCAAAAATGATCCATTTAGAGATCTTTTTTGATCAATTCTCTTGTACATCAAGTGAAAACTCTGATGTAGAAAGCTTTTGTCCACATGATGGGCACTTTCTATTAGTAGGATTCATGACATCTTTAAGAGATTTTAGCATCTTCATGTTTGTGATCTTCTCTCCACATTTACCACATGTAACTTCTACTGACATGAAAATGATCAGTTGTACAAAATAATTAAGAATCGATTTTGATTTTTTTTAATAATTCAAGCAAATAATTTTACTGTTTGTTGATGAGAATTCCACGTTCATCAAAACCAGTGATTTTGGCTCTGGTTCCAACTGGCAGATCCTCAGGGGTAGCAATTCCTCCCATAAATCCAGAAATTCTCAAGTCCGAATTATCCAGTTTCATGACCACAAAGGCGTATGGGGTGTATTTCTCAAAGCCTGCAGGAGCAACTGTGATTATGGTATATGTGGCAATTTCGCCTGTGCCCTCCAAAAGAACATCCTTAAAGCCCTTACTACCGCACTTTAGGCAATAGTATGCTGTGGATAAATGGAGGTAACCACATTCTGTACATTTGTGAGTTAGGAGTTTACCTTGTTTTGCATTTTCAATTACTTGTTCTTCAACAGACATTTTACACACTCTGGAAGACATGAACAGCACAACTTGCACCAGTTGCGCCAAAGTTATGAGTTAAACCAATTTTTGCATCTTTAACGGTTCTTTCACCAGCATTTCCAGTAAGTTGATCATACATTTCTACTACTTGTCCAATACCAGTAGCTCCAATTGGGTGTCCTTTTGATTTTAGACCACCAGATGGATTAATTGAGATATCAGAATTTAATTTTGTTCTTTCTTCACGAACAGCTTGAATGCCTTGTCCTTTTTCAAAGAATCCCAAGTCTTCAGTGTCGACTACTTCTGCAATTGTAAAGCAGTCATGAACTTCTGCAAAGTCTACATCTTTTGCAGTAATACTTGCCATCTTGTATGCAGCTTCAGATGCAATCTTTGTACTTGGAATAGTTGTCATGTGTTCACGTCCTTGTAATGCAGCTGGTGAACCACCTCTTCCTGAACCAATTACTTCAACGTAATCGCCACCATGTTCTTTTGCAAACTTTTCAGAACACAATATAACAGAACTAGCACCATCAGAGAATGGACAGCAGTCATAAAGTTTCAGAGGACTTGCAACTACTGCAGAGTTCATTACATCATCTACAGTAATTTTCTTTTGCATGTGAGCTTTTGGGTTTAATACACCATTATCATGATTCTTTACTGCAACTTTTGCAAAGTCTTCTTCAGTTACATCAAACTCTGTCAAGTAAGCTCTTGCCATTGATGCAAACAATCCTGGAAAAGATGCACCAGCTTGACCTTCATAAAAGAAATCAGAACAATATGCAAAGTAAGTTGTTGTCCATTCAGTTCCTGTGTGAGTTACTTTTTCAACACCAGTTGCGATAAGACAATCGTAAAATCCTGCTGCAATATTTGCATAGGCTTCTCTAAATGATACAGAACCGCTTCCACATGCAGATTCTATTGTTAATGATGGTCTGTCAGGAATTCCTAGTCTACTCATCAATACAGGTCCAATGTGTACTTGTTTGTCTGCAACACCAAAGACGTTTGAAATGTAAGATGCTTTGATATCTTTTGGATCAATACCTGCACTATCAATAGCAGCAACTGATGCTTGAGTAGTAATATCAGCAATACTGTCGGCTAATTTTCCATATTTAGTGCTACCAGCACCAAGAACGCAAACCTTTTCCACAAATGTCATTGACCGAAGTCCCTATAAAAATCGTTTTAGTAAATTCACCATAGAATATGTCACCAAAGAAAACCATCCTTCAAACTGTTCAGATAAAAAAGACAACTACTCGACAGATTGTAAAAACTACAAAGTCGAAAACTAACATCTTCAAAAAAGAGATTATTCAGTACTTGGATGGTAATGGATACCTGTCATGGTCTTCTAAGAACAAAAAATACATAATTCTTGGCACAAATTCTCCAAAAAATGGGCTTGTACAGTGTCCTCAGTGCAAACTTGGAGAATTGATGGTAATTCGTTCTCCTTCAACAAGAAAGCGATTCATGGGATGTTCCAACTTTTATGGTGGATGTACTGCATCATCACCATTATTGCAAAAGGCCAGACTAAGAGCAACAAAGAATCCTTGTGAAGTTTGCAAGTGGCCAATGATAATTTTTCGTTATTCTAGAAAACAAAAGTGGACAAAGCAATGTTCAAACTTTAATTGTAAAAGCAGAAAGTCTAAGCCTTCAAAGTAGGATAAACGTCTGTACGTCTGTTTTTTAGTAATGGTAAAACTTTGCGTGTTTGTTTTACTTTTTTTAGATCAATTGTAACAAAACCTATCCCTTGTTTCTTTTTCATATCAAGTAAAAGTTTTCCATAAGGATCAACTACTAAACTTCTTCCACAGTAAATATTTCCAACTTGATCAGGTGCAACAACATAACACCCATTTTCAATTGCACGTGTCTTGTTAATTGTAATCCAATGTTCTTCTTTCATGTTTCCTTTAACCCAGGCAGAAGGTGCTACCAAAACTTCAGAGCCAGCTACTGCAAGTGAGCGTGACATTTCTGGGAATCTCAAGTCATAGCAGATCATCATACCAACTTTACCAATGGATGTCTTTACAGGCTTTGCAATCTTTGAACCTGACGCCATCTTGTCTGATTCTCTAAATCCTAATGCATCATAGAGATGAATCTTTCTATAAGTAGAGATTACCTTTCCTGACTTGTCAATTACAAACGAAGTATCATAGACACGATCTTTTTTCTTGCTCTTCTCATAAAACGAACCTACAACTTGGATACGATTCTCTTTTGCTGCTTTTGCAATAGTTTTTACAAAGTTTCCGTTAATTGCTTCAGCTAAATTTGCAAGTTGTTTTGGAGTTTGTGAAGATTTTGTGTAAAACATCATGAATTCTGGAAATGCACATAGAGATGCATTCTTTGAAGCTGCTTTTGCAATGTATGAGATAATTTTTTTTAAGTTACTTTCTTTGTTTGTTAATGCTTTGAATTGCACAACTCCAACTTTCATGTGATTGCTAAACATTATGACAATAAAAGGATAAACTATTGGTACAACCAACAAATGTACCATTTTGTTATTATGCAAACTTGTTGTAATAGAAACATACCGACCATAGGAGTGTATGTCACCCGGCTGAGGGTTTTAGTCCAGTCTTTTATTTTTTAAAAATAATTAAAGTTGGTTTCCTGCTAAAAACCAATTTTCTTTAGGATTGTCTTCAAAAACAACAATTACATAATTCTCTTTTGTTTTTAGAATGTCTACTGCTGATTTTGTTATTGCTTTTGCATATTCGTCTTTTTGTTCCTGTGATCTTCCAGGATACATTGATACTGTAATCAATGGCATGTCAATCTCAAATAGATTCAGAGATTTATTCTTTCAATAATCTGGTCTGTATCCGTATCTTGTTCCATACATGAACTCAGAACTGTGTGATTTTTTGTACAAGTATCCTGTTGCAAACCCAATTGCAAATCCTCCAATGTGTGCCATATATGCAACACCACCACCTGCAACACCAAAACCTCCTATGAAGAATGGTAAAAGATTTTGAAAGACTAACCAAAAAGGCAAAAACCATCTTGCTTGGATGTGCATCATTCTCCAGAAAAATCCTAACATGAGGAAAGTGGTAATTCGAACTTTAGGAAATATTGCCAAGTAAGCACCAAGTACACCAGATATTGTTCCGGATGCACCTACAGATGGAATGGAACTTGATGGATCTAATACAATGTGAGCTAATCCTGCTCCAACGCCCCATGCAAGATAGATTAGAAGAAACTTTGCTTTACCAAACTTTAGTTCAATGTTATCACCAAAGATCCACAAAAACAACATGTTACCACCCAAGTGCATCAAACCTCCATGCATGAACATTGAGCTTAGCAATGAAATGTAGGACATATCAGGACAAGAAATTCCTGGTTGTATCATAGATGAGAATCCAGTAACACAAGATGGAACAGCTCCCCAATCAAAGAACATCATAGCTGCACGTTGATTAGTAAACTCCCAAAACTGTCCAGTATAAGCTACTTCATAGAAAAATACTGCCACATTGATTATGATTAGTGCAATAGTTACTTTTGGTTTGAATCCTGGAGGATGTGGATTATCATCACGGAGTGGTAGCATTTGTTGTTTAGCTTCGATGAAAATCGTATAATAAGATTATTCAGTTTTGAATTCTCATGATTCCTTCTTTAATCAAATATTGAATTCCTTGAATGAAGGAATCATCATCAATTGCGCCTTCAGCCCACCATTCTGCGTTGTTTTTAATCCATGCTGGAATTTCATTGCTGCCACCATCACCTTGAGTAGTTGGAGGAATTTTTAGAATGTCTTCTTTGATCAAAAATTGAATTCCTTGAATGAATGTATTATCATCAATTTGTTCTTGTGACCACCATTCAGTATTATTTCTAATCCAATCAGGAACAGCTGGTTTTGCATCCCCGACAATTATTGTTCCTAACATCCAAGGATGTAGAGTACAATAATAGTCAAAAATTCCTTGTTTTGCAAAGTTGTATGAGTATTGTTCTCCACTTGCAATAACTCCGCTATCAAATGTGCCTGAAGAACCAGCATCAGGACTACCTGAAGTTACTGTATGTGCAGAACTGTCTTTGTTATCCCAAAATACAATTTGGTTAACTGGAACGTTTAGTGATGAAGGAATATAGCATGAATCATCATCCTCACAGCCTGGCAAATATGAGCCCTTTGCAATATCTACAAGAAAATCACCATTGTGTGGTTCTGCTTTGGGTTTAGATACTTGGAATGAAAATTGTCCTGATGTATCAAAATTATTTACATTTGAGATTCTTACGATAACAGATCCCAAGTCAGTAAATACAATTCTTTGAGAATCGCGTCCACTAGGAGTTTCTAAGCCTTGTTCAGATAGTACTAAAACTCCGTTTAAGAAAACATCTAGATCATAAGTAATTTGTTGAATAATAGAGTTTGTTACTGGATCATGAAATTCAATATTTAGAATAACTGGTTCATCAGGATTTATTTTTCCTTTAGGTTCAAGATATAGATGGAATTTCCAATCCTCTTCTGTTGACAGTATGATTGCTTTTTCTCCATCTTCTAGAGATGCATCTTCTTTTTCATCTTCTCTTTCTTTACCAGATTCAATTCCAAAAATCATTTTATCTTGTTGTTCGGCAGGAATTTGATCAATCATTTTAAGAAGTTTGGATGATGAAAGTAAAAAGTGGATAACTATTTCTTCATCACCAGATCTATCAATTGTTCCAAAATATGTTTGATCATTTACTGTTAAGAGTATTTTATGATCATCAAAGATATCTACTGTCTTTGGAATATAATATTCAGCGTGTACAAAAGGAATTGATTCAATAAAGTCTTTATCCCAATTAAAGTACATTTGAGCTGTTAGTTTTTTGTTTCTGTTATCAAAATTAAATTCATCAATTTTATCAAAATATGTTGCAAATGTTAAATCAACATTTTTGTCATCAATTTCTACATTAAATGGAATAAACTCTCCCATGGTAAATAGAATTTCAAAAGTTGCTTCATCAGTTATTGATTTTGAATCAATGGACAGAATTGTAATGTTGACTTTGACTAGCCCTCCTTCCAAAAATAGTGGGGCCTCTATAGTCAAAGGTGAAGAATTTGAGCCTATCCAGAGACCATTTTCAGTCTTTTCGCCTGAAAAATCTAGATTCTGACTAGGAAAAATTATGGTCTTTAGTTTTTCATCAGGAGAATAGACATCAAATGAGACCGCAAGGTTGTCTTTGCTATCAAAAACATCAATTTTGTATTCAACATTAGATACAATTTGTTGTGTATCATCATTGATGGTGGTTATATCAAAAATTATCTGACTTTCATTTCCTTCTAATATTGAAGGAGTGGTTTCTAGTTTAACTTTGTAATAATTTTGTTCAAGAAATAATACATCGCTTTCCTCACTACCTGAACCTCCAGCGTAGGCAATTTGAACAGTTCCAATAACAAAAAGCAATGAAAAAAGTACAAAAAAGATGTTTGAAGTCATGTTAATCATTTTAAGAATAATTATTTTAAGGTAACAGAGATTTTTAGACCTTGATCAAACCATTAGCAATCAAAAATTTAATTCCATTTGCAAATTCAACATCTGTTACATGTCCTTCATACCACCAAGATGCATTATTTCTAACCCACATTGGAATAGATGTGATGTTTGCTTTTTGTTCTTCAATATCTACTTCTTCTACTTGAACATCAATAATATTTTCTTGAACTAAAAATTCAATTCCTTTTGCAAAGTCAGGATCATTGATTTGTCCATCAGACCACCACAATGCATTCTTCTTTACCCAACTTGGAATTGATATATCAGATGAGACTGAAGTAATTGTAGTCTCTTGAAGTTTTTTAATTCCTTCATAACTTCTTGAATCAGCAGAAACTTCTGTAATAGTTGGTTCTTCTACCAAGTCATCTACATTAACTAAACCAATTGGTTGATCAAATACTGTTGTTGTGGCTCTGATATCTACTTCATCTTCAGTAGAATATGGTTTTGGAAGAGTCATGTCAATATACTCTACTGTAATGACATCACCATCAGAAACTCTTAGTCTATCAAGTTCGGATGAATCATCATCCATTGTTACGCGGAATTCACCGTTGAGCACGTTGATATAGTGAGTACCAACGTACTGTTGTTCTTCTTCTGTATAATCGGTAAATGCATGGTATCTAGGTACAACTTCTTCTAAGATAGCCTCAGGTGCAACTTGGAATGAAAAGTCTTCACCAACATCGACGTCGAATAGATTTGTAAAGACAATCTTTGCAGAGCCTCTTTCATCAAATCTTATAGGTTCAATTGCATGACCACCATCGGAGTATTTTTCGGTTCTAGATTCTAACAATTCTCCATTAAGCCAAATTTCCATGTTGTAGTATAGTTTTGTTTGGTGAATGTCAGTTAATCCATCATGTACCATTAGATGTAGAGTATAATCTTGGTCAACACCAATAACTCCACCAGGTTCCCACCAAAAGTACATCTTCCATTTTCCATCAGGAGTATACTTTGTTAATGAAGAAGCTGCTGGTTCTGTCAACGGAGCACTAACTCCTTCATATTCTACTTCAGAGCCATGATCGTGATTTTGAATAAAGTAAACTGGAACATAGATTCCTGCATCATCTGTGGTAGAGAAAACACGCATCCAATAAGGATAGAACTGAGCATGGTGTATCCACAAGTCTGCATCATGTAGTGTGAATTTTATTGGTTCTTCTGTACTAAATTGATTTTTTTTAAATGATAATTCACCTGCTCTCCATGTCCATGTTGCAGTTTTTGTAATTACGATATCGTCGTTTGGTTCAAATGAAACAGTTATTGCTCCTTCTTGATAATCAGTAGCTACTCTAACTGCAACATCTAATGAACTTCCAGTAACACCAAAACCACAATCAGGGGTGTGCATCATGTGTCCATGCATTTGAGCATGTGCTTCAGGAATAAAGTCCATCATTATTGCAGAAAATAACAATCCTTTCATTTGCATAATTAATGGAATCAAGAATCCATGGCCATGTCCGCTACTACTAGGATTACAATTTTGAGTTATTACTTCACCATAGTTACTTGAAGTGTGTCCATGTGCTTTGATTTCTATGTCATTTTGATCATGGACTGTAAAATGTTGTCCTGTAAGTTTTACAACTCCAAAGAATACTCCTGTATCAGGACCAGTTTCAGTAAATACTGCGTTATCTACAGATGATGCTCGAGTGGAGACTGTGATTTTAGTTTCTTGGCTATCGCCAATTTGATCCAGCCTATCTTCATCTTCATTCCAACCTGGTGCGTAAATCAGAACATTGACTCTATCAGTCCAAGTATAGCCTTCGTATTTTTCTTCACATTCGATTAGAGTTATGGCATGATTAGAACAAAACTTCATGATAATTCCAGGAGATTCGTATACGTTGGAAAAACCTGATGCAAATGCTCCTTGAATAGGAAATGCTGTAACTAGAATTGCAGAAAATACAAAAATTGTCATTAAATGAAGAGTACTAGCCATTTTTCGATGATCATAAAAACAAAATTTTCAATAAAAGAAAAGTGGTTCATTCGAAAAATGTACCAATTATCTATTAATTTTTTATCTAGTATAATGAATTGTGGTTTTTAGAAATTCACAAAGTGTACTTTTAGCATTTGCTGCTTTACTAGTAATAATTTCAATTCAAAATCCAGCTTTTGGAGAAAATGAAAAATTATTCCCTAATTGGATTAAACAATCAATTGCAATTTGGGTTGATGGTGGAATATCAGACTTTGAATTTTTATCATTGATTGAAAATGTTCTCAATAGTAATATTTTACCTGAGGAAATAGAAACAACTGAAGACATCAAGTTTGCAGCAAGAGGAATATATGAAGACATTCCAAAAGATGAACAAGAAGAATACGAAATAATTCCTGGTTGGGTAAAAGACAGAGCAGAATGGTGGATTGATGAAAAAATTTCAGATGCACAATTTCTTAGAACTATTCATTACTTGAAGGAAGTTGGATATCTAGAATATAATCCTGAAAAAAGTATTTTCTCAAATGAAGATACATTCAATTCTAGTCTAGAGAGATTCCTATTAACTGAAAAAGAGATAAAAAAAATCACTGATAAAACAATTTGGAGATATGTTTCGACAGAATATGAATTTGAAGAAAAAGATAGTGTAATTGATTCTGTCAGGATTATGCTAAAGGACATCACAAGAGTTTACGAACCAATGTATTACAAATTCAAAGTTCCATCTATGACAATGCAAATTTCAGAATTTAATAGTCAAATAGACTTGGAAAATTACTGGAGTTCTTTTGAAGATAAAAACAAACAAGAAATCTTTGAAAGTGCATACATGACTGGCAATCCAAATCAATTCTCTGATTGTTTTTTTAACTATACATCAGAAGGAGCTGTAACTTCGTGTATTTACGATAACATGATTATTCAAGTAATCATATTTGATTTGCATAATGAACATTATGATTACAATACAATGGACATTGTCTTAGATGAAAACGAACCAACAAGTAAATTTCTAAGTGAAATATTGAAAAAAATTGGATTATACAAGAATCATCATGTCAACCAACTTCATTTAGTACTTGAAGAAAATATTCAAGATGAAAATATAGAACAACAAACTAAACAAAATATTGCTCCAAAATCAACTGAATCAGAAAAATCTCTAATTCAAGGAGTTGAAAATTTTTCATGTACCCAAGATGATTTTGGCTTGATAACAATTGCTGGACAATATAATAACGACGATACAAAAAGGAAGCAGCTTGATCTGATTGTAACATTTACTGATGGAGATGGAAATTCTATTGGAAAAAGCAGCCTAACATTCCAAAACCTCAAAGAGTGTGAGATTAAACGATTTGTTGGACATACGAAGTGGAATGAGACCTTCCACTCTTGTCAGATAACCATACAATAAGGCTAGGAATTAGATAATATCAGAGAATTTTGAGAGTGCATTAGTAAAGTCATCATCTTTTGATTTGTATTTTGCATACTCTACACTACCACAAAGTACAAGCCATTTTTGGATGTTAGCATAGTCACTAATCTTTGATTTACGAAGATTTGACAATAATTCAAAATTAGTCATCTCCTTGTTTATTCCAAGTTTTTTAGAGTAATAGTATCTGATTGCCTGGCTAAGTATTTCATGTGCTTCTTTTCTTTGATTATTTTTGTAAAGATTCAAAGAGTTTTGAAGCATCTCTTGAGTTAATTGTCTAAAGTCAATTTGTGGTTCAACAATTTGCAACAATGGTTCTTCTAATTTTCTCTCAAAGAGTTTTCTTCTCATTAGATATCCAAATATTGCCAAGCCAACAAATACAGGAATTATCAATAGAAGAGAGAAGTCTTCCATGTTTTGAGGAGTACGAAGTGTTGGGAATGAACTATCTTGCAATCTATCACGCACATGCATTGTGTTTTCAAACTGTGGTTGTTCTAGTTTGAAATTATCAAAGATACTTTGTGGGCCTCTTTGTGGTTGTGAAACCATTACTTCTATATCAACAAACGTCCCATCTGATTGTAGTTTCTTTCCAGTAAGAATCTCATTGAATATGTTTGAGGTTTGTTCAGTAATTGCATTCATCATTCTTTGTTGAACTTCTTCTCCATCAAGTCTCATATAGTTTGGTGATAATTCATTAAGATCAAACTCTCCTCCATTCTTTTGACTATTAGTAATCAGTTGCCTTGCTTCATCAAGTGATGTTGGAGTGAAAATATGATTTGGAATTGCTTCAAGATTTTCTAAATCATAACCACGCTCAAGTACAAAAAATTCTAAATTAGAATTTGGGTTGTAATCAAATGGCCTTCCATTAATTAGATATTTGTTGTTTCCAATAGGATCAAGTAGAGCTTCTGCAATCTCTACATAACCATCTGAAAATCTATCATAGTATTTTATTTTATGAATAAAACTATCATGTTGTAATTCTTGTTGTTCCACAATAATTCCATTAAGTATCTGTCCTTCTTCTGAATCAATTGTAATTTTGTAATCACCCATAGAATATTCATTTCCTGTAACAAACTTATCATAAACAATTTTTTCTTCTTCATCTTTTTCTAGAAATTCTTTATAGTTTGAAATAATGTTTTGAGATTCTTGAGAAAAATTTTGGTTTTCTATCTCTCCTTCAATTAACCAATCCATTTCAACATCTAGAGTTTCTGCATAAGCTGGATTAGCCAGAAAAATAAGCGACATCAAAAAAAGAATTTTGTTTAACTTTAATGAAAAAACATCTTTAGTCAATTCTTGTTCTAAAAAGGCAAAATTTTCCTTTAATGACAATTGGTACATTTTTCGAATGAACCACTTGCTATTAATCCAAAAAATGCTATTTAATAACATGACACTTAAGGAAAATCCTGTAGATTACTCTGTTTCAAATAAGGAAATTCAGGAATTGAGTGAACAGGCTCAAAAATATGCTAAAAAACTAACAGGAGTTTTAGATGAATCCCATAAAGTCATCATTGGCCAACAAGACGCTTTGAAAAAAATTCTCATTTCAATAATTGCCGATGGTCATGTATTACTTGAAAGTGTTCCAGGATTAGCAAAAACATTGATGGTCAAAACAATGGCAAACATATTCAGTGTTGATCATGTAAGAATTCAATTCACACCAGATTTACTTCCAGCAGATATTGTAGGAACAAAAATTTACAAAAATGTTTCAGGTTCATTTATCACTCAGAAAGGTCCAATATTTCACAACTTTGTACTAGCTGATGAAATTAATCGTGCACCACCAAAAGTTCAATCAGCATTACTTGAAGCAATGCAAGAAAGAAATGTTAGCATTCATGGGGATACATATGAATTAAAAAAACCATTTTTAGTTCTTGCAACACAGAACCCAATAGAAAATGAGGGAACCTACAAGCTTCCTGAAGCTCAAGTTGACAGATTTGCTTTGAAAATTTTAATTGATTATCCTTCAAAACAAGAAGAGCTTGAAATTATAGAAAGAAATTCTTCAAACAATACAAACACAACTAAATCAATAATTAGTCCATCAGAGATTCTAGATATTCAAAAATTTAACGAAAAAATCTATGCAGATAATGTGATTACAGAATACATTGCAGACATTGTTAACGCAACAAGAAAACCAAAAGATTATGATTTGGATTTAGAGAACATGATAGAGTTTGGTGCATCACCAAGAGCATCAATTTGGTTAATGAGAACTTCTAAAGCTCATGCATTACTTAATGGCAGAGGATTCATTATTCCAGAGGATGTAAAAGCAGTTGCTCACGAAGTTTTACGTCATAGAATTATTCTAACATTTGAAGCTGAAGCAAACGGAATTAATCCTGACAAAGTAATTGACTTTGTTTTAGAAAAAATTAGCTCACCATAGAAATGACTAAACTCTCTGAACTTTTGAGTCAGGTAAAAAACCTGGAAATTAAGACTAAAAATCTCGTTGAAGGCATAGAATCTGGTGCCTACAGATCACGATTTAGAGGTGGAGGAATAGAATTTTCAGAAGTCCGAGAGTATGCAGCAGGAGATGATGCTAGAAGGGTAGACTGGAATGTTTCTGCTAGATACAATGATCTTTTTGTCAAAGAATTTGTTGAAGAAAAAGAACTCAATGTCTATGTCATAATTGATTTATCAGCAAGCAATGATTTTGGTTTTGAAAAAAGTAAAAAAGAATTAGGATTTGAAGTTGCAGCTTCTCTAATGTTTTCAGCACTAAAAAATAATGATAGAGTTGGAATGGGTCTTTTTACAGATACATTAGAGAAATTCATTCCAGCAAAAAAAGGAAAGAAACACATGATGACTATTCTTCAAGAATTGTTAGACCATACTACAACAAGTTCCAAGACAGATATTTTTAGATCACTTTCTGAACTACAAAAAAATCTTAAACGTAGAAGTGTTGTTTTTATTGTTTCAGATTTTATCTCTGATTCATTTGTAAAGCCATTAAAATTTCTCAAATTCAAGCATCAAATTGTACTTGTAAATATTTCAGATATTCGTGAAACAAATATTCCAGAAATGGGTCATGTATACTTGGAAGATGTTGAATCAGGAGAACAAATTCTAGTTAATACCTCTGATAAGAAATTCCAAGAACAATACTCAAAACTTGTACAAAAAACAAGAGAGGAAAATGAATATGAGATGAAAAAGATGGGAATTGATTTTCTTAATCTTTCAAATGAAGAACCATTTGATATTACCTTTAATCGATATATCAGAAGTAGAAAAAGGAGAAGAAACTAGATGGATGTTCAATTTGAATATCTTTATGCATTGTTTTTGTTGTTAATAATTCCAGGATTGTATTTTTTGTATTCAAAATACAATTCAGAGAAAAAAGAATCAATTTTAAAATTTAGTTCTCTAAAATTAGTAAAAAAATCCATAATGGGAAAAAATTTCCTAAGAAAACATTTGCCCTTTATTTTGATGATAGGCATTCTAGGATTAGCAATTGTAGGATTAGCAAATCCTCAAATCCCTACTTTGAGCGTGGAAAAAGGCATCAATTTGAGCATAGTTTTGGATGGTTCTGAGAGTATGGAAGCTACAGACTACAAACCAACAAGATTAGATTCTGCAAAAGGAGCAATAACTCAGTTAGTTGAAAAAATAGGTCCTCAAAACAATGTTGGTATAGTTTTGTTTGAATCCGGAGCTACTACTATCTCATATCTAACTCCGGACAAAGAAAAAACGGTTAATGCAGTTTCATCAATACAACAAGGTCAAGGGGCTACTGCAATTGGTGATGGACTTGCTTTAGGAATAGACATGGCTTCATCAATTCCTGATAGAAAAAGTGTAATAATTTTACTAAGTGATGGAGTTCATAACTCAGGATTAATTTCTCCACAAGAAGTAATTGATTATGCAAAAATGAATAACGTACAAATCCATACAATAGGATTAGGTTCATCAGAACCAGTTTTTCTTAGGGATGATATCTATGGAGAACCACAATATGCAGAATTAGATGAAGAAACACTTGTTACAATTGCACAAGAAACCAATGGAAATTATTTCAAATCACTTGATGAAAAAACACTCAATGAGATTTTTGTTTCACTCAGTTCTAATTTAGAATATGAGATGGGATATTCTACGTTAAGAGATTGGTTTATAGCTGCAGCAATTGGATTATTGTTAATTGATGCTTACATTATTTATGGCAGATATAGAATCGTAGCATAACTACACTACAATAATTTTTCTTTCAACAAGATTTATAATTATATTTAGAAATTCATCATCAGTAATTTTTTCTTCATACCACCATCCTGATGAAATTTTTACCCATTGTAGAATTTGCCATTGTGATTCGTTAATTACATCTCTAGAAGGAACTGAGATGATCTCTTTTTCAAACAAAAAATCAATCCTTCAAGAAATTCTGAATCAGATATTTGGTTAGTTGACCACCAATCAGCATTTAGCTTAATCCATGCAGGAATTAGAGGTAGTCAGGTGGTAATCCCTTATCAAAGCCTGAAATTTTTAGAACTCCTTGTGGTTGAGACTCAACTGTAAATGTGACATGCCAGAATCCCATATCATCAATACTTTGGATGAATTCTATTGGTTCATCATTTAGTGTAACAGAAAATTTTTCATTTCCAGTATTTTGGATTCTTCCTGTAATGTGACCATCATCATGTTTGATTAGAGTTTTATCATATAGAATTTGTATTGGAACTTCTTTTGTTACTGTTTTCTCATAAGTAATTTCAGGATTCACAAGAATAGGGGTATTAGAAGATAGTTCAGGGAATTTTATCTTGAAGGGTATTTCTTTTCCTGGACCTACTGGCACATGAGTAATAGTTTTGGATATGGTTTTTGAATCATCTATTACAGAAACAGTAATTGTTGGAATAACACCAAAATCACTTTCATTTTTTACATTTCCAACTACAGTATAGATTTCATTTGCATCAAAATATCCAAGATACTCATGTAGTGGAACAAAGACATCAGCAAATGCTAATTGTGGAGCAAGTAAAGCTACCACGAATATACTTAGCAATATAGGAATTGTAGCCTTGGAAACGCTAGAGAGCGTTGATGATATCTTCGAATCCTGATATTGGTTTCTCAAGTAGGCTTGGTCTATAGTCTTCAATTAATTTATCTATAAGATTTCTTGCTTTAATATGATATCTCTTTTTGAGATCAGCTAGTCTAATCTCAACTAAACCATCTTCAACAAGTTGTGAAAGATAAAGTGAAACTGTAGATGGAGATTTCTTAACTTCCTTTACTAGTTGTGAGAATTCTAATCCATCTTCTTTTACTAATGCAAGTAATAAGTCACGTGGAGTTTGTTTTCTTAATGCTTTGATTACTGTAGATTCATCTTCAGTTATTTGTGGAGGATAGAATCTTACTTGTCGTGGACCACGGATTACTTTGATAATTCCATTTTTTTCTAATTTTCCTACATAATGACTTAGAACACCGTTCTTTAATCCAGATGAACGCATTAATTCACGGAATTGGATTCCTGGGTTTTGTTCAATTATTTGTTGTAATTGTGAATCTCTATCAGTCATTTCTAAACACTCCTAACGCTAGTAATCCTAATGTTGCAAAGGTCAATAAATGTCCTATCTCTGAAAGAGGCATAAATTCTAGATCGTAGATATTTGGCCATGTTGCATCAACTAACAAAACAATTTCAGCTGCAATAAAGTTCCCAAATGCAATGGTACTAAGCAAAAGTCGTTTAGTTCTAAGTCGATAGTAAGTAACTCCTGCAAGTATTGAGATAAAGACCGCAAGAGTTATTCCTCCAACATGCAAGAAAATGTGTGCAATATGATGACCATGCAGTAAATGTGGAATAATTATTGGTAAAGCTAGAATTGCAACAACGCCAGTAACAACTATGGAGAATAATACTGACTTTTTTTCTAGTAGAGTTTCAGGCCTAAACAAGTAATGAAATTGGCTCAATTACAAATTTAAAATGACTGGTTCATTTATCGAATAAGAGGCGATCAAACACGAAGGATTCCTTTTTGAATTAAAAATTCCAATCCTTGAACAAATGTTTCATCATCAATTTGACCATCAGTCCACCATGCAGCATTGTTTCTAATCCATGATGGAATCTCTTGGGATTCAGAAGTTCCCTGTTGAGTTTGAGGAATTACAATAATGTTGTTTTTAATTAGATACTCAATTCCTTGAATGAATGTACTATCGTCAATTTGTTCTTGTGACCACCATTCAGCATTGTTTCTTATCCAATCAGGAATAAAAATTTCATTTTGATTTGTTTTTCTGTCAATAACAATTGGAATACTTGTCTTTGCAAGATCATTGTTATCTAAGTTGTAGAAGTTTAGATTAACAATTCCTGAAACATCTTCAGGAATCATAAACTCTACAACATTATGTTCTTCTTTAGAGTCAGTACTAACTCCACTTTGTTGGTAGATAGTTCTATCATTTTGAGTCATAGAAAATTCATAGTTTGTTGCAACAGGTTTGTTTTTTAAGAAAATATCTGTAACATCAAAGAGAATTTTTGCATTTGAATTTGAATTTAGGTTTTCTGGTTCCCAAGTAACAAGAATTCTAAATTGACCATTTTCTGTAACTGAGCTTAGATGAGGATAATCGCGATCAGGTTTGATTACAAAATCCATACCATTTTGATTTGGATCATTTTCAAAAACTCTGTACAATTCTTTTTGATATATGATAAAGTGAACTATACGTCCATCAGAAAAAAAATCATCAATATTAACAACATCAGGAGATAACTCTACTCCATTGACAAACAGGGTAAACCCAGACACTAGTAAATCACCAAACGTTTTTTGGATTACAATCTCCTCATGAACTACTGAGGTTTGATTAATGTTAGAATCACTCCATTCAAAAGGCATTGAAAATTTAACTTCCTTTGAACTTGGATCATATTCAAAATCAGAAATCTCATCATAATAGGTAATTACGTGAATATTTTTTTCTCCAAAGTTTGGGTCAACAAAATCATGTCTAGTGGTTTGTGCAATTGATATTCCAGAATTATACACCAATGGTTCATCTAGTGTTTTTGAGTATCCATCAGCAGTTAGGACTGTAACATCGAATTTGTATAAACCACCTTCGCTTAATTTTGATCCTTTAACATGAATTAATCTGCTATCAAGGCCTATCAAGGAACCAAAGAAATTACTTTCACTTTCTTCTTCAACTATTATTGAATTAGTATCTTCAGAAACAAAATTGAAAACTACAAAACCATTATCTGCTTTGAATTCTTGTTCAAAAAGAAATTTTTCACCACGTTCAGCCTTTATCAGAAAAGTAACATCTCTTAGAGTAATTTTTGAATCAAAGTCAATCAGTGAAATCGATATTTGTTGGTCATCATTTGTTTCAGGATCACTTTGAGATGAAGAGACCTCTAAGGTTACAAGTTTTCCATCTAGTTCTGTTGGAGGAAAGGTTTCACTTCCTAATCCGTGACCATATGCATTATCAAATGCAGCTACAGACAAGAAAGAAAGTGTAAGAATAGCCAGTAATGATAAATTTTTCAAATTATGTCCACTTGTTTGGATCTTTTTTACAAATTTGTTTTCCATCAATGGTGATTTGATCTTTTTCTTCAAATACAGTATGCCACTTTCCGTTACTTGGAAAAATTTTATTCATTTCTTCAACTTTTTCGTTTGTTGGTGCTTTGTTCATTAAAGCACCCCATCTCATGTTTGGAACTTTTGGCATGATGTCATTGATGTCTTTCATTATACTATCACTTTACTGAATTTATTTAAAAACCTATGATTGAATTCTCATGATTCCTTCTTTAATCAAATATTGAATTCCTTGAATGAAGGAATCATCATCAATTGCGCCTTCAGCCCACCATTCTGCGTTGTTTTTAATCCATGCTGGAATTTCATTGCTGCCACCATCACCTTGAGTAGTTGGAGGAATTTTTAGAATGTCTTCTTTGATCAAAAATTGAATTCCTTGAATGAAGGAATCATCATCAATTGCGCCTTCAGCCCACCATTCTGCGTTGTTTTTAATCCAATCAGGAATTGCTGCTTTCTCAGGTGCAGGAGTTGTAGTTGAGCTTGGTGCACCAGGGCCTATTTCAATTAGTGCTGAACCAATTCCAGAATATGTTGGATCATAATCTAATCCAGTACCATAAACTAGTACATCAACACTAATTTGTCCTTCTGAAGGAACAAAGATTCTTTGAATATCAATTCCTTCAGTTGCTAAAATTCCTGGGTTTGCTGGATCATCTCCATCATACATTGCAATCTGGTTATCTGATTGATCAAATACTGCATAAGAATATCTTACATCTCTTAGTAGTTGTTTACCTTCTTTGAAGAAAGTAAATTCAAATGGAATTTCTTCATTTGCACCGTATTTTCCATCCCATGAAATGTTTACAGTAGTTGGGACTTGATAGTTTTGTGTATCAACTAGATAAAATTCTGTAGAACTTTTTGAGGCTTCATCTAATGGAACTAGTTTTAGATTCATGTTTTTGTTATCATAATTACCTGGTCCTAATTCTTCATTGATTCTTGTTAATTCTGTATTTGTCACAAGAAAATGAACAACATTTGTATCATCATAAGAGTATGGATCATTTAACAAAGCTCTTTGATCAACTTCAATTCCATTAACATAACCTTTGAACTGTTTACCTTCAGCATATGGAACAAATGATTTTGGAACTCTAACTTCTTCATGTACAACTTGGACTAAATCAACATAGTCAGGACTCCAATCAAATGCCATATCAAATGAAATTGAATTATCAGAAGTATCAAATTGGAAGTTTTCTACATCATCATAGTATGTTTTAACAATTACAGGAATTTCTTGTGCATTTGCAGTTTGAACTAGAAAGTCTTGTTCTTGTGCAACGCTAACGAATGTATCATAGCTTAGTAGAGTTGCAAGCTGAGTTCTAGGACTAGTTGCACCTTCAATATCTATTCTAATATTGTATAGACCACCTTTTTCAAAGATTGGTCCAGTAATTGTTGGTCTAGCACAGACATCTAAATTATCATCAGTACATGCTTCTCCATACACATACAATGCTTCAGGTGCACTAACATGTTCTGAACCACCATAAGTAGTACATCTCCATAAATCTGGTTCATTGCAATTTGCCTCTGGACGGATTTCTACATCAAGTCTACCATCTAAATCATAAAACAGATTTCGTGCTAGTAAATCACCACTTCGCCATACTTCAATTCTATAAGTTACCTTTTCCAAAGTCTCATCAGTTAAAGTATCAAAGAATCTAATCTTCATGTTAACATCATCAATATCTCCAATTGTAATATCAGAAGGAGTCAAGTCAGTACGTACAGTAACTTCCATTCCTTCAAAGCTAATTGCTTCAGCTTGATCACCACCTAGTCCATGTCCAAATGCATCAGGAAGAAGTGCTGGAATTGTAAAGATTCCAATGATCGTAATGAACAATGCAAACTTGTGGTACAATACTCAAACTATGTGAATTCCATATTTAAAGCTGGCACAGAATTTCTATGCGTGAAATTTTTTTTGCGAATTTGGAGTACAATTTTTATTTATCATATTAAGACTTGAATTATGAAAATTTTGTTTGCATTATTACTTGTACCACTTTTGATTATTCCTGCTTATGGAGAAACGCAGACTTTACCAACTGACAAAGGAACACTCGATGTAAAATTAACACACGATCCAATTGAACCAGATGTTGAAACTAGAATTACTATTGATTTTATCAATCCTCAAACGCAGAAAGTTCAAGAGCATATTGATTATACTATTGCTGTATCAAAAGATGGTGAAACTGTCTTTGGACCAATTCCATTAACACACACATCATTAGGTACTGTGAAAATCCCAATTGAGTTTAGTTTAGGAGAAGGAATCTATTCAATGGACTTTGAAGTAGAGGGGATTTTATTCCAACCAATTCCAAGAGAGATTGTTTCTTTTGATATTACAGTAGGTGAGGCTAATGCACAACCAATCACTCCGCCAGACAATGGACCAGTTAATGGAGAAAATGGAGGATGTTTAATTGCAACTGCAACATTTGGTTCTGAATTAGCACCACAAGTACAACAACTAAGAGAACTTAGAGACAATACCATTTTACAAACAAGTTCAGGTGCAGCATTTATGACAGGATTTAATCAATTCTATTATTCATTCTCACCAACTATTGCAGACTTTGAAAGAGAACAACCAATCTTCAAAGAAGTTATGAAAGTAACACTTACTCCAATGTTGTCATCATTATCTTTACTGAATTTTGTAGATATTGATTCAGAAGAAGAGATGTTTGGATATGGAATCTCTATAGTACTACTAAATATCGGAATGTATGTCGGTATTCCTATATTTGGAATTCTAAAGTTGTACCAATTTAGAAAAAACTAATTCTTATCCTGAAAATTCCAGTGAGGTTTTTATGTATCCAGACAAGTAATTTGTCTAATGAAGACTATAGCAATTAGCTCTTTCTTCGTACTATTTGCTCTAGCAGCAGGAATCGTTGCAACAACACCAGCTGCTTTTGCAGATCACTCAGAAGTAACTATTGAAGCTGCAATGGGTTCTGGTACACCAGGATGTGAAGAAACTCCAGAGGGATGTTATCTTCCAACTACTGCAACAGTAGATGTTGGGGGAGTTGTAATATTCTCTAACCCAGATACAACAGCACACACTTACACTGCAGGTAATGCAGCTGATGGTCCAACTGGAGAATTTGATTCAGGATTAGTGATGGCAGGTGCATCATTTGAATGGTCACCAGACACTGTAGGTGAAGTAGAATACTTTTGTATGGTTCATCCTTGGATGATTGGAACCATTGTAGTACAAGAAGTAGGAGCTGCTGAAGACGAACATGATGATGACCATGGAGATGAGATGATGGAAATGGCAGAGGATCACACTGAAGGTGAACCATCTGCAACCGGAATGTTATCTGATGGTACAACAGTAAAGATCTGGACTGGTGAACTAGTTACAGGTATGCCACTACCAATTACCATTGAGTTTGAAGATGCAGAGCATGTTAACCACGACATCATGGTTACACAAAACGGTGTGGAAATGTTGAATGACATGGGTGCACATCATCATGAAGGTAAAGGTTTGCATACAACAGCACCATTGGATAGCATGGATCCAATAGAAATCACTGTAACTTTACAAGGTTACGGAATTAATGACTTAACTGGTCCTGTTGGTGAACAAGTAGTATTCTCAAATGTTGTTCCAGAATTTGGAACAATTGCAATGATGGTACTAGCTGTTGCAATCATAAGCATCATCGCAGTAACTGCAAAATCTAGAGTTATTCCAAGACTTTAGGAATTCCTCTTTTCTATTTTCTTTTTACTAAAGCAATTATCGCCAAGATAATAGCTGCTGCAGCAATTGATAATCCAAAAATTGCAAAGTCATATGATTGTCCACCATTGGAAGCTGTAACAGTTGTTTCACCAGACTTTAGTTTAGTAACATCTTGTTGTAATGATGATATTGCGTTTTTTAGGGCAGCAGCATCTGTATCTCCATCACTGCTAGAAGGAGGAAAGTCCAATACTGCAGTTGGTTCTACGTCTTCAACAGGGATTTTGACATCAATTGTAGTACCTCTAAGTTCACCTTTCATCTCAACCATGTAAGTTCCAGTCTTGGTAGGAATTATGGGTGAGTAATAGTATCCAGGTCTTGGATCTGAATTAACATCAATTTTTTTGGAGGCTCCTCCAAACATCACGGTTGCATCAACATCTTTGAAAACGCTAGTAATTCCAGTGTAAGAGCCTTCATTTTCTCCACGTTCGATAATTTTGAAAACTATATCATTTCTTATTCCAACAACAGGAGGTTCAATTCCCCATCCTGCTTCAATTTCATAAGGGCCTACTTCAACATCAGTATGAGCAAATGATGGTGCAATCATACCAATTGAAAACAATAATCCAATAAAGCTAAAAAGTGCTATCTTCACTACTATCAATTCATTATAACACGTTATTATCTTTACGTGGATTGGTACAAAACTCGAATTCATGAAAACTGTTTAAATTATCAATAGTGACCTGAAGATTAAATGCAAAAATTTCTGATTGCTTTATTGATAATATTATTTGTATCTATTCCATTTGCTGCAGCACACCCTTTTACTGAAGAAACGATTCCTAGTTTAGGTTCTAATGCACCAGTTGGCACTTCTGAAGTAATTGTATTTTTTTCAGAACCAGTGGATATTGACTTTAGTGAAGTAAGAGTATTTGATACAAACGGAAATCAGATTGATAATAAAGATACAAGTTACTATGAAGGAGAATTATCTCTAATTGTAACAACTCCCCCATTAGAAGATGGAGTTTACACTGTAACAACTAAAGTACTTTCAAAAGTTGATGGACATCTTGTTCCTGGTGCATTTCTGTTTGGAGTTGGAGATGTTGTGATTGATCCTGCTTTGTTGGATGTAGAAAATCCAGCTGAGTTAGTATTTTTGCCTGATGCTGGAGCAAGATTTCCAGGACTAGTTGGTCAGACAATTGTTTTGGGAGCAGTAATTACATCTCTAATTATTTGGGGAACACAAAACAAACAACTAATCAAAGAAGAATTAGATAAGATAGAAAAATTCCATCATGGAAAATTCATGTCAATTACTGGAATAGGATTGATGCTTGTTTTCATCTCAGATATTTTGATGATTGCCATTCAAACAATTAGATTAGAAACGTCTCCAATTGATGCAATTCAAACCTATTTTGGAACAATTTGGCTTGCAAGAATGATTATTACAATTATTTTATTTGGCATTTGGTTTGCAATGGATAAAAGAAAAACACTTTCAAAGAAAAATCAGATTCCAATGCTTGTTGCCTCACTAGCATTGATTGCAACTACAAGTATGATTGGACATGGTGCTGCAAGCGAACAAGCTCCCGCTCTTGCTTTAGATTACATACATAATTTGGTTGCAGCAGTTTGGATAGGAGGTATTTTCTACTTTGTTTTTACACTACTTCCAACATTTTCTCAACTAAAAGAGGCAAACAGAGAAAAGATGAGTCTGGTTTTAATTCCAAGATTCTCCATAGCGTTCATCATTTCAGTAGGAGTTGTAATTATTACAGGGCCTACATTGATGTGGTTCCTAGAAAGTGATGTAGGATTAATCACACAATCAATGTTTGGCCAATTAATAATGATAAAAATTGTTATTGCAGCAATTATGATTGGATTGGGAGGATTCTTCCAATTCAAAGTTCAAAAAAATGCAGAGAAGAATCTTTCATCAGGAAAAATCTCAGTTCATAAAAAACTAAAAAGATCTCTTAAAGTAGATGTTGCATTAGGAGTAATTCTTCTAGGAGTTGTGGCATTACTAACAAATGGAACACTTCCAGCAGGTGAAATACAAAAAGTCGATGCTCAAGAGCTTGTTTATGGTTTTAAGACAATAGAGTTTACAGAAAATTCAAAATTTGATATTGATGTTTCGCCATTTGCTAGTGGAACAAACACAATTCTTGTCAAAGTAAGTGACTTTGAAGGAAACCCACTCTATGATTCAAACCAAGTTAAAGTAAAGGTATCAAATCCATCAAAAAGTATCTCACCAATTGAAGTTCCAATGGAATTAGTCAAACAAGAAGAAGACAGGCCAATGGAGTTCCAAGGAGAGATAACATTTGGATTTTCAGGAGAATGGCTAGTAGAAGTTGAAGCTCAAAGAACTGAAAATGCTAATGAATCAAAGATGCTAAATTTACTAGTAAAACCAAGGTTAACTGATATTCAAACACAAATTGTACAATATGAATTGCCTGAAGATGCAAAGCCACTTCACCCAATTTATGATGGAAGCAACTCTATCTGGATTAGTGATGCATCAGCTCCAAAATTATGGCAGTTTTCACTTGATACACAAGAATTTTCTTCATATTCATTTGATGGAGTAATGACAGGATTTCTAACACAAGATAATCAAGGAAGAATTTGGTTTACAGATATGCCACGAAATCAAATTGGATTCATTGATCCTCAATCTAAAGAAATCACATTAAAGACTCTTCCAGAACTTGATCCAGTTATTTCAAAGAATACTCCACTATTCATTAAAGCTGACTTTGATGGAAATATATGGATTACAATTATCAACAAAGATAGAATTCTAAAATATGATCCAGATGACGAGTTCAAAGAATATGTATTACCTGATAAAGAATCATTGCCATTTGCATTAACAGTTGATCAAGATGGAAAGATTTGGTATACTACAACTGGTGCAGGTAAAATTGGATTCATAGATCCTCAGAATGATCAATTAACTCAAATCTCAACTGAAACGGTTCTACAAGGTCCAGAAGCATTACTCTTTGATGATGATGGAAATCTTTGGATAGCAGAACATACAGGTTTAGGAATTACAAGATACAATCCAGTTTTAGGAACATTTGAGAAGATTTCTGTGCCTGATGATGAAGCACTACCATTTGGAATGACATTTGATAGATATGGAAACATTTGGTTTGCACAACATACTATTGATAGTCTTGGAGTTTATGATCCAGACAATAATTATTTGATTGAAGTTCCAATACCATCTGAAACATCATTTGTTCAGTTTATGACATCAGATGGTAATGACAATGTATGGTTTGTTGAACAACAAACAAACAAGATTGGAACAGTAAAGATTACAGAAATCCCTGTTGTTGCCTCACAAATTCAATCATCAGCTAGTTATGATATAAAATACATAGAACTTGCATCACCACTAATTGCATTAGGAATTATTGCAACATCATTGTTTTATGTAAAAAGTATTCATGACAAACGAAGACTAAACTCTTTGATTAATTCTTAGATAACAGACCAGCAGATTTTATTCCCATAGTTCCTGCAAGCAAACCAATTGATATCAAGACTATGGTTCCTGCAGGAGTAATATCAAAAACATAAGAAACAAGGATTCCTGCTATCACAGAAAATACTGAAAAACTAATTGAAATTAGTGCTGTCTGTCTGAAACCTTTACCATACATTATTGCAGAAACATTTGGAATAACAAATAGTGCAGAAATTAGTAAGACACCAACCAGTTGAATAGATGTAACAACTGTAATTCCTGCCATAAACACTATAAGATAATTTATTTTCTCTACAGGAATTCCACTGACTTTAGCTTGTTCTTCATTAAATGTAGAGTAGATAATTTGTCTAAATAACAGCATAATTATAGTCAATATTCCTACTGCCATAAACAAAACTAGAATTGTATCATCAACACTGATTAGCAAAATGCTTCCAAACAAGAAACTAAAGATATCAAGCGTAAATCCTCCAGATAGTCCTATTATTACAAGTCCAACTGCTATACCTGAGGACAAAAGTACGGCTACAGATGCATCCCCAGAGATGTTGAATCTGTCTTTAATTCTTGTAATTACCAAGGCACTGGCTATTGAAACGACGTAAGCAGTCCAGAGAGGATAAATGCCTGCAAGCAGACCAACAGCAATACCACCAAACGAAGAATGTGCGATTGCATCTCCAAACAGAGAATATCTACGCAGAACGAGGAATAGTCCAACAACAGAGCAAAGAATTGCAATTGCAATTCCTGAGATCAATGCTCTATGCATAAAACCATAGGTAAGAATTTCAAAAGACATGATTAATGATGGTGCATGTGTTCCTGCATTGAAGCTTCAGAATATTGTTTAACAAGATCATCATTAGAAAAGAAATCTTCAGATTCTCCATGGAAGAATAATGTTCTATTAAGACATGCTACATGATTAGCAAGTTTATTGACTGCATCAAGATCATGAGATGACCATATTATGGTAATTTTTTGTTTAGAGTTTAATTCTTTAAGAATATTAAAGAATAGTTCTGTGCTTTGTTGATCAATTCCTGTAACTGGTTCATCTAGAATCATTAACTTAGGTTTGTGAACTAAAGCTTTTGCAATAAACACTCGTTGTTGTTGACCGCCAGACAATTCTCCAATTCTTCTATCACCTAATTCATGAATCCATAATTGTTGTAAAATCTCATCAATTCTATCTGCATTAGATTTTTTTTGTAACCCCATTCTTACAACATCTTTTACAGTAACTGGAAAATTTTTTTCAAAAATTGGTTTTTGTGGAACGTATCCTATTTGTTTTAGATAGTTTTTTGAATTTTTAATATCCTTACCAAAAAACTTGATTGTTCCATCATAATCATTGTGAAGACCTAACATTGCAGCAAACATGGTAGATTTTCCTGCACCATTTGGACCAATAATTCCTAGAAAATCACCTTCATTGACTTCAAAACTTACGTTGTCAAGTGCTTTGACATCAGGATATTTTACGGTAAGATTTTTGATTTCTACAACTTTCAAAACAATGCTCCCGTAAGAGATTCAAGATTCTCTTTCATGGTTTGTGTGTTCATGCCCAAAAAATACTTGAATTATTAATAAATTTATAAAATTATAATAATTTTACCTACTAAACTTATAAGATAATTAATAACATTTGGTGTATGCCAATTGTTTCTATTTCATTAAATGATGAGATTCTATCTGAGCTAGACAAGCTACAATCAACAATGGGATTTTCAGGAAGGTCAGAGGCAATACGAGCTGGGATTAGATCATTTGTTTCAGAAGAAAAACAAAAATCAGATTTATCAGGAGACATACATGCAATTTTGCTTGTAGTACACAATGATGAATATGATCATGTTGTTTCTGGCATAACTCACAATTTTGAAGATCTTATTACAACACATCTGCACAGTAAAATTGAAAAAGAAAAGTGTATGGAACTTTTTGTAATAGATGGAGATGCAGAAAAAGTTTCTATCATGACAAGGGATTTTCAGACAAACAAAAACATGGATACTGTTAAACTCGTAGCCATATGACAAAAAATATACAAATTATTTTTTCTCAAGCCATGCCTTTTGCTTGTGATCTGTAATCCACTGTTCTGCCATAGAAAGTAGATTATCAACATCAATATTTTTTGATTTTAGAGATATTGCAAAATTGTTGTTATGAGTAGATGAAGAGTCATTTATCTCAATTCTAAGTTCATTGGTAGTTTTTTCATCTTTATCGAGTTTTTTTATATTCAAATTATCACCTTTATTACAATCCATCCCAGATGTACCTAGTCTCTTTTGCCATCTTTTCAGAAATTGGTCTATATCTATTTCTAAACAAGTCTGTTGCCTCTTGTTTTGTTAAGACTCGCTTTTCAACCAATAAATGCAACATAGCAATAATACGATTGTTTTCTTCTCTGGGATAAGGCATTATGCTACAGCCATCCTTTTTGTTAAAGCCTTTGAAGGTTCTACATGTAAGTCCTGTCCATTTTCTCCTGATGTAAATGAGATTCTTGCACCTTTCTCAAAATAATATGTCTCTAGATGCTGATGTCCTGCAAATACTAATACTTTAGCTTGAGGTTTGATTGCAAGCCATGTTAAATTATTGTTAATTATTCCTAGAATCTTCCAATCTCCAGGTTGTGGTAAGTGAGTTGTCAAGAGCACTCTAATGCGATTTTGAGATTATCCATGTTATCTCTCATTTTATCAAAGTAGGTTGTATCTGGACCATCTTCTTCTGTAAGAGACTCTAATGGACTAAACAATAGAATATCTCCTCCTAATTCTGAGGCTAATCTTTCAGCAACTTTTGGATTTCTATTCTCTTCTGTAAAGAAGTATTTGATGTCATTATCTTCAGCAAAATGAATTAGTTCTTCAATGTCCTTGGCAGTTACAGGAGTTTCAGGACTGAACTCCTGTATTACTGCAAGGGTGTGAAGGTTGTATCTCTCTGCAAAATAGGAAAATGCGTTGTGGAAGGGCACAAATGTATCTTTTTTGCAGCTAGACAATTGCGTTCTAATTTCTTGATCCAGTGTGTCTAGTTGGTCAGAATAAGCTTTAGCGTTGCTAAGATATGTTTCTGAATTATCAGGATCTGACACAGCCATGCGGTTAGCTATGTTCATTACCTGTTGTTTTGCCAATATTGGATCAAGCCAAACGTGTGGATCATAAACATGATCAAGCTCATGCTCTTCTTCATGTTCTTCCTCATGTACATCCTCATGTTCTTCTTCATGTACATCTTCACCAGATACTAAATGGTGGATTTCCTCTATTCCTTCGGGACCTTCCATATGTCCTTCTTCAATTTCATGTAATAGCATTTCAACTTCTTCAATCATATCTTCTCCATGTCCATGTCCGTCACCTTCATGTTTATGGAGAATTTGTTCAATAGATTCGATGGTTTGTGATTCACTTATGTGACCATGTTCAAACTCTTCTATTGTATGTGCAATTTCAGCTAAAAATTCTTCAGTATGTTCTTCATATCCACCATGAGATCCATGATCATGTTTTTCTCCTTCAAGGAAAGTAATTCCTTCTGAAGAATCAACTAATATAAGATGTGTAAAATCAGGAGATGATTTGATTTCATCAATGTATGGTTCAAAATCAACACCATTGTAAACTAACATGTCAGCTTTTGACAAATCAACAATTGTTTTTGGTCCTAACTCAAATGCATGAGGATCTCCATTTGTTGGGATAAGCGTTTTAACTTCTGCGCTATCTCCTGCAATGTTTTGAGTGAATTGTTGTAATGGGTAAAATGTTGTATAAACTAGAAATTTGTCTTCAACGGTTGCAACTTGATTTTGGGATTCAGTTGGCATGATTTCTGTTTGTGATTCGCCCAATACCAGAAATACAGAGATAATGACTGCAGCAGTAATTCCTCCTCCTATTGCTGCAATTTGCATGCCATTCATACCTGCAATGCTCTAAATGTTATTAATAAATCTATAAATTCTTAATAATTCCATATATAGGAAGGGAAAATAATTATTAAAAATTATTAAGAAACTTAATAATCAATTCTTGCAGATTATTAATTGTTGGAAATTCAATAAATATTGAAAATTGCAAAGAGAAAACATGTCAAAGATTGTGAAATGTCCAACCTGTGATTGTCACGTTGTTGTAAATGACGAAGGAAAAACAGAATTCTGCATCAAAAATGAATCAAACTAATAATTTTTGAAAGCAAAAGTATTATTTTTTCTAGCAAATAAAGTTATTCCAATTAGAGACACAACAAGGACTAGAATTGCAATAGTACCAAATTCTGATGCAACAACAATTCCAAATTCAGTTTCTTGTCCAGAGTTTCTAATATTTTCAAATTTAATTATAGTAGGTCCTGTTTGATCTTCACCAAATGTGAATTTTTCAAATTCTCCACCAACTTGAGCAGTTCCGGTGACTCTATGAATCTCTTTTCCATTTTGAATTATTACAAATGTATAATCAGAGTTTCTTAGAGGTTCACCAGTTGGGCCATCTCTAATAGTAAATACAAAATTTGTATCAACTCCTGGTTCAATTTCTATAGGATCCCATGAGAGATTAACCTGAAAGTCTTCACTTTTTGTGAATGCAGTTAGAGGAAATGATACCGTTTCACTAGTTTCAAGTGTAAATACAATATTGTGAGGTAGTGGTTCGCTAGATTTTTTCATTTCATTTTTCAAAAATCTCAAATGATCTTGCAACAAAACAAAATGAACAATTCTCTCGTCTTCTTCTGTATAATCATCAATTGTTACTGAAGCTTTGAAGAGCTCAATTCCATTTGCGTAACCAACATAGCTAGGAGATAAAAATTCACTAAAGCCTTTTGGAAAATGAACTTCCTCATGCACTACTGGAACATGAGACATTCTACTCTCACTCCAATCAAATGGCATCTCAAATGTTACTTGTTTAGCCCCAGGATCATAGTCAAAATTTGAAATTTTATCAAAATATGACTTCATTCGAAATTGTACATCTTGGTCTTCTTCATCTTGTTCTTGGTATGAGGTAGTCTCTACTATACTCAAATCTGCATAGTAAACTCCAGAATCCTCGATAATGTTGGTGGGCTCATCAATAGTTCTAACTTCAATTTCAAAAGTATACAATCCACCAGAATCAAAGATTGGACCAACTATCTCTATAGGATTTGATTCAGTTCCATACCATGCGCCTAAAAGAGAATCTTGTTCTCCTTGAATTACAAAATTATCATATCCTGATTCAGAAGTAACTTGAATAGGCAATACACCACTTTCAGTGAAAAAATAATTTCTAAGGATCATCGTATTGTCATGAAATAGACCAATTAGAAACGTCACATTCTTTGCATTTTCTTCTGTTTCCTCATCTATTGCGGTTATTGTAATTTGATCTTGGTTATTTTCAAAATACATTGGCATCTCAACTGAGATGGAGATTTCTTTTCCTTGGATATCAACTGAAGAAATTGTATCAATTCCTAATCCATGACCATAAACATTGCTTGCTGGAAACAGCAAACATGCAACCATTGCAAAGATTCCAAGTTTTGTTAAATTCAATGCTTTTTTCATTTTCAAGGCCTATTTTATTGTCAGCAGGTTTTCTACTTTTTGAAGAAGGTCATCCAGAGTAGTTGCTTCAAGTATTGGCTGTAATTCGTTTGGATCCTTTGCACCAAGTGCAGAAAGAGAGTAGATATAATCAATAGTAGGAGTATCAGTTGTAAGATAGTATTGCTCTAAGACATGGTCTAATGCATGTGGTTCAACAACTTGTGGTAATGCTTGTGTAACAATCTTCTTTTTCCAAAGTTGAATTAATTTTTGCCATTGCTCTATTGAAATATTCTCATCAATTTCTGGAATCATTTCAACTTCAGCTTGAATGTAGAGTTTTTCTTCAGTTCCAACTTTTTCATGCAAATCAGATATTTCCTGATGTCCTTCAACTGAAAGAGGATCATAGTTTGCAGGTTGAGAAACAGATGAAGGAATTATTTTTTTAATTCTAAATGAGTTTCTGCCCAACGTTTCAATATGTTGTTGTAATCCATCAAGTTCAACATCTTCACATTTAGTAATTTTAGCAATTGTTCCAGCTGATTTTGGAGCATTCCATCCATTTACTGAATTGTTCTCATCAATTAGACACACCCCAAACTGGCCATCACCTAGCATACAATCATCAACTAATTGCTTGTAACGAGGCTCAAAGATTCTAAGTGGAAGTTCTTGTCTTGGAAATAAGACTAAATCTAAAGGAAAAATTGGGATAACTTTGGTTTGTGCCATCTAGTTCTAATGAAATGTCTCTAGATATATGGAATACGGATTAGAAATTTAGAATCCGTTTTCATTTAGAGTCAAACCTAACAAGGCAGCACGAGTATGTTTACCGTATTCAGCTTGCTCAAAGTATTTTGCATTTTTTGTTTCATCAACTTCAGTTGCAATTTCATCAATTCTTGGAAGAGGATGCAAAACTATTGAATCATCTTTCATCTTCTTTAGCAAGTCTAATCCAACTACATAACTTCCTCTGACTTTGAGATATTCTTCTTCATCAGGGAATCTCTCTTTTTGGATTCTAGTAACATAGAGAACATCTAATTCATCTATATGTTCTTCAATATTTGCAGACTCTGTAAAGTCTAATTTCTTTTTGATTTCATATGTTGAATCAGATCTTATTCTAAGAGACTCTGGAGAAATTAGTCTAACATCAACATCATAGTTGCTTAGTCCATACAAAAGAGAATAAACTGTTCGTCCATATTTCAGGTCACCAACAATTCCAATTTTAAGACCATCAATCTTTTTCTTTTCTTTTTTAATTGTAAACAAATCTTGAATTGCCTGAGTTGGATGTTCTTCAGTTCCACTACCAGCATTAATTACTGGTTTATCAGAAACTTCAGCTGCAAATCTACTAGAGCCATCAAGGGTATGTCGTAAAACTTGGATATCTGAATAAATTGACATTATTCGAACTGTATCAGCAAGGCTTTCACCTTTCTGAGTTGAAGAAGAAGATATGTCAGTAATTCCAAGAGAGTTTCCTCCAACAGATGCCATTGCTGCTTCAAAACTTAGACGAGTTCTAGTACTGGGTTCATAAAACAAGTATCCTAATGTTTTACCTTTACAAATTTCTCTTCTATCAGTTGGATTTAGTTGCATAATTTTTTCTGTTGAGGAAAAAATTTTTTCAAGTTGGTCTTTGCTATAATCCTTAATTGAGATAATGTCTTTTTGATAGAACTCGTTCATTCTTTCAATATTAAATACAAGTGACTATACAAAGTATTCTGATGGAACAATCCGAACTTATGGTTAGACGTATCAAAGAAGGCACAGTAATTGACCATATTGATGAAGGTAAAGGCCTTCAAGTACTCAATGCATTAAGAATTGACGGTACTGATGGAAGTCTAATTACAATAGCCTTGAATGTTCCAAGCGGTAAGTTCAAGAAAAAAGACATCATCAAGGTAGAAAACAAGTTTCTGAAAGACGATGATACAAACAAACTTGCCGTAATTGCCCCAAAAGCAACTATCAACATGATTAAAGACTACAAACTAGTAGAGAAGCGAAGAGTTTCTCTCCCAAATGAGATAGATAGAATTTTCCGATGTTCAAATCCAGATTGTATCACAAACAGTACAGAGCATATGGAATCAGTCATGGATGTAATTGACAAAGAAGGAAGAGTACTCAAGTGTAGATATTGTTCACGAGTACTTGACGTAAACAAATTGAAGTACAATTAATGAAAAATTTGAAAAAAGATATTGTTTGGCTTATTGTCCTAAGATGATAAACATCATGACGATACCATAGATAGCGATTGATTCTACCATACCAACGAAGATGAATACTTTGGACTGTAAAGATGGATTCTCACTAATTACAGCAAGACCGGCTGCACCTACTTGACCTAAACCTATACCAGCACCGAAAGCTGCTAGACCGAAGGCCAAACCTGCGCCGAGAATTTTGAGGCCATTACCCATACCAGCAGCACTAGCAGTTTCTTCTTCGGCAGCAAATGCTACGTCAGTTAAACCTGCAGCAACTAATGTGATTGCTGCTACTGATAATAAGAAAACAATAGGTTTCATCTGTTCTGGATTCCTTTTAATTCCATATTTAAATCATGATGATGTCAGATCATCAAATTTGATCAAGTGTTTTCTTTTTGAAAGATGTTAGATCATCTTTAACTGATTTTGCAAAATTTTCTTGATCGTTATCTATTGCTTTTTTTGAATTTTCAAGTAATTTTTTGATTTCATCTTTGGCCATTATTTTCTACTCTCCATCTTAGCTTTGAGTTTTTTTAACTTTGCGAATTCTTCACGTTCTCTTTCTTCGAGAATAGCGAGAATGAATCGAATTCTTTGTTGATATTGTGGAATAATGACATTTTCTAAAGCATTCAAGAGTTTTTGTGTTTTCTCAAGTGCTTTTGCAAGGCTAAAGATTGAATTTTCATATTCAGCTGCTTTACAAATTTTTGGCAAGAGTTCTTTGATCTGTTTTGCTGCTCTATCAATTGAAGAGTTTGTATCAGCAAATCCATAAGGCATTGATTTTATATCCTTTTCTGTTACTGCTAGTGCAGGAATTTTTACATCAACGACTCTGCGTATATTCACATCTACTTCCATTACAGATGGAGTGGATTCAGCAACAGAATCAACAGTATTAGAACCTAATGCCAGATATGCTTCATTAACTGAATTGTAGATATCTTGCAAAGGATCCCAAATGCCACCTCGTGCTTTAGAAGCCTCTTCAATCATCTCTTCAATATTTTTTAACAAAACTTTACGCTTATCATCTAAAATTTTCTGAACCATAGATGCAACTTGGCTAGATTTTTTGTATTTGAGAAGTTCAATCTTTGTTGCAGCTACATTTTGTCCAAATGACATTTTGCTACTTTTCCTGATAATGTTGTTCTACAAATTTGTCTTTAACTTTGGTTAATTCATTCTTTGGAAGATTTGAAACTACTTTCCATAAGATACCAAGTGTTTCTTCAATTGTTCTATTTTCATCGGTTGCTTGTGATAAGAATTCTTTTTCAAAGACATCACCAACATCCATGTATTTCAAGTCAATTGGGGTTAATCCTGCTTTACCTACAATTCCTGCAAGTGCTCTGACTTCTTGTGCTCTAGAATATGCATCATAGTTTTGATTAGAAATTTCACCGTGATCATC
This sequence comes from Candidatus Nitrosopumilus sp., assembly GCA_965215075.1. Lineage (GTDB taxonomy): Archaea > Thermoproteota > Nitrososphaeria > Nitrososphaerales > Nitrosopumilaceae > Nitrosopumilus. The sequence continues at coordinate 256,811 of OZ244033.1, forward strand.
TCTTGTACTTCCCTCACCAATTCCGTCTTTCATTAATCTGCTAAGACTCATCAAGATGTTGACTGGTGGATAGACGCCTTGTCTAAAGAGATCCCTTCCTAAGACAATCTGTCCTTCTGTGATATATCCAGTTAGATCAGGAATTGGATGAGTAATATCGTCTGAAGGCATTGATAGGATAGGTACTTGTGTGACACTGCCTTTTCTGCCGTTTAGTTTTCCTGCTCTTTCATAGATTGTTGAAAGATCAGTGTATAGATATCCAGGATAACCTTTTCTTCCTGGTACTTCTTCTCTTGCTGCACTGATTTCTCTGAGTGCTTCAGCATAGTTTGTCATATCAGTCAAAATTACCAAAACGTGCATTCCAAGTTCAAATGCCAAATATTCTGCAGTAGTTAATGCTACACGAGGTGTGATGATTCTTTCAATTGCAGGATCATCTGCCAAGTTAAGAAATAGTACACTTCTCTTTAATGCACCAGATTCTTCTAGAGTTCTTTTGAAATATTCTGCTTCACTAAATTGCACACCAATTGCTGCAAATACTACAGCAAATTCATCTTGTGTACCAATTACACTTGCTTGTCTTGCAATTTGTGCTGCAAGTAAGTTATGTGACATACCAGAACCTGAAAAGATTGGAAGTTTTTGTCCTCTAACAAGGGTAATCATTCCATCAATAACAGAAACTCCTGTTTGAATGAAGTCTTTTGGATATTCACGTTGTTCAGGATTCATTGGTTCTCCGTTAATGTCAATAAATTGATCAGCGATTGGTTCTGGAAGTCCGTCTTTTGGTCTACCTAGTCCATCAAAGACTCTTCCAAGTAGTTCTCTTGATACAGGCATTTCCATAACCTTTCCAACAAATTTTGCATTGGTTCCAGAAACAGATAATCCAGTTGTTCCTTCGAATACTTGGACAATGGCTTTACCATTTCCAACTTCGAGAACTTTACCTAATCTTCTTTCACCATCTTTAGTTTCAACTTCAACTAGTTCGTCAAATGCAGCATTCTCTACATCATCTACAATAACTAGTGGACCTTTGATTTCTGCAATCTTACTGTATTGAACTCCGCCTTCTGTTGTCAATTTGCTACTTTCACTCCTGTAACTTGTTTGAATTGTTCTTGCATATCAGTATCTAATTGATCAAGTTTTGGCATCTCTTCATCTTTAATTTCCATTCTTGCTTTAAGAATTGAACCGATTATGGACATTGATCTAATGTCAGCAAGGTCTACGCCTTCCTTGAGTGCTTGTTGTCCTCTCTTGTAAAAGTCAACAAGTAGTTTTAGTAATTTGAATTGTTTTTCTGGACTACAATAAGTGTCAACATCATCAAATGAGTTTTGTTGTAAAAGACCAATCTTTACCATTCTTGCAACTTCAAGAATTAATTTCTCTTCATCAGGTAATGCTTCAGGACCTAAGAGTCTTACAATTTCTTTTAGTGTGTCTTCTCTTTGCAAAACACCATAAGCTTCACTTCTAAGGTTCAACCAATCTTCGCTAATGTTTTCACCCCACCATTTTGCAATGTCTGCAAGATAACCTGAATAGCTGTTCATCCAGTTAATTGATGGATAATGTCTAGAGTATGCAAGTTTTGCATCAAGTGCCCAGAAAGTTTTGATAAATCTCATTGTGTGAGTTGTGACAGGTTCTGTAAAGTCACCACCGGATGGAGAAACTGCACCAACTAATGTGACTGAACCATCACGGTCAGGACTTCCTGCGGCTCTGACACGTCCTGCTCTTTCATAAAATTCTGCTAATCTTGATGCTAAATATGATGGATAACCTTCTTCTGCTGGCATCTCTTCAAGTCTTCCACTCATTTCTCTAAGTGCTTCTGCCCATCTACTTGTAGAGTCTGCTACAAGTACAACATCTTTACCCATGTCACGATAATATTCTGCAATTGTAACACCAGTGTAGATACTTGCTTCTCTTGCTGCTACTGGCATGTTACTAGTATTTGCAACAAGAACTGTTCTATCCATCAATGGTTTTCCACTTCGTGGATCTTTGAGTTCTGGGAATTCAACTAATACTTCTGTCATTTCGTTTCCTCTTTCACCACAACCGATGTAAACTACAACTTGAGAATCAGCCCATTTTGCAATTTGGTGTAATGTTACTGTCTTTCCGGTTCCAAATGCTCCTGGAATTGAACCAGTACCGCCTTTTGCAATTGGGAAAAATGTGTCAATGACACGTTGTCCTGTAAGTAATGGAACGGTTGGATCGTATCTGTTCTTGTATGGACGTGGTTTTCTAACAGGCCATTTGTGATACATCTTTAGTGGAATAGACTGTCCGTCTTTCTCAGTAGTAGCAACTTCTGTTTCTAAATCATAATCTCCTTCTGAAACAATATTTGTGATTTTTCCGCCAGCGTGATCTGGTGGAACCATAATGGAGTGTTCAATAAGATCTGTTTCTTGTACAGTTCCAATTACATTTCCTGCTGCAACTTCATCGCCATTACTAACAGTTGGAACAAAATGATATTTTTTTGTCATATCAACTGGAGTGGTTGTAATACCTCTGCCGATAAAGGAACCAGAAGCTTTTGATAATTCTTTTAGTGGTCTTTGAATTCCATCATAAAGTTGTCCAATAATTCCTGGACCTAATAAGACACTTAGTGGATTGCCTGTACCAATTACTGGCTCACCTGGTTTTAATCCACTTGTGGATTCGTAAACTTGTACAAATGCTACATCACCAGTTAATCTAATGACTTCGCCAACTAATTTTGAGTCACCAACAACAACAGTTTCATACATTTTTGCTTCAGCCATTCCATCAGCCTTAACTGCTGGACCACTGACCCAAACGATTCTGCCCTGAGCTGCCATCTTAGTTTGTCACTCCGAATTTTGTGGCAATTTCTTTCCTTATTAAAGGCTTCAAACATTCAATCTTTGCATCAATAGTATTATCAAATGTCATTGTGCCATCTTTGGATTTTATTGTAACACCTCCAAGACAATCAATTGTTTCAGAAGATAATTCTGCACCAGAGAATTGACCTAATGTGGATTTTACTACATCTTGATCTTTTGAATTTGCAAATACGGTAACTTCAGTTGTTCCTAGGATTTTTGTTGATTCATCTAACAAAGTCTTAATCAAATTTGAATCTGCTGGTGTGTTGGAAATTTCCTCAAGTGCCTTGGTAAAGACCTTATCAACGGCTTCTCCCAATAGCATTAGTTGTTTATTTCGAATTTCTAGATCGGAACTACCAACAATCTGTTTTTCAATTTTATCGGCTTCCTTTTTTCCATCAGCAATAATTTTTTCATATTCCTGTTCTAGTTCGGATTGAGCATTATCAAGTGCCTGTTTTGATTCAGAACCAGAATTTTCAAGATCGGCAAGAATTTCTTTCTCAGTTTTATTGAGAATTTTATCAATAGCTTGTTCTAATGATGAATTAGATGCCAATACGTGGTGCTCATTCAATAATAGATTTTAATGTTTGGGAGGTAATCTCAAATCTCAAAAAAAAATACATTGTAAATTCGGACTTAGAAAGATATTAAAATGTAGTAAGCATCGTTGGAATTGTGGCTGTTTCGGAACTTCTAATGGGTAGTGTTATACTTCCGAGATCTGAATCTCCAAAAGCAATTTCACGTCTTACTGAATTTGAGTGGTTCCACAAAATGGAGATGGAAAATGAAACGGTTACTCCGGAAATAGATGATCTACTCTTACGGGCTCAGAAATCACATCAATTTGTTGAAGATGTTATCAAGGGATTGAATATTCCACTACGAGTTGGTATCTTGGAGATTCTTTTCAAAGGTACTGTCATTAAAAGAAAGGATTATGATATTGACGAAATTGAAACTTTGATTGACGATCTTGAGAAAGTTCCAGAAAGCATCACAAATGCAGCTAAAGTGTTAGAAGAAAATTCCCAAGTCAACCGCTCTCTTGAAGAATACAAGTCATTAAAAGAGACGCTTCAAGTTGTAAACAAACTCAAAGTAGACTTGAGTGGTTTTGGTTCTATGAAATATTTTTACACAAATCTCTTTGTTGTTAATTCTGCTAATTACGGTGAGATTGAAAGATCATTAGAAGGTATTCCAATTTTCAAATACGATTTAGAATCTAAAGAAAAATCAGCTATTGTAGTAATTTCTGATATTGATGAATCTGAAAAAATTCTCAAAGTCATGCGAGCATTAAATTCTAATCCATTTACTATTCCAAGTGACCTTCCACAAGTTCCTAGTGAAGCATATGCCTTAGTGGAATCAAAGATAAAGGAATTAACAACTCAACAAAAAGCACTTTCAAAAGAATTAGCTATAATTACAAAAAAGATTCGTCCTGAAATTCTCAAAATGCATGAAAATGCATTTGTTGCAAAAGAAGTTCTTGAAACATTACGTAAGCCAGGTGGCACTAAGAATTTTGCAGTGATTCAAGGATACATTCCAAAAAAGATGGAGAAAAAATTCAAAGAAGTCACTAAACAATGGACCTCAATTACAGAAGAGATTACTGATCCAGAAATGTTGGAAAACCTTCCTGTTCATTTGGATAATCCAAAATGGGTTAGAACCTACGAGGTAATTACTCACAGTCAAGGAATTCCTAGAAGGGGAGAATATGATCCTACTTGGTTCATTTCACTGATGTGGCCAATATTTTATGGAATCATGTTTGCAGATGTAGGTCACGGATTAGCATTAATGGGATTAGGATTGTTATTCAGAGGAAAAGGACAAGGAAGCGTTTCACGATGGGGAACGTTACTTGCAATGTCGGGTGCAGCGGGTGCAGTTGTGGGATTTTTCCAAGGAGAAATGTTTGGTTTCCACTTAGAATATTTCCAACCATTTACAGTTCTGTTAGAAGAAGGCGGACCGCTTCATTCTATTTCATGGTTAGTCGGTTCAATTACTGTTGCACAATTAACATTTGAACAAGTAATTTTGATTCTCAAAGTTTCAATCTTCTTAGGAGTCATACATCTTGCAATAGCTTTCATTTTGAGAATTAGAAACTGTATTGTAAATGGCGATAAAGATGCAGCAATCTTTGAAGCTATTCCAAACTTACTCATGTGGTTAGGAGTTTTCGGAGTAATGATGGGAGCAATTGGTTCAGGATATGATGTCATGAACATGTATTCTAAAGTGCACACAGAAGCTGTTCCATGGGTTTCAATAATTGTAGGAGAATGGGCAGTTGTTTGGTTAGTTGTTAGAGTTTCAATTATCTTAATTCTTGCATGTATCGTAATGATGATCATTGGAGGAATAAAACACAACAAGAAACATCCAGACGATGGAGGAGACATGGTAAGTGTCATAATGGAAGTGTTCCTTGGAAAGACCATTGAATGTCTGGCGCACACAATCAGTTATGCTCGAATTGGAATTATGTTGTTAGTACACGCTGCTCTATTACTTACAGTCAACAAGGCTTATGCAGGTATGGGAGGACTTGATTCTCCAAGCGCTCTTGTTCTAATTGTAGGAGGACAAATTGGTATTATGATGATTGAAGGATTGATTGTTTACATCCAGTCACTTAGGCTTCACCTCTACGAATTCTTTACAAAATGGTATTCTGGTGGCTCTCAACCATTCAAACAACTAGTTCCAGAAACGGTTTACAACAAATACACTTGGAAGGGCAATAAAAAATAGGAGAAGAGGTGCAGATAGTTTATGTCAAAAGAAGCAATTATCACAACAATCCCTGCAGTAATTATGCTAGGTTTTGCTATTTTTGGCGTTTCAGTTATTGCTCCATAATTATTGCAATAATATCAAACTTGAAAATTACAACTTTACTAATATTCTATAACATGTAAAATATTCCATGTCAAAAGATTCCGAAAAAGATCTCAAAAATCAAGATCATGAAGAGATGAAAGAAGAAAATCATCAGCTTGAATTAATGGAAGGATATCATCAAGATGAAGAATATGACGAGTCAGAAGACTAGATTATTTCTCAACAGGCAGTTCTAGTTTATTTCCCCATTCGCCCCAAGAACCAAGGTATACTTTGACATTTTCAAAACCTAGTTTCTTTAATGCCAAAAATGCATTGGCTGCTCGATATGCCCCTTGACAATAAGTCACAATTTCAGAATCTTTAGGAAATTGGTATAGTTGTGATAGTTCTTCATCTGATTTGAAAACTCCATCATCTGTAATGTTTTGATTCCAGTCAATATTGACAGCCTTTGGGATATGGCCTGATTGGGCCGCTCGAATAGTTGTACCCTGAAATTCACCTTCAGATCTGGCATCAACGATTTTGAGATTCTCTAAATTTTCTAAAATGTATTCATAGCCAACGATGATGTTAGAATTGATTTTGCCAGAAAATGAAGAAGGTTGGAAAGGGTTTGGTTTTGTTTCAATTTTCTTTTTCTCAGTTTTCCATTTTTTCATGCCTCCATCCAGAATAGAGACATCAGGATGTGAGAAATACTGAAGCATCCAAACACCTCTGGCAGCTAACATGCCAGAAACATCATCATAGAAAACAATCTTCTTTTCTTGAGAAATTCCTACAAACGAAAAGAGCATCTCAGTTTGTTTGTTAAAATTTTGTATTCCTTCTTTTGTTGTATCAATCCAATGAAATGCAAAAAGATCCAAGTTAACAGAACCTGGAATGTGACCTTCTGAATATTCCTTAAAGGAACGAGTGTCGATGATTAGAAGATTTGATTCATATATTTTTGATTCTAATTCAGATGTAGTAATTATCATATGACAAATTGAAATTTGGTCACTTGTAATTGTTAGGTATTAAAAATAAAGAAAAGAAAAGGTTGTTTTCTATTCGTTAACGTATGCTCTTTCGCCATGCTGAGCCAAATCAATGCCAATCTCCTCTTCTTTAGGAGTGACTCTGATTCCGCCAGGCCATACGGCATCCATTACTTTTAGGATTACAATTGTAACACCAAAGGCATAGCCTATTGATATTGCAGCACCGATAATGCTGATTGCTTGCTGTTCCATTCCTTCTGCAGTGCCAGTCCATGCACCAATACCGTCACCGGTATCCCAAATGTGTGGACTTGCTAAAGTACCAGTCAAGATTGCACCTGTTAGACCACCCATTCCATGTACTCCCCATACATCTAATGCATCGTCCCATTTGCGGGCATTCTTGAATGCTACACTTGCATAACAAATTGTACCAGCAGCAATTCCAATTATAATTGCGGCCATTGGACCTACCCAACCTGAAGCTGGAGTGATTGCTACCAATCCTGCTACTGCACCCGATGCAGCTCCAACAATACTTGGTTTTCCTGTATGTGCCCATGACATAAGGACCCAAGTTATTACAGCCATACCAGTTGCGGTATTTGTAACAGTCCATGCGCTAATTGTAATGCCGTCTACCATTACTTCACTTCCTGCGTTGAAACCAAACCATCCGAACCAAAGAATTGAAGCTCCGAGAACTACAAATGGAATGTTGTGTGGTTCCATTGGAACCTTGCCATAGCCGAGTCTTCTGCCAAGTACCATGGCTCCTGCCAACGCAGCGAATCCTGAAGAAATGTGTACTACAGTACCACCAGCAAAGTCTAAGGCATACGATGGTGATAATTCTGGATCGAGATCTAATGAACCTCCTCCAATGTATCCGCCTCCCCAGACCCAGTGTGCGATTGGATCGTAAACGAAGGTTCCCCATAAGAGAACGAAGATCATCAATGCGCTGAATTTGATTCTGTCAATTAATCCACCAATGATGAGTGCTGGTGTGATTATTGCAAATGTTGCTTGGAACATTGCAAATAGTTGGTGAGGTACAGTACCTGGCCAACCCTGACTACAAACATCTCCATCTTTGAATGCATTCATCTGGTAAGCTGCCGACCACGTGTCTCCACAAGGACCCACCTCACCTAACGGTGCATATGGTGAAACCATGTTGAAGCCAACATAATCTAAGTTACCCATGAACATGTTTGCGTCTGAATCAATTCCGCCGAATGCTAGTGAGTATCCCCATAGAACCCATTGTACTGACATGAGACCCATTACAATCAAGGTCATACCAAGTACGTTTACAACATTCTTTGATCTGGCGAGACCGCCATAGAAGAATGCTACACCAGGAGTCATGAAGAGTACCAAAGATGTTGCGGTAAGCATCCATGCTGAGTCACCGGTATCTATCATACAGGGCAGCATGCTACCGTCTTCTTCATACCAACATTCGTTAGGGTTACCAGTGTAAATTCCACTAGTGCCCTTAACATATCCGTCCATACCATCAGTTACCTGTTGTGCATACGCTTGTGACATAGCACCGGTTGCTGTTACGGCTACTGCGGCCACAAGTAATAGAGCGTACTTGTGGTTCCTAGAATTCATTAAATTTATCGAAATTGGAAATTATTTAAGGCTTGAAGACCTCATAATCACTAAATAAGTAAATTATTATATTTTAGTATATTCTGATAGTAACATAAAAAATGGAAATTATGTCAAGATGAATAAATGAAGGGGAAATCAGATGAAAGACTAGCAATCTTTGATACATTCAAGACGAAAGGTGACGATTTAACGGGGGAAGCTAAGAGGCAGAGAGCGATCATCGCAATACTTGCAAGTAATGCAAATCCTGCAGAGAGAACTAGAACAGGAATTTCTCAAAGAATAGCAAAAAAACAAGGAGTTACTTGGAAGAATATCTATTCAGGAATATTTCGTGACATGGATGAAATCCTACTTCCTATGAAGATCGCCGAAGAGGATGGAAGATTGCCTCTAAAAAGAGGTCCAAAGGCACTTCAAGAGAAAGGAATTCCATATTATCATTTAACAAAAAAAGGTATTCTAATAGCACTATCAATTAACGAGATAAAAAATAGGGAAAATTTGTTAAAAGAGTTTTTTTCAAAGTCTGAATCCAATGAAAAGGAGTTTGAGAAAATTCTCTCAAATCTCTTAAAGACTAGTCCCAATTTTACATACTCAATTTTTCAAAAATATGTCAAGGCTTTTTGTGATAAAAAAATCAAAGATTTGCTTCCTTTTGAACTATCAAAACTTAGAGAAATTTCTGATGAATCTTTAGTTATTCAAAAGGAGATTTTAGAGGCATTTTTAGAACTATCAAAACAAGAAAAAGAAGACGCCATCAGATTTCTCAATAAGATTACCTAACCAGCGCCAAACATTAAAATCCGTTACATATTCAGATCAATCAAAATGGGTGCTTCTAAAAACGTCTACGTATCAGTAAAGTCCTACAGTAAAAGAGGAAAATTACTCAAAAAAGAGGATTTTCAGACTTTGGCAGAATCAAGAGATCTTGATGAATTATTGACTAGAATAAAAAACACAGTTTATGGAGAGTCAGTTTCCGAAGTAGAGAAACCCTACACATCCCATGGAATTGAATCTGCTCTTAGAAGTCATTTGGCTGATGTTCACTATAACATATCAAAGACTGCAGGAGGAGTATTGGATGCTTATTATCTGAAATTTATCATTGCTAATTTGAAACAAATTCTAAAAGGAAAGGCTTTAGGAAAATCTCAAGAAGAGATTGAATCTCATGTCAATCTTCATGCTGAAGAATTAATCAAACAAAGAGATATTGTAATCAAAGCACTTGTTGCAAAAGATCTAGAAGAGACAGTTGCTAACTTGAATCAAACAGAATTTGGCGAAGACATTGCAAAAGCAGCAGCATTGTATGCTGATAAAAAAAATCTACAAATCTTTGACACATATTTTGATAAAATTTTGATTTCACGTCTTGTGAAGGCATTAAGATCAGGAGATAATAGTGCAAGTAAGTTAGTTGCAATGGATATTGACTTTTACAATATTCTTAGTGTGATTAGGGGAAAGTTCTGGGGATTAGATGAACAACAAATTCAAGATTTACTTGTTGTACAGTCTCCTACTGCAAAGGAATTGTTGGCAAGAATGATTTCAGCTGGTTCAATTCGAGATGCATTTAATGAACTCTCTACCACAAGATACAAAGATTTGATTCCTCAAGTGGAAAATGAGTTAGATGCAATTGCTGAATTTGAAAGAGCTTTTGAACTTTCAATTTATCGAGCTTCTTTGAACTCTTTTACAAAGATGTTCAGTTTAGTTACAACAGTAGGAATCACAAAATTGACTGCATATGAAGTAAGAAATCTGGCAGCAATTGCTTATGCAGTTGAGCAAAAAATACCAACAGAGACTACAATGTCGAAATTGATTTTAGAGACAGAATAATTTATGGTATGAAATGAGTGAACTACCACCAAAAAAATCAGAAACGCCAGCAAATGTTCTCACAAGTTGGGTGAGCATCACTATGGCATTGATTTTTGCCTTGCCATCACTAGGAGTATTTTTTGGAATTTATTATGGAACAGGAAATCTGGTTGTGGGGGCAGTTGTAGGATTTGGAATTCATTTTGTCATATTTGCCTTCTCAGGCAGAATTTCTCAATATCTAAGCAAGGTCAGGAATTAACCTATATTGATCTAGATTCAAGATGATGTATCATGATGGGAGATAGAGATTTTCGAAGTATTATTCAAAATGCTGTAGGCTCTATTGGAAAGGAACTTGAAATTCAGATAGATGCTAAGGATGTTCAGACTATTCATCTCCAAGAAGCGGTCCAGTGTTTGAGACGCTCTTATTATGACAGAATAGATCCTGTTGAAATTGAAAGGAGAGGTTTCAATGAATTACTTTCAGGACTACTCAGAAAATTACAGTACGGAAGCGAACCCAAAGAGTTTGCAATAGATGATGTAAAATTTAGGGGACAAGCAGATATGGTTGTAGATGATGCAATTATTTTATTCAGACCATCTCCTGGAGAAGAATTAGAAAATCCTCTTGCAAATGATATTTTGTACCTTAATGCATGTATGTGGATTTATGAAAAAGAGGATGGGATGATAGTATACATTACAGGGGACAGGAAAGAAACAACTTTCTCTCTTACCAGAAACAAAAAGATGTTTGAAGAATTAATCAGAAGAGTTAGAGTACTAAATGATCTTCTCAAACAAGAAAAGACACCAATCTTAGAACCATCTGAGGCATGTTCTGATTGCCAGTATTATGAAAGATGTTTCGTGAAAAGAAAAAACACGAAACAGCTCTCTCTAGCAGAAATGTTAGGAATGGGACAAAAAGATTAGTCTAGAGATAAAATGAAAAATATTGTAAAGGAATAATTCCTTTGATTATTCGAGTGGTTCAGGATGTCCTTTACCACGAAGAGCGAAACACACTACTGCTAGTGCAATTGCGACTCCTACTGCTGAGCCAAATGCGGCCATACCTGCTTCTGCCATTTGATAAAAGCCCACGAAACGGGCTTTTATAACTTTGCCAATATTTTTCCTCTAAAAACAAACTATCATAATTTTAGAATTTTATGATACTATACTCTTATTCCGTGGTAAAATCAAAATGAACTTCGTTTTCTTGACCACTTGTCATGGAACTTAGATTATAAAATACATCTCCTGTTACCCTCCAAGTTGCAGTGTTTTCTTCAAGATCAGTCCATAACTCAGGAGTATTTCCAGAGTTTTTCAAAGTGATTGAATCTCTTAGAGTAATAGAATTCTCACCTAGTAGCGTATAGTAGTTTGAGCTGAACTGAACCATTCCTTCTGGTCTACTTCCTATTTGACCTCCAGAGATTTGTTCAGATTCAGAATAGCCTGTTTCAAATAATTGATAATCCATTGTTTGAACAAGCATAGAACGTTGATTAGGATTTGATATTTTGAATGCTAACTCAATAGTAGCTGAACGTTCTGAAAATTTTGTAACTGAGATATCATCTAATTCAATTACTAGCGGCTTTGCTTGAGTGGCAGCTTGGGTTTCAGTGGTTTCTGAGAATTCAGTTTGTGGTCCAATTTCCATTGAAGGTCCCACCAAAAGTATTCCTCCTATAATTACAGTAAGTCCAGCAATTGCAGCACCAACAAAGATTTTAGGATTCATAATTTTTGCTCACTTTCTAAATATCTTAAATGTTGAGATAGTTATTATACCATTGGAGCCCGAAAAAAATTATGCAGTATTTCCAAGCAGTACAACAAGGAAAACAACGGGCAAATAAATCACAAATGAAGATGTTTGAAGCAGCTGGATTTGGGATGCTTACTTTGACAACCAAAAAAGTTGATGGAAAATTTCAGCCAGTAGGAGAAGAAGAATTTACTGCGGTTATTGATTCACCAGATGGGCATATTGTAATAATTGTTGATAAGGATGGTTTTACAAAGGCTCAATCAAAAGGAGTAGAAAAAGAAGAAGCATTATCAATTTTTAAAAAACTTAGGGAATCAGGAATGCCTGAATTTCCAGGAAAAGAAATTCTAATCTGGACTGAAACAAGACCTACAATTCAAAATGAAATTTCTGAATAATTATTTTGTAGGCAGAATAATTTCTGTGCCTATATTGCCACCTTTAATGGCTTTTTCAATCATTTTTGTATTAGCCTTTAGAATTCTAGTTTTGATTTTTGAGCGTTCTATGATTTTTAGAGCAACAATATCCATCAAATCGTAACCACCTGCAACAGAATCTTCATGAACTAACATGCTTTTGAGATTTTTAAGTTCAATTCGCTTGAATTTTTTTGCTGTTTTGAATTTGTTTGGATCCTTATCATAAACGCCATCAACATCAGTAGCATTAAGGAATTGTTCAGCTTGAACTTTTTCTGCTATTAGTGCTGCAGTGCCATTAGTGCTCTGACCTGGATGCAAACCGCCAGTTACAACAATCAATCCAGTATCTATTGCATGTCTAACTTCTTGCAGTGTAGTTGGAGGATGTGAGTATGCTTTGTTTTTTAGAGCATAAATCAACAATTTTGCATTAAGCCGAGAGATTTCAATTCCAAGTTCATCCAAAGTTGATTCATCTGCACCAGAAGATCTTGCATGAGAAATGTAATGTCTTGCAATTGTTCCTCCTCCAGCAACAACAATTGGCTGGCAAATCTTGCTAATTTTGACTAAAAATGCTGCATAGTCTTTAATGACTTTAGTATTATCCATTCCAAAAACCCTACCAGATAGTTTAATGACAATTCTCTTTTTCATTTTAGATCACCAATGATTGATTTTGCGGCAATTTCAACTTTTTTTCTGTTTTTTTGATGGGTATAGATTCTAAGGATGTTCATAAATCCAGAAATTGCTGAAACAACGGGGATTTCTGAAATTGGCATCTCTTTGGCAGAGGATTTTCCATTTTCATTTGTGATTAGAATTATTGATTTTGGCTCATTTTTTGATGGAGCTAATGGAATTGATGGGGTAACAGAACTATCCACAAAAATTTCATTTTCGTTAATTTTAGATTTTTTAGAAATTGCAGTTCGAATTTCATCAGTTTTTACTTTTTTGAGATTAGTCCTGCTTGTTAAAATTCTTTCAAAAACGCATTTTAGCAATTTTCGATTTTGATAATCTTGGGCAAATTGTCTTGCACGTTTTAGTTTTGAAGATTTTGATGAAATAAGACTTGATAGAACGTATTCATCTGTTAGGTTAACGAACTCATCTAGGTTAAATTTTGTAAATCCAAATTCATCATCAGATGATCTTAATGCTTCAAGTAACATTACTTCTGCGGCACGTACAGTTTTATGAAAATAAACTGCTTTGAACATTTGATATCTAGAATGCATCATTGATTCAAATGAATATAATGCAGAGCGTTCTAATGCTAATTTTTTTTGAAATACATTAAGTGATTGTGTGATTCGTTTATGATCAATTTTTGCGTATTCTGCTCCAGTAAAATAACCATCTCGAAGAATATAGTCCATCATATCTGCACTTAATGCTCCTGAAATGATTTCATTCATGTATTGGAATTTGGAATCGCCAAATGCAATTCTAGTGATGAGTTTTTTATCAAAGCCATTTTTTGATAATTTATCACCAATTTCAGATTTTAGAATTATTTCTTTGCCAAAATCTTCATGTGAAATTTTTTTTTCTTGAATTATTTCTTCAAAAAGATGAGAGAATGGACCATGACCAATGTCATGTAAAAGACCTGCTAATCTAAGAATCTCAATATCATCAGATTTTAGAAATTCTTTTTCATTTAATGCATGACCTGCTTGACTAGCAATATGCATGGCTCCTAGTGAGTGTTCGAATCGAGTATGTTGAGCTGCAGGATATGTTAAATGGGCGCCAGATAGTTGTCTAATTCGTCTTAATCTCTGAAAAATTGGATCATCAATTATTGGTAATTCATGATTGTAGACACGAATAAAATCATGAATTGGATCAATAATGTCAAGAGAATTTTTTTTCATAATCCTATTTTCTTTGAGAATGCTTGTAAAATTTCATCATGAATTTCTTGTTTTGGCTTTGATGCATCAATTATTTTCCAACGCTTTTTCTTTGCAGTTGTACGATAGATTTTAGAGATTTTACGTAAAAATTCTTCATTTTTTTCAAACTTGTCTCTATTTGTTTTCTGTCGACGAAATGATTCTTTTTGAGTAACATCAAGTAGAATTACAAGATCAGCTTTTGGAAGACCAGCATCAAGATTTTCAAGCCATTTAGATTTCATTCCATTGGCTAAACCATATACCAAGTTAGAGTGATAATAACGATTCATGATAAAAACAGAGTTTTTTTCTTGTGCCGCAAGAATATCGTTTAGTTTTTCCCATCTGTTTGCGGCCAAAAGACAGTGAATTACTTGAGGAGGAAATTTCCTTTTTCCATCTAGATATTTTCTAATTTCTTTTCCAATGGGAGTTTTGTAGTCAGGAAAATGAAAGAGTTTAGTTTTGATTTTACTTTTTTTAAGAGCTTTTTCCAACAAAGTGGATTGTGTTAGTTTGCCTGCTTGATCTCCACCTTCAATTACAATTATCATAAGATATCAAAACTGAGAAATTTATTAATTAAAAATCTATCAAGGTTTATAACCAAAAATTGAGCATATAATACGAAATGGGACTTGTTAATGATGTAATGAAAGAGATTGGAAACAAATCAAGAGAGTTTTACGAATTTGTTTTACCTCCAATTGACATGTATCTAACTGATGACAATCTTAAAGTTGTAATTGACATTCCTGGATTTTCTAAAAAAGATATTGAATTGAGTTTGTGTGGAGACATACTTTCAATCAAAGCTCAAAAAAAGAATAATGAGAAAGAAGAGGAAAATTTGATCTCAAAACAGAGACCAAATTTGATTGATAAAAAGATCGGACTTCCAATAGATATCAAACAAGGAGAAGAAAAAATAGAATCAGCAAAATATGAAAATGGAATCCTTACTTTGATTATAACAATAGCAAAGAAAGGAAAGAATATCTCAATAGAATAATCTAATATTTTCTAAAGAATCCAGCAGCACCCATTATCAAACCAGAACTTACCATTCCAATTAATCCAAGAAGTTCACTGGATTGATACAAAAATACAGAACCAATAAAAGTTGCAGAAGCAAAAATACTACCGCTAATTAACACCACTGGTTTTCCTTTTTTCATGTAAACTTGAACTTCATCCATGAGTTTTTGTATTTCAGGTCCAATTCTTAATGTAGATTCAATAGATTTTGAGAAATTTTCAAAGGAGATCTTTAGTTCTTCAACGTATGCTCTTGTGATTAGATTTTCTTCTTCAAGGATATTTTTTAAAACTTTAACAAACTTGAAATCAACATCATGAGTTTTGTAAATTCCTTCAATTATTGATGCCATTCTCATATACAATGCTAAATTTTTTGGCAATACAAAAGGAAATTTGCTCATAGTTTGATTGGCAAGCTCCATTAAACTTTGTACTTCCATTTCATCAGGTTTGGTTCCATACATAGCACGAATTGAGAGTTCAATTCCTTTTTCAATAACCACTCTGTTATATCCAGGAGTTAACATACCAAGTTCATTCATTGCATTTACAACTCTTGGAGGATTTTTTTCAACTAAGGCCAAATAGAGTCGAATTAGTTTGAATCTTGTTTCATTGCTTATTCGTCCAACCATTCCATAATCATACAAAATTAGTTTTCCATCATCAGTAATCGATATGTTACCAGGATGAGGATCTGCATGAAAAATTGAGTGTTTTAGAAGCATGGTAAAAAAGACCTTGTGAACATCAATTACAAGCTGCTCACGGTCAATTCCTTTCTCATCTAGAGCCTGTACATTTGTGACTTTTATTCCTGGTAGGTATTCCATGGTGAGGACGTTTTTGGAAGAAAAATCATCATAAACAGAAGGTACAACAACTTTGTCTACTCCTTCCATGTCTTTTTTGATTTTTTTGAGATTTTCAGATTCAATAGAGTAATTCATCTCTTCATGAATTGTTTCGATAAATTGAGATAACATTGCTTTTGCAGAATAACGCAAGTTTGGATCAACAAATCTTAATGCCAATGGGAGAATTTTTTTTAAGACTTTGAGATCCTCTGCAACAACTTTTTCTATACCTGGTCTTTTTACTTTAATTACAATTTGTTGTCCAGAAACTGAGCCACGATAAACCTGTCCTAAAGATGCACCAGAAATAGAATCATGGTCTATCTCATCAAATCTTTCATCAATAGGTCCCAGATCCTTTTCAATGATTGGTTTTACTTGATCAAAAGGTGCTGGAGGAACACTATCTTGTAATTTTGAAAGCTCTTCAAGATAAGGTTGAGGTAATATGTCTGCTCTTGAAGAAAGCCATTGTCCCAATTTTATGTAAACTGGACCCAATGTGATGAATGTGTTTAACACTTTACGAGCATTTTTTCGAAACTGTTGTGAATCAATTTCATTTTTTTCTTGACTAATCCATGTTTTCCTATCTTTACGTAAAGCAAGAATAGAGGGTAAAAGTTTGATGAGAACTTGTATGGTTCTAATTGTAGACATTAAATTCACTCCAAATAATTTTTAATTTTTTTAGTAGTAGTGTATCCTAGATATCCAGAGATAATTGATGAAAATAAACTTGAAGTTAAAGTAAATTTTGTAGATTTCTGATTAAGAAATTTTTTTGCAATTTGTGAGCCACCAAATGCAGCACATGCTAAACCAATTAAAACTTCAGGAGCATCATGTACTAAATGTCCAATAGGATCTTTTCTAGGATCAACTTTGTCATTATGTACTAGAAATTTATCTTCATATTCTCTAATGTGTAAATTTCCATAACGATATTGTTTGTATGCTCCATTTTTTTGTCCAAGGACAGTTTCTTCAGCATTTTCTAGCATGAATTCACGTAATTCCTTTGGGACCTCAATCTCATCCCCTGGCATAATCGCAAGATCCAGTAATTGCTTATAATCTTACGGTCTAGATTGTGCGTTAGCCTAAGACCAAAAACGGTAGTACTTTGGTGACGGCTAACCTGGATTTTGAAAAATAGTATTTAGATCTCACTGATAATTTCTACGCCTTTCTTTTATTCAAATTTCATTCATTTCTTTCAAATAGACAGGATGGAGGCTTTTTCCCAAAAACAAGTCCTCACACCATCTATGAATTAAGACTTCATTCGTTCCTTTGTGAATAATACAAAACTTATTGCAAACGCTGCCAACATTGCAACACCTGTTACGTAAGCATAATTGAATCCAGCATCAGGATGATCAGTTTGATGGTAGTGACTAATTAGAAATGTTACAACTAACAAAACTGCTCCAACATATGTGAGTCTTCTATGAGTCTCCAATAATCATGACTTTACAAGTAAGTATATGAATTTAGAAAGGAATGAAGTTGTTTCACAGTAATGGTGTTGTTATAAAACCAACAATGCTACCTGCTATGAAGAGAAATACACCCTTTGCCATACCCAGTAATATTTCCTTAAGATATGATATAATGATATTGTAAAATTCCCAAAATTGGAAATAAATTTGGTTAGCGATCAGGTTTCATTTGAGACAATTTCTGGATTACTTGTTCGAGTTTAGCCTTGTTATCATTAATCACTCGATTCATTACGGCAATTTCCTCATTTATTCTCTCAATAGTTTCATCGTCAGAATTTTTTATCTGTTGTTCCAAATCTTCTAAAACTTGTAGATTGTATTGGTTGATTTTTTCCAATTCATTCTTGTATTTTTCTAATTTTTCATATTGACTAGCTATCTCTGGAACTTCGACATTTTTTGGATTTGTTAGAAAACCTAATGAGATTACAATACTTCCAACAGCTACAACCGCTATGAGAATGATAATGCTTAATCGCAATTTATGTTACCTAATGTATTTTGTTTTAGTTTCAAAATTTATTCGTTAACTTGCCTCAATGGCTGTCTTTTTTCGTCTTCGCATGATGTAGATTCCTGCTGCTATAGCCAATATGATTGGAATAATTATCATTGTAGGGTCAGGACCATTTTCATCTCCATTTAAGGGTTCATTAACAAAAATTGTTGTATCGTGGTGGATGAAAATTTCATCTCTTACGCTGTCTTTATACCTTACAGTAATGGTAATGTCATGCTCACCATATCTTGGTTCACCATCAAATTCAATTGGAAGGTTGAATGGTACTGGTGCATCAATTTCAATCTCATCAATAAATTGAGTATTTGATTTAATGTTAGAATTTCCTCTAGGATCAAGTGTTACAAAACCAAATAAACCATCTTCATTGCCTTCATTAATTATTTCTCCAACAACCATTTGTGTATCAGACAATTCTATTACATCTATGTTGAAAATACTAAGATCAATTAATCCTTTAATGTAGAAATCGACAATTTTTGATACTATGTGTTGATCACCATGTGCGTTAAAGTAAGAAATTGCTAGAGGAATTCTTAGAGTATCTCCTTTAAGTCCTTCAGGAACATATATTGTTGCAGTAAGTTGTCTTGACGATTTTGGTTCTATGTTTCCAACATCCCAGTTTGATTCTAAGAGAACAATATTTTCTACATTGGTAGTTGATGCAGTGGTAGATGCCATTTCAGTTTGTGTGTTTGTTGCAACAATATCTACTCCAGAAATTGGAGCACTTCCATCATTTGAAATTTCAATAACTACGTTGTTCTCTTTCAAAGATGTTAAAAATGGTTCTTGTGCTTTAACATTAATTAAACTATCACCTGTAACTTTGAAATCAAAATCAGCAAATGCAGTTCTGACTCCAGATTCTCTTAGTCTAGAATAGTCTACTTTAACAGTACCAGGATATTGTTGAATCCCAATATTTTGATCAATATTTACAAAGAATGTTAGATGGAAATTTTCTCCTGCTAATGAATTAGAATTACTATCAGCAAAAATTAGTGAGCCTTGTCCTGCAGATGCTGTAAATCCATAAGGTAATGATAGTTGACCTTTAATTCCAGTGATGTCTTGTGTTCCTACATTAGCTAACACTACAGTAAATGGAACGTTTTGATCTCCTGCTTCAACTTCAATTTTATTTTCAAACGTACCAAAGTATGCATCTAAAAATTTGACATCTCCAAAGTCTCTTTCAAATGGAGATTGACCAAATCCTCCAGAGGTTATTTGAGCATGTGAATTATCAAAAACAAATGGTAATACACCAATTACAAGTAATGGTAACAGTAACTTGAGATTCATTATGCAATAACCTCCATTTCTGGTGGCACTTCACCTTCAAAGGATTTACCATCTTTTATTGTAATTACTTTGTCAACACTTCCAAAATGTTGTCTGTCGTGGGTTACAATAATGAATGTTTGATTAAGTTTTTGTGCCATTGATTTCATTAATTGAACAATTGTTTCTGATGTAACAGAATCGAGATTTCCAGTAGGTTCATCAGCTAAAACAATTGAAGGTTTATTGATTAATCCTCGTGCAATTGCTGCTCTTTGAGCTTGTCCTCCTGAAATTTTGTTTGCACGTTTATGCGTTTGATCTTTTAATCCCACTGCCTGAAGCAAGTCTTTAGCATCCTTTTCAGCAGTACCGTTGCTTAATCCAATTTGCCTAGGCAACAATACATTTTCTAATACTGTTAAATCACTAAGTAAATTTGAGAATTGGAAGATAAATCCCAATTTCTTATTTCTAAATGCAGAAATTTTATTGTCATCAAGTGTAGTAGTATCAGTTCCATCAATGAAGATCTTTCCTTTTGTTGGACGATCTAGTAATCCAATCATGTTTAGTAATGTAGATTTTCCTGAACCAGAACTTCCAACAATTAAGACAACTTCCCCTTGTTCAATTGAAAAAGAGACATCATCAATAGCTTTAACTTCGTTTTCTCCTTCTCCGTAAATTTTTGTCAAATTACTAATTTCAAGTACTTTAGACAGTTCTCATCGCCTCCACTGGTAGTAATTTTGTTGCCCTATACGATGGATACAAGGATGCAATAATTGCCAAAGTAAATGAAGTAAGAGCAGTCTGGATAATCTTTTCCCAGTTGTAACTTACTTCAAGTGGGAGGCTGTTATTGAATGACATTTTTGTGACATCAGCGTAAAATGTATAGCCTAATCCTGCTGCGGTTCCAACACATGCACCAATTGCACCAATTATCATTCCTTGGAAAATAAAAATTATCAAAATATCTTTTCTTTTGGCACCAATCGCTCTCATTACACCGATTTCACGAGTTTTTCCATTTACTAACATCATTTGAATTGTAACAATTGCAAATGCAGAAGACATCATTCCAAAATATCCAATCATGTTAATCATTGCAATACCAGATCTAAACCCAGCAAGTTGTTCTTCAGCTGATTCTTCTATTGTTTCAGCTTTAAAATCATCATTTGGGAATGAACGTAAGAAAAATTCTTTTACTTCAAAAGCTTTTGATGGATCATTTAGTTTTACCATTAATGAACCAGTATCACCTTGTCTTTTCATCATATCACGTAATGTATCAATATGAACAACTGCAGAATAATCAAATCCTTGACCACCTGGAGATTGTGCAATTCCAACAACATTAAATCGTCTAATTTGATCTTGGCCCCATCTATCAACTACAAGAACTTTTACGCTGTCTCCAACTTCTGCATTACCAAGATCTTCTGCAACACTAGAACCTAACACAATTGAATTTCTTGAAAAAACATAACTTCCATCTGCTATAGTTTCATGAACAGTTGATGCTCTAATGTCAAGATGTGGATCTACTCCAACAAGAGGTACACGAGTATCTTCAATTAATTTCCCATTTTTTGTCATGTTCATTTCGGCTGTTGACGAAAGCCGCGGTGTTGCCGCTTCAATATATGGAATTCGCTCAAACCAATTTACTAGAGATAAATCAGATTTGTCAATATAATCAGCTTCATCTTGAACCAAAATGTCACCATTTCGATAATTGCTGATATCCCTTACTATAGCATCAAACAATCCTTGAAAGATTACAAAGTTTACATGAATAACTAAAATCCCAATTGTTACAGCTAAAACTGCTCCAATCAAACTACCTTTTTTGTTGAATAGCATTCTTTTTGCTAATCGTAACCTGTATTCCACGAAGTTAGTAAAATAGTCTAATATTTAATGTATATGATACATAGTGCTAACAATAAAGACATTTTTATAAAAGAATAGTAATTTCTATATGTTATCAAGACATGATAGGTCATAAAATGGACAATTTAGACATGCGTATTCTAAGTAGATTGCTGAATAATTGTAGAGAATCTGATAGGCAGATAGGCATGGAATTAGGGATTTCAGGAGGTGCGGTTCGAGCAAGAATTCGCAAAATGGAAGAAAAAAAGATTATTGAAGAATTTTCCATAAAGGTTGAGCCACCTGTCCTAGGTTACGGTGTTTTATGGTTTGTTGTGTCAGGTGAAAATATCAGTGATGTTCTAGAACAACTTAGTCTTGTAGGTGAACCATTTATTGTTGTACCTTGTGTTGGAGGAATTACAGTTTGTAGTATTGTTGTTAAAGATAGTTTTGAACAAAAAATTGAACTTGCAAACAAGTTAATGAAAGATGTGAGAGTGTTATCTATTTTTGAAGCAGAAAACCCAGGTTATGATACAAATCTCACAAAAACAGATTTGGAAATTCTGCAAGAATTAATCAAGAATCCTAGAGAAAAAATTGAAAGAATTGCAAAGAATGTAGACATGTCAACAAAAACAGTGACAAGATGTTTAGAAAAACTACATGAAAATGAAGGAATACGATTTACTTTAATTTATGATCCTAAAAAAATTGAAGATTTTATTCCATATGCAATACTAACTTGGGTGGAAGGAGATTTAAAAGAAACATTAGAAAATTTAAACAATACTTTTTCAAATTCATATTTACAGATTCCATTTATTGCAAAAAATCAAATTGTCTTATTCATGTATAGTAAGAGTATTTTCAATATGGATGAAATGACACAAAAAGTGAATACAGCTAAAAATATAAAATCAGCCGATTTGTTTATTCCAAAAAAAATATTATTTTATGTAAAATGGATAGAAAGAGCAATAAATGATTTGAAAAAATCGCCAAAATTGCATCTCACATATCAAACAAATTAAATAATAATAACTTCTTGGAAATTCATGAAGAAAAAGAAAATTTACAAAGGTAAAATTTTAGGTCTTAGTGTTTATGAAGGAAAATTAAAAGGAAGAAGAGTAAAACGTGAAATGATAGAGCATCGTGGTGGTGCTGCAATGCTAGCATTTGATGAAAAAGATAAGGTGATTCTAGTTAAACAACATAGATATCTACGTGGATATGTACTTGAAATTCCTGCAGGGACTTTAGAAAAAGGTGAAAGACCAATAAAATGTGCATTCAGAGAGCTTGAAGAAGAAACTGGGTACAAGGCAAAAAAGATGATTCCTCTACTCACATTTTACCCGTCAATTGGCTACAATACTGAAGCAATCCATTGCTTTGTAGCCTCAGGAGTGAAGAAAAGTTCAGCTTTGAAACTAGATGATGAAATATTATCAGTTGTTAAAATGAATTTGAAAAAACTTCTAAGAATGATTAAAGTGGGAAAGATAAAAGATGCAAAAACAATATGTACTGTTTTAACATATGCAGCAAAAAAGAAACTTTACTAGTTATTCATTATAAATTGGTTTTACAAGATCTACTACATCTGCCCATGATTGTGCAATTCTTTCAAACATATACACTAGATCAAGAAAATCGATAGGAATTTGTTTTTTGTTACCAAAGGTAATTTTTAGTTTATTGAGATTTTCACTAAATTTTTTATGTGCAGATATTGCTTCAATTGCTAATAGTCTATCAGGTTTTGTAAATGCATCAATTGATTTTTCTGCTAATATGCTGAAATCATTAACAACATCATAAATTTTCTTAGAGTGCTCTTTTGCTAACGATGAGTTATAAAGAAAATTTGCTAGCTCTACAATTGTATCACCACCATTTTCAAGAAGATTAGCTGCGATTCTGTAATCAAGCACATCAATATTTTCTAAATTAAAGACATTAGCTAGTCTTCGATCTACAAGAGTACTTCGAATTAAACGAACAAGAAGAAAATATTGCCTATTAACTTCAACATCACGATTAGAGATAGTTTGTAAATTTGATTTATCATTTGAAACTAATCCATTTGTTGCATCATCATACATTCCTAATGCAATTGAGCTCATTCGTTTGAGAATTTTTTCTGGATTAAGTGTTGTAGCATCTAAAAGAAATTGCATGTTAATGTGAGAAGCATCTTCTTCAATTATTTCCATTCCAACTAATCTTCTCATAGAATTTCGAATTTTTTCTCTATCTTCTCCTGGAATAATTGATTTAGAAGTAATTTCAATTATATCGTATCCTAAAAGATAGGCTCCTGTAATGTCAGCTACAATGTTTTCTTCTTTTGGTAATGGGTAAGAAATCACAAGTTCTTTTGTAGGACGTACTTCTTTGTTTGCAGAAATTGAGATGCTATCTTGTCCAGTTTCAAGTTCTACTTGACTACTTTTATCCAGATTATTGGCATCAACCCATTCTTTTGGCAATGAAACTAGGATGCTACTTCCAATTCTTTGTAGGCGTCGAATGAATTTAGTCAATTTATACTAATTTAATTAATTTAAGCCATATTCTTATATTTTGTGTAAAATTTAAACTCAGATCAATGGAAGCTGTTGCATTTTGTCCTGCTCACATAACAGGTTTTTTCAAGGCACACTTGGATGAGAATCATAATGCAGTAGAGGACTTGGGCTCCATGGGAGCAGGATTCTCAATTAAGGAAGGAGTTACAACAAAAGTTAGGATTTTTCCAAAAAATAATCAAGAAACCAATTTTAGAATTACAACCAAAGGATATCAATCAGATAAAACAGATGTCTCAGAATTTGTTTTAAATGAATTTCTAAAACTTGGGGAATTTTCAAACAAGTTTTTTGATATTGAACATGAGATAACAATTCCTGTTGGTTATGGTTTAGGTTCTAGTAGTGCAGTAGCTTTGTCACTATCATTTGCATTAAACCAAGTACTTGAAATAAAATTAGATAAAAATATCATCGGACAAATTGCACATAATGCAGAAGTAAATTGTAAAACTGGATTGGGTGATGTTTTAGCATCATTTCATGGAGGATTTGAAATTAGAGTAAAACCGGGAGCTCCAGGAGTTGGAGATGTTGAAAAAATTTCTACAGATAAGATATCAGTAATTATGATCTGCTTTTCTCCAATTTCTACAAACAAATTCATCAAAGAACATCTATCAAAGATTAATGGTTTTGGTGGAAAGATGATAAATCAATTACTAGAATCAAAAAATTATAAACATTTTCAAGATATGTCACTAGAGTTTGCAAAATATGTAGATGTAATGACACCAAGAATGCAAAAACTTGTAGATGAATTATCTAATAATAACATAAAGTGTGGAGTTGCTCTATTTGGGAAAACAATTTTTTCAATGATCCCAAAAAATGATGAAGATAAAGTTTTGAAGATTTTACAAAAATATTCTGAAGGAATAATAATTAAATCAGAATTGGATGACATTGGTGCAAGACTGCTAAATAATTAATAGAATTTCAATGTCTTTAATTCCAAAATCGCATCCAAGAGTAAAATCACTTTTGATACGTAAGAGATTAGTGGATGGATTTGATAAAGGTCTTGTTGCAAAAGAAGGACTATTAGCTCAAGGAAGGGGAGAAGCCTTTGATTATTTGTTAGGAGAAAAAACTGGCAAGGCAGCAAAACAAGCCATCAAAGCTGCAGCAGCACAGCTCCTTTTGGCAGAAAAACCTGTAATCTCAGTTAATGGAAATATAGCAGCATTATGTCCAAAACAGATTGTAAGACTATCAAAGCAAATTAAGGCTAAACTTGAAGTAAATCTATTTTATGCCAATCAAAAAAGAAAGCAGGCAATCATCAAGACGCTCAAAAAAAATGGTGCTAAAGAGATTTTGGGCACAAATCCATCAGCATCTACTAGACTATTAGGCATAGATTCAGCTAGAAGAATAATTGACAAAAATGGAATTTTTGCAGCTGATGTTGTTGTGGTTCCCCTAGAAGATGGAGATAGAACTCGGGCATTAAGAAAAGCTGGAAAGACAGTCATTACATTTGATCTTAATCCACTTTCTAGGACTTCACAGACTGCAAATATCACAATTGTTGATAATGTCACACGTGCAATTGATTTGTTAATTGTTGAATCAAAAAAACTTTCAAAAAAGAATCAAAAGAGTCTTAAAAAAATTATTTCAGAGTTTAATAATAAGAAAAACCTTACAGAAAATGTCATTCAGATAAAAAATAATCTAACAAGGAGGGCAAGGGTTGCATAAATCAGTTCAAGATATTGTAAATATGAAAAAAGAGAAACAAAAGATTTCAGTTATTACAAGTTATGATTACACACTAGCTTCTCTTTGTGATAAGGCTGGCATTGATGTGCTATTGGTTGGAGATAGTGCAGGAATGGTAATGCTTGGTTATGAAAATACAATTCCAGTTACGATGGATCAAATGTGTATGTTTACAGAAGCAGTTAGTAGAGCAAGAGAAAATTCTTTGTTAGTTGCAGATTTGCCATTCATGTCATACCAAGCAAGTATTGAAGATGCAATAAACAATTCAGGAAGGCTAATCAAAGCAGGAGCTGATGCAGTAAAACTTGAAGGTGGTTCAATAATGGCTGAAGCTATTAGCGCAATAGTTGATGTAGGAATTCCTGTAATGGGACATATTGGTTTACAACCACAAACAACAATGCTTTCACAGGGATACAAAGTACAAGGAAAAACAAAAGATACAGCAATGAAATTAATTGAAGATGCAAAAGAGCTTGAAGAAGCTGGAGTATTTAGTATTGCATCAGAAATGGTAAGTCATGAAGTTGCTGAAATAATTTCTGAAACTGTTAGTGTTCCTACAATAGGAATAGGTTCTGGAGTTGGTTGTGATGGACAGGTGTTAGTTGTCCAAGATTTGTTAGGTATGTATGATAAGATAAAACCAAAATTTGCAAAAAGATACATGAATTTGTCTGAGGATATTATAAAATCGCTTGAAAACTACAAAAAAGATGTAGAGTCAGGCACATTTCCAGCAGAAGAAAATTGGTTTTCAATGGATGAAGAAGAATTAAAGAAATTATGTGAGCAAATTGGTAGATAAGAAAAAGACAAAGAAAAAAGATCATCCATCATTAGATATCGTAAATTCGTATGGTGTAGAATTATCTGGAAAAAAGATTGTACTTTGTATTGCAGGAAGTGTAGCAGCATACAAAGCGATTGAGCTTGCAAGATTGCTCATGAGACATGGTGCAGATGTTACATGTGTTACAAGCAATGCCGTTACAAAATTGATACAACCAGATTATTTCAAATGGGCTACAGGAAATAAAGTAATTACAAAACTTACAGGTGAGCTTGAACACATTAGATTAGCAGATTATAATCAATCAGATCTGATAGTTGTTTACCCAGGTACGGCAAATACACTAGGTAAATTAGCAAACGGAATTGATGATACGCCTGTTTCCACAGTACTTACAGTTGGATTTGGATCAAAAATTCCAATTTTGATGTGTCTTGCTATGCATGAATCAATGTATGACAATTCAGCAGTAAAAAAGAACATTAATTTTTTAAAAAACAAAATTGAGTTTCTTTCACCAAAAATGATTGAGGGAAAAGCAAAAGCTCCTGAACCAGAAGACGTCTTAGACTATACTCTAAGAAGGTTTGGAGTATCCCCAATACTAAAAAATAAGAAAATTTTGATGACTGCAGGACCTACAATAGAATACATTGATCCTGTTAGAGTAATTGCAAATCTTAGTTCTGGAAAAACTGGAGTGTTGTTAGCTTCAGAATTAATTTCTGCAGGAGCTAAAGTTACTTTGGTTTATGGTCCTGCAAATGTAAATCCTCCTAAAGGTGCAAAAGTTATCAATGTAAACACAAGCAAAGAGATGTTTGATACAACAAAAAAAGAACTAAAGAAAAAATTTGATGTTGTTATAATGGCTGCAGCAGTTTCTGATTATACTCCAGAGAATAATTCAAAATCAAAGATCAAAAGTGATAGAAAATCGCTAGTAATCAGGCTCAAAAAAGCACCTAAAATCATGGATTTGGTAAAAAAATCACAAAAAAATGCATTACTTGTAGGATTCAAAGCAGAAACTAATCTAACAAAAACTGCCTTAATCAAATCAGCTCAAAAAAAGATGAGAGAAACAAATGCAGATGTTATCATTGCAAATGATATTGGAAAAAAGTATCAAGAGAATCCCAGTTACAATGAAGTAGTAATTGTTGATTCTAAAAAAGTAACTTCTTCAGGACGTAAGAAAAAAGAACAGATTGCAAAATTTATCAAAAAACAAATTGAAAAGAAAATAGCATGAAGAATTCAGAATTAAGAAAACTGATATCACAATACGAAGAAATCAAAGAAAAACAAAAAAAGAAGCATGCAGATTCATTCAAGCTTTCTGAAACACTAAGAGAAATTGAACATAGATATTTTCATGAAACAGGGAGAACATTAAAATCAGATTTACAAAGTAAGAAAGAAAATTGAAGGTAAAACATTCAGATTATAAAAAACAAAATATGACAATCTGGAACGAGATTGCACCTAGATATCATAAAAGATTTGCATCATCTAGTATAGATCCATTTGAGAGTACTAACAAACTTGTAGAATTACTTGGAATCAAAAATGGAGATTATGTGTTAGATGTGGCATGTGGAACAGGAGTTGTTACAAAAAAATTACAAAAAAAAGTTGGAAAGACAGGTTTTGTGGTAGGAGCTGATACATCTGTAACTGCCATAAAGATTGCAAAGAAATGGAATGAAAAATCTCCAAACTTACTTTTTGTAAATTCTGATGCTGAAAATTTCTACTTTAAAGAAAAGTTTGATGCCATTACATGTCAATACGGATTATTTTTCTTTCCAAATGCAATCAAGGCATTAAAAAATATGAAATCTAGCCTCAAAACTTCAGGCAAATTAGGTATTTCAGTTCATGGACTTGGAGTACCATTTTTTGGAAGTATTGCTGATGCAGTAACAAAATTTATTCCAGATTACATGTCACCAGGAACTCCATCTCTAGATAGATATGCAACAAAAAAACCATTAAGAGATGAAGTAAAAAAAGCTGGATTCTCAAAAGTTTCAGTAAAAGATTTTGTATTTTTGTATAGTCCAGGAAATTTTGATGATTATTGGAGAAACTACTTGCGATATGTAGCAAAACCAATCAAAGAAAAACTCGATTTATTAGAAAGATCTCAGAGAAGAGAACTCAAAGAAATGGTAAAAGAAAATACTAAACCATACACAAAAAGGAATGGGAAAATTGAATTTCCTTGGGAAGTTTTAATTTTAACAGCAAAACATTAGAAATTCAAGAGACAAAATGGCCGGAGACAAAAAGAAGAAAAAAGAAGTAGAAGAAAAGCCAAAAAAGAATGATTTTAAGTCATTTCTTAAAAAAAGAGCCCCAGTTTATCTTGGATTAATTGCATTGTTTGTAGTCTTTGTAATACCTGAGCTTACTAAAAGCGGCTTAGAAAGCTGTTTTCCAGAACTTTCTGCTGAAGAACAGCAAGTAGTTGATGTTTTGATGAGATACAATGGGCCAGATAGAGATGGATTCACAATGATGGAAGCACTTTCAAAAGTAATCAGTGATGAATACCCTGACGAAAAGATTTTTGACAATAAAAAAACTAGTTGTGGTTTAACTGTGTCAGATATTGAAACATCAAAATATCAGGTTGTTTTTAATTTTGAATCACATAGAGGAGAAATCAATTTTGATTGGAATGTAGATACTGATTCAGGAAAGGTTACTGCAAATGATCCTAAATCAAAAGGCGTCATTGATTTTGTTGATTTTTATGATTAGGCTCAGATTGTGATTAAATCTTTAGTAAATTTATGCATGACTAGAGGTTTATCTTTTACAATAAGTGAATCTTCAATTCTAATTCCAAATTTATTTTCAATATAGATTCCTGGTTCTACAGTGATTGCCATATTTTTTTTCAATTTTGTTTCACTTCTGTATGATACAGTTGGAAGCTCATGTACTTCTAATCCAATTCCATGACCTGTCGAGTGAATAAAATATTGACCGTAATTTTTTTTCTCAATATACTTTCGACATGCTGTATCTACATCTTTACAGTTAGCATTTGGTTTAACAGCTTTTAGACCAAGTTTTTGTGATTCTTTAACAATTTCATAGGCTTCATTTGCTTGTGAAGAAATTTTTCCTAAAGCAAATGTTCTAGTTGCATCAGAGACATAACCCCAGTATCTTAATGTAAGATCAGTTACTACTAAATCACCTTTCTTGAATTTTCTTTGGGTTACTTGAGCATGAGGTAACGCACCATTTGGACCTCCTGCGATAATAAGAGGATTTAATGTTGATTTGTAACCTGTATCAAATATTTGTTGATCCATTGCATATGCCATCAGAGTTGTTTGTAATTCTGACTCTTTTTGACCTACTTTCATCTTTTTTGAGCAAATCTCAAACATTTCATCAATTATTTTTGAAGCCTTTTTGAGAATTTGAATTTCTTTCTCATCCTTAATTATTCGTGAATTGTAAAATGGTTCAGTTGATGATTTTATTTTTGGAACAGATTTTTTTAATGACGTCATAATGGAATAATTTTGGCAGTCAGTACACACTCGATTTTTCTTAATTTTTTTAACTAAAGATGAAACTAAACCTGAACCACGTTCTGCAGTAATTACATTGCAATCCTCAGATTCTTCTTTTGCTCTTCCAACTTCAAGTTCGGGAGCAATAATGGTGACTCTACCATTTTTTTCAAGTAATCCTATGGCCTCACCCCAAAATCCAGTCATGTAAAACAGGTTTTCAGGCTCAAAAGTAACTAGTGTATCACAACCAATTTTTTGAGCATGTTTGAGGAGATTTTTCCTACGTTGTTTCACACAAAAACACCTATCTTTCACAATTTATGTATGATGCAAAGTTTGTATATGGAAATTCTAAGCAGATCGTTGTGACAGAAGAAAAAGAGAAGAAAAAAGTAGTCGCTCTATTGTCAGGAGGTTTGGATAGTCAACTTGCAGTTAGAATGATGCAAGAACAAGGGTTTGACGTATCAGCTGTTGCAATAAAAACTCCTTTTTGTGATTTTGATTGTGGAAGAGGTTGTGGATTTGAGATTAGAGAAAGAGCTGATGATCTTAATGTCAATCTAAAGACTGTGTATCTTGGTGATGAATACATTGAGATGTTAAAACATCCAAAGCATGGAATTGGTGCAGGTTTTAATCCATGTGTTGATTGTCGTACCATGATGTTTGATGCAGCAAAAAAACACATGGAAGAAATTGGTGCAGAGTTTACTATTTCAGGAGAAGTTTTAGGTCAACGTCCAATGAGTCAACATGCTCCATCATTAAGAACCATTGAAAAAGAATCAAATTTGGTTGGAAAAATTGTAAGACCACTATCAGCTGGATTACTACCAGAAACAATTCCTGAGAAAGAAGGTTTGATAAAAAGAGAAAATCTTGGTATGATAAAAGGTAGAACTAGAAAAAATCAATTACAAATGGCAAAAGAATATGGAATTGAAAATCCACCAAATGCAGGTGGAGGTTGTTTGTTAACAGATCCTCAATTTGGAATTAAGGCAAAAGATCTGTTTGAACATATTGAAACTCCAACAATCAATGATATTGATTTGTTAAAAATTGGAAGACATTTCAGGTTAGATGATGAAACAAAATTTGTAGTTGGTAGAAACAAAGATGAAAATGAAATGATTAAAGCCATAGCATTACCAGGAGATATTTTACTTGAAGCAAAAGATCATGTTGGACCAACTTCAATTATTCGTGGTAAGAATGCACAGAAGCATGTACAATTTGCATCATCTGTTACGTTAAGATATTCAGACGCTCCAAAGGAGCAAACTGGAGTTGTCATTGTAAAAAATGATGATTTAACAGAAGAAATTACTACAGAGAGAGCAAACGAAGAATCTTACATAAAATTTAGAATCTAGGCACAAAAAAATTTGAAATTTTTTCAAAAGTTTATTTGATTACCACATTTACGAACAATATTGAATAAAGCACAGTCCAAAGTTCTGACAAGTTTCAAATACGTTTACTTGATTGCATTTTTTGCATTACTGTCAGGATTCTTCCATCCAATAATTACTGGTGCAAATTTTGATAGTGTAATTAGTGGAGTATTGGTTTTGTTTGTAGGTCTTGTTGGTGGAGTTTTACTGTATAAAGCTGCTACATCAGAAAATAGACGAGGAATACTTTTGGGAGGAGGGTTTGCCTTGATGGCGATTTCATTATACTATATTTTTCAGTTTACCGGAAGAACTTAAACATCAAAGTATAGATAAAATTCGTGAGGATGTGGTCTAATTGATATCTCACGTTGATCTCTTCTTTCTAATTCTATAATCTTGTCAATTACATCATTTGTGTAAATTGGATTTAGGAACTTTCTATCACTTTCTAATTCATCCAAAGCCTCCCCTAGACTTTTTGGAAGTACTCCTATTCCTCTTTTAGCTCTGTCTGATCTTGTCATTTTGAAAATATCATCTCGAACTTCTTCTCCTGGATCCATCTTCTTTTTGATACCATCCATTCCTGCTGCTGTTACTGCTGCAAATACAAGATATGGGTTTGATGAAGGATCAGGAGCTCTAAATTCTAACCTCTTTAGGTGAGAATATTCTTTTCCTGTAAGATGTTTTGGAACTCTAACAATTGCAGAACGATTTCCTGAACTCCATGCAATGTATGCAGGAGCTTCATAACCTGGAACTAATCTATGATATGAGTTTGTAGTTGGATTACAAATAGCTGATAATGCTTTTGCATGATTTACAATTCCTCCACAAAAGTATCTTGCAGTCTGACTTAACTCAATTCCATCATCTGGATCATAAAATGCATTTTCCTTTCCTTTCCACAAACTTACATTAACGTGCATTCCTGAGCCTGAATCCATTGCAATTGGTTTTGGCATCATTGTAGCAACCTTTCCATATTTTTGTGCAACATTTCTTATGACATATTTGTAAGATTGTGCTGCATCTGCTGCATTAGTCATGTAATCATATTTGATATCAATCTCACACTGTCCCGCAGTTGCTACCTCGTGGTGATGATTATCACATAAAATTCCAAAATTCTTGTTGAGAATATTTACACATTCATTTCTGTATGGTGTAAGAGTATCTGATGGTGTACTTGGATAATATCCTTCTTGTAATCCCATTGGATATCCATCTCCCTCTTGACTCCATGGAGCTTCTTTTGATTCAATTGAATAAGATTGGCCTTTGTATGGTGTAAGAACATCCCAATGAACTTTATCGAAAACAAAAAATTCAACTTCTGGACCCCATGTACTAAAATCAAATCCCTGTGTTTTGATATATTCTTCAGCTTTTTGAGAAATTCCTCTAGGGTCTCTTGATAACCTTCCTCTATTTTCTCCCCAATAAACATCACAAAGAAGTCTTGCTGTTTTGTTTTCAGTCATCCAAGGAATTATTGCAAATGTATTAGGATCAGGTTTTAGAAGTAAATCTGAATCATCAATACTAGTAAAACCAACTATTGATGAACCATCTAATTTAGGAAGACCGTCTCTCATTTGTTCTGGAGTAAATGTGTCAGCTGAAATTGTGGTGTGATGGAAATGGCCAGTTAGACCAGTAAATTGTAGATCGATAAATTGAATTCCCTCATGTTGAATCCTAGAAAAGACTTCATCAGGTGAATATGTTACTTGGATCGCTTTTCCGTGACTAACTTTATAGGGCAATTTTGTACTTCAATCAAACACAAATACATCCAGCATTTAAGGATTAGGTAAGAAATGTCCGAATCAAATCAAATCGATATCAACTCTTTACATCATACGGTTTTGCGAGAAACCGAAAGTGATTCTATCTTAGAAATGGACCCAAACTTTTACAGGACTCTTTCAGATTTTATTGGAAATCTAAAAAAACAAGAATTTGACGGAATTGAAAACAAAATCAAAGGTACTCTCATAGAAATGGTAACTGAACTCACATCACTATTAATCCATATTAGATTAGATAAAATTTCAAAATCCTCTGAACTAGAAATTGGGCATCTTCTAGATGAAGAAAAATTCATTCTGGATTCACAAGAAGAACAAAAAGAAAGAATAGAAATGATCCTTTCTGCAACAATTAATGGTAAATCGAAATTCTTAGAATCTCTATCTCAAAATCATAAAACAAAGAAAGTTGTTATCAGATTCTTAAATGAAGTTGATGAAATTGTTGGGGCTGATCTTAAAAAATATGGGCCTTTCAAAACTGAAGATATAGCCACAATTCCCTATGAAAATGCTCAGGCTCTAATTGCCAAAAATATCGCAACAAAGGTTCGTTGGGAAGATTAGATAGAAATTATACCTGTTATTCTCTGATATTGTATGTCTCATACTGGTGTTGATGTAATTGACTTTCTATTTTATACAATTTATCCAGTAATTGGAATATTCATTGTTGAAGCTATAAGCAGATTAATCAAAGCTCCAAAATGGGCAAAGCTTTGGACACAAGCAGCTGTCTCAATTGGTTTTGGAGTTTACTATTGGTTTATCTTACCTGCACCACAAAATTTTCCTTTGACCGCAATGGTAATGTTTGCATTGGCATTTGCATTGATATACCAAGGAAGACGAGCTAAAATTTCCCCTGACAAAAGTCCTTACTAATCTTAAAATTTTCCAAACAGTCTCTTGAAAAAATTTGGTCTGTTTCGTCCTCCATCTCTGATGACTTTTTTTTCACCAAATCTCTTTGCACGAATCTGACTAAGCTTTACACATCTATGTTCTTCTGGAAGTCTATGTTCTGAACAAAACGGATCCTTGCAATAATTACACTGGAAAGGCAAATCTGTTAAATCACCACAGTAAGCACACTTTTCAGACTTCATAATCTACATACTAATTTTCATTTAATAAAGCTGATAGGATTTTCCAAAAATTATTTGGTGTCTAAACATTTTTACGATGTTGAAATTAAAGCCGTTTTAGATGATTCAGGATAAAGTAGCAATAATAACAGGAGCAAGCAGTGGAATTGGATTTGCTACTGCTTTAGCACTATCAAAGGCAGGTGCCAAAGTTGCTATTGGTGCCAGAAGAGTTGACAGACTCGAAGAACTTGCAAAAAAAATTGAAGCCGAAGGCGGTCAAGTATTCTTTCAAAAATTAGACGTAACACAAAGATCTGAATGTGATAATTTTGCAAAGGCAGTTTTAGACAAATGGGGCTCCATTGATATTCTAGTAAATAATGCAGGCTTGATGCCACTTAGTTTCTTCAAAAATCTCAAGGTAGATGAATGGGATAGAATGGTTGATGTCAATATCAAAGGTGTATTGTACAGCACTGGAGCAGTGATTTCTCATATGAAAGAAAAGAAATCTGGCCACATTATAAATCTCTCATCAGTAGCTGGAAGAATTGTCTTTCCTGCTGGCAGTGTTTATTGTGCAACAAAACATGCTGTTGCTGCATTTAGTGAAGGATTACGACAAGAATTCAGTGTTCGCTCTAACATTAGAGTAACTAGCATTGAACCTGGAGTTGTAGCTACAGAACTTAATGATACAATTACCGATGAATCTCTGAAAGGATTTGTTGAAAACGCAAAAAAGATGGAAGCCTTACAAGCTGAAGATATTGCAAATGCAATATTGTATGCAGTTGAATCTCCATCCCATGTCAATGTTAATGAAGTTCTGATAAGACCAACAACCCAAGAACGTTAAATCTAATCTCTTTCTGATCTTTCTTTTTCTTTTGTAATGTGCTCTAAGATAGCTCTTACTTCAACACCCAAATCTTGTGGGTTCTTTGTTAAATCTAGTTTTTCTGGAAGTTTGTTTTTGAAAATATCAAAAATGGAATTAATCAAATCTGCACGAAGATTTGATTTTTGTTTTTAGATAATCATGATCATAACATGTAAGCTCTAACTTGTTTCCATCAGGATCATCAAAATATATTGAATAAGAAAGATCATGGTCTACAACCTGTTCTTTAGTTACTTTTTCTTTTAGGAAAAATAATTCCATATCATCAACACGATTAAGGAAATCAATGAATTTTTCACCAGTCGTTCTAAAAGCCATTCTATTAATGGAACCATCATTATCTTTTTTGCCATTCATTATAGCAAGTGTAACAGATCTGTCTTCAGTCCCAATAAACAAAGGACCAATTTTTGACCACATTTCAAGTTCTTTAATTGGTTTTAATCCAAAAATTTTTCCATACCAGATGGCAGCTTTTTCTCTATCTGATACAAACATCTCAATATGATCAATATCTTTAATCGAAAAATTACTCAATGTATCAAGAATTGTTACGAAGTAAAAGAATCTTTTTTCTAAATCTTATGATCTCAGTACAATAATTTTTTCATCTCACAATCTGTGCGAGATATCTTTCTTTGCCTTTTCTACTTCTAGGAAGACATCTTAACTGTCTATTACAACAAGGACATGTAATTCCATCATATTCTAAGAATATTTCGCAATAATTGCATCTTTTTTGTCCTGCTGCATATCTACCGATCTGTACAGGTTTGACAGCCTTGAAATCTTTACACTTGCCTATACAATAAGTCATCAAAGAGCAAATCAAACTATCTAAAGATAAAATGTTTGATTGCACTGCACTACTTTTGCATACATTTAATGAAATTGAATTTATAACACTGGTTCTACTTTTCACTGATGCTTGAGCTTGACAAAAAGGTCTTTGGCAATATAACCACCAAAGAAATTATTGGAGCAGAACCTCCTGAAATTCCTGACACTAAAAATATTCTTCAAAAAGAACTAACAATCTTACTTACAGAACTAAACTCACAATCAAAAGAAGATCTTGAGAAACTCTTAGAGCAACAAGAGATTGCTGAAAAACACATCAATAGTGACCTGGTGCTATGGCTTTGGCTCAAAATAAAATACAACTCTTCAACGAATATAACAAAAAATATGTTGAAAAAATAAAAAAAACTAGAATCTTAAGCCTTTTTCTTCTTTTTACGCTTTTTACTAGAATTTTGATTTCTTCTAATCAATAATGAGATTAACGCGCCTGCAGGAATTCCTATAATGGTTCCAAGGCTAACATAAGGCGCAATAAAGAAATTACCAATCCAAATTCCACCATCAGTAGTTAATTCCATAAATGTTCTAGGTCGTAAAACTACTGAAACTGTTTGAGAGTCTTCTTTTTGTCCTCCAACATCATCTGTATATGTAACAATTATTTCAAAAGGAAGTTTGTATTCCGTATTTACTTCTTCAGTTGGTGTGATAATTCTTGATGTAATACCAACTGGAGTGTTTTGTTCAATTTTTGAAAACGTATGTAACGTTTCTCCTCTAAATTCAATATCTTTTGGTGGAATTATCTTTATGTTGACATCTGTAATGTCAATATCTTTTGAAAGAACTTCAACACTAATTGGAAATTCTGCATTTGCAAAAATTGATTCAGGTGTAGTTGTATGAATTGTGACACTTGGATCATCTTTTATTGTAATTGGAATCGCAATATCATGAAAAAATGGTTCTTGTGGTGTCTCATTGTTTGCAACAAGAACATGAGAATATTTTACATTCATAAAATGAATTCCTGTACTTGCATCATCAGTAATTTGTAAATTTACATTTTCACCAATTGATCCACCTTGTGCAAGTTTGTTTATGAAAAAACCATTTGGCTCGACAACTAATCCTAGTATGTCTGATAATGAAAACGCAAATGTAACATCTTGTTTGTCTTCCCAACCGTTATTTTTTACTAGAAATGAAACAACTCCTTCTCTTCCAACTACGATCTCATCTGGATATGTGATCTCAATGTCCATACCTCCTTCTAGATTTTGCGTTATTGTTTCAGCATAAGCATTGGGAAAAATTACTACAAACCCAATTAGTAATGGTAAGATCCATACGAGATTCATGCTTACTTTATCTGAATTATTCAATATGACTATTCTGTCTTAAATTAGGCTCAAATTTTGCTCAAATCTTATGAAAAAAACTTGTTGATTCATAAATACCAAGCAACGCAGGATTCCAGAATCAATTATGGTGAGCAAGACTAAAGAAATGTGCCCAAGATGTGCACAAGGAAAGCTAGTTACTGATAACGAATCCGGAGAGATGTTTTGCTCCAAGTGTGGATTTGTCATTACTGAAAAATTGCAAGAATCAGGACCTGAATGGAGATCTTTTACCCAAGATGAACATGGTGATCGTGCAAGAGCAGGAGCTCCAACATCACTAACAATGCATGATATGGGTCTTGCAACAATCATTAATCCTGTAAACAAAGATGCTTCTGGAAGACCACTTACAGTTTCAATGAAAAGTACTATTGAAAGACTAAGAACTTGGGATAGCAGAAGTCAAGTCCATGAACCAGTTGATAGAAACTTTAGACAAGCATTTAGTGAATTAAACAGACTAAAAGACAAACTAGCAATTTCAGATGCAGTAATTGAAAAAGCAGCTTACATTTACAGAAAGGCACTTGACAAAGGTCTAGTACGCGGTCGTTCTATTTCAGCTTTAATGGCATCAGCACTTTATGCTGCATGTCGTGATACTGAAACTCCAAGAAATCTAAAAGATGTAGAACAAGCTGCTAACATTAAACGAAAAGATATTGCAAGATGTTACAGACTATTAGTAAAAGAACTCGATTTGAAAATGCCAGTAACTGATTCAATTCAATGTGTTGCAAGAATTGCAAGCAGAATTGGAATTGCTGAAAAAACAAAGAGATATGCAGTCAAAGTACTAAAACAGGCACAAGAAAACGAAGTTTCTGCTGGAAAAGATCCTATGGGACTAGCAGCAGCTGCATTATACCTTTCTTGTGTAAGAAATGGTGAAGATAAGACTCAGCGTGATATTGCCGAAGCTGCAAATGTTACTGAAGTAACTATCAGAAATAGATACAAAGGTCTCAAAGACTCTTTAGAACTTTAATCATTCATTTTTAGAATCTTCAGATTTTTTTGTAACAAATCCACTATTGATCTCACTTACAGCAGCATCTACTCCATCCATCTCACCTGAATCCTCATCTGGTTCATCAGGTGGTTTCACATAACCTCCTTTAACTGGTTCAGGTGGTGGAATCTTCTTTGCTTTACCCATTCCAATGGTTGTGATAATTACTGAAGACATGATTATGAAAAATATTATCTGCGGATACGCTTCTGCATTTGGTAATCCCATAGTTATTGGATAGGTAGCTAGTACCGCAGCAGCTAATCCTCTAGGAATCATTGAATAAGTTACTGCCCTATCCAACTTTGAGAATCTTTTTGTGAGTGTTATCTTTGCAACGAATGCTCTTCCAAAGAATACAGCAACTGTTATCAAAATTCCAAAAATTATGTATTCAATTTGACCAAAGCTTGCCATCAATCCTACAAATACAAAGAAGAAGGATCTTACCAAAAATGTCAGTTGATTATGTGTAGGATCATCCATCTCTATTCTTGGCAGCTTGAATTTGAGAACTCTCGCAAGCCGACCCTTGTTACCAAGCATCAAACCAAATACTAGTGCAGTCAATGCACCAGATTCACCAAACGTATTGGCCAAGAAGAACAGGACAAACAAAATTCCTAATGTTAGCATGTAAGCGTGTTGAGCATTTCCAAGTTTTGTTGAAACATACATCCAAGGAATTCCAACACCAAATCCAAGAACTAAACCTACTACTATTGCCCGTCCAATGGTCTCTTGTAGTGTCTGAAGATCAAAGTGTCCTGCAAGTACTGCCTCAAACAGTATGAATGCAACAATTGTCGCTAGAATATCTGTTAACGCTGATTCAAAACTAAGCATTGATTTTGTTTCTTCAGAAATCTTGACATTTCGCACCAAACCAAAAACAATCGCTGAACTACTTCCACCAACAATTGCGCCTAACAAAATACTCTCTAACCACGTCCAATCTAATACATAATGAGCTGCAATTACGATAATGACAACTGATACGACAAATCCAAGAATAGCTATTGTAAATGAGAAATGTGCAGTTTTTATGATGTGTTTGATGTCCAAGTTTAATCCGCCATCAAACATTATGATGATCAAAGCAAGTGCAGCAAAGTATGGAACCACTTGAATTACTGCATCAGGTCCAATGATTCCAAATAATGGTCCTATAACAACTCCTAGAATCATTAAGAATGCGACATCAGGAATTCCAGTTTTTTTAAAGAATGCTTCTCCTGCCACACCAAGAAAAACTACTACTCCTGCAGCAAGTAACACAACAGGCGCTGCAGCGATTGGTCCATCTTGAATTGCTAACGTTCCAACAGTATTCTGCATTTCTGTAATCTTCTCAACAAACCAACCAGAATCAATTTCTGGAACTTGAAGCGTATCAATATTCTGACCTCTTATCAAACTCAGAATTGAGAAAATTACAGGGTTCATTGACTGAGTGTAAACACATATGGATAAAAGTTAAACTGGATTTGTACGATATTTTTAGGCTCTACCGTAATTTAGATACACATTAAATCAACCATTAGAATAATTTCTTTACTTGAGTGCAACTGAAGCGCTACGCGAAGATCATAAACAGATAAGACGTTTAGAAAAAGTAATCATCAAATGTTATTCAGAACTATATGAAGGAAAAGAAATTCCTCTTTCTGACATTGAAAAGATTGCAATAATAATTGATGACTTTTTAGATTCAATTCACTATTCTAGAGAAGAAGATTCGTACTTTCCTTGTGTAGCAAGCTATGATCATCTAAAAGAAGAGATCCATAAATTACTAGTAGAACATGAATTTTCTAGGAATATCTCTGTGCAACTAAAAAAACATCTTAAGAGATGGAAAGATGGAGTAGATGCAAGAGAGCCCGTTGCAAGATTTCTTAGAACATATTCGATTTATCTTCAAGATCATATGAAAAAAGAAGAAGACTTTTTTGATAAAGCCGAAGCTCAAGTTATTTCAAAAGAAGAAGAATATGATATGTACGAACAGTTCAAATTGGTTATGACGATCTCAAAAAAACTTGAAGATATGATTAAAGAAATCGAATTTCTGGAAAACCAATCTTGGTTTCAAAATTAACGTAAGCTCTTTATGGGCAATCCCAAAATTTTACTCATGAAACCTTTTGTTCTTTGGATGACTGGTCTTCCATGTTCAGGAAAGACTACCATCGTAAAAGATTTGCAAAAAGACATTCCTAATTTAGCAATGCTTGATGGTGATGAACTTAGAGAATGGTTTTCACCAAAAGACTTCTCTAAAGCAGGACGTGATGAACATAACAAAAAGGTCGCTCATTTGGCAAAGCTTTTGCTAAAACACGGTGTTCCAAGCGCAGTATCTCTTGTATCTCCATACATTGAGAACAGAGAAAATGCAAGAGAGACTATCGATGCAGGTGATCAGTTTGCAGAATGTTATGTAAAGTGTTCATTAGAAAAATGTGAAGAAAGAGACGTCAAAGGAATGTACGCTAAGGCAAGAAAGGGAGAGATCAAAGGATTTACAGGAATTGATGATCCTTACGAAGCTCCAGAAAAAGCAGATCTTATCGTTGACACAGAAAATGAACCACTATCAGATAGTGCAAACAAAGTAAAGGACTTTCTTAAAGGAAGAAACCTACTCTAATTTTTTAAATTCTTCAATTATTTTATTATGAATTAATCCATTTGTTACTAGAATTCCGTTTTGGTGAAAGACTTCTTTGTTATTGTATGTGATTTCGTTTCCTGACATATCTGTCATCTTTCCTCCAGCCTCAGAAATTATACAATAAGAAGCAGCTGAATCCCATTCTTTCATTTTATTGGTTGTAGTGATATATGCTTCAGCTTCACCTGAACTAATTTTTCCAACCTTTAATGAACTTCCAATACTCGTAAAATCTTTAACACCTAATTTTTTAATAAATGATTTTTCTTTGTCTGATAGATGATGTCTTGAACCTACAATTCTACATTCTGAAAGTTCTGACACTTTAGTAACAGAGATTTTTCCCCATTCATCATTTGAAAATCTAAATGCACCATTATCTTTTTGTGCAACAAACAAAGTTTTTTCTGTTGGCCAACCAATAACTCCAAGAATTGGTTTCTTGTTTTTTATCAATGCAATCATTATTGTAAATTCACCCGTCTTATCAATAAAATCTGAAGTTCCATCAAGTGGATCTACAATCCAAACCATCTCTTCTGATAAACGACTAAGATCATCTTTGTCTTCTTCAGATAAGATTGCATGTTTTGTTTGTGATAGAATCTCTTTAATTATCTCATTACTTCGTAAATCTGCTTCAGTAATTGGAGAATCATCATTTTTTTTCGATGATTCAAACTCACCCTGATAAATCTCTAAAATTGCATCTCCTGCCTCTTTTGCAGCCTGGATAGCAATATCTAACTCAGGAATTTTCTCAGAAATTGGTATGTCTTTCAATTGAAATTCCTATGTTGTAAGTTCTGGTTTTAGAGTCCATACTACTCCCAGAACAATAAATGGAATTGACATGATTCCAATAATAGCTAATATTGTGTTAAATTGAGACTCTGAAACTTCTGGATTGTTAATTATCCAAGGTAACGGTAAAGTGATTATTACCCAAATTATTCCTAAAAGTATTATCAGTTTTGCTTTAGCCTTTCTATCCATCATAATTATCAATTCTCCCAAGTTGTATTAAATTCATGTGAATTTATTTTATTGATTCTCCTCCATCGACTGTCAATACCGCTCCAGTAATCCATGATGCATCATCAGATGCAAAATAAAGTACAGCTTTTGCAACTTCCTCAGGTTGACCAATTCTCCCTATAGGGTGATCATTTTCTACAAATTCTCTTTCTTTTTCAGTTCTCATAAATGGTTTAGTCATGTCTGTTTCTACAACTCCTGGACAAATACAATTAACTCGTATCTTATCTTTTGCATATTCAAGTGCCCAACATTTTGTTAGCACAATCAAAGCAGCTTTTGTTGCAGAATATGCATCAGCATGAAAGTCTTGATAGGCTTTTAATCCGGCATCAGATGAAATGTTAATTATTGTTCCAGCGGTTTTTTGCAAATGTGGAATTGCTTCTTTTGTAAATCGAAATTGTCCTGTAAGATTTACGTCTAGAACTTCATTCCATTCTTCTTCTTCAATTTCATGTAGTTTTTTTATTTTAGGAAAAATTCCTGCATTGTTTACAAGAATGTCTAGTTTACCAAATTTTTCAACTGTCTTTGCTACAACTTCTTTTACTTGTTGTCCATTTTTGATATCAGCTTCAATCCCAACTGAATTTAGAATCTCTTGAGCTGCCTTTTGCAATCTCTCAGAATCTTTTGAAGTAATTACAACTGTAGCTCCATTTTCTGAAAGAATTTTTGCAGTTGCAAATCCAATTCCTCTACTTCCTCCAGTTACCAGTGCAACTTTTCCTGATAATTTCAATAGTTTTTACAGAAAAATTCGTAATTTATAGATCGATTATACTCATTACAGGCATAATATATTACATAAAATCATATAGAATGTTGTAAAAAATCATATCAAATTTTAAATAGTTAAAGTTACTATAATAGTTAATGTCGAAGGATATAATTCCTATCAACTAAAACTGCGCAGCCCCGCAGAACGATAAAGGCAATCAGACAAATGTTCTGACAACGAGAGGAAATCTCTCGAAGTTCTGCAAAATGAGGGGGTTGTGCCTCTTAATTTTCTATAATATCCACCGTTACCGAACCCATTATTTCCCCATTAGGATCAATAATGATTGTGATTTCTTGCATCTCAGAAATTGAGATATTTTCTTGACCCAGATATTCCCAGGTATAATACTCAGAAATTCCAGTTTCATGCAAGGTTCCTTTCAAACTAAAGTCTTGGACAAACTCTAGACTTGAATCACTCAAAGAAATTGACAGTGTTTCTGGACTGCTTCCATTTGGAACAAATCTAAAAGAGTATTCGCCTGTTGCAATTTCAAATGATTCGGTATAAACTCCATCAACATACAGTTGAGGATCTGCAAGTGTTACATGAAATGCCAAATTGGTTTCAACTGTATCATTGCTTGAAATCCCACCATCTAGTGAAATACTAATTAAAAAAATTGCAACTACGACAACTATAGGAATTATAATTAATTTTTTATTCACTGAAACAAGTTCTAATTTCTATTATAAAATTTTTGAGCAATTTTTTGAGTTAATTTTTCTATTTTATCTAAATGTTCTACTAACCAAGGATCATTTATCAAATTCATTATATCTTTCATTACAAACTCTTTAGGGACATCAGTACCGTTTTCATCCCACTCATAAAGTATTATGACTCTTTTTTCAATATTTTCAGATTTAACATCTTTGTTATATGCAGATAGATGTGCAAAATCATTTCTAATTTCCCTCATTTCATCAAGTTTTTGTTGAATTTTTTTTCTAGTACTTTCATCAATTTCATTCCTAAGATCTTCAGCATATTTCATTATTTTACCTAACCAAACAATTTTTGCACCAAATGATGCATTTCGTTCTTCATCAAATACTGTTGTTCTCCATAAAGGATAATCATTTCCATCTCGTAAAAAGAAAATTGAAATTATCGCATCTAATCTAACATCCAAATCTGAAACATAGCTCAGAAAGTTCCCTCTAATTCTATTAACTAAATTAACATACTCTTTTTCTGTAAGCACTTTATCTCCGTCTGGTAAATCAAAACCAAATGCTTCGCTCATGAATTTATGCCTAGAAATTGCTTTTAATAGATTTTTCACTATCTCCTAGTCCCCCAGTTGTATAGTTAGTAAAATTTTATGTACTGTGAACCAATCTTTACACCCGAAATTAAGTACATATTCCTAAATCGACATCAATGGGAAATCTACACAATAAGTGGTCAAAACAGCCTCAGCCAGGAATAGGTGAAAAGATAGGTGATACTCTCAAACCAAAAGGTCCGCTAAAACCACGTGTACAAAACGCAATTAAGAAATTACAATTACAAATTCAAAAATTAGATTCTATGCTAACAGGTTTGCAAGACCGTGATGC
Organism: Candidatus Nitrosopumilus sp.; assembly: GCA_965215075.1. GTDB lineage: Archaea > Thermoproteota > Nitrososphaeria > Nitrososphaerales > Nitrosopumilaceae > Nitrosopumilus. The sequence goes on from OZ244033.1 coordinate 301,469, forward strand.
AAAACTATTCCAAAGAATAGTAGAGGCAACACAAAAACATGATACTCAAACTGCCAAAGTTTTAGGTAATGAGTTAGCAGAAGTCAGAAAGGTAACTAAAATTTTAAGCGGTGCCAGAATTGCACTAGAGCAAATTGAATTACGCTTATCAACCTGCAGTGATCTTGGCGATACTGTAGTTGCATTAATGCCAACAATGGGATTGATGAAGAATCTTAAATCATCTCTTGGTAAGATTATGCCTGGTGCTGAACAAGAAATAAACCAAATGGCAGAGATGCTTGGCGGAGTAATGACAGAAAGTTTCTCAGGCGATGCAGCATTTGGAGTTGATGATACAACAAACTCTGAATCAGAAGCAATTCTAAAAGAGGCTGCTGCAGTTACAGAAACTTCTACAGGTCAAATGTTCCCATCAGTTCCAACTGAGACCCAAGAATCTACTTCAACTAAAAATTCTTTTAATTTCTAAAATTATTCTTCTAGAGAATCTCTAGACTCTTTCATTCTCTTAACTCTACTGCCTTCCTCATCAATGATACCATCGATGCCAGTGAGTTTGTCTTTTAGAGAACTGATAATAGTTCCAACTTCGTCAGCTTCGCTTTCTACCTGTCTTCTCTTCATCTCAAGTTCCTTGATTCCATGATTCTCCTCGTCTATGTACTCACTTACTTTCTGAAGCTTTTCTTTGAGATTCTTGATATCAACTGACTCTTTTTCAATATCTTTTTCAAGTAGAGTTCTCTTGTCTTTGAGATTCTTTATCATTAAACCAACATAATCAATTGCCTCTTCTAGTTTGGCACGCTTTCCCATCAATTCCCCAATTCCAATCTCAGAATTTGATGTTGCAGTTTGGGCTAGTTCTTCTTTATTGGTATCTTCTTCCATCTCTTCTACCATCTCTACACCCTCTTCTTTTTTGAATTTATCAAACATTTTATGATTTTCTTTCCAATTTAGGAATAAAAAGTTACAAAGAATCCCAAAGCTGACCTTGTGATGATTTTTAGTCAATAAAAGAAAAAAATGGTGATTATCTCACCGATATTGAATTTCTAAATTCTTGGTATGAACTATTTTCTGAATTAATGGTTATCTCTCCAAACTGGAAAATTTTGATATTCTGACCCATCTCAGAGTTTTTCAATCCAGAGTTCATAAAGGAGATTGCATATACGTCCTGTTCAGTAGTTTCTACTATCTTTCCAGAAAATATGACTCTGTAGTTGAGATCCTCTCCTGAGGCATTTCCATGCAATATTACATGGGAACCATTGGATCTTCCACTTAATTCAAGGTCAAATTGCTCTTCTCCAAGAGTTAGGACACCATTTGTAGAGATCCTCCACATGTTTTCCCCTACTTTGGATGTTTTTCCATCAGAGAATTATTCCTGAATTGTATGCTTTGGCATTAACATATGCCCATCCTGATGTCTGACCATCAAATTCAAGCATTCTTTGCATATCCTTCTCTGAAGTGTCGTCAGGTAGCATGCTGGAGGTACGACACTACATACCATCTACAACTTTTTCAGTAAGAATTGCTCCAAGTTTCTCTTTTTTGGCACTTTCAGTCTCTGGTTTGTCCTGTTCAGTGTCTGCAAAAGCATATGTTACAGACAGTGGTGATGCACTTAGCATCAAAAGGACAGCAATAACTCCAATAGTTTTGTGTTGGGTTTTTACCATAATGATGACCTGCTTAAATAATAATTTAGGAACGGCAAGGAATCGTCCTGTTCCTTAAATACCAAATTTCTTACAAATCATCCATTTTTTGAGAATTTCAGATGTTTTGATCATTTTTACAAAAATTGGTAATTTCTTTGCCAAATCTCTAGGAACAAAAAACACTTGGATTTTGTTGCCCGCACCATTTTTTTGCAAATTTTCAGGATTTTTTTGGCTGAAACGGGCGTTCCGCTTTGAGGTTTCAAAATGTCCCTCATTAACCAAACTGTCGTATACTATAGCATGTCAAAACAACAATACAGGTCCGAAATGGGCATAATGGGTGATATCTTAGACGTTACCGCCGATGGTGGTCGCAATGGAGTCATTGTATCTGCAATCTCTCGCAAAGCCAACCTATCTCACTATGCAGTACTAGACAAATGTGAGAAATTGGTAGAAGCTGGCTTAGTCGAATCCGTCAAAAACGACAGAAATAGAGTCTTTTTGATAACTGAAAAAGGACTTCAGTTCTTCCAGGAATTCAAGAGATTTCAGAGACTCGTAGAAAGCATGAATCTAAGGTATTGAGCCAATGAACCCACAAATTGTACCAATCCATAGGAATGAGTCTCTTCGAGAAGATGGAATGCTTTTTGTAAGGACTGAGGGTATCCTCGAAACAATGGTCAATGCACCTTTGCTAATCGCAGGCTTGATGGTTGTAGCTTTAACGATACCACTTCAGACTTCGTTCGGTTCTACTCGGGCTCTTGATCTTACTCTCTATTCAGATGGGTCAGCACATATCTCAGCTGAAATAGATGTAGATCCTTTAGACCCTGACTTTCAGGTTGATCTGTTTGGTCCATCTGTTGACAACTTTGTAGCAGTTGGCGAAAATGGATTTTTGCTATCTAGTGAAATTATTGGCGATACGGTGACAATCGATACTTTTGGTTCTTCAACTATTACAATTGATTATGATATTCACGATTTAATCTCAAAGGAAGGACGTGTTTGGTCTTTCTCTCTTGATTCTCCTACTGATTATTCCTTATTGATGCCTCCAAATTCTATTATTGTCGGCATGAATGCTTTGCCATCAAACATGGATCTAGTAAATGATCAAACAAAACTAGAACTAGGAAACGGATTATCTGAAATTAATTACATCTTTGGAACTACAACACCAGTTCCTCCTCCAACTAATCCAGTACAACCAGCAAATGACATGTCTACTTACGCTCTTATTGGAATTCCAATTGCCGCAGCTGCTGCAGGAGCCGCAATAATGATTAAAAGAAAACAATCAAAATCTGCACCAGTATTACAAACTGAATCTGTCTCTAAATCCGAATCAATTGATACTGAATCAATCTTTACCCTAAGACCAGAAATGCGTGAAGACGACAAAGAAATTGTTAAATTCATTTCTGAAAACGGCGGAGAAGCATTAGAAAGTGAACTAAGAAAAAAATTCTTGCAACCAAGAACTACCATGTGGAGAGCAGTAAAACGCTTAGAAAGACTAGGAGTTATCGAAATAACCAAAAAAGATTTGCAAAACTTGGTTAAACTAAAGAAAGAACTGGAGGAAGAAGAATGAAAACTATAGCTACCTTTGGTTTGTTGGTTCTAGTCGGAAGTATGGTCCTTGGATGCATGACTAGTAACGTCTCTGCCCAAGATGATCCTGCAATTCTTCTAAAGCTTGCAAAGCGCGCACAAAATCAAATCGATAACCAAATTTCTTCTGATTCCTCAGATAAAATCAAAGAACTGTTCCGAGAGGGTTCCGGACATGTTGATGCATTAGAAAAAGCACTAAGAAGTGATGAGATTGAATCTGCAAAAGAGCACTTCCTTTCTGCTATGAAAATATTCAAAGAAATTTCCAGACATCTAGCAACATCAGATAGAGTATCTGATGCTGCACCACAAGCAGAATCTGCTGCCGCCCAGTCTAATGTTAGAGATCCTTCAAATGATCTTAAACGATTACACGTCTATGTAGAAAGTTTAAAGACAATTGCCAAGAAGCATGATGCCTCAATTGACTTTTCTAAAGTTGATAGACTATTTGCCGAAGCAAGAGACCAAGTTAGTAATCACCAATTTGAGCTTGCATTAGAAACTCTACATGAAATCAAAGTAACTATTGTAGAAATTAACAAGAAACTTCGAGAAAAAGCATCAACACAAGAATCTCAACGTGCAAAAGCATACGCACAAAAATATCTTGAGCAACTCGATAGGCTAATTGAGAATGCCAAGAAACAAGGCGTTTCTGCTGAAATCATAGAAAAACTGGAGACTGCCCGAGAAAATCTCTCATCAGTCGATGATCCAAAAGAAATTGTAAAAGAAATTAGAAAGATCATGTCAATAAAGGATCAATTCCAACTAACAAAAAATGATAGACTAGAATCAAGAGTATTACAAGTTGAAAAAACTCTTTCAAGAATATCTCAGGTAGATGGAGTAGATCCAGATGATATAGCAGATGCAAGAGACACACTTCAAACCATCAAACGCTATATCTCAGACGGTGAGTTTGACTCAGCAAATGAACTACTCAGAGACCTAGCAAAACAATTGAAAGAAATTAAAAACTCTCTGTGATTCTTTATCATAAACTTCATATACATTTTCTAAACAGCATTGAACATGGCTTCTAAAGCAATTACAGTTGGCGTTGGAATTCCAATGATCATAGTAGGCGCTTTGATGGCTTGGTTGTGGGCTCCAATGGATGGAGATTATCAAAATCAAGTCGAACTTATTGGAAGCACAATTGGCATCCTCGGAGTAGCTTTCTTTATCTCTGGATTATTCTATTCAAAAGAACCTGTAATGCATTGATGCAAACTCATTGAATAAATAATGAATAAAATTACTATCATTACTTGAAAGTACGATTATTTGAGATATTCACATCAATTGAAGGAGAGGGTCTACTTTATGGAACAAAGACTCTCTTTGTAAGACTTGCAGGATGTCCATTCACATGTTTTTATTGCGATACAAAAGAATCTCTCCCATTTGATTCTGGCACAGAGTATACAATTGAAGAAACAAAACAACTCATTGATTCTAATCTAAAGAATCAAACTTACAAAGTAAACTTTACGGGAGGAGATCCGCTGATTCAACATGAAGCAGTAGCTCAACTTGCAAAACACATTCAAGACAAAAAAATTCCTACATATCTTGAATCATCATGTTTTGATATTGACAGATTCAATCATGTTTTACCGTTCATGGATATTGTAAAAATTGAATTCAAAACAAAAGACTCTGATTTTGTTGATTCCAAACACTATGAAAAATTAATTGATCATGCAATGAAGTGTCTCCGATCATCAGTTGAGGCTAAAAAACCAACTTATATCAAAATTGTAGTTAGTTCAAAAACCCAATCAAAAGAATTTGAAGAATTAGCAAATCAAATTTTCAGCAAAATTTCCAATGAAGACATTGATGGATTTTTTATTCAACCAACTTATGGTATTGCAGAACCATCTCTAGATCTCTTATTGGAACTGTATGATATTGTGTATCCAAAATATATTGATGTAAAGGTAGTTCCACAACTACACAAATTCATGGGTGCTCCATAACATTACCACCAGCCTAAAAATCAGATTAGGTTCAAATACTAGAAAAATTCTGTGAAATTAACATGGATAAAGAACATGTAAGAAAACTCGTCAGAGACCTAATCATTGAGGTTGGTGAGGATCCAACTCGTGAGGGATTACGAGAAACTCCAGATAGGATTGCAAATATGTACCAAGAGATCTTTGGTGGATATGATTCTGATTCAGAATTATCAGTACAATTCTCAGAGGATTCTGACGTAGTAATAGCACGAGATATTCAATTCTATTCAATGTGTGAGCATCATATGTTGCCATTTTTTGGAAAAATCCACATTGCTTATTCACCAAATGGCAGAGTCTTTGGAATCTCAAAACTTGTCAGATTAGTTGAGAAATATTCAAAGAGACTACAAATTCAGGAACGACTAACCAAGAATATTGCAGACGAGCTATTTGCTCAAGGCGTTAAAGGAGTAGTAGTATTGGCTGATGCAGAACACCTCTGTATGAAAATGCGTGGAGTCAGAAACGATGCAACACTTTCTTCATCAGCATTTAGAGGAATTTATGACAATAAAGAAAAAAAAGAAAGCATTATGGCATTAATCAAAAAGCGTGCCTCAGACTCTTATTTCTAGGATCTCCTGAAAAATTAAATAATCTAGATTTTTGAACCACAATATGGGAGGACATCCTAATGCTTACATTCCAAAAGAATCTTGGCCTAACTGGACATGGTTTGCAATTGAATTTGGAATTGTTCTAGCCGCTGCAATGCTAATTTCTAGAGAAATCACAAATTCTATTGAAGAGCTTGCCCCAGATATACAAAATTACGTATTCATGGGAATTGTTGGATTGATCTTCTTGGCTTGGTATATTGGAATTAGAGGTTTTATTCTAAAAAAGAAGATCCTCAAAAACAGCTACGAGCGTTAGTTTAGATATTTTGTTTTATCAACAATTCCAGCTTTTCTAAATGCATTCTTTCTGTTGTTGCAAGATTCACATACACCACAATGATGTTTTTTGTCAGCATAACAACTCCAAGTTCTAAAGATAGAATCTCCCAAAAATTTCATTCCAGCCTTTAGCAGATCACTTTTAGAAAGTTTTTCTCTATAAGGTGACCAAATCTTTATTTTTTTTCGTAACTTTGATTCAATTCCGTCAATCTCTCCCTGATTAAATGCAATCTCTAGTTTTTTTGCAAAGATTGGTCTACAGTCTGGATAATGTCTGTCTCCAGTATGTGCACCGTAAACTACTAGGGAAGCATTAAGAGTATAGGCCCATGCAGACGCAATTGACAAGAACACTGCGTTTCTAATTGGAACAACAATAGAATACTCAAACTTGCTAGGAATCTTCTTTTTTGTGCTTGTTAAAACGTTAGAATCACCGTACAAGTCTTTCATAAATCCAATATCGATTATTTTGTGCTCTTTTAGGCCAAGTTTTTTTGCAAATGATTTTGCAGCAGCTATCTCCATACTTGCCTTTTGTCCGTATGAAAACGTGATACCATACAGTTCATACTTTGATTTAAGATACGATACTGCACAAATTGAATCGACTCCACCGCTAAATACTACAACTGCCTTTTTCATTCTCTCATCACTTGTTATTTTCTATTACCTGCTGCACCTTTACTGGGTTTGCAGATAACTGTCTGACATTTTGTATTTGCAGAACTAAATCCTCTTGACATTGCTAGACTGATCTTCTTCAAATTAGCAGAACTCTTTGAAAATGCAATAACTGATGGTCCTGCCCCACTTATTGTAACTCCTGATGCTCCAGCCTTTAGTGCATTTTGCTTTACTTTGCTAAATCCTGGAATCATGTGCTGCCTTGCAGGCTCTACTATCACATCTTTTATTGAATTCCCAATCAACTCGGGATCTTTTTTCATAAATCCTGCAACAATTCCTGCAGTGTTTGATAAATTCAATATGCTGTCAGTAAGTTTTATCTTTTTTGGAATTACTCCTCTGGAAACTTTGGTTTTCTTTTTTGGTACATCAAGTGTAGGAACTGCAACACACATTTTAAGATTTTTTGGTGGTTCAATTCTAATTACATCTAAGGGATTGGTTTTTACAATTACAAAGCCCCCTAACACCGAAGCTGCAACATTATCGTAATGAACTGTACCTGCACTGGCTTTTTCTCCAGAACCTGCAAACTCTACTAGCGTATTTCCGTCAAGTTTTAGTCCAAATAATTTATCAAATGCTACTGCAGTTGCAGCTGCTGATGCTGCACTGCTTCCCATTCCAAATCCAGCTGGAACTCCTTTTTTGATTTCAATTTTAACACCACTTTTGATCTTGAATTTTTTCTTCATGTTTTTTACAACTAGACCTGCAGTATTGTTATCAGGCTTTGTTGGAATATTATCTTCAGTAATTATGGAAATTCCACTTTTTGTTTTAGTTAGTGTAACTGTGTCATAAAATGCATCAACTGCCAACCCAAATACGTCAAATCCTGGTCCCAAATTTGCAGTAGATGATGGTGCCTTTACCGTAACTTTTGATGCCAACTAATCTTCTACCTCCTCGCCCAAGTTAAGAATTCTGCTTAGAGCTCCTTCAAGATTAGGAAGACCTTCTCCTGTTACATTTGAAATTGGAATTAATCCTTGCGCAAAACCACTAAGATTCAGTCCTCGTAAAATGTTAGTAGTTAACGTATAGGTATCTCCGTCTGCTTCCTTAGAGATTGCATTTTCTAACGTACTCAAACTAGTAGACCATTGAAGTATATCTTTTAATTTTGCACCAATTAGATCTGTTTTTGTTACCACGTTAATTGTTGGTAAATTCAAACGTAACCTTATTGATGTAGCAAGCAGCGCAATTGAAACAAAATTCATTGGAGTGGTAATTAATGCACCATCAAACAGAAAGATACTTGTCTTTTCTTCTGATGTAATATTTTCTACAAGAAAACGTCCACTAGAACGATATGCAAATAATTCAATCTGTCCTGGCGTATCAACAATTAGATAGTCAGGATTTACTCGATTTACTTCATTTTGAATATCGTCAATTTTTGATGCAATCAAATCATTTGCCATAATTAAAGCACCATTAGGGCCAAGATCATATTGTTGCATTATAGATACAATATCCACATAGTCTCTAACATCTACATCACACGTATATGGTAGGTTTTCAACTCCAGGATCTAAATTCAAAACAGCTGTAAAAGCGCCATTTTTTGTGTAATACTCGTACAGCTTTGATGTAAGTAATGACTTTCCCGAACCTGCAGTACCAGAAATAAAAATTGTTTTCAATCCGTCAATTTTCTTTATTTGCTCATATTTCAAACTAGCTTGTTTTCATCTGATAAGATCCAAACTGGAATTGAAAAACCCCACAAAATTCCACTTGATCTAAATCCAAGTTTTTCATATCTCTTTTGTGAATCAAACACCATCTGAGAAAGAAACCCAGCTGAAAGAACTTGTGATAAAATTACTTAAAGAAAAAAACCTCTCTGATTATGAGAAGTTGGAATCATTATTTGATGAAATCAAAGAAGAACTCAAGGCCTCTAGAAAATAGACTCATTTTTACGCCTAAAACTATACAAAAATTCTCACCATTAGTACTCTACTCAACTTTCATTCCACTCAACTTTCATATTTGATCCTTCAAAAAAATCATCAAATGAATTGGAGACTTGCAGTAATTCCTGTTACCTTAATTCCAATATTCATTATTGCTCTACAATTTGATATAAAATTAGAAGATGTTCTTGCAATTGGATTTTTTCCATTTGTGGGGGCAGTTCTAGCAATGATGGCAAAATTAGGTCTTCAAGGAATCAAATTTTCATATATTGCAAGAAGATATCTTGGGAATTTTGATTCTATTCCAAAGTTAACTGGCGTTAGAGTCGGTAGCGAATTTATCAAATTCACAACTCCAATGTTTGTTGGAGCAGAATTCATTGTAATTTATTATCTGCACAAAAAAGGAGTAAAACCTTCAAAATCGACCTGGATTGCAATTATGGATATTGTTACTGAAGTCTTTGCAGGTGGTTTGTTATCTATTATGACAGGAATCATTGCACTACTAAGTGGTGCATATGTAGTTGCAGCTATTGTTTTGGGTACAAGTATCACTGTGACTACTCTATGGATGTTCCTTTTCTTTATGTCATCAAAACACACATTCCAAATTCCTAAAGTAATTGCAAGTCTGGCAAAAAAGTTTGGCAAAGAAAAAGGTGCTAGCTACATAGATCAAACCAATGTTTGGATGGAAGAAGTATGTTCTATGAGCAGAAAGAATCTTAGAACCTCTGAATCAAAAAAAGTCTTTACCGTTTCTTTTCTACTCTCTATAGCTTCTTGGCTATTCTATGGAATTTCGTTTATGATAATTGCAATGGGAACAGGATATGTGATAAGTGCATTTGATTCTATTATGGCGGTTATGGGTGCTAATGCAATAGGAAATCTTCCAATAACTGTTGGAGGTTCTGGTTTGGCTGAATTTGGAATTGTTGCATATCTTAACAATTTAGATCCATTCAACTTTGAAATTCCTGAGAGAAGTGGAGCTTGGGATGCTGTTATTGGCTGGAGAATAGCAACATACTATGTTCCAATTGCAATTACGTGGTTACTTTTAGTAAAATTAGCCTTGAGCAGAATTTCAAAACCACAAGCAACTTGAATTTTTTTGATCTAAAAAACAATTTCACATAATGATGTCATAACATAAACAAAATGCTTGTGAATTTTCTATGAAGATCATAATTGTTGGAGTAATAACTGCTCTAGCTATTGGAATTTTTGCATTTTATTCTCAAGATTTTCAATTTGAATCTAAATCTAACGTAAATTCTTTTTCATGGGAAGGTTTTTCAAATGATGCAAAACATTCTTGGAATGGTCAAGATTTTCTAATAAAGAAATATTCTCCTTACAAACATTTACCTCTAATGTATACTGACGTGTATAAAGAATCAAATGATCTGATAACATATGAGATGCTTGATGCTGCCATTGGAATGTATATGATCACTGGTGAACAACATTATCTTGATAAAGCATTATCAATAGCAAGTGAAATTGAAGAAATTTTGGTTGATGACAAATTTGTATTGTTACAGGTTCCTAGTGATAACATGTTACCTGTAACAACTAATCGAGTTGCTCTAAATTATGTATCACATCTTGCAATGATAGATGAAAGCAAAACAGAATTAGTAAAAAAATTAGCAGATGCCACCTTAGATTATAGTATAAACGACAACACCCATCTATTTTACGAATATGTTTATTATAACGGATTACCAGGAGAACCTTCCATGTATTTTCCATATGGTGGTGATGTAAATTTAGAATCTTTACTACGATCATATGAGGTAACAAAAGATGAAAAATATCTAAACCAAGTAAAAAATACTATCTTATCATACTGGGATTTACGAGACAAAACAACTAATCTTCTTCCTAGTAAGGTAAATTCTGATAATAATGAAACAGTCACAGCATTCATGCAGCAGTACGGCTCGGGATTATTTCTTAAAATTTTGTTACACTATTACTATCTAACAGATGATCCAGAAATTTTGCATATTATTGATACTTATACAAATTCATTATTGAAATACGCTTGGAATGGAAATACTTGGAACTATAGAACCTATTACAATGGAACTGTTTTAACTCCTCACATTGAAGCAAATTTTCCCACACTTGATGATGTTTTCTTTTTGATATATTATCTAGATAAAACAAAATATCAAAAACTATACGATGTAGCCAAACAAGATTATGATAATTCTTTTCAAAATGATTTAATTCTTACAAACAATGGATTAGTTGCACATTCTGTAAAAAGTGACGGCTCAAAAGATAGTCCACATTCTAGATTATCATATGCTTTTACATCAATTCAAAACCCTGCATACATTTTGTTTAAGCATACTCAAGATAGATCATATCTTGATAAAGTAGAAAATTTTTACAATAGTGCTACAAAATACCATAAACAAGAATATGGTTTCATTAACGGAATAGATGCATACACATTAGAAAATGAAGAAACTCATGTATTGATGCCAAGTGCAATTGCTAACAAACTACTATTAACAATATTACCATCACCTGAAGTAGATGTTACTTGGACAGTTATAGGAAATCATAAGTTGCCCGTACCATTTTTTTCAACATTTTATAGTACGGGATATTTCAATTCAGTTCATTTTGATTTAAAGAATAAAGAAATTACTTTAGATATAGTAGAAGGTAAAGGAACTATCACATTTGAAAGTGAAATTGAAAATGTTTTGTTAGATGGAAAGAATTATGAAAATTTTGAAAACAATGTACTAAGAACTGTTGCTGGTGAACATAGTTACCAAATACGCCTCAAATGACATATTTGAGCCTAAAATATTCTTTATCCTGTAAAAAACTAACATCGAAACTACTTTATCTCCAAAAGGGTTTTTTGATTTATGGATTTTAAAAATAAAATTGTATTAATCACTGGCGCATCTTCAGGGATTGGAAAGGAAGCTGCAATAGAATTTGCAAAATTAGGAGCTAACATAGTTCTAATTGCAAGAAGAAAAGAAAAATTAGAACAGGTAGAAACTGAATTAACAAAATTTAGTTTCTGAAAAATTTCCATCATCATTTTCATAGATGACATGGTCATGAGTGCTCAATGCGATTTGTTTCATTCTTTCTGAAGATTCGTTGTCTTTTCCTATTTTAAAAGTGCAGAAAAACTTTTTTCCCTGCAATTGAATGTAGATATTTTTCGGCTTCTTCGACTTTGGTCATTGATTCTGAGTATGTCTTGACATATCTCCAAGAACATGAAAAGCAATTCTACCTACAAAATTTTCATTGAAAAATTTTTTAAAAATTTTTGATGCTTTTTCTGAAAATTCTTCAGTTTTGGTAACAGGATCTGGCAGTGTGAAATATGAAAATAACTTTACAACCTCGCTTTGGTCTTTGTGATTTTTTAGTTCTTGGAAGATTTTGTCACCATCTGATTTTGTGGTAAGAAATACACATCTTTCATGATTTTCAATTCCTTGACTAAGAAAATCTAAAATTTTGCTATACATAGCATCATCTGACGTATAGAGCAAGACAGGATGATTCATAGACACGCTTATGCTCTATAGAGCATTTATAATTATTAAACAAATTTCCATATTTGAATACATAACTTAGTAAAGTCTTTTTTTATGAATTTTTGAACTCTTTTCTTCTAATTGTCTGATCTTTGCAATAAATTTAGGATCCAATTTAATTTTAGAAAGGGATTCTGCAGATAATTTCATGGTGTTAGTATCTAGTGAAATATTGGTTTTTGGAAGACTTCTATCAGCCCAGAATTTTATAGCCTTGTCTTCTAATTTGTAGTCACGAAAACCAGCAGGAAATCTTTTGGTAATATGATCTAACAAGGTTCTGTCCTTGAAAACGGCTCTAGGCTCAAACAACCTAGTTTCATCACTGTAAACATTTTCAAATAAATTTCCAGAGATTTCATCTGAAAGTAATTCCATTTTAGAAATTTTTCTTATCAATTCTAAGAAATGTAGGAACTCATGTGCCAAAATTGCATGAATTGTACCTTTCAACCCATATGCAATCAAGGGTGCAGAAATCTGAATTACAACCTGGAATTGTTCTTCAAACATTAGAGGAATTGTTCTTGCAAACAGTATCCCATATTGGTAAGAGCTTGGATCAGATGAAGTAACTACAAGAGAAGGTTCCACATATGCAACAGGAAATCCAATTCCAGATGTTTTTTCAATTCTGTTAATTCCTTCAACAGTGATAGGAAATCGTTTGATAATTAGATCAAATACATCATCAGGAACAATTCCTTTGGCATGTGCATCTTTCAAACGTACTAGGGGGTCCAACATTATTTCTCGATAATTTTGAATGTAAAAAGGTTAATTCGATCAGGAGCGCGGTTTCCCGTTTTTCTTTTTGCGTTTTGTTGCAGCTCTTTGATCAGCATGTCGTTGGTGTTTACCCTTTTTTCGTATAGGCATGATGATGTAAAATATTCAGTGTTAGTTAATTGTTATCATTATACCAAAATTCCAAGAAAATCAAATTCTTGGCATTTACATGGAGTGCCTAGAATCTTTGAAACCGCAGGGGACACATCATCGCCATCTACAAATCTCTTTACAGGCAGGCCACTTTCAGCCTTGATTGTAAGTGCAAGTGTGTTTGGAGAAGTTTTTTTGTATTTTACAGAAGAAATCTTTTTTTCAGAACGTTTTCCTGATTTTTCATAAACAACCAGAGGATTGTTTTTCAAATCTCTTAGTTTCTTTAGTTTGTCAGACACTAATTTTGTTTTGGTTGATATTTTGATTTCTATAATAGAAGTAAATTTGAGAGGTTGTTTTGGCGATTCTGGAACTGGTTTAATTTTTTCAAGAATGATTGAATCAAGTTTTTTAGATTTTAGTTTTAGATTACGTTTGAGAGGGTTTTGAATTTTGACAAAAAATGGTCTTCCAGAACCTAAAACTAGACTTGATTTATCCTCTCCTCCAATCCAAGTAAATTTAGTAGTTGTTCCACCTAATTTTTCAAAAATCAATTTAGAAATCATTCCTTCAACACTATCAAATTCAGAAATTCCATGAAAACTACAAACTCTACATCCTTTACCAGAACAATTTTCACATGATTTTTGTTTTTGTGATATGCCTCTTAGTTTTTTGATATATCTTCCTGAGAGTGTTATCGATTTTGACCTTACTTGACATGTTGCTTCTTTGAGATTTACTGTTAAAGTTAAATCAGGATCTAAAAAGTTGACTTTTCTTTTTGTCTTTCTGGAAAATAATTTACTTAGTTCCTTTGTTATGTCGGTCTTTATGCTATCAATTCCTCTAAGCTTGTATTTTGAACGAATTTGATCATCTCTGTCAATTATTGAAGGTTTGATGATTGCACCTATACTAAATGAAGAAAAAGAATAATCAGATGATTCGTTTAACATTAATTTTAAAAAATGTTCAAGATTATCAAACAAGTTTTTGCAAATATAGCATTTTTGAGAAGATTTAGAATTTTTCTTTAGTTTTTTTCCCAATAGTTTGTTTGATGACAGATGAAATTTTTTTGAAAATAATCTTCCTAGGCAATTATCACACAAATCATGTTTTTTTAAAATTTGATTTGCAATAGGAGAAATTTTTTGATAATTAGACATGTTTAGAGAGGATCATCCTAATCCCATTCTTCTAAGCGTGCCTTGCATTTGGCGTCCTTTAGAAGCCTTCACCATGTTCTTAGAATTCTTGTAATTTTTGAGAAGTTCTTTGACTTCACCTTCTGGCCAACCAGAACCTCTAGCAATGCGTTTTATTCTAGAAGAATTAAGCAAGTCAGGATCTGCTTTTTCAGCTTTTGTCATGCTTTGAATAATGTAACGCCATTTTAAAACTCTGTCTTCCATTTGATCAAGTTGATCATCTTTTACCATTCCTGAAAGACCCGGCATGCTTTCAAGGAATCCTTTCAAAGAACCAACTTTTGTTACTTCTTCTAATTGATAAAAGAAATCATCCATGTTCATTTTTCCACTAGAGATTCTCTTCATTCGTATATCATCTCCCTCATCTTCTAGTCGTTTTGCTAAATCAAGAACAGCTTGAATGTCACCCATTCCAAGTAATCTACCAACAAATCTAGTTGGAGAAAATTTTTCTAAATCATCAATTCGCTCACCAGTACCTATGTACATTACTTGCGCACCAGTTGCAGCAGATGCTGCAAGTGCACCACCACCCTTTGCAGAACTATCTAATTTTGTAATGATAACACCGCCTACTGGAACGGTTTTATGAAATGCTTCAGCTTGATTGAAACATTGTTGTCCAATAGTTCCATCAATTACCAATAATGCAAGATCAGGTTCTGCAACTTTGTTAATCTGTTTCATTTCATCAAGTAAATCTTGTTCTTGTTTGTGACGACCTGCAGTATCAATTAAAATTACATCTAACGGCTCTCCTTCAAAGTGTTTTAATCCATTTTTAACAATGCTTGAAGAATCTTTGTTATTTTCTTCTCCATAAACTTCAACATTTGCTTTTTCACACATTGTTTTTAGTTGAACCAACGCACCTGGTCGATATGTATCAGCTCCTACAACTCCAACTTTGTATCCTTGTCGTGTTAGGAATTTTGCAAGTTTTGATGCAACCGTTGTTTTACCACTACCTTGAATTCCAAGTAAGATAATCTTGTTTTGTTTTCCAGGCTTAAAATCAAATTCAGATTCATTTCCTAGTAATTTTGAGAGTTCATCATAGAGAATTTTTACGATATGGTCTTTACGTGAGAGTCCTGGGGGAGGAGTTTCGTTTAGTGCACGTTCCTCTAGTTGTTTGGTAATTTCTAAGACTAGTCTTACGTTTACATCAGATTGGAGTAGTGCTCTTTGAACATCTTTGGAGAGTTCTTTGATGAGTTCTTCGTCTATACCTGAGGATTTTACTATCTTTTTGATAGCAGCGCCCAGACTGTCTTTAAGTCCCTCAAGCATTGTAATTCAGCCCCGCATCCACTATTTCAAACCTTCCTCTGTATCCATCCCATGTTTTGTTTGATTTTGTAATATTGATCGAATTTGAAAAAAGAGGACAATTAACTACAAACGTTTCAGCTTCACCACCTTCAAAGTTCAAGTTGAATCCAAATTTTTTTGAAAGTTGTTTCAAAGTATCAATGTCTGTTTTAGATATTGATTTTCCTAACCAACTATCATCTAATCCATCAGATGACACAGTTGTCATTATGAATTCAAAGTTAGAATCAAGTAAATCATTCATGTATTGTTCTGGTTCAGTATTCCATAAAGGAGATACCACATTTAGATTTAGTTTTGAGCACAGATTTTCAAATTTTTCTTTTTGAAATTGGCTTTTAATTCCACCATGAACCAATCCTTTAATGCCAAATTGATCTTTTGCATTTTGTAACAATTTTTCTAATACAACCAATTCGTCTTCAGTTTGATCAGAATTAGAGTTAATCGTTAACTGAGGGATATTCATTGCTTCAGATTGAAGTTTGGTCCATTGCATATTGGGATGATGTAAAAGATGACTTTCTTCAGATTTTGCAAAGACACTTAGAAGACAAACAACATGATGTCCTTGTTTTTGTGCAAGATGAATAGCAAAAGTACTGTCCTTTCCACCTGAAAACAAAGATGCTAATTTCATAATCTAAAAAATATTTGATTCAACAAATATACGATTTGTTGAAAGGATGCTTCATTACTCATAATCCTCATCAACACTCAGACGGCTTTTCCGCTCATCATCAGCATCCGCATTAAGTCTTAATGCGCATGATTTTAGTTTTAATGTTTTAAAGTATTTCTTCTTGCTTTTTGCATTTTTATACCTAAAACACATCCACACAACCCCTTCAGACATCAGGGCCATGCATTTCAAGGCAATTCCTCATGTCCTCTCTTGTACCCTGAGAACTTGCGATACTCATAGTCAGTCAACGGAGTCTCACACCCGCACTTGCAGTTGATCAAGTTATCATCTAAATTCAAGACAAAAACTCCCTGCATCTGCAAAAGATGCTACCGGTGCATTTCTCCAACTTTCCAGTGTCAGTGTTGTAGTGGTGCTGTTCTCGTGCATGTTTGCAGTGTGAACACAATTCACTCATGAGTTTGTGACCTCCTTACAACACAAAACAGTCTCTCCAATCTTTCTGGTTTGAATCTTTTTAGAATTTCAACCAAGTAATGATGCTTGTGACATAATAACTCAAAGTGGAATGGTCTTTTCTCAATTATTGGTAAGATATATTCCTGATACTTATCATTAGAACTAAAATCAGAGTGAATCTTTTCATCCTCTCTGTACGTTAAATGATGAAAGTGAAAATTCTTACCGTATCTTTTTCCACATACATAGCACTTACTCTCAAAATGCTTTGCAGCGACAGCCTTTTTGTAATTTTGTAATCCCTTTTGCATTCCACCCCGATGCCACTTTTCTATTGAATCCAAGACTTTCTGGTATTGTGCTGTAGGTCTTGTAATTGGAATCTTTGGAGTACCACACTTGATGCATGTCTCCTTTGGGCATGCACACTTTAGGATTCGTTGTGGCAGTGCAACAGGAAACGTTGCAAAGTGGTTTTCAGGCATTGGTCTTGGATTGATACAGAACAGATCAGGCGGTGCAAATTCCCATGCATTCAGATTATCCCTGCACAGTTTAATCCATTCTAGAATCTCTTCATCAGAATAAGTTTCAAATGTTAGGTCACCGGGATTTTTACCTTTGTTGTTGTTTTGTTGACTGTATCTTTCATTGAATCCTGCATACGTCTTCTTGGGCTTTCCATCACTTCCCAAAGTTTTATCTTGTTTTGGAACCATTCTATTTCTGTCCTTGTGCAACCTCCCAGCATTGGAATCTTTGTCATATTTCTCTGATGATTTTTTGGTGCCATCCTCATTGTATTTTGCCAGTTCTTCTTCAGTTGGAACCCTTGCCATCTCGCCAAACTTGCTCTGGGCTTTGCCGGTATTGTAATCCCTTACATGAAGTGCAAAACTCTTCCAGTCATTCTAGGTTTGTATTCGTACGGCATCCAGATTAAAATAATATTTTTGTTCCTTTGCAAAAAAGTAAACATACTCCCACTTGTTTGTGAATCTATCCTTTACACTCTGTGGCATTGCATTCCATTTTATCCAAGGTATTACATTTCGTGCAATCCATCCATAACGGATACAATCAAGATAGAATTGTTCTGTTATCCCCATACGAGACTTTGATTTTATTCCGTATGCTTTTTGTGGATTTGGTCTGCTTCTATTTTGAATTGAACCATATCTGTTATTATTCTTGCCAGTATCATAGTCTTTACTGTTGATATTTTGTGGCATTCCACTGTTTCCCGTACTATAAGTATCACCGATGTTAATCCAGCAGGTGCCAGTAGGCTTTAGTACGCGATACAGATGGTTCATTAGTCTTTTCATCTTTTCTAGAAACTCTTCATGTGTCTTTTCTAGACCACATTGACCATCTACAGAATAGTCTCGTAACGCCCAGTATGGAAGGCTTGTAATGATACAGTCTACAGAATTATCTGGAAATTGCGATAGCTGTTCTAGTACATCTCCGTGGTAAATGTTCCTGGGAGTTACGGATTCGTATTTTTGTGGCATTACCTCTCCCTTACCAGTATTGATGCCAAGTGATACCGCAGTGTACCGGCGTTGTTGATCTCAAACTCCATTAGCATCGGCTTTTGATGTGAAAATGAAACTTTGACAGAACTGCTCAGGGCAGAAACAGCTGACATTACATCTCCGATGTATTCTAGTGAATATTCCGTGTCTGCATCTTCAGAGACTGTACTACCTGCATTGTGTTGAATCTGCGATATTGCTTTTCCTGCATCATCTGAAGACTGTAACGATATGGAACCATCTTCTGCAACAAAACGTGCAGTCTTTGCAAATACTGCAACATCAGCTAGAATATCTTTGAGTTTTGTTGGTAGTATGGTAAAAGATACTGTATAATCCATGTTGGGCTCTTTTGCTTTGCTTGCAGAGCCTTCATGTAAAGTTCTAAGATCCCATGAACGGTTCTCAGATGTTATTGTGATATAGCCATCTTGCTTTTGGGATACTGTTACGGTATCATCAGGTAAAAACCTCTTGAATATCTTTTCAGCATCATCTGTCCTAAATGGTATGGTCTTTTCAGAATCAAGTGTCAGTTCGTTTAGATTCTTTGCCTCCCACAGCATTGATACAATAAACCAGTTGCCTGGTGGTGCACCATAAAATCTTACACCATCATTATTAATATGAAACTGAGCTTCTTCATTAGAGTTTTTTAGTGCAGAAATTATTGCCTTCCATCCAGAAGCTTTTGCAGTTATTGAAAATAAGGTCATGGCGCTACCTCACATGTTTTGTAATCTACCAATACAAGATCCAGACAAGTCTTACACCACAATCCATGCACTGCAAGATAAACTCTTGATATCTTGTCAATCATACTGCAGGAGAGCTCCCTAAGATTAGTAGAACCGCATCCGCATCTTGTCTGGATGTAGTGGCTCATCTTCGTTTTGCCTCCAGTTTTTCAAGTTCTCTTATCTCAAAGATTATGACAGCTGAACCATGATGTATACTGCGAAGCAATCCAACACCCAGCATCATGCAAACTCCTCTAGTTTTCTGTTTCTGCTTGTCTTGATTACGCTAATTGAGAATGTCACAGAGCAGTTATAGCACTTGTTTGTACCATTGCCTAAAACATTACCACTCATAAGATGACGGCATATAGGACAAAAGCAGTCCATCAAGAACTTTCTCCTCTTCTGTTGATTTTGATTGTCTTTCCACAGTTTCCACAAAATACTCCCTGTGGTGTTGTAACTGTATCTTGGTAATAGTGATCACAGTCCTGCTGTTTTCGTTCCACTAGTTTATCAAAAGATTTGTTTATACTCATCATATCACCATAAATTAGAGAGAAGAGATTGCCTCTCCCAGTTTGATTGCCTGCTGTGGCGTGATATTTTCAAGCCTTAAATCAAAAGTCTGGTCTTTACGATTTACAGAAATACTACCAATTACTTTTCCAAGATAATTTTCTGTGTGGGTGTGACCACGTTTGTCCTTTGATTTTACTTCTCTTTCTTTGAGGGCTTTTGTAACTTTGTTTATCACTCCATCAAACTTTAGTTCTTTGGCATCAGCTTCTGCATGTTCTTGATATGTCTCTTTGAAGAGATCAAATGCATTATTTAGTACGTTGTCAATCTGCTTGAACTTTCTTTGTGTGATGTCAGCATCGCCAGCTCCATGACACAAGCCGCAGTTGTTCAGGTATGCCCTGACTAGTTGTACTTTTTCAAGGCCTTGGCATGAGGATACAACCTCTATTGAAAACTCTGGGCCTTTATTCCACATCTCAGACTGGTTTTTGTATCTGTATGAGATTCTGGTTTTTTCTTTGTTTGTCTCAAATGACATGAGGTAACTTGTGGACTCCAAGCTCTTTGGCTACACTTTTAAACTTGGAGAATACCTCTTTTGTTTGGGAGTCTGTGAGTGACTTGGGGGTCATTTTGAAAAGTCAAATATTTACATCATGAAGAGGAAATATCATTGAGTTTGAAAAAAGATCCAACTGAGTTATGTTCATGTAAATGCCATTTTGGTGGTGCTGAAAGTTGTCCTAGGTGTAAGAAAAATCACGGAATTGCCTGTTCTCGTTGTAAGGAATAGAATTACTTTCTCTTTCTTTCAGAAGCTAACATTTTGAGATTAGCTAATTCAGTTTTTAGTGACTCTATTTGTACAACAGTTTGTAAATTAGAGATTTCTTGATTCAATCTTTCAATTTCACTATCCTTTAGCTTTACAGACTCTTTTAGTTCATTTAATTCAGAAGATAATTCATTTTGTACGTTTTTAATTTCTGAAAGACTGACTTGACCACCTGAAGTAGTTTGAACTGTATGTGTACTACTCAAGCTTTTTTTTTCAGTATGTGCTGGGGTGTGTTTATGTGCGTAATCAGTACTTTTTTGTGAAAGCCAACACATCAAAGTAAGAAACCATGTAATTGGAACTGCCATTATGAAGACGAAGTTTAGTATTGGAGCAAAGTCAACAAAGTATGGCCAAAGTCCAGTAAGTACTGCAGCAAAAACTCCAGTTACTACTGTTGCTAAATGGTTTCCAAGATATCCCATGGATTATTTGAAAAATTCATAGTTTATAACAGTAATGCTAAAAATCACGGATTGATATAATTAAAAAGAAAAAGGAGCCGAGTTTATTCGTCTTCTTCAGAGGTAGAAGTTGCTTTAGGCATATCTGATTGTAAGATTTGGATTTTCTGTAATAGTTCAGTTCTCAGATCTCTTGCAACTCTTCTAACAGTAGGTCTTGGAACACCAAGTTCATCAACAACTTTGGTGTAGATATCTTGTTTGTCTGTAACCCCTTTGTCAAGATAAGAATTAATTGCTTCTTTAATGATCGTGCTTTGGTTTGTACGATTCAACGAATTCTAAATTTTTATTGTTCTATATAAGACTATAACTTTTGAAATTTCTAAATTGTCACATCTAAGAAATTCAGATTTTGTTCTGTTCTTAAAAAAATAAAAATCATCAAAGTCTTTATTGCTAAATTTTCCAACGAAAAACGTACTGATAATTATGGATTTTTCAAAAACTAATTTATGCCTAGAAGTTAAACCCCCTTAATGTTTGTGGAAAATAAAAAATTAGTTTGATGGTATAATTTTCAAGCATCAATTTGTCGTCGTCATATGAATATGGAATCTGATTTTGTATCAAAATTATCTAAAGATATTTCTCAATAGAGATTTTGAACTTTTTCCAGTTCTAGCAAAACAAAGAATATTTTTTCTTGATTTTTTTCATCATCATGTCATTATCATCCCTTGATCTAAAGATGTCATTTTTCCTCAACTTTACTATTCTCTGCATTATTGTATTTCCAAATCTAATGGATACCAACAAATCATTTTGTTCCAGGTAATGTCTCACCAAATCAGGTTGCTCCTGAATCATATGGCGAATACAAAAGTGAGAACATCCTTTCAATCGTACATCTGAATAATAGTCTAATGAAAAGATTAACTCAAGTATCTCAAATCCGAATATTTTTATCCAAATTTATTCTGCCAAAAATTGATTTAAGCACAAAAAAGAACTGTTTGATGGCATATTGACATGAAAAACCCTGGGGGTTTTAGAGTAAAACCATACCAAAAATGGACAAAATAATGTGAAAGTTTTCGTTTTGATATTACTAATAAAATTACATTTCAAACCTCAAAATTAGAATTGCAAAATATAAACAACTCTTATTCGTTGTTCTCTCTCAAAGATTGTTCTAATCCATGTTCAGCAATAAAACTAAATACCAATTTGACAATAACCAATCTTAAAATATTTGGTGTCCAAATCTTCCATATGTCAAGACGAGGAATGGAGATATTGGAGCACCTTAACATAACATATGCAGGAGATGATTGGCAATAAAGCAGTACTGCAAGTGTGGATGCGAGACACCATTGTCTGATTATGAGTACCGCAAGTTCTCAGGATACAAAAGAGGACATGAACCACTTCCTTAATTTTAATAAATCATGATTTTTGGAAGACTACCACAAAACAGTTTTTTATTTTTTGTGACACGGACATGTACAAACAACTCCTGTCCTTCTGCTCTTGAACTTGGCCTTGCATTTTGAGTGAGTGTTATTAAAGCAAGCCGAAGACCACGTGGAGCGGCCCTCTTCGTATTCTACATGAATTATTGGTGGCATGTACAATCACACAATTTTTTGGTTCTCTTTAGAATCTTTTTGCACGTGCACAGGTCATGTTTCCCCTATAGCAAAATGCAGAATATCCATATGTTGGATTATCAACCACCATTGAATATTTGATGATATAGTACAGTATAATTTTTCTTGGGTATTATACCATCAACAAAATGAATCATTTACAATGACTTGAAAAATCTAACCAAAAGATTCTTGTCTTTTAACTATGCCTAAAAATTTAGCATAATTGTAACTACCAATGATTTCGTTGGATATGTTGTTTGGTAATGTATGAGAATTTTTACAATGTTGATATCTTTGCAGGATTCGTTCCTAAAATGGGTCGAACTGACAGAAATGATGTTTTTCAAAATTAGGGGTGTTATTAGTTGCAGACAGGTAATAGAATGATTTGAAATTAATTAATCATATTGCATGAATTACAACATGGAAGATTATGGATCGTTTCATGCTAAAATGTTCTATATCAAAGGACTTCATCTTGAAGACGAGAGATTTGTATGGAATAACAAATTATTATTAATTAGTTCAGGTGAGACCTCTTCTAACATTGCTGAAGCTCACATCTTTTTTGATAAACCTGTACCAGAATTTGGAAAGGGGATAGATAGTCGCAGTAATGAATCGAAAGATTTTGTAGAATGTGTACACTTTCTTAGTATTTTTTTGGCATGTTTTAGATTAGTAAATGATCATCCAGAACTTGAATTGGATAGTTCACAGAGTATGGAGTATCCTGTGAAAACCATTGAGGATTTCATATCTGGAGAATCCAATGTATCTTTTGAAGATGTATCCGATTTACCAGAATATCTTGTAGATCAATGTAAAAAATTTCTAGAAAGCACTATTCCTCTGTTTGACAAAGTCATGAAAAATATGGTCTTTAAACAAAGAAATGCAAAGAATCCACTTTCAATATCATTACCACTATTTTATCGAATTACAGACACTGGTATTGAGACAGTTATTGAATATTCTACAATAATAGAATCTCTGGTATGTGAAAATGAGAGTGAATTACGATACAAATTTGCATTGAGAACAGCCTTACTAATTAACACAGAGCCTGAAAAACGAAAAGATACATTTGAATTTCTAAAACAAATCTACAGTATACGAAGTAATCTTGTTCATGGTTCTGAGATTAACATTGAAGGATTATTAGATGATGATTATGTAATAATCCTACGTTTAGAAAGCATAATAAAACGTGCCTTGTTAGAGTATATCGAATTAGTACATTTAGGAATGAGCAAAAAAGACATTATTGTAAAATTAGATGCAATGGCATTAGAATAAAACAAAAAGATTGAAAATAATTATTTCAAAATAATTTACATCATGCCGCCCATTCCAGGCATTCCTGGTGGCATTCCTCCCATTCCTGGTGGCATTCCTCCCATTCCTGGTGGCATACCACCTTCTCCTCCACCAGGTGGTCCACCTGCAGATTTTTGGGTTGCAATAACATCATCAATTCTAAGAATCATACAAGCTGCTTCAGTTGACGCAGAAACAATCTGAAGTTTTACTGCAAGTGGTTCAATTATATCACTTGATTTCATATTTGCAATTCTTCCTTTCATTACGTTAATTCCAGTCCACTTTTCTCCTTTCTGTTGTTTTGAACGAAGAAGTGTTAGTGTATCAATAGGATCCATTCCAGCATTTTCAGCGAGAGTTAATGGAATTGACTCTAAAGCATCAGCAAATTTTTCAGCAGCTAATTGTTCTCTTCCTTCTAATGACTTTGCCCAGTTTCTAAGTTTAGTTGCAGCAAATGTTTCAGGAGCACCACCACCAGCTACAATTTCAGGTTTTTCAATTACGTCTTTTACAACCATTAGAGCATCATGAACAGAACGTTCTACTTCATCGACTACTCTTTGTGAGCCTCCACGAAGAAGTAGTGTGACTGATTTTGGATGTTTACATCCTTCAACAAATACCCATTTGTCTTCTTCAATTTTTCTTTCTTCAACAAGTTCAGCGCTACCAAGATCTTTTTCAAAAAGATCATCTAGGTTAGTAACAATTCTTGCACCAGTTGCTTTTGCAAGTTTTGTTAAGTCACTTTCTTTAATTCTTCTAACTGCAATAATTCCAGCTTTGGCCAGATAGTGTTGTGCCATATCATCAATTCCTTTTTGACACAAAACTACATTGGCACCAGAACCAATGACTCTGTCTACCATTGTTTTTAGCATTCTGTTTTCCTCATCAAGAAATGATTTCATTTGTTGTGGGTTTGAAATGTTAATTTTTGCGTCAGTTTCAGTTTTGTTGATTTCTAATGCTGTATTGATTAATGCAATTTTTGCATCAGCAACTTTTCTAAGCATACCTCCATGAACAATTTCTTTGTCAAGAACGATTCCTTGAATAATCATTGAATCTTTGATGGAACCTCCAGCTTTCTTTTCTACTTTAATATCATCAATGTCAACATCATAACTTTCTCCATCTTTTTCAGAAACAGCTAAAACAGATTTTACAACAATTTCTGATAGTTGATCAGAATCTTTTCTAACAAGTTTTGTTTGCATTGAAGTCTTTGCTATCTTTGTTAGAGCAGTTTTGTCATTTGAAGCAATTTTGTCAGAAATGCTTTCAAGGAATTGTTTTGCTTTTCTTCCTGCTTTTCTATAACCATCAACAATGATTGTAGGGTGAACATCTTGATCAATCAGTGATTCAGCATTTTCAAGTAATGCTCCTGCTAAAACAACTGCAGATGTTGTGCCATCTCCAACTTCATTATCTGTGGTTTTAGAAATTTCAACAAGCATTTTTGCAGCTGGGTGTTGAACATCAATTTCTTTTAAGATGGTAGCACCATCGTTTGTAATAGTAACATCTCCTAAAGAGTCTACAAGCATTTTATCCATTCCTCTAGGACCTAAACTAGTATGAACAATTTCGGCAATAATTTTAGATGCAGCAATATTGTTTTTTTGTGCATCACGGCCTTTAGTTTCAGAACCGCCTTCTTTTAGCAATACAACAGGCATATTTCCTTTTGAAGTAGCTTGCATACCCATAGTTGCAAAAACTCTGGATTCCCCTTTTATACCTTCCAGATCAGAATTCGAGAATTAATTGCATCGGTGTTTTTAAATTGGGAAAATTAAGTTGCAAAACATGGCCAAGTCACAGAATAGAGAATCTTACAATAAAATTTTCACAAAATTAAAGGAACACCACAAATGGTTTGAGAATTCAATTCCACTTATTGCAAGTGAGAATATTCCTAGTCCTGCAGTTAGAGAAGCAATAATTTCTGATTTTGGTAATCGATATGCTGAAGGTTGGCCAGGAGAAAGAGTCTATGCAGGTTGTATCTACATTGATGATGTAGAGTTTGAATGTATGAAATTAGCCAAAAAACTCTACAAAGCAAAATTTGCTGACGTTAGACCAATTTCGGGAGTTGTTGCAAATCTTGCAGTATATTCTGCATTTTCAGAACCTGGTGATGTGATGTTAGCACCATCTATTCCAGCTGGGGGTCATATCTCTCATGGAAAAAAAGAGCATTCTGGAACTGCAGGATTAGTTCATGGACTAGAAATTGAGTTTTATCCATTTGATGCTGAAGAGATGACAATTGATGTTGATAAAACAAAACAAAAAGTAAAAGATCTTAAGAAAAATAATCGACTTCCAAAAATTGCAATGTTTGGAGGATCTTTATTCCTATTTCCACATCCTGTCAAAGAGCTTTCAGACTTTCTAAAGAGTTATGATATGCACATCAATTATGATGCAGCTCATGTTGCCGGATTAATTGCAGGTGGAAAGTTTCAAGATCCACTTCGTGAAGGTGCAGACACAATGACTATGAGTACTCACAAAACTTTGTTTGGACCACAAGGTGGATTGGTTTTAGGTTCAGAAGAACATGAAGAATCAATCAAAAAAGCAACTTTCCCAGGTCTTACAAGTAGTCATCATATTAACAACATGGCAGGAAAAGCAGTAGCTTTTGCTGAAGCTTTAGAGTTTGGAAAAGATTATGCTTCTCAAGTTATTAAAAATGCAAAATCTTTTGCTGATGCATTAAGTGATGCAGGATTCAAAGTGTTAGGTGAAAGTAGGGGATATACAAAATCACATCAAATTGCAGTTAATGTTTTAGATTATTCAGATGGTGGAAAAGTAGAAGCTGATTTAGAAAAAGCTAACATCATTGTAAACAGACAACTAATTCCAGGAGACATTAAAGCTGGTAGAAATTATTTCCATCCGGGAGGAATTAGATTAGGAGTTTCAGAAATTACTAGGCTTGGAATGAAAAAGAATGAGATGCAAGAGATTGCAAATTTCATAAAACAGGTTGTAATTGAGAAAAAAGACCCAAAGAAACTACTTTCAAAAGTAAAGTCTTTCAGAAAAAATTATCAAAAAGTCAAATTCTGTTTTGACAATAAGTTAGGTGCCTACGAATACGTCAAACTAAGATAAGTTAGGCATAATCAGTAAGTAGAGATTGATCGCCTTGGCTTTTTCCAAACACTAATTCAATCTCATCAGACAATGCATGAATTCTCCCTTTTTGATATTCACCTACGTCGTATTTATCAACTAGTCTTTTTGCTAATTTGAGATATTTTTCTACCGAACCTCTTGTAATTGTTGGAATTAGTTTGTGACCACATACACAAGTTTGGATAAGAGGCATACGACGATATGATTTCCCGCAATCAGTACACCTAAAATTTTGTCTTGCGTAAGCTCTAAGATTTCCCATGATGTCTGGAACTAAATGTGTTGAGATAACGTTTGAAACAATCTCTGAAGTGTCTACAGCATCAATTAGTTCGGCATTTCTAATTTGCATGTCAAACTTGTCAAGCATTGAACCAAGTGTGGAGTAAGCACTACGGGATTTTGAAGTTGTAAGAGATGTAGTTGTATGTGTAAAGAAATAATCATAAAATTGTCTTTCAGTTTCAAGACGTGATTTGATTATCTCTATTGAATTAACATCAGAAGCTTTAATCTCTGTAAGTGTTGATTCAAAAAATTCTAGTGGAAGTGTTTTTGTTACTTCAAGATTGTGTGCTTGTGGTTGAGATTCATGTGGTAAAACTAGAGGTTGAACAAGTAATGGTGCATCCATTAACCCGCCAATTCTATCAGAAAGAAATTGTCTGGAGAAATTTAGTAGACTATCCATCAAGAGCATTATTGAATCAGCATCACCATCAGCATCTCTTCTTTTTGCAGAATGCCAGTTTGGAGTTCCAAAACAAACGTGTGTTTCAGCAAACCCTATGATTCTTCCAACAATTCCAACTGAAGTATGTGGGGCTAATCCAATAATTAGATGACCAATCAACTCTTCAGAGTTTTTTACATTATAGAATGGAGATTTTCCATAAAATTTGACTAGCAGAGTATCAATGTATTTGCAAGTAGAAACAAGATACTTTCCACTATCATAAGGAATTATCACATCTTGCATTCGAAGTTCAATTGTTTGTTCTGAATTTTCAAGTGGTTTTCCGTCAATGTCATGAGAATACCCAAGCTCTTTTAATTTCTCAATCGAAGTTCCAATCCACGATGGTTTGAATTGTGTTAGAGGAGAATTTGTTGCATCGAATCTAACTGTCCCATCTTTGAAAACTGAAAGATCAAAGTTTTGACGTACTAATCCTTTTTCAAGTGGTTCAGCAATTCTATCTTGATTGATTAGTTCTTTCACTCCTTTGAATGGTTCTTGAGCACGCAAACCCATCTTTTCTTGTGCTAAGAGCAATCTTGCTTTTAGAGGGAATTCTTTATGTGAATGAGCAGGAGCTTTACGTTTGCATTTTTCACAGAAAGGCTCGTTAAGTGTATCTCTACATTTAGAACATCGATAAGTTACTGTTGTTTTAATTCCACATTTAGTACACTTTATTCCAATTGAAGGTTCGTTACATTGATCACAATGTCGATTGAAAATATTTGTAAAGAAATGTTCGGTTCTTGATGCTTTTAGAAGATCTCTAGTTGGTCCTCCTTTGTCGCTAATTGGAAATAATACGTGTGTGGGTGGTTTCATTTGTCTGGGAGCTGCCTTTTCAGGTCTTCCAATTCTAACACCAATAGATGTTGAGAATTTATTTTTAATTTGAATTCCTGATGATTTTGAAAGAATTTTTGGAACTGAAATATCTTCAATTATAGGTTTTGCTCTAAATAATAGATTAAAGAAAATTTTTGCTTCAGGATTTTCTAAGATTATCTTTTCATTTACAATTTTATGTGGAGCTCCTAGTTTTTCAAGAACTTTTTTTGTTTGAATTGAATACTCTATTGAATTTTCATTTACTTTTGTTGGTTCTAAAAGTTGACCAAGTTCTTCTGATGAAATTTTATCCCAAAAGTAGAGATAGTGTGGGTGGAGAGGAATTTGAAAATCAATAGAGATTTTTATTGCTTCATCAATTGTTGGGTTTTTGTTTAGAAATTGTTTTAGATACTTGTCATCTGGTTCATATTTTTGGATTTTTTGTTTTAACTCCTCAATCCAGAATTCTTCAACATATCCTGAAGGCACAAGTTGAGCGTTATTTTCAAGAAAATCACCAAATGAAATTAGAATGTCCCCAAGATGTAGAATTTTTTCAATTTCATTTTTTACCTCTAATCCATGTTTGATATCTCTAATCTTTACAACATCTCCATTTTTCAGGCGAACTGTCGGCGTATCAATAGAATCTACAAAAGCTACGGTTGCGCCTTTTCCCGGAATATCGATTTTGATTTGTGTTCCAACAGTTATGGTGTGATCTAGAATTTCAGCAATTACAGGATGCATGCCAACTGATGCAAATCCTGTATTGCAAGCTCTGCCATATCTTAGTCTAAACCCTCCTAACTTTTTTGGCATAGATAGAACTGATCTTCCAGTGATTACTTCACGCATTCTTTTTGCAGCAGCATCTTCTTGGTTTTCTCCTGTCTGAACTGCGCCTTTAAGATCATTGAGCCATTCCCAGCCATCTAAATTGTAAAGTTCAATTCTTTTCAGAAGTTTTTTGGATCTTCCAATGAGTCCGTCATTTAAAACACGTAATGCTCCTCCCCTAACTCTATCAGTTTTGATTCGAGCCATGGATTTGTGATTAACAACTTCAAATGGATCTGTATCCACTCCATCTAGTTCAACTGGA
The DNA here is from genome assembly GCA_965215075.1 of Candidatus Nitrosopumilus sp. Lineage (GTDB taxonomy): Archaea > Thermoproteota > Nitrososphaeria > Nitrososphaerales > Nitrosopumilaceae > Nitrosopumilus. Next base: position 331,352 of record OZ244033.1, read on the forward strand.
AGGTTGGAAATTACGTGTTCGATATCCTCATCTAAAATATGAAATTGAAAACTGCTTGCTTCTCTTTCATAGATTCGTAATTCTTCAACAAATCTTCCTGTTTCATCATCAAAAGAGTTAGCTTGGAATTTTGATAATCCTACTGCTTGTCTAACATGATCTGCAATCAACATAGTAACTGCCGATTCTGTTCCACCTGCTGAACGCATTGGTCCTGCAATTGAAACTGAAAGGTATTCAGTTCCGTCTTTGTTTTTCTTAATCTTAACTTCACTAATTCCTTGTAAGGGAGCAATCGTAACTCCTTCTGTTACAATTGCTAATCCTACTCTAACTGCCAAGTCTAGTTTTTCTTCTAAAGTTGCATCTGGAAGAGAATATTTTCCAAGTGCAATTTCTTTTGAAAGAATTAGTGCAGAAAGTTCCTTTCCGTTAGTTTTTAGAAGTTTTCTCAAAGGTTCGGCGATATCAATTTCGTGCATTTTGGCAACTCTGTCTGCCAAATCAAATGCGATTTTAGGCTCAATGATTCCAGAGGAATCTACTAAGCTGGATTTTGCATCAGCTGCCTTTTCAAAAATAGAATATGTTTCAGTTGAGAGATTTGAATAGTAATCAAGATAGTAATCAGGCATCTTAATGCCACTAATACGAGAAATTGCGTCATTTTCAGACATAATACAGTTCTATTACTTGCTTCTTTGAATTGCTTTTGCTATTTCTTGTAGTTTTTTGAGACTTCCGCCTTTCTCAAGGAAGGTTCCAATAACTAAAGCATCAGCACCTGCCTTTGCTAAACTTTGAGCAGTTTTGACATCTTTGATACCTCCTCCTACAATTAAAAATCCGTTAAATGTTCGCCTAACTGTCTTTACCATTTCTGGAGTAACATTTGTTTTAGCTCCAGAACCTGCTTCAAGATATACAAATCTCATTCCAAGAAATTGTGCAGCTAGTGCATATGCTGCTGCAATCTTTGGTTTCTCAAATGGAATTCCTCTTGCAGAACCTACGAACCATGCAGATGTTCCGTCTCCAATTACCAAATATGCAGTTGGAAGAGGTTCTAAACCAAACTTCATGACGCTTGGAGCACCTAATGCTTGTGCTTGAGAGATAAAGTAGGGATTCTCTGAGTTCATTAATGAGCTAAACAGGATTGCGTCAACATCAGGTACTACACCTGTAACGTTTCCTGGAAATAGAATAATTGGAATTTTGATGCCCTTTTTGATACCTTTTACAACTTGGGCCATCTCTATTTGATCAGTTGCAGACGAGCCTCCAACTAGTATTGCCGAAGCGTCAATCTTCTCGACATCTTTTGCAAGCTTGCTTGATACCTCCAGATTTGATACTTCAGAGTCGATTAACACGAACAACAAAGTGTTCTTCTTTTTTAATTCAGATTTTAGGAATGATTCTACTTTATTTCCAGCCATAAATGGGGTTTGCAAATGACTCTTTAAAGTTTAATTGGAATGTCGGTATACAGATTTGTATAGCTATGTCGGATATTGAAGGATATAATTTTAACAATATTATACGTCAAATTATCAAAAAATCACTATTTACAGAGCGACAAATTGAAATTATTTTAAATCAGAAGGATCTTCAAGAATCAAAGTTTTCCATAACAAAAGGAGCGTATTACAGGCAAGTTGGGCAGTCTAGAGAGAAACTAGTCTCATTATTTTACTCAATCATCCTATTACGCGGTCTAGGCATACTTTTGCCTGATGATATTGATGTGATATCAAAACTTTCAGAACAAGTTAGTGTGATAAATCAAAGTGAGATTTTTCCAGAAAGAGAAGAAGATGTCATTAATGTGATAGATAGGCTTGTCCGTCAGGCTTGCAATATGTGATGTTTGTGATGATTTCAGTTAGGTTTTGGTTTTAGCGTTTGTGATTATGTTTGTGAGATGTAAGTGAGTATCTTATCTAAAGTGTGAAAAATTGTTGTTCTATCACGATAAATCACAACATAGGCGTAAGTTTGTGATGTTAGTTGAGATTCCTGATCCTGAAGTGATTTTAGGCGTAGTTGTTGCATTTTTTGTTGGATTAGGAGCGCTATACTTTTTCTACAAAGTACGCCCATACATCAAGTCTAGGACAGAGATGGTTGATGCCTCTCAAGTTGAGCGTCTAGAATACTATGAAAGGCAGCTAATTGATATGAAAATACGCCTAGATGCCTTAGAAATCCAGGGAATCGAGCAAAAAACAGAGGATCCTAACTTGGAATTAAGACAGTTCTTAGAAAAATTGGCCAAGAATGAGGCACAAGAATTGGAGGTTGAAGAACCCAGACAGCCTGAAATTGTACCTGAAAGATCAGTTTCTTCGCAGACCACATCTAGTGTAGATCACAACAATCCCACTGATCATGTGTTGCAACTAATCACAAACAAAGCTATGACATCACGTGACATACAAGTGATATTGAAGCGGAGTAGAGAACATACATCACGTTTAATGAAGAAATTATTTGAAGGTGGTTATGTTGAAAGAAACATGGAAACAAAACCATATACTTACTCAATTACTGAAAAAGGAAAAGCAAAGATTGAGGAAGTTCAAACACCTCCATCAGTTGCATAGAAATTTTCCAGAGTTTTCCAGAATTTGTTTTGAGTTGATTTTATCAAAATATTGTCAAAAACAGGCTAAATTTATTATTTAATATAAATTATAGAATATATGAAATTATATATATTATAATATTATAATCATTGTATGTCAGTTCAGGAGAATGAGGTCTTGGTAAAAATCACCTCAGCTGGAACAATTTCCATACCAAAACAGTTCAGAAAGTACATGGATATTCAAAAAGGAGAATATGTCAAGTTGATACATGGAAATGGTAGGTTAATTGTAAGAAAAGTTACCATAACTTGAATGGATTAGGGTTGTTTTTGGCCTATTTTGATAGTTTGGTAGGTCCATTCTCGTCCGGTTCTTGCTCTATCAATCCTGCCTTTTGATGAAAATCGGGCTAAATAGGTGGATATTATGCTAAGTTTTATGGGTTCGTTGAACTCATCCTCGTATTTTTCAAGTATGTTGGTAGAGGTGAACTTGCCTACAAGGAAGAACTTGTCTACAATATACCAGACTTTGGAGCCTGTTGAGTCCATGTTTGTGGCCTCTTGCTCTTCTTCAATATTCATCAAGTCCATCATTTCGAATATTTTGAGTACCTTGTCCCTGGTTACGTTACCCTCTAATTTGATGTCATAACGTGCACCATCCTGGTCTTCCATGTCTATTCGAATACGTTTTTTTGCCATCTTTGAGATCTTAAGGATCTGATGTTAACAGTTCAACTGATCCGAGAATGTTTGTTAACTAAGTGGCTTGTTAACATTGACTGCCTAACCCACGCCTAGGTTAATTTTTGTTATTAACAACAAGCCATCTATTCATAACTAGAAATTGGAATGTTTCACGCCTGGAGTCGAAATGAAGGGGTATAATTTACCATATTCACAATGTTAACGTCTTTCTTAGCGCCTAGAGTGGAAATTAAGGGGTCATTTTGGCCTATTCTGGGAAATCTTAACAGGAAATTAACAAGATGTTAACTCAGGCCTGAAATTTGGGTCAAACCCACACACCAGTATTTCCACTCTTCTTTCTTTCAAAAAATTTTTTTTTGAGAAATAAAAAATCTAACTAAAAATAATTAATTACAAACTAAACTAGAGTTAGTATTCTATTCTATACTCTCTAAATTTAGATATGGTTATGATTATGTTGAGAGGAAACAAAGGTGTGTGAGTATGTCTGATCCAGTTGATAGATTATTAGATGCAGCAGAATCTGGCAAATCCATTATCAAAAATAGAGACATTCTACATTTTACCTACATTCCTAACACCATTTTACATAGGGATACTGAACAAGAACAAGTTACCCAATCACTCTTACCAATTCTAAAACAATCAAGACCATCAAATCTTTTGGTTTATGGAAAACCTGGAACTGGCAAAACATTGGTTGTAAAAAAAATAATTTCTAAAATCCAAGAAAGGGTCGAACAATCAAACTTTCCAATAAAACTAGTTTATTCAAATTCTAAAGAGGAAACAACACTCTATGGGCTACTTGTGAGTCTAGGCAGACAATTAGGCCTGAGTGAAAAGGAGCTACCCACAACAGGATTGGCAATAAGCGAAGTCTTCAAAAGGCTACTAGGAAAAATTGACAATGAGAAATTTAACGCAATTTTTGTAATAGATGAGATAGACTATCTTGCCCATCTTGTCTCAAAAACAGGAAAAGACATCCTATACCAACTAACCAGAGCAAACGAGAGGTTAACCAGTGGTTCACTAACTTTGGTTGGAATCTCAAATGATTTGACTTTCAAAGAAAACTTGGATCCTAGAGTGATTAGCAGCCTGGGTGAAGAGGAGATTGTGTTTACCAACTATAACGTTGAACAAATCAAAAAAATCCTCCAAGAGAGAATCAATGAGGCATTTATTGAAAATGCGATTGAGGAGCCCGCCTTGAATCTATGTGCTGCTCTAGCTGGGGGAGAGCATGGAGATGCCCGTAGAGCAATCGACCTAATTCGGGTTGCAGGAGAAATTGCAGAGCGCCAACAATCAGACAAAGTCACAGAAAACCACGTCAGAGAAGCATCTCAAAAAATTGAGGAAAACAAGGAGGAGACCTCCCTCAAATCATACCCCCTTCATGAAAAATTAGTAATACTTGCCATTATGAAAGCAAACGGCTCATTCACTGGGGAAATCTATTCTTCATACAAAAACCTCTGTAAGGTAGTAGGCCGTGATGAGCTAACCCAGAGGAGAATCACCCAAATACTAAGCGAGATAGAGCTGTCTGGAATTATCACCGGAAAACTAATCCATCAAGGAATTCATGGAAGAACCAAAAAATACAAACTTACAATCTCATCAGATACTGTAAAGAAGACTTTCAAAGATGATCTAACTTTGCAAGACATTGTCTGAATTTGAATTATAATTTTGATGAAAAACTTGGAATGTTTTCAAATTCACCAAAATTACAATTCCAGGATTTGGTGTCATACCCACACTGGCTTGGAATGGGGTTTGTTTTTGCCACGAGCCTGAGTTCACCAATAGGATTCCTTTATACATATCCAACTCTGCTCTGTGAACATGACCTACATGGAAGATATCTGGAACATCCTCAATCACCAAAAGATCCTGCATCTCAGGAGCAATTGGAGTCTGACTGCCATAGATAGGACTTAGGTGTCTTGCTCGAAGTAGGTGCTTCATCACGTTGGTTGGTTTGTCATAACTCAGACCTGGTGTGGTCTTTACAATATCATCAATACTTTGTCCGTGGAACATCATCACCTTAACCCCGTTTAATGAGACAACAGCTGGGTTTCCAACCATCACCACATTTTCTCTCTCCCACAAACTCGAATTGTATTTTTTTGGGATTGCAGGTTGTGGTAAGGCTCTTCTACCAGGATCATGGTTTCCCGGCATAATTATGACCTTCATACTCTTTGGAATCTTATCAATCAACTCCTCCATTTTCTGAAGTTGCTCTTCGATGGTTTGACAAACTAACTCTTTGTCTTGATTTGGATAAATTCCAACACCATCAACTACATCTCCAGCAATTAACACAAAACGGATTTTTCTTACCACAGGATCTGGACTTGAAAGCCATGAAACAAACTCTGTTAATTCCTCTTCCATGAAGTACTTGCTTCCAATATGTAAATCTGACAGAAAAACAGCATAGGCCTCTGATCCAGATTTGTTTGTGGCCTGGTCTGGAATATCAGGCAAAATAATATCTTGGATGACAAACCCTGAATTCTTTCCAAGGCTTACTCTTGCCATAACGAATTGATCTGTCAGTAGCGCGCCTGCTATCTTTTGAAGTTCATTATCAAAAATAATCCCCTCAAATGAGCCTGAAGGATCCTCTAAAATTAATTTAGTAACATTTCTTTCAACATTCCTCATGGTGACCAATCCACATACATACATCCCATCTTCAGATTTTGCAGTTTTGACTGAGGCAATAGATTTGAGCATTCTTGATTCTGGTCTGTCTGAAACTATTCTTTTGAGTTTGTTAAAACGGCTAGAAAACAATGCATTGTAGCCTTTGACCCCCTCACCCGTTGTTATTTTGTTAGTAGGATCTGATAGTATCTTAATTTCATTTTGTAAGGTTGGGTCTTCTTTAATTCCAAGATAAGTTTCCAAATCATCTTGATTAATTTGAAATAATTTCTGCCTACTTTTCTCTCTGACTATCTCTTTGATAATTTTCTCTAATTTTCTTACATCTACATTTTCTAAGATCTTAAAAGCGTCTGGATGAATCTGGAATCCTTTGTTTAGTGCGTAGTTTAACGCCAAAGACAACTCCTTTTTCATATCAAAAAATATTATCTGGTTTAATTAAATCTGCGCCTAACACCCAACCCTCAAATATTGTTCAAAAACAAAACCAATGTGAATAAAATCAGAATTATCACCTTCTTTGCATTTATGGGAATTTTTGCCGGAGCTTACCAGCTTGGCTCAATGTCTACCGTCAGTCAAGAAGACGCAGAAGCATTCATGGCAGAATTTGAAGAACTTATAATGGATATTGATGGTTTTGGAATTTTTACTCATAATACTACTATTGCATTACCAATGTTCATTCCAGGATTTGGAGTCGCGTGGGGGTTGTTTTCAGCTTGGTCCACAGGATATGCCTTTGCTTCAATTGCAACAACTGCTCCTATCTTAGGTGAAATTCCACCACTTACAATTCTCTTCTTATCCCCCTTTGGTTTGATGGAGCTTGTTGCTTATTCTATGGGGATCTCAAGAAGCTTTATCCTAATCCATGCAATCAGTAAAAAATTCAACTTGAACCAATTTATCAAACCAACAATTATTGAGATTGGAATCGTTATTGGTCTTCTTTTAGCTGGAGGCTATTTAGAATTCTGGATGATTGAGCTAGCTCAGGAAGGAGGACTTGAGATGCCTGGATTCGAAATTTAGGTTACCCGTGGATTTGTCTAATCAGTCTAAAATAATTTAGTAGCAAATTATAAACCAAATTAGAGGACAAATTTATCGTGAAGACAGTAATACCATTACTAGCTTTACTTGTAATTTTCTCAGGATATCTCATCAATGATGCTTTTGCAGAAATCTCTGAAAACCAAGTATTTCTTTTAGAGGGTTCTGGATTTGCAGTTACTAAAGAATCAATCAAAATTTCTGAAATTGATTTAGGAATCTCATCTCAAGATCAACGTGGAAGTACAATCAATTTTCTAACTGAAGATGGTTTTATCACATTAGATGAAGAAGAATTTGTAATCTCTGAACTTGAAGGAAAATTTTTGCGTGAAGGCCGATACATTAGGATTAACGGAAACGTTGAAAGCCCAACGGATTTGATACATCAATTAGCTTCTTTGGAAGACTAGTTGAAGAAAGCAAGGACGCATCAGTTTACGGTTTTACTGGAAGAATCACAACATCTGATGATACCTCTCATAAAGTAATTTACACAACCAAATTATCAACACTTTCAAAAATTAACACAACAACAACTACAGAGTCTGAAGAAGTAGATACAAACAAAATCTACATTCTTAGAGGCTCATCTACACAAGGAGTTGTTGATAGTTGGATTGAAGGTAGTGTTGTTAGAGATCAAGCAGTTGCACAACAACTTTCAGATGATCCCCTTAAACTATGATATTTCTCACAAGATAGAATTACAGCAGAGCCTGGTTCTTCTATTACAATTGTAAATGACGATGTTGTTGTTCATAGTATTCTTAGTGGAAAAGAAAACTATGGAGACCGTCATAATCCATTTACTCCTGATATTGAAACAGAACTTGGATATCAAAGAGTTGACACTGGTACAAGAGAACCAGGAGCTTCAGTTAGCATAACTTTTGATGACTTGGGATTCTATAGACTGTATGATCCTAACTATCCACGGATGAAGATTGTAGCATATGTATTTCCAGAATCAGATAGTTTGACCTTCGCCGAAGGTCAAAATCTAGGAAATTAATTTTCCCACTGCCATCTGTAATTCATGTATGAATCCAAACTAGTTTGATTAAACACCATCACAGACAAATCAGAAAATTCTTTTCCTTCCAAATCTTTTACAGTTCCTTCAAAACTAGTCTCATTTTCAGTTGTAATGGCCTCAAAAACATGAACCTTCATTTTTTCAGTATCAAACCCATTTTCTCTAAGATAAACGGCTATCTCTGAGGGCATGAAATGTTTGTCAGGTTGTTTAGGCCAAGGTCTTGGTACCAACACTACACTAAAACCATCAATGAGTGCTTTTTGTAATTCTAATTTTTTATCTTCAATTGGAGTTGTTACATGCATTGTAATGACTTTAGATTTGTCAAGTGGAACTTTGGCCCTTGATGCAGCCACTTGAATTGAACTAATGCCTGGAACAATCTCTACATCACCAAAAATTTCAATTAATCTATCCACCACTTCTGATTCTGAAAAATTCACATCTCCAGTAAATGGAATCACCAAAGTTTTCTCTCCAAGCTGAGGAAGAATTTTTTGATATGCCTCTTCTTGGTCACTCATTGTAATCTCATGAATCTCTTTTCCTGAAATTAGATGTTCGATTGTCTTTAGAGTGTATTTGTAACCAATAATGATGTCACAATTTTGAACTATCTCTTTTACAATCTCTGTTACATATTTTGGTGAACCTGGACCAACACCAACAGCGAAAACTTTGCCCAATTTTACTCTGTAAATTTCTGTCTACCTTTAATGTATTGCACAAAAGGCTTCCAGTCAACCTTCATGTATTTCATGGGCGCCTTTGCTGGATACTTTACCCAGTCTTGCACAACTGAATATTGATGTTTTTCTTTCTTGCCATCTTTTTGATATTCTATGTGAAGGACACTTCCCCAGTTTGGCTGTTCATAAGAAATTTCTGAAATATCATCAAATGCCAATTCTACGTTTCTAGTGTCTGCAACATCAGACTCTAACTCTTTTTCATTGTATCCGTCATGGCGAACCATAATGTTTTTTGATCTGATTAGATTAATCACCTGTCTTTGAGTAATAACTTTCCACCAATTCATCTTGGCTTCTGTTTTGTGGACAAACACCAAGTGCTTATCAGTTAGAACTAACATTCCCTCTCGTCCACCAATTGACATGAATTTTTTTGGCTCTCTCCAAATTGAAACTATATGTGCCTGAATCTGCTCATCAGCATCCATATCGCTTGATTTATTGGACTTTGTTAAAAACCAATACAATTAGCTTTTAAGTGCCATTATTTGTCAAAAACCGTTGAAGACAATTTTCTTTACAATTATTGCATCACTACTTGTAATTGGTTTGACAAATAGTGCATTTGCTCAATCTGAAAAATTAGTAATGATAGAAACACCTCTCGGAAATATTGTAATAGAATTTTTCCCAGAGGATGCACCAAACCATGTAGATAATTTCATTTCATTAACTGAATCTGGATTCTATGATGGAGTTGTCTTTCATAGAATAATTCCTGGATTCATGATTCAAGGAGGAGATCCAAATACAATTGATAGTGATCCAAACACTTGGAGACTTGGAGGCCCTGAAGAAAGAGTTGATGCTGAATTTAACACAATCAAACACAATCGTGGAATTGTTTCTATGGCAAGATCAGCTGATCCAAACAGTGGTGGCTCACAATTCTTCATTGTTCATCAAGATTCTAACTTTCTAGATGAACAATACTCTGTCTTTGGAAGAATTGTAACTGATGAAAGTTTTGAAACACTTGATAAAATTGCAGCAGTTCAAACAGAATCTAGTGATAGACCACTGGATCCAGAACAGGTTACAATAACCAAGGCAACAACAGTTAATCGCTCTGATATTTCAAATCTTCTTGAATTAGGAGAGCCTGAACGTACACAATCAGCTATAACACAACCAACAGTAACTCAATCAACTGGAAACCAACAATTTGAAAGTGAAGAGCTTGATGTTTCATTGAGTCTTCCTGAAGGCTGGTTAGTACAACAATCAGAGAAAACACAAAAAGATTCTCCTGATGTAGTTGCAGTTGGCCAAAAAGTAGGGCCAATGAATCCAGTCATCTCACTAACAATTCAAGACACTAGTCAAAGAAGCATAGATGAAATTATCGCAGAAAAAGAAGACGTCCTAACAGAAGTCATTAACCAAGGAAGTCTTGAGATCATTTCTGCTGGAAAAGGAACCGTTAATGGTTATGAAGCTTATGAAATCTTTGCTGAAGGATATTTTTCATCTGGTGGAGACAACTTTAACGTAAGATTCAAAGAAGTTACAATTTATAGTTCTGAGAAATTTTATACTCTTGCATACAGCAATGGTCTAGGAAATTTTAATTCCCAACTTCCAATATTTGAAGAGACCGTTAATTCTTTTAAAATTCTGTCTGTTGAACCACCAATGAATCAAACAACTGAGGAAAACGGAGGTTGTCTTATTGCAACTGCAGCATTTGGTTCTGAGCTTGCACCACAAGTTCAACAACTCAGAGAACTTCGAGATAACACAATCTTGTCAACTGCATCTGGAACTGCATTTATGACTGGATTCAACCAACTATACTATTCATTCTCACCAACCATTGCTGACATACAAAGAGAAAACCCCATCTTCCAAGAAACAGTTAGAGCATTTATCACTCCAATGATTACGACATTGTCAATTATGACATTAGCAGATACTGGTTCTGAAGTTGAAGTATTAGGAATCTCAGTTATTGCACTTAACTTAGCAATGTATATTGCAGCACCAACAGTTATTGTTTGGCAAATTAAGAAACGAATCTAGCCAGACTTCATTGTCAAAAGATGACAATGTGATTTGTGATGAATAGTGTTTATGATATCATCAAAAAGTGTGCTTTCTTCCATGGATAATTTTGGATAGTCTACAACTAACAACTCAATCTTGTTTTCTTTGACATAATCAATGACCCAATGTGCAATTTTTTCAGTTAATGCAAATTTTGTCTTAATTGAAACTCCTTCTTTTTGGGCAATCTTCTTCCAGTTTGCTAACTCTTCTTTAAGTTTGGCAATCTGATTCTGTGTTATTTTCTTGTCAGATTTTGTTTCAAAAAAGTAAAACTTTGGTGGTATTTTGTAAACACATTCTATTACGGTGAGCTCTGAATCAAACTTTTTAGCTATCTCTAATCCAAGATCAAATGATTTCCTTGTATGAGTTGGGGTAATGATTGCAACTACAATTCTACTAAATGTCATTTTACTGTTCTACCTACCATACATCATCAACTTCATCAAGCTCTTTGTATTCTTTTTCAGTTTCACGTTTCATCAACTTTAGTCTAGAGATATCCCTATCAAAGAACAAATCAATTGTCCAATCTAAGAAGACTCGCGTCTTTTTGTCAAAAGTTGAAATTTTTGAGAGGTAGACATTTCTCCAAATTAACCAAGCCCAAAATCCTGAAATATTCATTCCTAAGAAAGTTGCAATGCCTGATCTTTTTCCAATAATTGCCATCTGTCCTTTTGAGTGATATTCAAGTTTCTCTTTCTTAGAATTTGTAATCAGTGCTTTCAAATTAGTAGCTGCAGTTTTTGCTTGAGCTTCGGCAAGTTGTGCCGTCGGTGGGAATGGTCTTTGTGTCTCAGGATCAATAAAGAGAGCACAATCTCCTATGGCAAAAACCCCAGGAAAATCTTGAACTTCGAGATAATCATTTACAATTACTTTTCCCTTGTCTGTCTTGAACATTGATCTCTTGATTGTGTTAACTGGAGTAACTCCTGCAGTCCACACCAATGTCTTAGTTCTAATTGCATCCACTTTAGATTCATCAACAGGATCTTTTGGATTCTCATCTAGTGATTTTGTTGTTACTTCATTTCCGTCAAAACTGGTAACTGCAGTCTTTAGTCTGATGTCAATTCCCCTTTCTGTCATCTTATCTTTTGCAAACTCTGCTAATTTTTCATTAAATCCTGGCAAGATCATTGGTAGTGCTTCTAAAACTACGACCTTTAGATCCTCTTCGTGAATTGTAGGGTAGTGTTTTCTTGCATCTAAAAGAAGATCCATCAATTCTCCTGCAGTTTCAATTCCTGCAAAACCTCCACCCACTACAACAAAATTCAAGAAACTTTTTCTAAGAATTGGATTAGTCTCATTTTCTGCTTGTTCTAGCATATCGATTACTCCGTTTCTTAACATTACTGCATCATTTAGTGTCTTCATAGTGTAGGCATTTTTTTCGACATCTGCCATTCCAAAAAAGTTAGTTTCACTACCTAACGCAACAACCAAGAAATCATAATGAATTGAAACACTTCGCTTGTCTCTAGTTCCCCATAAAGTTACTAGTTTTCCATAGGGATCTATGTTTTTGATTCTTCCCTCATAAAATTTTGTTTTTTCACAAACTGTTCTAATAGGCAAAACAATATGTCTTGTCTCAATCATTCCAGAAGCTACTTGAGGTAGCATTGGTGTAAACAACAGAAAATTATCTTCACTAATCATTACAAGCTCAATATCAGGATCATCTCCAAAATCTGATTCTAGTTGTCTTGCACATTCAACACCTGCAAAGCCCCCTCCTAGGATCACAATCTTTTTCTTGTTTCTGGCCATTTGCCATTCCCACATAATGGGTGAATATATGCTATGAGAAAAATTTCCACCAAAATCTGGGGATTTTAGGTTCTCAAGATATCTGAATGGAGAATATCATATGCCCTTGAGGCATCCTTCTCATTTAGAATGATAATTATGCTATCTTGGCCAAAAAATGCATTTGCTAACTCTATCCCATTTTCATGCAAAACCTCAGCAACGTAGGAAACTACATCTGATTGGTTCTGAGTGACAGGAATTGAGATTCTGATTTTTGCTAGACCCGTACTGAACATATCATCTCTATTTGAAACATTATTGAAGATCTGTCGAATATCTTCCATGTCTTCTGTAAGGAATCTAAACGAATCAGATAGTCTGAAAAATTCGTAATTGTTAGTTACCTTTGAGAATTTATCTAAAATTGCCATAGGATCAACCCCCTCTGAATCCTTTACAGAAAATTTGATGTCCATTATCCCATCAGTTAATGCCAATCGAGCATTTTTCAAAACAGATTCTTCTTTAACTTCTTCTTTTGTTTCAAACGAATCTGCATAGCGTTTGATTGCAACTACAACGGTATTGAGATTTACAGAGTTTCCAAGAATCCTTTCTATTTCTGGTTGGATCTTTACTGCCAGGGCTGTATAGTTGATCAAATCCATTTTCATACAATCGTAAATTGAGCGATTTCTGGTAATGATTTCCCTAACCACTTCAGGCACAGACATGCTTGAAACTCTCATCAAGATTATTATATTATGTCAGTTATAATAGGATTATGTAAGATATCAGAGAAATTACAATAATCTTTATATAATGTCATATATATTACATACTATAGGTGAATATGACAATGTTCTTTGATAGTGAATTTGATAGAATTTTCAAAAGAATGTCAAACTCTTTTTTTAATCTAGATGACGTCTTTGAAAATCTAAAAGAAAGCGGTTCAACTTCTGGTCCATATTATTACGGTTATACAATGACTGTTGGTCCAGATGGAAAACCAGTTGTAAAGGAATATGGAAATGTCAAACCAGACCTTCTTCCAAGTTCTGATACAAGAGAACCAGTTGTCGATACAATCGTTGACGAAAAAGAAAAGGTTGTAAAACTTGTAGCAGAAATGCCAGGAGTCGAAAAGACTGATGTCAAAATTGTTGTTGACAACAAAACTGTAGATATTTCTGCAGAGCATGATGAGAAAAAGTATCATGCAAAAGTTCCTGTAAATCACAAAGTTGATGAGAATTCTGCAAAAGCCTCTTACAAGAATGGAATTTTGCAAGTTATCTTTGACTTGGCTGAGGAAAAACCAACAGGCAAAACGGTGGAGGTTGAATAAACCCCCCAAAAATTTTTGAGGTGAAAAAATGAGTGAAATTGAATTAAAGATTGAAGAGATTCCACAACAACATGTTGGAAGAGGGAGAGCTATAGTTGATCCTAAAATTATTGAGGATCAAAAATGGAGTACAGGACAAATTCTAGAGTTAACCTACAACAAAAAAACTCATGTAAAACTTTGGCCAGGAGCTCCTGAAGAATATGGTTCTGGAATTATCAAAATTGATGGAATTACAAGACAAAACATTGGAGCTGGAATTGGAGATAAAATCTCATTAAAATCAGTTGAAGCTGTAAATGCCGAACAGATTGTTTTATCCCCAACTGAAAAGATTGCAGCTGATGGATTACAAGAATACATGATTTACAATTATCTTAATCATGTATTTACAACAGGAGACTCTGTATCTCTCAATACACAGATGGGTGGCAGAGTTCAGTTTATTGTTACTAGCACAAAACCATCAAAACCAGTAATTGTTACAGAGAAGACTGTCTTCAAACTTGGAGTAATGACTAAAGCTGTTGATGCATCATATCCTAGAATTACATATGATGAGCTTGGTGGACTCAAAAATGAAGTTCAGAAGATTCGTGAGATGGTAGAATTGCCCATGAGACATCCTGAATTATTTGATAAAATAGGCGTGGAAGCCCCAAAAGGTGTTTTACTTTACGGCCCACCAGGAACTGGTAAAACCCTACTTGCAAAAGCAGTTGCAGGAGAGACTAATGCAAACTTTACCTCTCTTAGCGGTCCTGAAATAATGGGCAAGTATTACGGAGAAAGTGAAGAGAGAATCAGAGAGATCTTTACACAAGCTGAAGAGAATGCACCAAGCATCATCTTCATTGATGAGATTGACTCTATTGCTCCAAAAAGAGATGAAGTCTCCGGCGAGGTCGAAAAGAGAATTGTATCTCAACTCTTGACATTAATGGATGGAATGAAGTCTAGAGGAAAAGTTATAGTTATAGCAGCTACTAACAGGCCAGACTCTATTGATCCTGCACTTAGAAGACCAGGTCGATTTGATAGAGAAATTGAGATTGGAATTCCTGATGATGAAGGAAGATTGGAAATTCTTTCAATTCATACCAGAGGAATGCCAATTGATGAAAAAGTAGATCTTAAACAAATCTCAAAGACAACACATGGATTTGTAGGAGCAGATTTAGAAGTATTATCTAAAGAAGCTGCAATGAGATCTCTTCGAAGAATTCTTCCAGAAATTGATCTTGATGAAGACAAGATTTCTGCAGAAATCTTACAAAAGATCAAAATCACCAGCGAAGACTTTAGAGATGCACTAAAAGAAGTCAGACCTAGTGCACTCCGAGAAGTACAAGTCCAAATTCCAAACATAAGTTGGGATGATGTTGGTGGTCTTGATGAACTAAAAGAAGAACTTCGTGAAGCAGTTGAGTGGCCAATCAAACACAAAGAAGCATTTGATTATGTAGACGTAGAAACTCCAAAGGGAATCTTACTACATGGTCCTCCAGGAACTGGTAAAACACTAATTGCAAAAGCTCTTGCAAAGATGACAGAGTCTAACTTTATCAGCATCAAAGGTCCTGAATTACTTTCAAAATGGGTTGGCGAATCTGAAAAAGGAGTCAGAGAAATTTTCAGAAAAGCAAGACAAGCAGCACCATGTATAATTTTCTTAGATGAAGTTGATGCTCTTGTTCCACGAAGAGGTAGTGGAGGATCTGAATCACATGTTACAGAAAATGTGGTATCACAAATTCTAACTGAGATTGATGGACTTGAAGAGCTACACAACATCTTGATAATTGGTACAACAAACAGACTTGATATTGTTGATGAGGCATTATTGCGACCAGGACGATTTGACAGAATCATCAAAGTACCAAACCCTGACGCAAAGGGAAGAAAACACATCTTTGAGATTCATACCAAAAAGAAACCATTAGCAAACGATGTAGACATTGGAAAACTTGTAGAGCAAACGGATGGTTTTAGTGGTGCAGAAATTGCTGCCATTGCAAATAGATCAGCTATTACCGCACTGAAGAGATATGTTGGTGGCAAGGCTCAAAATGTAAAAGACATCAAGATTACTCAACAAGATCTAACTGATGCAATCGACAAAGTGAAGCCTCGAAAAAAAGAGGCTCCACTAGCTCAATCCATAAAATAGTCTAAATACTAAGGGAAATGATACAAAACAATGAAGCTATATCTTGACTTTGATCCATGCCAAGAATGTAACACAATGATGGCAGAACTTAGTAGTCCTGAAATGTCGTTAGCCGATGATAAAACAAGAGCAGATGAGTCTGCAAAATTTCTCAGACACCTAACATACAACCATAACGAAGTTGTTCAGGCAGTAATGGATGATCTTCCTAAACAAAAACGAGATCAAGAACCTGACTTCTACAAATAACTCTCTTTTTCATTCTTAAAAATTAGTAGTCATATTCATATACAAAAATCACTTAATGTAATTTGAACTGTAAATGAAATCAGCGATTTTTTTAGTGTAGTGGCTATACTGCTTTTTGCAAATATTGCTCAGACCTCATTTGCAACAGAAACACAACAAGAACCTGAACCCCCACAAATTCCAGAGCCTACCCCTGAGCCTGAACCAATTCGAAAAACTGATCCAGATCCTGTACCTGATCCATTCCCTGGAGAAACAGAGTCTGAAAAAATTCAAAGATTGACTGAGGAAAATAACAATCTAAGACAGCAGATTACAAATCTACAAGGTGAAGTATCAACTCTAAAAAATGATAAACTACGATTACAAGCTGAAATCTCAGAACTTAATGCATTTATAGAAAATCTCAAAGAAATTACAATGGAACAAATCCGAGTAATCATGGACTTGGTAAATAAGGTTAAAGATGTGATATTTGAAAAAATATTTTCTCCTACAATTAACTTGTAGGATAATTTTTGGCTAGTCTACTCAACAAGCTTTAATGTCTTCTTAATCAGTATGGCTCTATTTCTGATTGTAACGTCGCTTATTCCAGATTCTACTGAAAATTTCTTTTGACTAATCTTTTCACCATTGATTATACATGAAATATACAATGATGCAACAGCCTGAGCTACTGGATATTTTCCCGCAGTAATCTGTTCTTTTTCACAACGTTCTAGAATTTCAAATGCATCTCGTTTAGTCTTCTCTTTTAGATTCATGTTGTTTGAAATCTTTGAGATAAACGAAGCAGTGTCATATTGATTAAGATTCAATCCAAGCTTTTTGATTATGGTTCTCAAATCTCTAGAAAGTATTCTTCTTTCAACGTTTCCAGCATCTGCAATATCATCTAATGTTCTTGGAATGTTGTTTTCTCTACATGCTGCATACAAAGAAGCTGAAATCAATGATGCCATTGTTCTGCCTCTAGTTAGTTTTGCACTTACTATCTTTCTGTAAATGTAAGCAGCATTTTCTACAACATTATCTGGAACTCCTAACTTTGTCTCCATTCCATGAAGCAAAGTAAAGGCCTTGCTCAGAGTAGCAGTTTTTCTTGATTTACTTCTCTGATCCCAGGTTCGTAATCTGTTGAATTCATATTTTGTTTTACTTGGTAATGCGTTTCCAGAAGAATCTTTATTGGTACCAATCACAGTTGATAACCTCTTATCATGCATCGTTAGTGATGTTGCAGGGCCAGTACGTGTCAGTTTCATAAAGTCTTCCTGAGTGTAACCGTTGCTTTCGTGTGATGTGTCAGGCATGTTTTGCACTAGAATAAGACCGCATCCCCCACAAACAATTTCTCCTCTTTCAGAATCTGTTATTGTCGGGTAGGTTTTGCAAGCATCTAGTTGACACTTGACATCATAATCACCAGAATAATTTACTACCACTGTTAACTATTATTGGTATTTTTAAAATAAAAATAATTTGTTACAGGTAATTTTGTAATCAAAACAAAACTTTGCAAACAAAAAATTCCTATAATCTTTCTAAAAATTAAACTTGTTTAGCATACAATACATATTGTAATAAATGTTAAAAATGAAAAATAATAATTAAGAAAAATTATTTCTTAATTGACTCTAAAGAATGTCCACGATTTGTAATCATTTGAGTAACTGCTTCTACAGTATAGTCAATTCCGTGTTCTTCTTCGAAATGGTCTCTTAGTTTTTCGATTAGGCCTATAGTTTTTTCTTCATCTAGAGCGTAATCACACTCAAAGCCATAGTCTTCGCACCTTAGTTTTAGGGTCATTCAGCTAGACGAGAAAATCAAACCTATAAAAACCATGAACAAAACTATCAACAAAAAACGAAATTAGGCAAAGCCTTAATGAGCATAAATTTCAATTATTCATTGTATGGTTTACTCGTATCAAGTTGTTAAATTTCAGACAATTTCCTTTGTACAAGGCACACATTGGTCTCAATCAGTAGGAGACAAAGGAATTCTATACAAGTCTATCAAAGATCCGTTTTCAAAATTGATTATTCAAACATCCAATGGTTCCAAAAAACTTTTTCATGTTCCAAAAGACAGAACAGTTATCGTTTCAAATGATACTGTTCATTTTCTTGGCGAACCAGCTTGACTATTTGAAGAATTGATCTACCTGGTCTCTATATTTTAGAGCAATTTTTCCAAACTCTGTAAAATCCTCTACAGTTGGGGTTACCATTCTTGCTGCATATTGATTTACAAATACTGATAGCGTGCTACCAACAATTAGGTTGTAAACACTGTCAGCTACATTCTTTGAGTATGGAAATGCTACTTTGATAAATGGCAAGTATGTTTCAGTCTGTGAAATCATTAATTTGATATGTTTTTCAACATAATCTTCAACTTCTGAAGGAATTGCCATAATCTTAGTAGGTACGATTTCTTATAAGTAGACGTATAATTCTCAGGCGTGATATAATTCGTTTTTGAAAATTAGTTAGAACTAAGGAAGAGTTTTTGAGGAAGTAGATCGCATTTCAGCTAATGCAAAAGCAAGAAAATCCCACATATCTAAAGGCAATTACAATTAGGGATATCAGTGATGTCCATTCTATCAAAGAAGACATCAAAAAAGACATGATATTGATCTTAAGAGTGACACCTTTGGCTCAAAAAGATGTGGAACAGCTACGCAAAGTAGTTGAAGAATTGTATGCTATTGCAAAAAACGCTGGAGCAGATATTGCCAGATTAGGCGAAGAAAGAATTATTGTTGCACCATCTAGCATAAAGATTTGGAAACCAGAATACGATCTAAAATAATTTTATTGCTTCTTGAATTTGAGGATAATGAGCTGGAACTCTGTACATTTGTCTAATATTCATAGCAAGGTTTTCCGATTTCTTTCGTTCACCATGATTTACTAATACTCGTCTAAGTTTTGGTCTTAATCTTTGTACAAATGACATTAGTTGGTTATAATCACTATGACCACTGAATCCATCTAATTTCTCAACACCACAATTAATTGTCACAACCTCTACCTTACCTTCTTTTCCTAGCATTGAAACTTGTTTTGAACCATCAAGAACTCTTCTTCCCAAAGTTCCATTAACTTGGTATGATACAAACAATACTTTGTTCTTTTTGTCAGGAGCAATATTTTTAAAATATTCCAATACAGGTCCTCCTTCCAACATTCCAGAAGTAGCCAAGATAATACAAGGAGAATCTTCTCTCATTGGTTCTTCCCTAGCATCTGCATGCTCGATATTTGTGAAATATTCAGAATTAAATGGATTATCATCAGTCTCTAAGATCTTTTGTTTTAGTTCTCTGGCTAGGTATTCAGGATACGATTCATGAATAGCTGATGCCTCAGAAATCATGCCTTCAGTAAAGACTGGAGCTTCAATCATTTCTCCAGATTTCATGTAGTGATCAATTACCATCATAATTTCTTGTGCACGACCAACTGCTGGGATAGGAATCAAAACCTTTCCTCCATCAGCCAGAGTATTGTTTACTGCATTTATGAAACCAGATTCTACTTCTTGTCTACTTGGTTGAATGTCTTCTTTGAGACCATATGTACTTTCAATCAATAATGTTTCAACTCGTGGGAAATTCCAACTTGCAGCTTCAAACAAGATACTTTTTCCAAATTTAATATCGCCTGAATAAACAAAGTTGTGATCTCCATTTCCAATATGAAAATGACATAAAGCTGAACCTAGAATATGACCTGCATTTGCAAGAACAAGTTTGATGTCAGGAGAGATGTCAGTTACAGTTCCATATGGTAGAGTAATTGTTTGTCTCATAATTTGTTTCACATCTCGTTCAGAGTAAATTGGAGTTCTGCCTTGTGCAGCTGCAACTTTGATTGCATCTAATTGAATTAGATTCATCATAGGAAGTGTTGGTTCCGTACAATAGATTGGTCCCTTGTATCCATATTTGCATAAAGTTGGCAAAAATCCAGTATGGTCTAAATGTGCATGACCTATAACTACACCATCAATCTCATCTAATGTTAGATTTAATGTATCTAATCTAGGAAATGCATCCATTGGTGAACGTGCACCAGGATTGATTCCACAATCAATTAGGATCTTGCTTTCAGGAGTAGATAATAGTAAAGAAGAACGGCCTACTTGGCCAAATCCACCAAGAGTATAAAGAGAAACTTCAGTTCTTTGGGATAGCCTAGGTCTGAATATCTCATCACCTACTTGTTTTAGTTGCTTACTGCGTTCGGAAGCAGATTGTTTTAGAGTTGCATTGATGGTTTGAATTGTTCGTGATGGTATAGTTGTGGCTTTTCTTACACGTAATTTCCAACCTATTTTTTCAGTAACTTCAGCATGATTGAATTCTTTAGCATCTCTTTGAAGCAACCAAGGTCTTTTTGCTTCAACTGAAACTTCTCCAGTTGCAGTATCAAATACGAGTCCTTGCAAGTTTGCATCTTTGGGAACACATTCGTTAAGTATTCGTCTTACATCATCTTCAGGTTTTCGAATTGATTCATCAGTTCTAACAACAATTCTTTTTTTGATTACATTTACAAGATTCGATATTGTGACATTGTTTTCCATCAGATAGCGAGGAGCATTTGTATAAAGAGCAATTCTTGGTCCTTCGTATTCTATTTTTGTAATGTTTGCTTCTTTAGGAATACTTTGCAGTATGGTGGCCATTATATTTTGGCTAGAAGGTAATTCTTTTTGTTGTTGTTTCCTTTGCATTAAATCACTAAAGTTCGATGACGGCTTTCTTTTGTTCATCGGTCAAAAGACGGAATCCATCTTTATCCATTACTGCGACATTGATTCCATCGCCAGTACCAATATTTCTAACAATTGCGGCTTTAACAGCTCGTAGAGCTATTTTTTTTGCTTCTTCAACTGTAAGGTCTTCTCTATATTCATCTTCAAGTAAACCATAAGCTACTGGTGAACCGCTACCAGTTGTAACATATGATTTTTCTTCAACTGAACCAAACATATCGATGTTAAACAATGCAGGACCATTTGCATCATATCCACCAACAAGAATGTCAGCCATGAATGGATAACCTCTATTTTGATGAAATATCAACGAGCAAAGTCTTGCAAGTGAATGAATTGAAATTGGACCTTGTTTTTCAACTCTGTGTAGATTAGAATGATAATGTAAAATATCAACAATATTTTGTGCATCTGCCACACCGCCAGCCAAGGTTAATCCTGCATGCTGATCGATTTTTTGGATTTTCATTGTATTGTTATTTGCGATAAAATATCCTGCACTGGCTCTCATATCTGCGCATAAGACAATACCGTCTCTAGCCTTGATACCTACTGTGGTAGTCCCGTGTAGAATTTTTTCTTCAACATTGTTCGACAAAAAATGCACCTATTAAGATAAAGTAAGTGGCACTTCACCCTTTTAAATAACTTTTTGATCCCGTGAAATCATAAATAATGACAAAGAATCAAGATCGCATGAAATCTCATACTATGGAATTGCCTAGGCTCATAGAAATTGGTGAGAAGAATATTTCTGATTTTGGAAAATTTCTAATTTCCTTAAACAAACCAAAAAAAGTTTCTTTGATTTCTGGAACAAATGTACAGAAGGTATTAAAGAAAAAAATTGAAAAATCACTCAAATCAAAAAAGATTCGATTTATTTGGCATACATCATTAGACAATCAAATCAAATCATTAAACCGAATTCAAAAAGATGTTAAGAAAGATAATTCAGATTTGATTGCAGGAATTGGTGGAGGTCGTTCTGTAGATACTGCAAAATTAATTTCTTTTAATTTAGGTATACCATTTGTTAGCCTTCCTACAGCTGCTTCTCATGATGGAATGGCAAGTCCATTTGTTTCTGTTAAAAGTGATAAGCCCCATTCAATTGTGGCTACTGCACCAATAGGTGTTTTTGTAGATATTGATGTGATAAAAAAGGCTCCAACTGAATTATTGGCCAGTGGTTGTGGTGATCTAATTGCAAATATTATAGCTGTAAAGGATTGGCAATTAGGCCACAAAAAGAAGAAGGAATACTATGGAAGATATGCAGCAGATTTGGCCATGATGAGTGCAAAAATAGTAATGGAAAATTCATCAGAATTTGCAAAGAAAGGATTGGATGCAAGAGTAATTGTTGAGGGATTGATTAGTGCAGGAGTAGCATCTTGTATTGCTGGAAGTAGTAGACCTTGTTCTGGTGCTGAACATCTTTTTTCACATGCACTTGATAAAATTGCTCCAGGAATTGGATTACATGGAGAAAAATGCGGCATTGGTTCTATAATGATGGCAAAATTACATGGACAAGATTGGAAAAGAATTGTAAAGACATTGAAAGATGTAGGAGCACCAACAACTGCCAAACAGATTGGTCTTAAACCAGAAATAGTTGTAAAAGCTTTAACAATTGCTCAAGAACTTAGACCAGAAAGATACACAATATTAAAAGAATTTAAAATGACAGAAAAACGTGCATTGAATCTTGCTAAAAGTACTAAAGTTATTTAATTAAGCAGCCTTTTGTTCAGGTGCTTTTGCTTCAGGTTTCTTTTCTTGTGTTTGTTTGTTGACGTGAGTTTCAACAAAGTTTACTTTAGTTAATGTTGGAACGAATTTGAAAATATCTAACTGAATAAAGTGTTTCATTATTTGTAAACCATCAGCACGAAGAATTTCTTCTGGAATTGTGATACTAACTTCTTTGTCTTTCAAATCAAAGTTAATTTTTGAGTCTTCAACTGGAAGTCTATTTTTAAGAATTCCATCAACTTTATCATTTGGAGAATCAAGAGATTTAATTACGTTAACATCAAATAGAATTGTTTTTCCTGCGTATCTGTGGTTATAATCAACTTGAACTCTACCAGAACCAATAAAACGAATAATTCCTCTTTTATTATCAACTTCAATTGTATCTCCTACTGAAACTTTCTCTGCATCTTCGCCTAATTTTCTAATTGGAATCATTCTGACTTTACCAGAATCTCTTTCACCAAAGCCTTTGTCAGGGGTTACTTCAACAGTTAGTTTATCACCAACAGCAGTCTTTGCTAATGCTTCATCCAATCCTTTGAGGACAGGATAAGATACTTCACCAATTGAAACTAGTTTTGGTTGATACTTTACATTTTGTTCATGAATAGAATATTTTTTTGCGTCCTCTTCAAGAGTTGTATCAAATATTTCCTCGCTATCTTTTACTTTAGCAGTGTAGTCTACTAGAATTAGTGAACCTTTATCGAAAGTCAATGTGATCGGTCTCGAATTTCCTTATATTAAGTTAACAGGGTTTTAGAGAGCTTTTAGTTTTTCTTCAGCTGTTTTGAGACCTGCTTGAGCATCTACATCATATCCCATCATTGCTAATGTTGATGAAATTGCAGAAATAGTTCTCATTACATGATATGGACTAACTTCTCCCATACAGCCAACTCTGAAAACTTTACCTTTAAGATTTCCAAATCCTCCAGCAACAAGAACTTTGAATTTTTTAGCAAGTGTATTTCTGAAAGTCTTGTCTTCAAGTCCATCTAGATAGTTTAATGCAACAATAGAGATAGAACGATCTTCTTCTTTTGCAAATGGAGAAAGTCCCATAGCGCTTAATCCAGAGTATAATGAATCAGAACAAATTTTGTGTCGATTAAAGACATTCTCTAGTCCTTCTTCAAGTAAAATTGCTAATGCTTCTCTATATGCATACAGTAAAGGTAATGCTGGAGTGAACGGAGTGTGTTTTTCTTCATCATAGTATTTGAAGTATCTTGCTAAATTGAAATACATTGTAGATGGTGGATTTTCTTGCATGTATTTTTTGGCTTTAGGACTAACTGAAATTGGTGAAATTCCTGGAGGAGCTGCAATTGCTTTTTGTGCTCCAGTCATACATACATCAATATTCCATTTATCAACTCGAAGTGGTGCACCACCTAATAGAGATACAGAGTCTACTACGTAGAATGCATCATTTCTGGAGGTTAAATCAGATACTTTATCAAGATAATTCACCATTGTTCCCGTTGAAGTTTCGTTGTGAACAACATAGAATGCTTTAACATCTTTGTTATTGTCAAATGCTTCTTTTACTTGATCAAAAGTTGCATTTTGTCCAGGTGGTGTTTCAAGTTTAACTACATTTGCACCTTGGCCTTCAATTAATTGTGATAGTCTGTTACTAAATTCTCCGTTTACTGGAGTAATTACTTTGTCACCTTTTTTAATTAAATTTACAACTCCTGCTTCAACAGCACCAGTTCCAGATGCAGATAATGCTACAATGTCATTTTTAGTTTCAAAGACCTGTTGAGTTTTATCAACTACATCTGTGTATAATTCAACAAAATCATCACTTCTATGGTTGATGATTGGTGCCAACATTACCCTCATTACTCTATTTGGTACATTGGTTGGGCCTGGAAGCATTGAAAGATATTCCATATGTTATCTACATGGACAGTGTGATATGGGGTTTATTTATAATTAGAGATTTTTCAATCGATCTTTGGCACTATTATTTATCAAAAAATTTTTTGTTCCATCAGGAACTAGATGTTCCCATTTTTGATCGTTAGAAATTAAATCCCGTATATTGGTTCCAGATAGTTCATCTCTTTTTAGAAATGGAATAGAGACTACTTGTACGTCTCTTTTTGAATAGAGATGTTTGGTTAATTCATCATTTGTAAAAACAATCTCAAACTGTGGAACAATAGTATCAATTTTTTCAATCCACTTTACATGATTATCCAAATCAGGAATGAGATAGATAGTGATCTTTTCTTTAATAGAGTCATTAATTGAAGATAAGATCATCTTTTTTCTTTCCTCAGCAGAAAAAGGATTATTTTTCTCCTGAGGTTTGTTAGAGCTGCCTAGACCTACCCATAATTTATCAACTTTAGATAAAGCAAACTGTAAAGCGTCGAGATGACCTAAATGAAAAGGCTGGAATCTTCCAATCATTAAGCCATTCATACTGAAATATAGAAAATTTCTTTTTAAAAAAACTATCATAAAGTGTTTCAACTGAATAGAGATATGGATTTTTTAAAAATTAATGGAGCACATAGAGAAGGAGGAGGACAAATTGTTCGTTCAGTAATAACATTATCATGTATAACAAAACAACCAATTCATTTAGAAAACATAAGAAAAAATCGTAAAAAATCAGGATTAAAACCACAACATATTACAGCAATTAAAATTCTTCAAAAAATTACTAATGCTCAAGTAATGGGAGCAGAGATAAGTTCAACAGAATTAAAATTTATTCCTGGAGACGTATCTAGTTTAGAACTAGTAGAAGATGTAGGAACAGCTGGAAGTATTTCTTTAATTTTACAAGTCTTAATCCCAGTAATTGCAGTCACTCAAAACAAACTCAATCTTACTATCAAAGGTGGAACTGATGTATTATGGAATCCAACGTTTGATTATACTCAACATGTACTAAAAGAAGCATATTCGAGAATGGGAATACAATTTTCACTTGATTTAAAAAAAAGAGGATACTATCCTAAAGGTGGTGGAGAAATTAATTTACAAGTTGTTCCATCAAATTTAAAATCAATATCATTTTCAAAGAGAGAAACAAATTCTGCAAAATTAATTTGTACAGTTTCAAAAATTCCATTACAGAAAATAAAAGAGCAAATTAAAGAAATTGAAGAAAAGTTAGTTGGAAAATTTTTTGTTGTAGAATCAGAAATTAAAAATCAAGAAGCAGTTGATGCAGGTGCATCACTATTGATTTACAGTATTGACAAACAATCTATCATAAGTGTTGATTGTCAATTTGATAAAATTAATCAAAAATTTGATTTAGATGTCGATAGATTTGTTAATAATTCACTTGGAGTAGATGAAAATTTAGCAGATATGCTTGTGGTTCCAGCAAGTTTAGCTACAGGAAAAACAACATTTCGTGTAAGAGAAATTACAAAACATTTAGAAACAAATCTGTTTGTAACATCAAAAATCACAGGTTGTAGATATGGGATTGGGAGATTAGATGAGGGTTTTGAGGTAATAATTGAGGGAATATCATATGCCTGCATCAAGTAATGCAGCGAAGAACAAAATTGCTACTGATAAAACTACGGTAACTTCTCCAAGTATGATAATTTTTTTTCTTAGTTTTTGAATTTGTGGTTCTGAAAGTTGATTAGACATAATTTTGTCTTCAACATCTTTTCGAATTGCTCTTACGTGTACAGCATAAGTGATAATCAATAAGATTACAAGGATTATTTTTACAGCTAGAAATGTTCCATAACTTGTTGCAAATAAGATATCAGGTTTACCAAGTAACATATACGAACTATACAATCCAGTTGCCATAAGAATAATTAAAGAAGGAACAGCAATTTTGTTAAATCGTCTTCCCACACGAATCATAATTTTCATTCTTTCTTCAATAGAATCAGTCATTGTTTTTAGAAGTGGAGAAAGTACGACGCCAATGAATAATGAACCTCCTACCCAAATTGCAGCTGAGACAAGATGAATCCAAGTCAGAATTGCTTGTTCTAGTACAGCCATAAAATATGATATTTTAATTCAAATATTATGTATTTGGATCTTGACAACCTTTTTTAGTTGTACAGATTGTGATACCATTGAAATGGCACTGCAGAGTAAGATGACAGTTTATGCAGCAATTGCAGGAGTTTTAGCTTTGATGGGAGGTATTGTTTACTATGCAAGTTTAGACAATGTTGAACTAGAACAAGCTGAGATTAGATTAACTAGTGTTGAATTAAGAGATGTAAACAATATTCAAAATCAAGCAAAGTTTGATGTAACATTTAGTGTAAAGAATCCTAGTGAAAAAACATTTACCGTTGCAGAGATTGGTTATCAGCTTTATGGTGATGGAGTACTGTTAGGTTCAGGTCAATATTCTACAGCAGATATTGCATTACCAGGAAGAGCTGTATTTTATCCAGGTTCTGAAGTTCCTTTAAAGAATACATTTACACTTACTAAATCTGAAGTTAATTCAGAGCTTTATCAAAATGCTATAGAAGAAAAATTCAGTAGTTTTACAGCTGAAGGAATGATTACTACTGAAACTTCATGGAGCATTGTTGAAAAAGAGTTCAAAACGGAATTAAATTAAAAAAGTGGGCCGAGAGAGATTCGAACTCACGATCACCGCCGTGTCGAGGCGGTATCCTAACCAGCTAGACTACCGGCCCATTGAAGTACAAAGCGAGATGCTGGCATTATTAACGTTTAACAAAAGAAAGAATGAATAAAAAGAAAGAAGGCATGAGATAGTTGACAGATAATTTTACGGATGAGGAGAAAAGAGGCTTCTACAAGGCAATTTATTCTAGAAGAGATGTTAGATCTCATTTTACCTCAAAGCCTATAGAGGATGAAATTTTATCAAAGATTCTTCATGCTGCTCATCATGCTCCATCTGTAGGTTTTTCACAACCATGGAATTTCATATTGATAAAAGATTCAGAAACAAAAAGGAGAATCAAGAATTCATTTGAAGAGAAAAAAAAGCGTTCTTCACAACTAGTTGAAGAACCTAAAAAATCAAAATATCTTTCATTCAAATTGGAAGGAATTTTGGAATCTCCAGTAAATCTTTGTGTGACATACGATCCTACAAAATTTGGTCCGTTTGTTATAGGTAGATCGAGTATTCCAGAGGCAGGACTCTATAGTGTATGTTGTGCTATTCAGAACTTGTGGCTTTCAGCTAGAACAGAAGGTGTAGGTTTAGGAT
This sequence comes from Candidatus Nitrosopumilus sp., assembly GCA_965215075.1. GTDB lineage: Archaea > Thermoproteota > Nitrososphaeria > Nitrososphaerales > Nitrosopumilaceae > Nitrosopumilus. Next base: position 359,559 of record OZ244033.1, read on the forward strand.
GGGTAAGTATACTCTCTAATGACATTCTAAAAGAGACTCTAGAATTACCTGAACATGTTATTCCTGTTGCGTATTTGTGTCTAGGATATGTTGATGATTTTGCAGACAAACCAGATCTTGAAACTGCTGGTTGGTTACCAAGGTTAGACTTGAAAGATGTTGTGTATTTTGAAAAATGGAATAATAAAGAGAATACAAACTGGAAGAGTATTCAAGAAATGATAAAAGAAAATCTCGACTACGCTTAAATAATTAAGAGTATTTTTTTTGCTGGGCTTGTGGCGCAGAGTCAATTTGACGCGTAATATGGATAGCGTGGTAACCTCCTAAGTTACAGGTCGAGGGATCGAAGCCCTCCAAGCCCGTTTGTATTTAAAATGGAATTAAATACAAAGACAAATGGCAGAAGATATGAAAGTTGTAGTTATTTCTGGCAGTCCAAGAAAAGAGGCAAATACTCAAGTTGTGATGAAATATGTTTACGAATATACTAAATCAAAAAATCAAGATACAAAATTGATCAATCTTTCTGAAGGTCAAATAGAATGCTATAGAGGGCCAGATGAGCAGTATAATGAGGCTACAATAACTGCAGCAAAAGATATCATGGAAGCAGATGTTTGGTTAATTGGAACACCAATCTATAATTCATTTTTTAGCTCTGCTTTGAAAAATTTATTCGAATATGTCAATTACAAAAAAACAGAAGGTAAAGTTGCAGGTATTACAATTTTAGCAGCTGGAAATATTGGATTTATTGATGTTCAAACATTAATCACACAACTTCTTTCATATTTCAGAGTAATTACAAATCCAAAAGCTGTTTTTCTAACTACAGAATCAGTTTCTAATAATTCTATTTCAGATTCAGATGCACAAAATAGATTAAAAGAAATGGTAGATGGAACTTTAGAGATTGCCTCAAAACTTCAAAAAGATTAACTTTTGAAATTTGGTAATTTTAGAACAGTAGCCCGAGGCAGATTCGAACTGCCGTCACGGGCTCCAAAGGCCCATATGCTTGACCTCTACACTATCGGGCTGCTAAATCGAACACTTCGCTTCCCTTAATGAACTTTTTATTTCAATTCAGTCTTTAGCAAAACTATCAAATTATTGTTTAATCACTTTGGTTAATTTTTGAATAGGATCTTCCATCTCTCTAACAATTTTTTTTGCTCTTTTTTGATTTAGTTGGTTAGATGTTACAAAAACTTTCTTAATATATGTAGTAATTTTTGCTGGATTTGTTTCTCTTTGCACAAGAGATTTGTTGACTAGGTAATTTTCTACAATATTTGGAACAGCATTATATGAGATGGTGGGAATTCCCATTAAAGCCGATTCAGCAGTCATGGTTCCTCCAGAACCTATGAAAATATCCGTATTAGTTAGCAAGTGCTTTCCATCAAATGACATTTTAACAATTTTGGCTTTTTTACCAAATTTTTTTTGGAGATTATTGATTTGTTTTGGGTAACGTCCTAAAATGATAATATTTTCTTCTTTAAACTCACGGACTAATTTTTGAATAATAGGTATGATTTTACTTGATTTTGATGCATATGCAGCTTGTTCTTCTTCAACTCTAATTACAATATTTTTTTTAAGATTTTTTGGAAATGGTAATGATGATTTTTGATTAATTTTTCTCTTAATTGTGACAGCTGCATCAATTGCTTTGTAAGAAATAATATTTTTTTTATCTATTCCAAATTTAGAAAATTTATTTTTTGGAATAATGTTTGGAATAAGTAATTTTTGTATTAATGGCAATGTGAGACGCATAACTGCATCAGCATGTGGAGAGTCACAAAATGCCACATGCTTTATTCCTAAACCAAAGGAAATCCTAGCTGCTTCAGGAGAACAAAAACTAAGTGTTAGATCTGGTGACAATTTCTTAATTTTTTTGAAAAGTTTTGCTTGCCTATCTATACTGGCTTCTAGTTTTGATTCATTATTAGCCCCACCATGTTTTCCAACTAAAATTAGGTTAAAATGACGAATTTTTGCTAATTTTGTTACTTCGTTATATTCTCGCGAAGTGCACAAGATTTTATGTTTTTTATCAAATTTTGCAATTATCGATTCAGAAAACAATAATTGTTTGGGAGTAAGAATATCTATCCATATTTTCAAGTAATTTTCATAATTGTAGTAAGTTCAATAAGTTTTTCTTAGTCTATTACATAGCTGAAAGTAGAATGGGGGGAGCAAAAGTTGTTGTTTACGGACTTAGCACTGAAGGATATGCTATTGCATCTCAAATGGCAATTAAAGGAGCCGATGTCTACATAATTGATGAATCAACTCCTTCAGCAATTTCATTAAAAGCAGAAATTGCCAAAACATACCCAAATGTTTCATCTCTAAAAGAGGATGAACCATTATTGGCTATGGAGCCAATCGATATTGCTATTTCAAAAGCACAATATCTGTTATTTACACCAAGAATTAGAAAAACAGGTCAGGATATTAAAACAGAAATTCATTCCAAATTCAAGGATGCAGTTGCATCACTCAAAAAAAATAGTTCTGTAGTTTTTACCCTTCCAACGGGATTTGGTGGAAATAATGAGAATATCTCCTTGTTGGAACATGTAACTGGTCTAGAAGTAGGGAAGCACATTTCATATTTTTATTATCCATTAGAAGATGTTAATCAACAACCAAAGATTATTGGTTCTTTTAATGGAAAAGAAGATTCAAAATTATCAGATTTACTTACGGTTGGAAAAAAAGAGAAGAAATTTGTTGCAATTTCATCATCAGAACATTTTCATGCAATCAATGTGTTATCTCGATTTTTAAGTTTGTGTAGTGTTTTGGAGGTCTGTAAGTATGCTCAAGATGAAATTACTAAAAATGACTTGTCATCAGATGATTTTCAAGAAATATTTCTTGACAATATGGTAAGTGGATTATTTGATTTAAAATCGTTAGGTTCGTCATTTGAGGGTGCAAACACTCTCATGTATTTGATCAACGGCAGTGTTAAAGGAATTGATGGATATATCAAAAGATTAATTAATGAAATCAGATCAACATTGAAGAAAAATGATCTTAAAGCTAGCAGAACAAAAATTGCATTATCATGGACTTTGGATCAACATGCAATGAGAGGAGATAAAATTGAGATGTTACAAAATTTAACTTCTAGACTACGAGATTATATTGGTGATGTAGAAGCTTATGAAGACCCTAGTTTTGATCTTTTTCACAGTGATAAAACCACAATCGTTGTAGCATGTTCAAAAACAGATTTTGAACATATTGAAAAAACTAAACAAGATTCTGATTTAATTGTTGTAAAAGCAAATCCCCTATGTGAAACAATTCAATAATAATTTAAATTAGCGAAATTTCTATTTTATTTGATTTGTCTACTGAAAATGATTCTGATGAAATTCCTGTTAATGTAGTCTCAGAAAATGGGTCTGAAAATGATTCGGCAGAATCCACTTCAGAGAATTCTCAAGATTTATCAGAATTATTAGAATTACAGAAACAAAAAACAGCAGAATATGAAGAAAAACTAAAACTTGCTTTAGCAGATTTTCAAAATCTTAATCGAAAAACACAATCGGATATAGAAAATGGGGTAAATTCAAAAGTTGATGAGTTTATTTTAGATTTTTTAAAAATTTATGATGATTTTGTTAGAGCTAAAGAAGTTTTTTCAGAAAATAAAATCGATACAGAAGGTCTAGAATCAATTTTAAAAAATATGGATTCATTATTGAAAAAATATAATGTAACTCTAATTGATGCACTAGGAGAAATTTTTAATCCAAATTATCATGAAGCAATTTCAATTATTTCTGATTCTGATTTGGATGATGGCACTATTACAAAAGAGATCAGGAAGGGATATATTTCTCATGAGAGGGTTATAAGACCAACACTAGTAGAAATTTCAAAAAAAGGATGATAAAATATGGCTAAAGTTATTGGGATTGATTTAGGAACAAGTAACTCTGCTGCTGCAGTTGTGATGGGTGGAAAACCAACAATTATTCCAGCTGCAGAAGGAGCAACAGTAGGTGGAAAAGCATTTCCATCAGTAGTGGCATTTTCCAAAGAAGGAGAGCTTTTAGTTGGAGAACCAGCTAGAAGACAAGCAGTCACAAATCCTGATAACACTATAGTTGCTGCAAAAAGAAAAATGGGTTCTGATCATATTTTTAAAATGCAAGATAAAGATTACAAACCTCAACAAATTTCTGCATTTATTCTACAAAAAATCAAGAAAGATGCAGAAGCATTTGTTGGTGAAACTGTTGAAAAGGCTGTAATTACAGTTCCAGCGTATTTTGATGATAATCAACGTCAAGCAACTAAAGATGCAGGTACAATTGCAGGTCTTGATGTAGTTAGAATTATCAATGAACCAACTGCAGCTTCACTAGCATTTGGATTAGATAAAGCAAAAGAAGACATGAAGATTCTTGTCTTTGACTTTGGTGGAGGTACATTAGATGTCACCATTATGGAAATGGGTGGCGGAGTTTTTGAAGTAATGAGCACATCTGGAGATACCCAATTGGGAGGTACAGATATGGATAAAGTCCTTATCGAATACATTGTTGATGAATTCAAAAAGAAAGAAGGTGTTGATTTATCTCAAGACAATACTGCAATGACAAGAATTAGAGAAGCTGCAGAGAAAGCAAAAATTGAATTATCTACAGTAATGGAAACTGACGTTAACTTACCTTTCATTTCACATGATCCATCATCTGGTGCAAAAAATCTTGAAATGAGGATAACTCGAGCAAAATTAGATGAATTAATCAGACCTATTGTAGATAGATGTAAGCCTTCAATTCTAAAAGCTCTAGAAGATGCAAAACTAGCTAATTCGGATATTAACAAAATCGTAATGGTTGGAGGACCAACAAGAATTCCATTAGTTCAAAAATTTGTTAGTGAAATCATTGGTAAAGACGCAGAATCAGGAGTTGATCCTATGGAAGCAGTAGCGATGGGAGCAGCAATTCAGGCAGGAATTATTGCAGGAGATGTTTCTAGTGACATTGTCTTACTTGATGTTACTCCACTTACATTAGGAATTGAAACTTTAGGTGGTGTCAGAGAACCATTAATCGAGAGAAATACAACTATTCCAACTTCTAAAAGTAAAGTTTTCACAACTGCAGCTGATAATCAAACAGCTGTAACTATTCATGTAGTTCAAGGTGAACGACCTATGGCAACAGATAATGTTTCACTAGGAAGTTTCAATTTAACTGATTTACCACCAGCCCCAAGAGGAGTTCCTCAAATTGAAGTAAAATTCGATATTGATGCAAATGGAATAATTAATGTTACAGCAAAAGATCTTGGTACCCAAAAAGAGGCAAAAATTACAATTGAATCTTCATCAAAATTGTCTAAAGAAGAAATTGAAAAATTAAAAGAAGATGCTGAAAAATTCTCTGATGAAGATAAAAAGAAGAAAGAGAAAATTGATCTTAAGAACGAAGCAGAAAGTTACATTTACACTACTGAAAAATTAGTTAATCATGATCTTAAAGATAAGATCTCTCAAGAACAAGGAATTAAAATTACTGATGCAATAAAAGAAGTTAGAGAAGTTTTAGACAAAGAACCTGACATACTAAAACCAAAACTTGAAGCATTACAAACTCTTGTTAATGAAGTAACTACTGAACTTTACAAAAATGCTTCACCCCCACCTGGTGCTGAAGGACAACAAGGTGCTGATTCAGATAATCAAAGCTCTGAATCATCTACTACTGATGAAACAAAGACTAACTAAGTTTTCAAATTCAATCATTTATACGGGAATTATAATAAAGTGATAACTCATGGCTGCAAAACGTGATTATTATGAAGTTCTAGGAGTTTCAAAAACATCATCACCAGATGAAATTAAAAAACAATATAGAAAATTAGCGTTAAAATTCCATCCAGATCGTAACAAATCTTCTGAAGCAGCAGAACATTTCAAAGAGATTTCAGAAGCATATGCAGTCCTTTCAGACTCTGAAAAAAAGCAACTCTATGATCAACATGGTCACGCAGGAGTTGATGGTAGGTATAGTAGTGAAGATATTTTCCGAGGAGCTAGAGGAGATTTCAGTGACATATTTGGTCAGGGGGGAGGAGGTTTTGAATCAATCTTCGAGTCAATATTTGGTCGTGGTGGAGGATTTGGATTTGGGCAACAACGTGGTTCTGATATTCTGTATGAAACTTCTGTCACTTTGGAAGATGTTCTTCATGGAAAAAAAATGGATATTGAATTGCAAAAACAAATTCAGTGTGATATTTGTGATGGAACCGGATGTAAACCTGAAACAAATAAGAAAACTTGCTCAACATGTAATGGTCAAGGACAAGTTAGACAAAGTCGTAATATGGGATTTGCTTCTTTTGTAACTGTAGCTCCGTGTTCTGCTTGTAGAGGTCAAGGTGCTATTATTGAGACTCCATGTAATGAATGTAAAGGACAAGGAAAGAAAAAAGGAAGAAAACAAGTAACTTTTGAAATTCCCCCAGGAGTTGATTCAGGAGATTATACTGTTCCAAATGAAGGAAACGAAGTTCCTGAGGGAGTAAATGGAGATCTTATTGTAAGAGTTAGAGTACAACCTCATTCAAAATTCAATAGAGATGGTAAAGATATTTTCTATGATCAAGATGTGTCAATGGTTGATGCTGCATTAGGCTGTGAGATCGTTGTACCAACTTTAGAAGGTACAGAAAAAATCAAAGTTGATTCAGGTAGTCAGCCAAATATCATTATCAAACTAAAAGGAAAGGGAGTCCCACACATCAATTCAAGAGGAAAAGGAGATCAATATGTAAGAATCGTAGTAAATATTCCTAAAAAACTCAACAAACATCAAAAGAATCTTCTAGATGAATTTCAAAAAAGTAGTGATTAAGAAAAAATGAAAATTGCTTTAGATGTTGATGGAGTTCTTGCCAACGTTATTGAATCTTGGTTGAATTATAGTAATACAATCAGGCCAAAAATATCTAAAAATGATATAACTGATTGGAATTTTTGGAAGAAATTCCAAATAAATCGGCATGATTTCTATATGGAATTAAGTTTATGTTGGAAAAATTGGGATTCTATTCCACCTACTGAAGAAAATTTATCATTGGTTACAAAAAAACTCTCAGAGTTAGGTCAGGTGGATATTGTTACTGCAAGAGAACGTTCTACAGACTCTTTTGTAAAATCTTGGTTAAATCATCATGATATATCATATGATAATTATGTTTCAGTAATTGATGGCCCTATGAAAGCACAACTTAATTATGACATCTTTATTGATGATTCACCACTAAATGTACAAAAATTTCTTAAACACAACAAAAAAGTAATTCTATATTCACAGCCTTGGAACCAACATTTATCAGATAAACAAATTCATAGAATTTCAAATCTTTCAGAAACTCTTGAAAAATTAGAATTAACTTAATCTTTCACAAATTTTCTAATGTTTACTTGATGACCATTTCTAATATGAGTAGAATGATCAGTGTTTAGTAATTCATCTATTTTGTCTTCACTGTAAAATTTTATGTTATATCTTCCTAGAACTTCTTTACAATTTGTACAATACACTTCTCTGAATTCCATTTTTCTTAGTTGTTTGGATTATTCTGTTTCACTGTAATAAAGAAACTTATCCTTACCCAAATGTAGTATTAATTAACAGGTATTTGCATAATACTGGACATAATGGTACGAAATTACTCCAGTTATCTTGAACGCATAAAACAGATGTCAGAATCATATCAAACACAGTTCAAATCCGCCTACAAATCATTTTCAAAATACTTAAAGCAAGTATAAGAATTTTCATAAGGATTTTCGCAAAAGACTCTTATGATAAGATTACAGAGAAATCCTGATGAGTACAGTAAATATTGAAACTAATTTAGGAAAGATTTTATTTAAACTTCTTCCTGAACTAGCGCCTGAAACTGTTAGAAACTTTGAGAAATTAGCTAAAGATGGATTTTATGATGGGACTCTTTTTCATAGAGTCATTCCTGGATTTATGATTCAAGGAGGAGATCCAAATACAAAAACTGACAATAAAGGTTCATGGGGAACGGGTGGACCAGGATACACTGTAAAGGCGGAGTTTAATTCAAGGTCACATTTGAGAGGCATAGTTTCCATGGCTAGAGCCCAAGATCCTGATAGTGCAGGCTCGCAGTTTTTCATAGTTACAACGGATAGTACTTTTCTTGATAGACAATATACTGTTTTTGGTGAAGTGACAGAAGGGATGGATATTGCAGATAAGATTGTAAATCTAGAAAGAGATGAGAATGACTGTCCTTTAGAAAAAGCACAAATGCTTAGTGTAACTGTGGAATAAATGAAATCAATAATTATTGCAAGTTTTTTAATTCTGACTTTAATTCTAGTTTTCCCAGAAATAAATGCTCAATCAGAATCTTTGAGAGAAGCAAGTCAGAAAATGGTTCAAGTAACAATTGATTCTGAAGGAAAGGTTAGTGTTGTGCACCAAATTCGTAATTCAAATGTTCCAACTCAATTGAATTTTGTTGATGGTACAATTTACAATCTAATGTTTATAGATGAATTTGGGATGCAAGAACAAATTGATGTTTTTGATGGAATGAAAGGCATGCCAATTTTGCCTGATCAAGGAGAGTTTTTTGTAAAGTATGATCTAGATGATGCTTTAGTTCTAAAAGATGGGTTTTGGACATTAGATTTTAGATATCTTGAAAAAACAGAATTTATTCTTCCAAAAGAAGTTAATTTGTTATTTGTAAATGACCGACCGGTTTTACTTGATGGAAAGAGTGGACTTACATGTCATGGATGTCAGATGATTTTAGAATACTCATTTACTGAACCAGAAAAAATTCATCAAGTTAATTGGGAAGATAGAGAGTTCGTTGTAGAAATGAAAACTTTTGCAGAAATAGATAATTTTGATTTTGATCAACCTGCAAAAAAAATTAGTTTTGATGTAGTTGATGAAAATCGATATGTTACTACTACTATTCCTTTAGAATTGTTATGGGGACCTTACATAGTACTTCAAAATGATGAAAAAATTTCATTTTATGAAATTAGTAATGATGGAACACATGTTTCACTTAATATCAAAGCTAAGACGTCTGGTGAAATCTCTATAATTGGAACTACTGTAGTTCCTGAATTTCCTATAATTGCTCCACTAGCAATGGGGTTTTTGATGTTGATTTTACTGCCATTTTTAAGAAAAGTTAATCTCCACTAGATCCACACGAACAAAAACCATATTCATCAATACGAACCTTGCATATAGGGCACTTTTCCCCATAATCTACTTCCCAAGGTTCCTTTCCAAAAAGCTTGAAATGATCATCAATCTCTATAGGAATTTCTCTTTTCTTTTCCAATGATTTGTATAGTCACGGCAACTATACAAGACTATTGGAGAAAAGTTATGAAAATTGAATGTGGTTGTCATTGTATTAAATATAAGAGCACAGATTTAGAATCTTCAAGGGTTGGAGAGGTTGAAAGTGATGGGTATTTTGATATGCATCATACATGTAACCAATGTAAAACACATTTTGATCATTTAGATGGAGAGATTTTTTCTAATTGTGAAAAATGTAATTTTCTTAGTTAGCAACTATTGATTCTTCAACAAAATAATGAGTTCTGTTTTCATGTGAATTTTTCATAATTTCTTTGTTTGATGCCATTTTTGCTAATGCCTTTGAAACATCTAATGGACTTGCAGCCCAACCATATTCTCTAAGTTGTTGAACAGTTTCTGTAACCGTTCTTGGTGAATCAAAGAATCTACTTGTCTCTAAAATTCTTAATTTTGATTTAATTTCATGAGGAGAGATGTATTTTGGTTCATTAAATTCCGGTTCATAAGCTTCTGCATCATCCAAATATTCCAAACCATATTCAGTTGGATTTTCTGTTTCAGTGGATTTTTCTGGCACAGTTTCATAAACAACTTTAGCTTGATTTTCAGGTAAATGATGAGAAATGCTTTCAATAATTTCTCCTAATGTTTGATTATCAACATAGAAATCTCTAGAGTCAACCTCAATCTCATTTTCTCCAATCTTGAGTTTAATTCTAGCCATTGAGGAATAATTGTCTGATTTTGATTTATTCTGTTAGCTCTAAGGAGCTTTAAGATTAGATCAAAACTTTTACACAATTTATTGGGATTTTTTTCCTTTTGAGTTAAAATGTGATTTTGATAGAATTAGCCATGAAATCATCGAAGAAAGGAGGTCTAATCATCATCTTTGTTTTAGGCATGAGTATTTTTGGTTATTCACAATATGCATCTGCATCACAAATTGAAGTGAGTATAACTGAAAGTGAATTATTAAATGAAAATGAAAAAGGTTCAGACTATAATGTTGAATTACAATTTCATAATCCTTCATTGTTAATTTTAACAGCTGGAGAGACTGAGTTTTTTGTAATTTCTAATGATGAGATTATTGGTAAAGGACAATTAGAATCATTTACACTACAACCATTAGATAGTAGTTTTGTAAAAGGTACATTTCACACAGATTCTGATAATGAAGAATCTCAGTCTGTGAAGATAAGCGGTGTAACAAAATATGATCTATATTTCACAACAATTGATGTTCCATTTGTATACTATCCTACAGATGATGAAGCAAGAGAATTTATACATCAAGATTAATTTCTTCTCAAATGCTTACTGTTTTTGGTTCAACTGCTTTAGACACTATTAGAACTCCAAAAAAAACTCTAAAGAATGTTTTAGGTGGTGCTGCAACATTTGCAGCAATTTCAGCAAGTAATTTTGTCGATACTGGTTTAATTGCAGTTGTAGGAAAGGATTTTCCAAAACAACATTACAAGACATTATCAAAATATCTAAATCTAGAAGGATTAACCATCAAAGATGGAAAAACATTTCGTTATGATGGAAGATATGATGATACACTAAGTACTAGATCGACTTTGAAAACGGAATTAAATGTTCTTGCAGATTTTAAGGCAACTGTTCCAGAGTCATATAAAAAATCTCAATTTGTTTATTTAGCAAATAATGATCCTGAACAAAATATTTCACTTATCAAAGAATTTGATAAAGTAAAATTTTCTATGTGTGATACCATAGACTTTTGGATCTCTACAAAAAGAGATGCTGTAATCAAAATGATAAAAACTGTTGATGCAGTAGTGATTAATGATGAGGAAGCAAAGCTTCTCACCAAAGAATTCAATCTGATAAAATGTGCAAAAAAGATGATGCAGTGGGGAGCAAAATATGTGATTATCAAGAAGGGAGAACATGGATCTTTGATGTTTTTTGATGATGTAATCTTCCCCACAGCAGGTTTTTCACTTGAAGATGTGGTAGATCCTACTGGTGCAGGAGACTCTTTTGCAGGTGCTATGATAGGCTATCTTGCAAGTAAGAAATCAACTAGTTTATCTGAAATTAAAAAAGCTGTGGTTTATGGTAATGTTCTAGGTTCCTTTGCAGTTGAGAAATATGGTTTGGATGGATTATTACGAATCAAAAATGGAGACATTACTAAAAGAGTAAAGTTGTATGAAAGAATGATTCGATTCTAAAAAGACTTAAGTTCAGTTATTGCTAAATCAATTATCATTGTCACAAGAGGTATCTGAAAAAGCTGAAGATCGATTAGATACAATCTTCAAACTTCAAAAAGGCCTATCAGAGATGATGAAATTGGATAGGTATCCAAAAGATTCTGAAGGAAGGGTTTCTGCACTGTCTACTGCTATCATGCATGAGGCAGTAGAGCTTCAGAGAACAACAAATTGGAAATGGTGGAAAACACCTAATGAATTCAACGAGGCTGAAGCAAGAGAAGAATTGATCGACATTTGGCATTTTGTAGTTCAAGCATCTCTTGAGCTAAATCTTACACCAGACGATATTGTTGAAGAATACAAAAGGAAAAACGAAATTAACAGAGAGAGACAAAGAAACGGATACTAGTTTCTAATTTTACTTGAAATTGTTTCAAAGTTTTCTTCATTAATTAGATCCACTAGAATTACATTATTTTGAAAGTAGTTTATTTTAGTTAAAGATACAGTAAGATATGGATCGGGACTAGTTGAATTAATTATCCTGTTATTTTTATCAATTCCATTTTTGTGTAATGTAAATAATGAATGACCAGCTTTATGGCCCCAAACATCTTTTCCACAAACAAAGATTGTTTTAATTTTTTTATTATTGTAAACATGTTCAATAATAGAATCAATTCCTTTATTTTCAGAAAGTAGTCTTCCTGCAATTGAGACATGATTTAGAATTTCAGAATTTGCAAATTTTTTTAGTAGGTCTATGCTTGAAAGAGTGCAAACAGCTACAGATGAATCAGGATTTCCTAGGTATGATTCCTCAGGTATTGGTAAGATAGCCTTACAAAGTTCTCCAATTGCCTCTCCTAATGCATTCATAGGATATCACGCATGGTTTTTGCAATGAATTCAATATTTTTTTGGGTTACCTTTGGATGAATTGGGATAGAGATTACATGTGATGCCGCCCAATCAGTTACAGGGAGTTTAGTTTTTAATTTGTAAAATGGAGTTTTATGAACTGGTGTTGGATAATAAGATGCTGCACCAACTCCTTTTTCATTAAGTTTCTTCAAAAGTTTGTTTCGTTTTTTAGTTGCAATAGTATAGAGATACCAATTAACATTTTCATTTTTTCGTTGACGAGGTAGATCTACTTTTAATTCTGAAAGTAATTTTGATAATAGTTTTGCATTGTTTTTTCTAGACTTTAGAAATTTTGGTAATTTTTTCATTTGAATTGTTGCAATTGTAGCACTAATTTCTGGCAATCTTAGATTCAAACCAAAAATTTTTGTGTCATATCCATTTACCATTCCATGATTTCGAATCATCAATAGTTTGTCTCTAAGCTTTTTGTCATTTGTAACAATAAATCCACCTTCTCCTGCAGTCATAACCTTGGCAGGATACATACTATAGCACCCCATTTCAAAAAAGGTTCCAGTGTGTTTTCCTTTGTAAGTGGAACCTAAGGATTGTGCAGCATCCTCAATTATAGGGAGATGATGTTTTTTTGCTATTTCAGATAATTTTTCTATATATGCTACATTTCCGTAGAGATGTACTGGGATGATGGCTCGAGTTTTTTTAGTGATCTTTTTTTGTAGATCATCAGGCTCTATAGTGTAATTATCTTTTAGAATATCAACAAAGACAGGTTTTGCTCCAGTTGAAACTATAGCATTTGCAGTTGCAACAAAAGTAAATGATGGAACTAAAACTTCATCACCTTTTTTGATATCTAATGCATAAAGGGCTGCTTGCAATGCAGCGGTTCCAGAATTAACAGCAATAACATATTTTGACTTTACATAAGACGCTGCAGATTTTTCAAAGGCTTGTACGTGTTTCCCGCCTTGATTAGCGGCTGAGGTTAAAGCCCCATTTTTGAGAATGGATGTGACTGCAGAAATCTCTTCCTTGCCTACAATAGGAATGTTAATTGGTATTTTCAATAGTAATTCTGTTTATAACTAGTCTATAAATCCCGTTGAGGAAACATGAATTTTTATATTTCAAAATTTGGCAAACGGCATAATGAAACCACGTCATCTTGAGAGAACAGATGCAGGATACAAGGTTTTTCTGTATATTTTCTATGTTTGCGCTTTCATTATGTCAGCATCATTTGTTTTTGGTGTTTATGTAACAATGATCGAATGGTTGGAAAATGGTACATATGTAATGGGAGAAGCAGTTCATAACACAACTATTCCTTTTGAAAATTTTGCAAGAGTGTCAACTTGGATCTTCTTCTCTTCAATTATTGGATGGTATTGTGTTTCTAGAATTGGTTGGAAGAAAACAGCTGGAAACAAACTTGTTGGAACAAAGATGGCACTGCTTCAATTAATGCTGTTAGGATTTTCAATAATTACATTGTATGAAGTGTTATACAATTTTACAGTGCTCAATGCTCAGATAGCTGCAGGAACAATCAATGGAATGGTTCCAGATATTGATAAATTAGCAGTAGCTTATCCAGATCCAGAAAGACCATGGAATTTGGTTTTTGCAACAAAGGTATTTCTGGCTTGTTTTATTATTAGTAGTCACGCGTTTTATCTAAGTACAAAACCAAGAAAAAGCTTAGATGATGAAGAAGTTTAGTGCGATCAGAAATTTTTCTAAAAATTATGTAAAAACTATTTTTTCTAGTTTGTATATACATTGAATATGGGATTTTTTGGATCTAGTAAAAATGAATTAAAATGTAAAAAATGTGGAACTGTATTGCCAGATTCAGAGAGACTAAAGAAGCATCAAGAAAAAACACACAATAAGAAAAAGGAGAAATGTCGAGTTTGTGGAAGTGAATTTAATACTCAAGATGATTTGAGAAAACGTAAGAAAAATTGTAAGTAGATTTTTAGAATAACTTTATAGGTTTAGATTTCAAAATTGTTTTGATTTGGATATTACAGAAAAAGTAGACTTGATTCAAAGACCTCCAACAGAAGAGGTTGTTACACATGATGAATTAGTTGAATTGTTCAAGACTAATTCCTCGCCTAAACATTACATTGGATTAGAGATTTCAGGATTCTTGCATTTGGGGAGTTTGATTAGTACAGGCTTCAAAATTAATGATTTTGCAAAAGCTGGAGTAGATTGTACTATTTTTCTTGCAGATTGGCATACTCTAATTAATGATAAGCTTGGGGGAGATTGGGAAACAATCTCTAAGGTTTCAAAATATTATCAAGATGCATTCAAATTAGTTTGCCCTGAAGCAAAAATAGTTTTAGGTTCAAAACTTTATGAAGAAAAAACAGAGTATTGGTCAGAGCTTGTGAGATTTACAAAACACATGTCTCTTGCTAGAACAATGAGGACATTAACAATTATGGGTCGTTCTGAAAACGAAGAAAAAATTGATGTAGCAAAATTACTTTATCCTGCAATGCAAGCAGTTGATATTCATTATTTGGATGTAGATATTGCTCATGCAGGAATGGATCAAAGGAAAATCCACATGTTAGTAAGAGAAATTTTTCCTAAAATGAATTGGAAAGTTCCTGTTGCAGTTCACCACAAATTATTACCAGGACTTGCAAAGCCAGTAGAATCTGATTCTCAGATAGGAAAAATGAGCAAATCAGATCCTAATTCAGGCATATTTATTCACAATACAGATGATGAAATAAGAAAGAAGATTAGCAAAGCGTGGTGTGAAGAAGCAAATATTCAGAATAACCCACTATTAGAGATTGCAAAAACGGTAATCTTTCATGAGTTTAATGAGATGAGTGTTGAAAGACCAGAAAAATTTGGTGGTAATGTTTCATATTCTAATTACAGTCAGCTAGAAGCTGATTTTGCTGAGAAAAAATTACATCCTGGCGATTTGAAACAGACTGTTGGAAATTATTTGGTAAAGATTGTTTCTCCAATTAGGGATAAACTCAACTTAAGTGATGAGATTAATGAAGCAATAAAGAAGAGTTTCTAGACTTTAAGATTTGGATTAGTCTGTTCTTCTAGATTATATTTTGATTTGTAGCCTCTTGGATTTATCATCAAGTCTTTGTAGTTGTATGTGGATGAATTTCCAATAATTACTGTACTAATCATGCCTAGTTTATCTGAATGATTAGGGAGGTTTTCCAAATCTGTCATAACAATTGTCTCAGAAGATCTAAAGGCGCCTTTGATAATTGCAACAGGAGTTGTAGGTTTTCTATATTTTAGAAAAATTTTTCTTGTATCTTGTAATTGATGTATTCTTTTTTTGCTAGCTGGATTGTAAATGACAATTACAAAATCACCTTGTGCTGCAGCTTCAACTCTTTTTTCAATAATTTCCCAAGGAACTAAAAGATCACTCATACTAACAACTGCAAAATCAGTCATTAATGGAGAACCAACAATTGATGCACATGAATTCAGTGCAGATACACCTGGAACAATTTCAACTTGAAGATCGTCATTTGGATTCCAACCTCCTTCAGCTAATGTTTCATAGATTAATCCAGCCATTCCATAAATTCCTGGATCTCCACTAGAAACTAAAGAAACAATTTTTCCAGACTTGGCAAGATCAATGCATTGGTGAGCTCGTTCAACTTCTTGTGTCATTGCATAACGATAAACTGTTTTACCTTCAATCAGGTCTTGAACTAAATTTACATAAGTCTCATATCCAACAATCGTATCACTTTCAGCAATTACCTCTTTTGCTCGAAATGTCATATGATCATGATGTCCAGGACCAACACCAACAATGTAGAGTTTACCAGTCAATTTTATTACAAATTTTTTGTTAAGTAATTTATCCTTTTACTGAGGTTTCTATTGGAATGGATCTATGAATGGGCAATTTACTATATGATCACTATTAGTTGGTCGTGCAATACTAACTGATAACAAATTGTCTGCTCGGAATGCATCAATATCAGATTTTGTTTCTAGAATTTTTGCAGATTCATTATCATTCCATTCAACAAGATAAATCCTCCACATTGGGCTGTAATTATCATCACCAAGCGCTGCACCTGCAATTCCAGCTTGGAAATCTAATGGTCCTGAACCTTTGATTCCATTTTTGAATTGGAAGAGATCAACTGCTGCAGAATGAGATATGAGATTTGCTGATGTTGGTGATGAAACAACTCCCATTGATTTAGCAGGACCAGAAGGAGTAGCATCAGTTACGATATAGTAGATAGTTCTTCCATCAGGACCCCAGCCTCTATGTGCTACAAAAGTTACAGTAAGATCTTCTTCATTAATTTCTATAATTTGACCATCACCATATGACATATCATCAGATATTTCTTTGTCAGATCGAACTACCATCTGTCCATCAGGCCAAACAATTTGAGGAGTGTTAAGTACAATTCCTGTTTCATTGAATTCAACTCTACCTCCATCTTCTGCAGCAATTACATCAACTGCTGATTCAAACACAATTTCCTTTTGACCAACTTTCCATGTTACTTCAATTACAGAATTTAGTGCGCTATACTCAGATTCTTGTGAAGGAGTACTTGAGAACACTTCATCTTGAAATCCATAAATTCCATCACCTTTGATTCCATTCTTGAAAATGAATATTTTTTGAAGTGCTTCATCAGGTGTATCAGCTATAGATGTTGCAAGTTCAACATTCCATCCTTGTTTTTCTGATAAAGTTTTTGCATAGTTTCTATCACTTCCATCTGTGATTATGTAAAGAACTTGTTGTCCTCCATAGATTCCTTTATGCATTGGAATTGTAGCAGGGACATTAGCTCTTGATAATAGCATTGAAGGTTCTTCTTTTTCTAATTCAATTTTTTGCATAATTACTTCAGTTGGTTGTCCTCTAATCCAACCATCAACACTCACTGTTGCAGTAAATTCTTTAGAATTTGGTGAATGCAAGGCAAGCGCTGCTCCTGTAAACTCAAAAGAACCTGATTTTTCATTTAAATCAACTAGAGACAAACCATAGACAGTATTTCCATCTACAGTCCAGATAGGTTGTCCTTTTTGCTCTTGGGAGCTCATTTCATGTAATACTACTATTTGAACGGGCTCGCTAGAGGTAAATGTCATAGAACCATCATAAAGCGTTCCTTCATTTGGTGAGAGAATCAATGCTAATTGGTGATTTTCATGTCCTTGACCAGGATCTTGGGAAGATGTTATGGTTTGAGTAAAGTGGACTTTTTTTCTAGAACCAGCATCAACAAATTGATCAGAAATTGCGGAAATAGAAATTATACTAACTGCAAAGACACCAATTATGAAAACTGCAATAATCTTATTCAATGAAATCAGTTGGAATTATTCCCTTAAATGATTTTGTCTTAATTGATTTTGTCAAGAGCAAATGCATTATGTAGAGCTTTTACTGCAGCATTAGTATCAGAATTTTTCACAATAAATGCAAGATTAAGTTCTGAAGAACCTTGAGTAATCATTGATACGTTTACTTTGTTTTTCTCGATTGCACCAAAAACTTTTGAAGCAACTCCAACAGTTCCTCTCATTCCTGAACCAATTAAAGCAATGATTGCTACATTTGTAGTAACTTCCAATTTTTTGATAATTTTTCCTAGTAATTCCATTTCTAATGCATTTACAGCTTTGTCAAGATCTGTATTTTTGACAACTATTGTAATGCTTGATTCTGAAGGATTTTGAGATATCATCATTACATTGATTCCAGCTTTTGCTAGAGTTGCAAATATTTTGGCAGCAGTACCTGGCGTTCCAACCATGCTACCTCCACGGATATCTATTAATCCATTATTTTTTACATTGCTTACACATTTTACAGTATTTTTTACAGATGAGGAAGGAGACGCGGTGACTAATGTTCCTTCATTTTTTACATTAAATGAACTTCTAATCTTCATAGGTATTTTTTTGGTAAGTAGAGGCTCAAATGTTCTAGGATGTATCTGCTTTGCACCAAATAGTGCCATTTCTATTGCCTCTATGTATGATACTTCTTTGAGTAATTTTGCATTTTTTACAATCTTAGGATCGGCTGTCATAAGTCCATCAACATCACTCATTAACCATATTTCATCAGCTTTGATACAAGAACCAATAGTTGTAGCAGAATAATCAGAACCTCCTCTACCAAAAGTAGTAATGTGTCCATGTTGATCGGCACCAACAAATCCACCTACAACAGGAATAGTTTTCTTTGAGAACAGAGAATCCACGGTCTCTGATACACTTAGTCGTGTTGTATCCATAAGTGGTTTTGATTCACCAAAATTAGAATCAGTAACAATTCCTACTTCTTTGCCTGTAAGTGGTAAGGATTTCTTTCCAGAATCAGTAATTGCAGAAGATACTAGTTTGATGGATAATCTTTCACCAAATGAATATAGATAATCCATTGTTCTTGGAGTTACTTCCCCTAGCAGTACCATTCCATCAATCAACGCAACAAGTTCTGCAAAGTCCTGATCATATTTTGCTAATAGTTTTTTGCGTACATCAGATTTTTTGATTGTTTGCTTTGCTAATTGTTTGTGTCTATTAGTAATTTTAGATGCGAGTTGTTCTGCTTTTGATTTATTTTCTTTTTTTATTGACTCTGCTATTTCTATGAGATCATCTGTAGTTCCACTTGTTGCAGAACAAACTACTACAATTTGATGTTTTTTTGATAATGAATTAAGGTATTTAGCTACAGCTTGAATATCCTTTGCTGCGGAAATTGATGTTCCACCATATTTTATTACGAGTCTCAATTCAAAATATCTGAATTAGTTAATCTTTAAATGCTTTAACTTTCCACGCGTGGAGCCAAGTAAAAGTGGATTCTTCCAATATTTGCAACCTTGAATTCGATTCTGAGTGGTTTTGCGCTTGAAAATTCACATGTAATTGAGCCTACTGAAGTTCCAACTGCTTTTACTACAGGATTAAGGTATTCAAGGCTGTAAGTACCAACACTATCTTCATTAGAAGTAATTTCTTCATCATCTTTTTCAAGATCAATTACAACTTCTCCAGAATCTCCTTTTCCTGAAAAATCTCCTTTAGAATCAGCTGTATGGATTGTTAGATAATCAGATACTACTTGGACATCACCTAGAATTTTGTCAAACTTTGAAGAAGATAAAATAATTTTTGAGTCGTATGGAATTTTTGGTAAAGGAGTATCAGTTGCAGAGCTTTCAATTAAACGCATTTTGTATTTTTTACTTTTTCCAACAGTAACAAGTAACATGTTTTGATCAGAAATACTGATCTCAATACTATCTTTTTTGTCTGCTCGCTTGATTAATTTAGAAAATTCATCAATTCTTACTCCAAATTTAATATCACTATCACATTCATATTTTTCAAATGCAGAATTGGGCCACGATATATCAATCAGAGCAACATGTGATGGATCCATTCCTCTAAAAGTAATTCCTTCTGCTGTAGCAACAAAAGTAGCTTCTTCAACTAATGTCGATATTGCAGAGATAATTGCCTTTAGATCGTCTGAACCGTTTGTTTTAGCCCCAAAAGTCAAATCAACTTTCTTGATTTTGTGTTCCAGTTAAACGTTATGCGTAATTACGCCAAGTGTATTTGCATTTTGTACAACGGTAAAATTGAGTTGTAGGTTCATCAGCACTTCTTGTTTGAAGCATCCACCAAACTGCTTCATTATTTCCACATTTTTCACATTCTATTTTGATTGTTGGAAGTGATTCTTCTCCTTCAAAAACATTGAATTCTTTGTTAGCTTCCTGCTCTTCAACAACTTTTTTTGCTTGTTTAACTTCCTCTCCTTCTGTATATCCACATTTAGAACATTGAAGGCCAGAATCACTCTTTTTTAATTTGACCTCACATTTGGGGCAAAACTTCAATTTATCTTACCTTATTTTGGAATTAAATAATTGTTTTAGATCGTCTGCTATTTTTATTGCAGAATCTGTTGCTTTTTTGATCTCTCCTAGTGGTTTTGTACTAGAATTGATTCTCATCCAGCACTCATTGGTGAGAGGATGTTTTACAATAACACCTGCAAAATCGATATTTGATTGCTTTAGAAGCTCGTGTTGAATTATGTATAAGATTCCTATATCAGTCTCCGTTATTGAAAGGCTGATTTCCTTTGATTCTGAACTGATTACTTGAGCGTTCATGTAATCGGAAAAAGCACTTATTGTGGATATAAATCATTATGAGCGGTTAGTATGGGAGAAAGCAGGATTTCAGAGATCGAATTGGTAAAATCCAAGGACGAGTACTCATCAGACGAAAATGTTGAGATTAATGTCAAATTCCTAGTTGAAGGAGATCTCAGAGATGGATTCAATGAGGCAAATTGGACCAAAGCATACAACAACAATGACGTATCCTTCAAAATGAAATATGGAGTGAAACTAACATCAGGCGGATTTAGAAAAAAGGAATTAGGTATAACTGTTGATACGTATAGAAAAGCATCAATTTTTTGGACTAGAAATCCAAAACTTGTCAATCCCATGAAAGATAGAAGAATCTGGGTTCAAGTAGCCAAAAACTTTGAGCCATTTATTAGACATTCAGAAGAAGAAGTAAGACAAGAATTATTTGATTTTGATGAGAAATTTGTATTCAAAGCTTCAGATTTAGGAAAAGGTAAACACAAGATTGGTGCCGAGGCATTTGCATCATGGCAAAAACATGACTACACAGAACCTGGAAGTGTCAAAAACAGTTCCCAAGAAATTGAAATTACAATCAATTAGGGATATAAGGAACATTTTTGTGAAATCTACATGGCAAAATACGATGGTCTTTTAGGACAACCAGTTCTTGAAGTTGAAGATCCTGATAAAGAAGGAGGAATTACCTTTATCTTCAAAGATAATAGATTTCTGTTCATTAAAGCAGCTGATGGCAAAATTGAAACCGTATCAATTCCAGAGTGATAAAAAATGACAGATTACGAATCAATCAAAATGTTAGAACTTGTAAAAGTTGAAGATCCTGATTCTGATGGTGGTTTGACTTTGTTCTTCCAAGAAAACAAGACAATGAAGATCAAAATTGTTGATGGAAAATTAGTTGCAGAATTTGTTTAAACTAATCTCTTACATGTTTTTCATAAAAACCAATAGCTAGTTCTTGTACTTCAGATTGAATAGAACCTGGTCTTTCTTCTCTAATTTTTTTAATTGCATCATCTGCTGAAAATTTTTTGTATTTTACAAAGTAACATGCCAGAACTGTTCCAGCCCTTCCCATACCTGCAGCACAATGAACCATTACTGCTTGATCATTTGAAATTTGTTCATGAATAAAATCTACTGCTGAATCAAGTTTTTCCAGATCTGGTGCTGTAAGATCAGGAGTAGGTACATGAAGATAATCAATTTTATCTACCCAGTTTTCTGGTAATGTATTTTCAGTCATTGTTACAATTGACTTTACACCTTGATTCACTACCCAATCAAATTCATCAAAGCTTGTTGGCATTCCAGAACCAGCTAGTTTTTCTTCAATCAGCCAAGAAAAATTTGTTGGCTTTTTTGTAATTTTACCATGAACTTTTCTCCAGAGGTTTCCAGGCTTGCTCATAGTAGATATTGAGATTTGCTATATTTTTAGCATTACGAAGATGTGTGTAAATTATGATGCAATTGCTCTTACAGGCGAACCTGTAGCATCTT
The DNA here is from genome assembly GCA_965215075.1 of Candidatus Nitrosopumilus sp. GTDB lineage: Archaea > Thermoproteota > Nitrososphaeria > Nitrososphaerales > Nitrosopumilaceae > Nitrosopumilus. The sequence continues at coordinate 381,762 of OZ244033.1, forward strand.
TTAGTTTTAATGGTAGAATTGTGAAATCAAATTCTTTGGAAACTTTGTTTAGATTTGCCAAATTCTCTACTATCAGAATATTATTTTTTGATAAGATATGATGGACACTAAATGATTCATCTTTTCCAAGATCAATACTTGGTGAATCAATTCCAACTAGATTGATCTTTTTTGATGCAAGATATTTTGCGGCATAGATGGACAATCCAGGATTTTCCGTAAAGTAGTTATCCTTTTTTAGATTTTTTTGCCATCCAGTAAAGAAGAATATTGAGGCATTTTTAGGAATTTTACCATTCTTTTTTTCAAATAGAGTAATATCAGATTTAGAAATTGGAATGTTTTTTGTTTTTTTGAGTTTTATTAGAATGCCTCTTCCGATTAATCTATCAAGTGGAATCTGGTTGATTTTTTTCCCATTTTTAACAAAATGGTAGGGAGCATCAAGGTGAGTTCCAGTATGTGAACTAAAGAACAGTAATTCAAGATTATATCCATCATTTTTGATATCTGACCATGAAATGAATTGTGGTTTTGGAGAACCAAGGAAAGTTGGAATTGTTTTTGATATTGTTAATGTAAGATCTATTGGTTTCACATTCATAGTTATGAATAGTGATTAATCAGTTTTTGAAGTATGAAAGGTTAAATACTCTTTGATGAAAATTTTCGTGTGTCTACTGCCTACGTTTTATTAAATTCTGACTTGGGTTCTGATGAATCAATAATTAATGAAGTAAAACAAATTCTTGCAGATGAAGAAGTGACATATGAAGTCCAAGGAGTTTACGGCGTATACGATATTGTCTTAAAATTAACATCTGATGATTCTGAAAAATTACGTGCAATTATTACTAATAAAATTAGAAAAATCAGCAAAGTTCAATCAACATTAACCATGATGGTTATAGAAGAGCAAGAAAATCTATAATTTCTTTATAGCATCAACTACCTGAAGCATTTCAGGTTCAGTATTAAAAAAGTGAGGAGACACACGCACAATATTTTTCTCGATGATTTCTCTTACGGCCAAAACAATGTTTTGTTTTTCAAGTTTGTCTATAACTTCTTGAGAATCAATTCCATCAATATTAAAAGAAACAATACTGGTTCTATCATTTTGATCTTCTGGACCATACAATGTAACATTTGGAATTTTTGATAATTCTTCACGTAAAAGATTCGATAGGTATTTGTTTTTTTCACGAATATTTTCTATTCCAAAATCTAACAGATAGTTTGCAGATGATTCTAATCCAACAATCCCAACATAATTTCTAAAACCTGTTTGAAATTTATCTGGTAGGTTTTTGAAGGCAAGCTTTGTATCTTCATAGATCATTGCGGATTCACCTCCAATCGTCATTGGTTGTAATAATTCACTTGATTTTCTACTACAATAAAACAATCCAGTTCCCATTGGACCACAAAGCCATTTTGAGCCATTAAAAGACATAAAATCACATCTTATTTTTGATACATTAACATCTAAACATCCAACTGTTTGTGCACTATCAATAAAGAGAGGAGTTTTTTCATTTAGAATTTTTGCAACCTCTTCTATAGGCAATATAGAACCTGTGTTATACAGAACGTGACTGAGGGCAACTAGTTTTGTGTTGCTATCAACTAGAGATGTTAAATCATCAAATTTGAAGAACCCATTTTGATCTATTGAGAGATTTTTAACAGAAATTTTTTCTTTTAATTTTAACCAAGGATAGAAGTTTGCATGATGTTCATGAGACATACCACGAATCACAATATTTGAATTGTTTTCAAAAGATAGTCCATTTGCTACTATATTGATTCCATCAGTAGCACTTTGAGTAAGGATGATTTCATCAGGTTGACATGAGATAATTTTTGCAATAATTTTTCTTGCATTTCGTAATTTTTCAGTCACAAATGACTCAGAATCTTTTGAATCAGGACCAATTGAATTGTATGAAATCAAGAATTCTCGCATAGCCTCAATACTTTGAGAAGGCATTAGAGAAACTGATGCATTGTTAAGATAAATCTTACCGGAATTTGGAAAGTCATCAGAAATGTCTTTAGTTTTGAAATTCATTATTATATCTGTAAAATGCTAAAATGGTGTTGGATAAAAGTCCTGAGAATATTTTAGACAAGGATTTGGTGAATATTAAAAAAGAATTTGAACGTAATATTCCAAACGTTGTGTTATGTTCAGAACCTTTCCACAAAATGGAATTTCTTAATGGATTAATAGACTCGTATGAAGGTCGAATTGTTTTTGTGGACATGGATTTGCTATATTCAGGATATATTGAATCAGGAATGATTCAAAGTAAAGATAATATAGAAATTTTTCATCCAGAAAAAGAAAATTGGAAAGAAGAATTCTCAAAGATTATTACAAAAACATCTGAAGAAAAATTGCTAGTCATTATTGATTCATTTAATGGGGTTTACAATTTGTTTGATGATCTTAATTCAGCAAAATTCATCAATTCATGCATTATGTTGCTTTCATCAGTTGGAAGAGAAACAGATTCGTCCATAATCATTACAGCAATGGCAAGAAAGAAAGACGATAAAGAATGGATTCTATCGCCAGGTGGAAAGCAGATCATAAAATCAGACACAACAAAGGTGCATTTTCTTAAGAAAAATGGTGAGAATTTACTGATCTTATCAATTGAAGATAGTAAAACTAGATCATAGATGTAGCAGATTTGAAAAGACGTTCAAAATTTGAAACGCCGTTATAGGACGATTTTTTTCGGTAAATTATATTAATGTCAAAACACGGATGAATTTTGTTATGCCAGTAGGGATTATTCCAGACATCGGTGAACAAATGTGTATTGGATGTGCACTATGTGTAGAAATCTGTACTACATTAGGACCAGATGTACTTAGAGTGAAACCAGTTGAAGGCTGGAAGAGAGGTAAAGCATTTGTATTTTATCCAGAAAGATGTATTTCTGATGGGGCATGCATCGGTGTATGCCCAACAAAAGCAATCTTTTGGATGAGACCAATGGACTTTACTGTTGGACAACCAGTCCCACTCTACAAGAACTCAGTCTTCGTAAAAGGTTGGACTGAATTAATCGATTAGATTAGTTCATTTTTACTTTCTTTTTCTTATTTTAGATTTTAACTGTGCCTGATTTGGTTTTCAGTTTTTGAAAGTTATTACCAGTTCATGGAATTACTTGCAGTCATAATATACTCAAGAAGCCTTGATATAAAATAAAGCCATATTGGGATTGAATTGTCTAACTCTATTACTCTAAGTAAAAAACTCATTTTTTTGGTAATGATAGTTTCTGTTGTTGCCTTATCTATTACCGGATATCTTAGTTTCAATTATGCAGATCAAATTTTAAAACAAAGAGCAGAAGACCAATTACTTGGAGAATCTACAGTTCGTGGAGAAACTCTAAGATTGGTGTTTGAATCAAGAATTGAACAAAACAACATACTTGCAAATGATCCTATGATTCAACTTTTAATTTCTGAAATGAATCAAACACCAGATGAAAAATTAAAAGAAATTAAAGAAGATAACAGAAAAGATTTCTTAATTCAAGTTCAGGCTTTCCAAGAATTGATTGGATTTTCTATAGGATTTGAAGATACAAAAATTATTGGAAAGGATGGTAAAGTTTTCTTTTCACTTAGTAGTGGTGTAGATGAAGATTTTCATGAAAACCCACTTTATCAAAGAGGATTAAAGGAATCTTTTGTTGAATTTGAACCGGCTGAAGCTGGAAAGAAAATGATTGTAGTTTCACCAGTTTATGCTGATGATAGTAAAGTGGGAGATGAATCAATAGGAGTCATAATTTCAAGAATGAGAACTGCTGCAATTGATAATATTTTATTGAATAGAAGTGGATTAGGAGAGACTGGTGAAGTGTATATTGTAAGTGATCAGTTTTTGATGTTATCAGAATCCCGATTTTTTGAAAATGCAATATTTCATCAGAGAGTAGATACGGTTGGAGTCCAGAAGTGCTTTATCGAAGGAGAAGAACATGTGGGATTTTATCCTGATTATAGAGGAATTCCAATTTATGGTTCTTCATATTGTGCTCAGGATCTAGGAATTGTATTACTTGCAGAAATTGATGAAGCAGAAGTAGAAAAGCCAATTGATATCCTTCAAGATAGAATTTTCCAAACAGGCATTGCTATAACCATAGGAATGGGAGTTGTTGCATATCTTATTTCAAAATCAATTTCAAGGCCACTAATCAAGTTAAAAAGTGCTGCAAACAAGATTGCTAGTGGAGATTTTGATGTTAGAACAAACATCAAAACAGGTGATGAAATTGGAGAATTATCAAACGCATTTAATTCTATGGCACAAAAACTACAGGAATCATTAATTGAGATTAAAGAAAAAGAAGATGTTATCAAGCAACAGGAAGATATTTTGTTAAAATTTTCCCAACATGTCCAAAATGATTGTGTAGGCGTAATTGATATGAAAGATTCTACAAGAATTTCAGACAAATTATCAGATCAGAATATTACCAAAATATATGAGATTTTTCTAAATTTTATGGCAAAAATTGTACGTGATCATAAAGGGGAAGTTGTAAAAAACATTGGAGATGCATTGATGTTTAGATTTCCAATGGTTGATCCAAATGATTCTGCATCCATGAAAAATATTTTTGAATGTTGTTTAACTATGATTGAATCTCATGATGAATTAAGTAAACAACTAAGCGCAGAGGATTTACCTGAGGTAGATTACAAGATTAGTGCAACTTATGGTTCTGTCAAAGTAGCAGAAAGTACTACTTCTAATATTGCAGATATTTTTGGACCTACAGTAAACAGGTGCTTTAAGATTAATTCACTTTGTCCAAAAAATAGCGCAGTAGTTGGAATTAATCTGTATGAGATTGGAAAAGATTTTCCTGAATACGAGTTTACACAGTTTTGTTCTATTGAGATGAAGCAAAAATATGGTTACAGTATTTTTGAGCTTAAAAGACGAAACATGGAAAATTAGTTTCTAGAAAAACCAAATTTTGATGCCCAACCACCTTTCTGTTTTTTAGATGGTTTCAATGAGAGATTATCAAGCATTTCATATGTAATTGTAAAACCATTTCCCACCATAGTTTCTTCTTTACCATATTTCTCTTTGTCAGGAACAAATTCATCTGCCAAGTCTTTGATTTTTTTGGTCTTAATATCAAACAATCTAATTTTTTTGCCATTTTCAAGTTCAACATGTGCATCACCACTTAATCCTTGGATTGAATAGTTTTCAAAGAATCTGATTATTCCACCTTTTTTTAACTCAATAACAGAATCATAGGTTAGTTTTCCACCATAAAACAAAATTTCTCGTCCACAAATTCTTACATCATCTTCAACATTTAGTACAACAATCGTATCTGCTTCAAGTAGAACTGTATCTACTACGTTTTCAACAATTATTTTTCCATTAGGAGCTGAAACATGTGTTCTATGTTCTTGAATTTGATATACACCAACTTTTCCATCTGGATCTTCAACTCTGAATTTTCTGCCAAAAATGTTACCTACAACAACATCTCCATTATCAACAGTAATTATAGCACCGTTTTCAATTTTGTATTTGTTTTCTAATGGATCAATAAACTTGAAGTCACCTTTAGTTAGATGAATATTTGTTTGGAATTCCTGAGTCCATGATGGGCTACTTATACTTCCTTGCATGATAATTGGTCCATCATAAGTTAGACTTCCTGCCATAAAGTTACCTTTGATTGAAAGAGCCCCATTTGCTTTTCGTTCTAATTCAATTTCTCCAAGAGTTTTTGATCCAAACAATCTAGATGCAGTTGAATTTGCTCTATTCAATGCAGCTGCCCATTCTTCTGCAGTCTTCATTTCTTTAGCTAGTTGTTGGCCTAGAATCTGGTTTTTTCTCCTAACATCAGCTTCAGAATCGCCTGAATAGACTCTAGAATTTTTTATTTTTTCAATGTCTGTATCAGGATATTTCTTACCACTTTTGAGATCTTCGTATGCTTGTTTAATTTTGATAAATTTTTCATTTTCTCCACCACGATCTGAGTGATACTGTAGAGCCAATCGTCTAAACGCATCTCGGATTTCTTTCTCAGTAGAACCTTCCATAATTCCTAAAATATCATAATTACTTTCTACCATTTCCCACCAACAAAGTCAATTTTTCTTATTCCTATACTTGTAGGTTATCTATCATCGAATATCAAGGGGTTCTGTTAAGTTCTAGTCGCTTGCACTACGGATCTTCTTAGTGTTAAGTGTCGTCACCTGAAACCAATTCTACCCTAACCGTATCTCTGTTTTCTTTTGTAATATCCACAATGTTTACTTCTTCAAACATCCCCATTATTTCCTCGCTGACGTAAACCTTGTTTGCGTTGAATCTTTTTTGTTCTAGTGTATGTCCTCGAATGTAAATCTCGAAGTATTCGGGCATTGAAGCATACAATGCATAGGTTCCACCTTTTTTATTCCATAGTCTTCCATATCGTACTTCAGATTTTGAGATTCTATGTCTCATTGTTATTGTGTTCTCTCCATCTTCCACATCATAATATCTGAAATTAGATCATCCAAGGGTTTTACCTTGTTACAATAACCGCAATGTGATTTAGTGTCACAATCATCAAAGATAGTGGTCTCCGGACTGCGATAACCTGTGGCTTGCACCTTGTCAAATACATTATAAAATTCTGCAACGTCATTTGCAATGTTGTTATGTCCGTGTCCATTACCATATTCCTTTATGATGTAAACCCTGTCCATGAATGTCTCTAATCTTCGTCTAGCTGCTGTTGGTTTTTCACAGGTTCCAAGCTCTGTCTTTTTTTCGTATCTGTCTTTGTCTTCTGTAACAAAGACCATTCTCATCGGATGATGTTGCAACGTCATCGCCCAAAACGTGGATTCTGTTTCTCTTCCATGCAATGAGACCTTGCAACTGACAATGGCTAGAACTATCCATTTTGATTCTTCCGTAACATGGTCTTCTTTTTTGTACATCACTACCAAGTCCGTATCAGGCAAATCTACTCTGTACTGTTGGTCACAATCACTTGGGAATCGTACCTTGATAAAATCAATAATCTTTTCAGGTTCGTCTATTGATTTGCCACTTTCAATCTCTTTGATTGAAAATATGTAGATGCTTTCCTTGTTGAGAATGTTGTTTAGGATAAACTTGACATTCTCTTCTAGTTTCCTACCTACTTTTGCTTTTTTTGACTGATGTCTTGCGACTGCCTCTCTGTCTTCTGCCACTGCTTACAAGTTGTTTTTGAGGCTGTAATAAGTGACCATCTATGAAAATGTCTATCTTTGACTGTTTACCCATCTTTTCACTGTATTGTTCAATCCTGTTTTTGGTAACTGTGCAATATTCCTCAGATGAATCAATATGTATGAATTTTCTCTTGTTTTTCCACGATGTTAATGCCACTGTACCCATACCTCCGAACATGTCTAAAATTATGTTATTCTTGTAGGTGTAGTATTTTATTAGTCGATAAATCAGATCTTCCGGAAATGGTGCAGGATGCCCATTCCTTTTTGTTTCAGGCTGTATGTGCCAAAAACCGTCTGAGAATTTCTTGAACTCTTCGGCTGTAATGTCAATGTTTTTCTTATCGCCTTCAAGACTCATGGTTTCCTTGCAGTATACTAACACATATTCCCAAGAGGGCATCACATGTGGATTTGACGGACTCTTCCAGCTCCCCCAAGCTGTTCTCTTGTAGATGTTTTGCTTGTACCACAGTATTTCAGTTCTGAAAATAAATCCCATATCTCGTAATCTTTGTGAAATATCATTGTGGATTGGTTTGAAATCAGCTATCCCTGTAGGTGCAATGTTTAGGGCAAACCGTCCGCCCTTTACAAGTACACGATACAGCTCGCGAAAAACGGTTTCCAGCCAATCCATGTATTCATCATAACTTTTTTGGTCTTTGTACTTGTCATAATCTAATCCAACGTTATAAGGTGGAGATGTAATTGCCATGTGAACAGAATTACTTGGAAAAGTTTTCATCGTGTCCAGAACATCCCCGTTAATTATTTTGTTTGTGGGGATCTTTGGATTTTTTATCTTAATCTTGGAATATGTGTTTGTAATTTCATGTAGTCTTTCTTGTGACTGTTTGATTTTTCTCCTGAGAAATTCTTGCTCCAAAATAGCATACTTGTTTTCAGATTCCAGCGTTCCTTCTTGTCCACATGAAGTGTCACTTTGTTCTTTTGTTTCTGGATTGTACTCTCTAAAGGTGAGATATTTTTTACCTTTGACTGTTTTGATTATTCTCATCACATATAGTCCAAAAACTGTATTAATAAAGTTATACTGGATCAGGTATAATATTATATAGAAGACAAGATTATACTATAACAAGTATAATATGAACAGAAAAGACAGAGGTCAAAGCATAGTAGAGAAAAACAATCAGATTATAAGAATAGATGAGAATCATTATCAGGTCAATTCCCAGTCAAGAAACAAACAACATGATGTTGTCTCAACTGAATTTGGATGGAGTTGTTCTTGTGGGATTATCTATTATTGCAATTGGATCTGTTTTGTATTTATTTTTGAGAAGAAGAAAAGATTTTATGAATTCTGCTTAATTCTTTTTAGATTTTGCTAGTGCAACAACCGCAATAGCAATTCCTATAATACCTACTCCAATTCCTGCATATCCTACATTCATTTGTTGATTGCTTTGTTCAAGACTATCTACGGAGTCTTTTAGTTCACTAACATCTTCAATTAACGCAGTATGTCCATCTATCATTTGTTGTACTGTGATATCTGATGGCTCAGGAAACTCAATGTAACCACGTTCTTCAACTTTAGGTGGATGCATTGATAGGCTAATTGGTGTATCTACAATTGTTCCTAACATGTTTGCTTGATAGAAGCCTGAAACTGTTGGATTTACAAATGCATAGTATTTACCTGGAATGTTATGATCATGTGAAAGAGGAAGCGAGATACTTTCATCTTTATAGATTAATTTCATTTTGACAGTTTTCTGCAATCCTTCAATTCCATTTTGAAATGGTTGTGATTCTGCACATTTGATTGGTTCTGGAATTTCAGGACATGGAATCAATGGGCTAACATAAAATTCAATTCCATTTGTTTCTCCAGAAACTACAGGTTCATTCATCCAACCAATTTCTACTCTATATTCGCCAACTGCATCAATAGTATGACCATATGCAATTCCAAATGAGCCTGGGATAATCAACAGTAGTAGCAATAGAGATATTTTCAATACCAACAAAACCTAATCTGATTTTAAAAATGTTCTACTAATTTCTTCAAATGAGTTTATTTGAAAATATTTGACATTTGTACTAATTACGCGTCAGCGTACATTGAAACTTCCCATGCAGTTGGTGTTTGGGCAAATGCTGTATATTCTTTGTATTTTAATTCTGAATACACATCAAGGAAATCTTTTGTAAAAACTTCTTCTAAGAATTTTGAATCACTTGATAAAGAATCAAGTGCACCTTTTAGTGATACAGGTAAAGAACCAATTTTGAGCTCTCGTTTCTTTTCAGGAGAAAGTTTGTACACATTTTCTTCAACAGGATCACCTGGATCAATTTTATTTTTGATTCCATCTAATCCTGCAAGTAATAATGCAGCCTCTAAGAGATAGATGTTTGCAGTTGGATCAGGCACTCTATACTCAAGTCTTTTGCTTTTTTCCTGATTTCTATTATACATTGGAACTCTAATTGCTGCAGAACGGTTTCCCATTCCCCAACACACGTTAACTGGTGCTTCAAATCCTGGAACAAGGCGTTTGTAAGAATTTGTTGTAGGATTAGAGATTGCACATAATGCAGAAGCATGACTCAAAATTCCACCAATGTAATATCTTCCTGTTTGGCTCATTTGAGCAACATCATCATCTTGATCATACATTACGTTAGAATTTTCTTTCCACAAGCTTTGATGGGTATGCATTGCAGATGCGTTATCACCAAAGATAGGTTTTGGCATAAATGTTGCAACTTTGTTTTTACGTTTAGCTTTTACTTTAACAAGATTTTTTACAGCAACCACATTGTCTGCCATTGCAATCATTTCATTGTAAACTAAGTTAATTTCACATTGACCAGATGTTGCTACTTCGTGATGTTCTGCTTCAATTTTTATTCCAAAATATTTATACAAATCATCACATACATCTTTTCTAAATCCTTCAAGTGTATCTTTAGGCTGGGATGGATAATATCCTTCTTTGATATCAATTGCTGTACTTACATTTCCTTTAGCCCAAGGGGATTCTTTTGATTCAATTGAATAACCAGAGCCTCCATACGAATGAGTTGCAGCATATGGAGAAGGATAAACATTGATTGTATCAAATATAAAAAACTCAATTTCTGGTCCCCAGTTGGTATGAGTAAATCCAAACTCGTTAAGTTTTTCAGATGCTTTATGAGCAATACTTCTAGAATCTCGATTATATCTTGACTCTTTAGCTGTACTTCCATCATATAGATCACAAAAGATTCTTGCATTCTTTCTATTGCTAGGATCATAATCTCCTGGAAGAATTTTAAATGAATTTGGATCTGGCATTAAGATCATATCAGAATTATTTACAGATTTGAATCCAACAATTGAGCTTGCATCTAATTTTTCCAAACCATTCACAAAACTGTTTTTATCAATTGCATAGCTTGGCATTCCAACATTATGGAGTTCACCGAAGATATCTACAAACCAAAAATCAATGAAAGAGATATTTTCATCTTCTACAGCCTGTAAAACCTGATCTGGATTCAACTAATTTTTTTGTTAAATTATTTTACAAATGCTATCTAGTAAGATAGAATTGTCAATATAGTCAGGTAAATTCTAAGAGGAATGAGATTAGCTCATTTTTGATGCTTTGAATTTGTCTAATTCTTCTTCAAAGAAGAATTTTTCACCAGATATTGGTTTCAAATCATCCAACCAAATGGCATTTTCATCATACTTTGCAAAAAATGGCTGATGTGCCCAATCAGGATTTCTACCTTGTAAAAATCTCAGAATGATCATTTTTTGACCATTCATTTCTGTTGTTCCAACAACTTGGACTTTTCCTGGAGTTGCAGACATGCTAGGTCCTCTGACAGTTCTTGCCAATCCACTTACAGAAGAGTATGCTTTGATGAAAATTTCATAGGCTTTAACCAAAGGTATGCCAAAGTAATGTTGAGCACCAGTATCTCTAACGACAAACATGTAATATGGAATACAACCCAATTGTACCTGTTTTGTCCACATTTCTGCCCACATTTGTGCATCATCATTGATGTGTGTTAACAATGGAGATTGAGTTCTAATTTGTGCTCCTGTTTTTCGAACTTCTTTGATTGCAGCTTTGACTGCATCTGTAGATAATTCATTAAGATGATTAAAGTGTGCCATAAATGCAAGATGTAATCCACTGTCAGTAATTTTTTGGAATATTTCTAGCATTTCTTGTGAATCTGAATCTGTTAGGAATTTGTAAGGCCAATAAGATAGTGCTTTTGTTCCAATTCTTATTGTTTTAAGATTAGGTAGTTTAGACTCTATTAGTGCATCAACATATTTTGAAAATATTTTTGCTTTCATGATCATTGGATCACCACCAGTGAATAACACGTCAGTAATTTCTGGATGTTCTGAAACATACTGTACAAGTTGCTCTCCTTCTTGCATTGCAAATTTCATTTCATCCATTCCAACAAATTGTGGCCATCTAAAACAAAAACTACAATATGCATGACATGTTTGACTTTGACTAGGGAAAAAGAGACAAGTTTCTTTGTATTTATGTTGCATTCCATATAATTTGGTTCCATCTTTAAGAGTTGGAACGTTTAGCTCCATCTGTCCTGCTGGATGTGGGTTTAGTTGTAAACGTATTTCATTTGCAATTGTAGCAATTTCTTTTTTGTCAGAATTATTTTTTAATGCAGTTTCCATTTTTGAGTAATGTTCTGGTTTTAACATTCCTCTTTGAGGAAAAGTTAGAACATACATTGGATCAGTGGGGATATTATTCCAGTCAATTAATTGTTCAACAACGTAATTGTTTGCTTTGAATGGTAATACGTTTCCTACCACTTTCATCTCAAATCGAGTTTCTTCAGAAAGATTTTGAATTTGTGGAAGATCACGGAAATTAGATAAAGTGTATGATTTCAGCGATGGAGATTCATCCCAAACTAATTCTTGATAGGTCATTTAGTAAATAGTACGCAAACCCTTGTTAAAGGTTACAGGCTCATTACGCATAGAAATTTTTGTAGTTTATTCAATAGTGATAAATGGGTTAACCTTTGTATTCTAGAAAATAGGATTAACGGTGAGATAAATGGCTGAGGATGAAATTATTGGTGCAGTTAAAGGACAAACCAGTGAATTTGTAACTGTAAGTGAGCTTATTGCATCATCAGAAGCATTACAAATTGCATTTACAGTTTTAATTGTAGGAATTATTGGAATTGCTCTTATTTATCGAGCTTTTTCAAAGTGGGTTCAATCTAAGAAATTTCATTATGTAAGACCTCATCTTTCTAGATTTGTTAAAGTTGGAGTGTTACCATTTTTTGCAATAATTTTGATAACTAGTATGAATGTCTACATTCAATCAATCGATCTATTTGAAGAAGCGCTAGTTTTAGAAGCTGAAGAAGTTATTGTAACTGATTCTGAAGAAGATATAATTGTAGAAAAAAGCATGACACCTGCTGAAACATTTCAAAAACTTCTCAATACTTTGAATATACTTGTTATAGGTTATTCCATATCACATCTAATACCTATCATAATAACAAAACGAGAAAAATCTGGACTTGAAAAAGAAGATTTTGAAGAATGGAAAGATCTAAGAGGATTTATTGATGATAGAGGAGATTTGTTTCATAAATGCTTCAAATGGGTGCCTCCTAAACATACACCAGAAGATATTTCAGATGAAGATTTTGAAGAAAATCTAAAAACTGAAGAAGGTAGAAAATTTCTTGAAGAATTTAGAACAACAAAAGGTATTCCAATTGGGAGTTATGAATTATTAGTTAAGGAACCTTTTGAAGAATGGAAAAAGTCTGAAAGACGAAAGTATCTAAATTATTTTGATAGTTGTATTTCTGGAAATAACCAATCTGGAAAAAAACTTAGGATGGGACAAAATGTTGAAGAGATTTATCCAATTGATACATGGAGAGAAGAAAAGAAACTTAATAATTATGAACCAATTATTGCAGGGGCCAAACCACCAGGACATGCAATAAGAAAAAGAAAAGATCTTCCAAAAGGAGTTAACCATATTTTACCACTAGCAATTTTTGCTGCAGTAATAATTGGTGTTGTTAGTTGGTGGGGAATAGATCTAATTGTTTTAGCAACTGCAACAGGAGGATTAGCAATTGGAATAGGATTTGCATTGCAAGAGACTATGCAGAATTATTTTGCTTATATCTTTATTCGAAAGGACAAAATTTTTGTTGAAGGTGAGCGTGTAAAACTAGATACAGGATATAACGGATACGTACACAAAATCACACCTAGGGTTACCTACGTTAGAGATGCATTAAATGAATCATTTGCAATAATTCCTACAAGACAGTTAGTTAATGCTCAGATAATTAATTATTCAAAGGAAGTAAAGATGGTACCTGCAATTGTAAAGGTGGGTGTTTCATATCTTAATGATCCTAAACAAGTTGCAGCAATTCTTGTCAAAGTTGGAAAACGAGCAATGAAAGAGGTTGTTGATGGTAAAGGCAGACATCTTGTTAGACAGTTACGTTGCCCATATTTGTTACATAATAAACCAAGTTGTGGATGTGATAAAGATATTCATGTTGAGATAAACCAACCAGTTGTAAGATTTGATGATTTTAATGATTCTTCATTAGATTTTTCATTATGGGTTTATGTTAGATATTATGGTGCTCAATTCAAAACTAAAACTGATATGAGAATGATCATGTATGAAGAGTTCAAGAAGCATGATATTAGAATTCCATGGCCAATTAGAACTGTCTACCAAGGTGATGAAAAACGTGAACAAGAAGAAATTGATAAGCTCAATGACAAAAGAAACAAGGTTATTGATGAATATGGTGTAGGCGATCTTGGTCGTGGTACTGCCGAAGACGAATGATCTTCTCAAAACTTAAGAATCCCATTAAATCACAATTTCTTGTTGAGTAAAGTTTCGGTTATTGCTGGCAAGTCTTCAGAAGATTTAGCAAGAAAATTATCTAGAAAGATTAAGGCAAATTTAGTAAAATCACAAGTTAGAGTTTTTGCTGATGGGGAGAGTAAGATCACATTAAGTGGAAAGATAACAAAGAAGACAGTTGTTGTACAATCAATTTATCCTTCTGTAGATACAAATCTAATTCAAGCCTTATCGTTAATTTCTAAAGCAAAAGAAACTCCATCTGAAGTGACTGCTGTAATTCCTTACATGGGATATGCAAGACAAGATAGAGAATTTTTGCCAGGAGAAATTGTTACCATGAAAGTTCTTGGGAAGTTATTCAAGGGTGCAGGGGCTTCAAAGATAATTGTTGTAGATATTCACAGTATGATTGGGCTCAAACACTTTACGATAAAAACAAAAAATGTAACTCCAATTCCGGATCTTGTTCGATATTTTAAGAAAATGAGCCTGAAAAACCCCCTTGTAGTATCACCTGATCAAGGTGGAAAAGATAGAGCCAAAGAATTTGCTAAAGAATTCAAGTCAGAGTTTATTGCATTAGATAAGAAAAGAGATAGAAAAACTGGAAAAGTACAGATTAAAACAAAAAATGTGGACGAAGTTGCAAACAGAGATTTAATTTTAGTTGATGATATGATAAGTACCGGAGGAAGCATTATCAAAGCAACTCAATTTCTTAAGAAACAGAAATGTAAGAGAGTATTTGTTGCATGTACACATGCTCTTTTAATGAATAATGCAGAAAAAAAGATCAAGAAAGCAGGAGTTACAAGAATTGTTAGTGCAAATACAATTCCTGGAAAGACATCAGTTGTTGATGTTTCTAATACTATTGCAAAGGCAATAAGATAATGCCAGAAAGCTTTTTTGTTCTATCTAAAGAATATCTAGAACTTGCTATTGATGAAATAATTGCAATTTCTAAAATGTATGATAGGTTTTCTAAAATTAAAGTAATTTCTAATTTAGTAATTGTTCAATCGAAAACAGATTGGTATAAAATTGCAGAACGTGCAACATTTGTAAAAACTTCTGGACAGATACTCAGAAAAATGTCGGGATTATTTTTAGATGAGAAAAAGTTTGAAGTTCTAAAAAATGCAAAAAGTTTTGTATGCAAAATAATTAATTTGTCATCTAATGAATTTAACACTCAAGAATTAGAGAGCTCAATGGGAGATATGATTTCAAAATTCTCAAATGCTAAAGTTATGTTTGATTCTCCAGACATCATAATTTATCTGATTTTTACTGACAAAGAGAATTTCTTTGGATTTGCAAAAAAATTGGAAATGAAAAAAGACCAGAGAAAATTAAGAATCATCCAAATGAATTGGACTGGAGGTTGACAAGAGTCATGTTAAATTTGATAGGATCAAAGAAAGGAGAGACTGTTTGTGACCCATTTTGTGGTACGGGAACCACACTTTTGGAGGCTGAATCAATGGGAATTAAGGGAATCGGGATTGATTTTAATGAAAAAATGTGTGATATAGCCAAAGATAATCTCACTGCTAATGACTTTAAATCAGAAATCTTACATGGGGATTTTCATAAAATGTCAGAAATCTCTTCAAAATTCAATGGAATTGTAACTGATTTACCTTATGGACAGAATTCTAAAACCACAAAAACTCCTAAAAATACTCTAAAAGATTTTTTCAGCAATTCCAAAAAAGAAAAGATTTGCAATAATGTTCAAAAAAGAATTAAGAGACGAATTGAAGTTAAATGGATTAAAAAATATCAGATCTATAGGCATAAAAGCTTGACAAGGACAATTTTGATAAAATGAAACTTGTATTTTTGGGAACATCAGCAGCTCAACCAACTGAAAATAGAGGATTAACCTGTATTTGTTTAGAAAGAGAAGGAGAAATTCTAATGTTTGATGCAGGAGAAGCTGCACAAATTTTTTACATGAAATCAGGATTAGGTTGGAATAAAAAAATGAAGATCTTTGTTACACATCTTCATGGAGATCATTGTGTAGGTATACTTGGATTATTACAAACAATGTCTATGCAAAATAGAACTGAACCAATAGAAATTTTTGGTCCAAGTGGTATTGATGAATTTATTGCAGCTAACATCAAGGTTTTAAATTTTGGGTTATCATTTCCTGTTTTGATCAATACGGTCAGAGAAGGAAAAATTTTTGATGATGAAAAATATTCAATGCATGCTTCTAAAGCAAATCATTCTGTTACAGCATTTTCATATCTATTTGAAGAAAAAGATAAGCCGGGTAGATTCAATGTTGAAAAAGCCAAAGAATTAGGCATACCTGAAGGAGAATTATGGAATAAACTACAAAAAGGAAATGAGATTATAGTTGATGATAAAATAATAAAATCTGAACAGGTGTTAGGTAAAAAACGTCCAGGAGTAAAAATTGGAATTTCAGGAGATACAATGCCTACTGAAGAATTAGAAAAATTCTTCAAAGATTGTGATTATCTTGTTTTTGATTCTACATTTCTAGATGAAGAAAAACAAAAAGCGCAAGAGACATCTCATTCAACTGCAAAACAAGCTGCAACATTAGGTAAAAATGCAAATGTAAAGAATTTGATTTTAACTCATTTTTCTGCTAGATACAAAGATGAAGTAGAACATTTGCATGAAGCGCAAAAGATTCATGATTCAGTAATTACTGCAAAAGATCTTCTAGAAATAGAGATTAAATGAAAATGTTTGAATCAGTAAAAGATCAAATTAAAGATTCTAAAAAAATTGTTTTTGTAACAGGTGCTGGAATGTCACAAGAAAGTGGCATTCCTACATTTAGAGGAAAAGATGGATTGTGGAGAAATTATGATGCAATGAAATTGGCTACAATTGATGCGTTCTATGATGATCCCAAGCTTGTCTGGGAGTGGTATAGTGAAAGACGAACCAATATCCTATCAGCACAGCCTAATGATGGCCATAAGGCGGTAGCTGAACTTGAAAAATATGCCAATATTGTAGTTTTGACGCAAAATATTGATGGATTACATCAAAGGGCAGGTAGTTCAGAAGTTTTAGAATTGCATGGTAGCATAATCAAGATCAAGTGCACAGTTTGTGATTTCAGAGACGAAATTATGACTGAATTCTCTCAAATTCCACCTTTGTGTAAGTGTGGTAATATACTAAGGCCAGATGTGGTATGGTTTGGAGAATCTCTACCTCAGGATGTATGGCAGAAAGCTATGATTCATGCAAGTCAATGTGATTTGATGATAATTGCAGGTACATCACTTGTTGTATCACCAGCAAATACTCTGCCACTTTATGCAAAACAAAATAATGCTATTTTGATAGAAGTAAATCCTCAAGATACAGAAATGTCTTCAGAGATGGATTTAATGATAAGAGATACTAGCGCAAATGCATTATCAGAGTTTGTTTCAATGTTTAAAGAAAATTAGTCAGTTCTAAAAACACCATTAATTTTTAGATCAGATTCATCACCAGGATTGAACACTGACGAATTTACTGTACCATAATCTTCATGCTCAATAGTCATATCTACAAAATATGGGATACCATTTGCATCGTTTACTGTAGTTTCAAACATTGAAGTAAAAAATGTGCCAGAGAAAATTTCTTTATCTTCAGTTCTAATTACTACATTAACATTTTGTGTTTTACCACTTGAATCAGAATAATGAAGTAAGATATTATCATCAGATTGTTGAGTAGTTGACAGAGATAATGTTTCATATGTTATAGGAGCTGGGCTTTGTACTGAAGTAACAACTGTAGAAGAAGGATTGGTCGAAGTTGTTTGTGATTTTGAATTTTGTCCATTAAGGTTTCCAGCGAATATATCTTTAATTGATTCAATAGGATCAAAGTTTGAGACTTCTTCTGTTATCTTTTTTTGAGATGAGTCTTTTACTTCAGAGATTTCATTAGAAAGCTTATCTCCAGCTTCACTAATTTCATTTGTTATAGCATTGTTTGTGTTATCTACAATTTTATCAATTGATTCATCAATTCTTTGTTCAACGGAATTAGATGCTTTTTCGCCTATTCCAGAAACGTCATTTTTCAAAGAATCAATTACTGTGGCAGAAGTGGTTGGGAAAAAATTATCAATTTCATTTGAGAATATCATACCTCCCAGAATTACAATGCCGGCGATTATGCCTAGTTTTATGAACATTTGATAATATTTCTAAAAAATAGATTTTAGATTCGAACTTAAAAAAATACTCAAAAATGATTGAATTTTCTTAGCTAAGTATCGTTATCTCCAGAGATCATCCAATCGATGACTTTGTCAATATCTGGAGAAGTTAGGATTACCTTAATTGGTCCTAGAGGAGACTCTTCGGCTTCTTCACAGATCGCAATTTTTCCTACAAAAGCTGCCTGTTTATTTAGATAAAACCATGTAGAATCGTTTTCCAAGTTCTTTTCCAGATTGCGTCTGTAAGTTTTTTGGGATTGTTTTGAATGGATTATTTCATGAATTTTTTCAAGTGAATTAAGTTCATCCGATGTTGCATGAACTGAGAAGTTTTCAGTTTTTACAGTTGAATTTGGAAATATGTTAGTCAGTGCAGTTTTGATTTTATTTGGTTCTTCTGAGAGGTTTATTGAACCAAACATGTCTATTTTACAATTAATGTTTGGGATTTTCATTATATCCAACTTTGAATAATTTGATATGCAGATTCAATCAATTCATCTTTTGTTAAACCAGTATTAGAAATTGCGTCATCAGATAGTGCTATAGGATTACTTATTCCTACACCTAGTTCACGACTATCTCTTTCAACAAAGTGATCTTTTGTTTGAGGATCATCTGATCTTCCTCTTTTTTGTAGAAAATCAAATCTTGTGTCTGTTGATGCATGAATCGCAAGAAGTTTTACATTTCCAAATTTTCTAAGTACTTGAATTTCATCAATGGATCTTATCCCATCAATTAGTATTACATCAGCAGTAGAAGATTCTATTTTTGGTTTGATTAATTCTGCTACTGCACCTGGTCCATTTTTTTCTCTTAATTCCAACATTAGTTTTCCAAGATTTGGTCTAGATGGTTCCAAGTTTCTTTTTGTAGCTTCTTCTCTAACAGCATCACCCATATTGATAATTTCATATCCTTTTGGGATGAGACCTTCAGCGATTGTTGATTTTCCAGCTCCAGGCATTCCTGTCAAGCATACAATTAGTTTTGTCAATACATACCAAAAACGAGGCTAGTCTATGAAGCTACCGGAAATTATTATAAAGATACTTTAAAGAAATTTGTATGCGAACTTTTGTTGCAATTGAACTCTCAAACGATGAAGTTGTCGAATCCATAAAGAAATTTCAATCAGAGATTAACATTAATGCAAAACCAGCTGAACCAACAAATTTTCATTTTACGTTACAGTTTTTAGATGATGTTACTGAGGATGTATCTCAAAAAATTATTCAAGCTCTCAAAACTATAGAATTTTCTAGTTTTAGTGTTAATTTGAAAGGAATAGGTGCATTTCCTAAAGCAAAGTTTCCTAGAGTGGTTTGGATAGGTACAGATGAGGAAGGAGGTAACCTGTTAATCCAGTTAGCCAAAAAGGTTGAAAAAGTGCTTGAGCCTTTGGGATTTTTTTCAGATAAACCATTCAAGCCACATCTTACAGTATTTAGAATTAAAAAGAAGATAGGAGACATTACAAAAGAATTGGAAAAACAAAAGACACTAGAATTTGGCACTCAAAAAGTCACAGAGATTAAATTTAAAAAAAGTGAGCTAACACCTAATGATCCAATCTATTCTGATTTAGAGGAGGTTAAAGCAATAAAATGAAAAAAATTATTTCCAAAGTTGCAAAAACGGTAGTTCCATCAAAGACAATTGAAAAATCTAAAAACCAAATTGCAGATTTAGCATTTAAGTTAGTTGAAAAAGAAGTAGAAAAGTTTTCAGAAGTTATTGGATTAGAGTTTGGAGGTTCATTTGCAAAAGGAACGTGGTTAGCAAAAGATGCTGATGTTGATATTTTTCTTAGATTTAAAAAATCAACATCAGAAGAAAAGTTTGAGAAAATTGCAAAAAAGATTGGTTTTGATTCTCTAAAAAAATACAATCCCTATGTTAGATACTCAGAACATCCCTATGTTGAGGCTAAAATAAAGAATACCAAAGTCAATGTAGTGCCATTTTATGATGTAAAAGTTGGAAATTGGAAAAGTGCTGCAGATAGGTCGCCATATCATACAAAATTTATGAAAAAATCATTAACATCGAAAATGAAAAATGAAGTAAGAATACTAAAGACATTCTTTAAAGCAAACAGGATTTATGGTGCAGAGATTGCTAAACAAGGTTTTAGTGGTTATGTTTCTGAAGTTTTAATTCTAAACTATAGAAGTTTTGAAAATGTAATCAAATCAATTTCAGAAATTAAAGAAAACAGAATTATTGGAAAGACTACAAAGAAATTTGATACATCAATTGTGATCATAGATCCAATTGATAAGAATAGGAATTTAGCTGCTGCAATTTCTGATGAGAATATAGGAAAATTTATTCTGGCATCTAGAGCATTCAAAGAAAAACCATCAGCAAAATTCTTCAAGACTAAAAGACTGAAACCATCAAAGAAATATCTAGAAAATTTACTGATAGTGAAATTTGAGTATAAGATTAGAAGTCCTGATATAATATGGGGCCAGATCAAAAGAGCAACTACATCACTGTCTACTCAACTAGAGTTAGAAGGATTCCACGTGTTGAGGAGTAAGCCTTACACAGATCAACAAAAAGAAGCATATCTCTTGTTCTTGTTGCAATCAACCAAAATTCCTGGTATCTATCAGAAAAATGGTCCTGAATTTTTCAGAAAAGATGGTTCTAAGAGTTTCATTTCTAAAAATCTTAAAAATCCAGAGTTAATGTGGATAGGAAAAAATAAAAAAATCACTTCGATTGAGAAAAGAAAACATACTGATGCTGCAAAATTCATAACAGAATTTTTGAAAAATAATCTTCAAACAGGCATGCCAAAAGGCCTCATAAGTGATTTCAAGCGCGGGTTCAAGGTTTCCTATGGAAACAAGAGTTTAAGCAAATCAATTAAAGAAGCTGCAAATGAATTGGTTTCAACAGATGCCACCTTCCTTCATTTCAATTAAGAAATTTTCTCGAAAACCATATTCAGAGATTCTTGGATATCCAAAAACTACCAACCGTCAGATAAAATCACGAATTAATGAACTAGAAAAATTAAAGATTAAATCAATTTCTTTAACTGGCTCAACCACACTAGGAAAATTAGCAATCTTAGGTAAAGGATACGTAGGAGTTGTGGTTTTAGCAAAGAAAAATACCAAACAAGTTGCATTAAAGATCAGAAGAACTGATTCACAAAGAAAAGAAATGAAAAACGAGTCAACTCTGTTACAAATAGTAAATTCTGTAAATGTTGGTCCCAAAATGATTCTTGCTAGCAAAAATTTTCTAGTAATGGAATATCTTGAAGGAACAAAGATCAGTGAGTGGGTACAGAATCTAAAAGGCACTGGTAGTACAAAAAAACTAAAATCTACAATCAGAAGTGTGTTAGTAGATTGCTATAAGCTAGATCAGATTGGTTTTGATCATGGTGAATTAAGCAATATTTCAAAGCATGTCATAGTAGGAAAAACAAAATCTACATTGATTGATTTTGAGAGTTCAAGTACTAAGAGAAGGCCTTCTAATGTAACGTCAGCAACTCAGGCAATTTTTATTGGTTCAGGTATTACAAAGAAAGTTCAGAAAATTTACAAAAATCCTTCTAAGAAAAAAATCATTGGGGCACTAAAACAGTACAAACAAGATAGATCTCAAGAAAGTTTTGATGAATTGCTAAAAATTCTAAAATTGTAATGGGAACGGCAGGATTTGAACCTGCGACCACTAGTCCCCCAGACTAGTATCATACCAAGCTAGACGACGTTCCCTTGTCTCAGAGGCACAAAATGAAATTATTAAATCGTCGTATTGATTTACAAAATTCATGAAGATTTGTAGTATTTGTCATAAGATTTCTGGAACGGATCAGGATCATACTGATTGCATTCAAAAAAGAAGAATTGAGTTAGAAGATGAAGATTTCAAAAATCTAATTTTGTAAGCAATTTTGATGCAATTACAAAAAGTACCGAAGCTATTCCTACAAGAACAAACATCTCCATAATAACAAACTCAGTAACATTTCCAAAAATCCCTGCTCTGATAACATCAACAAGATAAGTTAATGGATTAAGAAAAAATGCTGTTCTAAGTGGCTCGGGAGCTCCTTCTGCTGGATAAAATGCAGTACTAACGAATGCAAAAAAAAGAAATACTGTATTAATAATCACATTAAATCCTTCACTAGAACGTAATCTAGTTGAAATGATAGAGGCTAACGAACCAAATAATACCGAACCAGTAATTGCTCCAAAAACAATTATCGGAATTGTTACAAGTGAAAATTCTACAGAATTAAAAAATACAGGATAACCAACTAAAGCTATCAAAGTTGCACTTACTAATCCTATAATGCCAATAGTGCAAATGTTGCTGAGAATGTAATGACTTCTGGTAAATGGTCCTGACATAATTTGCTCAAACATTCCATGTCTTCTATCATTCCAAATAATTATGCCAGATACAAGTGTACTATTCATAACATTGAAACCAATCATACCTGATGCTAAGAATGCAGGATAATCAAGATCTTTTGGACCAAATGGTACATTGTTAATTAATGGTGCATAAGCAAATCCTGCAACAAATATGTAAATTAATGGAAAAATTACTTGCCAAATCAAAAACCCAGGATTGAGAGAAATTGTAATATTTCTATTGACAAGTCTAATTATCGGATGCATTCTCCTTCACCATTTTTAAAAATATTTCTTCAAGATTTGTTGGAACTGCAGACAAATCTTCTATCTCTATATTATTATCATTAAGAATTTTTAATACTTGCAACAATACTAATTCTGACTGTTCTGAATGAATTATTATGTTGGTTCCACTTTCAAAATCTATCTTACAATCTGGAATTTTAGATAAAAGAGAAGAAATTTCTATTAGTTTTTCTAATAAATGAATTTTTATTGTTTTTTCTTTTCCAAATGTACTTTTCAAAGCATCAGGTGAATTAACTGTAATTATTTTCCCTTCATCTATTATTGCTATTTCATCACAAAGATATTCAGCTTCGGTCAGAATATGTGTTGTATAAAAAATTGTTAAACCAGTTTTTACTTTATTTTTTAAATAATCTAATAATTTTCTTCTAGCACTAGGATCCAAACCTACGGTTGGTTCATCCAAAAATAATAATTCCATATCGTGCATAAATTCACGTGCAACCTGAACTCTTCTTCTTTGCCCAATCGAAAGATCTTCATTTCTTTTTTTACGAATTTCAACTAGATCAAAGTCTTTCAATAACTGTTCCATTCTTTTTTTACGTTCATCTCTTGGAACATTCCACATCATACCATATTTATCGAGAGATTTTTCAACTGATAGCGTAGGTTCATAGCTTGGTTGTTGTAAAACTACTCCGATTTTATGACGTATTTGAAGTGGATTTTTTATAGCATCCACGCCTAAAATTGAAAGAGACCCACTTGAAGGTGGAATAAGTGTTGTTAGTAGTTTGATAGTGGTAGATTTACCAGCTCCATTAGGTCCTAAAAATCCAAAAACCTGACCAGGTTTTACTGATAATTCAATATCATTAACAGCTTTAACTGAACCATAGGATTTGGAGAGATTTTTTACTTCAACTGATAACATGTGAAATCTGCGATCTCCTTACTAATTTAGTTAATGAGTCAATTCAACATAGTTTTTGTAGGATTTGATTAAATGTTAACACTAGTATTGATGATAAAGCGATCAAAATTTATCAAAATTGAATTTTTTTAATCAATGAAATTCTTATTAATAGAACAAGTTTAGCATCAATGAATTGTCCGAGTTGGAAAATCTTATTGATAAACTCTTAGAACAAAAACCTGAATTAACTAAAGAAGATGTAGAAGAACAAATTAAACTAAAAAAAGAAAAAATTGGTGCTGGCTATCTAACAGATCAAGGAGCAATCTTTCTTATCGCATCAGATTATGGAGTCACGTTAACTGAACCATTAAAAGTTGAAATGAGTTTAAAAGATCTTTATGCAGGTGCAAAAGAAATTTCATTAGAAACAAGAGTTTTGAATTTGTCTCCTGCAAAACAATTTTCAAGAAAAGATGGTTCACCATTTTATCTTAGAACTATGACTGTCTATGATACAAATTCTACTGCTAGTGTAAAATTATGGGATGAAAAAGCTAATCTTCCAGGCATTGAAAATCTAAAACCAGGGGATTTAATCAAAATCATAAAGGCTTATGTCAAGTCAGATCTTGATGGTTCACCAACAATCAATATTGGTTCTGGTTCTAACATTGAAACTACTGATACACAAAGTGAAATTCCACCCATTGATACTATTACAAAAGATGTTAGTGAATTGCAAGAAGGACAAAAAGATCTTGTAATTTCAGGCGTAATTAATGGGATAATAAGCGGAATGGAATTTACAAATTCCCGTGGTCAACCAGGAAAAGCACTTAGAATGCGTCTAAAAGGTAATGATGGAAGTGGAATGAGAGTAGTTCTTTGGGGAAAAGATGAGTCTTCTGTTCCAAATATGATTTCACAATCTGCAAAAGTTAGATTACTTGGTGTTAAAGTAAAATCAGGAAACCAAGGATTAGAAATTCATGGTAATGATGCAACAATTATTGAAATTGAAGGAGGAAAAGAAGCAGAACCTGTTATTACTAGAGTTCTTTCAATCACTCCAACCGAAACTGGTAGAAATATGATTTTAGCAGTTGATAATAAAAAGAATCTATTCAATATTACTGATCTTTCAAATTCAACTAGTATCTGTACAGAAGGTGATGTAATAGAATGCATGCCCTCAAAAGCTTATGGAAATTCAATAACGTTAGATGCAAATTCATTTGTTAGAAAACTAGACAATGATGAATCTATTCCATCTTTATCACAACTACGAACAAAAATTAATGATGTTAAAGTTGATGGAAATTATTGTATTGAAGCTATAATATTGAAAGTTCCAGAACGACGTGAAGTTCAAACAAAATCTGGTGAATCAATTGCATTATCAGAAATGTTTGTTGAAGATGATACGGGTCAAATTTGGGTTAAAGGTTGGAGAAATCAAGCAAGACTAATTGATAAATGTGAATTAGGAGAAATTATTTCAATTACTGGATTAAATGCTAAAGCAGGTCTTGAAGGTAGAATTGAATTATTTTTAACTTCATTTTCCAAAATTACTAAGAAAAATTAAGAATCCCAAAAACCTCTTGTAACAACATATTGTCTTTCAGCTTCATAGATTTGTTTGAATAGATGTTCTTCATCCACCATATTTCTTAAAATTCTTGCTGCAGTATCTGCACCAACTCCATATCCTGACATTACAATAATAGCAGTTTTACCAAAATTTTCTACTAGTGAAGAGACTTTCCAGGCACGATCATACTTGTGTTTTTCATCAGATGATAGCTTTTTGCCCTCCTGTTTCTTTCTGATAATTTTAGGCAGATCATAATCTGAATAGAAAGTTGCTGTAATCTGTCGTCCTTTACAATATGGACAAATCAAAGTATTCTTGACTTCATGTGTTTCTACTACTCGTTCCCATTTTCCACATCTAGCACAAACTAAACGATGTTTTGTTTTTTCTAGTCTTGCTTTTACAAGATCAAGAATTCCTTTGTCCAGATTTGCTGGTGATGAATAATATTTTGTTGTATGATCTAAAATTGGCTCTGCTAATTTTGAAAATTGATCAACTTCTACCCATTTTATCTGTATTTCATTGTCACGAATTTTTTTTAATATGATATCTGAATTTTTTAAATCATATTTATCATGAAATAATTCACGTAGTGCTTCATGAACAAGTGGAGTCTTTGAATATCTTTCATACAAAAATCTAGCAGATTTTCTTTCATATATGGAACCACGTCCAACAATTCCGAATTTTTTTGCAACACACCAAGTTCTCCAATTTACATTATGAGTTCCAGATAAAGATGCTGTAACAACAGAATAAAGATCATAATCATCTTTTATAATTTCCAGAAAAAGTTTTTCAGAAATTCTTGATCTTGAAGAAAGTACAATTCTATATCCATCTGATCTTGAATCAACTACAGAACCTAACATTGATGATAGCATTGAAGAAAGTAATGTTGATAAAGTTGCATTAATTTTTGTTCCAAAACATGAATGAATTACAATTGAACCTTGTGATCTACTTGATTCAATTACAACATTATTTTCATTAAGAATTTCATTAAAACTTAATTTTTCAATTATATTGTTTTTTAATTCTAGAGATCCATCCTTTACTTTAGTACGAAAATTACCTACCTTTCTTGCAGTTTTGTAATCAATAGGAATGCTTTCTCCTTCCCAATATGGTACTGTGATTCCTCCTCCTCTAAATGGCTCAACATTGACCGTTAATGCTTTCTCATCAACATTTAGAATTCTCCATTGTGATCCCTTTAAAACAAAAATGTTCCCCGAATCACCAAAATCTCCTACAAATCTTTGGTCAAGTGTTCCAATAATTTTTTTCCCCACACTATCAAAAACTTTGAATTTTAGAATATCAGGTATAGTTGAAAGATTTTCAAAATAATATCTAAATGATCGTCCCTTCTTCCAAAAAGTTATTTTTGTTCGATCAAAGAATATTAGATAATTCGCATCTAGTAAATCTAAAACACCAACTAATTCTTCTAGTTTTAAATTTCTAAATGTATATGCTTTTGTAATCAATTCAAAGGCTTGATCAACTGGAATCTCTCCTATCTGCATTGCCAATCCAACTAAATGATGAGCTAAAACATCAAGA
Organism: Candidatus Nitrosopumilus sp.; assembly: GCA_965215075.1. Lineage (GTDB taxonomy): Archaea > Thermoproteota > Nitrososphaeria > Nitrososphaerales > Nitrosopumilaceae > Nitrosopumilus. Next base: position 408,928 of record OZ244033.1, read on the forward strand.
GAGCCATCATGAATTTTTTGCTCTTCAATTGACCCTTCTTGAATTCGTTCTAGTATAGCTTTTGCTTCAAACTCATCATCAGAATTATTTGTAATGATTAGTCCTTTAGCTGATGCATCACGATTGTGTCTACTCCTTCCTATTCTCTGAACTAATTTTGAAACTTGTCTAGGAGAACCATAATGGATAACTAATTCTACTGAGCCTATATCTAATCCTAATTCTAATGAGGATGTACAGACAACAATTCCTTGGGTTCCTTTACGTAATGTTGATTCTGTTTCTTCTCTAACTTCTCCTGACAATGAACCATGGTGTAACTCAATTTGTATAGAAGATTTTTCTTTTAAAATTGAGGCTAGAAATTCAGCTTCTCCTCGAGTATTTGTAAATAAAAGCACTGGAGACTCTAATTTTAATTCTAAAACATGTTCAATGATTTTTTCAGCAACATCGGAAATAGTTCCATCAATATATTGAACATCTACATCATACTTTCTTACAGAAGTATCTCTAATTATCTCACATTTTCTTTTCGTGCCTACAACAAATTTTCCTGCTTCTTCAAAATTTCCAACAGTAGCAGATAACCCAATTTTTGTGAGTGGGAATTTTGAATTAAATTCTAATCTTTCAGCACTAAGAGATAACTGAGAACCTCTTTCACTAGATAATAATTCGTGTACTTCATCTATAACAATCCATTCTAATTCCGATAATGCATCAAGCATCTTCATTTGTGTTAAAAGAATTACCAAAGTTTCTGGTGTTGTTATTAGAATATCTGGAGGATTTTCAGTTATTTTCTTTCTATCTTTTTGGCTTGTATCTCCATGTCTTATTTCAATTGTTAATTCATTTTCATGCGCATACTTTGTAATCCTTCTAAATACATCCCGATTTAGTGCTCTTAGAGGAGTAATGTAGATAGCTTTGATTTTTCCTTTTTTCTTTGATTCTTTTAAAAGAGAAAAAATTGGAATTACCGAACATTCTGTTTTTCCTGAACCTGTTGGGGCAATTACAAGACAATCTTTTTTTTGTAAAATTATAGGCGAAGCTTTTTTCTGAATTTCAGTAAGTTTAGAAAATCCAAATTTCCCAAAAAGAGAATCAATCTTTTGATTTTTCTGTTGAATTTGATCGAGATCTTTCATAAACAATTACACCAACTAGACCTATTGCAAATAAAACTACTGTAATCATTGGAATAGAATCAAAAATATCTGCCATTAGTAAACTTCCTGATTGACCGTTAAATATCTTCAGAAGAATCTGATAATCCTAAAACGTGAATCTTGTAAGAAAAGTCTCTTTTGTTTAGTGCCCAGTAAATTTTTCCTTGAAATTTTGATGAATTTTTGAATAGATGTATCTTGATATGCGTAAAAAGATCAATTGCACGTTTCATGTTTTCCATTTCTTTTCCTTCAATTGTTCTGACCATATTTGTAACTACGATAGGAATTTTCTTTTTAATTGCAAATTCAGATAATTCATGCATGAATTTCATGAACAATGCATTTTTTTCAAATGTAGATTCTTCATTTTTGTACTCATAAGAGAATAAGTCAGTTACATTGTCAATAACAATCAACGAAAATTCATTTTGAAGATTTTTTATTGAGTTTATTTGTTCTGATGTGTTTGTGATTCTAGAAACTGTAATTTGTTCAAGCAAATCTGTATGATGTTCAGATTGTTTTTGAATCTCTAAAATTCTCTCTGGTCTAAATTCTCCAGTAGTATCCAAATACAAGACACGACCACCTTTCATAACTGAGTTTATTGATAATTGTAACAATAACTGAGTTTTTCCAGTTCCATTTCCACCAAAAATATCTACTATAACACCATCTGGAATTCCTCCAGACAAAAATTCATCTATTTTTTGTATGCCCGTAGAGATCATCAGCATAATTATTCAAAAAAGGAGAAAAAAATTTAAGGAATTTCAATTTTTACAAAAGAGGTAAGGCTTTTATTCTAGAGAACAACGTTGCAAAACAAGTGAATAATTAGTGTCTCAATCTAGTGCAAAAAGACCTTTAACAACTCTTCAAAAAAGTACCAAAAAGAAAGTTACTGTAAGACTGAAAAATGAAGTCGAATACAAAGGTAAAATGGATAATGTTGATTCATACATGAATCTGATTATGACTGATGCAGAGGAACTTCATGATAGTAAAGTTATTGCAAATTATGGCAGGGTTATTGTAAGAGGCAATAATGTATTGTTCATCAAACTTGAAAACGAACTCTGAGTCGAACACCTATGACTAACAATTTCTTATTTACATCAGAATCAGTAACAGAAGGACATCCAGACAAAGTATGTGATAATATCTCTGATGCATTTTTAGATGAATATCTCAAACAAGATCCAAATTCACGAGTGGCTGTTGAAACAATGGTCACCACTGATTTTGTTGCAGTATCTGGAGAAGTAACATCTAAAGCAAATTTTGATCAGAAAGCCCAGGAAGAACTAGTTAGAAAAACAATTAAAGAAATTGGATATGATAACAAAGATTTGAAGTTTGATGGTGACACTTGTCAAGTAAATCTTAGACTACACTCCCAAAGTCCTGATATTAGTCAAGGAGTAACTGCTACTGAAGAAAAAGAACAAGGCGCAGGAGATCAAGGATTGATGTTTGGTTATGCAACAAATGAAACTGAAGAATTAATGCCTATGCCAATTTTATTAGCACATAAACTGATTCAAAAATTATCTGAAGTTAGGAGAAACAAAACTTTACCTTGGGCAAGACCTGATGGAAAATCACAAGTTTCTGTAAGATATGAAGACAATAAACCTACAAAAATTGAAACTGTAGTACTCTCAACACAACATGCACCAGAAATTTCTCAAGATGAAATCTCAAAAGAACTTATTGATAAAGTCATTAAACCAGTTTTAGGAAATCTCTGGAATGATCAAATCAAAGTCCACATTAATCCAACTGGAAAATTTGTAATAGGTGGACCACACGGTGATGCTGGTTTGACTGGAAGAAAAATTATTGTTGATACTTATGGTGGATTTGGAAGACATGGAGGAGGAGCTTTCTCTGGGAAAGATCCTTCTAAGGTAGATAGATCTGCTTGTTACATGTGTAGATATATTGCAAAAAATTTAGTTGCTGGAGGATTAGCTGATAGATGTGAAGTACAACTTGCATATGCAATAGGAGTTGCGGAACCTGTATCTCTTTATGTTAACACATTTGGAACAAACAAAATTCCAGAAAGTCAAATTGAAGACTTGGTTAGAAAGAATTTTGATATGAAACCTTCTGGAATTATCTCTCAATTAGATTTGAAACGACCAATTTACAAAAAAACTGCTTCTTGTGGTCACTTTGGTAGGAATGAACCAGAATTTTCTTGGGAAAAAACAGACAAAGCTGAATCCCTAAAGCAAGGCGCCGGACTTTAGTAATCCAAGAACTGACTCAAATTTTATTTTTGAAAGATTTCTTAATTTGGAATGATTTCCTTTAAAATCTCCTACCAATATGTTTAGATCATCAATTCCAAAATCTGCTTTTGGATTAGTTAATGCTTCATGATATGCATGTTCTAGTTCAATTTTCTTTATAATTGTCTTAGTTCCTTTAGAAAACAGTTTCATATATTTTTCAAAAGTAATGAATTGTGGCCCAACAAGATCTATTATTTGATTTCTAAATTGATTCTGTATGATTGATTTTTCAAAAACTTTTGTTACATCATTTATGTAAATTGGCTGCATTGAATATTTACCAGAACCTGGAATAATGATCTTTTTCTTTCTGATTTGTTTTTTTATGTGTTTTGTAAACAGATCATCTTTTCCTACAATGTATGACGGTCTAAAAATTGTATAATTTAATCCTGAATTAATAACTAGTTTTTCTGCTTTGTATTTAGAAATAAAATAATCTGAAGTTGTTTTTGTAGATACACCAAGTCCACTAGTAAAAATAAACTTCTTAATTTTTGCTTTTTTGCTTAAGTTTAAGATATGTTTAGTAAATTCTACATTTATCATATCATAATCATTTTTGATTGATTGTCTTCCTACTCCAACGAGATGAAAAATCACATCAGAATTTCTAATCTTTGAAAGTATCTGTTTTTCATTATAGTTTTTAGAAATTATTTTTTGTTCGTTCTTAAATTTTCTAAAGTTTTTTCGTGAAATAGAAATTAACTCAAAATTATTTTCTGAAAGGTGTTTTCTTAGATTTTTTGCAACAAACCCACTTGCACCAGTAATCACTATCTGCTTATCTTTAACCATAAAAAATCCAAGTAATTTTGAATTTTATATCTATTTAGAATATATTGACATAAGCAAACAAGAGTTAAAACAGTAAAATGAATACAGAAATCGTGGCTGAAGATAAGAGTAAATTAAGAACTGGATATACTACAGGTAGCTCTGCAACTGCAGCAGCAAAAGCAGGATTACTATCTATTATCAATCAACAAAAGATAGAATCTGTATCAATAAGACTGCCTAAAGGTGATTTTCTTGAAATTCCAGTACATTCATGCAATTTTGAATCTGACAAAGCAAAATGTTCTGTGATTAAAGATGGTGGCGATGATCCTGATGTCACACATGGTGCTGAAATAATTGTAGACTTGTCTTTAACCGACAAAATTAATGAAATTGAAATAGATGGTGGAGAAGGAGTAGGAATTGTCACAAAACCTGGTTTAGGTTTAGAAATTAACAAACCAGCAATAAATCCAGTTCCTAAAAAAATGATTACAGAAAATTTGAAAGAAATTGGGGAAAGTATTCTTGAAAAAAATGGATTATTGGTAGTAATTTCAGTTCCCAAAGGCAAAGAATTAGGACCAAAAACTGATAATCCTAGAATTGGAATAAAAGATGGAATCTCAATTCTAGGAACTAGCGGAATAGTTATTCCATTTTCTACAGCATCATATGCTGCATCAATTAGACAGAATCTAGATGTTTCAATTGCAATGAGAAATGATGTTGTTGTATTAACTACGGGTGGCAGAAGTGAGGATTTTGCAAAAAAAATAGTTGATTTACCTGAACATTGTTTCGTACAGATGGGAGATTTTTCAGGATACACAATTCAACAATGTGCTAAAAAAAATATCAAAAAAGCATATGTAGTTGGTTTTATCGGAAAATTAGCAAAAATGGCAGCAGGAGTTAAACAAACTCATGTTAAAGGTTCTAAAGTTGATATGACTTTTCTTGCAGAGTTAGCAAAAAAATCACATGCTGCTGATACAGTAATTGAAAATATTAAAAAAGCAAATACTGCAAGACATGTTTCTGAAATTATTCAAGAGAATAATGTTGAAGGATTTTTTGAATCAATTGTTGATGAAACATACAAGCATATGAGAAAACATTCTGAAGAAAAAGTTCTAATTGATGTAACATTGTTTGATTTTGATGGAAACATACTGGCTAGAAAATCTCAAGAGTAGGGTATTTTATTCAATTTAGAAGATTTTGACTATGGATAAAACTGCAATTCTTGCAATTACAAAAAATGGAGTAAATATAGGGCAAAATCTTAAGGCCATTTTTCCTGATTGGAGTATTTTTGCACCTGAAAAATTCTCAAATGGTAATACTGATGTTCTCTGGTATTCTGAACCTACATCAAAAAAAATTGTTGAACTTTTTAAGAATAATGATGCGTTGATATGCTTATTTTCATTAGGTGCAGTAATAAGATTGATTTCTCCTCATTTGAAAGACAAAAAGACAGATCCTGCAGTAATTGTAATTGATGATAAAACAAATTTTGTGATTAGTGCATTATCTGGACACATAGGTGGAGCAAATGAATTAACCCAAACAATTGCTGAAAAATTGGGCGCTTTGCCTGTAATTACCACTGCTGCTGATGTTAACAAGACTATAGCAGTAGATCTTGTTGGTAGACAATTTAATTGGAAGATAGATGATGATTCTACTGCAACTAAAATTAGTGCTCATATGGTAAATGAAGAACCTATTGGAGTTATTCAGGATGCAGGAGAAAAAAATTGGTATAAGGAATTACCAAAAAATGTTACAATTTATGATGATCTTGAAACATTGAAGAAATCAAATTCTAAATCTCACCTTATTATCTCTGATAAAATTATTGATAAAGACTTTAGTGAAAACTCTGTTATATATCGCCCTCCAAGTTTAGTAATTGGTGTAGGATTACATCATGATACTTCAAAAGAAACAATCAAAGAAGGAATTGATACATGTCTAGAAAGATTCCAACTTAGTGCAAAATCTGTTGCGAAGCTTGTATCGATAAAAAAACCAAAAAATGTTCAAGGATTAATTGATCTTGGTAAAGAGATGGAAATCCCAATTCAATATGTTGAAAGAGAAGAACTTGCTGAAATTTCTGCACCCAATCCTTCTGAAACAGTAAAAGCTTTTGAGGGAACAGCAAGTGTTTCAGAAGCTGCAGCAATCAAGGTTTCAGGTGGAGAGTTAATTGTCGAAAAGCAGAAATTCCCGCCAAATTTGACTATAGCTATAGCGAGGATTAGAAGTTGAAACGTGGATTATTACTTATTGATCGAGGAAGTAGAGAAAGAGAAGCATCTGAAGAATTAGAGGCTATTTGTAAGGGAATTATGGCTAAAAAAGACTATATTTTTACGGATTTTTGCTTTTTAGAAGTTGAGTCCCCTTACATTGAGGATGGAATTACTAAATGCCTCAATCAAGAAATCGATTCACTAACTATAGTTCCATATTTTTTGTATCCTGGTAAAAAAGTCAAAATTGCAGTAACAGATGTCATGAAATTTCAAAAAGATACGAATGTAAAATTTGTTGTTACAAAACCAATGAGCATGCACAAAACTCTTGTGGATATAGTTGAAAATAGAATTTCAACTACACTAAATGAAAATAAGATAATCCTTCCAAAAAATAAAGTTGATGTAATGATTATTGGTCACGGTAGTAAGGATCCTAATGCACAATTATCATTAAATTACATAGTAGATGAATTAAAAACTAATTATAGAAATGTAAGTAGATGTTGGTTAGAGATAGAACAACCAGATATTTTTGAAGGTATAAAAAAATGTGAAAAAGATAATCCCAAAGTTTTGATTATTGTTTTTTATTTCTTACATGAAGGAGCACATGTTAAAACTGATATTAACAATGATTTGAAACCAGCACTTGAAAACTCAACCCTAACAAATACTTTCATTACAAAACATATTGGAACTGATGAAAAAATAATTGATTTGATTATTGAGAGAGCAAAAGAGGTAGAAGATGCAAACTGAAAAAGGTCAATCTATAGAAGATGCAAGCATGCAAATGATTGAAGATGAAATTGGAGTTCATCAATATAATGAGAAAGAATGGCCAATTGTTAGAAGAATAATTCATTCTACAGCAGATTTTGATTTTGCAAGTGACAACAAGATAATCTTTCACAAAGATGCAATTGAACGTGGAATGAATGCTTTACGAAACGGTTGTAGTATTGTAGTTGATGTTAATGGAGTTATTGGTGGATTAAATAAACAGAATCCGAAAGACTTTGGAAATAATATAATTTGTAATATTTCAGATCCAAAAATAATGGAACTAGCAAAAAAAGAAGGAAAAACACGTTCTCAGGTCTCTATGAGAGCAGCCGTTTCTGACATAAATGGTGGAATTGTAGCCATAGGAAATGCCCCAACTGCATTATTGGAAGTAATTCAGATGGTCAAAGAAGGCATTGTCAAACCTGCCTTGATAATTGGAATCCCAGTAGGCTTTATTTGCGCGGCAGAATCAAAAGAGGAATTATCAAAGTTAGAAGGTGCCCCATTTATCACAAATCTTGGTAGAAAAGGAGGTAGTTCATCAGCATCGGCAATAATTAACGCTCTTTTCAAGTTAATTAGAGCAGAATCATCTTCTTGAATGTTTTAAGCAATTTTTCACAAAAATTTGTGCATAGTTTGAACTATCAAAATAAAGGTGTCCATATGAGGCAAGCGTGTTGTATAACATCATTCCATCTTGATGTTTTTTGATGCCTTCACCAATTTCTAAAGCATAAGCAAATTTAGAATCTGTAGAAACTGATTCTAATTGTGAGTAGTGAAATTCATGACCTTGAAGGTTGTGTTGTTTATCTGAAATTAGAGATTTTGCTATCTTTCCTTTTGTATAATTAAGCTTCATTTTCTTTGTCATTATCGTTTCTGCATCATACAAACCAATCATCTTGAATTTTTTATTGTTATGAACAATTGATTTTGTTAGATACATCAATCCACCACATTCAGCATAGATTGGAATTTCTTCTTCAGCTAGTTTCTTGATAGTCTTTTTCATAGTTTGATTTTTTTCAAGTGAATTTCCTAACACTTCTGGAAATCCTCCACCAATGTAAATACTGTCACACTTTGGAATTTTTTTATCTTTTATTGGACTAAAAAATTTTAGATTTGCTCCTTCATGTCTAAGAGCTTGTAGATTATCTTGATAATAGAAATTAAATGAAGTATCTAACGCAACAGCAATTGTAATCTTTGGTTTTTTGTATTTTGGTTTGGAAATTGTAGGAAGATTAACAGGATTCTTTAGAATTTTAAGAATTTGATTGGTATCTAAGTAATTTGAAATTATTTTTGATATTTTTTTTATTTTATTTTTTTGAGTTTTACTATCTAACGTCGAAATTAAGCCTAAATGTCGTGATTCTAAATTCAAAAGAGAGTTTTTTGGAATTACTCCTAATATTGGAAGTTTAGTTTTCTCCAATGCGTTTCTACATAAAACTTCATGTTTTTTACTGCCTATTTTATTTAGAATTACTCCTTCTATTCTAGAATTTCTATGAAATTTCTGAAAACCAAGTGCAGTAGCAGCAATAGAACGTGCAGTTTTATTTGCATCCAATATCAAAATTACAGGCGATTTGGTAATTGTTGCAACATGATGAGTGCTTGCATAATTTGTGTCTCCGCCAAATCCGTCATAGTAACCCATAACTCCTTCAATAATAGATACATCTGATTTAGAATTCGAAATAAAACTGTTCAACAATTGCTTCTTACCCATTAACCATACATCCAAATTGAATGATTCTTTGTTTGAAATACTAGAAAGATAACTTGGATCAATATAATCGGGGCCAACTTTGAATGGTTGAACTGAATATCCATGTTTTTGTAATAAATCAATAATGGAGCATGTTATGGATGTTTTTCCAACTCCACTTGTGGCACCTGCTATAACTAGTCTAGGAATTTTCAATTTGAATCTCTAACATTATTTTTTATTTAAATTGATACACTTGAAAGAAACCCTCAATGTTTTTAGTAAGATCATTTGAATATCCCTTATGGACGAAGATGGTCTAACGATTGTTTATACAGGAAAGGGTAAAGGAAAGACCACAGCAGCATTGGGAATTGCCTTACGTGCAACAGGATATGAAAAGAAAATTTGCATGATCCAATTTATCAAAGGTTCATGGCACTATGGTGAAATGGATTCATCTAAAAGGCTTGAACCTGAATTTGAAATGATTCCAGCAGGTAAGGGATTTGTTGGAATTATTGATGATACAAGTCCAAAAGAAGAACATGAAAAAATTGCCAAAGAAGCCATCCAAACTAGCAATGAAAAAATTCAATCAGGAAATTATGATATTGTTATTTTAGATGAAATCAACTATGCGGTCAATTTAGGCTTGATTTCAGTGGATGATGTTCTAAATTTGATTGAATCAAAACCAAAAAAACTAGATTTAGTGCTTACTGGAAACCATGTTAGAGATGAAATTATAGAAGAAGCTGATCTAGTAACTGAAATGAAAGAAATCAAACATCCATTTCAAAAGGGAATTAAAGCTAAGAAAGGTATTGATTTCTAACTAGCAACATTAATTTACACATTGAGGAGTTTTAGAAGAAATGTCTGCTGATTTACAAGAAATGCCTGAACAGGGTGAAATTGTCCTTACCACTGTTACTAAAATTATGGATCATGGTGCATATGTTACACTAGATGAATACGATGGAATTCAGGGATTTTTACATATATCCGAGATTGCTCCCGGTTGGATTAGATCAGTAAATAAATTTGTCAAGGACGGAGAGAAAAAAGTTCTTCTTGTAAAAAAAGTCAATCCTGAACGAGGAGATATTGATCTCTCACTAAAACAAGTATCAAATGATCAGAAAAAAGAGAAATTAAAAGAAGTTAAGAAATATGAAAAAGGTAAAACCTTATTACAAAATGTTAAAGAAAAGGCAAAGTTATCGGATAAAGAAATTGAAAAATTAGAAGATAGTATCTATACAAAATTTGATTCAGTGTATGATGCATTTATTGAAATTGGAAGAAATGGAATAGATTCAGTAAAAGATCTAAAACTTTCAAAAAAAACTGGTGATGCTGTTGAAGAAGTTTCTTCTAGAATAAAACTGCCCTCTGTAGAAATACGAGGAATAATGGAAATTACAAATGACAAATCAGATGGAGTTGAAATAATCAAAAAAACTCTTTTAGATGTTCTCAAAAAAGATTCTACCATTGATATAACATATCTTGGAGCACCAAAATACAGACTATCTATTACTTCAGAAAATTTCAAATCAGCTGAAAAATCACTTAAACCAATTATTGCTGAAATTCAGTCAAATATTGAAAAAAAGAAAGGTTCATTTAATTTTTCTAGAGAAGAATCAAAGAAAACAAGAGAAGGTTAAGATGAGATTTCAATTAAGAAAATGCTCCCAATGTAATCAATATACATTAAAAGAAAAATGTCCTAATTGTAATCAAGAGACAATTTCTGCACATCCAGCAAAATTTTCTCCTGATGACAAATACATGAGATACAGATTAGCTGAAAGATATAATTAGAATTTTTTGTTATTCTGGATTGTACTGTTTGTTAATCTCGTAAATAAACACCCCAATCATTGGACCTGGTTTTTCATCGGTAAAACTAGAAGAAGCATAAACTAATCTTAATGGTCCATCTCCATCCTCAGGAAATTTGATATCTTTTCCATAGATTCCAACTGTTCCAGGAACATACGTAGGATATTGCTCTGCTATATTGTTAGGATTTACGTAACCTAAAACTGAAAATGGAAACATTTGACCAAGTAAGGTTTCATTCCAAAAATAATCTGTTCCACTAAGACCATCGGCATGCAAATATTGATTTGTATCGTGTCCTGCAATTCTCATAAACCATTGCTTCTTTGATTCATCTCCTCCACCACCTAATGTATAGAATGATTCAGGAGTGTCTAAATTCAATTTTTCAGCCGTAACAAAAACAAGTACATAATCCGCCTGCATGTCTTCCAACTGCTTCCAAGATTCATCAGGGCTACTTAGAAACATCTGTGCAATTTTTTGAATTACTGTAGTATTCACTGTTGAATTGTCTGCTAGAGATGCCCTTTCTCCCATAGTAGAAATCCAATACCCATAATCCCACCATGCTGCAACTACTGCATCTTTTGGAGTGTTATTTTTAATCCAGTTTAATGCATATAACCAATCATTTGTTGCGATTTGGAAACCGGCACCTCCATTAAGAATTGTTGGTGGCCCTTTGATGACCGTAGCTACTCCACCAACTGGATACACCATTGGAACAATCAATAAAATAATAACTCCAATTGCAAATGGGAATTTAATCAATCTCAATTTAGGAATTTTATTTTCATTTGTATTTCTAAAAAATTCTTTAATTAACATTGATAATCCTAATGAAGATAAAATAATTAGCGAGATTGATGCAAAAACTTCCAGTCTTACAAATGTAGAACTGATATAGACTCCCATAATTCCTATAATTAATGCAAAAACAACCATGTCCGTTCTTATCATAAATGATTTTGTTTGAAGATTTTTTAGAATCAACCAAACTCCAATTCCTGCAAACAACATTAGAATTGAATGGAAAAAGAAAGATTGATCAGTAGTTGTAGTTGCATGTTCTGAAACAGAATCAACTAGTGGATCTGTTGTTGTTAAAAGAGGATTTATTGCATTAAGATATCTGTGAGTTAGTAATGGTAAAATATCTCCTTCATTGTCAATTAGAAGGATACTTGGACCAATAATTAAAATAGAAATTAATAATAATGCGCCATTCCGTTTTCTATTTTTTTCATTACTTTTTTGTTGAATAAAGATACAAGCAACTAGGAAAATAGTTGGAATTATTAAGGAAATTCCTCCTAATCCAAATACAAAACTGTTTCCTACTCTTTCAAAACCTAATGAAGTTACTAGTGTAATTACAGTGTATAATGGAATTGCCCAAACAATGAATTTATGATCTGTTCTTAGGAATGGTAAGGCTAGAAAGAACACTCCTACAGTAATAATGAAAAATTGATTTCCTCCCCATGCAGATAGACCAAATGCTGTAAAAATTCCTGCAGAAATTAATTTTGCAATTTGGATCTTTTTGCTTTGTGAAGTTATTCCACTGAGTAACAAGTAAACTGATAATAAACTAAAAAACAATCCTAATGGCTCTGATTTGAACCATCCAATAGGCCCTCTTATGAGAATAGGTATCGAAACAGCGTAAAGTAATGATACTATTAAACCAGCAGTAGTCCTTCCAATTACTCTAACTAGAGCAAAAACCACAATTGCAGTTAAAGAACCAAAAACTACTGGAAAAATTATTGCAAAGTCATATAGATCACTATTTCCTCCAAAAATCCAAAATGTAGTAGCAGCAGTAAGATGTAGCATTACCTGTGCATTAGAAGATACATCTCTTCCAGATGGATACCAACTAAGATAATCTCTCCATTCAAAATATTCCGAAACTCCATTATCAACAATATATTGTGTTGCACGATAATTGAAAAAAGGATCAAATTCATTTAATTCAAAACCGAACTCTGCTGCTTGTGATCTTAGAAGAAAAGAAATCGAAAAAGACATAGCAAGAATTCCAATTACCAAAAGATGGTGCAATCTTAACTCAAAATTTCCAATAGAGATTAATTTTGCAGAATGCATCAAACTTACCTCGTAGAACTTTGTTTATTACTCTTTGTAGAAATTGATTTTTTTACTTAAATTACGGTGAATATCTTCCTTCAAGTCTAGTTTCTGCAATAATGTGATTCTTCATAGCTTCTTCAGCTTCTTTTTTTGTTGCACCTTTTTCAATATCTAATTTTTTGTCTAATGCATATAATTTGAAAATGTATGTGTGTTCTTTATCTGGAGGTGCTGGTCCTCCATATCCAATCTCTCCAAAGTCCGTTTCTCCTTCAACACATTCTGAAGTAATTGAATTTTCTTTTAGTTCATTGGTATCTGGATTAATATTCCATAAAACCCAATGTATCCAAACTTTTCCCACAGCACCCATAGCATCAGGATCATCCATTATGAGAGCCAATGATACAGTATTCTCAGGAATATTACTAATTGATAAAGGTGGACTAGAATTTCCATTCTTGTATCCATATTTTCTAGGAATTATTCCACCATTTTCAAATGCAGAACTTTCTAAAGAAAAATTACTCATACCAGAACTTAGAAATGCTCAAAGTTAAATTTTGCTAAGATTCTAAAATAATTTTATCATTTGAAAAAGACATTACAGAACTCCCAAATTCCTTAATCTGTTTTTTTAATTCTTTATCCATCGTAGCAACAATTACTTTATTCGTTGAAACATAATCGAGTAATTCTTTATCCGCAAATGTACCTGAAATGGGAATAGTTTTGAATTTTTTTATATATTCAATGGTTAATTTAATCTCTTGATTCTTTTCAGGATTTTTAACTAATTCCTCTAACTCATTTTTTACAACTTGAGGTACAACAAATGTGATTGTACCAATTTCTACATCGAGACTATCAATATTTTTAATTCTCCTAGTAGCTAAATGAATTAGAAAATTTGTATCACAGATAACTTCAACCAATTATTCCTGTACCAATTAATCTCCATCTTTCGGCAATTCTCCTACTAATTGCTACATTTCCTCCTTCAAAGATACATACAGGTCTTCTAAGCTCGATTTCAACCTTTTTTGATTTTATTTTGGTAACTTTACCTAATACTGGAGCAGTGCCAATATTCAATCGAAGCAGTTCGCCAGATTGGATTGGTTGAACCTTTACATCCTCCGTTGTTCCTACAGCAGAATCAAACAAATTCACTTCGAGTTTTAACTGAGTAGAATTTTCAGGAAGAGTTCCTGGTTTTCCAATAACTGAACCAATAAATGAGTCACTTCTAGTCATTGCAGGATCTAACTTTGTTCCAATAGCAACCAAACCTCCCGGTTTAACCGATTCAACAATTCCTGCCGCAGTTCCTAAAGAAGTAATCTCTGTAAGTAATGGTTCGTATGATTTTTTCTTTTCATTCATAATTCCAGGTTTTATTTCGATTTCATCTCCTACATTAAACACTCCTTGTGTGAGACTTCCACCGATAACTCCGCCTTTGATATTTTTTAATTTAGTTCCAGGTTTGTTCACATCAAAAGAACGTAAAACATGCATTACTGTATCTTCTTTCTCATCTCTGTCTGGTGTTTTGATTGTTGATTCTATAGAACCAATTAATGCATCAATATTCAAACCTGATTGAGCAGAAATTGGAATTATAGGAGATTTTGCAGCATGAGTTCCTTTAACAAATTTAGTAATATCTTGATAATTTGTAACCGCTTCTTTGTATGAAAGTAAATCTACTTTGTTCTGCACAATCACTATCTGTTGAATTCCTAAAGTTTGTAGTGCTAACAAATGTTCTTTTGTTTGAGGTTTAGGAACTTTTTCATTTGCTGCAACCAACAATAGTGCTCCATCCATTAATGCTGAACCTAACAACATATTTGCCATCAAACTTTCATGTCCTGGACTGTCAACAAAACTTACAACTCTAGATAACTCACTTTCCTTCCCACAATTATTACATTTTGGAGTTGTTGAATATCCTAATGGTTCTTCACAATTTTTACATTTGTAAAATGCTGCATCAGAATAACCTACACGTATAGTGATTCCACGTTTGAGTTCTTGACTATGAACACTTGTCCATGTTCCAGTTAATGCTTGAATAAGTGTAGTTTTTCCATGATCGACATGACCGGCGGTTCCAATATTTACGCATGGTTGATACCCGTATTTTTTAATGTACCAATCTGGAAGTGTTTCTCTCCAATGCATGAGTCAAAATGTAGAATCGGTATATGTTAAGTTATTCTTTTTTATCTTCAGCTTTTTCTTCTGTAGCTTCAGTAGATTCTGCTGCATCTTCAGCAGGTGCTTCAACTGGTAATTCACCATCAAATTTACAATTTACTTGATAGATTTCTTCTGAAATTGTATTTCCACGCATTAACTTTCTAACTCTTTGTCCAATCTCTGCATCTTGTAATCCAACACCTTTTGAAAGTAAAATATATTTTCTTGCAGCTCCGTGTATGTCATTTCTCATTGGAACACCGGATTTGTCACTACCTCCTGTGAGTTTTAATTTTCCTTTTAGTCCAACAATTGAAGCATCAGTTTCTTTTCCTAATTCTAATCCCAGGAGTGGATTAGCATCACTATCTTTTAGCTCCTTTGAAATAGATTTTCCTTTAACATCTGAAATTGTTAACTTGAAGTTTGCCAATTATTCGGCAAAAAAGTTGAACGACTAATTAACGTTTGGACATTATTTTTAAATCAATATTGAGAAAGGTGGGTATGGGAGAAGACATCAAATGTCCAAAATGTGATAACAAGATGGTAAATATGCAAGCATGCCATATGTTTTGTCCCAACTGTGGTGCTCATTTAGATTGTTCTGACAAAGGAAATTATTGGTAATTACATTCCTGGTCTATCTGGAATGTAATCTGATGCCATATTGATTGCTTGATCTTTCATAATTTCTAGATAAGTTTCATAATCTGCCTCAAAATTACAATGAGGACATTTTACATTTGTGATCTTGTCATCTAAAACTGCAACCTTTTCACATTCAGGACATCTTGCATCCATATTCTAGTTTGTCAACTAAGATATTTAATCATAATTATAGAATCTGTTCTAAGCGGAGTTAGTTTAGTCTGGTATGACGTCAGCTTCCCAAGCTGAAGGCCGCGGGTTCAAATCCCGCACTCCGCACTATAATTCTCTAATCGCTTGTTCTATAACTCCCCTATCAGGAGCTTTTGGAAAATATTTCAAATAATTTTTGAGATCAACTACTGCTTCAGAATTTTTCCCTTGTTTTTCTTTTAGATAAGCACGATTCTTGTAAATCTTAGCAGATCTTTTTGGATCAATTTCAATAGCTTTTGTATAGTAATCTTCAGCCTTTTCAAATTGATTTGTTTTAAGACAAAAATTTCCAAGACCATTAAAAGTCAAATAAGATCTACTATTGATATCTAAGCATTTTTCATAGAATGATACACATTCAGAAGAGTTTTGTTGGTTCAATATTGAACCCATTAAGTATAGTGCAGTAGAATTGTTAGGGTTAAGTTCTATAGCTTGTTTTAAAGAATTAACTGCTTCAGAGAAATTTTTTAGTATATTAAATCTCTCAGAAATGAAACATAAGAGATTTGATTTGTAATTAGATTCATTTTCTAACTTTAACGTTGAAACTATCTTCGATGGTGCAAGAATTATTGCCAGTTTTCCTTCTTCACTCCACTCTTCCTCAAAAATTTTCTGAGGAATAGCCCCTTCTTGTTGTTCTCCTTCTTGATTTCCTTTCTGGATATAATGAAGAATTGTCTTCTCTTCATCATTATAACCTGTTATTACAGATGCATGTTGTGTAATTTCAGGAATTCCTGGTAGAATTACAATTGGTGGAATTCCAACATCAATAATTTTTTTTAATTCTGATAAAGATGAATGAATTATTTTACATGTTAGACCATGTCTTTCTGCCAATTCTATTCCTTCGATTAGAATACTTCCATTGAAATCAGAATATTTCTTTGCAGTTTCAATAGCTTCTGCCATAGGCAATTCAACATCCCAATATCTTGAAACTACGTTAATTGGTAATGGAAGACATATGTTTTCTTCATCAACAAGAGGTAACAATAACTCATGGTCTTCTTGTTCCATGATTACAAGAAATTTTGAGAGTTATTAATATCAATCAGAGTAAGCAAAATTTTTCAATTAAACCATGACCATCTTGACTCATTTCTGGGTGAAACTGAGTTCCAAAAATTGGTTTTCCATCAACCATGATTATTTCATGCTTGCAATTTTCTGATTCTGCAAGTGACACTAGTGTTTTAGGAAGTTTAGATATCTCAAATCCGTGACTTTCAAAGACTGTCAAAGAACCCTTTGAGATAGGATTCTCTTTGAAAATATTTATTATTTCATCGCCCTTTTGGAGAGAATCTGTTTTTCTTATAGTGCCTCCTAAAGTAAGTGCTAAAATTTCAGCACCGTAACAAATCCCAAGCAATTTTTTATCATTTTCAATTGAATGCTTGATGATTTTTGAATTTACTTCATTAACTTTTTTTCCATTTTTCCTTCGTCCAGAAAGGATTATGGAATTGTATTTCTCAATTTTATCAATATCAATACTGTTTAGAGTTTGGATTTCAAATAAAATATTTTTTTGGTTTAAAAAATCAATTAAATTTTTTGTATAGACAGAGCCATTATCCACAACAAGTAGCAATTAACTGCCTACCTCAATTGAGATATAATGCATCTCAGCTACTCCATCTTTTACAAATACAGTTCCAATATTGATATTGTTATCTTCTTCCCACATCAGAACTCTATCACTACGTGGTTTCACGAAATCATCAATGAAATTAGTAATGAATTCTTCTGTTTCTTCTCTTTCATTTTCTGTAAAGAAGATTCGTTTTCCTTCATTGAATGATAATGGAATCTGAATTGTTGTTGGTTCAGATATTACAATATCGTTTTGCTTGAAAATTAATTTTATTGCATCAATTCTATCATTCTTTTCAAGTTCTACATATTCACTGTCTGGAGTTGTTATTGTTGGTGCAACACCAGAAACTTTCTTCAAATATGCTTCAAATGCTTCTTCCTGCGTATCTCCTAATCCAACAAAGTATTCTCCATTAAATGCTGCACCTACTGCTGCTATCGTACCTAGTTGTGCAACCACACCACCTGCACCTGCAGTATATACTGGAATAAAGTAGATATCATGATCTCCTACACGATACAAAATATTATCTCCAATTCTTGGATTTCTCAAAAGTGTCTTTAGTTGAGCAAATTCTGGGTCTCTATCAAGTGCTTCTCTAACTGCAGTTGGACCAATTAGTTTAGTTTCAGAATCTAATGGAACTTCATAAAATTGTAAATTTCCAAGATTAGAAAGATCATTTTCAACTACCATATATCCTGCTAAGTTTCTTCCTTGAGAACCTCTAAGTTCCAATGAAAGTAAACCTAAGAATTCAGTTTGCTCAAAGCCAGGAGGTTTAGCTTCCACATAGTATGTGTCAAGACCACGTGGTATTTCATAAAACTCATTTGCTTGAATAAATGTCTCAGTATCAGTTACGTGGTAAATATTATACATCTCAGTTTTCCAACTAAACAATTCAACTGGATATCTGATCTGTTCTTCTAGCCATCCTGGCATTGGTTGGAATCTTTCAGAGTATTGACTTACAAACATTTCTGAAAAGAAATCATCTCCAGTTTTTAGTAGTTGGATATCTCCATTATACGAATCAACTAATGCATAACCTACTAATCGCAAGTATGGATTTCCAACTGACCATGGTACATCACTTGTATCAAATCCTATAATTAATGGAATCAACCAATAGGAATTTTCTCCATCAGTCACAGGAAGCGAATCTAATTCTTTTCCAAACAAGTCATAAAGGAAGTAAGGATACAGAGTGTTCATTCTATCATTGACATCTTTGTATCTCATTATGTGAACTGATTCAGTTGGAAATGAAAGCAAAAAGTTTGGCTCAAATGTCCAACTTAATGGTGGTGCAACATCTAATCCTCCTAGTCCAGAGTATGATGCTCCTCCAAGTTCAGCACTTTCTGTTCTAGAAGTAGGATAGCCTGACCATGTTTGCTCAAACAAACCGCCCTCTCCATAGTAAATTTCTCTTTGTTTGAAGAATTCACTACTATCTACAATTTGACCATCAGTTGCTTCTAAAGTTAAGAAACCTTCTGGAACGTGAGTATATACAAGATGTTCATTATACCACCTATTTTCAAGGCTAACAGAGGTTGGAAGAATTGGTTTCATTGAGGCTGTCCAATATAGTGTATTGTTAAAACGAAGAATATCATTATCTTCAAAGTCTACATATGGAATAAGTCCTATCTCAGGCTTTAATTTTGCAAAAGCTGCTTCCCAATCCCAAACTCGAATAACATCTAAAACATCACTGTTCTGTTTTACGTAATTATTGATATTATTTGCAGAAACTGATGTTAACTGTACATCATGAACATTTTCTTGAATATTGTTTAATTCACCAAGATATCTGTTGACTCCTATCTGTTGTGCAGTGTATGGTCCTAAGAATTCAATCTTTTTTGCATCAGCAATACTATTGTTTACTCCAACAACTCCACCTACAATTATTCCAATTGCAATAATTGTTAGAATTCTAATGTATACGTCTCTCTTAAACATGTGAGTTAGAACACGAGCTCTAATTCTATCAGCTACAGAAAATGCAATTAATGCAATTCCGATAACAAGTGTTCCTCCAATTACATATCTAGTGTTGTAATCGATTTGATCTGTAAAGAAGAGATTAAAACCAACCCATAGTACTCCTATTCCAACTATTCCTTCAATAGTTGAGACATAATTGAGGTATCTGGGTTTTCCTTCATTAGAATCTTGTATGAATGATGTAATTACATGAATAATTCTATGTATTCCAACATACAAAACTAAACGTAATCCAACTGCAGCAAGTATTGGTGGAATCAATATCACTAAGGCAGGAATCATTGGAACTACTTCTTCTTGTGCATAACTTGGATCATTATCAGGTGTTACAAATGGTAGAGAGAAAAGATTTGGTAAATGTTCAACTCCTAAAGTATCTCCATCGATAAGTGACATTGCTGCAAATCCAAACATAATATTTGCAAAAAATGCTCCAAAGAGGAAAATTTTCGTAATTTGCCAGATTACAAATTGAGGTGCAGATAGTTTGTAATCTCTAAAACTCTGTATGTTGTTTGAGATCGATTGCTGACCTCCACCGCCTGCAATGAATTGAATTGCTGTACTGATACCATACCAGAAAATTGAGGATCTACCAACAATATTCACACGCACAAGGGCAATTGCTGAAAGAATTATTGTAGAAACTAGTGTATAGTACAGAGGCTTTGTGAATTGATCGCCAAATTCTGTAAAATTCATTGATAAAACTACAGCTTGATTTCCGACTATGGCCAAAATCACAATTCCGATAATGGCTACAATCCCTAATCTGATGTATTTCCCAGCATCAGGAGGTGGAGCTTGCTTATCAGTAGAGGCGCTATACAAAATCAAATTTTGTTGTGGTTTGGTAAATTAATGTCTTACCAGCAAAATCAGGCTAGTGTTGCTAGATTTTTGCAAATCATATAGACTGCCGCAAATGTCGGAATTGTGACTTTTTCATTTAAGTAAGGACCAAATTTTTTATTTTTGAGAGAAAATTCTATCGGACAATTTGCAACAACTTCTACAGATTCATCACTAAGAAATGATGCCTCTACGTATGGATCAAATTTTGTTACATCTTTACAATGGATCTTTGTAAGACCACTTTTACTATTGATAGATCCTGGAAGTCTAAAGATTCTGTGTATGTCCATAGTTACATTAGGATCAATTTTTACTCCAATTTCTTGTGTAGTATCTTCAAGAGTTTTTTGAAAAGAAGAATATCCGTTTGCAAGTAACTCTGTAATTATTTTTGAACGCTTTGACTTTGAACCAAACATTTGTTTTGCAAATCTTCCTCTCCATCCTTTTTCTTCTAATTCTGGAAATGATAATCTATCTGATTTGAATTTTTTCATTCCAAATCTTTCTGGAATTGCTCCTTTGAACATTATGTAATCTGCAAGTTCTGATCTCTCTCTAGAACCAATTTTCTGAAATTGTGAATTAAAAACATAGACATGAAAACCTTCGTTTCCAGAAAAAAACACGTGAATATTTTCTTTATCAATATCTAAATCATTAATCAGAATTTCACATAACTTTGAAACTTCTGTTTTAGAAGCTTCAATGCAATTTTTACAAGGTAGAGATTTTTTTTCTAATTTAGTTGAATTACATTTCAAACAATGTTGTGAATCTTTTGAAACTTCTTTGCATTCATTACATATCGAAATAACATGGATGCTTCTACAAGATAAATTCAGATCTTTTGCATCTATATCAAAAATCAAATCGGCTTCTTTCCAATCTTTTTCATTCATAGGTAAATTCGGAAATGAATAGTATGCATTAGAGCAATAAACATCTGAAGGAACATTTTGCATAAATAATAGACGTAATTCCTTATCGTCTTTTATTGAGATGTGACGAACCATTCCAGAATTGAATTTTTGATAACCAAATTCTCTTTCAGTTGGACGTTCAGGAACTCTAATCAGATCAAAATAGTATTTCTTAAACGAATCTTCCAAAAATTTAATGTCAGTTTCTTTCATTATGATCGTTTCTTTCCGAATTGTAATGGACTAATGATATTGTTACATTCTGCTGTTGCAAAACAAAGATCTTGAGTCTTTAGCTTTTCACATGAAGGGCAAGAATACTGAGTTCCACTCCCAGAAGTTCCAGCCAGATGATTTAGTTGGTAAAGTGTTACACGTTCATTATAATCTGGTGCATTTTTGAATAATGGTGCAATCTGTTCAACTGATTGTCCTTTTGATAAAAGAAAAGTTGCAAGCATAAATCTACCAGAATGTGGCAAGTTTTCTCCTTTCTCTAAAACCTCAATCGCATGTTTGATACATGGGGGATATTCTCCTGTAGTTGCAGTATAAGTGACAAATTTTTTTGATAATGAAATAAGTTTGTTTACTGATTCTTCAAAACCAGGAATCATTGTTGGTGTTTTAGCATTAACAATCTTTGAATTGATGTATGTTCCTAACTCTTTTCTAATCAATCTAACCGTTTCGTGTGGAGTAAGAAAGACTTTGCCCTTCTCTACATGCCTATTGATTAATTTCCACTCTCTTTCATGAAAATTAATTGAATGTTTTAGATAATCAGAAACAGGGATGACAAAATAATCATCTAACTTTTCAACTTGTACTGAAAACAAATCATCAATAACTCTGATTGCAAGTTCTTTTTTTGATTCATCTGAAATGTTTGCAAGATCTTTTTCGAGATATTTTTCTGCGCGTCTTGCTTCTGCAAGTGCAAATCTCTTGATTAGAGTATGCATTCCACTTAATTTCAACAGTACTATGGCTAGCAGAAATGAAAAAACCTCTCTAGGAAGAGCTGCCTCTTTTGAAACCTGATCTCCAATTAAATCTGACTTGTAGATCTTTCCATCTGCTGCAACTTGAATTCTGTTAAATGCTTTGTCTACCAGATGTTTAAGATCAGGATCTTTGCCAAATTGTTCTAATGAAAAGCCCTTATCTTTGAGATATTGACCTGCATCTGCTAGGAAGGGATACTTGGCAATTTCATCCTGTCCTAATGCAAGCATGGTAGTAATTTGCTTAATTTACTTAAAAATCTGGTTTTTAGAATTGGATACTGGTTTAAATTATGTTTTCTAGAAAACTGTACAATATGCAGATCGGTTGTCATGTCTCAATTGCAGGTTCAATTGATAAAGCAGTTGATAATGCTGTTGAAAGAGAATGTTCTGCATTTCAAATATTTACTAGAAATCCTAGAGGTTGGCATGCAAAACCTCTACCAAAAGAAGATATTGAAAATTTTAGATCAAAACTAAAAGAAAGTAAAATTGATAGATTTGCAACTTGTGCACATATGCCATATTTACCAAATCTTGCAACTCCAAAAGATGTAGGATTTCAAAAATCAGTAAAAATATTGGGAGATGAAGTTGAAAGATGTTCACAGTTAGGTATTCCATACTTGGTTACACATCTTGGTAGTCATTTGGGAAATGGAGATGAATTTGGAATTAGTAGACTTGTTGATGGTTTAACACAAGCAGTAAAACCTGAACAAGATGTAATGATTCTTTTAGAAAATACAGCAGGTCAAAAAAACTCCGTAGGTTCTAAATTTAAACAGCTAGGAGAAATTTTTGATAAATTAAAACCTTCAAAACACTTTGGTATTTGTTTTGATTCTTGTCATGCATTTGTTTCAGGATATGATCTAAGAACTAAAGAAAAAGTTAAAGAAACTTTTGATGAATTTGATAAATACGTGGGAATTAAAAATTTGAAAATTCTTCATCTAAATGATGCTAAGGGAGATATTGGTTGCAATCTTGATAGACACTATCATTTGGGATTGGGAGGCATTGGAGAAGAAGGAATTTCTACAGTCACAAAGTTTGCAAACAAGAACAAAATACCTATAATTTTAGAGACACCAATTGATGATGATAGAGATGATTTTGAGAACATCAGAAAGGCAAAGGAATTGGCGTAGAAATTTATTCAATGGCTGAGTGACTCAAATAATGGAATATGAAGCAGTTATGAAACTTGCACTTGAGCGTGGATTTTACTTTCCTAGCTGTGAAGTTTATGGTGATGCACAAGCTGGATTTTGGGAGTATGGCCCATCTGGTGTAAGCTTGAAAAACAAATTTGTTGAACTATGGAGAAGAGAGCTGGTCAGAAGAGACGGAATGCTTGAGATAGATGGCTCTCAAATAATGTCAAAATCTGTTTTTGAAGCTTCAGGGCATCTTGGAAACTTTGCTGATCCAATCATTAAATGTACAAAATGTAATTCAACATTCAGAGCTGATAAAACAATTGCAGATGTAACACAAATTGAAATTCCTGAAAGTGCAGACCTTGAAGAATTTGATAATGCAATCTCAAAAAATAACATAAAGTGTCCAAAATGTAAAGGAGACTTTGATAAAACAAAGAATTTCAATATGATGTTTAGAGTGGGAATTGGTCCTGAGGAAGAAGAAGCTTATCTTAGACCTGAAACTTGTCAATCTATCTTTGTTGATTTTCCAAGACTCTTCAAGACAATGCGTGGAAAACTTCCTTTGAGAATTGCACAAGTGGGAAAGAGTTTTAGAAATGAGATTGCTCCACGACAGAGTCTTCTTCGTCTAAGAGAATTTTATCAAGCAGAAATAGAAGTTTTTTGCAATCCATCAAAACTAGATGAAATGGAGAGATTTTCAGAAATTCAGGACACAACAATTAGAATTCAAACAGATGCTGAACCAATTTCAATGATCTGCAAAGAAGCAGTAGAATCTGGAACAGTTCCAAACAAGTTTGTTGCCTACTATCTAGGAATTCTAACTGAATTCTATGAAAAAACAGGCATAGATATTACAAAAAGTAGATTCCGAAAACTTGGTGACAAAGAAAAAGCATTCTATGCTGAAGTTGCCTTTGATTTTGAAGTAGAAACTACTATTGGTTGGCTTGAGTTAGTTGCATGTAACTATCGTTCTGATTATGATTTATCTAGTCATGCAACAAAAAGTAAAGAAAAATTTGAAGTCATAGATAATGATGAGAAAGTTCTTCCACACGTATTTGAAATTTCAATGGGAATTGATAGAAGTCTATACACAATTTTAGAACATAGTATGAAAGATGATAAAGAAAATGAAAGGATTGTTCTATCTCTAAAACCCTATCTCTCTCCTGTTCATGTAGGAGTATTATCACTTGTAAAGAAAGATGGATTAAAAGAAAAAACTGACGAAATTTATTTACAGATTAAAAGACAGTGTGATGCATTTTTAGATCATTCAGGAGCTATAGGAAGAAGATATAGACGATTAGATGAAATTGGCTCTCCTTTTGCGATTACTGTTGATCATCAGACTCTAGAAGATGATACTGTGACAATTAGAATGAGAGACAGCATGGAACAAAAAAGAATTAACATATCTGAATTAAACTCAGTTGTTGCAGACTCTATTGCATTTCCATAGAACTATCTAGTCATTAGTTGGAAAACACTGTTACTGTTTCTGAATGATATCTGTACTTTACTTTGACAACTGGTTCTTGTGATGCATGTGCTTCTTGGAATCCGCCATCTTCTTTTTCAAGTGATACAGTCCATTGGTTAATTATTGAATCAATTGATGTGATTGAGAATCTCTCAAGTGAGCTATCTGCTCCACTGTATCTTACTCTTAATACTTGGTCAGCATACATTATACTTGTCAAGCCACCACGATTATCCTTTGTACTGTCACTAATTGTACAATCATCTGCTCCACCAATTACACATTGTCCTTGAGGATCAGTAACACGGAATTGCAAGTTACCTTCTGAATTTGATGCATAAATCAAGGCTGGCTCTGCTAGGACCTCATCATCCTTCTCAATTAGTTGTAATGAGCCTAATTCAAATGCTAACATTGAGACTGTTCTTGGATATCTGTGAATGGTTGCTTCTTCAGTAATGATGGATTTGTCATACAAATCAACTCTACCTTGTAATTCGTTGAATGAGTAGTCATCTGCTCTTGGAATATCCCAGTCAAATGTAACTCTAGTCTGGCCAATTTCAAATAGGTGAGTTCTTTGTGAAACAATCTCACCATCTGCTACTAATGATACAACACCGTATGCAGCTGCATTATCAGTGAAGACATAAACATCTGGTCTTATTGAAGCTCCTGCTGGTTTGATTGTAGGTACATCCATTTCTACGGAAATATTAGACAATCAAGGTATATTGGAGATTGAACTCTATTTTCTACTCCATTTCTAATTTCTGTTACTACTACCATCATGAATGTTTCATCTGATGTGATTGGGGCTTCATAGACATACCTGTCAATCTTGGTGAGTTGGTTTCTTTCCTCAAATGGTTGTACTGCAGATAATTGTGCACGTACAGTTCCAGATTTTGAAGTGTGAAGTATTACAGTTGGTGGAGCTTCAGCATCGCTAGATACAATGATTCTGGCCATGTTTTCATCACATCTATCATAAGATACTTCATTGATGGTAAGTGGTGTTCCTAAGATTCCTGAATATCCTGGTACTGCACCGCCGCGACCACCGCCACCAGAATTACCTGTACCTGACCAGCTCCACTATCTCCACCTGTAGATTTTGATGATTTTCTAGAGTCACCAAATGCAATCCAGTGTGTAGTCCATACAATCAAGTCTGAACCATCATCAAAGACACATTCTCCAGTACCGCCAAGTTGTGCATCAACTGTTGCAAGATTATCAGCATTACATGTAGTTGTGATAAATGTTACAGAAGTATCTCCTGCTCTCTTGAAGAATGCCTCAAATCCTTGGTTACCACCATCTCCCGTAAATTCAATTCTTACTGGCTCACTAAACGTAATCTCATCAGTTGATGAACCAATCTCAATTGAAGTAATTTCACTAAATGTTTCAGTCTCAGTATCTGGAATTGTTATTGGAGTAAATGTTGGTAATTCTAGGAGACCAGTCCAGCCAGCAGGACCTGATATTGTGGTGGTGTCTGTTAATTCAACTTCTACATCAAATGATGGAAGACTATCATCAATGTTTGCAACTAATGTTCAACCATTGGCAATAGTTACATCAGTTCCTACAAGAATTTCTGTATAGTTCATTGTAACATCATCAGCATCCATAATTACTGCAGATAACATTGCAGTAGAACTAGTAATTACTAACTCTGTATCATCATCATTGACAACAACTAGAAGTTGATCATCTTCAATAAGTTCCTGGTTTGGTGCTTTATTGATTAGAGTAGTAGCACTAGAAACGAAAGTCAATGATTGACTAATTTCAATAGTTGCATCGTGTATTCTATTTACTACATCAATGAATAATACTGATTCAGTTAGTGATACAGTTGCTACTTGAGTTGTATCTACTACATCAACGAATGTTACTGTTTCAGTTAATGAAACTGCTGCAAGTTTAGTAGCATCAACTACATCTACAAATGATATAGATTCAGTAAGAGATACAATTGCAATCTTTGCTGTATCTACTACATCAGTAAATTGTAATGATTCTTCAAGTGATATTACTGCCACCTTTGTTGTCTCAACTCCATCAGTAAATAGTAGGGATTCATTAAGGAAAGCAACACTGCAGCAACCGTTTCTACAGTACCATCATCTATTGTGACATTTTCTTCTAATGATACAGAAGCCTGTTTAGTGGTGTCTACAACATCAGTAAACAATAATGATTCTTCAAGTGATACTGCTCCAAATTTAGTAGTGTCTATTACATCAACGATATTTACTGAATCATCTAAAGATACTACTGCCTGTTTCATTGGTGCCAATTCGTCATTTATTGAAAGTGTTTGATCTAGATCAACTGCTATATTTTGATTATATCTATCAGAAATGTTTAGAGATTCCTTAAGTGATACTGGAATGACCAAATTCACTTTGTCAGAAATTGATAGTGATTGTGAAACTTCTTTTTGTAGCTGTACATCTAACTCAACTCTAACTTCACGTTGATTAGCTAGATCTTCACCATATTTGATGTATTTTCTGTTAGAACTTGCAGTATCTGCTTCAAAAGTAAACTCAAATCCTAAAGCAAATCCATCGTCAATTACTACAGTTAATCCAGAGATGTCAGTTATGATAAACCAGTTGTTGTTTGGATTTGAATATGATTGAGTAGCAACTACTTGATTAACTATTGGAGTTCCTGAAATATCTACTTCAACTAATTTGATATGTAATGTTCCATCTACATCTCTTGTTCTAAAGCCTATTTTGTTTCCTACATTGAGTCCTTGAATTTGTGCATCAGCATTATATGTATATGGTAAATGGAATAATGCCAAACTTTCTTCAGTTGTTGTAGATGATGTAATGATAATATCATCATCTAATGTACATCCAAGATATGATGGGCCCATAGTTTCAACTTGATAACTACTATGGTTTTCTTGATCATCACAATCACCATCACCATTTAATCCATAGAGTGTTGAAGGATCTCCTATAACTGGTCCAAACTTGTTAACGGTGATACTATCAGATATTGAAAGTGTCTCAGTTAAGGCAACAAACTTTGTTACTTTATCATCAAACGTTAGAGTTCCAAACAAGTTTATTGGAGCATCCAGATTTATCTTTTCATCAAACGTAAGATTTTCTACAAGTGATACTGATGTTACTCGTTCAAGATTATCAACAAAGTCTAGTGTCTCAAATATGTTGATGTTAAAGACATTCTTGTCAATTACGTCCATCATGAATCTCTTGTTACCAATTGGATCTTGACCCCAAACCACTTCAAGATCGTCACCACCTGCATCATCATGTAGTCTTAGAATCTGAACATCTGATAATGCTCCAAGATATTCTATGTCAAGATGATATCTGTTTGCATTCGCTGATGCAGTAAAGTCATCTTCTTGTAGTATTCCAAGTCTTACAGCATCATGAACATCTAATTCAAGAATAGTTGATGCATAGATTGCACCTAAATCAGCAGTATCTGTTTCTCTCAAATAATCAGAATTACGACCATATTCACTAGCAACAAATGATCCAGTAGCATTAGTTTGAAGAAGTCCAATTGCACCGAATCTAGCTTGACCTGCTGTATCGAGATTGTTAATAAATACACCATATGATACTCTATATGCACCAGCTTTTTCTGCTACAAGTGCATCATTAGTATCATCAAAATTAAATGTTGAAGGATCTATCTGCTCAATGTTTCCAGTACCAAATGTCATAATGTGAGGAACTGTTTGTGAATCAATGCTGATTGATTGATCTGTTGTAGTACGCAAAATTGCTGTTGGATTCTCTACCTTTTGGATGTGCAACCAGTTCTCATCTGTATTAAATGAAGGATTTGCAGTACCTGTTGCTTGTGAAACCTTGGATAATCCGATTCTAACTTCTCCATTTGCTTCTAATGGAAGTAGACATTCACCTGATGTTGTAAACTCTGTAATTCCGTTTGAATCTCTAGTCCAGCCTGAACCATGACAGTAGTTTTCTGTTCCAAATGAACCGCCACCGTTGGTATCATTTTGTACAAATGATACTAGCTTGTATCTTCCTTCAGTATCCTGAGTAATGGTTGCACCATAGTTGATTCTGTACATTCCTTCTTCACTAACTGTTACAACGTCACAAGTTCCTGCTGTAGTACATGGTGAACTTGTCTGGCTAAAGATAGGATCTTCTCTATCTGCAGGAGCTGACCAACCCATTGTCATAATAGAGTTAACAGACATGTTGTCTTTAGTATCTGCACTAGCACCTCCTGTGAATAGTTGGTTAGGAGTTCCGTGCATCAAGAATGCTTGTGGACCACCTGGAACTCTTGCACTGTTGTGTGCAAATACAGTATCATTTCCGAATTGGAACATAATATGGTGTTTACCAGGTGTCATTACACGAGATAACTCAAATCCTTCTTCAGTGCTGGTATAGTTGTGGTAAATGTGTGATTGTCCATCCCATATTGGATCTAGTGTATGTGTACCGTTGTTTAGCTCCAAGAATTTCAAATCATCAGGTAATGCATCACCAAATGTAGTTCCATTTGATGCAGTAATGATAAGATCAGCAGTACCATTTGTGATGAATCTTACCTTCCACATACCACCAACGACAGGATAGCTTTGAACGTTAATGATCTTGATTTCAGCTTCTACATCAAATTCTTGTTCAGATAGTTGTGGAACAGTCCATTGTAACTGGTCTGCAATACCGTTTCCATCTGTATCTACATATTCTAATGCAAAGCGTTCATCGTTTGTTACATCTACTTTACTTCCATTGATATTCCAGAATAGACTGAACTTTACTCCTTTCTCAACTAAATTCTCTGGAACTGGTGAGAATGCTGTAACATTGGTATAGTGAAGTGCTGAGTCGTGTGTAACTGTTATCTTCTTTGCATATTTTCCGTTAGTAGAGTTGTCTGCTTCTTGTGTGTATGGTGCTGGAGTCATGAATGTTAACTCTAGGTTTTCAGCAGTGTC
The DNA here is from genome assembly GCA_965215075.1 of Candidatus Nitrosopumilus sp. Classification (GTDB taxonomy): domain Archaea; phylum Thermoproteota; class Nitrososphaeria; order Nitrososphaerales; family Nitrosopumilaceae; genus Nitrosopumilus. Next base: position 439,094 of record OZ244033.1, read on the forward strand.
ATTAAGCAAGAGAACCTTTAGTGGCATGTCTTCTTGGAGCATCTCTTCAACTTGATGTAGTGATGCCATAGGAACAACCTGTTCTAATTTGTCTAGTTTTGCATCTAGTTTGTCTTCTAGCTTGTCTAACTTGCCTTCTAGTTTGTCTAGTTTGTTGTGAGCCTTTGCAGTGTCAAGGTTTGCAAAGTAAGCAATCTTTGCATTTGTTTCATTTATTTTTGCTTCAATTGTTCCAACAGAATCAAGTAATCTAAAGTATTTCTTTAGATCTTTCTCAGAAATATCTGCATCATCATACAATCCTGCAGATGATTCTGTTGCATTTTGTGTCTCATAGTCTTTTGAATCAAAGATTACAGTTTCAGTTGTTGCATTAATTGATTGAATTGAAAGTATTTCTGCGTCTGCAGGAATTTCAATTGCTACTGAGTCGGTTGCATTAGAGAATGTTACATTTTGTGTCCAAATAACTGATTTTCCTACTTCTACTGTACTGTGACCTAATTCAATATCAGATAGTATGTTACTTGTAGGTGTAGTGTAGTTGCTTGTAGTAATTGTTGCATTTAGTGATAATACTTCAAAGAAGTTAATGCCATACAATCCATTTAGTGCAGTAATTACATTATCTTCAATTGAGATTGCTTCAGTTTGTGATGTATTGTTGAGTTGTGCTAGTGATTTTCCGTTAATTTCTAAGATTATAGAGTCATTTAGTGAAAGTGATTCAGAGTGGTTATCAATGTTCATTCCTGCAGGAATAACTGTTGCAATAACAACATCAGATAGTATCATTACATCTACTGATGAATTCAATGTAGAGCCATTTAGTTTGTAAGATACATAATCTGCAATTGAAAGCGATTGGAATGAAGTTGGAGTGCTAGATGTAGAATTGATTGGTGCTACAATAATTGTATCTGAGACAACTACATCATTTAGTGTAATTGTAACATGGTCGATAAATGAAAGTAATTGTGATTCAAATGGAATTGAAGCTTCTACTGAAGGATTTACTAATTCTAAGTATATTTGGTTAATTTCTGCATCTGATAATGCCTCTTTGTATACTAAAACATCATCAATTATTCCTGAGAAGTGGTTTGAAAGAGTAATCTTGCTTCTAAGAGTGTTGAAATATGCACCAATGATCAAATTAGAATCCTTTTCTGCAATTTCAGCTGAAACTGGAGAAACTTCTCCTTCTAAGATTGTAAATGATTCAGGAAGTGTTGTCTGTGCTTCTAGATTATCATTTAGATATAATGAAATTTCTGTTCCGTTAATTACTGCAACAAGATGAGACCAATCATTAATTTGTGTTTGACCAGTTATCTTTGTCCAAGTAATTCCATCAAACACTGCAAATGTTGGAACTCTTTCTGGTGAATGTACATTATTAATTCCAAGTACAAATGAATTTTCTTTAGAAACTATTGTGTATTCTGTAGAATCAATTGTATGATCTGGATTAATCCATGTAGATATTGTAAGTTTGTTTAGTTCGTTGTTTAATGATTCTTCTACAATTGGAATGTAATCTTGTGTATCATTGAATGTAAGTATTGTATCAGTTGCATTAGTTAATGTTGTATTTGTTCCGTTAACATTTGTTGCATTTGTAATTGTCGTTGATGCAAGTACATCAATGATTTCAATTTCTTTTTCTTCTTCAATTATTTCTATTGTTGTATTATTATAAAGTGATTCTATCATTGGTAATGTTTGCAAATAAATTTCTGCAACTTGTTGTGCAGAAAGATATAGATCAAATATGTTTACTTCTTTTATTTCTCCATAAAATTGTTTAGTTACATCATCAACACTTCTTTGGTTTTCAAGTGATGCACCAACAACTACATCTGATGTTGATGAAACAGTTTCTATTGTCTTTGGTTCAAGTTGTCCATCTAATGTTACTGAAATTGTTTCAATGGACTCGTTAACATTTGATAGAGTACCGTTTGTGTAAATTGATAGCAATGTTCCGTTAAATGTTGCAGCTATGTGTGACCAATCATTGCCGATCTCCGTGGCTGTCTCTACTGAATGCCATTTGATTCCATCAAATACCGCAAATTTGGCAATATGCTGAGGCTCGATATTGTTATTGATTGTGAGAGCAAATGATTTTTCCTTTGAAATTACAGTGAATTCAGCCGATCCACCTGAATAGTCAGGATTTACCCATGCCGTGACTGAGATACTGGATAGATCACTAGTTGAATTTCCATCATTTGAGACGTATCCATCACCATCCAAAATTAGGCTCGAATTGGCCTCTCCTCAATGTAAACGTCGCCTATAAAGCGGGAACCATTCACTTGAGTATCAAATTGCCAGGATTCTGTGGCATTAGGCAAGATTATTGGTATTTCTGTGCCTGTAGAGTTTGTGTCGAGAACAACTGTATCTGTACCATTTGATGGAATAATTTCAGTTGTTGTACCATTTCCAGTACTGATTGTTGTACTGTTTGTGACTGAGTCAACTGCAGATGTGTTAGTAGAAGTTGAATCCTCAACAGTTTCTGTGTCTTCAACTGGTGTAGAAGAAGATGAGGTTGGATCTTCTGAAGATGTTATCTGAGTATCAAATGATGAATCATCAGCATAAGCCATTGACCAATATGATTCACCAATAGAGATAGGAGTGATAATACCTCCTGACAAAATAATAATTGTAAAAACAAATGCTAAAGGTTGATGAAGTTTTGAAGCATCAAATTCAAAACCTTCAGAACGAAGCAACAAAAAGAACACAAATGGTGTAAAAATAATTAAAAGATACTGATGATCAGTTTCAGAAAATGAAATATTTACAAAATTATCTGATGAATATAATTCAGAAACAGTTTCAGTGAATAATTTATCTGGATATGACAAAAATTCATCAAATAATCCCACATGAACATTATTTTCTAAAATTAATAGTGGCTGAATTAAAATTGGAATATTATCAAATGAAAGCTCTGTTGATACCGTTTTTGGCTCATCAACAAATTGATCAATTAATAATAAATCAATTTTTGAATTCTTTTTTCTATCTTTTAGCTTATCTATCTGTGAAACTCTATCAAGAATTGTTTGTGGTTGTGTGATTAATGAATTGATGTGGATTTGTTGTTCAATTATTGATGTTGTAATGTCTAAACTTTCAGAAAATGAAATTAATTTTTCTGAATGATCAGATGTATAGATAGAACTAGCATCATCTATTGAATGTTTTTTTGGTGGATGATTAGATGCAATTCCAATACTTTCATGTAAAGAAATTGAAATTGTTCTAGTTTCTTTTAGTGTAGAAAATTCATCTGACAAACTTGTAGATGCTAGACTATCTGTTTGTTGAGGATCAGCAAATCCAAATGGAACGCTTGATGTAATCAAAAATAAAATTGTGATCAGGGATAAAACAGATTTCAATTAAAACTGCCCCCAACACAAAAAGTTACAAATGGTTCTTGGTGTAGAATTAGATTTGCAAGAATTTGGTGTAGACTTTCGTCTAGGGGACTGATTAAACTATTTTGACTATCTATAGGATAGTCTAAAGTATCCACCTCATCTTCTTCTACACCAAAAAAAATTGCTTCACGAAAAACAATAAACAGGCTGGAAATGTAGCTCTAAGAGCGATTCTATGGTGGAAATTCGGTATATACGCTGATCCACTTTGGATCATTAATTTTTCGAGATTTCTTGTCAAAAAATTTCAAAGATTTCTGTTGTGACATAAATTTTTAAAAAAAATATTATTTTGAAACATCTTTTCAAGTTTTTTTTGAAAAGACAATTTGTTTTATATTCTAAAAAATTTTTGAGTTTTCTACAATTATTCAAAAATATTTCTTGTTATGCAACTGATAAAAAATTACTATAATGCTAATTTTTTTTTAAAATACCCACATTCTTTTTAGTTAATTATCTCTAAATCATTTTGTTATGATGTTGTATATGTAAGAAACTTTATGTTGATAAATTATTTTTTCATGACTACAATATTTTTTTCATGCGTACAAATTATTTTTTATTATTATTTACTCATGTTCGTAATGAGCATCACCGTGATTCACTTCTTTAATCTGACTCTTACCTGCAGGAAGTACACGTACAAAATCATCTATGCTAATATTTTTTGTAATTTCTTCTTCTAACTTTACAAACTCTATTCTTATTTTCTTTGCTGCATCTGCCATTTCTAATCCATGTGGTTCAATAACTGCATAACAAATAGAATTTTTTTTAATTGGTTCAGTCGGTCCACATGTTAAAACATAATTGTTATCTTGCGGAATAATTCCTACAACTAATCGAAGTGTTTCAGCTTTGATAAAATTTCTTTGTCCTTCAATTGTGAATGATCCCTTAGGTAAAAATTGCCCACTAGGTGCTGATTTTTTTACTTGTTCTGGATTAACCCAGTAAGAACTTAATCCATACATTCCTTCTCTCCAAGCTCTACTAAAACAAACAGTTGCATGTGCAACTTCATTCATACTTATTGTTGATGCATCTTTTGCATTTTTCAAAATAAAAAATGGTGAACCAAAAATATCTCCATGAAAAATTTTATCATCTTTACCAAGATGTTTTCGTACAACTGCAGAATTAGAAGCTGCATCTCTTCCACCAATTGCTAAAGATCCATCAGAAGTAAAGAACCATCTGTAACGTTCATACCAACTTTTTTTTCTAATCTCTGCAACTATAACAGAATTTTTTTCTGACTCTGTTTTGTTTTGAAGCTTTTCTAGTTTCTTTGTTGTCTTATTTTTTATTTCTTCAATAGAACTTATGGCCCCTGATTGATGTTTTGCTTCATTAAACAAAACTGATGCGATAGATTGTAGTGATGATTCAAATTTTATCTCAATTTTTTGTTCTGCAATTGTTATGAGAGATATTCCTTTTTCAGTGCTTAGCTTGGCATTATGATCGGAAAGAATTACTATTGCTCTTTCATCCTGGATTGAAGTTATTCCTTGTAACACCATTTCATAGAGTGAATTAGCAACTTTGGTGATTGATTCTGATTTTTCTTTGACTGTCTCTATTGCTTTTTCTTGTTCAGCGATCTGAGTTTGTAATTCCTTAATTTTTTTATCAGAACTACTAGATTGGATTGATTTTCCATGTTGTACTAGTGTTTCTGAAAATACTGTGTCCAATGCGTCAATAAAATTACTTACTTTAGTATGTGTTTCATCTAATTCATCTAATTGTATTGGTAAAACTTCTGTTTTGTCATTTCTAATTATAACTGGTTGATGATTTCCTGTAATTACATCAGTAACTAGTTGTTTTGTTGTATGAAATATTTTTTTAATTTGTTCCGAATCTAGTTGATTTCCTATGGTTTTTGAGTCTATATTTGCAATTTTAAAGATGCCTTCTGCGTATTTTTTTGGTAATCCTAATGTTCTTCCGATCCATTTTGCTGCAGCTAAATCACTTGTATGAAGTCCCTCAAAATCAACTTCAGTAATATTGAATATGTCTAAACTATTTTGTGGTGGTGCAATGTATTCTAATCCTACACTTAACTTTCTATGTCTTACATCAATAGAATGTTGTAACGCAAGAATTTTCATTTGTTCATTACAAAGTAAAATATTCCCATCACCAAAAAATTCTCCAACAAGAACAAATTGTTTGCCAAATCCTTCAAAAATAAAATAAGCTATTCTTTCTGAACCAATTTGTTTTATTTCTTTTAATTTTAAACGTAATAGATCATTTCGTAATCGTTTTAACAATTTGTTTGGTTCTATTTGATCAATTTTTACTGAAGTTAACCAAACACCAGAAGTTGAAATCATCATAAACAAATCAGCTTTTTCTGTATGGTGCAGTTTAAAAAGAAGACTATCTTTTGTTATTCCATAAATGTTGCTGACATAGTAATCTTGAACTTTATCAGAAATCTGATCTACAAGATATCGGAGCTCAATTCCAGCTAGTGTCATAAACTTGTTTTGGCTGTCTGAAATTATACTCTTACTATTATTTGCGCTTACAAATTGCCAAAGATTTTAAACAAGGTTTGCTTGAGACACGCTAGAAAATTAATTGGCGAGATTCAAAAAGAAAAAATCAAAACCTACTCCTGATCCAGATGATTCTAAAAAAGAATCACCTAAAGAAGAATCTCCAAAAGAAGAAAACAATGTTCCAGAAACAGAAAGTTCTGAAACAACAACCCCTACTTCACCATCATCTGATCCTCCAATTAGCGAAGATGAAAGAAGTGAGAAAGATAGAAAACTAAACAAATTATTTTGGTTAAGAGTTTGCTTAGCTGTAATTGCAGGAACTGCAGCTACATTCATCTTTGAAGGAATTGAAGGTGAAGAGCGAAGGTGGGCCTCAATTGGCTTTATGATTGTCATATTTTTTGCTACAATTATAGTTGCAAAAGGAATGAAAATGCAATTACCATCTTCTGATAGAAAAAAAATTGTTACACAAGCTATTGGTAGCTACATCTTTTTGTATTTGTTTACTTGGATTGTAACTTACACATTAGTTAATTCTGGAAGTGTTTCTAGTGGAATCAATCTATAAGTTACAAATTATTATTTACGGTTGATAACGTATGTGGAATTTTAAAACTCCTGGAATCCCTGATGAACTTTTTGAACGTACAGAAAAAGTTCCAATAACAAAAGAAGAAGTAAGAGTAGTTCAAATTAGTAAAGCTAGATTAAATCCAGGACAATTAGTTTATGATGTTGGATGTGGTAGCGGTTCAATTTCTGTAGAAGCTGCAATCCAAGTTGAATCATCTGGTAAAGTTTTTGCAATTGATTATGATGAAAATGCAATCAAGTTAACTAAAAAAAATCTTGAAAAATTTAATCTTTCAAATGTTTCATTAGTGTTAGGAAATGCTAAAGAAAAAATCTCTGAGCTTGAACAAGCTGATGCAATATTTGTTGGAGGTACTGGTGGTGATACTGCTGAAATTGTTGAATTATGTCAAGATAAATTAAAAACTGGTGGAAGAATTGTTATTGGAATAATATTGATTGAAACACTTTATTCTGTGTTGCAAGTTCTTAAAAAGTTAGAATTTGATTCTGTTGACATTACTCAAGTTACAATTTCAAAAAGTAGAAAGACTAGCACAGGAACCATGATGCTTGCAAGAAATCCTGTAACTATAATTTCTGCAACAAAATCTTAATTCTGTTTTAAATTTTGATTTATAACAGTCATAACTAGTCATCTCTAAAGAAATCCAAGTACAACGATCTAGAAATAAAATCCTGTCTAGCTTTTTAATTGGGCTAATAATCAAAACTTGTAATGGGTGGCTTAATTGCAATTGGTGTAGGTCCTGGAGATCCAGATTTACTCACAGTAAAGGCAGTAAATGCTATTCAAAATGCCGATATTATCATGTGTCCTGCATCAAAAGAAGATCGACCAAGTATTGCATTATCTGTGGTATCTTCAATAATTGATAAATCTAAAAATCAAGGAATTATAAAATTAATTTTTCCTATGACTAAAGACAAAGATGTTCTTGAACAAACATGGAAAAAAAATGCAAAGATAATGGCTGAAACTGTTTTATCTGGAAAAAATGTAGTCTATCTTACCGTCGGTGACCCCTATCTATACAGTACTTGGATATACATGCACAAAGACCTTGAAGAAAATTATCCTGATATGAATATCAGCGTTATACCTGGCATCGTTTCAATGTTCACATTTGCTTCAAAAGTTGGAGTAAGTATAGCTGAAGGTGCTGAAAAAGTAGCAATTATTCCATCATGCTATGATTTATCCAGCGTAAAAGAAATTGCAAAGAATTCTGAAACAATGGTCTTTCTAAAAGATGGGCGATACTTTGATCAAGTAATTAATGTGTTAAAAGAATCTGGATTTCCTGATGATTCAATATTTGCAATCGGGCAAGACCTTGGAACAGAAAATGAAATCATCAGAAAATTAACTTTAGGTGAAGTTAATGATGACACATTAACTACAAAATATTTTTCAATCTTGGTGGTAAAACGTGTCTAAAGTTTTTTTTGTTGGATGCGGACCAGGTGATCCTGATCTAATTACTGTTAAAGCTAAAAAACTAATTCAGAAAGCTGATGTGATTGTTTATTCTGGCTCTTTAATTCCAGATGCAATTTTAAAATTTTGTAGGAAAGGAAAATTATATGATGCCGCAAAGCTTGTTAGAGAAGAAATTTTTGATCTACTTTACAAAAATGCAAAGAAAGACAAACTAGTTGTTAGATTACATGATGGTGATCCATCAATCTATGGTGCAATTAAAGAACAGATTGATAATTTAGAAAAAAAAAGAATTGAATCCGTTGTTATACCTGGAATTACTGCATTTTTAGCCTCAGCTGCAGCACTTGGAACACAATTAACACTTCCAGGAATTACACAAACAATTATTGTAACAAGAGCTGAATCAAGAACTAAAGTTCCAAAACGTGAAAAAATTTCTGAGCTTGCAAAACATAAAGCAACTTTAATTTTTTATCTTAGTGTACATCTTGTTTCTAAATTAGTAAAAGAAGCTATGGCAGGTGGTTACAAAAAAAACACACCAGTAGCTGTAGTGTATAGAGCAAGTTGGGAAGATCAAAAAATTGTTAAAGGAACATTAGAAAACATTGCAAAAAAAATTAAAGATGAAAAGATTACACGAACTGCTATTGTAATTATCAGTAATGTAATTGATTCAACTTCATATGAATATTCAAAACTTTATGATAAAAAATTTAGTCATGGTTACAGAAAATCAAAAATTAAGTAGCTAAATAATTTATTTTATTTTTAATTTTTAATTTAACAAGATTTTTTTTAAGTTTTTTTGGATCACCTGTTGTAAAAATTTTCAATGAATTTTTTTTTGATTGTTTGTTTTTAATTTTATTAAAAACTTTTTTTGCAACAATTTCACTTGGATCTAAAAATAAAATATTTGGAAATTCTTTTTGTAATAAAAATTTTAAAAATGGAAGATGTGTACTTGATAATGTTATTGTATCAATTGAATTTTTTGTAATAACATTTTGTAAATTTTTTTTAATAATTTTTCTACAATATTGTTTGTTTGAAAAAAATTTTCCTGTTTCTACAAGATCTACAAGTTGTGTACCATTTATTTTAAAAATTTTTTTTGTTTGTAATAATTTTTTTCCCTTAATGTATTTTTTTAATCCTTTACTCTTTATTGCAGAATTTGTTGCAAGTATTCCAATTTTTTTTGTTTTAGATTTTTTTTGAGCTTCAGTTAATGGTGGTTTTACATCAATAATTTTTTTTGATGAAATATTTAACATCAAACTTGGCGTGTTTGATGCCATCACTATAACATCTGGTGAAAATTGAATTTTTAGCATTTTTATGGATTTTTTTATTATTGAGCCTAGCTGAGCCTGAGACTTTGTTCCATATGGGTAGTTTTTCTGGTCAGCAAAATAGATGATTTCAGCCTTGTAAATACGCTGAATAGCCTTGATAATAGAAAGTGAGCCTAATCCAGAATCAAAAACAGCAATTTTAGCCACAAATTCTAGGCGTGAATCAGGCATAATAATATGGTCTTAATTCACGCCTGAGCCCAAATTTCTATTCTTGGCACAAATTCTAGGCGTGAATTAGGCACAAAAGTTCCAAATCTCCATACCTACATTTCACCCTCTTTTAGGCACAAATTATAGGCGTAAATCATGCCTAAACTTTGTTAGCTAAATTTAGTTCAAAGTTGATCTAAATACACACCTTCCATTAAGACTAAATTTCTAAACTAGCAACCATGCCAAACTTCGACAAGACTTGGGCTCGACAAGAGACCCAAAGCGTAACTGGCAAACTCCGAGAAGCAGTAAAGCCTCAAGGTGCATTAAAACCACGAATCCAAACTGCAGTAAACAAACTACAAGTCCAAATATCAAAGATGGACTCTATGCTCACAAAACTGCACGAAAGAGATGCGCAACTCTTTCAAAGAGTCGTGACTGCAATGCAACAACACGATACTAGCACAAGTAGAGTTTTGTCTAATGAATTAGCTGAAATTCGTAAAGTTACAAAGATGCTCGGTAATGCAAGAATGTCATTAGAACAAGTCCAATTAAGACTGACAACCATTCATGATCTTGGCGATGCAATGGTAGCAATCGGACCAGCGATGTCTACAATGAAGGGATTGAAGTCATCACTAGGAAGATTCATGCCAGAAGCAGACTCAGAATTGAATGCCATGACTCAGACATTAAATGGACTCATGATGGATTCACTTGCTGGAGACTCATTTAGTATGGAGTCTGATGTTTCAAATGAAGAAACAGAAAAGATTCTACAAGAAGCATCCGCAGTAGCTGAGCAACAGATTGGAGATAAATTCCCATCTGTACCATATTCAACTGGACTTTCGTCTCAATCTTCTACTTCTACCTTCGAGTAGTTGGAACGAATGAGAAGTTCATTCTTTTTGTTTTAATTTTTAAATAATCTTTAATATTCTACAAAGTTTCACATTGAGTAAATTGCAAAGTAAAAAAAGAAACTTGGAATAATTATTCTTGCAATCTTTATTACAATAATTGCAATAGAAGGATTTGCACATCTCTATGAATTTGTGACAGCTCTGAATTGTTTACTTCCAAAAAGTGATGTTTTCAAAAATTCAGATCCATTTCTTTCAAGACAAATTTGTTCAGATGTAAGCTTTATAGAATTGGTTGAAGATGGAATACTACAACAAAAAGAAAACCAACATTTTTCCACTTTGAATATCAATTCTTATGGATTTCGAGGCTCAGAATTCTCAATTCAGAAGGATCCTGAAGTTCTAAGAGTAATTGTCGTGGGAAATAATGCCTTTGGAACTAGTGCAACCTCTGATAATACTACTATCACTGGGTTTTTACAAGAAAATTTTAATTCAGAATCAAATCTTAATGTAGAAGTAATCAATGCAGCAATTCTTTATTCTGATTCATTTCGAGATCTTTATTTAATAAAAAATAAAATAATTAATCTCCAACCTGATCTGATAATTGTCTATAGTGGATGGATAGATGCTGCACAACAACGATTGGAACAAAAAATTTTGGAATCTTCATCAAATGAATTAACTGATCCCTTAAAATTTAAAAATTATCCAGAATACAGAACACTTTTTGTATTAACTAGAATTTTAGATGATATTGATTCAAAACCTGTAACTGTTGTTGAAACAATTCCAAAAGACAAATCAAAAAATCAACATGTAGCACTTTATTGGAAAGATAACACACAACAAGTATGTGCTCTTGGAAAAGAAAATAATTTTAAAACAATTATTGCAATTCAACCTTTAACAAATTCAGGAAATAAAACACTTCATCCATTTGAATCATATTATGTAGAAAATGATTATACTTTGGATGCTTATTTCAGAATTGTTGAACAACTAAAAGAATTGAAAGATTGTAATGAAACAATTGATTTGACAAAGATCTTTAATGATGTAACAGAACCTATCTTTACTTCAAAAGGACATACTAGTGATCTTGGTAATGAAATAATTGCAAAGAAACTTTTTGAGACATCTCTTCCATTGTTAGAAAATTAATTTATTCTACAAAACAAATTCCGTTACCTTTTTTTACATCTTCTTTTGAATTCTTTCCAATTACTGATGTAAGAAATCTTGCTTCCATTCCTCTTTTTCTATTTCCAGGTCTTAGAACTTCAAAATTTTTACTTTCTTCTAAAATTTCACCTTTTTTGATATCTTTAATTGCTTGAATTGAACGTGTTGCAAATTGTCTTATCTCTAATTCTTCTTCCAAAATTTCCTTTTTTCCACTGCCTGATGCTTTTTCTGCCTGATTGTCGCTTATTTTTTCGCTATTCTCTGACTTTTCTGTTTCTCTGACATCTTTAATCATCTGTTTTAGCTCTTCTGGATTTAACGCAAAAGGGTGATCTGGTCCAGGTAATTTTTTATCTAATGTAAAATGCTTCTCAATAATTTTTGCACCTAATGATACTGCTAACATTGGTCCGATCGATGATTCAACCGAATGATCTGAAAGACCAATAGGCAAGTTGTATCTTTTTTCCATTTCTGGAATTGTTTTTAAGTTCAATGCTTCAATAGGACAAGGATATTTTGAAGTGCATTGCAATAATGAAATTTTTTCATTTCCGTTTTTTCTTACTAAATCAACAGCAAAGTCTATTTCATCATATGTACTAGCACCTGTAGAAATTATCATTGGTTTTTTTGTTCTTGCTAAGTATTCTAACAATCTTACATGATTAATTTCAAATGATGCAACTTTGTGAATTTCTACAAACGGATCTACTTCTTTTGCATCTTGGATTGAAAATGGAGTTGACATAAACACAATGTTTTGTTTATCGCAGAATTTTTTTAATTCTGGAATCATTTTGTATGGCATTGATAAATTTTCAAAAATCTTATTGATATTTTCAGTAATTCCATTTTCAGCAAGATAATTACTACTACCTGCATTTTCTACATAAATTGTTTCAGGTTTGTATGTTTGAAATTTTACTGCATCAGCTCCTGCATCTCTTGCAACTTTGATTAGTTTTTTTGCTTGTTCTAGATCTTCTTCATATGTTCCGCATTTCCAGTTTGAACCTGCTTCGGCAATAATAAAAACATGATTTAATTCATCAAACGATTTCATTTTATCAAAAATTTATTTTTTATTAATATTATATTTTTTTAAAATTCCTGATTCACTCATAGTTTTTTTAATATCTTCAACTGACATTTTTTCTACTTTATCTGATGTTACAACATTATTTGGATCAACTTTCTTTATTCCTGGATACCTGTCCTTGATTTTTTCCTCATCTTTCATGCCGTCAAATACTACATATTTGTCATCTAATTCCCACGTGTATTTCATTTCATCAGGATTTAACAAGGCTTCATGCATTTTTTCTCCAGGTCTAATGGAAATTATTTCTTCTTGTGCAGGTTCAATTAATTCTTCTAATGCTTTTTTTAGATCCATTATTGAATATGCTTTAAGCAATCTAGGTATAAACACTTCAGAACCTTTAGTGACTTGAGTTGAATCAATAATAAAATCTAGTGCTTCATCCATTGTAAGACTGTAACGAGTCATTTGTGGATCTGTAATTGTAATTTTTTTCTTTGTAAGAATCTGTTCAATAAACTTTGGAACTACAGAACCACTACTTCCAAGTACATTTCCATATCTTAGTGCAACAAATTTTGATCTATGTTTTTCAGGATTAAAATAATTCATTGCTGTAACAAATAATTTTTCCATCAAAAGTTTTGTTGCTCCATATGTGTTTACAGGTGATACAGATTTGTCAGTACCAACACAAATAGCTATTTCTATATCTTGAGCTAATGCTGCATCAATAACATTTTGTGAGCCCATAATGTTTGTCTTTATTGCTTCAAAAGGGTTGTATTCGATAACTGGAACATGTTTTAAAGCTGCTGCATGAAAAACAATATCTACATCTTCAAATGCTCTAATTAATCTAGGCAAGTCTCTTACATCACCAATAAAGAAACGAAGTCTATCATCTGCAAATTCTTCCTCCATTTTCACTTGTTTGTTTTCATTTCTACTTAGAATTCTAACTGCTTCAACATTTGTTTCTAATAATCTTCTTGCTAGTGCTTGTCCTAACGAACCAGTTCCACCTGTGATTAGAATTTTTTTCCCTTCAAACATGTTTACATCAGTTTATATCTCTCCTATAAGCCCCTCTTTAAATTTTTTAAAAAAATCATAGACATTTTTCCCTCAATTTTCTCTAATAATTTCATCTAAATTCATTTTAATAACAAATTATCTTTGGAAATACGTGTTATGGCTTTGAAAATACTAATTCCTTATCCAAGTGGTCATGATCTTAAATCAGGCATAACTCAATTATTTGCTAATCTGGTCCAAGAACTTTCAAAAAAAGATGATGTGAAAATATATCGATTAATTGTGCAATCAAGAAAATTATCTTCTCTTCCCAAGAGTGATGAATTTAATGAAGCATTAGACATTCATGATTTTAAAAACGCACTAGATGTACTTCAAAAAATAAAACCTGATTTAGTATACACCGTACCACACTTAGAATTCATGAATATAGCTTTTTCAAATGCTGCAAAACATTTAGGGATTAAAACAGCTGGATTGGTTCTTTTTTCATTAGATGGTAAATTGGAACTAAAATCAAACACTAGAAGAAATTTAAGAAAAACATTTGATACAAATGTACCTACTGATACTTATGATAGCAAAAATTTAGTTTTTGGTAGAATGCAATTTATTTTTTATAAATTTTGGTTTATGGTAAAAACTTTTTCTGCAATTAAATATTCAAAATTTTTTATTCTACCAAAATCTTTTCAAATCTTATTTCGTTCATTTTCTAAGAACTTGTATGTGCCTGAATTGCCATTGGATAAACATTTTGTTCTAAATGAAATGCAAAAAGAAACTCTTGTTAACATGGGATTCAAGGAAAATAGTATTATTGTTACTGGACATCCAATGTATGATCATGCTTTCAAAAAAAATATTACAAAAGAAGTTGACAAAAATAAAAAACCAATCAATATTCTTTTTGCACCAGATACTCTTTATGAAGCTGGAATTTGGTCAAAAAATCAGAGAGATAATGCTATAATAAATATAGTAAATACCATCAAACAAAATTCTGCATTTTCATTAAAAGTAAAGATACATCCTACATCTGCAATTCTAGATGGTTATAAGAAAATTATTCACAAAATAGATCCTACAGTAGAAATCTATCAAAAAGGTTCTCTGGAAGATTTTTTTAGTGAAACTGACCTTCTTTTAGTATATTCTGCACTTACTACAGGCTTAATTTACACTGTTCCCTATAAGATTCCTGTAATTGTTTGTAATTTGTATGATGACATCAAAGATCTTTATGGATTAATTGGTTCAGATTTAGTAATTGAATGTAAGAATTTAGAATCATTATCTGGATTAATTAAAAATGTAATTGAAAATTCAGAAACCCTTGATCAAAAACGTGATTCTTATGTTAAAAAATTTTTGTTTAAAGGAGATGGCAAAGCTTCAAAAAGAATAGCAAATGAAATTTTTGATTTGGTAAAATAATTATGATGCTCTTTTTATTTTAAAATGCAAATATGGTGCTCTTTGTAAAGTCATTGCGTTTGGTAATGATAAAATTGGCTTTAATAGTTCATAGAAAATCTTTGTCCATTCTCGTTTTACCTCTAGTCTTTCTTCTGAATTCAACGCTCTAGACATTCTAATCAATAGATGACCAATTGGCCTAAATCCAACATTATAGACATCGACTATCAATTTGTTATGATATATTGGATTTTCTTCTACGATTTCAAACCCATTATTTTTGAAAGTTTTTACCCACTCTTCATATGTTCGCATTCCTGGCATTAGAATTCTTTCTTCTCTCTCCAAAATCTTCATTGCTTCAGGTGTCATGAAATTTTTTAGTTGATCAAATGTCTCATGTAAATATGGTGTTAATACTGCTAATACAATTGTTTCATCTGGCTTGATAATTCGTTTTAACTCTTGTAACATTGCATCCATATCTTCCACAAAATAAATTGAATTACTGTAAATTGTTTTAAAATGATTGTCTTCAAATGGTAATGGTAAATTATTGTTATCATGTTGTATTACTTTACCCTATATTCCAGTTTTTTCTGCTTTCTTTACCAACCCTTCTTTAAGATCTGTAGCAAAATCGATTTTAGTTTCAGGCTGCTTCGTTACTCTAACTCCATATGTTTCATCAAAATGATCAAAAATGTCTATTACCTTTTCATGACTAAATTGTTTTGATTATGTAGATTCATAATAATCAAAATCTTTATTAAATTCGCCTCCTAAGTGTAAGAACATAAACATTCCATCTCCACAACTAAGATCTAATGAGGGAGATTCAAATTTCAAATCTTTGAATGCTTCACTTTTCATAAAAGTATCTATAGCTTGTTCAGGACGTAACCAAAATAAATTTAAAATTTTTTAAATTTTACTTCATCAAAACTCATCATCACTGCAGAATTTCTCTCAGTATATTAATTCTTCGAAAAATTAAGATCATTTTTCAGGTTCTATAATTCCAGCTTTGACTAATGAGTCACAAATAGAAAAATCCTCTTCATCATCAATATCTAAACTTGAAATTTTTGTCATAATGTGTATTAATGTTGAATTGTTATCTACAATTTTTTTATGCTTTTGTAAAAATTCTTTTTTTACAACATAAATTCCCCCATTTGGTATCCATCTTTTTTGTAAATTTTGACGGATACCTACATCTCCTGATAAGTTTTCACTAATTCCTTTTTTTTCATCCTCACTAGAAATCATCCATTCTGGATATTCAGAAACAGCTTTAACTGATATACAACTGTTGTATTGCGAATTTTCATTTATCATTTGTACGCATTTATCGATATCTTTACTTGTTACAAATGGAGTTGTTGGTTGAATAATTGTTAACAATTCTATATCTTTAACTTCTGATTCCATTTTTTCTAAAAAATCCAACAACACAAGCTCTGTAGGTACATCCTCTGCTAATTCAGGCGTTCTTTTATGCCACAAAATTTTTGGATTTATAGACCTGGCTATATTGAAATATTCTTCTGAATCTGTTGAAATAATTGAACTTTCTAAAAATTTTGACTCAAAAGCTGCTTTAACTACCCACCCTAACAGTGGACGTTCACCAAGTTTTTTGATATTTTTTCCAGGCAAACCTTTTGAGCCTGATCTTGCAGTTATAATGCCTATTGCCTTCATTTTTGTATCTCTTTTATTGTTTCATTTAGAATATCTATCTCTTCAGAAATTTCTTCGTTTGTTCTAAACCTATGAATATCCATCCATAATGATTTTTTTATCACTTCTTCCACATTTTTACAACCTCGTTTTGGTTTAAATTTTTTAAACAAAGGTACTTTGTATAGTGGAGATGTATATCCTGCAGAAATCAACTTACCTGATTTCATATTGATTCCTTTAATGTCTGATTTTTCATCTTTTTCTAAGATTTTTTTTCTATTTTGAGTTAGTTTTTGTAAGAAAGTTTGTCTATCGACTCCAATTATTTTTTCATCATACTGACATCCAATAATCAAAAATGAATGTTCAACATTAGCTGGAATAAAAGGAGGGATAATTCCTTGAGGAAGTTTTTTCATAATTCTTTTTGCATTACGTCTAAAACTTTGTAAAATAGAATTGATTTTATTTAATTGAACAATTCCAAAAGCTGCTTGTGCTTCAGTCATTCTAAAATTATACCCGACAAAATTTTTTTGTAGATAATATTCTGCATGATTCCTTATTGCAGCTACCATATCTATGATCTCCTCATTGCTACTACAAATAATACCGCCTTCACCTAATGTAGTGATATGTTTGGTTTCTTGAAAACTGAATATACTCATATCTCCAAAAACACCTACTTTTTTTCCATCAACTGTAGTTCCTAATGCTTGACAACAATCTTCGATAGAAAATTTAGTTTTACCAAAATCAATTTTTTGATTTGTATTTCCTAAAAGATGAGTTGGAATAGAAATTGTGGAATTTTTTTTGGGAGGTAACATACAATATGTTTTTTTATCGATATCCTCAAAAACAATCTTCCCACCAACTTGTAAAATTGAAGCTGGATCAGCAGTAAAAGTATAAGCAGGAATATGTACGTCTGTTTTTGATTTTTGATTTTTTTGAAGTTCAAGTGCGGTTTTTAATGCTACAAACAATGCAGTAGTGCCTGAATTTACAGAAATTGCATATTTTGTTCCTATGTATTTAGAGAATTTTTCCTCAAATTTTTGTACCTCATCTCCTCCTCGAAATTTTGTTGTAAATCCTGAAAGATATTTTCCACTTTTTATTACATTACTTACAGCATCAATTTCTTTCTGGTCAAATCTCTTAATCAATTTCAATCACACTATTTAGAAATATTTTCATCATAAACATATTTCTCAAAAACTTCTAATGCAGAGATTCCATCTTCGATATTAGTATTTAATGACTTAGTTCCCTCAAAAAATCCAACAAATTCCATATATGCATTCTCCATCATAGATTCATCAAAGCTTTTTGAAGAAATTAATTCTAAATCATTAAATCCTTCAAAACGATTAGATTTCTTCATTTTATAAAAATTCAATTTTTCTCCAAAATCTAAAATCTCAATTTTACCAGTTTTCCCCCAAATGTAAAAATCATAAATAAAATAATCTGATTTTAGACGATAAATCTTTGTTTCATTTTCTATTTTAAACCAAGAAAGAAAATCTGCTATGTGGATACCATCTCTAATCTGATTAATTTCTTTATTTTCCGGTGAAGTTGAAAAGTATATTGCAGCATTTTGAACTCCACCAATTTCATTTTTTAATTCAAATGCTTCTTGCCAAGCAGTACTCCATCTTCTACTGTGATTGATTATAATCTTGATATTTTTGTTAGATAATGATTGTTTTATTTTTAATCCATCTTTGAATGTTGTAGCAAGTGGTTTTTCACAAAAAATAATGATTGGTTTTTTTAAATTTTCAAGTTTTTTCAAAATATCTAAAATTATTTGTTCATGTGTGTTTTCTGGAGTAGCTATTGTAATGATATCACAATCAATTTTTTCATTATTTACATTCTCTAAAAATTCTAAATGGTCATTAAACATTTCAACATTTTTTTCATATTTTTTTGCAAAAACTTCTTTCAAGTTATTATCAATTTCACAAACTGCAACAAGATCAAGTTTCTCATTTTTCATGATTGCTGAAATATGGCTAGCTGGTTGTTTTCTCTTCTCATCGAAGCCATATCCCATGCCTACTCTACCTAATCCTATTACACAAACATTGAATTTTGACAAAAATGCTCACTCTCCTCTTTGATTATTAAATAAAAAAATCTATTGCTTTATCAATTTTCAAAAAATTCGTCAATTGATTCAGTCAAAAATAATTTTTCTTCATTAGTCATATTTGGATATAATGGCAATGTGAGAATTGTTTCTGAAACTTTCTCCGTTATAGGAAGTAACCCCTCCTTAATATTGAATTTGTCCTTATAAAATTGAGTTAAATGGATTGGTGAAAAATATACCTTCGAAAAAATTTTTTTATTTTTTAGAAATTCATGTAGATTGTCTCTCATCTCTTTAGTTTTTAATCTGATCGAATACATCTGAAAAATGTGTTCCGAATTTGGTTCGATTTTTGGAGTCTTAATTTCTTTATGTTTATTTAATTTTAAACTAAGGAACATGGCATTTTCTTGTCTCATTTTTACAATTTTATCTAGTTTTTGTAATTGAGAAATTCCTAATGATGCTGTTATTGATGACATTCTCCAATTATATCCAAGTTGGACATATTCTGAAGATGATGGATCATTAAAATAATTTGTTTGAGAAACTCTTCCATGTGATCTTAAATAAATTATTTTTTCAAAAATTTCTTTGTCATTTGTTACTACTGCACCCCCTTCACCTGTTGTAAGAACTTTATTTCCACAAAAACTAAAAATTGAAGAATCTGCAATTGAACCAACCTTTTTACCATTAATTGATGCTCCTAATGCTTCTGCAGCATCTTCAATTAATTTCAAATTATTTTCTTTACAAATTTCTTTTATTTGAAAAATTTTACATGACTGTCCTCCATAATCCATTGGTACAATAGCTTTAGTTTTTTCTTCAATGTTTTCTAAAATCTTTTCAGGTTCTAATCCAAATGTATCTTTTTCAATATCTGAAAATGTAGGAATTGCATCTACAAATAAAATTGCGTTTACCGTAGAAATAAATGAAAAAGATGGCGCAATAATTTTATCATTTTTTCCTAACCCATAAGCAAGAAATGTTGCATGCAGAGCAGAAGTTCCTGAATTTAGAGTTGCACAATAATCTACTCCTACATAATTTTTTATTTCATTTTCTAATTCTTCAATTTCTGGTCCAATGGCCCATTGAGTCCCTCTCTTCACAATTTTTGTAATTAAATTAAGATCCTCGTCATCCGTGTAAATCTTGTATAGCGGAATTTTCCATTCTTCCATAATTTTTACCTATTTTCATCAGATATTTTCTGTAATTAACTTGTACTCTTAGAATTAGGCAACTAATTTTGGATTAACTTCCTCTTCTGCTTTGCATATGTAGCAGTATTTTGCCCATTTATCCTCATGTCTCCATTGAGGAAGCTTAGTTTGTTCATATCTTTGATGTGCCATTTGTAACAACCTCCGTATGTCTTTTTTATACATGAAATTTTTGATAGCATATAATTCTGAAATTGTAAAGTACTGACTTACAGTTGTTGTATATTCTGTTGCATCTCCACATTCTCTCATAAATTTATCTAATGCTTGTAATTTCCAATACTCTAGAGTTTTTTTATCAAAATCAGGATCTTTTTTTGCAAGTTTTATTCTTTCATCATACTGTTCTAACAAGTAATCTTTGTTATCAAAAAATATGGGACTGCCAACATATGGAGTACAAATAAACGGATCCACTTCTATGTTATTCTTAATCCAAAACATTACAGTTTCCATAATGTCATTAATATCCTCATGTGGGTTTCCTATCATAAAAGTTGCAAGTGGTGTTAGTCCTGCTGCTTTCATTGCATTAATAGTATCTTGTTCATGAATCTGTAATTGACCTTTTCCAATATCTTCATTCAAAACTTTGTTGGAAGCAGATTCAAATCCAAATGAAATATAACAACATCCAGCATCTTTCATAGTTTTTACCAAATCAGGAGCAACTGAAACACTAGGTGCATCTCCTAATGTACCCCATTTGACTGTGTCAAAAAGTTCACTTTCAGAATATAATCTACAAAATTCCTCAGTCCATCTTCTGTTACTAGTCATGTTTTCATCAAGAATTGAAATAAAATCTACGTCATATTCCTGCTTTAACAATTTTATATTATCTATGGCATATTGAGGTTCTGGCCATCTAGCTGGTAACTGAAAAGTATTATTTTCTTTATCCGAAATCCTAACAATTTTCTCGCCTTCTTTTCTATCTCCTTTTCCATAAATATTTTGTAAATCAATTCTAGACATTCCATTATGAGAACAAAAAGTACATCCTCTAGGACATCCACGTTCCCAGACAACAGATGCTCTCCTCTTTGAGTTGAATGATTCTACTGAAAGTGGTAATGATGAATACTTGAAGTAAATTTCTGTTTCAAACAAATGATATACAGGATATGGCACTTGATTCAAATCTGAAATCAATACCCTGGGTGCAGTAAATCTGAATTTTTCAGCATCTTCTCTAATACATAACCCATTCACTTTATCAAAATCTCTAGTACCTTTGTTAATTTCATCATAAATTTCAGAAAATGTTTCTTCTCCTTCTCCAATACAAATCATATCAATTTCTGGAACAAGTTTTAAAATTTCATCAGGGTTGTAAGTACTCCAACCTCCTCCTCCTAGAAGAACTGAGTCTGGACTAGCTTTTCTAATAATTGTCGCTAATTCTTTTAGTCTTCCATAAGTAGATGTTAGTCCACCTATTCCAATTAAATCCCAATCTTCTCGTCTAATCTCTTCTTCTATAACGTCATCAGGAATTTGATTTCCTTTGAATTCTGTTCTTAATGCATTAAGATCAAGTGCTGCAACCTGGCCTCCTTTTTTTTCTACAATTGCCCCCAAAACTCCTACCCAAAATGGAAAATGGTATGGTGCACTATCAATTCGAATCTCTGGGGAAACGAAAAGGACTTTCATGTTTATTCTCCAATAATTTTGATATTTAAGCTAATATCAATTTGATGTTCTATTTTTTGTAATTTTTTAAGAATTCGTGGAAAGTTGTACATTTTATTCTCTCTCCAAAAATACAACCTCCCTCAGTTGCATTTATCGTTGTAAGCCATTCTGGAGAACGAGTGATGAATTCCTTTAATGCGCTACTATAATAGAGAAAAACAGGATCTAATTGTGCGTGACAATCAAACTCTGGATTGTAAATTTTTGGAAATAATTTTTTAAATTCTTCACCGTTTTTGTCTAAATTTTCTGGAGCATCACAGTGATGAAAAATATCTTTCCAACTATCATTTTCATCCCAACCGTGGTTGATTCCAATTAGACCGATTGTTGTACATTTTAAAATTTGCCAACCAATAAACCAACATGCTGTTCCTACATTTCCTCCTGTTTGAATTGCAGGTAACCCATTTGTATGATCTTTAGCTCTAACAATTAATGCCGAAATTTGATTAAATGATTTTTTTCCTTCATCAAAATCAAAAAGTGAATGTAACCAATGAATTTTAATTCCAGCATTTCGTGCATTGGCTACTGTATCTGGATGGGTTAAAGTTGTAAAAATTCCATTAATTTTATTTCCATATTTTTTAATTATGTCATCTGAATAGAATTTTTTTAATTTTTCAGCAGGATCTATAGTTACAACGTAAAAATTTGGAAATTTATCCGGAGTAATTCCCGCCTTAAGTGCAGGTGCTAACGATCTATCTGTACAAATAATTTTACCTTTGTAATCACTAGATGCAAGTAATTCTAAATGATTTTTTTTAGCTATTGATGGACCTGCTCCTATAACAATTGCAGAACTATCTTCAAATTCTTGTTTTGAATTACTTATTGGATCCAGTTCTCTTGCAGAAGCTTCATTCCATATGTCGTTAAGATTTAAGGCAAAGAATTTGACCCAATCTTCATAATTTTTTTTGTAGTGGTTTTTCTCTATTAATTTATCAATTGAATATTCCAATTTACCTGTCAATTTCTGTCTTCAATAATTCTAATTAATATTGATTGATTTTATAACTCGTCTATTCCTAATTCATTATCTTTTTTATCGGATCTAAATACCATAAATGAACCAGAAGCACCTGATTTTACCATAAAATCTTCAAATTCTGATTTTGATAGTTCTTTTTCTATTTTCTTTTCTTCCTTTTTTTCTGATATGATTTTACTTGGTTTTGAGATTTTAAAATTGGAACGAATCATATCTGCAATTTCAAATTATTCTATTTAATCTTTAATACTGATATTTCTAGTCTGATAGGAAAAGTAAATTCTCTACACATGCTTTACAGATTGGATTTTTTTCATATTCTCCATTTTTATGAATTTCTCTTAATTCCTTCATTTTTTCTCCATTCCAAATCTCTTCCAAATTATTTTTCTTCCAATTACCGACTACCAAATCCATCGCTGATAAACTACAACATCCTATTGTATCTCCATTCCCTCTTAATGTCATTCTTTTATTAGGTTCAGGACATCTGAAATTTTTATCATCTTTTCTTCCACTTTCAATTTCTAACAAGTCTTTCTTTGAATCATCTTTAAATCTCCCAAATGTAAATGGATTAAGCATGTTTTGAACCCCAATACCATCTACTTTATTTTTCCAATATTCTAAGAATTCTTCTCTCTCATGATCATTAATTTTTGTTCTTACAAAGCTAACTTTCAACTTTGGAATTTTTTTACCTAATTGATTTCGTACCTCGATAAAATCTAAAATATTTTGTTTTGTAATATTGAAATCTCCTCCAACTCTTATTTTTTTGTATGTTTCTTCTGTAAATGCGTCCAAAGAGACATTTACTTTTGTAATTCCTGCTTCAATTAATTTTTTAGAAACTTCTTTTGTTAATAACGTTCCATTTGTGGTGATAATAATATCTAAAATTCCATTATCTGCTGCATATTTTACAAATTGATCTAGATCAGGTCGTATCAACGGCTCATTCACATAACACAATCTTATTGACTTTGTACCCTTTGAAACAGCTTCATCTATCAATTTTTCATACTCTTCAAATTTGAACCAGTCTTCTTTTTTCTCAACCATAGTTTCGGCAGACCAAGTACACATAGGGCATCTCAAATTACATGAATAATTCAATTCAATTTCTAAATGAGGAGGAAATTTTGCTTCTTTTTCATAGGTACAAAATTTTTCCCAATCTTCACGGTATTGTTTCCAACCCTCCCCTTTTTCTTTGATAAATTGTAATTCATAGTCTTCCTCACTAAGGATTTTTGACATACCACCATCAAAGGTTGCGTTCTTTTCCAAAATCAATTCATTACATATTCTATGAAATTTAAATCATCCTAGATGAAATTTTACTGTGGAAAATCATTAGTGTCTAATCTTTGCAGAGAATAGCTATTATCTTTCGAAACTTTAGTATCTCCCACAATTGTCGTTAAGCCTGCTTTGTAATGATGTTTTTTCATTATGCTTATGACATTTTCATCATAAGCTCCATATGGATAACACATTATCCATGTTTTTTGATCATTATTAATTTTTGAATAAAAATTTGAACATTCTTCTAAATCTTTTTCTAATTCTTGCTTTGTCATAAAAGTAAACCATTCATGTGAATGACCATGAGCCCCGAAAAACATTCCATTCTCTTTCATTTCACAAATCTCATCAAACGATAAGTATAGCTTTTCAGAAAAATCTTCTTCTGTTTCGTTCACATTCTCTCTAAAAAGAATAGTACAAAGCTCATTCCTTAATTCTCTTGGAATTTCCCTCTGCAACATTCTTTTAATAAAAATTATCTCTCCAGAATCAAATCTGTTTGAATTTGCTAAATCTGAGAAATACTCATTAGGTTCTCTAAGATGATATTTTTCTTTATTTTTGCTAATATGTTCGAAAATCTGATTTACCAGTTTACTAGGTTGATTACTTGATTCTAAAATAAAATGTATTTTGTGTACATCTAGCACTGTTTTTTCTAAAATTGGTTTTGATGGAGTAAAAAACAAACCTTGAATTTCATTTTTTTTAAGAATGGGAAAAACATTCTCAAAATGATCTTTTAATCCATCATCAAAAGTTAATAAAATAGATTTTTGTGGTATGTCTTTGTTTTCATAAATTGCATCAAGTAATTGATAGGCATCAATAATTTTAAAATTTTTTTTGAAGTATTTTATTTGTCTTTTAAATCCTTCTACTTCTAAACCTTTGATATTTGGAAATTGACTATTTTGTATAGGACGTACATAATGATACATTACTGTTTTACAATAACTACTCATTTCTTTTGACATGTTATCATGTAAGACGAACACTGAGGAATCAAATTTAATTTAATATCGTCTTGTTTTTCAAGAAAATATGCAAGTTTTGTATGAATATCTCCTCGTTTTTCTTTTGCACCTGTAGTAAGTGCATGAATATGTACAGGGCTAATATCTAATATCTTAAATCCATTCTTTTTTAGTCGTGAAAATAATTCAAATGGAGTATATTGATTTCTTACATCTACATTGATTTTTGCATATTTTGTATTTGTTAAATCATGTTTCTTTAGATTTTTTTTAATTTTTAATTTAAAATTTGAATTAACTAATTTTTTCATTGTTGTCGCTTTATTGAAAAGTATGCATTCTTCTAAAATATGGTTTATCTCTTTAATTTTAATTTCATCAGTAGTATAATTGTTAAATGAAATTGCATTAAATAATCTGTTTCTTGATTCTAAAACGAATATACCATTTTTTCTTAACAGTTTTTTTGATTTTTTTATGAAATTATCTAATTCATTCATTGAAATGTATTCAATAACACCATTTGCTGAAATCATATCAAAACTACCTTTTGAGTTATAATCAAAAAATGATGTTAGAGTAAACCTATTTGGATCCAAATTCATTTTTTTTGCATGATTTTTAGCTTTGTTTATCATGCCTTTTGCAAAATCTAAACCATACCCATCAATTTTTTTTCGCAATAAATTTATGACTAAATCTCCACTTCCACAACCCACATCCAATGTTTTATCATTCTTTCTAACATATTTTTTGGCTTGATATTCACAATACGAATTTCGAATTTTTACAATATTTACAAAATCTTTATAGTTGCTTTTTGCATTTCTTGACCAACCTTTTGAAAAATCATCAAAAAACCGCTTTGTTTGCTTTTGCTGATGAGTAATTTTCATAATTAAACTGGAAAATCATGTCAATAAAAATGATTTTTTGCTATCTTTTGATCTTTTCTGAAATTTTAATTAATGACATTAATTCGGTTAATTCTGCATAATCAAAACTAACATTATTGTCTATGAAATTACTTTTTTTATCAGAGGTTATGTGAATTTCAATAATTTCTGCACCTAATATACTAGCAGTTAGAGGGGCTAGAAAGTGAGGTGTATGATTTGAAAAACCATCAAATTTTTTTATATTTTTAAAATCTAACTCGGAAAAATCACATGGATATTTTGGAACACAATACAACCATCTAATTTTTGAATTGTTTATATTTTGAAATTTTATTGGAAATATTTGGGAACTTGCTATGATTTCTTTTTTCGTTTGAAATATTTTATCTATTAAAGGAGTAGTTTTATTTTCAATAAGATCTCGTGCATCTATTTCTCTTATTTTATATCTATTAACATAAGGTTCTAAAAATTCTACTGCTTCTGGAAACATTGGAGTACAAAACCAATCAATTCCTACATTTTTTGAAATTGAATTAATCTGTGCAATATTCTTTTCTGTTACTGAAGATTTCAAAAGTCGTTTACTTTCAGGATGCTTTTCAACAATTTTTTCATTAAATGCCTGGAGTTTCACTGAATCAACTTTAACATCTTTAGATTTCTGCATCATTTCTTCTAACAGTTCATAATTTCCATCCCAATTGATACCAATTTCTGCTACAACAAATGTCATTTTACGTCTTTTTCCTTCTTGTTTTCAATTTTTTATTATGATTTTTTTTAATTAAATTGAATAATAGTATGGGAGATTTTTGATTATACTCTTCTTTTGATCTATTTTTGTTTCTTTCACCAATTACTACTAAACATTTTTTATTCAATTTGATTATTTCATGAATACTTGATGAATTAGTAAAAAAGTTATCACAGTATTTTACATACGAAAAATATTTCTTTTTTGGTAAAGAATTATAAAAAGAATATTTTTTATTATCTTTTATTTTCTTAAATAAATTTTCAATTATATCGTAATTACAATCTTTATTTCCTTTGATAAAAATTGTTTTTTTATTTTCTAGTTTTTTTTCTAAATTTTTTACATCTTTTAGAGTTTTTTCTTTTGATAATGAATTTGGATGTAACATCACTAAATCATAATTTTCTTTAATTGGTCTTCTTAACTTTTTTACATCAATTTCTGTAAAAACTGGATTACCAAATACATATGCGTTAGGTGTTAAATAACTAATACCATTAAATAATTTCTCAATTTCTTTTTTTGCAATTTTTGAAAAACAAATTTGATATGATGATAATAAAGATACTATTGGTCTGAAATACTGATCATAACTAGATGTTGATTCAAAAAATTCCCCAGCAGCTATGTGAATAATTTTGATATTCAAATGGAATGCTGCAAGAGCAATAAAAGGAATCTCTCTTCTATCTCCTAAAATACATACATACTCAATTTTTTTTGAAGTAAAAAATTTAAAACATTTTTCATATATTTTGAAAAGATTTTTGTCATTTTCAATTTTTTGAATATGTTTAGATAGATTCAATTCAAACGTTTGAGTTTTTTTTGCAAAGAATCTTGAAAATGGTTCCAATTCTGAATATTCTGATCTATTAGAATACACGAAAGCAATCTTCATGTTATTTTTATTGAAATTTGAAACAATAATTAAATCTCTGGATGAAAAATAGATTTTAATGAAAATAAAATTTCTGGGCCAGGCTGGATTATGTGTAGAATCTAATGGTAGTAAGATAGTCTGTGATCCTTGGTTTAGTAACACTGATGGATTTTTGGCCAGATGGCATCAATTTCCCCCCAATGAAAATATTTCAATAAATGAACTTACTGATTGTGATTATCTTTACATCAGTCATGAACACCATGATCATTTTGATCGAAAATTTTTGAAATCATTCCCAAAAGATATCCAAGTAATTATTGCTAATTTTCAAACTAAAGATTTTAGAGATGATGTAGCAAATCTTGGTTTTTCAAACATTATTGAATTAAATGATTGGCAAACTCTAAATTTAGATAATAATTTCGATGTAACTTTAGTTACTGATCCTGGAAAATATAAAGAAGATTCCTCACTGTTGATTAAGTCTGAAGGATTTAAAATACTAAACAAAAATGATTGCTACCATTCAAAAGACTACCTGGAAAAATTTTCATCTATAGGAATAGATCTTCTTTTCACACAATTTTCAGGTGCAATTTGGTATCCAATGATTTATGATTATGATGATAAAACTAAGAAAGAGGCTGCAAAAAAAGTTAGAGAACGATTAAATGAATATTTTATAGGAGTGGTTAATACTATAAAACCACACTATGTTGTTCCTTCTGCAGGACCACCATGTTTTCTTGAAGATGATAGCTTTGAATTTAATTTTGTAGAAAATGGAATTTTCCCAGATCAAAATGATATAATTCCAGAAATTGAAGGTAAACTTATTTCAAAATATAATATGATGCAACCTAATGATGATGTAATATTAAATTCTAATTCAGAAATTCATTTTGAAAATAAAAACTCATTTGATTTTTCTAATAAAAAAGAATTACTTTTAGAATATAAACAAACACGTCTTCCAATTATTGAAAATTTTCTAAAAGATATTCCATCAACTAAAAATGAACTATACGAAAATTTTTGTGAATTTTTTAATGATATTTTCAATTATAGTGGGTATTTCACTTCAAAAGTTGAACAATTGGTTGAATTTGAAATAGCAGGAGATTATGGCGGAAATTGGCAAATTGATTTTAACGAAAATTTTCCAAAGATATATGATCATAAAATTAAAGAATCAAATTACAAATTTATACTTGATTCAAAATTTTTGAATTTGATTTTACAAGAAAAAATCAATTGGGAAGATTTCCTATTGAGTTTGAGGTTAAAAATTTCTCGAAACCCTGATGTCTATAATGGTGCACTATTTGCATTACTTCAATATGGTAGAAGTCCTCTTCTAATCCAAAGAGCAGAAAACTTTGAACTTCGTTCAAAATCTCCTATAACAATTAATGTACAAGACAAGAACAAAATGTATAAAATTCAAAAGTTTTGTCCCCATTTAGGCGAAGATTTGAAAAATGCTACTATCAAAGATGGAATTTTAATTTGTCCTCGTCATCAATGGAATTTTGATCTTAATTCTTGTGGAAAGTGCATTGCAGGAGGTAACAAAGATCTCTCTGTTTATGAAATTACTGATTTAGATGAAGCAGAAAATACAGGAATGGCTTAACTTTTAATTTTCTTTTTAAATTTTGCAGGAATTCCAGACCACATTTCATTTTTTGGAATGTTACAATTAACAAATGAGTATGCTGCAATCACTGAGTTTTCACCGATTGTCACATTTGGTATAATAGTGCTATGAGTTCCAACTTTACAATTTTTCTCTAATTTCACTGGTCCATGTTTATTATCTATTGTAGAATTTGAATAAACTGAACAATGCGAACCTATCTGTACGTAATCTTGAATCTCAACATTATATTCTGAATTAATATAAGTAAACGAACCTATATCAAAATTTTTTCCTAATTTGAGATTTTTTGGGTATTGAACGACATAATTGTATTTTGTCATTTTTCCATGGACGATTCTTGGTTTAACCCATTTTGATTTTTTTATTGTCATATGATTCCCTTCACATCTTCTTTTAATAGAATTTCCTTACTAAGACTAACATATACTGATATAATTAAATATGAATTTCAAAAACCTTTACTGTCTTTTGAAACCAAATATTTTGTTCATTGTAATAGATTCCTTACGAAAAGACAAGTGCATAGATGATGAAAAAACATCTAAAACTCCTAATCTTGATAGTCTTATTAATTCAGGAACCGCTTTTGAACAAGCTATTAGTACAGTAGGTTCAACTGGTTCTTCTCTAGCAAGTATTTTCACTTCTCTATTTCCGTTTAAAACAGGAATGAGTAGTGAAAAATATCAAAAACTACATTCTAAAGCAAAAAGCTTTGTTTCAATTTTAAAGGAAAATGGTTACAATACTTATGCAGCAAGTACTCCTTTAACTTCTGCCTTAGGATTAATTGATAACTTTCAACATAAAGAAAAACATTATCATAATTATTATAGTCTCTTTGATGGATTAGGAGAAGAAATCATTTCCTCTTTTACTAATAAAAAATTTAATTCTCCATGGTTTTTTTATGTACATATTAATGATTTACATCAACCAATTATCGTTCCAGAATCTTTTAATGATGAAAAATTTGGGGCTAGTAATTATGAAAAAATGATTTCATCAATAGACAAATGGATAGGTAAATTTTTGAATCAAATTGATGTGAATAAAACTATTATTGTAATTACATCTGATCATGGTGAATATTTATCGTCCTTAACTAAAGACAAAAATCTTAATTTTGAATCTGATTCAACAGAACAATTTCTTTGGAAAATGGGTAATAGGGTTCCTGTATTTTTGAGACCTGTAAAATTAAAGATTTCTCAACTAATGAGAAAACAGAGATCACAGAAAAAAATATCCAAATTAAAAGATCTTTCTTTATCAACATATGAAAAACGTTTACTATTAGCTTCAAGGTTGGGAGATGGTCATCACATGTTTGATGATATCCTTCATGTGCCTTTGATTTTTTCAGGTTATAATATTCCAAAAAAAAGAATTTTACAACAAGTTAGACATGTTGATATATTTCCAACATTGTTCGATCTAATTAGTTTAAAAATTGAACACGGGGTTCATGGAAAAAGTCTAGTTCCACTACTAGAAGATGAGCAATATGAAGAAATGCCAGCATATGTTGAAAGTCCCCCATCTATAGAACAATCTAGGGAAAAAATGATTGGAATTCGAACCTCAAAATACAAATACATTCGAAGTGCTGATGAATCTCATTCAAATATTGAATTATACGATCTCCCTAATGACCCACACGAGGAAGTTAATCTTGCAAAAAACTATCCTGAAATAATTGAGAAATGTGAAAAAATACTACTCGATATTTACAAAGATCCTATTGATGAGAGTGAATTTGAAGAAATTTCCCAAGATCAAAATAAAGAAATTGAAAATGAGTTAAGAAAGTTAGGATATCTATAACCAATACTGTAATACATCCAAAATAATAATTACTAGTGAACTACACTTTGAATTATGCTTGAACAAGAAATTGATGAATTTGAAAAACTAAAATTAATCAAATCTGGGAAAAACTTTCGAGGTATTCTAAACGATATTAAACGAAGACCTGAAGATGCTGCAAAAGAGTTACAAATTACTTTAGAAGAAATTAATGAAATCATTGAAGGAAAAACCCCCCTTAGTCATGAACTAGTAAATAAAGCAATTCAGATATGGCCTGTTAATGCAAGAGATTTCTATGTAATTAATGATGATTGTCCCATTGGTGTTAAGATAATGAGTTCAGAAGAATCTAAAAAATCTAGTAGAACAATGGAAAGAGCTGGAAAACCATATTATGAATATAGAGATACTGCAATGAGTACAGTTGCACCTTTTAGACCAGAATGGATCCTAGAATTATGTCATGTTGATAATAATGATCCTTCTAATCCAGCTGTTCAATGGAATAATGGACATTTCATGCATCAATTCACCTACTTTATTGGAGAAGTAAATTTCTATTATCGAGATTCAAATGGAGAAAAAAATGTAGCTATAATGAATACGGGTGATTCAATGTACATAACACCATTTACCCCACATACATTTACTACAAGAAAAGGTGCTAAAGAGAATGGTTTGATTTTAGCATTAACCTATGGTGGAAAACTTACTGGAGATGTTCAACAAGAACTATCAGGATTATCAGTTGAACTTGGTTCTAACTTTGCATTGGATTTTTCTACCAAAGAAACTGCAAGAGCATCTCTAATAAAATATCATAGAGAAATTTCTAATCTCTCAATTACTGAATCATCAAGAAGAACGTCTATTTCAGTTGAACAATTAAAGAATTTTGAAAATGGAAAGGAAATACCATCAAATATGGACTTTGAAAAAATTGCTCAAGCACTAACAATCAATGTTAGGGATTTGCTTCCAAATGATAAAATTGAAGATAAAGTAATAGTTAAACATCATAATGAAGGAAAAACGTGGTTTTACCCAGAAGACACTCAAAATTATGAATTCCGTGAATTAGCCTCAACAACCACATTACCATTTTCAAAGGCCTTTGAAATTAAAGTTCTAAATTCTGAAAATACAGAATTAGATCTTGAATCCGGATTACATCAATATGTATACAATATTGGAGATACACCAATTTCAATACATTGGGAACTTGGAGAAAGGAAATATCATGAAATTATTAATTCTGATGACTCATTATATCTAAAATCATTTGTAAAACATAGCTTTAGGGGAAATGGTAAACTACTAGTTTTAAGAATAGGAGGAAAAATTGCTGGTGATTCACAAAGAGAATTATCCATAGTTGGAAAGAAAAATGCTGAAAGAGCAATATCAGAAACAATGCAGTGGTTTGATCCTAAAGGAAAAAATTAGATAAAAAATAATTTTCTATTATGAACAGAAAAAATGTAATAATTGTTATGATAGATGGTGGAAGATTAGATAGCGCAAAAAACTCTTTAATTTTTAACGAATTAAAATCAAATTCTATATTCTTTTCAAATTCTATCACTTATGCTCCTCATACAATAGCTGCAATGCACGCAGTTTTTAGTGGTAGTTATGGTACTAGAACAGGAACCAATAGCTATTGGTCAACTTTTAAGTTTAAAAAAGACAAATTCAAAACACTCACTAAATATCTTAAAGAACAAGATTATCACACACATGCAGATGTGATTAACCAATTGGTTGTTCCCAAACAAGGATTTGATAATTATGTTGTTCACGATGAGTTAAATGATGATTTAACCAAACGACACAAAGATCTCTTAGAACAAATGAGAGTAAAAACTTCTGAAAATAAAAATTTCTTTTTGTATTTACATTACAGCAAAATTCATACAGGTATTATGAATGAAGTTCTAAAAGTATATGATAATTTTAGTGAGGAATTTTTTTCTAATAAAGAAAAAAATTTACTAAGATATAACAAACTATTCAAAGCATCAGAGTTATACTTAGATGAAATTTTAGAAAAAATCTCTCAATTAGAACTTGATAAAGATTCTATAATTCTTGTAATGTCAGATCATGGTATTAGTATAGGGGAAAAAATTGGTGAAAGAGCTTACGGTGCTTTTTGTTATGACTATACGCTAAGAACATTCACCTATTTTTTGATTCCAAAAATCAACTCAAAAGAGGTAAAACAACAAATTCGTACTATTGATTTCATGCCTACAATTTTAGAATTGTTGGATTTGCCTCTTGATGGGAATTATTCTTCTTTAGATGGTGTTTCACTATTGCCATTAATTGATGGTAAAAATACAAACGAACTTTATGCATTTTCAGAAACTGGAAATCCACTTAAAGAAAAAGCACCACCCAAAGAACCTAATGTTAAATCCATTAGAACTTCAAAATGGAAATTTATTCTAAATGAACATAATAATACCAAGGAACTTTACAATCTTGAATTAGATCCAAATGAAAATACAAACTTGGTTAATTTAGGAGAAGAAATTGAATCTGAATTATTTGATGAATTAAATAATTTAATCAATAAACATGATTAAGACGAAAATATTCTTTCTGCATTTTTTAAATCCTGCATAGTATCAATTTCACACCATTTTCCAGAAACCAAAACTGGTTCTATTTGTATATTTGAATCAATTAACTCTTGGATCATATCTGTTAGATATGCTTTTGATAGAGAGGTAGCCTGTTGAAAACTTCCTGAATGTGTTTTAATTAATTCTTCATATTTTTTTACAAAGATTTTAGAACCAGTTGGTGTAAATTTTACTATTCCAAGAAATTCTCCTACATCATTATTTGTATCTTGAATATTTTTTCTAATTAAAGAAATTTTTTTGTCGTTAATCTGGACATTTTCAGCTTCTGAAATTGGATGTTCAGTTCTACCTTCATACATTTTTTGCCAATTCATATCTATTGCAATAGAAATATCTCTTTTTGAATCTAAAATCTGTTGAATAATTTTAGATTCAAAAAGAATATCTGAATATATTACCAAAACATCATTTTCTAAAACATCTTTTGCTTCCATAAGACTGCCTAAGATATCATGTTGTTCGTAATTTTGGTCTTTAATGTATTTTAAATTATTAATATTGAATTTTTCACTATATGGACCAGTAATAACATACACATCATTTATTCCAACTTGATTTAAGCTCATTAATTGATGTTCAAGAATAGATTTTCCACTGATTTTTACCATGGATTTAGGTATGTCTTGAACGTCTTTACTAATTCTCTTTCCTGAACCTGCCGCGATAATAATTACCTTCATTTTTGTTTCAATGATTTCATAAATCGATTTTTAATTTTAGGTGGTTCAATATCAACTCTAGTACTCTTTTCTCCTCCTTTCTTGATTTCCACTAATACTAAAATTGGCCCTGATTCATTTTTGATTTTTTTAATAATGTTTTTTATTTGATTTTTTGAAGAAATTTTAAAAGTTTTGAATTTAGCTACATGAGCAATTTTTGACAAGTCAATCAT
This sequence comes from Candidatus Nitrosopumilus sp., assembly GCA_965215075.1. Lineage (GTDB taxonomy): Archaea > Thermoproteota > Nitrososphaeria > Nitrososphaerales > Nitrosopumilaceae > Nitrosopumilus. The sequence continues at coordinate 473,816 of OZ244033.1, forward strand.
GTTAGAATTTGTAGGTTGACCTCCAGTTGATTCATGAATCTTGTTATCAAAAATAAAATGAATAAAATTTTTTGGTTTTATAGATCCAATTGTAACTAATGATCCTAAATTCATCAATATGTTTCCATCTCCATCAAAAACAAAAATTTTTTTCTTAGGATTTTTTAAAGCTATTCCTAATCCGATTGATGATGCTAATCCCATTGAACCTATCATGTAAAAATTATTTTCTTTTTTATTTGTTTCATAAAGATCTCTACTTAGAAACCCATTAGCAGAAATTATTGGTTGATTTCCAATTTCTTTTGCGATTAGTCTTACTGCCTCCTTTCTAATCAATGAATTCCCTCTTGATAATTAATGCTACTAGATTACCTTTCTTTAATTTCATTAAAGCCCAATCACAAACTTGTTTGAGATTTTTTTCATCAACAATTTTAGATTCAAATCCTAATGTCTTAATCAATTTGGGTTGAATTTTTCCAATTTTTTCATGTTCGGGAGCATCATTCGATAGAAAACCTCTCCATCCTATCAACAAGATCATTGGAATTTGATAAAGTTGAACTAGTGAAGTAATTGTACTGAGTGAATTTGCAAATCCTGTATTTTGCATAAAAACTAGTGTTTTTGTATTTGATAGGCTCATTCCTGTGGCTATTCCTATTGCTTCTTCCTCTCTTGTAGAAATCAAAATTTTCTTTTTCTTTAATCCTTCATCAATAAAAAATTTCATTGTTGAATCTGGGACTCCTATGAAATTCTCTATTCCCTTTTTCTCTAACATATTGAAAAATTTTCTTTGGGATTTTTCATTCAATTGATATAACCCATTTTCTTTAGATCGCTTTCTATACTTTTTTCTTGATCATTAATTTTATACATCTCTTGTAGTTTGAAAATATCACTCATACTTGACATATCAACATTAGTTTCATCAAGACTTTCTTTTTGACAAATCTCTTGTAAGATTTTTGATATTATATTATGTGCTGCTCGCAGTGATTGATTTGCGTAAATGACCATTTTTATTTTATGTGAAATCAATTCATTTAATTTTACAGATGGATATGATGTTGGAACTACTACTAATGGAATCTTTCCTTTCCATTGCTCAGAAAATTCAAAAATTTCATCAGGAGTATTTTTTTTAGAATGAATTAGAATTGCATCAGCACCAGCATTTTCATATGCTGTTGCTCTTCCTATTGCTTCATTCATTCCTTCTTCTGCTATCAATGCTTCTGTGCGTGCAATAATCATAAAATTTTGATCTTTTTTAGATTCTTTTGCAGCTATAATTTTTGCTACGAAATCTTTCTCTGATAATAATTCTTGTTTTGAATTTTCTAAAAGACTATTTTGTTTTGGAAAAATTTTATCTTCTATACTTATTCCTGCAACTCCAGCTTTTTCATATTTCTTTACTGCATGACTGACATTTGCTGGTCCACCAAAACCAGTATCACAATCAGCAATGACTGGAATATTGGATGCATCTACCATATTTTCAGTCACTCTTAGAAAATCTGTCATTGTAAGAATGCTTGCATCTGGGAGTGCATGTGTTGCAGAAATGACAAAACTTCCCGCCCAAATTGCGTCAAAACCTGATGTCTCAACTAATTTCGCTGATAATGCATCATAGGCACCCCCAACTTTAACAATTGGCTTTGATTCTAACATTTTTATCAATTCTTCACTGTTTGTCATTCTTGTTATCAGATTTTTCACTACTGTACTTATAAAGAATATTCGAATAGAGACAAATCGCTTGAATACAATAAGACAACCTTCAAAAATAATTTTTGGAAAAAATTCTTGTCAAAATTTTAGTTTTCCTAAAAATTCTCTTATTATTACCTCAACTGGCGCAAAATCACGAGGATGGTTAGATTATCTCCAAATTCAGGATTATAGTCTCTTTGATTCGGTTGAACCAAATCCTTCTATGAGTACCGTTGACAAAATTCTTTTTGAACATAAACAAGATTTTTCTTCTGTAATTGGTTTAGGCGGAGGCAGTTCGTTAGATGTGGCAAAATTTGTAGCTAACAAACTTAAAAAAATGAAAATTCTAATTCCTACTACTTTTGGAAGTGGAAGTGAAGTTACTAGAATTTCTGTTTTAAAAGTAGATGCTAAGAAAAAAAGTTTCCATAGTGATGATTTATTGGCAGATGTTTCAATAATCGATCCTTATTTTATTGAAGGTGCTCCTTTTGATGTTATTCGTAATTCTGCTATAGATGCTTGTGCACAATGTACTGAGGCATTTGATAGTAAGATTGCAAACAAGTATACAAAATTTTTATGTGAAAAAGCATTTACAATTTTAGAAAAAGCTATTATTGAAAAAAAGTATGAAGATTTAGCATATGGCGCATTAATTTCTGGATTAGGTTTTGGAAATGCTTCTACAACATTAGGCCATGCTTTATCTTATGTTTTTTCAAACGAAGGAATTTCCCATGGACATGCATTAGCATTTACCACTACAATTGCTCACCACTTCAACAATTCACCATTTTATGAAAGATTCAAGTCATTAGTTAAGAAATTAAACTTTCCACCAATCCAACTTTCTCAAGATTTTAAGGGAGCTGCTGATCTTATTCAACTAGACCGAAAACATCTTGATAATAATCCTAAAAATGTTACCAATGATGATATTATGAAAATGCTTTCTTTGATAAATTCCCAAAAAGTTCTTTAATTCATAATTTGTTTTTAACAAAATTAATAGAATCTACAGGGGTTGGATCCCTGTTTTTTCTTATTGCTAAATAGATTGATGCATAATCTAGCACATAAATCAAATTCACTAATTTTGTAATAATGTCTCCTTCCCTGGATATTATTTTTATAAATTGAATATTTTTTTCTTGAAAATAACTTTCAAAAATATTCCATCTTTCTTTGGTTTTAACATAATCATCTTTACCTTGAAGTAAAACCGGTTGTACATTTGATTTTTCTTCCCATGCGACAATTCCATTATGACTAGCTTCTACTACATCTTCTACAATTGCATGCGTTTTTGCGTTTTCTTGTAACATATTCTTAAATCGAATTGCAGCAGCTTGTAATCCCCATGGATAATAGATTAATGGAATTTCATTCAATGATAATGCTAAGTTTAATGATTCATTTGATGATCCTAAATTTTCTGAAGAAATGTTTGCTTTAGTTTTTTCTAATTCTTTTATAGAATTTTCAATTTCCTCTTTTTTTACTGGAATGCTTGGTCCTAAAGTTTGTAACATGGAATACAAAAAACTCACAAATGATGCTCTAGGCGAATGAAATTTTTTGATTTTTCTAAATTGGATATTATTTTGGACACAAAAATCTTCCATCTTGCCACCTGATGAAAAAGCAATAATTTTACATCCAATTTTTTTTGTCGATTCTAATGCTGAGAGTGTTTCTACTGTATTTCCAGAAACACTAGTTGTAACAACTAATGTATTAACATCTACAGATTTTGGAAGTAAATACCCCTTTACAACATCAACATGTAAATTTGTTTTAGACAGTATTGCTGAAAAAAAATCCCCCAATGCTCCTGAGCCACCCATGCCTGCAAAAACAATATGATGTATTTTGTCAAAACCAATAGTTTCTAGATCTGCATAATACGATTTTCTTGCAATCTCAGGCCAATCATCATAAATTTTGAACATTTGTTGAGTATCAATTTTTTCAAGTTCAGTTTTGGTGATCATTGAAATCATCTTATTTGGATCCAATATAATGTTTAAAATAATATTTTTAAAAAATTGGTAAAGTTATTTCGTTAAAATAGGGCATTTTATTTTCTATAGTATGGAAAATTCCTTACGAACCGTAGAATGGAGAAATAATAAAGTTATAATGATTGACCAGACTAAGCTCCCAAACGAGCTTGTTTTTGTAGAATATGATGATTTTAATCAAGTTGCAGACGCAATTAGAACTCTCGTAGTACGTGGGGCTCCTGCAATTGGAGTTTCAGGTGCTTTTGGTTTAGCTTTAGCATCATTACAAAGCAATGCCACAACTAAAGAAGAACTACTTAATGATTTGGAAAATGCAAAAAAAATTCTTTTTGAAACAAGACCTACTGCAGTAAACTTAGCATGGGGTTTAGAAAAAATTATGAAAGTTGCAAAAGCAGGTGATTCAGTTGAACAAATAAAAGAATCAGTAATTTCTACATCTAAAAAAATGGCAGATGAAGATATTGAAATCAATAAAAAAATGGGCCAAAATGGTTCTGTTTTATTTGATAATGATGACACAATTATGACTCATTGTAATGCAGGCGCTCTTGCAACAGTTGCATATGGAACAGCTTTAGGAGTTATTAGAGCAACAAAAGAAAATGGCAAAAATATCAAAGTCATTGCAACTGAAACTAGACCAGTTCAACAAGGTTCAAGATTAACTGCTTTTGAATTAAAACATGATGGGTTTGATGTGAGTTTAATTCCTGATACTGCAGTTGGATATAGTATGGCAAATAGTTTGGTGAATAAAGTTGTGGTTGGTGCTGATAGAATTGTAAAGACTGGTCATGTTTTTAATAAAATTGGAACTTATCAAGTAGCAACTATGGCAAAACAACATAGAATTCCATTCTATGTGGCAGCACCTCTATCAACGATTGATATGAAGAGTAAAGCCGAAGATGTAATAATTGAGATGAGAAGAGGTTCTGAGGTTACAGGAGTAGGGGACAAAAAAACAGCCCCTGATGATGTAAATGTCATAAACCCTGCATTTGACATGACTCCACCTGAATTAATTTCTGGAATAATTACTGAGAACGGAGTAGCTAAACCTCCTTATGAAGAATCAATTCAAAAATTATTTGAAGCTAATTAATAGAAAGTTTTTATTGTTTTTCAAACGGCACTTAACAATATGAGTAATGTTTCTGCACAAGAAGTTGAAGATTCTCTCAAACAATGCATGGATCCTGAAGTTCCATTAAACATTGTCGAGATGGGGTTGATCTATGGAATTGGTGTTGCAGAAAATAATGATGTTAATATCAAAATGACAATGACTACACAAGGTTGCCCTTTACATGAAACTTTAGTTCAAGATGCAACAAGATTTGTTAAGAAAGTTCCTGGAGTAAATAATGTCAACATAGACATTGTCTGGGATCCTCCATGGTCAATGGATAAAATGTCTGAAGAAGCAAAAATCAAAATAAAAAATATGGGTGCTGGAATGAATACTCCTGCACCAATAAATTATGAAACTGCTCTACCTCAGGGAGTTGGAAAATTAGTTCAACAAGAAGATGGCTCCATGGTACTAGCAAATGAACATGAACAAGGTTTTATGGTTAACCAAGCAATCGTTGATTTTTGGAAATCTTGTAATGGGCAAAGAAAAGTTACAGAACTTGTAGACATATTTGCCCAACAAACTGGACTTCAAAGAAATCAAGTTGAAAAAGAAGTTATGCAGTTACTTCAACAACTTCGTGATGGTGGATTGATTGCCATAGCTGGTCAACCTGATACCCCAAACGTAGAATTTAAAAAATAATTTTTATCATACTAATTCTTTAAAATAAAAAGTTTACATTCTTTAATTTTTTACAAGGTTTATGAAAATTAGAATTGGAATTATTGGATCTGGAAGAATAGGCATGCGGCATGCAAAGGCTTATGAAAAAATTCCTAATACTGAAATTGTTGGTTTTTCTGATAAATTTTCAAAAAGAGCTAAAGAACTTGCAAAATTATTCAAAACTGAATACTTTTCAGTTGAACAACTTGTAAATGAAAAATCAATTGATGCAATCCATATATGTACTCCTAATGATTCACATGCAAAATTTGCCATTCTGTCGATGAAGAAAGGTAAGCATGTTTTGGTTGAAAAACCAATGGCTTTGTCATTAAAGGATTGCAAAAAAATGATTGATACTTCTAAAAAAATGAAAGTAAATTTAATGATTGGACATACATTTAGATTCTATCCGTATAGCCTTAAAGTGAAAAAAATTTTAGATTCAGGTAAAATAGGCACTCCTAAACTTATTTTGGATTATGGAATTTTCTCACCAGGAATTATTCCCAAAAAAGAAAAACCCTCGTGGGATCGAAAACGTAGATTTGATTCAGGAATTTTTATTGATGCTATACATCAAGTTGATAAATTAAGATATTGGCTTAACTCCGATGTTTCAACAGTTTATGTTTCCCAAATGGGAAAAATTGAAAAATCTTCTCCTTTTGAACAACTAGGCAATATTGTATTGAATTTCAAAAATGGAACTTCTGCTACGATAATTACTGCGGCAAATCCATGGGAAATTTCAGATATTCAATCAAAAATAATTGGTACAAACGGTATTCTTTATGCCAAATATGGAGAAGAAATCAAAGTAGGTAAATCAAAATGGAAAAATATTTCATTTGATTACAAATCATCTCCTCCATCTTATCGTCATAATTTGCAAGGATTTGTAAATGAAATTACTGAATTTACTAACAGTATAAAAAAATCCAGAACTCCTATATCAAATGGTGCAGAAGGAATGAAAAATCTGTCTGTTGTATTAGCTATGTATGAATCAATAAAGAAAAAACGAATTATAAAACTAAAAAATTGAATTGATATGGAAGTTGGAATCTTAATTCAAGTAAGAAGTGATTCATCAAGATTTCCAAATAAAGCATTTGAAACCATACAAAATCAACCTATGTTATGGCATATAATTGAAAGATGCAAATGGATGAATCTTCCAATTATTGTTGCAACTTCTGATCATAGAAATGATGATGATATTGAAAACATTGCTAAAACATGTAATGTAGAATGTTATAGAGGTTCAAAAGATGATGTTTTGGACAGATTTTATAATGCTGCAAAAAAATTTTCATTAAAATATATTTTTAGAATTACTGGCGATTGTCCTTTAATAGATCCTAGACAAAGTATCAAAGTTTTTGAAGAAATAAAGTCTGGAAATTTTGATTATGTATCATTAGATGATAAAACATATCCTGATGGACTTGACACAGAAATTTTTACCTTTGACGCATTAGAAAAAGCATGGAAAAATGCAGAATTAAAATCTGAACGTGAACATGTAACTCCCTTTTTGTATAACCCTCAAAATAATTTTAAACTTAAGAAAATTCCATACAAAAAAGATTATAGTAATTTACGATGGACTGTTGACTATGAAGATGATTTAGAATTTGTTAAAAAAATTTATTCTCAGTTATATGATAACAAACTCTTTTTCATGGAAGATATTTTAGAAATTCTTGAAAAAATGCCTGAACTTAAAAACATTAATTCTTCTCATTCACGTAACGAAGGTTATGCAAAATCCCTCAAAGAAGATTAGCTCATTTGATTCTTGCATTCATCTTAATTTTTACTTCTTTTCCCATTGAACGTGGGAGTTCTCTAAGATTTTGAATTATTTCTATCAAGTCTTTTAATTTGTATGCATGAGGTTCATCAACATGCTTTTTTCTTTTATCACCTTTTACATAAAATAACAAATCTGATGGTTGATAGCATAATGCAAGATAAATTACATTAAGATTATCACAATGATTGCCATATGCAATACCAATTCCAAATTTTTTCTTTAACATGGTTATAGCACGTAAGTTCACTACATCAATACTGTTATCTAATTGGGTATGAATTATTGTAAATTGCTTTGATTTTTTTATGAATTTAATTAATTTATTAATTTCTTGCAAATTTGACATACTTGATGAAACAAAAATTTTCTTTTTCGTTTTTTTGAGTTTTTCTATTAACTCAAATTCTAAAATATCTCTTCCAAATACTTTGTAAAAATCAACTCCAATTTTTTTACAAAATTCAATTCTATCTGGATCAGCTATGGTAATGCCGAATTTTATATTATTTTTTTTCAATTTTTTTGAAATCTTTTCATAGAAATTATCCGACAATTCTAATTTAGCTGTTTTTTCTTTTTTATAGAATTCTTTTTCTCTGATATGAAACAAAACTCCATCTGGTTTTGCTTTAATTATCTTATTGACATATTCATTTGCATATTTGGGGTCACCCATATGATTTAGTCCAATTTCACAAATTATCATATTCTTCATTAATTTTTGATTGAATCTATTTAATTTTGGTTATAGCGAATAATTTGATAGCGCACCATCAAAATTAATAACTACTCCTGAAAGATACTTAATTTCATTTTCTATAATTGATTTTACAAACTTTCCAATCTCACTTGGGTCTCCTAATCTTTTCATTGGTAAAGTCGCTTTGAATTCATCGACATTTTGAATCAAATCTTTAGTTCTATCAGTATTGATTGGACCAGGAGCAATATTGATAAAACTGATATTATTTTTAGCATATTTTTTACTCAGAATTTTGAACACGTTACTAAATGCGATTCTATATGCACATGAAATTATCAATTTCTCATTAGGTTCTTTTATCACACTAGAGCTTATTAGAAAAACATATCCTCCATCACGAATTTTCATTTTCTGTAAAACTAAACAAAAACTCAAGAATAGTTGATTATGATATTTTTGCCAGTCTTCTTCTGTTACTGATTCAAACTCTCTTGGTGGGGGACCCCCTGTGTTCAATACCAGAATATCTGTTTCAACATGATTTTTTAAAAAATTTTTAACACTATTTAGATCGGATGTATCTACATCTTGTTTTGATGTACTGATTACATTACAGTTTATTTCTTTTAATGAATCCGAAATTGCCTTTCCAATTCCCCTTGAACCTCCAAAAACTATTGCTTCTGTCATAATTTTGAAAACACCTAGATGATTAAATTTCTTTAATTTCAGTAATTTTTCCTTGAACAGAATCCATCTTTATGATAACTTTTTTCTCTTCCCAACCTAATGCCACATACCAGTCTCCAGCATCATCATCATATTTGGTTTCTAAAGTCTTAATATCATCAGGTTTTACATTGTATTTTTTTGCAACACCTGATAGAGCAAGTGCTATTGCATCTTTTTCTTTTTCTAATCTCCTCTTCATTAATCCTATTCCAGGATTCATGACATCTCTAGATTGTATTATCTAATATAGTTAATTCTAAAAATTAGCCACAATGTTGAATTTTACTAATTGATAACCTTACAATATTTCAAATACCTCTACAAAAAAGTAGTGTCAAAATGAAATTAATTCAAAGACTTTCAAATTTTACACTTGTAAAACCTAATACCCTCATATCGTTTGTTTCAATTTTAGCAGTTATTGGTCCTGTAATAGTAGTCTCAGCAGGATTCTGGGATGCAATTTCCCATCTTCAAAAAGAACCAGAGTTTTTCTGGAGTACACCTCATATTGTAGTTTACACAGGTGTTTCTATCACAACATGTGCTGCAATTCTTGGTTGCACTTTATTATTTAGAAAAAAAGTACAAGGCTCCCTTAAAACTGGAATAAAACTAGTCATTGTTGGTTCTATAGTTCAAATCATTTCTGGATTTGGAGATTCTTTATCTCACGAAATTTTTGGAATAGACGGTTTGATATCATGGTCTCATCAACCACTTGAATTTGGTCTGGTTCTTGCCTCATTAGGCAGTGTTTTAATTATGAAAAATAGAGAACACACCAAACTCAAAATATTTCTTCCATTTGCAATAATAGCATTCTTGTTTTTCTCAATATGGCTAATCTTTAATCTGATTCTAATTTTTGGTCACACTATACAATGTATCCCTGTTTATGAGATATTCTCATCAGGTTGTGCCATACTATGATTTTTAATTTTTAGATATGATATTACTATCATAGTTACAGCTCCCACAAGAATTAAAATTCCTGCAGGAGTCATTTGTTGAGAGTTTGTATTTCCAAATTCTACTTGCAAATCGATTGGATTTTTTGTAATGTTTGTAATTTTCATAGTGTATATCCCCTCTTCATTAAAATCAAAATATCCTACTGACATCTTGGTTTGGACTATTTGTTCCTGAATTACATTGTCCCTAATATCTAGAATTTGTACAAAAACTTCTTCTCCTGAAAATTCAGCCATGTAGACTTTGTAATATCCAATATCTAAACCTAAAAATTCTGATTCTAGTTCAAACGATGTTGATTGTTTTAGCAAAGTTTCTTCAAAAGTTTTTTTTGTTTCAACAAATACAAATGAAATCCAAGCAATTCCAATTATTACTAAAACTAAACCTATTTTGAATAGTGAAACTTTCATTTTATCTCAATGGAAAATTGTTTACCTAATAAAATAATCTAAAGGGCTCGGAGGGCTTCGATCCCTCGACCTGGCGGTTCGAAGCCGCCCGCACTATCCTGACTGTGCTACGAGTCCAAAAAAGTAAGACTTTAACAGGCCTAAATATCTGTCTAGATACTTTGAAAGTATCAAAAAAAGTTGCAAGTGTAGAATATGCAATTAGAGATATTGTTATAGCTGCAAGAAAAGTACAACAAAAAGGAATGCAAGTAGATTATCTTAACATAGGTGATCCTGTACAATATGGTTTTCAACCACCAGACAATGTCAAACAAGCTTTGATTGAGGCAATTAACAAAGGAGAAAATTATTATTCTGCATCTGAAGGTTTATTGGAATTACGAGAAGGGATTGCAAAAAAAGAAAATGCCAAAGGATTGTCAATCTCTGCTGATAATATTTTGGTAACAAATGGAGTCTCTGAAGGACTTGATATGGTAATTTCATCAATTGTTGAAGAAGGCGATGAAGTACTTTTGCCAGGACCTTACTATCCTCCATACGCATCATATGTCCGATTACATGGAGGAATTCCAGTAGAGTTTGGTGTAGACTTAAACAATTCAACTCCTGATATTGATGATATTAAATCCAAAATCACATCAAAAACAGTTGCAATTTGTTTAATCAGCCCAAACAATCCTACAGGTGTCGTATTTAATGAAAAATCTCTAAAAGAACTAGTAGACATTGCAAATCAACACAATCTCTACATTATCTGTGATGAAATTTATGATCAAATAATCTTTGATGAAAAGTTTGTAGGAATTGGAAAAGTTGCTGGAGATTCACCTGTAATTGTTCTAAATGGATTCTCAAAAGTTCATTTGATGTCTGGATGGAGAATAGGATACATTGCATTTAATGAATCACCACAGCTAGATGAAATAAGAGAGAATCTTCCAAAACTAGCTAGAGTTAGAATTGCAACTAGTCTTCCTATACAATATGCTGCAATTGAATCTCTACGAGGACCTCAAGGTTACATCAACGATTTTGTTTCTGAAATAAAAAAACGTAGAGATTTGGTTGTAAAACGTCTAAATGAAATGCCAGGTCTTTCTTGCCCAAATCCAAAAGGTGCTTTCTATGCATTTCCAAAGATCGAAACTGATCGGTTTGGTACTGATGAAGAGTTTGTTACCAAATTATTAGAAACTAAAGGTGTTCTTACAGTTCATGGATCTGGATTTGGAAAACAATATGGAAGCGGACACTTTAGACTCGTTTATCTTCCTAGTCTTGAAGTATTAGATTCCGCAATGAATAAGATTGAAGAATTTATTAGTCAGTAATTCCATATTGAAATTTTTTCAGGAATTATCTGTATAATACAATCAGTATCATCAAGTAATTCTCTTGCTGATTTATTCTCAAGTGTTTTGAAATATCTCAAAAGAATCTTTTTTGCAATTGTTTTTACTTTGTTTTTTTCTAAAATTAGATTAGCATTTCCTTGTCCCATTATCCCGTAAATGTTTGGTGCATTAACTCCTACATCAACACAAAATGCAACATGTTTGTTTGCTTTAGCATTTTTTGCCTTTTGTGTTCTAGTGTTAGTCCCTATGTAGATCTTCTTTCCACTATACAGATACCAGACAGGAACAATATGTGGAGTCTTGTTTTTACCAATAGTTGCAAGCCTCAAAACTTTTTGTGACTTTAGAAACTCATCTTTTTTGCTCATGTTTTCTAAATCCTAACGCCACCATAAAAAGACCAAAGCCTAGCATTGCAAACGAAACTTTTTCATTTGTAAATTCGTTATTTACTAAGAAATCTAAAACAAATTCTGGCCCCCAAATCAATAATTGCCTAATTAAAACAACTGCTGCCATTACACAAAATAGAATACCAATAGCAGTAAACCAATTTCTACCTCGCCTATAGTATTCGTGACTCATGATAGTAAAAAAACAGACTTAGATAATTTTGATACCAGGATTTTTTATTTTATTTTTTATCATTGCATTAAGCAATAATGGTGTAGACATTTCTGCAAAATAAGATAACTCTACTGGACCCAAGTAAATTGGTCTTAGTCCTTTGATTTCATTAATTAACCCATTAACAATTTCAACTGATTCGTTATCATTACCACATACAAAGATGTCATAATCAAGTACTAATGTTGGATTCACAAGTTTCTTTTCAGAAATCACATGAAATGCTGAAACAAGTTTTGATTTGTTTTTCATGTGATTTGATACAAGTTGATATGAAAATGGTTTATTGTCTTTTATTGCTACACATTCAAACCCAACATCTGTTTTTGTCATGGGGACAATTGGAGATACAACAACACAACTATCTTGAATTTCAGGTAAGATTCCTGAGCATGTTGAATCTATGTTTTCATATGGAATTGATAAAATCAAAACATCACTTTCTTTTGCAACAGATAGATTATCATTTCCAGAAATTGTTCCTTTAATTTCTCCAAATGCTTCTTTTGCAAGATTTGTATATTCTACTGCAGAATCAGCTGCTCTTCCTACATCTCTAGAGCCAACTATTACATCATGATTTTGAGACCATCTTAGAGCAAAGCCTTTGCCCATTCCACCTGTGCCACCAATAATTCCTACCTTCATCGTTACCTATCTGATAATGTTATTATTATCTCTATTTGAATTTCAATCAAATTGGGACAAATAATTTTCCTAAGACATGGTCAGGCAACTAACAATACTGAACGAGTCTTGGCAGGAAGAACCGAAGGTGTTCAATTAACTGAAACTGGAATAAAACAAGCACAACATACTGCTGAACTACTTGAACACATGAACATATCTAAAATTTATTCAAGTCCAATTGAAAGAGCAAAACATACTGCAGAAATTGTTGGAAAACACAATTCACTTGATGTTTCAATTGATGATCGTTTAATTGAACTTGATATGGGAAAATTTACTGGTATGGCATATGATGATATTTTTAACAGTCATGGTAACGTCTTTATGAAATTCTATAATGGTGAACTAGAGATTGCTCATAATGGAGTTGAAACTTTCACTGATGTTAAAAAACGAGTCTTAGGTATAGTTGATCATGTAATTGAGAACCATCCTGATGAAAACATTGTACTTGTTACTCATATGGACCCAATCAAAGCAATGCTTTCAACTGTTGTAGACTTGTCTCCTACCAATCTCTTTGAGTTAATAATAGCAAATGCTTCACTTAACATCTTCAAAGAACGGGACAGAAAATTTTCGATTTCCGGACTTAATGTAATGCATCCATCACGTTTCGATCAAGGTTGATATCTAATAATCTTGAAAACCCTTAAATAGAAATTATAGGTCACGACAGTCAATCGCTAATGAAGAGTATGGTCGGATTATTCTTAGTATTGGCAGTTTTAGTATTAATTCCAGCAGTAGAGTACGCATTTGCTGCCGGTGATGAACCTGGAGAGTATACAGATCGTCGAGTTTTAATTTGGAATTTGTTCTTTAGAATGATGACTGTTGCATTTACCGTTGGTGCAGTCGTTTCTGGTACTATAATTTGGCAAGTTTGGAGATTTAGAGAATCTCATCCAAAAGCAAAACCAACTCCATATGAGGGCACGGACTGGTAGATATGGGCGGACACTCTAACTGGCCTGAATGGGTCTACATTGGAATTGTTATTGCTTTGATGACTTGGGTTGGAGCTGAAGCTTGGGAAGTTGAAAGATTAGTTGAACATGTTCCAGAAGATGCTGAAATTATCAAAGTAACTGGACAACAGTGGTTCTGGACTTTCGAACATGAAGATGGAACAAAAGAAATTGGTGAACTACATGTTGAAGTTGGAAAAGCATACAAATTTGAAGTAATGTCAACAGATGTCAATCACTCATTTAACATTCATGATTATGTTGTTTTGATGGATGCAATTCCTGGAAGAGTTAACACAGTATGGTTTGCACCCGATGCACCAGGTGTTCATGATATTCAATGTAGAGAATATTGTGGATTGATTCACTATAACATGCGTGGAACACTATATGTGGAGGAGCCACACTCATGATAACACTATTATCAATAATTTTCAGTGAGGAGAACAACTAATGGTACTAGAATTACAAAAACCACGTCCAGTTTGGCAAATAATGTTCTCTACACATCACACTGATGTAGGATTACTTTACCTTATCATGTCACTAGGATTCTTGTTCTTAGGTGGTGCATTAGCACTTGCAATTAGAGCAGAACTGTTCTTGCCAGGTGCACAAATTATTACCGATGCAATGACCTTTAACAGAATCTTTACAGTTCATGGTACAACGTTAATCTTCTTGTTTATCATTCCATTTGCATCCGCAGTTGGTAACTACTTTGTTCCAATTATGGTAAGATACAAAGATATGGCTTATCCAAAACTTAATGCAATTGCATTTTGGATGATTCCACCAGCAGGTGCACTCATCTGGTTAGGATTTGCAGACTTTACATGGTATGCAACACCACCATACTCTATTATCAGTGCTCCAGGTCCAGCAGCAGACATGTGGATCTTCGGACTAAAGATTTTAGGTATATCTTCCGTACTTGGTGCAATCAACTTCATTGTCACAATTCTGAAATGTAAGCATCCAGACATGTCAATTGGACAAGTCCCACTATTGGCTTGGTCATTTTTGTCATCATCTTTGATTATTCTAGTTGCAATTCCAACATTTGCAGCAGCACTCTTAATGCTTCTAACTGACAGATTAGGAGTTAGTGGATTCTTCAATCCTGCAATGGGAGGAGACCCAATTGCTTATGCACACTTGTTCTGGTTTACATTCCATCCAGAAGTGTATGTCTTGGTAATTCCAGCTATTGGTATGATGTATGAAATAATTCCAAGATTTTCAAGAAAACCAATCTACAGTTACAACTCTGGAGTCTTTGCTTTTGTATTATTATCCATTGTCGGTTTCTCATCATGGGCACACCACATGTATGCAACCGGAATGTCATTTACTGAAAAAACAGTCTTTATGGTAGGAACTCTTGCAGCTGTTCCAGCATCTGCCATGCACGTGTTTAACTTCGTTGCAACAATGTGGAATGGTAGAATTAAATTCTCAACACCAATGATGTGGGCAGTTGGAGGAATTGCATTATTCTTCTCAGCAGGTGCAGGTGGTGTAGTTAACAGTGCAATGCCTTTGGACTTTACAACTCACGACACATACTGGGTAGTTGGTCACTTCCATCTCTTTGTGATGGGTACAATTGCATTTGGTTCAATTGCTTATCTTTACTACATGTTCCCATATGTCACTGGAAGAATGTACAACGAAACAATGGGCAAGATTCACTTTATCATGTCATTCATAGGAACCGTATTGGTATTCTTCACACAACACGTACTTGGATTGTATGGAATGCCAAGAAGAATTTTCGATTATCCTCCAATTCCAGAATGGATTGCTATGAACCAAATCGCATCAGTAGGTGCAATGATTATTGGTGTCAGCATGGCAATCTTCTTAGCAAACATGATTCACAGTTCTGCAAAAGGAAAACCGGCAAACATTCACGACCCATTCGGTCTTGGCGGCAAATACTACTATCCATTTGAGGCAAGGAATCCTCATCACTAGGAGAAAAATGAAATGAGCCAAGATAACGCTAACACAGTTTACAGAACTTCTCCAGGTAGAACTGGAAAGATGATGGCAATTATGCTGGGAATCTGTATTGTAGGTGGAGCAATCTTCTTTGGGATGTGGGATTACTGGATTTCTGAACCAGCCCCAGTTGTCGCAATGATGGCCGGAGATTCTCCTGTTGCTGAGGTAGCAGTACACACAGGTGCTACAATCACATCTGATCTTTCATTTATCGAATCTTCGGACTTTATCACTTTGGCATTTAATGCATTGCCAGGAGAACCTGGAAACAACCCAACAATCAACATGGAAGTTGGTGACAAAGTAATCTTTAATGTAGTAAATGACGGAAAATCTTTCCACTCCTTTGGTGTTACTGCAGAAATTGAAGGTATTACTGGAGTTTTTCCAGGATCTGAAGTTGCAAGTCCATCAAACCCTCTAAAAGCAGGTGAAGGTGGAACTTCTGAGTTTATCGCAGGTGAAGAAGGAGTCTTCTATTACATCTGTACAGTTCCAGGTCACAGAGAACAAGGAATGGTTGGTAAAATCATTGTAGGTGATGTTGCTGTTGAAGAAGAAGTTATGGAAGCAGCACCAGAGCCAGAAGTTATGGAAGAAGTTGCTGTACCAGAACCAGTTGCATATGATGGACCAATATCCCTCCCAGAAGGCTCTGGAGTTCCTGGATGTCATGAAACCTATGAATGCTATATCCCATATCATGTTACAGCTCCTGCAGGAACAGAAATTGTTTGGTCAAATGATGACACTGCTGCTCACACAGTAACAAGTGGTACTCCCGCAGATGGTCCTGATGGAATATTTGATAGTAGTATACTTGCTGGCGGTCTTACATTTTCTGTAACCCTTGATGAACCAGGTGAATATCCATATTATTGCATAGTTCATCCTTGGATGGTAGGCAATCTTACAATAGAATAGAAAAATTTTGGCTATCCAATATCTTGCTCTAGCAACAATGATAGTTTTGTATTCCTTAATGTTCTTAGGTGGATACATTTCAGCAGCTGGCCTCGGATTAACTTGTCCCGAATGGCCACTATGCCCAAATGGTGTAATGCCTTCTGAAGAATATCTTATTGAATGGATACACCGACTTGCAGCTGCTACAACTGGTGCATTAGTTATTGCTACAATGGTAGCAAGCTTTCTTAACAAAAATGCAGATGCAAAAATCAAAGTTACAAGTTCACTTGCTACTGTCTTTGTAATAACACAAATCACACTTGGTGCACTAGTAATTGATCTAAAACTACATGCAGTATTAGTTGCAGTACATTTGGGAATTGGAATATTACTATTCTCAATGGTGTTGTTAACTACGCTATTTGCCTTTAGAATATCTAAAATTCCAATAGAATCTAAGGTCTAGCTTTTTTCAAAATTTTTGGCAAGTAAATGTATAGCATCATTCCAGTAAAAACTAGAGCACCTGCTGTAATTGCACCTATGAAGATTACACCAAATGGACTCTGAGTTCCCATGTTAAACGTATAAGTCAAAACTCCTTTTTCACTCATATCATACAAATCGATTTTAACAATATGGTTTCCTACGTTTTTCCAAACATAATCAAAATCCCAATGATTTCCTTCAATGGATGTGGGAGGAATTGCATCTATCTGTTGATCATTGTAAAATATTCTGATTCCCATCGTAAATCTGTCAACGTCTTCATAGTCTATTCCTTGAGTTACCTTTATCAAAAACTGAGACGGCTCATCAATTTGTGGAAATTCTGGTGCTGTTGCCACCTGAACTCTATAACCTCCATAAGTTTCCTCAGCCGAATTAAACATGGAATGGGCATACACATCATCAAATAATACTACCGATGAAAACAGCAAAACAATAATCAAAAATACTGATCGCTTTTGAGCCATTTAGATAATTATTGAAATTAGACGAATATATTGTAAGTCAAATTCTTTACGAAAATCTTCAAAACCTTTAAATTCTAAACGACGAGAACTTCATTCGTTGACCCTCGTAACAAAATCAATCGACATCAAAACACCTGTCGAGAACGTTTTTACCTATTTTGCACGACCAGAACACGTTTCTGATCAAATCAAATCTGATGCAGTAGGTATGACCGTTGTTCCTATGGATATCAAGGAAGGCATGGGTGTAGGTACAACCTTTAGAATTCTAGGTGACTTTAGCGGAAAACGTCTAGAGTGGGATTGTGAGACAATTGAATTTGTTAGAAATGAAAAGATTTCAGCAAAACAAATTGAAGGTCCATTTAAGAGATGGCAAATTACCAATGAATTCAAAGCATTAGGTGATAATCTTACAAGAGTTACCATGTCAGTAGATTATGAGATGTCATTTGGTCCACTAGGATCAATCATGGACAAAGCAAAATTTGCAAAATCTGCTGAGAAAGGAATGGAAACTGCTCTTTTCAACGTTAGAGGTTTACTTGAAGGAAATGGTTCAATTCCAGTATACATCACACTAGATGCATACAAGAAACTTCTTGCCGAAAAGAAAAAGATGAATGATGTTCCAGTTTCAACTGCACTTACAGCAATCATTGAAAAGTACAATGAAATTGAAGCAACAGCACAAAACTAAATTTTCATTTATTTTAGAATCTCAAGATTAATAACAACTCTGGGCATATCTATTTTGGTGGGTCTATGGCGCAGCCAGGTAGCGCACAGGACTCTTAATCCTGCTGTCGAGGGTCCGAATCCCTCTAGACCCGCTGCAATAACGAGCTATTTTAAGACCCGTTGCCAAATGGTATCATGAAGATAGAAAAAGATGAACTAGTAGAACTCGACAACGAGCCAATCGACCTATTCTATCATGGCTTCAAGTCAAAGACAACAAAGGACACCTACACCAGAAAACTAAGAAAGATACTTTGTGAGTATCTAGAAGATATCTTGTATGGTACTTTTGAGGATAGAGCAAAACAACTAGTACAAATTGCAGATAAAGACAACAAAGAAGCAGTTAGGATTTTATTGTCATTATCTAAGATGCTAAAAAGTAGAACTGAAAAAAATAAAACTGACAAGGACTATCTTAATCCAAGTTCCTTTAACAATTTCTTCAAACCACTAAAGAAACTATTTGATATGAACGGTGTTAGTGTAATGTGGAAGAGAATCTATGCAACATATCCAGAAAATGATAATCTCAGTGAGGGCAGAGGTTACTCTAAAGATGAAATTAAAACCATGCTGGAATCTGCACAAGGAACAATAGACAGATCATTAATTTTGATTTCCGCAAGTTCGGGGATTAGAGTTGGCGGTATGGCTGGTCTGCATGGCAAGACATCAAAATAATACACAAAATCAACAACAAACTAGTTTTAGATATTACAGAATCACAAACAGAAGAATCTCAAATTGTTTGTGTTGCACTAATCACTTATCGTTATACTGATTACGAATATCCAGCATTTATCACACCTGAAGCATACAAGTCTCTCATAAACTACAGACAAACATGGATTAGAGAAATCGGAAGAGAACCAAAAGATATTCTCAGTCTCAGACAGAACGGTACAAAAGGAATTCAAGGATGTATCCGAACTGTTGGGAATAAAGCTAAATCCACACAAGCTAAGAAAGATTTTCTCTGAGAAATGCACAAATGCTGGAATCAAAGACAAATACATTGATGCCTTTTGTGGCAGGGTTCCAAAGTCAGTATTGAACAAAAACTATACCGAATACTCGCCCAAAGCCCTAAAGGTACAGTATGAAAAGGTAGAAGATTCTCTAACATTTCAGGGCTTGGAATAAAGGATACTTTTTGATAAAAATTCAGATGTCATTACAAAATTGAAATCTTGATGTTTGTTGTGGTTTAGGTTTGATATCATTTGATTCCCTAAGGATTACTCCAAACTTTTCTAATGCAAACTCTTCAAGCTCAATCATCTCTAACATGGTCGATAACTTTTTGGATATTTGGTATATTTGTGCAGATGATAAACCGCATACATTTGATAGTTCAATTAGAAGATGTTTTTTGTTTTTGAATTTGGCACTTCCAGATCTTATCTCACTTGACATTTAGTACAAGCGGAATTTTTGAATATTTATCTGAGATATCTTTTCTGTCTCTGTGTCTGTTTGACTTTCCTCTTACCCTTACGCCACAGCATGCACACAAAATCTTGGTTCCCTTTTGTACTACACCGTTTGAATTGACAAACTTGTAGCATGTTCTGCAAAAAAGTTACCATCATACTTTGAGGCTCCAAACTTACATTTTGGTTTGAAATTGTGGCAGAATCCCTTGCAGCTCATAGTCTTGCACCTGCACAAAACAGACAATGATGATTTGGCATGTTTTGTATTGAAGGGAAATTTGTGATTAGATCTTATCCAATATACCAAACTTCACAAAAGCTAAAGATTGTAATTTTGTATAGTCCTAATGAAATGATTTAGGACTATTGTACTAGTTCGTAGTCCTAAATGGTATAATTGGAACTACGAATTAATTTGAATTTGGGAATGTGTTTCAAAAATTTCAAAACCACTAGGAGTAGATGAACTACTAGACTTGGCAAAAAAGTATACCGAGATAAGATTAGAAAAATAATTTAAAAATTAAAAGCGGGTCTAGAAGGATTTTAGACAATAGTGATCTAGTTTAGGATTCGTTTTAACAAAATTCGCAATACATCTTAAATCAAATATCATTTTGAATTAGGAATCATCATAGTCTGGTCTAGGGTAAAAGAATCTAGATTTCTTTTCAGTTGATTTGAGAAAAAATTTATCTCTGCGTTCATCATAGTCTATCAAATCTTTTTCCTTCTTTTTAGGTTCAGTTGGACATACAGGATAATGCTTAACACCTTCGTATAGTTTAGCGTATACCGTATCGCCTTCTGATATCATCTTTTTGCATTTCATGCACTCTACAGAGGTTTTTAATTCGATAATCTCCCATTTGTCCATTCAAATCATTACACAGTTATTCTATCTCTATATTGATAACATCAACATCAGTTAGTTTATCATCACTTGCGTCTAGCTGTAATGTGTAGTTTCCTATGACATCAGGGGTAAATGTCGGATTTGTTATAGTAGAATCAGATAGACTACTAGATATGATTCCACTAGTATTAGGTACCTTGAGAAAAGACCAAAAATACGTCATGTTTCCGTTAGGTAATGCTGTTCCACTTTGAGAACCATCTAATGTGACCAATCCTAAACCAGTTTGAGTTTGGTTAGACCCTGCTTCTAAATGTAATGAGGTTATCGTAACTGTATCAGGCGATAATGAATCCTTTGAGCCATCATTTACAATAAGACTAAAGACGAATGTGCCTATCTCATCAATCATTGTAAATTCTGGTTTTACCGCTTTGTTGTTGTCTAGTGTGATTGTGGTACCGCTTGTTTGTGACCAAGTGTAAGATAAGGGAGAATTCTCAACATCACTGCTTTTTGAACCATCAAGCGTGACTGTACTTCCACTTGTATAGTGTCCGTCAACTCCAGCGTCAGCTATTGGCGGGTCATTGAAACTGCTCTTTTGTACTGGGAAGACAAAAAACGTATTGCTTGTATTTGATTCGGATTTTGTTCCATCCTTTTGCGTATACACTGCATTAACTGATACTGTGTACTCTCCTCTTGTTGGGCTGTTGTCAGGAATTAAAAATCGTCCTATGTGGTTTCCGTTCTTGTCAGTTGTACCGCTAAATTCTTCTATGGTTCCGCCTGACGGACTTACAATCTTTCCAGTTAATGCAACTTGTTCTAGTTCATTTCCGACATAGTCTTTATAGTTTGAATTGTATCTGTGTCCGCTATCATCTGTAACCAAAATGTCATAGACTAGTTCCTTTTTCCATTCAACGCTATGAGGAAGTGAAACAAAGATTTTGATGTTTGTCTTTGTAGTTGTGGTTTCTGTTTTAGTTGTTGTAGTTTCTTTTTTGACTTCTTTATTTTCAACTAGTTCCATTCCAGTTACCTCTTTTGATTTTTCAAAGTCAGCTAGAATGTCCTCTTTTGTTTTCTCAGAGTTTGGAATTATCTCTTGTTGTGTAGTCGTTGGTTGCTTGGAATCTTGGAATTTTTTTAATGCTTCATCTAGTTTGTTTTGCTTTTCTTGTAATTGCTGTTCTTTGAATGTCAGGTTTTCTAGCTTCTGTTGTTCTGTCTGTGATTGCAATTTGTTCATTTCATCTAGGAAATTTCTCTGACCTATGTTCTTGATTGGCTCATTTGAATCTGTCACGAATCGAAGTTTTGTATCATCTGACTTTATCAGTACCAAGTATTTTTCATCATTGATTTGCTTTGATAAAATCTTTAGATTGTTCTGTTTGTCAAATATGAAAAACCTATCTTTTTTCTCAATGACTTTGAGATTGTCTATGTTGATAACATCATCATCCGTTGTTAGTTTTCCTGATGCTGTTCCATCTGAAAACTCTAGAGATATTTCAGAATTGTGATATGTTCCAGTTAATGATGTTGAGATTATTCCTTGAGAGTATGCTGGAACTACAACTAGAACAGATAACGAGAAAACAATCAAGAACAAAAATAGTTTCATTTTTAATTATCCTTGCAAAAAATGTTAAAAAGCGTTATGTTTGATTCAGGCGTAATGTTGACCATACAAAGATGAAATTTTTCTAGCAAAACAATATGATTTTCCCTTGACTAGTGACTTGCCAAACTTCTTTGATTGAGCCTTGCACCGTACACAAGGATTAACCATGGATTGGTAATGGTTCCAGACATTAAAGAGGGGTTGGTTATTGTGAAAACATTACTTGAGATCGCATAGCATTACACAAAAAGGTCGTTAAAATTTCCACACATCTAGCCATGCAACAAACCATACCATTAGTTCGTAGTCCTAGCAAAGACTACGCCAAAATAAACAACTGATTTACTAGTGTCAAACATCAAATAAACAAGCTAAACTGTAACCTAAATAGATCTGCAAAAAGTGGCTAAACTGTATGGTATACTAGTGTGAATTTTTCAAAAAGTGTTTCTTTGTTGTTTACACTAGTAAAAGAAACTGTTTAGCTTAGAGTTATACGCGTAAACTATACTGATTTTACACGAGTAAATTACACCTATTGTTTAGTTTAGGTAGTTTAGCTTGTGTGTTGTAAAGACATTCTGTAAAAAGGTCGTTAAGAAATATCAGAATTTCAGTAATCCAATTACTACATAAGAAATTCGTAGTCTAGTATAGGACTACGAATTAATGAATATTCAAGCTGGGCATGAAAACCAGCTTGTAAGGTGGTTCAAGCTGGAACCTAAACTAAGCTGCAAAAAGTGGTTCAAAGTACCGTGACGGGCGTTCCAAATTCCAGCTTACAGATTCTAAGCTGTTGACGGGCGTGAACTAAGCTGATTTGGAACTACTTTACAGGCGTGCAGAAAACAGCTTGAACCAGCTTACAGGAGCTTCAGCAGCTTACGAGTTTGAACCAGCTTATGAATTTCAAGTTACTTTGGGAATTCAGAACCACTTTAAACTCAATTTGAAAGTTTGACATGATTTTTGAAATTACTTTGATCAATCCATTTTTGATTGCTTCTTGACTCTTTGGTTCAAATTCTGAAAATCCTGTGACAATTACTACATTGGCTTTGTTGTCAATAGCTTTGATTTGGTTAAATGCTTCATATCCATCAAGAACTGGCATGTCTCCATCCATTATTACAAGAGAAGGTTGCACTCGTTTGAATTTCTCTACTCCCTCTTGCCCATTTAATGCAGTCTCTACGTTATACTGATGTAATTCTAAGATCTCTCTGTAAATTCCTATAAGATCAACGTCATCTTCTACAACAAGAACAGTCTTTTCCATGCCCAAGAGTAGTAATATCATACTTTCCTATTAAATAGTGCGTTAGTATGGATTGTTACATGTTGTACATTAACTAGTATATTTGGTCAGAGATTTTGAGGCTAAACACTGTTGAAATTTAATCAAAACGTATATCCTTGTACAATTTGGAAATGTATGATGTTAGGAGGTTTAGGATTTGAGTAATCCCACTTTAAAAAAATCATACGTTAGTGATAAACGAGTTTTAATTACATTAATTGGAGTTTTACTCGGACTCACCCTACTATATCAATCAAGGCCATTTCTTGCTGATGCTCAATTTGCTTGGATATCTATCCCAGTATATGCAATTACTCCAGCTGCTATGACCTTCTTTTCTTCAGTTCTTGCAGTAACATTATACAGACGAAAACATTATCAAGCAAAAGCATTTGCATTTGCTGCTATTGGTTCAGCATGTTGGTTTATAGCTGAACAACTATGGCAACTTTATGATCATATTTGGGAAGGTGATCCATTTCCATCAGAAGCAGACATTTTCTATATTGCAGCATATCCGTTTATGGCTGCATTTTTGTTTATATCTGTAAAACCTGTTGTCAAATCAGTTAGTAGAAACGTTTGGTTGTTTGCCATTGGACTATCTTTTTCATTTTTGATTCCTTCTATTCTTGCTTCATATGATTGGATGTTAGGTGAAGAAGCATTTGATACAGCTGTTGCACTTTCATATCCAATAGCATCCGCAATTCTAGTAGTTCCTGCAATTGTTGGTATCATGTATCTTACTAAGAAAGGTGCAAATTTTTCTTGGATGATAATTTTATTTGCATTCATAATATATGGTATTGCTGATACATTTTTCTTATTTTTAGAAATTGATGAAGCATATTATGATGGACATCCTGTTGATTTGTTGTGGGCATATACCTATACTATGCTGGCTTTTGCTTTCTATTCTCGCTTAAAACTTGCTAAACTTCCAACTTCTGAAAGTCAGGCGATGTTCTTTTCTGAACATGTACAATTTGAAACTATTAGCAAATTTGGAATTCCATTAACTTTGGCTATTGTTTGTATGGTTATTCTTATTTCTATTACCCATTCAGTTTTCCTAGAAAGTAATGAACAACTCACAACTCAAAATCTTATGCTTGGTGTTGTTGCAATGTTGGCAGTATTTGGTGTAATCGCGATTACAATCAACAAGAATCTCTCACGTCTGGTCAAAATGAGAACTAACGAGTTGGTTCAACAAAGAGATAATCTTGAAAATCTTGTAGAGGAAAAAACTAATGAAGTATTAAAGGCTGAACGTCTTTCTGCAATCGGAGAATTATCAGGACGTCTTGCACATGACTTGAGAAATCCTCTATCTGTTATCAAAATGTCTGTAGATTTGATAAAACAAAATCCTGCAGATTCAAAACTTTCTGATCCTACAATTACTAAACGAATTGATTTGATAGAAAAAAGTATTGATAGAATCTCTCATCAAGTAGATGATGTTTTAGGATATATAAGAAACTCTCCACTAAAACTAACTTCTACTTCTATACCAGATCTAATTGATGATTCTTTGAGTAAAATCAATGTTCCAACTGATATTGAGATT
Source organism: Candidatus Nitrosopumilus sp. (assembly GCA_965215075.1). Taxonomy (GTDB): domain Archaea; phylum Thermoproteota; class Nitrososphaeria; order Nitrososphaerales; family Nitrosopumilaceae; genus Nitrosopumilus. Next base: position 499,131 of record OZ244033.1, read on the forward strand.
AATGTATCTAAAAAAAATCTGACTATCGATTGTGATCCTGTAAAACTTGATGCTGTGTTCATAAATCTCATTGTTAATGCAATTCAAGCTATGCCAGAAGGTGGAAAAATAAATATCAAAATGGAGGAAAAAGATAATCTGATAATTCTAGAATTTTCTGATTCTGGTCCTGGAATATCTGATGAAAATATGGATAAGGTGTTTGAGCCTCTGTTTACAACTAAACAAAAAGGTACTGGTTTAGGCTTGGCAAGTTGTAAAAACATCATAGAGCAATATCAAGGCGAAATTTCTCTCAAAAATGATCCTACTACTTTCATTATTGTATTGCCAAAGACATTATCAATTGAGTATGCAAAAATACAAAGTTAGAATTTTCTTAAAAGTGTAAATCTACTTTTATCAGGATCAATTTCCTCATGCATATCTACATTGCTTACAACTTTTACCTTGTAATTCATCCATCTTTTGAGTATATTACGAAATTTATAATGCTCATCAATCTGTTTTTCAGTTTCTTCAAATTTCTCACAATTCATGATGTATTTTCCTGCAACTCTATGCATCTCTGCTACTCCTTTTTCTAGCGTTTCATCATCTAAATAATTCAAAAGTTGATGAGTAAAGACATAGTCTATCGAGGAATCTTCAAATGGTAGATTTGTAATATCCCCTTTCTTAAAGTCTGCAGTAGGCATTTTCTCTTTAGCTACATTCAAAGCATTATCATTAAGATCCACACCATAAATCTGAAAAGAATCAGGAAATAGTCTTAAGTCAATTCCAGTACCACAACCAATCTCTAAAACACTTGAACATCTTAAAGAAATAGCCAAATCTCTAGTAAACTTTGCAAATTCTTCATTGTATTTTGCTTCATTTTCATCAGTATATTTGTCCCAAAATTCTTTATTGTAACTCAATAGAATTTTTCAAACATAGCTGTATTTGTTGCTAATTGTTTAATGCTGACACTTACAAGGTACAAGTTTTGTATCAAATGTACAATCATGTGGTCCATCTGATTTGCCTTGAGTTGGAATCTCTTTCATACAGTCTTCATGACGACCTTTTCTGCAAAACCAACAGATCTCTTCTGTATCGCCAGTAGCACATAAATCCATGATTAATATTCATTTTTGTGGGTAAAAAACTTCGTGGAAAATCAGATAAATGTCAACCATGGCAAAAATCTCTCATCTTTACCAAGTGCTGCATTAGAAAATGATTTTTGCAATGCTTTAGTGATGATTCCCATCTTTCCGTTTCCAATCTTTACCTTGTCAATTTGCGTAACTGATTTTACTTCTGCTGCTGTTCCTGTCATGAATATCTCATCAGCTGTGTAAAGATCATCTCTTTCAAGATCTCTTTTAATAACAAATCCCCCATTTTCTTCGATAATTTGGATTACACTGTCTCTAGTGATTCCTTCTAATCCTCCTGCAGAAAGTGGAGGTGTTGAAATGATGTCATCTTTTACAATAAAGATATTTTCTGCACTTCCTTCTGCAATATTTCCATGTGAATTTAACATAATTGCTTCATCATATCCATTATCTAATGCTTCCATTCTTGCTAGTGCAGCATTTGAATAGTTTGCCGCTGCTTTTGCTTGCATTGGTTGAGATCTTCCATCTATTTTTGTCCAACTAGAAACTTTACATTTTGCTCCAGAGAATTTTCCTGCTTTTGATTCTCCCATCTTCCATTCCCAACATGAAATTGAAACATCTACTTTGTTGGGAGTAGGAGTTAATCCCATAGTACCATATCCATAGTATGCAAGAGGTCTAATGTAACATTCTTTGAACTTGTTTGCTTTTACAGTTTTGATTATTCCCTCTGAGATTTGTTTTTTTGAGAATTGCATCTTCATTGAATACAATTTTGCAGATTTGAAGAATCTGTCAATATGTTCTGGAAGTCTGAAAATTGCTGGACCGTTTGGAGTATTGTAACATCTAATTCCTTCAAAGATTGAAGTCGAATAATGTAATGCATGAGTTAAAACATGAACTTTGGCATCCTTGAATGGAACTAGCTTACCATTCATCCATATTTTGCCTGTCTCTTTCATAGGAGAGAGAAAAAACTATGCTAATTTAAAGAATTATCTTTTGATTCTTAATTGGAAACTACATATCTGGTAAATGACAAATTACAATATGGAGTGGACTTTGGGTTTTATTGCAATTATCCTTCTTGTAGTAGGCTTGGTTGGTCAGGCATTTGAAATGAGAAAAATTCGCAAGAGCACATACCGAAATGATGAATTAGCCTCACCAAATATTTTCATGAATAAGAAGAACTTCAAATGGTACGCCATAATCGGAATTGGAATTGTGATATGGTATGCAGCTGAGCGTATGTAACTTGAACTATATAGATCAGCTCTAAATACTAGAATTTGCTGATCATAGTATCGCGTGTTTAAGGGTAACGCCGGACTAAATCTAGATAACGGTCCAAGAACAAACCCTTGATGGCGGTAACGGTGAAAACCCGTAACGCCACACTTTTACTAAATAAAATTAATTTCCGAAATTTCTTGGTGTATTGCACTGATTGCTTTTTTTATGTTGTCATCAGCATCTTCTACAACAATAATTATTCGTGAAGTTTCTTCTTGTGCATCCATGTTTAAGATGTTTAATCCAGATTCACCAATCTTTGCACTAGTTCTTGAAGCAATCTGTTGCACTCTCCACATTTCATCACCAATCAATGTGATCACTCCTCTGTTGTATGTTATAGTTGCAAGTGAATCAAATCCGAGCAAATATTTTTCATTTCTTTTTACATAATCCCCATCTAGGAATAGTATTCTAGAAAACTCAATTCCATCTTTTGTAAATGGTGATAAAATTATGAATTCACTATAGCGCTTGTCTTTTTCTAATGATGTTAGTAATTTTTGTACAGAATTTGTTTCAATTCTAAAAATTGCACAATTTTCTTTACCTGTAACTATCTTAATTGGATGTCCTTTTTGCTCATCTAATACTCTCTTTATTGTAGTAATCTTTTCTGGGTGTTTCATGTTTGTAACAGTAATGGGCATATCTACGCCATTTTCTACGATCTCCTTTATTGCAATAGGATCTAGAATCTTCATTCCAAACATTCCTGCTAATCTTGCTTCGTTGTATGATAACTGAATCACTTCTGTCAATCCTGAATCTACAATCTTTGGATCTGCTGAAACCACTGCACTATCTTTCTCAAAATCTATGCTAGTTTCATATTGCTTATGAAATAATATTCCAAGATCTGCTGCAGTTCTATCAGAACCTCCTCTTTCGTAAGTAGTTGTTACATTATCTACTGTTTTTCCAATAAATCCTCCAATTGCTACTACTTCGTTTTCTTCAACTAGTTCTGCCGTTTTGTCCATCTTTTCTCTAGATTCAGAGGTAAGAAAATTAGTTGATTCAATATTGTTGTCTGTGATTATTGGCCAATCATCAAATCCCACAGCATCAGCTTTGATACCATTACTTCTTAGAATATGATTCATCACATGAGACATCAAAATTTCTCCAGAAAATGCTAGTGCTCTAGATCGAACTTCATCTGCAAATTCTTTGCTCTCATATGCCTCATCAAGAGCTTTTTTTGCTTTTTCTAGATGAGAATCAATTGTGTTTTTGCAGTTTTCTTTATTTTCAGAGTCTACAAGTTCAAGAATTTTTTCATAAGTTACCTTTACAATTTCTAGAGAAGGTGTTGTACCTTTCTCTGCATTTCTTCCTTGTTCTAAGATAACATCAGTTAGTGAACGTTTTTTTCCATCATGCATTGTTAATGGAGCCGAAAAAACAGCAATCACTTTGGAATCTTTTTTTAAATCATTAATTCGTTGAACAATTTCTGGAATGGATACGCCATCAGGACCTATCGCACTTCCTCCAAATTTGGCAACTGTTAACCTAGTCATGGTACTTTATCAAAATTCTATTGCCATCTATTAAGCTTTGATTGCTAATCCAGTAATTTTTTAATTATATCTGCAGTATTTTTTGCACTATCTGTGTCTATTTGGTTTCTTTTTTCTTCAAGTTTTTCTAAAATTAATTTATCTAATCTGTTGATGTCTTCAAAAATAAACCCTTCTTCTTTTGCATTATCTTCTTGTTCAAAATGTCCTTTGATTGGAATGAATATTGCAGGTGTACCATATGCATTAGCTTCATCTATAGTTGATTTACCTGCAAGTGAAATTAACATGTCTGCTGCATAAATTAATTCGTGTAAATTATTTACAAATCCAAGATTTCTCACATTTTCAAATTTCTTGCTTACTGCTGGGCCTGAAACCAAAATTATCTCGATATCTTGATTAATTTTTGAAATTACTTCTAATGATTTTTCAATTAGAAATAAACCTGCATCTGTTCCTCCAATAGAAATAACAATTGTTTTTTTAATAAATGAGAATTTCTCTCTCAATTCTTCTCTTGAAGACTTTGTTTGTCTAACAATTGGTCCTACCCTTCTAATGTTTCCCTGATCGTCTCCATTTTCTGGCAAAATCACAACATCACATTTTTTGATAACTTCTTGCATCGATTTGTTCATCTTTTTTTCAATAAATGACGCTAATCCTTTTGTGAAGTGAGTTTCTAAAATATCTGTGATTAGCACTGTTGGAATTTTTCTATTCTGAGCAATAGATAATGATGCAAAATCTTCATCACTAATTACCAAATTTGGATTATCCTTTTCAATAATTCTCTCTGAGATATTCTTACAGTCTTTGTAATATTGATAATAATTCCATAACCATTTAACAGGACTCTTGAGTGTCCCATTTTCTACAATAAATGATGATGGATTGTATACATCATGAACATTCAGATCTAAATTTTTTAGAATTCTTGCAGCTCTACTTCCAGTAACAAAAATTCATTGTAATGTTTTCGAAATTTTCTGAAATAGCTATGTCTCTAGTTACATGACCTAGTCCTATGGGACTTGAAAAAAATCAACAACATTCATGAATTTCTAGATCCTCCTGTGTCTCAAAGTTTAAATGGATTTTAACAACGTCGGTTTCTGGGCTCATAGTCTAGGTCGGTTATGACGTCGCCCTTACACGGCGAAGATCCGGGGTTCAAGTCCCCGTGGGCCCATTTTAAATAGAAATCTTGATTCTCAAAATCTTATTAATGAGAATTTGCCTAGATTAATTATCAATCATGGCTAAGAAAAAAATCAAAGTAAGAACAGGCAGAGGCACAAAAATTATTGAAGTTGATGAGGATGCATCAAAATGGTCTGGTGACGATTTTAAGAAAATCCAAGAAGCAAGAAAAGCAGCAGCTAAAGATTCGTATGTATCAACTGGAAGAGGAACTGGTAAGATAAAGTTTGGAGATATTTCAACAACAAAATCTACCGACACATCAGGCATGTGGGTTAGTTCCGGACGTGGTACTGGAAGAAGAAAACTCAAAAAATAAGCTCTGTAGAAATTACTTTACATTAGAAAGGACGTCAATACCAATTTTACGTGTTACGTCATTATCTAAATAAAAAACAGAAAAAAGTAAAGTTGTTGTTCCTATTTGAAAGAACGAACTTTACGAACAACTTTGTTATGATCTAATGATGCAGTTGTAGTGATATACATGATATGATTTCTTCCAGCAGGAATTACAATTCTCTTAACTGTATCATATTCTGCAACTACGTACTTGCATGCTCCTAGTGATCTTAGCAGCTTTTTTCGTTGTTTCCAATCTTTTGCTGCAGCCTTCAATGATGCCAAACTTTGTTGTTTTGACACCAACATCTTGACTTTTTTTGCACGTGCTGAATAGACTAGTTTGCCTCTTAGATCGCAAACGCTTACGACTCTAACAGATGGACTAACCTTCATAATTTTATCAACGGCTTTATCAATTTCCATAAATGTAGAAAAACATTCTAGGTGATAAATATTTTCCATTCAGAAATTCTAGTACTGTTAACCTATCTTACAACAACTACGACTTTGCAGCCCTCGTGTAATCCACCATATGGAGAAAACTAAAACTCCTGCAGAAATGAATTTCAATTCTAATCCTTGCATTGGGAACAATGATAGTCCTCCAATTGCACCTAAAATTACTGCCAATGGTGCTGTACATGCTGGACAACCTGGTGTAAATGCTGCAAATGCTCCTCCCAGAACAGCTGAAGAATTCGATTTAACTGAATTCATCATTTTCATTCGTTTTATTCTAAATGCCATTAATGCAAAATTAATTCCAGCTAAAGCAGAAACTGCTACTGTCAGACCAATTGATGTAATAAGATAAGATGGTGATAATTCTACTGCAACATAAAAATGTGTTGGAAGCATTGACATTGTCAAAAAGTAATAGATTATTCCTAATCCTGTGCCACTAATTATTGCAATAGAAGCATATCTTCGCATTGTCAAAACATTTGAAATTAATTGTAATTTGCTTACCAAGCAGGATAATTTGTAATTCATCATATTTTAACTATTTTTCATTTATCAACTATTATTAGTCGTAAATATACAGCATAATTATGACTGATTTTTCATCTGAAGAAAAAACTATCATCGTTCAATATGGAATAAAAAAATATGAAAATGAAGAAACTGTTATTGAAAAATTAAAGACAATATTATCTGAAAAAGATATTCACAGGACTATTGATACTCTAATTGGTACTCAACGTGTAAGACGAATAGGCGCAGAAGTACTTCAAAATAATGAAAGTCACACTGAGCTTCCTGATTTACCAGAAAATCTCAAACTAATTATTGATAATCTTTGAGATCATAATTCTTAAATTACAATGAAATTAGATTTTGATATGAACAAGATAATTTCATTTTCTAGCATTTTTGTAATGACCATTCTTTTAACATTCTCTTTTGATTCTGCTTTTGCACACCCTCATCTTGGTCAAATCATGATAGATGATCATTCACATGAATCACAAACAGAAATTATTTCACTTGGTGGAATGATAGGACTTGAAAAGTCTACTGTATTTTTCCATACTCCTGAGACAAACTCATTACCTTGGGGATTTGTTGAAGGAAAAATTGCAAATCCTGTTGAAGGATACCCTGTAATTATTCAAATCTTCAAAGAGGATGATGCAGTTCACTTTGCTCAGACAAATGTTGAGGCAAATGGCACATATGAGTACAAATTCAGAGTACTAAATTCTAACAATGGAGAGACAAACAAAATCTTTGAAGGTGATTATGTAGTGAAAGTCTTCAAGGTAGTTTATCTTTCTCAGGAAAATATGGTCTAGAATCCACGCAATCCTTGTGGACGCATAATTTCAGGATGTTGCTTCATCCATTCTACTTTTTCTAACATTTCTTGTTTGTCTTGTGGGAATGTACCTTTGATTGTATATGCATTAGAACCATGATTTGCTCTAAAGATAATCTCATCTTTAGTGTTAATCTGTTCAATCAAATCATGTAATTCTTCTAATGATTCATCGTCATCAATTCTAACAAATTCTCCTTTATATTTGTCTAGAAATTCCTGTTTTATTCCATTTTCTAGATACAGAGTTAATGCCCCTACATATTGTGGTGAACATGCACTAATTACTTCAGCTGTACCTTTGATGTGTTCTTTGGAATATTTTCTACCGCCAAGACCTAAAATTATCATACATGACATAATGTAACCAGCTTCTTTTGCTTTGTTTACAGATTTGATTATTGTTTTTGCAATTGCACCCTTTGTAACTTTCTTTAAAACAATATCTGATCCACTTTCAATTCCTAAATAAAACATATCAAGTCCAGCTTCATTCATTTCCTTTAGCTCTTCTGATGTTTTTTTCAGAATATTCATTGGCATTGCATAACAAGAAATTCTCTCAATGTCTGCAAACTTCTCTCTGATGTATTTTACAATCTTAATCATGTATTGAGAATCAATGTTTAGTGCATCACCATCAGCAAGAAATACTCTTTTTGTATCTGGCAAATATTTTGCCATCATATCAATTTCTGCCTTAACTTCATCCCAAGGTCTTTCAGAATATTCTTTTGATCTATACATATCACAAAAAGAACATTCGTTAAATGAGCACCCTAACGTTACTTGAAAAATTAATGATCTTGCTTCAGAAGGTGGTCTGTATAGTGGCGCATCATAATTTAGCATCATGTCTTATTTCAAAGAAATTTGGCTGATTATGTTTTTTATACTTTCTTTGTGACTTAATCCCAAAATACCTTTTAGTAGTAAGCACGAAGAATTTGCTAAATAATGGCAAATGACCCTGACGCAAAAAGACTACTCTGGTTTGTGTTTGCAGGTTCACGAGGAGGAATAACTCGATTAAAAATTATATCAAAATTAAAGGAAAATCCACTTAATACTAATCAACTAGCTAAAGAACTAAGCCTTGATTACAAGGCTATTCAGCACCACATAAGGGTGCTTGAAAAAAATAACATGATTACCAAAGTTGGGGAAAAATACGGCGTTGCCTATTTCATCTCAACTTTTCTTGAAGTTAACATGGAGACATTTGAAGAAATTGAAGGAAAATTGGATAAAAGTAAATAAAACCTCAAGAGGTGTTTTTGACTAAATGGAACCATCCTCACTAGTATTGTCTATTATCTCAATTGCAAATATGGCCATACTTGGAATTTTAATTGCTATATTTGGTAGGATGTATGGAAAAACACGAGCACAACTTCCACTGGGTATGATTGTTGTTGCTGTGATGTTATTATTACATAATGTTATTGGTGCTATGGCTTATTTTTCAATGGAGATGTATTTCTCTAACGATATATTCCCATACATGTTAGGAGTGGGAATTGCAGAACTTGCAGGATTGATAATATTCCTAAAAATTACTTTAGATTGAGTTTATTTGTAACAAAAAATTATCAGATACGTGTTACAAGAATATCTTAAACTTAACAAAAATATTCTAATCGCATTTGCTGCATCCATAATTCTTTCTGCAGTTGTAGCACAATTATTATCTGAACAAGCTGATTATCTAAACACAACCTATACTACAATTGCAGATTATGCCATTTTCTCTTCAGTATTTAGTTTCTTGTTTTATCTTGATAATAGAAAAAAATACCGTACTAAATCAGGTAAAACGGATACTGCAAAACTAAAACATGATCTTAAAAAATTAATTACGTCACTTGGAATAGCTGAAATTGTTTATACCGTTGTTAGATGGGGTTTTCAATACTATTTTCTAACAATAAACTATGATCCTTATTTAGCATCAATTGTATCACAAGGTCTATCTACAATCATATACATGATAGTACTAAATCTAAGTGTAAAGATAACGAGGTTGTATAAAGATGGGAATTAGCGTTTATGTTGATGGATCTGGTGGTCCTAATGGCGGATATGGTTACTTTGTAAAAGAAACTGGTGAATCATTTTATGAAAAAAAACCTGAAATTACAAACAATCAAGCAGAGTACATGGCAATAATTTCTGCACTAAACAAGTATGTTGACTCTGAAGAAGAAGTAACAATTTACAGTGATTCAAAAAATACTGTAAACCAACTCAATCATGAATTTGCAATAAATAATGAACAACTTCGTAATTTAGCAAGAGAAGCTTGGGCAATAATTGGAAAATTTTCAAATCTTTCAATCAAATGGGTTCCAAGAAATGAGAATCTAGCTGGAAAGATGCTGGGAAGCTAAAATTAGAGATCAGAAATTTCTATGAATAACTTTATTATACAAAATCTTTTGATCCAACTTACATGGCAGAATCTGCTATTTTAACACCAAAATCAATTGCAGTAATTGGTGCATCTGACAAGAGAGGAAGTGTTGGAGCTACAATTACATCAAACATTATGAATGGTTTCAAAGGAACAGTTTATCCAATTAGCCCAACACGAGATACTGTATTTTACAAAAAAGCCTACAAGAGTGTATTAGATGTTCCAGAGCCAATTGACCTTGCAGTTATTGTTATCAAAAACATACTGGTTGCAGACGTTTTAGAAGAATGTGGCAAGAAAAAAATCAAAGGCGTCATTATCATTACAGCTGGTTTCAAAGAAGTTGATGAAGAAGGAGCAAAACGTGAACAACAAGTAAAGGATATTACTAAAAAATACAACATCCAAGTAATTGGACCAAACTGTCTTGGTGTCATGAATCTTGATCCAAAGACAATGATGAATTCCACTTTTCTCAAAGTTACTCCAAAATCTGGAAAGATTGCACTTGTATCACAAAGTGGTGCAATTTGTGCAGCATTAGTTGAAGATGCAAGTGCACAAGGAATTGGTTTTTCAGCAGTTGTAAGTCTTGGAAATAAAGCTGCAATGAGTGAAGTTGATGTTCTGAAAATTCTTGCAAATCACAAACAAACCCAAGTTATTGTAATGTATCTTGAAGATATGGGAGACGGACAAGAATTCCTAAAAGTTTGTAAAAATATTACTAAAAAACTCAAAAAACCAATTCTAGTTCTAAAATCTGGACGTAGTCCTGAAGGAGCAAAAGCTGCAATGTCTCATACTGGTGCTTTAATGGGCTCAGATGAAATCTATGATGCTTTACTAAAACAATCAGGCGCTATTCGTGTAGATACCATGGAAGAACTCTTTGATTATGCTACTGCATTCTCAAAACAACCACTACCATCATCAGGTGATCTTGTAATTGTTTCAAATGCAGGAGGTCCAGCAATTATTTCAACTGATGCATGTTCTAAAGTAAAAATTAAGATGGCAGACATTACCAATATTAGAAAAAAGATTGATGAAGTAATTCCTCCTTGGGGAAGCTCTAGAAATCCTGTTGATATAGTAGGTGATGCTGATTTTAACAGATTCCATAATGTTTTGGATCGTGTACTCAAACATCCAAAAGTAGGTTCTGTAATTTCAATGTGTACTCCGTCAGGAACTCTAGATTATGATAAACTTGCAGAAGTTATCGTTGAAATGTCAAAGAAATACAAAAAGACAATGCTTGCAAGTTTGATGGGATTAGATGAAGGAATTACCAATAGAGAAATTCTAGCAGATGGAAATGTTCCATATTATACATATGCAGAAGGAGCAATCAGAACACTTGCTGCAATGATTAGATTTTCTAATTGGGTAAAAGCTCCAACTGGCAAAGTAACTAAATTCAAAGTTAACAAAGCAAAAGCAAAGAAGATCTTTGATAAGGTCAAAAAAGACAAGAGACCTAATCTTTTAGAAGAAGAAGGACAAGAAGTTCTCAAAGCCTATGGATTGCCACTTCCAAAAAGTGCTCTTGCAAAAAATGAAGCAGAAGCAGTGAAAATTGCAAAAAAGATAGGTTATCCTGTTGTAATGAAGATTGCATCACCACAAATCATTCACAAATCTGATGCAGGTGGTGTTAAAGTAAACTTGACAAATGATGCAGAAATTAAAACTGCATTCAAAACGATTGTAAAAAATGCTAAAAAATACAACAAGAAAGCCGAGATTAAAGGTGTCTTGATTGTTGAGATGGTAAAAGGTGGTAAAGAACTAATCATTGGTTCAAAACTTGAACTAGGATTTGGTCCAGTAATCATGCTTGGAATGGGAGGAATCTATGTTGAAGTACTCAAAGATGTTACATTCAAACTGGCACCTGTCACTGATAGAGAGGCTGATGACATGATTGCATCAATTAAGACACAGAAATTACTGCAAGGTGTAAGAGGAGAAAAACCATCAGATATTACAAAACTTTCTGAATGCATTCAGAGATTGTCTCAACTAGTAACTGACTTTAAAGAAATCAAAGAACTTGATATGAATCCAGTTCTAGTCATGGAGAAAGGTAAAGGATGTCGCATTCTTGATGTCCGAATAGGACTCTGATCGCAATCTATTCGTAAACTTAGCTACGCCTATTTACAATATTTATACGACATGAAAATCAATATTGAACATGGCTAATGTCTTAAAGACAATTAGAACAGGCGATGATTATATTGAGAGTTTAAGGGGTAGAGATCTTAAAGTTTACCTCTTTGGAGAATTAGTTCAAGAACCAGTTGATCATCCAATGATCAGACCATCAATTAATGCAGTTGCTGAAACTTATGATCTTGCAGTTCGTGAAGAAGCATTAGCATCTGCAGACTCTTCAATTACTGGATTAAAAGTTAACAGATTTTTGCACATTGCAGAAAGTGCACAAGATTTAGTTTTACAAAATAAAATGCAAAGAAAACTTGGACAAAACACAGGAACATGTTTCCAAAGATGTGTTGGAATGGATGCATTGAACTCTTTGCATTCTACAACATTTGAAATTGATGAAAAACATGGAACAGATTATCATAAAAGATTTTTAGAATTTGTAAAGATGGTTCAAAAAGAAAATCTCGTAATTGGAGGTGCAATGACTGATCCTAAAGGAGATAGAAGTAAAGGACCAGCAGAACAAGAAGATCCTGATCTATTTACAAGAATTGTAGATAAGGATGAAAATGGAGTTTATGTTTCTGGTGCAAAAGCACATCAGACTGGTTGTATCAACTCTCATTGGATTATTTTGATGCCAACAATCAGACTAACAGAAAATGATAAAGACTGGGCAATAGTTGGCGCAATTCCAGCTGACGCAAAAGGTGTTACTTACATTTACGGTAGACAATCTTGTGACACAAGAAGTATGGAAGAAGGTGATATTGATGATGGAAACGCAAAATTTGGTGGCCAAGAGGCATTAATCATCTTAGATAGAGTGTTTATCCCATGGGATAAAATTTTCATGAATGGAGAATACGAGTTTGCCTCTATGTTAGTTGAACGTTTTACTTGTTATCATAGACGTAGTTATGTATGCAAGACAGGTTTAGGAGACGTACTCATTGGTGCAGCAGCTACTGTTGCTGACTATAATGGTGTACCAAAAGTATCTCATATCAAAGACAAAATTATTGAGATGACTCATCTCAATGAAACAATCTTTGCTGCAGGAATTGCATCATCTCACCAAGGACAGAAAATGAAATCAGGTATTTATCTTAATGATGATATGCTTGCACAAGTTTGCAAACATAACGTAACTAGATTCCCATATGAAATTAGTAGACTTGCACAAGACATCGCAGGTGGTTTGGTAGTCACATTGCCTTCTGAGAAAGACTTTAGACATCCAGAAGCAGGACCACTACTCAAAAAATACCTTGTAGGAAGAAAAGGAGTTGATGTTGAAAATAGAATGAGAATTCTAAGACTCATTGAAAACATGACTTTGGGTAGAAATGCAGTTGGATATCTTACAGAATCAATGCATGGTGCTGGTTCTCCTCAAGCACAAAGAATCCAGATTCAAAGACAGATGCAAGTTGGATACAAAAAGAATCTAGCAAAGAATCTAGCTGGAATCACAAATGATGTTGAAGAACCAACTGAATCAAATGAATACTTTAAACGAGTATTCAAGACTAAAGATTCTGTTCTATAATTAAAAATTCAATCTTCACAAATTCCGATCTTCTCAAGCTCACTTTTTTGTAACATTCCAAACTAGCTTGTTATGACACTTACTAACAGTTTGTTAAATACCCCTACAATGATCTCCTGATCCAATGACTAACACACGAAACATCTTTCGAAAACCACTTCTAATGCTTCCAGTACTTGCAGCAATTGGCTTTATGCTAACTGTTGGTTTAGGTTCAAATATTTCAGCTGAACCACAAAATGTACCTGATGAAGCATTATTACCTGATATCACTCCAGGAGTTCCAAAACATCTGAACATTCACAATCAACAACAAAATGAATTTTTACGATTCACAAATGTTTGGGCAAATATTGGTGACGGATCTCTAGAATTTCAAGAATGTCCTGTAGTTGGTGAAACACAACAAGCTTTCCAAAATCTATATGATGATGCTGGAAACTTTGGTGACATTTACGCACAACCACCAACATGGGTTTATCATGAAATTGCTGGTGACTTCATCTTCCATGAAAACCATAACCATTGGCACATTGATGATGTAGAGGAATTCTCTGTAAGATTAGATGATAATGGAATACCAGGAGATATAGCTCCAGGTGCAAACTCTCTAAAAATTGGATTCTGTATCATTGATGTTTACAAACTAGATGGTGGCAATTCCCCAACTTCAGAAAAAGTCTATTGTGATTGTGAAACAGACTTACAAGGAATTCAACCAGGTTGGATAGATCAATATCATCAATCAGTTGAAGGAAATGAACTAGATATCACCAATCTAGAGGATGGAACATATTTCTTAGTTCATAAATGGAATCCTGAAGGTTTGTTTGTTGATGCAGATAATTCAAACAATGAATCTTGGGTTAAATTCCAACTAGAACAACAAAACAATGGAAATGGTAATAGAAAGATTACAATTCTTGAAGAATTCGCTCCAGAATGTCAACCAGATGGTTCCACACCAGGAATATGTGGTGACATTAGTAAGAACGCCTAATTCTTTTCTCTTTTTTCTTTTATTCCATAAAACAACTAGCTGGTGCTACAAAGTACATTCCGATGTTTAGCAAGATTACTCCAATACCATAACCCAATACTTCAGAGTCAGATTCTACAAATGACATTATAGATAATGATGATAACAATGGAGTGATTCCAATCTTTACCAATTCCTTGAATACGGTATTTTCACGTTGCAGATCTGCAATTGCAGGTGAGAATGAATAGTATAACTGGTTGAATCCTGTCATAAATGAGACTCCTGATGCAGTATTCATTAGTTGATTATCGCGAATCTCTCGCAAGAATTGTACTTGTGGTGCCATTTCACTACCATATGCTGCAGTTGCAATAAGACAACCCCCTCCTTCGTTAACTGATGTGTCAATTGTACACTTGCCATCAATTAGCTTTGTTCCTTCTCCACATTCTCCAAACTCTGGTTCCTTAATTTCTGGCTCTTCTAATCCAACTGCTTCATAAATTGTCATATCTGGATATGTTTCATCAAACCAATCTTTGTATGTGATTTCATTATTGTATCTATCAACATAGTATTATGGATCTAGATTTGGATCAACAAATGGTGCCAATATTTTTGGTTCCTCTAATCCTACAGCCTCATAAATTGAAGAATATTCAGGATAGTTGTCATCAAACCACTTTTTGTAACTAGCTTCAGAGTTGTATCTATCTACATAACTCTGCGGATCTTTTGATTCATCAACAAATGGTGCTAATCCTAACTCTTTTGGTTCTGATGCTGTCTTTGGTTCAGATTTTGGTTCTGGCTCAGGTTCAGGAGCAACTGCAACTGGTTCATTAACTGTAATGGTAATTGATTCAGCATCTTTTTGAGCTCCCTTTGTTGCAACTATGTCAAACGTGTATTGAGCTCCTGGCGTATTTCCATGAGAACTAGATGGAGTCCATGTAAACTTTCCAGTTGAATTGTTAATTGTAGCATCGCTTGGTGGATTTTTTTCTAAACTATAAACAACATCTTCAATTGAACTATCTGTAACTCCAACTGTAAATAAAACCGTTTTTAATTCATCTACAGTTACATCTGGAATTGTTTTTAGTGTTAGTACAAATTCTTCTATTGCTGTAACCTTACCGTCTTTGTATTCTAGTCTTAGTGTTACTCCTTCCTTTTCATTTTGATCATCTGTAAATGCAGTAGCATTGTAAATTCCTGCTGACGAAAAGTAATTTGAAACAGGTCTTGGTATTACTGAAAACACTCCTTGATCAGGAACAGGATCAGATAACATTCCTTTAAAATCCCCTGTTGGGTCTCTAATTATTACGAATACTGATTGTTTAGCTTCTTGAGTTCCTACAAATACAATTAATTCTTCACTGGTGTAGAATGCTTTTTCAAGTTCAACTGAAAGAACTTCGCCATATGCGGGATTGACAATAAGTAATAATACTGAAAATACTGCTAGTACGCCTATTTTATTCGCACAATACAGACTTTACATCTAAGATTTTTAAAAAACGCGTATAACTTCTTCTTCCATCTTGCAAAGAATTATTCACAAAATCTACAAATCTAATAAAAATCTCATAAAAACTCCATCATCTTCTCTAATTTCCATTTCATAAAATGTTGGTGCTTTTATTTCCACCTTGAAATTATGCTTGTGAAAGTCTAGGGATTCACCAAATGCCTTTGCACTAATTTGATACTCATCATTTTTTTTGATATCAAATTCTACTCTTTTTATTGCAAATCCTTCAGTAATCAGAACAAATGTAATTTCTTCAATCCAATTAAACAAAAGATATCTGAGATCTTTTCCTTTTGCTGAAAACTTTTTTTGGTCTTTTTCTTCTACTTTGTCTTGGTCTAATGTAAGATTGATTACAGCATCAGTAGTAACTACAAATGCTTCTTTGAGATCTTTGGCAGTGACCTCAATTATTGCATCAGTTGCATGCTCTAAGAATTTGTAACTCAATTATCTGATTTGATATGCCTGATTATTTATTTACGTAGTATCATTGCGCGTTCTCATCCATCTCGATTATTCCAAAAATATTTCCTTCTGTATCTTTGCATTGAGCAATCCATCCTATTTTTGGAATTGGCATCTTTTGAACAACTAATTCTCCACCTTTTTCTGCAATCTTTTTTGAAAACTCATCAACTGATGGAACAGTAATTGTGTTAACCATTCCCATCTGACCAGGCATTCTCTTTGATAAACCTCCATTAATTCCTGGTTGCTCATCTCCAGTTTCAGCCATCCAATAGTCCATTGGCCCATCCCACTTGTCAAACTTCCAATCAAAGACTTCTTTGTAGAACTTTTGTGCTCTCTCAGGATCATCAGCTGGAATATCAAACCATGAAACTCTTGGCATACAAATAGACTATGCCTAAATTATTTAAAATTGAGCTTTTTATTTTAGAAAAAATCACAACTAATAATGGGATTTTTTTCAAATTTGAAAAAAGATTGGCAAGCTGCAAAAAAAGAAAAAGCAGCCCAGATTAATGGCAAAAATCTCAAAGGAGTTTTAAAAAAACTCAAAGAAGAACGAGATAGGATAGAAAAAGAGACTGGAGTTAGACCTCAAATTGATGAAACAACTCAAATGTTTATGCAAAAAGTGCTTAATGTTTGGATTTCAGAAGGCAGAAGAATTGATGAAGAAAAATTTTGGAAAGAAGTTGACTATTACCAACAATTTGATCATCCTGTTGAATATTATGAGATAAAACGTTAGGATGTTAATTCTGCACTACCAAATAATACACTAAATGCTTTACACCAAATCAAAACTTTATTGTATTTTTCCAAATCCGTTCCTTCTGGGATATCGTAGTTTTGGTTTCCTTGATTTGCTTTGAGTTCTCCTAGATTAACAAATTCAGATGCGTTATCATCTGTTGCCAAATAAACAAACAAATCTGGACCATTAGTTGATTTGAAATTCTCGAGTCTTAGTACATTACCTCCATCATCTAATGGAATTGTATAGGCATTACCTTGTGCATCATGTATGCCATCGCCAACACCAATGAATGTTCCCTCATATGACATTGGAATCATTTCTTCCATCATTGATTCATCAAATGTTCTTTCACCCATCATCAATTTTTCTTCTATAGCAACTTCTTTTTCTTTCATTTCTGATTCCATCATCATCTTATCTTCCATCACATGTTCCACCTCTTTCATCTCTTCTTTCACAGATTCTTCCATCATAATTTCATCAACTTTCATAGATTCTTTATCTTCTATCTTTGGTTGAATTAATGCACCAGTAGGTAATGCTTCATCTACTGTTGATTCTGTAGAATAAGGTGAGATAGCATATACAGAAATTCCTCCAACAATTACTACTGCAATAATTATTGGTATTGCTTTGTTCATGTTTGCTCCAAGTACTTTTAGTATAAAGGACATTTTTCAATTCTTGTCCTAATTAATACTAAATCTGACCAATCACTGAGATATTTTTCTCGTAAAGTAATTTAGTGAGATCTCGGTGCCAGAAGCACATGGAACCATTTGACTCATTTCTAGCATGGATAGCTGAGTTTCTTGGAGATCATCTCTATGAGGGAATCTTTCTTGTCGCGTTAATTGAGACTATAGTTCCTCCAATTCCAACATTAGCAATATTCCCTACAGCAGGATTTCTTGCATCTCAGCAAGGAATTCCACTACTTGGAGTTATTCCTATGATAATTTTGGGTGCAGCTGGCGCTACACTTGGAACTACGGGAATCTACTTAATTGCACTAAAACTTGGACGAGCGGTTTTGTTTCGTTACCTAAGATATGTCAAAGTATCTGAATCAAAATTAGAACGTGTTGAGGTTTGGTTTGAAAAGTATGGTGACAAAGCAGTTCTATTTGGAAGAGTTGTCCCGGTGATGCGAGAAATGATTTCAATTCCTGCAGGATTATTAAAAATGAAGATTCCAAAATTTGTCTTGTATACGTTTATTGGTTCATTAATTTGGTCTACAGGAACAATTCTTGGTGGTTACTACTTTGGTGAAGCAATAGGAATTGCCACCAGCGAATAATTTATCCTTCCCTTAAATATTGAAAATACACTATGTATCTTGTCGTCCTATTGTTTGGCTGGATGTTCCGGAGATTCTTCAATGCTTCCCTTTTCATTGAAGAATTTCTGTATTTTATGAAATAATTACTTTGGAACTATTCTAAGAATTCTGTCATCATTAGAATCAGGAAATCCTCTTCCATCTTGATTGCTTGTTAGAATGTAGAGATAACCATCTGGTCCTGTTTGTACATCACGTAGTCTTCCAAATTCATCTTGGAATAATTTTTCATGAGAAATTACTTTGTTATTTTCTAAATCAAAATCAATCATGTGTAAGTGACTCCCTCGAAGTGTTGCAACAAAATATTTTCCACTCCATTGAGGAATTTTATCTCCATCATAAAATTCTGCACCTGAAGGTGCCCATGTATCATCTCCTGTATGCAAAATTGGATTTGTCAAACCTTCAATTGATTCATCTCCAATTACATCAGACCATCCATAGTTTTTTCCAGGAATGATGACGTTGATTTCATCATGAGCTGAGCCACGCCATCCAGAAGGTCCATGCTCTGTAGCAACAAGATTTCCTGATTCATCCCAATCAATTCCCTGCGGATTTCTATGTCCTATTGAATAAACTGATGAATTCTCCCATGGATTGTCTTCAGGAATTGTCCCATCAGAGTTGATTCTTAGAATTTTTCCTGCTACTGAGGCTAAATCCTGAGATAAATCTGGATTTCCTGCATCTCCAGTAGTGATGTATAATTTACCATCTGGCCCAAACTGAATTCTTCCACCATCATGAAAAGGCCCTCCAGGAATTCCATCAATTAGCACCTTATCTTCGGTAACCATTTTGTCATCTAGTAGGTATCTGACAACCTTGTTTGAAGTTGTTAGAAGCTCATTGTAAGTGTAGTAAAGATAGATGTAGTTATTTTGCTCAAAGTTTGGATCAACTGCAATTCCTAACATTCCTCCTTCTATTCCTCCCACTCCTAGCGAAAGCAATGATTCTTGTACTAATTCTCCATCTTGAATCATTCTAAGGTTGCCGTTTCTTTCAGTAAATATTGCAGTTCCATCAGGTAACCAATCTATACTCCAAGGAATTGTTAGATTGTCAACTACCGTTTCTACTTTGTATTCTATTTCGTCTAATGTTTTTTCAACTGCCCAACCGCGTTGAATTAATTTTTCAACTGATGAGGGTTTTACACATGCAGGAAAACCATTGGAAGCTTTTTGAATGATTTCTAACCCTTCAGTGCATGTAATATTTTCAGGCAAAGTACCATCTGAAATTTGC
Source organism: Candidatus Nitrosopumilus sp. (assembly GCA_965215075.1). Taxonomy (GTDB): domain Archaea; phylum Thermoproteota; class Nitrososphaeria; order Nitrososphaerales; family Nitrosopumilaceae; genus Nitrosopumilus. The sequence continues at coordinate 518,942 of OZ244033.1, forward strand.
TTTAGAGGGGGAGGAAAATATGCAATAGCACTTGCATCCTCAACTGGATTCAAACTTGTAACTAGGAACAAGGAAAGAACTATCGAAAGTAAAGCAAAACAAAACGTTTTCATAATTTTTATGAATGTGATTTTGCACAAAAGGTTTACTGTGTTAATTTCTTTGCCTTTGAAAAAACTGCAGACCATTGGCTCCAAGTTAGACGGCCTGTCTGAGTATTTTGTTTTGAAGGGTGATAAGATGTTAGAATCTGAATTGAATCGTACTTGAACAATTTATTGTGACCAAACTTTTCAGGTTTTACTTGAAATAACTTACAAGTAGCATCATATGCTATCTTTCCAAGACATAGTATGGTTGTTACATTTTTTAGAATTTCTTTTTCTTTTTCTAGGAATCCAAAACAGTTTTTCATCTCCTCTTTTGTTGGCTTATTTTGTGGCGGAGCGCATCTTATGGCAGCAGTAATGTAGGCATTTTTGAGAATCAGTCCATCATTTTTGCTTTGGCTGGTTGGAATTGAGGCAAATCCATGCTTAAACATGATCTTAGCAAGCCAATCTCCTGATGAATCTCCTGTAAACATTCTGCCTGTTCGATTTCCACCATGTGCTGCAGGAGCAAGCCCAACAATTAGCAATTTTGCATTTACATCCCCAAATCCTGAAAGTGGTTTGCCATAGTATTTTTCATCTTTGAAACGTCTAACCTTGTTTTTTGCAACATCTCTAATGTACACTGAAAGTCTAAGACATTTTTTGCAGGATGCTATCTTTTTGTTCAGAGATTCAATTGATTTCAATTTCAGTATGCTGATAATTTCTACGCGTTGGTTATATGCTAAGCCTCTACTAACTGTTTGATGAGATGCTTACCCTTACTTCTCATGTTTCTATTGACAGTATCAATAGCACCAGTTTATGCTCAAAACGTTTCAATGGATGAACAATCTCAGAAAATTAGACAAGAAATTATACAATGTGAAGATAAAATAGAATCAAATGAAGATATGACTGAAGCTGAAAAAACAGTCAACAAGAGAAAATGTACTTCTGAAATCAAAAACAAATATGAAGAAAATACAATGACTTCAAAAACTCAAAATGAGATGAAGATAAAACTTCAAAATCTTCAGAGATGCGATGATTGGTATTCTTCTTACAAATTCTTAGATGAGGCTACATTTAAGGTCCAAAAGAATGCTCAGATGGTAACTAGTTGTATTGCATTGTATAATGATTCATTATGGAATTATCAGGGAGAAGATAGACAACAAGTACTAGTTGAAAAACTAGATCAGATAATGTCAGTAACTCCTGTCAAAACCAACCTTTCAGATCAATTCATTCAAGATGCTCAAAAAGAATATGACAGAATTCAAAATCCCGAAAAAAGAATTTCAGATCTTGAAAATGAGCTAAAAAACAAAGACATGATAATAAGAGAACAAATGAACGTGATTACAAATCTAGCTCAGACACTCAAAAATGTAGTATTTGATGGAATGCAATCAATGTATTCCTATCTAATCTGATTCTATAAAATGAGATTCTATATTTCCACAGCTGTTTGAATAGTGAAAAACTATTCCATGTGGTAGTTTTGTTTGTCCTACTAATTTCATGAACTGTTTTTCAGAATTTTTACTTAACACAATGTGTGTCCAAAAACTACACCTGTTCAGGATCTCTATCTAAGTTAATGCCTATTGAGAGTGCCCACCTAGCAAACTGCTCAACTAATTCGTTGTCTTTTTGTTTAAACATGAATGATTAATTGAAAATTCAATAAAAGAATTACTACAAACTTATCTTTTGTTCAGAAATTTCCTTATATTCATTCTACAGTTTTAGAATAGACAGGCAAAAACTGATCAAATCGGACATTATTGCATTTAATACTTACCATGAGATCCTTCGTGTTTCTTTATATGATCCTAGGCAAAAGACAATCAATGAAAAGTACACAACTTCTAAGTGTTGTTTTATCACTGATCATGTTTACCGGTGTAACTGCTGGTAGCGCAGCATTTGCTGATTCAGATGAGTACTATGACGAACTTGAAGATGTCATCGAAGACTTTTGTGATATGACAGAAGCAGAACAAAGTGATGCTATTTCTGATTATTCAGAATTAGCAGATTTTGAGCAGCGCCTTGCTGAAATTTGTTCCATTGAAGACTCTGATGAGCGCTATGACGCACTCTATGATGTCGTTGATGAGGTAATTCCAGAAGAACGAGATGATTTTGATGAAGAGTTTGCTGAAGCAGAAGACGACTATTATGAAGCAGATGATGATGTCATCGACGATTTTGAAGACTGTGTTGAAGCTGGATACCCAGTTATGGAATCTTATCCAGAACAATGCATGACCGATGATGGTACAGTCTTTGTAAATGACAAAGATGACGATGATTATGACGAAAGAGACTATGACGAATATGATGATTACGACAAAAGAGGTTATGATGATTACATTGAAGACAGAATTGAAAGATTTTGTGAAATGACTGACGAAGACAAACGTCAATTATTTGAGGATCATCCAAAACTAGAATCATTTTCTGACAGACTAGCAGATTATTGTGTACTGTCTGAAGATGAAAGAGAAGATGCTTTGGATGATTTTGTTGATGAACATCAAGCCGACTTCAAACGTCATATTGATTCAGAAATGAGAGACAAGCTTGAAAGATATTGTGACATGTCCTCTGATGAAAAGAGAACATACATTGCTGAACATGACAAGACATCAGATCATAAACAAATGATGGATAGATTCTGTACTATGGGTGAAGGTGGAAAAACAACTTTCATCAAAGAACATAGAGATGAATACAAAGCTCACATGATGGATAGATTCCATGATAAGATGACTGACAAAAAACATCACATGAATTATGACCGACTATGTGCAATGGCCGAATCTGACCGTGCATCAGAAGTAACTGATGTTGCCAAACTTGATAGAATCAATAATTGGTGTAATATGACTCCCGAAGAGCGTGCGGAATACAAGATGAAGCATCATGATTCTATGAAAGACAAGATGCATGACAACATGAAAATGATGGATGATTCTCACCGTCTAAAAGCCATGATCATGTCAAAGTACGATATTTCTGATGAAAGAATTGACGAAATCAAGATGAAATATCGTGAAAAACACGGTGAACTCTCTGATGAACGCAAGATGGAACTCAAAATGAAGTTCAAAGATCATATGTCAAAGATGAAATTCCATATGACTGATGAACGCAAAGCAGAGATTCATGATAGACTAGATGAGATGAGAGAATTCAAAGCTGAACTACGTGATAAATCATCTGATCTAACTGACGAGGAAAAACAAGAACTTAGAGAAGAATTCATTGAAAAGGCAAAGGACTTGCAACTAGCATGGATTACTCCACGTACTCAAATGGCTGCTGGCATTGATGCTGCAGAAGTAGAGTGCCGTGAAGGATTTAGCCCTGTAATGAAAGCATCAAACGGTGTAGCCATGTGTCTTAAAGCAGATACTGCACTTAAGATGATAGATAGAGGAATCGTTGTTCCTTCTAACTAATCTTTTTTCTTTTTATTTTAATCTAACAAGAATAGTGGTACTGCTATAGCAATAACAACAATTGGAATTGCCCATCTCAGTAGTTTGTTAATCTTTTTTACATCCTCAAGATTGTTTTCATCTTTTATTTTGCGCTTAACAATTACGCAACTAATTATAGAATACAAAATAGTTCCATATGCAGTAAGATTTGTTTTGTCTGCAATGGTAAGATATGGAAGATTTGGTAGTGTTGTTTCTATTTGTAATGAAAAGAATACTACTGTAAGTAATGAACCAACACCTAACGCAATTTTTGTTGAAATATCTTTAGGATCCATCCAAAATGGAATTAGTGCAATTCCTGTAAGAATAATCACTGGCATTATAACTTTCAAAAATGCTTGAATTGGGTACGAACTCACATACACTGAAGCTGTTGCTTGTGAATATCCTTCATCTTGAGGAGGAAAGAAATATGGATCATAATTAATTAAAATTTCCTTTATCTTAGATTCATTTCCTTGATTGGTAACAATTTGATTAAAAATTTCAGTTGGTAAAAATGATTCAAATTCTTCCATGCCATATTCATAAATGAATGGCACAATTCTGGAGGTTGAATCAATTCCTGCAGTCATATCCTGCAACATTTACCTCTGAATATCTTCCAAATGAGATGTTATTAAATTCAGCAAAATAATTGGTTTGACCTGTACCAAATTTTATTGGTAATTCTAGTGTTTCAAAAGGCTAATCTCTAAAATCTAAATCTGTAAAAAATTTCCCTTGTACTTTGTATGAATACATGTATGGTGTGCATTCTTCCTTAGATACTGTGGCCTTTCCATTAACAAAATCAAATTGTGGTGGTGGATATTGTTGGAAATCATATGGTTGTGATGCTGGATAAACGTAGACCCAGAAATCCATTTCATATGAACCTGAGGTTCTATCAAATTCTCCTAAATTCAACAAAAATACATGTGCATCATACCTTTCTGAATATCCTGTCGCTCTAGATTCCATATCAAATCCAGTTGCATAATTACATGGAATATTTTTTATTGCAAAATTTGGATCTTCCAAATATGGATCTTGATAATATGGATCAATAAAATCTTCAGTAAACATTTCTTCAGTACAACTGACTGCACCATCTGCTTCTAAATTACAATATGTACAAAACTTTTCGCCAAATTCATTTTCATAGCAATTCTTTTCTTCTTCACAGAACACATATCCAGATGGATCCATATAACATCCATCATAATACTGACAATTTCCATTTCCATCAATTTTACATAATTCTTGAGAGAAAACTTGTCCTGGATAGTCAACATCTGTGTACCAAAATCCTCCACACAAACCAATTCCTAAATCATTTGTGTAACATGGATCATTGCATGTCCAGTATGTATTTTCATCATAGTAACAGAAATTTTCACATACAACATTTCCATATTCATTAAGATCACATTGATTTCCATCCATGAAACTTTGTGGAATTGCAACATCTATTGCATTGAAATCCTTAAACATCTGAATAATTGATTCATCTCCATCACCTACAGTTTCTGCATAAAAATCGGGAGGTAATTCAGGCAGTGGGACATCTAAAAATTCCTGTTCTATACTACCCATACCTTGTGGTAAATCAGCAAATGTCTCTTGAACAAAAATTTCCCCAGTCATCCATAGATGAACCATACAAAAATACGGATAAACAAAACCTGGCTCTACATTAAATGTATGTGAGAATGATTCTCCCGACATAAACAAACCTGAATCTGTAATTCCTGGCCCATCTTCTGGTGTTCCACTAGTTACTGTATGAGCTGCCGTGTCATCATTATACCAAATTATTGTGTCTCCTACGTTTATTTCGATATAGGATGATGAATAACATTCATCAAATTCTTCACATCTAGGAACTGCTGTTTCTTCTGGTATGGAAATTTCATAAGTTTCTGCAAATGAATTTGGAAGATTTGAGATGCTAATTGTAATTAAAATTGCTAGGATACTAAAAAATACAAAATGCTTTGGGCTCTCACCCAAACACCCAACCCCTCATAGCTTAAGAATTTCATCATAAGCGAAGATAATAAGCATGTTCCTTGATGACTGTAATTTATCATACATACAGCCAGTTATGTATCATTTTTTGCAAGGATTTTTAGAAATCAAGGCCTTCTAACCCTAATACCCAATTTTCGTTATTTGGCTTGATTTCATTTTTTCTAAAATCAAATAGATATGTCCTTTCCAGGAACAAGCTTGTTTTGTTTTGGAATATCATGAATTTCAAGTGATTCCAAATATTCTAACTGCTCAGAAACCAATTCTGAATCTCCAAATGATATGAGAATCCTATCGTTATGATTTATCTCGTATTCTGAAATATCCGAATAATATTTTCCATTTATCACAAATGTCAAGGTATTTTTTGAATCTGTACATAACCCCTCACCTGCTTTGTAATCAAATACAAGGCATTCAGAAGTAACATCTAATCCAAATGAAGCAAAGAGCATCTTTAGTGGAACATTTGTTGCATGTTTGTGAATCAAATATGGATTGTGATTCTCAAAGTGTATGTACTTGCTTTGTAGCTGAAATTGTGGCATCCCAAAATTAATCTGACTTCCTTCAACAAATACTGCTAATGCTGCATGATCATGATCACTTCTAAACTCACCAACTCCGTATTGGCTTACCATTCTTTGCTCTTGAGACATTGGTAATGTATTATCTAAAATTTGAGAATCGATATCACTTTGATTTACAAAATAGTATGAAAAGAATCCAACTGCAACTATTACAAAAACTACTGCTGCAATAATTAAAGTACGACTCTTTGGTTTTTGTTCAATTTCTATTTCTGGTTCTATTGGTTCATCAAAATACGCTGAATCACTCTCTTCCATCCTTCCAGGTAAACTAAAGTCCGAATCATCTTTTGGTAATGTTTTATCTTCCAAACACTTTCAGTAGAAATTCTTTGTATAAATTTTAGTGTATTTTTTACATACATATTACATACATCAAAAAAATGGAAAAACTCTTAACTTTAGACCATTAATGCTGGCATAACATCACAACTTGCAGCTGCTGTAAATCTACCAAATTTTGAGGTCAGCCAGATGTATGCATTTGCTACAGTTGAAGAGTCTACCATTCCGTCGTATTTCCAACACAATACTTCAGTAAACCAGTGATTCATCGCTAATAATGGTCACATTTAGTATTACAGATCTTGTCTGTATTTTTTGCACAAAACGATCAAAATTTCTTGTTTTTAGCAAAATCTAAATCATAACTACACACCAACTAATCATCTTGGAACTACCACGAGGCATGAAAGATTTTGAAGAATCTGAAAATGCAAACATTGAGCATATCAGATATCATTTCAAACAACTATCAAGTCTGTATGGTTTTTCATTCATGGATCCGTCTCCTATTGAATTACTTTCCGTGTTAGAGACAAAGTCAGGACCAGCAATACGAGATGAGATTTACTATTTCAAAGATAAGGGAGAACGCGAAGTAGCACTAAGATTTGATTTTACAGTTGGTTTGACCAGATATGCAGCCTCCCAAAAATCAATGAAACTTCCAGCAAAAATCTCAAGCTTTGGCGGAGTTTTCAGATATGATGAACCACAAAAGGGAAGATATCGATACTTCCACCAGTGGGATATAGAAATTTACGGAAAAGCAAACCTAGAATCTGAAGCTGAAATCGTTGAATTAACATCTAGATTATTTGATTCACTTTTACTCAAAAATATCACAATTGATATCAATCACAGAAATTTAGTTGAATCTTACATCAACAAAATCTTTGACTCAAAAGATTCACAACTTGCAGCAGATATCTTACGAGCAGTAGACAAAATTGCAAAAAAATCAAAAGATGAAATCATAAATGAATTCAAAGATAGGTATGATGAATCAAAACTAGAAAAGATTCTGGAATTCTCACAAATTAAGGGAAGCATTTCAGAAGTAGAAAGTAAAATTGATACATCACAACTTGAATCATGGGATGAGCTAAAGACATTATTTGATTCACTAGAAAATCGGGGTGTATCAAATGTTAGAATTAATTTTGGTATAGTTCGTGGATTAGATTACTATTCAGGAATGGTCTTTGAAGTATTTGATAAAAATTCAAAACTTAGAGCTCTTGCTGGTGGTGGACGTTATGATTCACTAACCAAAGCATTTGGTAGAGAAGACATTGGAGCTACTGGAGTTGCAGGTGGAGTTGAAAGAATTATTCTAACAATGGAAGAGCAAGGAATAATTCCTGAAGTAAAACAAAATAGAGTTGCAGTTTTGTATATCAATGATGATATGCAAAAAGTTGCAATGTCCATTGCATCATTGTTAAGATTAAACAACATTCCAACTGACATTGATTTAGCTGGACGTAATCTTAAAAAACAGATGGATAATGCAAGTAATGCAAGATATTCAATTATTGTTGGACCACAAGAACTTGAGAATGGAAATGTTGTATTACATGATATGAAGGATGGAAAAGAAGGAACTATTTCACTTAAAAAACTAACTGAAGATCCAAACTCTATTCTTAGTTTAGAAAAGCCCTAGTCAACATCATAATCTCAGAACCAGTAGTCAACGAACCTACTACAATACTATGATTATTTGCTAAAACTCCTGATGATACATATGGAATTCCATTATTGATTGAACTTTGTTCTACTTTTACGCCTAAAACATTAGCAAAAGTCTTCACATCTTCCTCAACAGCTTCTGGATGAATTGCAGCACCAGAATTGTTTGCAACCATAACTGCTCCTGTCTGATTAAATCCTGCAATTTTCTTCTGAACTGTTTCAACCCCTAAAACATCTGAAATTGTCTGGCAGTCTTTTTCTGAAAGCCATGGAGAAACAACTGCTCCTTTATCATTTACACACATCACATTTCCTAGAGCAGTGAATTTAGAATCTAAAACACCGACTTCTAAGTCTGTTTCTTTTTTTAGTAAATCATATTCGCTTGCAAATGCAGTTTTAGGAAGTAAGATCCCTTTGTTATTCAACACACAAAGTGATCCAATTAATCTAGTGTTTGCAATTGATGTGTACAAAATTTCAACATCCAAATACTTCGCAAGTTTTTCAGCCTTTGATTGGGCAAACCCCATTGGAAGTAAAACCACGCTATCGTTTACACTAATGTAAACTCCAAGATTTGGTCCTCGATACACATCATATTTGATAATATCCATATCCACGAAATTGATCGTACAACGTTATGAACGTAAGGAAATTTTCCTTCGTAATTGATCCCTAATCAACTAGTATGTTCATTTTTCGTCTATCTAGCTTTAAATAATATCTGAGAATCAGTTGATTCATGCCAATAGCAGAAAACTTTCCTGAAGGTCTAAACCCAATTGGTAAAATTTCAGATTCGGATGGTAACTTTCACATCATGTGGGGTCCAGGACGAAATGATGCTGAAGCATTTAATGATGCAGATGTAAAAGCAGCATATACAGCAAGAAATGAAGAACAAGTACCCTTAGGTGTTAGCGGTACAATGGTTGCAGTTGACTGGGACTCTTGTGTTGCAGATGGTGCATGCATTGAAGCATGTCCTGTTCAAGTCTTTCAGTGGTACAGAACCGAAAAAGATATTCCAGCAAAAGATGTTGTTGGTCAGACTTTTCAAGGAACTGGAAGCTCAGTAAAAGATGAGCGTAAAGACCTGACTGACAAAGCAGACCCCATCAGAGAACACGATTGTATTTGGTGTATGGCATGTGTTTCAGTATGTCCTCCTCAAGCAATCAAAGTTGATCAGTCAAATGTAGAAGCCCACGAAAAGGCAGCAAAAGAACTATAATTTCTGAAAATTTTTTAATTTACCGAAAAAATTTTTTCTTTTCTTACAGCGATCTATAGTTTAGTCGTAACTAATTTTGTCTAGCTTTAAATAATATTTCAAAATACTTTCCTCATGGCAGATCTAGTAATACCAGAAGACTTTTGTCACAATGATGTAAAACCAGAAGGAAAAACAAGCCATGCAGATGGTGAGAATTTCCACTGGATTTGGGGCAAAGGAAACTCAAGCGGTGCAGCATTCTCAAATGAGGATGTAAAAGCAGCATATGAAGCAAGAGGCGAAAAACAAGTTCCTCTTGGAATTCACGGAACTACCGTTGCAGTAGACTGGGATTCTTGTGTTGCAGCTGGCTCATGCATGAGCGTTTGTCCTGTACAAACATTCCAATGGTACAGAACCGAAAAAGATATTCCGGCAGTAGACTGTAAGGGAGAAACTTTTGAAGGTACTGGTAACACAGAACAAGATGAAAGATTAGACTATACTGACAAATCCCAACCAATCAGAGAACATGATTGTACTGTTTGTATGGCCTGTCAAGAAATTTGTCCTGAAGGAGCTATTCGTATCGAATCAGCTAACCAAGAATGGCATGAAAAAGCAGCAGGTACCTATGTCAAGATGGCGTCAGGTTCTGAAAACCCACATGCACACGATTAAAGAAAATTAATTTCTTTTTTCTTATTTTTCTATTTTACACTAACAAATTTTAATCACTGTTATCCAACAATTTTCGCAGAGGTCGCCTAGCTCGGTAGGGCGCGGGCCTTGAGAGCCTGTGTGCGCAAGCATACGGGGGTTCAAATCCCTCTCTCTGCGCTTTTAATTTTCTAAATTGGCTAATTCTGCAAGCATTGCTGATAGTTGAATCTCTGAATTTGCTCCAACTAGAATTCTATAATCATATTTTGCAATCACTTCTAAAATATCTGAGAGTTTGGCATGTTTTGACTTGAAAACTGCTGAATTGAGATATTTGAGAAAATCAGATTCAGACATTCCATAAACCTTGATTAATTCTATCATCTTTTCTCTAGCATCTACTACTTTTCCAGATAATGCAATTTTGAGAACCTCATCAACATCACTAGTCTTTGTTAATCCAGCTGATGATTTTACATTATCTTCTGTAATTCCACCAAGGCTTGCAGTTGCTTGCAAGAGATTAATTGCATGTCTCAAATCTCCTTCTGAATAATCATAAATTGCTTTTAATCCCTTTTTGTCTGCCTTTACTTTCTCTTTTTTGGAAATCTCTTCTAATCTTGCAATAACATCTTCTTCGGGAACTGCCATAAACTTGAAAGTAGCACATCTACTTTGAATAGGTTCAATGATTTTTGAAACATTATTTGCAATTAGGATAAATCGTGTATTCTTTGCAGTATCCTCAATAATTCTTCGTAGTGCAGTTTGAGCATCTGCAGTCATCTCATCTGCCTCATCTAAAATAATGATCTTAAATGGAACATCAGCCATTCCTGCAAATCTTGAGAATTTTTTTACTTTTTCTCTGACCATTCCAATTCCTCTTTCATCAGATGCATTAAGCTCAAGAGTGTAATCTTTGGCAAAATCTCCTAAGATTTGTCTTGTAATACATAGTGCAGTTGTTGTCTTGCCAACTCCTGCAGAGCCAGAAAATAACAAGTGAGGCATATCTGTTGGATCTTTGATTAATGCTTCAAGACTACCAATAATTTCAGTTTGGTTAACAACTTCGGAAAGTTTCATTGGTCGATATTTTTCTACCCACATTCCTGTTGCAGTCATGAGTACTTTGTTTCAATTCCCATTAATAAATCCGAATTGGTTATTGTGTAATGCCGTAAATTAAAATCTCCACAGGTAGTATGCAATAAGCGATCAGCCTGAGGTTAATTAGGATCAATTGATCTCACCAAATCGTTAACAGAATTGATCGATCCGATTCTTGAGGATCCTAGGGTGGATAAATGATCTCGCATGGAAATAGACAAAGTAGAAAAAGTGCATTCGATTGGACACCGCCTAAAGGATACTAAGGTTACAATAAACCAAGATTTCAAGTGCAGTGTTGCTGGAATTCAGGCTGAAGGAAGACAAGGTGATGTACACAACATGCCTCAATGGGTAGGCAAGATTCTTTCTGAGAATAATTTGGCAACAATGGATTCACCAGATATGATTACTGAACTTAAACAAGCATTATCAAAAGAAAAGATGGTTGGAGAATATCAAATCTCTACACTCGATCCTCACTTTTACATCAAGCTAAAACAATCCATGAAAGAATTGAATCGCAATGATTTTGATAAAGTTGAAAGCATTATGTTAGAATTATTTAGAATGAGAAGAGGCAAACTAGTAAAGATAGCAGACTCTATCAAACTAAATTCCGAATTATACAACAAGCTTACTGTTGAAGAAAATATCTTCTACCAAACCATCCATGAAAACAGCGTAGAGTTTGAAAAACAAATTAGAGGAGATCTAAATGAGCAAAGTTCAGACTAGTACATTTACAGATTCTGCATTATCTGATAAAGTAAAGGAATTCTTGACTAGATTCAAGGACAAAGATGGCAACTACAAGTATGTAGAGGCTATCGACGAAATGATGCCTAAAAATGCCAAATACATAATTGTTGATTACAATGACTTGGTATTTGAGCCAGAAATTGAGATTTTGTTCTCTGAGAATCCTGATAGGATATTTGATGCCTTCTCAAGAGCAATTAAAGAAGCATTACAAACACGATTCCCAGATTATGCTGAAAAGATCAAAGACGAAATTCGTGTTAGATTAGTAAACTATCCACTTGAGCGAAGTCTCAGACAAATCAATGCAGAAACAATTGGAAAAATTACAAGTGTTTCAGGAATGGTGGTTAGAGCTTCAGAAGTAAAACCCCTTGCAAAAGAACTAATCTTTGTATGTCCTGATGGTCACCCAACTAAAGTTATTCAAATCAAAGGAATGGATGTAAAGATTCCAGTTGTTTGTGATAAAGCAGAATGTAAACATCATGATTTTGATCTAAAACCCGAAGAAAGCAAGTTTATCGACTTTCAAATTCTTAGATTGCAAGAACTTCCTGAGGATTTACCTCCAGGACAATTACCCCACTATATTGATGTCACAATCAAACAAGACTTAGTTGATAATGCAAGACCCGGTGATAGAGTAATTCTAACTGGAATTGTAAGAATTGAACAAGAATCTGTCTCAGGTGTGACTAGAGGTCATAGTGGATTATACCGATTAAGAATTGAAGGAAATAACATTGAATTTTTGGGTGGACGTGGTGCAAAGACATCTAGAAAAATAGAAAGAGAAGAAATTTCTCCTGAAGAAGAAAAAATGATTCTTGCATTAGGACAAAGTCCTGATGTATATGATCGACTAATTGATTCATTTGCTCCTCACATTCAAGGTCAATCGTTAATCAAAGAAGCAATTTTGCTACTCATTGTTGGTTCTAATCAAAGACAATTAGGTGATGGAAGTAAAATTAGAGGAGACATTAACGTATTCTTAGTTGGAGATCCTGGTACTGCAAAAAGTGAGATGTTAAAATTTTGTGCAAGAATTGCACCAAGAGGTTTGTATACTTCTGGTAGAGGTTCAACTGCTGCAGGTCTTACAGCTGCAGTTGTAAAAGACAAAACAGGAATTATGATGTTAGAAGCAGGTGCAGTTGTACTTGGTGATCAAGGATTAGTAAGTATAGACGAATTTGATAAGATGAAACCTGAAGACCGAAGTGCTTTACACGAAGTCATGGAACAACAATCTGCAAGTATTGCAAAAGGTGGTATTGTTGCTACACTAAACGCTAGAACTTCAATTTTGGCTGCAGCAAACCCAATGTATGGAAAATATGATCCTTTTAAAAACATTACAGAAAATGTAAATTTGCCAATTCCTTTACTTACAAGATTTGACTTGATATTTGTTGTAAGAGATATTCCAACTAAAGAAAAAGATGAAAAGATTGCAAGACACATCATTGAGTTACATACTCCACAAGGAACTGACAAACGTTCTGTAATTGATGTTGATTTGCTAACAAAATATCTTGCATATGCTAAACGTGGAACTCCTGATTTAACAAAAGAGGCTGAGGAAAAAATCTTAGATTACTATCTCCAGATGAGAAATGTAGAATCTGAAGAGATGATTACTGTTACTCCAAGACAGCTTGAAGGAATTATCCGACTTTCAACTGCAAGAGCAAGACTGCTCATGAAAGACAAAGTAGAAGAAGAAGATGCCGAACGTGCTATCTTCTTAATTCAAAGCATGCTTCAGGATGCTGGAGTTGATGTCAACACTGGTAAAGTTGATCTTGGTGTATTGCAAGGAAAGCCAAGAAGTGAAGTTTCCAAGATGCAGTTATTCATGGATATACTCAAAGGTCTAGAAGGCGACAACAAAGTTCCAGTTGAAGAAAAGACATTTGTCAAAGAACTAGAAAAGACTGAGAAATTCACTGAAGAAGAGGCTAGAAACTACATACGAAGAATGCTCAGAGAAGCATCTATTTATGAATCAAAACCCGGTCACTATAACCGAGTATGAAAATAGAGAAATTAGATCTTCCAAATTCTGCAATTGAGTTTTTACAATCACAGGGTTTTGAAAACCTATATCCACCACAAACTGACAGCGTAAAATCTGGTTTACTTGATGGCAAGAGCATTCTAGTATCAGCTCCTACAGCCAGTGGAAAGACTCTGATAGCAATGCTTGCAATGATGAGTTATCTCTCAAAAAATAAAGGCAAAGTAATCTATCTTAGCCCACTTCGAGCACTGGCAGCTGAAAAGTTTACTGAATTTAAAAAATTAGAAAAAGTTGCACTGGGAAAAAAGATCAAAGTAAGCATCTCTACAGGTGATTTTGAAAATATTGAAAAGAATCTAGAGAAAAGTGATATCTTGATTTTAACTAATGAAAAAATGGATTCTATAATTCGACACGGAGCTGAATGGATTGACGATATTGGTCTTGTAATTTCAGATGAAGTTCACCTGATTGGAGATGAAAGCAGAGGTCCAACACTTGAGATGATTCTAACACAACTAAAACTGCTTGATACAAAACCACAATTAGTTGGTCTTAGCGCAACTATTACAAACTCTGATGAGCTTGCTGAGTGGCTTGATTGCACCATTGTTGAAAATGATTGGAGACCAGTCCCACTTTCTGAAGGTGTTTGCGATGCAGGAGAAGTAACCATGGCAGATGGCTCAACGTTTGAAGTTGAGCGTAGTTTACGTGGAACTCCCATTGATTTAGGCGTACAATCAGTCAAAGAAGGAGGCCAATCACTGGTTTTCGCTGAAACTAGGACTCGCTCCAAATCCCTTGCAACAAAGGCAGCTGATGCAATCTCACAAATTCTAGAAAAAAAAGAGATGACACAACTAGAAAAAACATCAAAAAAGATTCTTTCAGAAAACGAACATACTGAACTTGTAAAGACACTAGCCATTCTAGTAAAGAAAGGAGTTGCATTTCATCATGCAGGACTGAATCAAAGCTGTCGAGAGACTATAGAAAATGAATTTAGAAATGGAACAATCAAATTGTTATCATCAACTCCAACTCTAGCTGCAGGAGTAAATCTTCCTGCAAGGCGTGTTGTAATATCAAATGTAAATCGATACAACGCAAAGGTTGCAAGAAACATGCCAATTAGTATTCTAGAGTATAAACAACTTTGTGGAAGAGCAGGAAGACCACAGTATGATGATTATGGTGAATCAATCATTGTTGGAAATGGAAACACTGAAGATCTTATTGATTACTACATCAATGGAGAACCTGAACCAATTGAATCCAAAATTACTGATGACAAATCACTTCGAACACATGTTCTAAGTGTTATAGTTACACATCCAGGAATCAAAAAAGAAGAGATTCTTGAATTCTTTTTGAAAACACTTGGTGGACTCCAATCACGAAAACCTACAGTCAAGTTTGCAATTGATATCTCATTGCGTTTTCTTTCAAGTCATTATCTTATTGTAAAGAAAGGTGAAAGATATGCTGCAACTGAATTTGGCAAAAAGACATCGATGTTGTATATTGATCCACTTACTGCAACTTTCTTTAGAGATGCAATAGAGAATGTCTCAAAAGAAAGAAAGCATACATTTGGATACTTGCATCTACTTTCAAACTGTGAGGAATTTTTCCCAAAATTTGGATTGAGGCAGAAAGACTATGGAACTGCAAGTCTTTTGATTGAAAACAACTCTTCTGAACTCTTGGAGCCAATTTCAGAATATGACTGCTCAAGGAGTCTATTGGCATTGCATTCCTGGATTACAGAGTCTACCGAACTATCATTATCTGATAATCTAGGCATAGAGTCAGGCGACATGCATCGCATGACTGAGACTGGAGATTGGTTATGCTACTGCCTAAGAGATATTGCAAAACACGTTGAGAGGCCAGATTTGCTTGAAGAACTAGGCGATTTGCGCAGAAGAATCTCTTATGGAATCAAAGAGGAATTACTAGATCTTGTCAGAGTAAAGGGAATAGGACGAGTCAGAGCCAGAGCCCTATTCAAACATGGAATCAAGAATCTTGATGATTTACGAAAGATTCCTGTGAATAAATTGGCAGAAATAGATAAAATTGGTTCAACCCTCGCAGATAACATAAAGTCCGAATTACGAAAGGTTAGATAATTGATTGATTTAGTACTTCCAGCTGCAGTTTCTTGCATTGTTGCATTCTTTGTTGTAGATGTAACAACTCCACCACTGATCAAGTTTCTTCAAAAAAGAAACATGGCAGTAAAAGACATGAACAAAAAAGAAGATGTAATGGTAGTTAGACCTGGTGGTCCTTCGATTGTTTTAGGAATTATTATTTCTGAAATTGTTTTGTATGCATTTTTACAACTTAACGAAATCATTGCATTAATCATTACAACTACTGCTGCATTTGCAATTGGTTATGTTGATGATAGAAAAGTAATGGGTGGATGGTTCAAACCTGTTGCATTAGCAATCGCAGCGATTCCAATAATTGCACTTGGTGTATATGATACTGATTTAGCATTTCCGTTGTTTGGTGATGTACAAATTCCTGCATTGTATCTAGCATTGATTGTTCTAATGATTCCAATCATGGGAAATACAATCAATTCTATTGATGTACTAAATGGAGTTACAAGTGGCTTTATGGTAATTGCTAGTTTTTCGTTGTCAATTTGTTTGTTTATTGTACAAAACTATGAGATTGCAATTGTAAGCTTGCCATTAGGATTTGTAGCGTTAGCATTTTACAAGTATCATAAAATCCCAAGCAAAATTTTTCCCGGTGATTCAGGAGCTCTAACTCTTGGCGCAATGTATGGTTGCATTGCAATAATTGGTGGAGTAGAAATTATTGCGGCAGTTGCAATGCTGCCAGCAGTTATCAACTCATTTTTGTTCCTATCAAGCGTAAAAAAAATTGTAGAGCACAGGCAAATCAAGGGAAAGCCAGTAGAGCATACCGAAGACATGAAACTAAAGGCAACTGATGACAAGACTGCTCCAGTGACTCTAGTTAGACTAATTCTTGCAGGTGGACTACTATCTGAAAAGCAGGTAGGATTTGCCATCTTCAAACTGGGAATATTTTCAGGAATTTTGGCTATAATTACGGCTTTTATGATGGGAGTACAACTTTGAAGGCAGGACTATATGGTTTCTTGTTTGGAATGTGGATTTTGATTATAGTTGGTGGAGGAATTGTAGTGACCATCTTGGGACCAATTACAATTACAGGTTATGGAGAAATGAATTGGTTTATTGCATCTGTAATCAAAGCCGTAATTGCAATAATTCTTGTTGTAATTTGGATTCTAGTTTTATCAAAGATGAAAAACTGGATTTTCAAAAAAGAGATAAAGTCTTAGCTTTCTAACCATTCTTTTTGCTTCTTGTCGTATTCTTCTCTAGTGTATCTTATTGTTGCAGGAGAACCCATTACGACAACATTTTCAGGAACATCTCTTGTTACAACAGAACCCATTGCAACAACGCTGTTCTTTCCAACTGTAACTCCTGCCTTGATAACTGAACGTGCACCAATAATCACACCATCCTCAATTGTTACTCCAATCATCTTATCACACATTGGATAAGGATCATTTGTCAAAACTGCAGCTGGCCCAATAAATGCATTTTTTCCAATTCTTGAAAGTGGTGGAATATATGCAGACCCCTCAATCTTTGTGTTCTCTCCAACCTTCACATCATAATCAATATGTACAAGAGAACCAATCTTGACATTGTCTCCAATCTCTACATTATCTCCAACATAAGAGAAATGCCAAATTGAAACACTCTGGCCTATCTTTGCCTTTTCAGAAACAAAATTTGTAACCATTATCTCACAAGTGCCATGGGTTTGCCTTTGTAATAATTTTTTCAGGTAATTTGTCCTTGAATGTTTTTAGAAATTCCATTTCTTGTTTTTTATCTCTTAGTTCATCAGGAAGCATGATGGGTATTTCTTCGATAATTGGGTAAAATCTTGAACATTTTGAACAAAATAATGCTCCTTCAGAGACAATACTATCTTTTTCTTTAATTTCAAACAATTCCAAAGGATGATTTTTGTCAATTGGACATGCCAAGATGTCCATCATAGTCTTATTCATTTCAGATCTAGATAGATTGGAATTCCTTTTTGACTAGATAAAAGTGCAGCTTCTGCAATCATTGTAACATTTACTGCCTCTTGTGATTTGATAACTTGTTCATTTTTACCTTCTATTGCACCAAGAAAACTCTTAATTTCTAACAATAATGGTTCTTGCTTTTCATTATGAACTGATTCAGATTCATCACTTTTTTCTACAACAATTTCTTGAGAAATAAAATCAGATGAAATTATTGCATCTGTACATACTGCATTGAATTTTCTTACTTTTTTTGGTGTAATCCAATTTGATGAGATAATTGCCACTCTATCATCTTTGTAACCTAACATAATACTTGCAAAATCTTCATGCTCGTGTTTTATCTTACCTGCTCTTGCAAACACTACATGAGGCATGTTATCAAACAACCAATTTGCTGTGTCAATATCATGAACTGAAGTATCATAGATTATCCCTACATCTTTGATATGAAGAGGCATTCTATTTTCACGATGAAATTCAAGCATTACTAAATCTCCAAATTTTTTTTCTTTAACAAATTTTTTTACAACATCTACTGCAGGATTGAATCTTTCAATATATCCACAAGTAAGAATCACTTTGTTTTTCTCTGCTAGTTTTACAAGTTCTTGACCGTCTTCAGATTTGTAAGTCATTGGTTTTTCTACAAAGACATGCTTTTTTGCTTCTATCAATTTTTTTGCAATTTCAGTGTGGGTTGAAGTTGGAGTTACAACAAATGCTCCATCAAATTCTTCAGAAGCTAATAGTTCATCAAGTGATTCATAATGATTTACAGAATATTTCTCACCATATTCTTTACTTCTTTGAGAGTCTGCATCGCATACAGCAGTTAGAACTCCTAATTGAGATAAAATTCTAGTGTGATTCTTACCCCATCCTCCAGTTCCAATTTGAACAATCTTCATCTAATACACCACAGTTACCCAATGAGAATAGTCATCATTTTTGTTCATTACTATGTCTGTATACTCTTCCATCAGCTTTTTTGTTATAATTCCTGGTTTCCCATTACCTATCTTCTGGGAATCAATTGATTTGATTGGCGTTATCTCTGCTGCTGTTCCTGTTAAGAAAATTTCATCAGCCATAATTAACTCACTTCGTGTTATTGATCTTTCAACAACATCAATATCCAAATCGTCTGCAATCTTGATTATTGCATCTCGAGTAATTCCTTCAAGGGCAGATGATGTAAGTGATGGAGTTACTAGTTGGCCTTCTCGAACTATGAAAATATTCTCCCCTGGCGCTTCACTAACATTTCCACTATGATCAAGTAAAATGGCTTCATCATAACCATCTCTTTTTGCTTCTTGTGTTGCAATAATAGAATTTAGATAATTTCCTCCCATCTTTGCTTGTACAGGAGTTGACATGTCTGAGAATTTTTTCCAAGAAACAACTCCTGCAGAAATTCCATTTTTGTTAAACAAGTCACCAAAAGGAAATGTAAACATAGCTACATGTGTTGGAGCTTTTTCTGTTACGTGAAGATTAATTCCATAATCTCCTATGAAATAAAATGGTCTAATGTAACAGGATTTTTTAATTTTATTTTTTTTGCAAATTCCAATAATTGCATTAGAAATTTCTTTGTCGGAAAAATTCAATGAAATGTTGTAAAACTGTCCAGATCTTCTAAATCTTTTTACATGTTCATCTAGTCTAAAGATGAATAGGTTTTTTTCATTCCAATATGCCCTTATTCCTTCAAAGATTGATGTTCCATAATGAATTGCATGAGTAGTAATCGGAACTTTTGCATTCTGTGTTAAGACATACTTGCCATCAAACCATACATATTTTGAAAGTGAAAGTTTCATAGAAAATTTTTCCTCGATGCGTATTAATCTCTATTTATTTTGACCATCCTTCTTTAGGAAATTTCATTTCTGCTACTCTTGTAGTCATATCTTCTGCTTCTGCAAATTTTTCAACAGTTTTCCAATCCTCTTCAATTACTTTGGCAATACCTTCAGGAACATCTTCCTTCCATGAAGATTCTTTTCCAAGTGCTGCATCAAATAATTTTTCTTTTACTGAAGCAGCAGATAGTGATTTTCTTTCTCCTACCTTTGGTTTTAATCGGTAAATTTTCAACATGTATCCTTCTGCTTTATCTCCAGTATATGAAAAAAAATTACCTTCAACTCCACGAAGAATTTGTTTTCTTAATTGCCACGATTTTGGTGCCAATAAAGGTGGCATATATTTTTTAAAAGGAGCAAAAAATGCATAGTCATCTGTAATTTGAATAGAATCTCCAAAAACTGATTCTAACATTTTCTTTCTTGTTTCAAAATTAAATGGAAAACTTCTACTGTTGATCTCTTTATCACCATCCTTGAAGACTACAGGCATGACTTTTACAACATCAGCTTCTTTTTTTAATTCTGAAATAATTTCAACATGAGCATTAGTTACCGGATTTAGATGTGCAAGATATAGTGCAGTTGTCAATTACTTTGACTAGAAAAATCTCATATTTCAATGATTGATTTTTGTAAAATTCTATCCGTATGATTCGTATTTGACTTCAAAACTTCCGTCTTCACGTTTGTCATGTTCTGTGACAAATCCCTTTGGTTTTAAAAAGTCCATAACACCATCAATTGTTCCTTGCCATCCACAAACATAGAAGATTGTATTTTCTTTAGTTATCTTATCTCCAATTAGTTCTTCTAGAGGTGACAAACCATTTTCTCTTGGTCTAAGAAATGCCTCAACTCTACCTACTTGGCCTGACCATGATCTGTTAAACCACTCTTGAGGCCTACTAATTGCTCCTCGATACTTGAAGTTCCATTCATCTTTACCTCGTTTGATACTTTCATTTTCAAGGTCTGTAAATAGATCCTTGTAACTTAATTCATCAACATAACTAGCACCATGCAATACAACAATCTCTCTTTTGTCTCCAGTTGCGTGAAAATGCTGGGCATAACTAACAAAAGGTGCAACACCTGTACCTCCTCCGATACAAACAATTCTTCTATTGTCTTTTTCACCACTAGGAAGTTCTTCGTTAATCATTAATGCCCTACCAGTTGGTTTTAACCAAAGTATTTCATCGCCTTCTTTTGCATTAAACAATTGTGTTGTTAATCTGCCTGGAAGTGGTTTTCTTACCCATCTGATAACTAACTCAATGTAATCCCTATTCTCTGGATGAGATGCAATTGAATACGCACGTCTAACAATTTTTCCTCCTTCGTTGGGGTTTGGTAATCCTAGAGTAATGAATTGACCAGCTTGATAATCTGGTACTGGACCATCCTTTGGAACTAATCGAATGATTACAAGATCTTCTTTTATTAATTGAACATATGTGATAGTTGCCTTATTATCCACTACCATAACGATCAAATCATCATTAGCATGGTTAAATATATTGTGTTAATTTTACAACATTGATTTAACAACTACCGCTAAACGTTAATAACCAAATTGAAAAGTGATATTCGATCAGTATTCTGATTTGTGGGCCGGTCGTCTAGTCTGGTAGGATAGGTGCATGGCATGCATCGGATCAAGGGTTCAAATCCCTTCCGGTCCATTACAAATTTTTTAATTGAGAAAGTAATTTTTCTATTTCAGGATCTTTTTCTTTATTGATTTCTTTAATTCTGTCTTCAGAGATTGAAATATTTAGTTCAATAATTGCTTGTAATGCACTTTTTCTTACATCTAGGTTAGAATCCATTAGTGATTCAAGAAATATTTCTTTAGCTTCTCTAGCTTTTAGATGTCCTAATGCGCCTAACGCACATGATCTAACCATGGAACGTTCATCATTTGCAAGTTTGATAATTTCTGGAATAGCTGACGTGTCATTTCTATTTGCAAGTACTAGTGATGCAAAACCTCTAATGTTTTTACTTGCAGAATTCAAACTATTAATTAAAAAATTAGAAATTTTGTTTTTGTTTAATACAAGAGTACTAAATGCCTCTCCCCTTACTTGAATATCGTCATCATCCAGTTTGGAAATTATCTTTTCTAAAATTTCAGGATTATCAGTAGATTCTAAAGTTTTTAAAATTTTGATTTTCTCTTCACTATTTCCCGATTCTAAAACTTTTGAAATATTTTCCAAGTTCTGAATAATTTACGGTTTTCTCGTTAATAATAGTTCAAATCTTTCAAAAAATCTATTTTTCTCTAAGTCTACAATCACTAATTTTCTAATTCTGGCAGGAAGTCTTTATCTTTGGATGAGTCATAATCCTCTGATGTGAATTCTGCTCTGTAATGATATCCATCTTGGAATGGTTGATTGATGAAATGAGGCGATTCTTTGCCATTAACATAGATAGTTGATTTACTCTGCTCCATGTCTCTTAATGGGAAATCCCACATCCACAAAAAGTGGCCTATTTCAAATTGGTATTCTTCTTCCCATTCTGCATAAATCGTTCCATCATCAGTTAAAGTATACATAGTTCTGTGGCATTCATCTCCACGGTTGATGTTGGCTGGGATGTCTGCTTTTTGTCCATCAACAAACAACTCTAATGTTGCCTTGATTTTGTAAGGTGTATCTCTGTCATTAATGCAGACTTTGAGAGGATCGTTTTGGCTTATCTGACCTTGAATAACACTACTAACTGCTCCTATTGAAATTGCAATAATTGCTGTAATTATTAGAAATCTGATGGTCTTCTTTCTCTTGTAAGGATCAGTAGTTCCAGGCCATTTCATTATGGTGATTCTTGTCAGATTCCTTAAAGTCCTTTCTCTTACTCATACATGATTTCAATGGTGTCGCATTGGTCTTGGTGATCTGCTAGAAAATATGTGATCTCATCAGAGTCAATTTCGACCCATTCTGATTCCCCTTTGAATGGAAGATAATCTTCTACAACTAAGTTTCCAGGTCCGGTAACCCTAACTAGGACTTTTTCATTTTTTGGATTTATCTCAAAAGGTAATTTGAGAACTTTACCTCTTCTTTGATTTTGGATGTTTACCTTGTAATCATCCGAGCGGAATTCCAACTCTCCAAAAAAATAACTTTGAAAAATATCTAATTTGGTTATCTTGAAACTTAACACATTATCAGTACAATTTTCTAGAAGATAAAACTTGGTTTAGAACTTTCGTTAGGTGTATCTAGAAAATGAAAAGGAAAGGTTGGGTGGTTTAGATTACTTGCCAGGGTCGTGTTGCAAACGTAATGACATATCCAACACCAATGATAATTGATTGGTATGCGATGTTGGTATATGGGATTGGTTTGATAATTGGCTCCCCTTCGACAACGACTGTTTGACCTGGACCAAGTCCTGGACCAACGCTTGCGACATTGAGTTGTGTGTGTACGTGATATACACCTGCTTCAAGTGCTTTGGCAGATAGTGAGTAATCAATGACAGAGTTTCCTGGAATGTCAAAGACGTTTCCTGGTGGGTCTCTTGCCAACATCTCCCATCTGTTACCTGCGTTGGTTGACTCTGAGAAGATAGATAGCCATCCTCTAAGGTCTCTCTCTACAAGACTGACTAATGTTCCTTGAAGTGTCAAGGTTTCGCCAGTTTGGAGGGATTGTCTGTTGAAGGTTTCATCTTCAATTCTGATGAAACGACTCTGAAGTTGTGCTTGGACACCGTGTGCATCTGCAGTTGGAAGAATGTATTCAACCCAGTTGAATCCTAAAGTTCCTAGTGCAAGTACGACACCTAGTCCTAATATGAGAATCTTTTTTTCGACCATAGTTATCCCTAATAATCAGAAAGATAATACACGTCGTTATATGTTTTACCTTCATTACGTGGATCGACACTTATTGCAATGTTAATCATCGATGTTATACAACCAAATTTCAGAAAAAATAATAAAATTATTTTATCTAACCTTTTTACAAATTAAAAATTTTCAAGTTTTTTTAAAAAATTTACAAAAAATTTGATAGAAATTTACATCTCCTCAAACTCTTACTTTATATTCTCAATTTACATGACTACAACTATGGCACAGATGCCCGCATTGATCCCAAAAGAAGTTGAGATTCAGAGACTAAAGAAAATCTGGCTCATCGTTATTGCTATGGGAAGTACTGCAGCATCAGTCGAAGTAGATAACTTCGTAGACGGTTCTCTACATCAGACTTCTATTAGAGATAGTGCATTTACTCCAGCACACTGGTGGTTATACTCCCACTTTGTAGCGTTACCACTCGGTTGGGGTGCAGCAGCAATCTATGATAGAAAAGTTCCAGTTCTCAGAGGTCCTAATAATTCAATGAACACAGGTTTGAAGATGACCATTCTAGGTTACCTTGCAACCATGTTTACTATTGGAGTCAATGAGATGTGGCACTTCTGGTTTGTAGAAGAAATCTTTGCAGTACCAAATCACTGGATGTTTAACATGGGTGTAGTAGTTGCATTCATGGGAGCACTCGCATACGTAGTCAGAGTATATGCTAGACTCGTAGAACTCGGTGCAGAAACACCAGGTGAGAATCCATATGTTGCTGAAATGTACAAGATGGCCTTAGAAGGCAAATTGTACAGTAGAGCAATTCCATAGACAAAAAGTGCAATAGCACATTTTTTCTCTTTTTATTATATTCCAACTAAGACGTAGATCGTACCAGAACCAGCAGTTTAAGAAAGACTTAAAAGGATTCTGAATCAGAATAAATCCAGAATGACTCTTCCTAAAGGATTCGGTTCTGGCGGTGGTGGCGGTGCCGGTAGCGCTGATGTAGAACGAATGATTGGAAAACGCGTTGAAAATATGACTGGTTTGATTACAGTTTCATTCTGGGCAGCATGGTTAGCAACTTTTGGCGGTACTGCAGCAGGATACTTCTATTATCCATGGGCATATCCAACCCCAAGTGGTCACTATGCATTCATCGTACTGACAATCATTGAGGCAATCGGTTACATCTTCTGTGTTAAAGTAATGCAAGAAGGTTCTAACAAGAATAGTAATGGTGTTGTTGCAGCAAGTGTTGCTGGAGTAACAGCAGGTACAATCATTATCACACTATTCGTAGGTCACTAGAAGGAAATCCCTTCAGACACCCTTTTTCATTTTCATTTAAATCAAAAACAACGATCTTCATCACACTCTAAAATTTTATATACTGACACTTTATTCAAGGGAACATGGTCTGGTTAAGACGATGTACTCACTACTTGTTCATAGTAGTAGTTGCAGTTAACTCAACACTGTTAACAATTAATGCAGGAGACTACATCTTCTACACTGACTGGGCTTGGACTTCGTACACGGTATTCTCAATATCGCAAACGTTGATGCTTGTAGTAGGTGCAACATATTACCTTACATTTACAGGTGTTCCAGGTACAGCAACGTATTACGGCCTTATTATGACAGTATACACGTGGGTAGCAAAAGGTGCATGGTTTGCACTCGGATATCCATATGACTTCATTGTAACACCAGTTTGGTTACCATCAGCAATGCTGTTGGACTTGGTTTACTGGGCAACAAAGAAGAACAAGCACTCCTTGATACTGTTCGGCGGTGTACTAGTAGGAATGTCATTACCATTGTTCAACATGGTAAACCTGATAACAGTCGCAGACCCACTAGAAACGGCATTCAAGTATCCAAGACCAACATTGCCACCATACATGACACCGATCGAACCGCAGGTAGGTAAGTTCTATAACAGCCCAGTTGCTCTCGGTGCAGGTGCAGGTGCAGTATTGTCGGTAACGTTTGCAGCGCTAGGTTGTAAGCTGAACACTTGGACTTACAGATGGATGGCCGCTTGGTCAAAGTGGGACTAAAAATCCAACCTTTTCCTTTTCATTTTCTTAATCCCTTCTAGAGTATTCTGTAAATGAAAAATTCTCAATTTTACAAAATTTGTATTTAAGCTATTTTGTGACTAGCAAAAAGTTAGTTCGGGATCAAATAATTTTACCTTACCAACTGAAAATGAATTTCGCGATACTAACTATTGAAACAGCAATACAGTCAGGTATCATCAGTAGCTCCAAAACCCTTTGTAAAATGGGTCGGAGGAAAAAGACAACTTATCCCAACTCTAAATGAGAATTTGCCAAAATCCTTTGGAACCTATTATGAGCCATTCTTGGGAGGAGGCGCATTACTATTCCATATCCTTACAGAAAGGGATGGCCAAAAATGCAGCATCTCTGATTTGAATTCAGACCTGGTCTTAGCATATACGACAATTCGAAATAGAATTGATGAGCTAATTTCATCTCTAAAATCTCACGAAAAAAATTATCAAAAAAATTCCAAATCCTACTATTATTCAGTTAGAGAAAGCAATCCAAGAAGCGAGATTGAAAAGACATCCAGATTACTCTTTTTGAACAGAACTTGCTTTAATGGATTGTACCGTGTCAACAGCAAAGGAAAATTCAATGTCCCCCTAGGCCGATACACAAATCCAAATATTGTCAACGAGGATAATCTTCGCTCTGTAAGTCATATCCTACAATCAAGCAAAGTCTCCATAAAATGCCGCGACTTTGAGTCAGTTCTACGAGATACCAAAAAAGGAGATCTAGTCTATTTTGATCCTCCGTATCAGCCAGTTAGCGAAACTGCCAATTTCACAAGTTACACAAACAAGGATTTCACATATGATGATCTGGACCGACTTGGAAATCTCTGCAAAAAATTAGATTCTAAAGGATGCAAAGTCCTACTATCCAATTCTGATTCAAAAGAAGTTGAAGACATGTTCTCAGGAAAAACTTGGAAGGTTTCAAAGATCCAAGCAAATCGTTCCATCAATTCCAACTCAAAAAAGAGAACAGGCCACTTTGAATTATTGATCAAAAATTACTCTGGTTAGTCTTCGGGATCTTCTCAAGATTCTCACAATTTCCATCTACTGTAAAGTTAGGGATCCATATTTGCAAAAGAGGGAGGTTATTCCCTAATTGAAACCCACAAACAACCTAAAAAGAAACAGGTTTATCACCAGTACTTTGGTCAAAACTGGGCGGATTTCCAACTGCTGGTAAATTCGGGTGATGGAACGGTCAGTTAGGGTGATAGGTTAGTTTTAATAGAATTTCCAAAATACTAAACAAGATGAATTCCAAAAACATCAAAGAGAATGTCAAAGACAACCAACATCATTTAACTAATTTAATAAATTCCAATCCAAAATACATCAACCTAATCTTAAAGCATAATGATTCCTTTGCTGGTGTTTATGCAATAAGCAATAGAAATGATGATGAGATACTCTATGTTGGAGAATCATCTCAAATTG
Source organism: Candidatus Nitrosopumilus sp. (assembly GCA_965215075.1). Taxonomy (GTDB): domain Archaea; phylum Thermoproteota; class Nitrososphaeria; order Nitrososphaerales; family Nitrosopumilaceae; genus Nitrosopumilus. Next base: position 546,303 of record OZ244033.1, read on the forward strand.
CAGACAGATTGCAGCATCATGTATCAGGTACAAATTCTTCTGATCTAAAACAAAAAACAGGTTTAGATTTTGATGAATTAAAATGGTACAAGGTAAGATACAGACGCATGGCAAATGAGAGACAGCGAAAATTGTTTGAGTCATATGTGATAGGTGTCCTAAAACCAAAATTCAATCTTTAGAAAATCAAGAGATTAGCTTCAACCAACAACTATCTTTTCCATTGGACAACCAACTAAACTCATACAGTCTCAAGATATCGTTTATCTCTCTCCAAGCGTGTTTTTGAATCCATCCTCTAGGGGTCACCTTGATGGAATCACCCTCATTTTCAATTGTGACCACATCAATTCTTTTTCCAAGATTGGTTATAAAATTGGGCTTTTTTCTCCCAGCTTGTCTTATCAAATCAAGATACTTGTCGTCACCTAGATTCAAATCAATATTTGCAGTTTGAGCTGGTGTCTTACCATCCAATCCTTGATGTGGCCTGACAAAATTATGATGAATCTTGTGTAATTCGGTAAACGTCTGTGCAGATTCATCATTGCCTAGTCCACGTCTAGCTTTGAGTTTCTCTCTTATCTCGTTGTGGTATCGCTCAATGGGCCTGTTGACAAAACCATCCTTCAATGATTTTGTTTTCACATGTGCAGTCCTATTGTGAAATTCTTTTCTGATTGCCTCTTGGTATGAATTCAACGAATCAGTTAACACATAATTTGGATTTTTTGGAATTATCTTTTTTCCGCTTGATATAATTCTTCGAGCATCTCTGATTTCACGTTTTTTAGATACTTCTGTAGCAATCACAAATCTAGTTTTGGGATCAATGATACTCCATAACCAGTCATGAAATCCCTTACCCATTTTCTTTGTGCCTTTTACATTCAATGACATTTCATCCAAGCTCCAGACATCAGACAGTTCAGGACTAAATGTTTCAACATATTCTTTGATTAGATGCGTATACTTTCTAACCCAATTCACTATGGTAGGATGGCTAATCTTTACTTGATGTACAGAATAGATATGCCTTGCAACATTTCTGTAAGAAACACCAGACATTACAAGATTCAAGGATTCAGAAATTATTTTAGGATCAGATGTGATGTTTGAGAATCCATTCTCACCTAGAATGAACCTGTATGTACATTTTTTGCATCGATACTTTTGTCTCTTTGTTCTATTCTTGACTTTTCTAAAGCCATTTTTTGTGATTGTAGTAGAATAACATTTAGGGCAAAGCTTTGGTTGTTCTGTTTTCTCTATTTTGCTTTGGGATAAGATGCTGTCTTGTAACAACATACAAGAGATGATGTGTTTGCATCGCTTGTCGTCAAGCTTGCGTAACCTATAATGAAAATCAGCACATTCGCAAGTAAAAATTTCAGTGTTATCAATTCGTCTAACATGGTATTGTTTGTCTGAGCTTGATGAGTTTACAATAAAGCGGTTCTTTGATATTTTCTTGATGGAATCCGTTTTTGAAAATATCTGAATTCCTTTTTGCTCTCTGTTGTTATTTTCTTTCATGCTCATACTCAATTCTTGTTATGGTATAACATATATAGTATATAATAATTGTTATAGTATAACATGGATGTGCAAGTGGTGTTATGCCCTAACAGAAAGTGTGGCCACAGGTTTGCTACAGAAAAAGAAGAATCTCAATGTGGAAAATGCGGAGTGCGTTTTGATGCATCAAGCAATGCTTTGGATAGTGACAATTCTCAAAACAAAGTAATCAAGGAACAATATGAAAACCAGATCAGAAAAATAGAGGACGTATTAGAAAAACTATCAAGCCAGCATCATGAGACAGGAATAGCAATCAAGGAAATACACAAGATTGCAAAGGAGTCGATCAGAAAATGATGGTACATCCCAAGTCAAAATCAATTAAAGGGAAACTCATATCAGAATCATGCGATACAAGCCAAAAGGTACGTGTAAAAAAAGTAAAGAATGTGGGTACAATGCAATACACAAAATTTAACCAATACAGAGATGATGATGATTGGACATTTGCAGATGTCGATACAAAATACATGACACATGGACTGCATACATATCCTGCAAGAATGATACCTCAAGTTACAGACAAACTAATTACAAAGTTTGCAAATTTGGATAAAAAAAATGACCTGTGTTTTGATCCTTTCATGGGTTCTGGAACTGTTCTAGTAGAATCAAAACTCAAGGGTTTGCAATCAATTGGAATAGACACAAATCCGTTGGCAGTTTTGATGTCAAAAGTCAAGACTACTCCAATACCAAGAAAAACGCTAGATAAACAAGCTGCAAAATTGCTAGATGCAATAGAGCAAGACATTAAAAATAAGAAACAAGTTAAAATTCCAAAAATTAAAAATTTAGAATTCTGGTTCAAACCTCAAGTATGCAAACATTTGGCAATTGTAAAGCATAACATTGAACAGATAAAAAACAAGGATGTAAGGGATTTCTTCAAAGTTTGTTTTTCTGTAACTGTGCGAAAGACAAGTAATATCCGACCAGGTGAGTTTAAACTGTACAGAATACCTCCAGAGAAACTAAAGACCTACAAGCCTTCAGTCTTCAAAACATTTCTTGATGTTGTAAGACACAATGCTGTAAGAATGGATGAATTTGTAAGCAGTATTGATTCGGATGCAAAATCAATAGTGATAAAGGGCGACACTAGAAATGTTGCAACAAATCCAAACTTTGCCAAAAACAAGGCTACTTTATTGATTACTTCGCCTCCTTATGGGGACTCGCACACTACTGTTGCATACGGTCAGTTCTCAAGATATTCTTCTGCATGGCTTGACTTTGACGAGGAAGAAGTCTGGAAGGCAGACAAAATATCTCTTGGTGGAAAAGTCTTTGATGAGATATCTAATTTGGATAGTCCCACTTTGGTTTCAATACTTAAAAAAATCCAAAGACAAGATGCCTTTAGAGCAAGAGAAGCATACTCTTTTTTCAAGGACATGGATGAGTGCTTTACGCAAATTACAAAGGTCATGAAAAAGGGCAAAAGCACAATCTGCTTTGTGTTGGGAAACAGAACCGTAAAGCGAATCAAGGTGCCAACTGACCAAATACTAATTGAATTAGGCAAAAAACATGGCCTGAAATACCAAGAGACGTATTATCGAGACATACCAAACAAGACAATGCCAGTAAACAATGCCCCTGAGAGCGTGGCAAAATCAAAGGGCAAGACAATGTCTGAGGAAAGCATAGTTGTCTGGAAGTATTAGATAACCGATCAGATTTTTTTAGAGAACCACATATTTAGGAAAAATCAGATTATCCAAGTGCGGACAAACCCAAGTCAGAAAAGGAACTAAAAGAGTTTATCAAAAATAGCTTCTGCAAACCAATTCCGTTAAAGTATGCGGGAAATCAAAGTCCTGGGAACACATGGCAGGATTTTTGCGGAATTCCACCAAACAGCAGAAAGGAACCTGATTTGGGTGATATCGAGATAAAATCACTGGTCATAAAAAACAACAACATCAAGAACAGTTCAGATCTTACAATTGGCGGAAAAACACCTGATTGGAATATCCTGGCAGAGCATGACATCACAAAGGAAACATTTTACCATCCTATTGATTATCACTATTTTACCATAAATGACTCCTTATTTTTTGACAAGAAATTACGCTATTATGTATCCCCTGAAAAAAGAACTATAGATTGGTATGTTGTATCTGATGATTTTCCACCAACAGAACCATCATCAAAATCCATCTTGAAATTTCAAAACATATTTTCATGGAACATTGAAGAGATTATTGCAAAAATCAGAAAAATGTCTCTGACATTACTAGAAAAAAATGGAGAATATCCAAATGGCACGATAACTCCAATTCGCTCATACTTGATTGACACGTATTCAACAAAAATTCTGCAATTGCTTGCAGAAGGTGCAATACGCTATGAGATACGATACTTCCCAAAAAGAAACAAGTCACTATTTACAAAAATAAAAAAAGATGTAAAGCAAGAAATTGGAGATGAGCATTCAATTGGATTTTGGTCCAAAGTAAAGTCACAGTTTGAACAGCAGAATGGCGGAGAATGGAAAGACTATGGTTCAGGATTCAGAGTAAAAAGAAAAGAACTAAACAGATTGCTTGATTTGGCCTCAGAGATTTTAAATTAAAGGAACACAAGGAGAGCAACCATGAAATTTTCTAAAAACATCTCTGCAAGTGAGGCCAAATACAAGTATGTTGGATTGCCAAAGGCTACCAGAGACGAATTCTTTCCAGACAAGGATGTGATTTTTAAGGTAAAGTTCAAGGGAAAGTCATATGACATAAGGTAAACAACAAAAATTGCATCATGCTTACCCAACTGTATGAAAAGTACCAATCCAAGAAGATGATGAATTGCAGATTACAGATGGCAAGAACAACAGTTTTGAATTTACTGTAAACTCATCACCTTAACTGACCGTTCCATCACCCGAATTTACCGGCAGTTGGAAATCCGCCCAGTTTTGACCAAAGTATCAAAAATTATTAGAAGCTTCGAGCGGGATCCGGACCCGCGACCTTTACCTTACCAAGGTAACGCTCTACCAGGCTGAGCTATCGAAGCACAAACTCATCCTGTAGAAAATCCTTATAATTCTTCATCATTGGACTGGTGTCTCGACTCTGGTCAATTTCCGAGACATTTCAGACCCCTGTTCAATCCGAACCACATGGTGTTCAATTAGACGTATGGTAATTTTAGATGAAATTATGTTGAATTTGGATGAAAAAATACTCAATTTGATAATTCATTGTTTTTATTCTTGTAATTCTGAACTGAGAGGAATATGTTTCCCATCAGAATAATTGCTGCTATGCCTCCCCAGAGAAACAAATCCAGTCTAAGATCATGTCCCTTAGTGATACAATCCATAGCCTTGGTTTGATTTACTATATCCTGAGACAGTTCTGCAACCATACATAGATCTGTTTGAGTATCAAACATGAAAAGATCTGCATAAGAAAGCAGATAAATCGACGTACCAATCATGGTGGCATTGAATCCAATTATGTTGTATACCTTTACAAGTGCAATTGGTCTGATTTTGTGTCTTACATAGTTGTCAATTATGATTCTGCCTAAAACTGCAAATTCTAAAATAAAAATCAGCACCCAAAATTCAATAGTTTCTGTAATGACCAACTCATTAAGATCTGATTGTTTTGTATTAAAATCCATATTGAATGATAAATTTTAGATGGGGTTTTGATTGAGTACATAACCACAATTATAGCAATAAATTGATAAAAATTAACTTTGTAGATCTACTGTGATTTTTGATTATACAACCGATATTGGTAGTAGTTGTTGATGCTTGATACCTACTCATTTGACATTTCAGATCAGTTGATGCACCATTTTTGTAAACTGTAAAATACAATTCGTACCATATAGAAGTTCTAGTTAATCGACCTATACGGAAATTTACCTTTACTCTGCCTGCAAATTTACATTTTATCCCATTGCCTGAAATTTCAAATGCATCATCTAGAAAATCAGTAATTGCAGTTAGAGGTAATTCATTTGATATGTTTTGTTCTAAATCCAAATTTGTATCATCACTTCTTGTTTGTGCTAGTTTTACTGAACTGACACCTACAGTAGATTCAGAACCATCAGAACAACAGCCTTTAGCAATCATGGTATCAATCACCAAACGTTACCTGTAATGCAATTCCAACAGGTGAACCGTCACTACTTTTCAGAAATGCCTTTACTGATTCGTTAGGCTTTATCTTTTTACCGCGACCTAGTATGATTTCTGATTGTGGAATCTTTGCAAAGTTTCCAGCGTGTTTATTTCTGAATATAATCTCATCACCAATGTATATCTCAACCATTCCCTTAGTCTTGAATGAATCATCAGGGATTATTGATGCTTCTTTTACCAAACAGGTTTTCTTGTATGGGCTTTCAAATTGTAAATTAGGATTGTCCTTGTCAAATTCTTCATTATTACTTGTGGCACTATCTAATTCTGTGTATGATAGATTGTTAGTTGGAAACTGCACCAGTTGAATGGATGGTGTTTCCTTTAGCTTGCGATATTTCTCAAATACCAGTTCTGCAATTTTGGTAATGGCAACTTCTTCAATCATAGTATCACCAGTTGCTTATACTCCTTGAATCAAATATTTGGCGTGCCTTTTCTGCTTCGATTTGTTTTCTCTCATCTACGGTTCTTTTTGATACTGTTTTTCCCTTTGCTGATTTTAGCTTGTCATAGTCAATTCCGTATTTTTGCTTTGCATAGGCATCTACATTATTTTTAGCATAAGGACTAGAATGTTTGTTAATAGTTGATGTTGTTTTCTTTCTATCTTTGTTGATTGCCTTTTCTAGCTCAGGTTGAGTTTTTGCCTGTATGATTTCAGATTTTGGTGTATTATCACCTAGAGATGATTGTCCATCATTTTGATACACTGGAACATACACATACTCTTTACCTTGAGATTTGTTGGAATTTTGGTTTGGTGGCGGCGTTGGTGGTAATTGTGGTGTATCAGGTGTTGCATCATTGGCATTGTTATCATCATTATTAGAAGAACCATTTTTGAGATCATCTTTTAGATCAATGACCTTTTCTTTTCCATCAGCATAGGCATTTTTGATGTCGTTTCTAAAATAATATCCAGTACCAGCCAATCCCGCCAGAACCAGTAAAGTTAGTTTTGATTTGACACCCATTAGTACCACCTAGCTGGCGTTTTGTTGCCAGATTTACCATAGTTTCCAGTGTTAGGAATAACAGTAATGGTTGGTTTCCCTGTAGTAGGATCAATTACCTCAATCTGTTTGAAAGGCGTATACTTTGGGATTTGTTTTGTGTTAGAACCTGACTTGTTATTATTTCCAAACCAGTTATCAGGATTCCAGCCAGAACTATCCCATTCGGTATCTTCTTTCTTCTTTCTCTCAAAGTCATAGTCCTTTTCTGCATCAGTTCTTTTGTCAGCAAATGCTCGTTTAATATCATCCTTGTAGTATAATGAAGTGCCTGCAATGACACCTAAAACAACTAGAGTTAAAATTCCACTCAAACTCAATTTAATTCACCATAAATAAAAAAAGAATAACAGTATCTCATATCATCAATACTGCTAAGTGTCAGCAGTTACAAACTCGCTGTAAATTCTCATTGCGTTGTTTTTCTGAGCTGTTGGAGCTCCAGTTAACAAACGCACCTTTAACGCATCAGATTCAGAAATGATTAATCCCCTTTGACGTTGGTCTAACCAATCAACAAATAACATTCCCTCTGGAAGAGTTTCCAGAAATTAATTAAATGTTCAAGTAAAGATATATGAAAAAATACCCAAATCAAGAACCGCGATAATACTCAATAAAGAATAATTAGAAAATGTCAGTACGCCGTTAGGCGTTTGTGTGTATGTATGTTTTAAAAATCATCCAAAGTTTTAGTATTTAATGCACCACTAGTAGATATTCTTACCAATAAAGAATACACTACAGCTGTAACGTCAGTTCGTGAAAAATTGTTTCTTGAATAAATAGATCCATCCTTTCCGATATAGAATAATTTACCGTCTAACGTAATTCCAAGAAAATTCACAGAATCTTTTGTATCTTCTTCAATTACAAATTCTTTGTATTGAGGAGTTTTTTCAAGCATATCCCCTTTTATGATGACATCTTGAAGTCTATCATCATTTACATCCTTTATGCAAAAATGTTGAATGTTGGGAAATTCTTTAGCTAATTTCTTTATCTTATCAAAATCTACTTTTAACAATATTAAAGGATCACTTACTTCATCTTCTGAAATCTCAGAAATATGCTTTGTTAAAGCATTTTTAATACCTGAATCTATCGTTTTAGGCCCAAAAACTATTAAAAAATTTTCAAAAGATTCTGTCTTTTCCAATAATTGAACTACATATGTTGGTGTATATCGTTTGCTTCTTCTTTATCATCTCGTTGTGGTACAAACATAATCTTATCAAGATATATTTGGATCAATTTTCCATGATTGTTTTTCTCAGTTTTCTTTACACTAAAAAATAATTCAAGTTGATCATCAGTACCTTTACGAAATGTGTCATAAAGTATCTTAGAATTACTTGTGAAAAGAGATTTAACTGCTGCAAGATGATTAGGATTTATTTTGTATATTCTACAAGCAAGATTATTAATTTTCATAAATTAGTCTACAATTATTACTATAAGACTTTAGCGATCATATCAAGTATCAAATCAGAATAACGTAATTTCAATTCATTTTCACCGCCAGAACGATCTTTTAGAGTTTCTCCACGTTTTTGAAATTCTTTGGTAAGTTTGCCAACTAATTTCTTTTTTGTTTTTTCATCTTCTGTATCAAAATAAAGAAATTTTCCATGTTGCTTGACATTTACAGTTTTCAATAAAGCGTTATCAATTTTATCAAGTAAGATCTGTGAATTTTTAATTGATTGTTTGTCACCTTTTTCTAAAAATACAAATAATGTCACACCCATGACTCCAGGTACAAATGTACTTGTAGATTCCTCATAAGGATATGTTCTGTATTCATTTCCAATTAAACTTTTTTCGTCTAGTGATGGTTGAGTATATGCAAAATAAGGTACAATTGAAAATTTTGTATCTTCAACACAGTATGAACAATCTTTATCATCTATTCTAAAATCTGAAACCGATTCAAAAATAATATTATTGATTCCATCCAAATTATAGTTATTTTTAAATCTACTAAACAAAGTACAAAAAATATTGATTTTGTAATCATCTATTTTGAATTTTCTATTTCCAATTTTCTCTAATATAACATCAAAACTCTTCTTTGTCACAGGAGTAAGAATTGATGCTGCAATAGAAGATCCAATTACTTCAGCCATAATGTGTATTATTCTAGTATTAGTATAAAAATCAATTATTTCAATTTTGATAAACTCAGATGTCTACGTACATAAAGAATTAATTAATTTGAAAATATTGATCTAGAATATTATTTTCAGATTCTCTGAATAGTCTGAATTATCTGTAATTGTCTTCTGTTTTTGGTGTTTCGGGGTCTGGTTCTTAACACAAAGTTACAGCAAGGACAATGCTTACCATCCCACCATACAAAAATGTCACATACAGAACACATCTTTTGACCCTGAATATATCGATTAATACCATGAACTCGTTTTGCCTTGTGTTGCGTGCAAGTTCCTTTACAAACCATAATGGAATTATGCTCAAAAATACGATTTATGAATCAACAGTTAGATCAATTTTTGTACAATAAATCCTAAAATTCACCTTTTTTCATATTGGAACCACATCTAGGACATTGTTCCAAATCATGATTCATTCCACAAGTGACACACACAAAGTTTATTCTTGAATTATTGTTTTGATTTAGATTAAATTTCTTCATTATTGTACTACGAAATATCAAAGGCAATACAACAAAAATCAACAGTGGCACAATCATATAAAATGGAAATGGTAGTACAAGATGGAATAATGTTGAAGGAATAATAAGAAATACCAAAAAGGTGTAAAAGTGATAAACAGAATTCATATCTATTTTCGAGGTTTCACTTTGGATTGTCGTCTTTTCTTCTCTTGCAGTAATGCCATTAGTAAAATTGCCTTATCTTGATCACAACCATACTTTACAATCCCCATTAACTCATGAAATTCTTTGGTTGCCATTATTTGCATATTCCATATTGCTTTGTACAGTTGGTTTTTACATCATCAAGCCATCTTTGATACTGATACTCTTTGAAATCGTCATGATTGATTGCAGTTGCATTCTTTGACCATTTTTTGATAGATTCAATGTTTGTAAATTCCTCATCGCAGTCATGAGCCATCAGATTGATTGTATCACCCAAAAGAATCAAGGCATTTTGTATGGTTATTGTGGCAGTATTGCAGGACTCATCAACATGTCTAGATGTTCCCATAGTATAACCAAAAGAGTTTGTCATGTTATCATAGTTTGAGTTTGTGGAATTTGGGTACACCTTGAAATCATCCAAGTTGGTAACAAACGTGATCAGTCGTATGCGGTTTATGATGTCTGATTTTGGATCAACTATCACGTCAGGAAATGTTGATTGTATAGCAGTGTAATCAGGACAGTTGTGAGTTACATTATTTTTAATCATTGCAAGACATGTGTTTGAGAGTATTACACCAATATCAGAGGATTCCACATTGTGTATTGTCTTTGTATCGCTGTAATTGCCGTTATTATCTAGTGAGTGTCTTATGTTATTGCAGTTCTCAACAATTCCGTGTTTTTGTTTTTGGACACACATTTCATAAAGTATCTTTTCTGTGTTTGATTCAGGGTATGCGTATTCTGCAAATGAAAATGACAGGGCAAAGCCGCACATCAGAAAAGCAGAAAAAAGAAAGAGATTTCTTTTCATCTTGAAAAGACACTCTTTTGTAGTCGGTCAAGCGGTGCAAGCATCGTATAATACACAAATACAAACAGAAATGCCACGCCAAACACCAATGACTGTACTTGCACATGATTGATTGTACTATTAATCACAAACACAAGAATCTAGATGTCTTTGGTTTTGGTTTTGCACTACTGATACGAAGTTCTTCTCCTTCTTCTTTGCTGATTTCAATTCCTAAACCGTACTTTATTGCATGTCGTATTGCCTGTCTAGTGGAATAGTCTGGCTCACAATTGATGATTTGACCATGTGTGACTTGAATTATTGCATCAATCATGTTGACAACTGTCTCCTTCCAGTTCTCAGAAGTGATGTTATCAGGATGAATCTTGAATTTTGGGTTTACTTGACCTAGGCATACTCTTGCAAATCGCATCTGGTGTTGATGCTCAAACTTTGAATGGTTCTTTGATATCCAGTTTGAAAATAGTTTTGTCTGAAATATTTGAGAGTCGTGAAACAGTTGGGTCTTGATTGTCTTGTGGGTGTTTTTTTTGTTTTTTTAGTTGGTAATAGTTAGAGCCTTTGATTTTTTCAATTTTGTTAGAGTCTCGGAGTGGGTAAAGGTAATTTGTAGAAAACCATGCTCTAGATTTATGATTAAAATGAATTGCTAATTGTGTAGGAGTATGTGGTCTTTGTTGTAACAGTTTTAGTATTTTATCTTGGACTTTTTCTTTTGATGATACAATACCACCAAGTCGAGAATGGGTTGAAGGGATTTGTGTTTTTAGAACACTTGCCAATTATCCCCATCCTCTAAAATGGAACAGAGACTAGATTCATAATTGGCTACAATGAACATTAGACTCTTTTCCACTGAATTCTTCACAGTAACAGATAATTTTTCTAAGTTTTAAAATGTTGTGTAGGAAAAAATGTTGATCAGATGATCATCTTTCGTTATTGACACAAAAAACTTTATCATTTATGAGAAAGCATACGTATTCCTTAATACTACTCAGTAATACGAGTCCTCAGACATGGAAAAGAGCCTAAAATTTGTGAAGAATTCAAGGGGATTCCATGCCTTCGGACAATTCCATACCATTTTCATTTCATTAAATGTATGTCGGTGATCCAAAGTGTCATTTTTGTTAGTTTTCCCAAACATTCCATTTTGGGGAATGAGAAACCATTTCCATTTTGTGTGAAAGAGTGTGGTTTGTGTGAGAACAAAATTTCCATACAAATGTGCCTAGCATTTTGGGAAATGGGCATTTTTAGAAAAAATATGCCCACGTAAAAAATGGAACTAAAGTGCATGTACCTAGACGTATGGAAAAATGTGTGTTTGCATGTACCTAATGCATGTACCTAGAATTTCCATTTTTGCTAACAGTACGCAATAAAATACGTTTTTCAATACGCTTTGCGCCTGTAAATCGTGTTTTATTTTATTCCAGAAACTATTATACATAAACAAGCAACATTATTTCTCATGGAAGTTTTTGACGGCAAAAAAGCTGCACAAGAATACATGTCAAAGCATACTCTGGCATTTTCAACTCCAGAATTAACTCTAATGAGATTTGCTTTCTGGTTAGGAGATTCGGTACCAGATCCAAACAATGAAGGAAAAGGTATCCCAAGAATGATGACCTTTATGACAGAGCAAGACTTTGAACCAGTTCTAATTGACGATGAAAAATACGAACCATCTGGGGCAGTTTTAAGTTCAGCATCATATGGAAATGCCTACAAAGAAGAAGAACCAGAAGGGAAATTCTGTTCTGAATGTGGAACAAATCTTTCAGCTACAGCAAAGTTTTGTCATGAATGCGGTACAACACAAGAATAAGAAAATAATTTTTTAATTTTAATTTGCTTGTGTTCCACACTTTGTGCAGAATTTTGCATTAGGTCTTAGTTCAGCTCCACAAGCAGAACATTCATTTCCACTTGGTGCAACAGTTTCTCTTCTTGGCATTAAAGATGGATCAGGTGATGGTAAAGTTCCAACGTCTCCAAATGCTTCTTGTGCAGAAACAATTCCTGGTGGACCACCAACTGGATTCTGTGCAGTTCCGGATCTTGGTGGCATTCCCATTCCACCAGCCATACCTCCTGTCATCATTCCAGGGTTACCCATTCCTGGCATTAATCCAGGAGATTGCGTATTTCCAGAACCAGTTCCTACTGCTTTTCGTAGTTCGAAGATTACTTTGATTGCAAGAAATTCCAATGCAGAGTATGCAACTACATAATCACCAAGTTTTTGAAAGAATTCTTTGTCACTGAGTTGACCTTTTTTGTACATGTTGTTTGTATCTAAAAATGATTCATAGTATCCTTGAGATTCATCAAACAAACTTTGTAGTTTATCAAACAGCATGTTTAGTGTATCAACTTCACCAAATGACATGATCTTTGTGCATTTTTGGAATATTAATTACTTTAGGATCAAAAAAGGAGAAAAAACGTGTTCGTAATTTATGCGAGTGCTCTATCAATCATACTTTTGTATGATTCTTTAGAAGCTGCGCCTACTTGCTGGCTAACTATTTCACCTTTGTTAAGGATGATTAAGGTTGGAATACTAAAGACATTGTATTTTGATGCCAATTCATTGGCCTCATCAACATTAACCTTGACAAATTTTACTTTGCCATCATAATCACTTGCCAGCTCTTCAACTACCGGACCTACCATTCTACATGGACCACACCATTCGGCCCAAAAGTCTACAAAAACAGGAATGTCAGAATCCATGACATCTATTTCCCATGATTTTGCATCTGAAATTTGTGTAATTCCCATTGTACTGTTGTTTTGTCAACCGCACCTAAAAACGTTCACCAGAATTTACACCATATTTTTTGTGGGAAAATTATTTTTGATATATACTTAAATGACGTTTTTACAAATCTCAGATATGAGCTCAGAACTGAGACTTAAAAAATTAAGAGGGTCTGGTGGCTATGTTATGGCCCATGTTACTGATGAACAACAGATGAAAGGAAACCTAGGAGGTCCTGATCTGTTCTTAGCACCAATAGGCAGACTTGATGTAGAAAAAATTTCTAAACACTTTTGCAACACTTGTGAAAAAGAGTTAGAAGGTGCACCTAAAATTGAATTTGAGAATCCTAACGAAGAAGTTGCAGAGAATCTAGTTCTTGCTGAAAAAGGGCAATACATCTGCAATTCATGTGGTTCTGCAATTGCAGAATATAGAGAATTTAAGAAACAAGATGAAGCAGTGGAAATTGGTGATGCAAAACCACTAGAACCTTCTGTTCAGAGTGTACCACAACAAGTTGCAGAACCAGTTGTAGAGACTCCTCAAGAAACAGCTACACAACCAAGTCTAGCAGGTTCAGTTAGTTCAATTGAAGGAAGAACAGTTTTTGATGAAAATGCAAACAAGATTGGAACGGCAAAACAAGTTGGTGTTGATTCAACACAGTCTATGGTTCTAGTAATTACTAAAAACGACGGTACAGAAGCCAGTATTCCATGGAGTAAGATCAAAAAAGTTGGTGAAGTGATACTTTTAGGAACTCCAGATGCTCATGCTCCAGCAGTTCAACCAGGACAATGCCCTAATTGTGGATTTGGAAACAAAGAAGGCTCCAAATTCTGTGAAGAATGTGGAACTAAGCTCTAATAGCTAGCAAATTTAATCAATGGTATTATAGGCAGATAAATAATTGGCAAAAAGTTCTATCTCAAAGGGAGTAATCAAAGACATTATTATTGTTGCAATAGGGGTTTTAGCTATTTGGATTGGCCTGCAAGCAGCATTTGGAACACAAAATCCGTTTTATGTTGTTGCCAGTGGAAGTATGATTCCAGAATTAGAAATCTATGATGTATTGATAGTTCAAGGACACGAGCCGTTTGAAGATATCAATACAGGAGACATTATCGTATTTAATCGACCTTCAGACCATGACAGGGTAATTGTACATAGAGTAGTTTCGGTAATAGACGAAGATTCTAAGACATTAAGAACAAAAGGTGATGCAAATCCAGCATCGATTCCTGGAACTGACTTTCCAATTACTGAAGAGGAATACATTGGCAAAGTTGCACATGTACTTCCTCAAGTAGGATATATCACTCAGTTACTAAAACCTCCAATAAACTACGTCATAATTGCAGTAGTAATTGGAATTATGATTGTAAAACAAATGGCAAAAAGGAAAAAAGAAAAAGAACTTCCATTCTCAGACCCATTCAAGTCTGAAAATTCTGATACTATTGATGGATTATCAGAAGAAAATAAACCCGAAGAGTTTCCAGGAATTGAAAAAATAGAAAAAGATTCAGAATATTCTGAACACACAGAAAAATCTGATACTTTAGAAGAGAAAAAAGATGAGCCTGTTGAAGAAACAGAGTCTGAAAAGAAAGAACCTGAAGACAAGAAAGAATAATCTGTTAATACTCAGGCAAACAGGTTTCACATGTTGCTTCAGACGAAAGCAATAGATCGTCCTGTTTGCTTGGTGAAATAATTACGTCAAATTTACTAAAAAGGCATACTAACAAATCGTCAGTTTCAAGAGTAGTATCACTTATCAACTAGCAGAAAATAAAATTCCTAATTGAGATACCTGGCTGTACTTTCAGTATTACTTCTAGTCAGTACTGCCTACGCACAAACTCCTTTTCGTGATACTTCAGGCTTGACATTTAATGGAATAGAGTGGTGTGAAGAAAATTATCAGTTGTACAAGTTTATGGGAAATGATTTTTTTGAACATCATGGACATTCAATAGAATCTAGACTCTGTGGGAATCTATACAATGACGAATTATGGGCATATTATGAACCAGACAGATATCAAAAATTAATTAAACAAAGTAGAGTTTACTATAGTTTAGAGATTCAAGAGAGTGCATCAGAAGCAGAAGAAGGAATAGTAGATACAAAACCTGTAGCCGTTGAAGATATTCCTCAAGAGATTGCACAACAACAAAAAGAGATTGAAGAGCATGAAACAGAAGCAAACGTAGTCATGGAATCACCAATTGTTGAAATGGAAGAGGAATCTGGAGGAGGCGGTCTTATTGCAACTGCAGCATATGGTAGTGAAATGGCACCACAAGTACAATTCTTGCGAGAGATTCGCGATAATCAACTAATGAATACTGCATCAGGAGTCTCATTTATGACAGGATTCAACCAGTTATACTATTCATTCTCACCTGCAATTGCAGATCTGCAACGTGAAAATACCGTATTCAAGGAATTGGTAAAGATTGGAATCACTCCATTGTTATCATCATTATCTATAATGTCATTTGTAGAATCTGACTCTGAAGTATTGGGTTATGGTATTGGAGTAATCTTGCTAAACATCGGAATGTACTTTGTAGCACCAGCTAGTTGTTTTATGGAATAAGAAAAGTTAGACCAGTTAGGTTTTAATCACAATACTTTTTCAACATCAACATGGGAAAACTAAGTAGAAATCTAAGAATTTGTGGAGGGTGTGGTATTGCATATACTTCTGTAAGTTTCACAAAATATATCGATCAGTGTCCAATGTGCAAATCTAGACGATTTGAAGCAATTCCCGTAAATGTAGAAAAAGAATAGTTTCAACATAGATTTTTTAGTAGAATTAGTCTTGGAAGCTTGATGTCCGAAGACCCAGAAATTGAGAGGATAAAGCAGAGAAAATTAGAAGAGATGCTAAGGCAACAAAATCCGCCTAAAATTGAGCCTGGGATTACAGATTTGAATGAATCCAATTTTGACCAAATAATATCTGCTGAGAATCCAACATTGGTAGATTTTTGGGCAGAATGGTGTGGTCCATGTAAGATGATGCATCCAGTTTTTGAGAGTCTTGATAAAAAATATCCTAAAGTAAAATTTGCAAGAGTCAATGTTGATAGTAATCAGAACATTGCAATGAAATTTGGAGTACAGTCAATTCCAACTTTTATCATGTTCAAGGCAGGATTAGTAGTGGAACAGATGATGGGTGCTGTTGGTGCTCCTGGAATACATATGATTTGTAAAAAATATTCAAACTAGTAAGCGTAAGCTGGTTCTTTTTCACGTTGAATTCTAACTATATCATTTAGAACTTCTTGTTCTTCAGGACTTAGCTTATGCATGAATTTGTTAAGTTGTTTCGCTTCATGGGATGGAGGAAATGTATAGTAAATATCTTCTTCAAAGAGTTGACGTCCAATTGTTGCATCTTGAACAGAGCATGCAACTTCATCTCCAGTTTTAGCTTGAGTAACTGTCTTTTTGTCTAGTTGTAATTGATGAACAACACCTACTTTCTTTCCTGACATGTTCATAAACGGAGTCTTTTGTTTTAGAGTTCCAACTTCAACTTTAACCCCAAATACTGCAGGGTTGTTATTTCGAAATACCATTCCTTTCATGAATGTAAATTTAGAGATTGGTGTTAATTCTGAAAAAATTGCGTCTTCTTCATGAGCTGTATCTTCTTCTACCCATGCATTGTAATTATCAATTAAACTATAGATTACTTTATCTTCAAACACTTTGATATGACTGTCTTCTGATTCATCTTTTGCATCAGGTAGAACTTTGACATTAAATGCTAAAATCACACCAAGATGTCTGTCTTTTTCTTTGATTGCTTTAGCTTCCATGACATCACGTCTGTTTACAGGTCCAATGTCTGCTTTTGCAACAGGAACTTGTGAACGACGTAGCATCTCAACTATTGCTTCAAGAGAACCAATTGTGTCACATTTGAGGGTAATTCCATTAGTTTCAGTATCGATAAATACTGATTTCATTTCAGATTCAATGAGTTTGGTGAATTTTTCAGTCTGTTCATCATTGGATGCAACATAAAGAGTACTTCCTGGAAGAACACCTTCAAGTTCTGGTGATGCAATCTTTAATCCAGCAGCAGCTTCAACTTGATCTACTGGCTTGAATTTGTCTCTAGGATCCCTCATCTCATCAAGGGGTTTAGGTAAAAGCAATGCCTTTGGTTTTGCAACAATAACTGAATCTCTTTTTGCAACAACAATACTGTCTTCTTTTTTGATTTGACCGTCAATTAGTATGATACTTGCTGTTTGCCCCAAGCCAACCTCATCATTTACTTCTAAAACGATTCCGCGTGGATCTTTTTCTTCTTGATCTAGTCTCTTTTGTAGATATTGCTGTGTTAATCCAACAAGAACGCTAAGTAGTTCTGGAATTCCAACACCAGATCTTGCTGATATTGGAACAATTGCTACTTCAGATTTGAAATCCTTTACTCTATAGAATGCTTCAGACAGATATCCCAAAATAGAAAGGGTACCAACTAGATCGTAAATTTTTTGATCCAGATCTGTTTGAATTGATGCATCTTGCTCTTTGATTGCTTGTGAGATAAATGGTGTTTCTGTTTTTCTCCATCCTGATAACTGATCACATTTATTCAATGCAACAACAAAAGGAACCTTTCTGCTTTGCAAAATCTTGAGGCTCTCATTTGTTTGTGGTTGAAATCCTCTATTAACATCAACAACTAATATTGCAATGTCAGCTGCAGAACCCCCTCTAGAACGCAAGTTGGTAAAGACTTCGTGTCCTGGTGTATCAATTACTAGGAGTCCTGGTACTTGGTTTTCAGATTTTTCTAATTGTTTGTAAAGTGGACCACATGTTTCTTTAATAGTTTCAGTTGGAAGAAAGCTTGCACCAATGTGCTGAGTAATTCCACCTGCTTCTCTACCTTGAACTCCAGTTCCTCGGATTCTATCTAAAAGAGATGTTTTACCAGAGTCTACGTGACCTAAAACTGCCACTATGGGCTGACGGATTTGCAAAACAGATCACTCAAACGCTACCCTCGATTCGTGATCAAAACTTTCTTGTGAATCTGATGCATGAATAATGTTATCAGTAAATCCTAATCCAAAGTCACCTCTAATGGAACCAGGTGCTGCTTCAAATGATTTTGTTGCACCAACCATAATTCTTGTAGTTGCAATTGCATTGTTTCCTTCAATTATTGCAGCAACAACAGGACCAGAGGTGATAAATGACGTTAATTCACCAAAGAATGGTTTGTCTTTGTGGACATTATAGAATTTCTCTGCTTGTTCTTGTGAAAATGTAAACATCTTTAGTTTTATTAGTCTGAATCCCTTTTTTTCAAATCTTGATATGACTTCGCCAGTTAGATTTCTAGCTACCGCGTCTGGCTTTACAATGAAAAGAGTTTGTTCAGTCAATTCTACTTTTTTCTAATTCCGCCTTTAACGTGTTTTTTAGTCCACTTTAGTTTTCTTGGATCACGTTTTAGTTCTAGTGCGTTCTTTTTACATTTTGAAGAGCAGAACCACAAAACAGTCCCATCGTTTTTTGCAAGCATTGTACCTGAACCTTTGGTGACAGGTCGGTCACAAAAATTACATGGTTTAACTAAAAGACTCATCTAAACACCTACTTGATCTTCTTTGCTTCTCTCTCTGTTTCTCTTAGCATTAGAATTTCTCCTAATCTAACGGAACCTTTTACATTTCTTGTAAGAATTCTTCCTTTATCCTTACCAGTAAGAACTTTAACTCTAACTTGAATTACTTCACCAGCAATACCAGTTCTTCCAACAATTTGAATAATTTCAGATTGAATTACTTCGTCAGTTGTAGTGCTCATTGATCAGTCTTTCCACCTTTAATTTTAGCAATTGATGATACAACTTGGTCTACTATGTGTTGTGCATCACCAGCATCCAAAATTGCTGCAGCGGCAGAAGTAATGTCAATACCCAATGAATCACCTAATTCCTGTTTACTTGGAACAAATGCAAATGCTGCGCCTTGTTCTTCACATAGAATTGGAAGATGAGCAACTACCTCTGGTGGTTCAACATCTTCGGCGATAACTATTAGTTTACTAGTACCACGTTCGATTGCCTTGGTTGCTTCGTTGGTTCCTTTCTTGACTTTACCGCTAGTAGAAGCTACTCTAACGGCCTCTAAGATTGGACTAACAAGGTCCTCTGGCGTCTCAAATTTAACATAATATGCTTTTCCCATACTTCGTCACCCTAAGGTTCATTCTCCATTCCATTTATCCTTTCGTTTGGTTTTAAAAGTGTTATCTGGAAATGATGGATGTTACCTTTTTGATGTATTCAGACATCAAAGAGTCCAGTTTCTCTTGACTTTCAGCTTCGGCATATACTCTAACTATTGGTTCTGTACCACTGGGTCGGATCATTACCCAGTTTTTTGAGTCAATTAGAATTTTGATGCCATCAGTTGTATCAGAATTTGGAAATTCCTCTTTTAATGAAGAAATCAATTTTGGAACATTTTCAGGAGAACATGAAACTTTGTCTTTTGTAGTAAAAGAAGGTGGTAAACTAGTAATTTCATCAGATAGTGGTTTTCCTGAAGCCAAAAGATCAAGCATTAGTGCCAAAGTCATACAACCATCTCGAACTTGATTATGTTTTCCATACATAAAGCCACCATTCTCTTCAAATCCTATCAATGCATGAGTTGGAACCATCTTTCTTGAAACTTCTACACTTCCTACTTTGGTACGAATTACTTTTGAGTTGAATTTTTCAGCCAATTCTTCAATGTTTGATCCAGAATTTAGACATGTAACAACCAAAGAGTCTGGATTCTTCTTTAAGATGTGCTGGGTAAGTAGTAATGCAGACTTGTCACCAGTTAGGATATGTCCATTGTTATCACAAAATATACTTCTATCTCCATCACCATCAAATGCAATACCAACATCAGCATTGTGACTAAGTACAGTTCGTGAAAGTTCTGATAGATTTTGAGGTGTTGGTTCTGAACCACGTCCTGGAAAGTTTCCGTCAATAGAATCAAACACCAAACGTGTTTCACAGTTCATCATCTTACAAAAGTCTGGTGCAGAAACTGCTTGAGCACCATTTCCTAAATCCAAAACGACTCTGAAATTTTTTGATTTTATTAGTTTAGAATCAACTTGAGAAGAAATTCCATCAAGATATGTTTGGATTGCTCTTTCTTCTTTACCTGTAGTACCCCAGGTTTTGGGATTTTTAAGCCAGGTTTTTTGAAGGTAAATATCCTCAATTACTAGTTCATCTTCACGCGAAATCTCCACTCCATCTTTTGCAGCAGGTTTGATTCCATTGTATTGGGGAGGATTATGAGAAGCAGTGATCATTATTCCTCCAGAATATCCCAAAATCTTTACTGCAAATTCAAGACATGGTGTTGGAATAAGTCCTGCAACATTACAATCAAGTCCTATTGAATTAAGTGTAGAACTAACAACTTTACAAATTACTGGACTTGATTTTCTTCCATCATAACCAATCAAGATTGGTCCTTTTTCAAAATAAGTTCCAATAGCTAATGTCATATCATGAACGAATTCTAATGTGAAATCTTCAGAGAATACTCCACGAATTCCATTTGTTCCAAAAAACTTTGCCACAACATTATGCAATAATAGATAAATTTGTGTTTAATGGCAGGTTCGTTGTGGGAGTCGCCCAGCCTGGTCAAAGGCGTAGGGCTTAGGACCCTATCTCTTAGGAGTTCGTGGGTTCAAATCCCATCTCCCGCACCATTTTGATTTCTGTGAATGATTAATAATGAGAACATCTTCATCAAACAAAGTCATGAAAAAGACAGTTGTTGGTATTACAGTAGTTGGTAAAGACAGAGAAGGAATTGTAGCTGCATTTACAAACTTTGCATTTTCAAAAGGTGGAAACATAGAGAAAGTAAACCAAAATGTAATCAAAGGACTATTTGGTATGTATCTAGAAGTATCTTTTTCAAAAGCAGTAGATATTAAGAAATTTGATTCAGAAATTCAGAGATTAGCTAAGAAAGAAAAGATGGATGTTAGTATTCATCATGAAACAAATTCTCAGAAAAACATAGCAATATTTGTTACAAAAGAAGATCATTGTCTTAAAACAATTCTAACAAATGCAAAGTCACTAAAAGGAAGGATCTCAGTTATTATTGGTACAGAAAATTCACTAGAATCATTAGCAAAGAAATCAAAAATTCCATTTGTTACAGTTAAAGAGACAAATCAGCAGAAAGCAGAAGAAAAAATTCTTGAGATTTGTAAAAAACACAATGTCGATTTAATTTCACTTGCAAGATATATGAGAATTCTAAGTCCTAACTTTGTTTGGAGATATCCAAATAGAATTATCAACATACATCCTTCAATACTACCGGCATTTCCAGGAGCATTGGCTTATGCACAAGCTTTTGAACGTGGTACAAAAATTGTAGGTGTTACATCCCATTATGTTACTGAGAACTTGGATCAGGGACCAATTATCTTCCAAGATTCCTTCAAAGTTGATCCAAATGATACACTAGAGAAAATAAAAGCAAAGGGACAGAAACTAGAAGCAGACACATTATTTAGAGCAATGAAGATGCATCTAGAAAATAAACTAGAAGTACGTTGGAGAAAGGTTCACATCAAATCCAAGTGAATTCAATGACAGAAATCAAAGCGCAGTTAGATCCTTATCTTAGAAAATCAATCAAAGACAAAAAGCAAGTTGCAGTCATTCCTATAGGCTCAATTGAGCAGCATGGGCCTCATTTACCAATCTCAACTGACTCAGATATTGTTTCAGAGATTGCAAAAAAAGTGGCTCAAAAAAATGGTTATCTTCTTTTGCCAACTTTGACTTATGGAGTTTCATTTGAGCATGCGCCATTTTTTAATTTGAGTGTTAGAGAATCAACTTTGCGCACAGTTCTAACTGATTTGTGTATTTCACTATTAGATAATAATATCAAGACAGTTTTCATAATTAATGGTCATCATGGAAATCTAAAACCTATCAAAAATTTAGATGTAAAGCTAAAGCAACTCTCAAAAAATAAACTCAGAGTTTTTCCATTATCATATTGGCATTTTATGGAAAGAGAGTTTGATCATGCTGGATTTGTTGAGACATCATTAATGCTAGCAATTTCAAAAGATGTCAAAATGAAATTAGCAAAAAAAGGACTAATTACAGATAATATGACAAAACAGGAGATCAAGAAACTTGGTAAATTAGCTAATCAATCATTTCCAAAGGCTACAAAAAATGGAGTTTGGGGAGATCCTACAAAAGCAACAAAAAAAGATGGACAGAAAATTTTAGCTGAAATCGTTAGAAATCTTGGAAAAAAGTGTCAAACTTACCTTACTGGGCGTAGCTCATAGTTTCACCAATGGAAATTTAATATAATCCCTTAATATCAAAGCCAATAAGTGAAATAGATGTCCGTTGATATGGCAGTAAAAGTACTGGATGAGAGTATCAATCAAGTTGTATTGATAAAGCTCAAAGGAAGCAAAACAATTAGAGGTAATCTACTTGGTTTTGACCAACACATGAACCTGCTACTCGACTCTTCAGAGGAGATCCCCACTGAAGGCGATTCTAAAGGCCTTGGAACCATTGTTGTCAGAGGAGACAATGTAGTTATGATATCTCCTCCACCAGCACAGAATTAGGTGATTTGAGATAGTAAAAGGTACAACATCCATGGGTGGTTTTACAAAGAAAAAAGTTCACATCAGATGTAGAAGATGTGGTAAAAACTCACTACACAAGCGTCATCACCAATGCGCAAGTTGTGGATTCCCAGAGGCCAAAAGAAGAAAATATTCTTGGATCAAATGGTACACATAGATGCAAGAAATTGCTCTTATTCTTAGTTCATTAGCTGGTGTTGCTACAGCTGCTGCTGTACGTAAAATGCCTAAAGACAAAAATCAATTACTTAGTCTTGGTGCCAGTTCTCATATCAAAAGTCAAATAAATTCTCTAAAAATTGAAAAAGATATTCTTACCAAAACAATTTCAAGACTTTATCAAGCAGACTCTGAATTTTCAAAGATTCAAAAAGATAAGCTGTTGTTAAAATATCAACATCAGTTAGGAATTGTTTTAGCTAAATTAGAAAAACTAGAACAAGCTAGTAAACATCCTGACTTGGGTCCAGTAGGCGATGGTTTGATTACTCTAATGGATCAAAAATTATCAAAACTTGATGATAGATTGTATGAAATTTCATCAAAGATGGCAACTGTAAACGTTGAAACACCAGAGATCAAGGAACCACAAGTGAAAAAACAGGAACCAAAAAAGAAATCAAAATTATTCAAAGATACATTCCACTTTGAAAAACCAAAAGAAACCAAGATAGAACCAATAGAAATTCCTGCAACAAAATCAAGACAATCATTTGAATTAACTACACTAACAAATATTTCAAAGACTGAACCAAAGTTCCCATTATTTGAAGAGGAGAAAAAAGAGGTTGTAAAACCAACACCACAAACAAAAATGGTTCAAACTGAATTGATTAAACCAAAAGAACAGATTGTAGAGGAAATCATTCAACCAAAACAAAAAGTAGAAGACAAAATTGAAATTATTCAGTCGGTTGCTCCTAGTTCAGAGCCAAAAGTAGAAACTAAACCAGATATTGAGAAAAAAATTGCAAAGATTACTGAACATAAAGCACTTCCAGAACCAGAAGAAAAACCAAAACCAACAACATTAGATGAAAACTTTGATGATGATGGAGATGATTTAGATAAAATCAAAGGCGACATCATGAAAGTACTATCAAAGCTTGATCAAGCAGAGGTAGAGTAATTGTCTTACGATAATGCCATAAAGGCATTGTCTACTGATGTATTAAAACATGTTAAAGATTATTCCATAATTGGGTTAGGAAGTGGAAGAGCAGCAGCTGCACTTGTAAGAGCTCTTGGAAGATTAATTGAAGTAAAAGGATATCATGTTGTTGGAATTCCAACATCATTACAGATTAAATTGACAGCTGAAGAAGTAGGTATTCTACTTGTAGAAGCTGACCAAGTTGATCATATTGATGTTGTTTTTGATGGGGCAGACCAGATTGATTCTCAAAAATTTGTTATCAAAGGTGGTGGTGGAGCTTTATTACGAGAAAATATTTTGTTTAGTCTTGCGAAAAAAGTTGTAGTAATGGCAGACAAAACAAAATTTGTAAAAAATTTTACAAGAACTGTTCCAGTTGAAGTTCATTCATTGGCAAGAACTTCAGTAACAAATACAATTGCAAAGCTTGGAGGAAAAGCTCAGATACGTTCACTTGATAGAGGTTATCCTTTCTTTACAGAAAATGGTAACATCATTTTAGATTGTGATTTTGGAACAATAAATAACCCCAAAGTGCTTACTCAGAAAATTAAACAAATTCCAGGGGTTTTAGAATCAGGAATATTTCTCAGAAAGCCTGACGTGGTTTATAGAGCCAAGACTGGCGGTAAGTTCGATGTTCTTTAAAATCTGCAAAAATTAGTTCATGTTTCGTAATTGCTTTTCAGTGTCTCGAATGAAATCCTCATATTTCATAATCTGAGTAGTCAGTCTGAAAGCATTCATTTGATCTTCGTTGTTTTTTGAGCCTAAGAATGGTTTTCTTAGTGCCATCAATTTTTGTTCTTCTTCTGTAGCTTTGAGTATATCGTTTCTAAGATCCTCTATTGTTGCCACGGCATAATATACGTGAATTTCAGAGATCGGGTTGTTTGTGATAATTGGAATAAATCATATAGTCAATCCATAGAAGTTAATATAGAAATGAACAAAGGTTCTACAGCTTTCGTAGCAGGAGTAATTCTTGTTGGAGCAGTCACGCTTTTTGCATATCTAATGTGGTATGTTTCACCAGCTGAAGTTGTTGAGAGAGTCAAGATAATTGCAGTCACAGAAGACGGATGTGTTGCAGAGACTATGGATGGTTATCCAGTACATTTGGGAGATTGTCAAGCACAGCCAGGAGATTTTATTGATGCGCCAGTTGATCAAAAAACCAAAGAACGTCAAGACTTGATGAATCCAACGACATAAGATCTATAAGTTCAAAAAATTTGTAATATGTATGTCAAAATCTGTACTTTATAGTGATAAACATATTCAAATTTTTGATGATAAAATTAGATTTAGATCTTGGTGTTTACCTTGGGGTAAAAAAGATGTAAAACTAAAACATGTGAAAAAAATTTCAGAAAAAAACATGGGATTGTTTTCAGGAAGATTAAGAATTTCTGGCTCCAATAACTTTAGAGATTGGTTTCATTTCGATGCATCAAGACCAGCAAAGAAAAAAGCTATTGTACTTGAAACTGATTTCAACATATACAAACGATTATGGATTACTCCTGAGAAACATGCTAGAGCATTTAGCATATTAAAAAAATTAGTCTAAGAAACAAACTGAAAACGATCTTCTTTGTATCCTTCTTGTAATTTTCCCTCTATAGGAATTTGATTTCCACAGAACTTACAACGGTTATTTTTATCAAGATTCCATTCTCTAATACTAAATCCATATCTATTAACAACTATTTCATTGCATTCAGAACAGTATGTATGCTCCCATTTATGCCCTGGTACATTTCCAAGATACACATACTTCAGTCCTACTTCTTTAGCAACCTGATAATGTTTTTCTAAAGTTTCTACGGGAGTATTGGGATATTCCATCATTTTATAATCAGGATGAAATCTCAAAAAATGAATTGGCATTTCTGGACCAAACTCATCATAAATGAATTTTGAAAGCTTCTTTGCATGTTCTAGATCATCACCAACTTTAGGGACAATAAGATCAGTTAGCTCAAGATGGATTTTGGTTTTATCTCTAATTTCCAAAACAGTATCAAATATTGGTTGTGGATCAGGTACGCCAATAAATTTTCTAGTAAATTCTTTTTCTGCATTTCCTTTGAAGTCAACAGTAATTCCATCAAGAAATTGATTCATCATAGATACAGATTCGGGAGTATCATATCCATTTGAGACAAATACATTAAACAATCCTTTTTTTCTTGCAGCTATTCCGCAATCGCATGCAAATTCAATAAAGATTGAAGGTTCGTTGTATGTGTATGCAATTCCATGTACACCATACTTTACTGCAGTATTGACAACTTCATCAGGATTCATGTTGATCCTATAGAAAAAAAACCTTTGATACATTATTGGCCCGGCAGTAAAGTCTACTCTATTGCAACAACAGGATGCAATTGGCTTTGTAGATACTGCCAGAATTCAGATATTAGTCAACGGCGTAAAATTGAAGGTATTAACATGTCCTGAAATTACTTTTCCGTAGGCATAAAGTTGGAGTTTTCCGTCTTCATTTCCTCTAATTCCACACAAACCTATCTGGCCTTGCCAATCTCACAATATCGTGCACAAAGCTGTACATTTTACTTTGTCATCAGGTAGTGTTTCGTACAGTTCTGCTTCTTTTCCTAGTAATTTGCTCAATGTTTTTTATTGCGATTTGAGATATTTAACAAGTATGAGTTATTCTCAGTTTTCAGATTCTGATGGTAAACAATTAGTTAAGATGGCAAGAAGAGTAGTTACTGAATATCTAAAAAACAATCAAACTATAAACGATTCAGAATTTAATTCAAAATTTAATTTTAGTTCTGGAGTTTTTGTTACGTTAAACAAAAAAGATTTTTTACGTGGTTGTATTGGATTTCCTCTGCCTGTAAAAAAATTATCAGAAGGATTAGTTGATGCCGCAATTGCTGCAGCAACTAGAGATACACGTTTTGAACCAGTCAATGAAGATGAATTAGAAAATATTGTTTTTGAAGTAACAGTTCTTACTAAACCAGAAGAGATTGTTGTTGACGATACTTCGCAATATATTCAGAACATAAAAGTTGGCAGAGATGGTTTGATTATAGAGAATGGTTTTGCATCAGGTCTACTATTACCACAAGTTCCAACAGAATATGGATGGGATGAACACGAATTTTTAGAATATACATGTCAAAAGACAGGATTACCAAAAGATGCATGGAAAGACAATTCAACGAAAGTTTCAAAATTTCAAGGAGTTATTTTCAAAGAAGAGCCTCCAAACGGAAATATAACTAGAGAATAGACTGGGGGATTTTTATCAAATAACAGGTATTTAGAATTATGATTAGAGAACCAGTAGTTGCAGGACAATTTTATCCAGATGCAAAAGAAGATCTAAAACAAATGATCAATGATTGTTTTGAACACAAGTTCGGACCTGGAACAAAAAGTGTTCAATCTAATGAAAAGATTTTCGGAATTGTGTCTCCTCACGCTGGTTATGTGTATTCAGGTCCAACTGCATGTCATTCTTACAAATCAATCTCAAATCTAAGCCCAGAATTAGTAGTCATTATTGGACCAAACCACTTTGGTGTTGGAAAAAATGCAGCAACAATGACAGATTCTAAATGGTTAACACCACTAGGAATAGTAGAAGTAGATTCTGAGGCTGCAAGACAAGTTTCTGAAATTTCGAAAATAATTGAAATTGACAAGTATTCTCATTCACAAGATCATAGTTTAGAAGTTCAAATTCCAATGATACAAACAATTTTTTCAAACAAATTCAAAATTTTGTCTATTATTTTACTGTCTCAAGATTTGGAAACTGCAAAAGATGTTGGAAACGCAGTATCAGAAATTGTAAAAGACAAAAATGCCATAATTGTAGCATCATCAGACTTTACTCATTATGAGGAAAATTCTTTTGCATATAGTCAAGACAAAGCATTGATTGAACCTATTTTGGAGCTAAATGTGGAAAGATTCTATCAAGTGTTGATTGAAAAGAGAGTAACTGCTTGTGGATATGGCGCAATGGCATCAACAATGATTGCCTGTAAGAATTTAGGTGCAACAAAAGGAGAATTGCTTAGATATACTACTAGCGGAGATGTGTCAGGAGACAAATCATCTGTTGTTGGATATGGATCCATCAAATTTGTTTGAAATTTAGTTAGAAAATAGGTTAATTTCTCTTTCAACTAGCTTACCATGACCAAGTTTTCCAACAACCTCAAAGTCTTCAGCAACTAGTTCTCCTCTGACAAGTGTTTTAACAGGCCAGCCTTTGAGATTTCTTCCTTCATAAACAATGTAGTCAGAAAATCCTCCAAACAAATCAGATGTAACCTTCTTTTCTTTTTTCAAGTCAATCATTGTTACATCTGCATCAGAACGTCGCTCAAGTGTTCCTTTTCTTGGATGCATTCCAAAAATTTGTGCTGGATTATAACTTGTAAATTTCACAAACTGTTCTAGAGAAATTTTATTTTGGTTAACTCCATCATTAAGCAATATTGGAAGAACAGTTCCAATACCAGGAAAACCTGCAAGTGCACCCCAAACATCATCCCCATCAAGTTTAAGTTTAAGCTGATTTGCCACATGATCTGTGCCTACAGTGTCAATTTGATTAGAAGATAACGCATTCCAAACTGCTTTGTTGTCTTTTTCGGTTCTAATTGGAGGCATGACTTTAGCAAGATAGCCATCTTGTTTTTCATAGGATAATGTAAGATAATGAGGACAGGTTTCAACAAATATCTTTGTTCCAAGTTTTTTTTCTTCTTCAATTTGTTGTAAAGCTCTCTCTGAGCCAATGTGAACAAAGTAAACTACACAATCATAATCTCGTCCAAATTTTGAAACAGTTTTGATTGCTTTAGCTTCAAACTCTGGTGAGCGACTTTCAGACCAAGCAGATAATCCATTTTGTTTTTTTTCTTTTGCAGTTTTAATTCCACATCCACATGATTCGTAATCTTCAGCATGAACAAGAACAGGACAACCAAGTTGAGCTGCAGTCTTTACAGTCATTTCAACAATTTCATCAGTTACATCAACATTTGCTGCAACAAGTTGTGATGAATTAGGTGGCATATCCATGTAAACATGTCCAACTTCACCTCCAAGATTCATGTAAATTTTAAATGATGTAATTCCTTTCTCAACACAAAGTTTCATCTCATCTATTTGTTGTTGATTAAACACGGAAGCATGAATTGTATAATCTACATAATGATATTGAGATGCTGCATCAAGTTGAGCTTGTAAAGAACTTGAAAAAGAATCACCTAACCTAAGCATTCTCATCATTGTAGTAATTCCACCAATTGCTGCTGCATGAGATTCAGTCTTTGCAGCTTCATTGATTGGAGAATAGACACCATAATGAACATGAGTGTCAATGGCTCCTGGAATAGAAACAAGGCCGTTGCCGTTAATTTTTTTGTCACAAGCAGGAGTATCTGAGGTAAGATTGACAATTTTACCCTCATCAATCACAATATTTTTGTCAACCATTCCAGTTGGAAGAATTACATGAGAATCTACAATCACCGTGTCGTAGGTCATCAGAAAAATTTGTGCTGTGCAGTCTATTATGCGTTGAGAAAATGAATAAAAACACAACTCAAAGAAGTAACTTGAGGGCCGGTGGTTTAGGGGTATAATGCTTCGTTCGCAACGAGGGTGTCGAGGGTTCGATTCCCTCCCGGTCCACTATTCCAGAAATTGTAAATTCATCAGTATCAGATGTTGTAATTACAGTTACTGCAAGTTGAGTATATGCTGAAACGGTATCATCTTTAATGTTTACCAAATCACCTGGAGATAGATTGTGAGCAGCAGATGTTGTAACTAACAAATCTCCACCAGAATCTGCAAATGATAAAATATTTACAACATTGTCAATTGATGTTATTGCTGAATCTCCAGCTATCTTTGTTTCAAGAGGATAAAGTAATTTTCCTTCAGATGTTATTCCAGTAGAGCCACCTACTGGAAGTTGTAGTTTATTATTCAATGTAACTGGAGCACAAATTTTGTACAGTTTTCCATCTTCTAATGGATGAACACCACCGACTAAATCTGGAAAGTCTGATTCCTCAAAGATATATTCAATGTCTTGTGTGGACCAAATTACTTTGTTCTGTTAAATTTCAGGATGGTTTTACTGTCCTGTTAAATTAGGATGATGATCGAAATTCCTTGTTTTGATTTATTTCCAACCCCTTTCTGGATCAAAATATGTGGTAAAACGAATATTGCTTGATCTTTGTGCGTAAATTTAGAAGATTGAATCACAATCAGTCAGATTTTGACGAATACTAATGGGATTAAGTTGTACTTTTTCTTTCATTTGTAACATGTTGTCAAAATACTCTTCGTTTCCTACCAAGTAATCATTATCGTATTGAAGTGCTCCCTTGTCAACCAATTCGTTTAATTTCGAATCAAATGCCCATCTTGAAATTCTTCTGTAAAAACCTTGATAGCGGCGGTATAGATTGGATTGACTTATATGGATTAATTTTTCCGCTTCCAATGAGGCTGAATAATATACGTTTGCAAGATGTACGTAAGGCTCAAGTTGTGTTATGCCAAAAACTTGACGTAATGTTGAATATTTTTGTTTAATGACATGTGATAACAATAGAGTTTTGATATTTTGAGAATTATTTGCTTCTTCTAATAATCCAACGTATGTATTTCCATGTACATAACCACTTTGTACTCTTCTAACAATATCTAATTCAAGTAGTAATTCTAAATACTGCATAATCCGACCAGGATTGTGTTGTTCATGAATGTCAGAATCCAAAATTTTGATCTCATTGTCTTTAACAGTGCTGATAAGTTGATCTAAAATTAATTCAAGAGGATTCAAAACATGAATACTTTCTTCAATTTTTGCAAATACATCTGATGATACACTAATTACTATTCTTTCTGTTTGTTGTTTCCAAAGATCTAATCTAGAAGATAACTGATCATCACATTTCTCGCTAGAAGTGGCATCTATTATCTGCAAATTATCGTTTAATCTGATTGTTCCCAAATCCTTTAGGTCAAGAAATCCAACAAGTGTTTCTCCGGATACATCATCTGTAATAATACGGGGATAAGTTGATCTAAGCTGAGCCTTCCAAATCTTCGTTTTATCATTGAAAACAGGTTTGTCAGAAATTATAAGATCACCATAATGCTCTACAACGTATTTTTTTATAGCAAACTCAAGGTTATCCATCGTCTGTCTCCTTGGGGAAGTAATCTAAGGTATATCTGTTTATTCGTCCTATTTCCGTTTTTATCATCAACGCTTGTCCTTTCTCCCACTTTGTCACGAATTCACTTTGACTCATTGTTTTTATACCGTATATTGGATCATTATAAGAAATAGTCTTTTTTATATCATCTATGCCTATGATGACAATAGCATGCAGATAATCAACTGATCCTGTGGAAATCCATACAGATACGGGCAACCCTTCTCGCAGTTCTTTTTTAATATCATTCAAGGTATGAGGTTTAAATTCGGCACTAAATTCAATGGATGGATCTGATTTGGTTAGCACTTTGTTTATGTTCTCCACCTCAGAAAAACGTGTTCCACTGCTTGTTGTATTCATTATTTTTGCAATTTGATTTTCATCAAGATCTGATTCAGGAATCTTAAGTTTCTCACGATTAAGATAATCAAGCGTGCCAAGTTGTTGTAAGATGACGCAGGTATAATTCTCTGTTTGTTTATAGGATGGATATCAAGATCTATCTTTTCCCTATTTTGCATATCAAGAATAAACCATCATTATGTCCTAATAAATCAGATCGCTTAACTGTTATCGATTTTACAATATTTTAAGACATTCTATGATACGTGATATCGTTTTACTAAAATATACATCAATCTCTAAAAAACAATTTTGGATTATAGATAATTGACCAAATTAATTATCACGATTAATTGAATTCTATACAATTTCATCCATGATGATTAATCTCCTTTATCCAGCAAGAGTCACTTCCATTTTCCAACCATACAAAATGATTCAGATGTAAGATATCATTTATCTCCCACCAGATGCGTTTTTCTATCCAGTGTTGGTGTCTCTAAACTGTTAAATTTCACACAAATTTTTACCCTTTTGGAGGAGTAATCAAGCCTGGCCAAAGTAAGCACCTTGTGTGCTTTTGGACATGCAGGACTTAAGATCAAATAATGGGTGATCCTGTCTCTCAGGAGTTCGTGGGTTCAAATCCCACCTCCTCCATACAAACTACTTTGGGTGTCGGATTCCTCTAGCGTTTAGAACTTCGTAGACTTCTGGAATAGACCAGACAAAGCCAACGTGAACACAATCTTTTTCATCACAGAGCTGACAGTAGAGTTCATCTTTTTGGACTGCAACTTCTGCGATTCTATTTTTGATATTATCTTTTAGAATTATTCTATCATCATCGACAGAAATTTTTTCAATCTTTGGAGCATATCTTGCAAAGGTCTTGTCCTTTTGCATCATCTCCTCTAACATGTAAGTAACATAACCCGAAAAGCTGTTAACGCCTTTCATTGCCAAGTCGTCTTTACTCTTTTGATAAACTTCTTGGAATTTATCATAAACTGTTTCTGAAACTGTAATTGATTTGAATCCAGCTTTTGGCAATTTACTTTCCCCTTACCGTACTTTAAGGTACCTTGTATATAAGATTTTTCTTTAAATCTAGTCACTTAATGGTGAACCTAAATTATAATCTCATACTTGAAGAATAGTCCTATGTTTATTTACAAAAAAAAATATCACAACTTCATGGGTTATGAGCAATTATGTAACCAAATTTTTGATATTGATAAACAAATTAGATATGTTGGAGTTTTTTCAAAATCTGCAGAAATAATTGCTGGAGGAATGAGACAAGGAGTTGAAACTCTTACTCCTGAACCAATAACACAGGTATCTATTCAGCAATCTCTTCTCCGATGGCAAACCCGTACTCAAATGGAAGAGTGGATTGGTACTCCAAAATATGCCATGGCCGAGTATGAAAAAATAAAGAGATTCACCTTTTATCTGGATAATGAAAAAGTTCTTCTAATTTCAACTGAACTTGGAATAAATTCTGATTCTTTAATTCAAGAAATTCTTGGAATCCTTCCTGCCAATCCAATTGAAAATTAGTCTTTATACCATACCTTAATTCAAGACCTCTATGGGCAAAGGATACTCAACTGAGGAGATTAGAGAAAAGCTGATTTCAGCACTAGGAGACTCTGATAGCGGAATGTCTGGAGTTGAGATTGCCGAAGAAGTCGGAATTAACCGAATTACAATGACAAAGTATCTCAAAGTTTTTGCAACTGAAGGATTACTTCGCCAAAAAAATATTGGAAACATTACTTTGTGGTTTTTAGAACCAGGACAAGAATCCTACAATTTCCCTGATGATTATTTCAAAGTGGCTCCTTTGTTTTTTGATAATTTGGTCAAGGACTCAGAAGACCAAGTCTTCTCTCTAATTCGAAATTGTCTCCATTCAGGAGCTACTGTAAATCGTTTAATCTTAGAGGTGATCTTGCCTGCAATTGATTCTGTAAAGGCCTTGTATGATGAGGGAAAGATTGGAACAGCAGAACAAAACCTGCTTCGAAACACCATCTCAAAAACACTTCAAATCTTTTATCAAACCCAGATAGTTTCTGATTCTAAAAAAAATGTTGTAGTAATTGCAGCTGATGCTGAAAGCAGTTTGATTTCAGAAGCAGCTTCGGCAGCTTATCATTCAGATGGTTGGAAGGTTTCTCATTTGGGGGATATGTCATCAGCTATCAATGTTCTATTTGATCTTGATTTTCAAAAACTAATTGGAAAAATCTGGAAACAAAAACCTGGTGTTTTAGTTACAGTTGTATTTTCTCAAACCGAAGAAGGCTTGAATTTTTTTGCTGATTCAATAAACCCTACTAGGGAAAAATCTGGCAAAAAAATGAAACTAGCACTTTGCGGAAAAAAATCAAACAAGACAAAAATTGATTCAGATCTATTATCTGACAAATTCGAAGAAGTGCTCCAGTGGTCTCAAACAGTATCTGAAAATCTGAAATAATCAAAAGATGGGCCCGATGAGATTCGAACTCATGACCTTTCGATTATCAGTCGAACGCTCCAGCCAAGCTGAGCTACGAGCCCACGAAGAATTCTCTAGGCGAGACTCATTTAAGTCTAATTTTCTTTCCACTTGATAGAGCAGCCAATTGATGGGTCGAAATCTTTTTCGATTTTTTCACCAGCTACTAATTTTCCAATGTTATTGATCATTGTCTTTTCTGTAGCTGTATCATCTGGCTTCATGGCATTGTCAATTTTTCCATGAAAAATTAGTTGTTTTTGAGCATTAAACAAGAATGGGTCTGGAGTACACATGACTCCATATTTTTTGGCTATCTCTTGTGTTTCATCAACCAAATAATCAAATCCAAAACCTTTCTCTTTTGCAGTCTCTTTCATTGCATCAAAACTATCTTCTGGATAATCAGTTGAATCATTGCTGTTGATACCTATAATGGCAACATCTTTTCCACATTTTTCAAATAACTCATTTAATGCGTCTGCTTTTGCTTTGACATATGGGCAATGATTGCACATGAAAATTACCAAGTATCCCTTGTAACCAGAATAGTCATTTAGAGAATGTTTCTTATCATCAATTCCTAGTAACTCAAAATCAGGTGCAGTATCTCCTGTCTTTAGTTTGACTTGAGATTCTAAAAGTACCATGAAAAAACAATCTTGTTTTCAAATAAAATCCTTGCCAAGAAGACAACAATTAAAATCTGCACCTTTGTCATCTCCCTTGTGGGCCGGTAGTATAGCCTGGTAGTATACCCGCCTTGCACGCGGGGGGTCACGGATTCAAATTCCGTCCGGTCCACTTTATATCAGATCTTTGCTGAAATTCAGATTCTCTGGATGGATTTAAATAGGATAAGTTTCGGTTCTCTTCTATGGCAAGCGCAGTAGACGGATGGCCGGTATGGATTCCTCTAATCGTCGGTTTAGCTCCTGGTTTAATTTACTGGTTAGCAATTACCGCAAAGAGAAAATAAATTTTCATCTATTTTTAATCTCTTTTTATTAATTCCTACGTTAGTGTAAACTAGGTAAAACGTTGTTACCTTACTTGTTCACTATATGATATATCACACGAAATTAAACTCGGTTCTCAAAGAAATGTATATGAAAAAAGTTCTTCCAAGTGCATTTTTGATTTTACTGTTAATTCCATTCTCTCAGGGATTTGCTCAAGAATATTCTGATAATGCTCCAACACTTACTGTATCTCTAGTCAATGAATCTCCATATGTCTACAAAGATTCGGAAGGATACACAGTTGTAGTTGGTGCCATTGAAAATGATAATGCACTAACCTCCGTAACTAACGTTCAACTCCAAGTACTATTCTATGATGACTTTGATCCCAATCCTCTAGAAATTGTAGAAGGGACAACAACTCTTGCGGTAATTCCAGAAAATGGTCAATCTCCATTTGCAATACGCTCTGAAACTGCCAATCCAAACATAACTCAGGCTTCCGTATCTCTGTTAGGATTTGATTCTTCAGTATCAAAAGCAAAAGGTCTCACAGTATATTCTTCTGAGATATCTCTAGGTGCTGAACTACATTTTAGTGGAGTTTTACAAAATGGAGGTGCACCAATTTCTGATACAAAGGTCTATCTTGCATTCTATGATAACTTTGAACCCCCAAGACTTCTTGGAGTTTCAACAATTGAAATTGGTAAGATGGGACCAAATACAGAAACAGAATTTGAGTTAAATGAATCAGTTGATGCAAGAGCAGCAGGATTCTTGTTATTTTCTGAATCCGACATTTTCTATTCTTATTTTGTTGATGTCAAAATTCCTCCTCCACAATCTCCAACTACTCTAGTAACAATTTCTAATGTTTCAGTAGAAGATAAAATGGGAAACAAACTATCTGAAATTCCAATTGGTTCTACTGTGAACATCAAAAGTGATACAAGAATTGAATTTGCAGCAAATCCTACTTCAAATGAAACTGCATATACTTACTATGTACAAATCAAAGAATCAGGAACTTCTCCAACAGTTGAATTCATTGGAAAATTTGATGGAAGATTCATTGGAACTGGTGATGAAACCCAAACCATTGACTGGATTCCACAAAAAGGCGGGCTATACTTTATTGAAACATTTGTCTGGGATAGAAACAATGTCCCCATAGCTGAGCAGGGCCCAATTGTTCTGATATTTGTAAACTAACAGTTTGTTTGGATTTTGACAAACTTGTATTCATAAACAATTTTTCCAAATACACCCTTAATGATGAAAAATACTCAGAATATAATATCTGATAATTCATTTGTAATTGGAAAAACTAAGTTTCAAAATAATCAAACTCCTCTACATATTCTAAACTACCTAACAATATCCTTGATTTTGTTTGTACGTGATTTGTTTAATTCACCAAAAATTGTTCTCCGTGAGGCTCCTATTAAACATGGAATAACTGTGCTGGATTATGGATGTGGTCTTGGAAACTATTCAATTACTGTTTCAGAATTGCTTGATGGAACAGGTGAAATCTTTGCATTAGATAAACACCCGCTTGCCATAAAATCAATCTCCAAAAAGATCAAACAAAAAAATATCAAAAATATTGGAATTATTCATTCTGATTGCAAAACTGGGTTAGCACCAAATAGCGTAGATGTTGTATTATTATATCACGTTTTTAATGATTTGAAAAATCCCGAACCTGTGTTAATGGAGCTACATAGAATTATCAAACCTTCAGGAATTCTTTCTTTTTCAGAATTTGATTTAGAGAGAATTTCATCAAAACTTGTTAATTCCGGATTATTCCAACTAGACAAAAAGATGAGAACGACACATATCTTTGTAAAAAAGTAGTAGATTTATTTTCAAAGAGTTCCATACAACTACATGTCTAAATTCTCGCTGGTTGCAATGGGTGGAACATTTGACATAATTCATAGAGGTCATTTGACTTTGCTTTCAAATGCATTTGATGTTTCTGACAAAGTGATTATTGGCCTAACAAGTGATGAACTAACAACAAAAAAAGGAAAGAATCTAGATAATCACTATGAACAACGTCTTGAAAATTTGATTCTAGCAATTTCAAAAGAATTCCCAAAATCTTCATATCAAATTAGTAAACTTGACAATGATTTTGGTCCTGCCGTATTAGAAAAAGAGGTTCAAGCATTAGTTGTTAGTGATGAGACAAACTACCAAGGAGATGTTCTAAACAAATTGAGGGCTGAAAAGAATCTGACCCCTGTTGAAGTCATCTCAGTGCCAATGTACTTGGCCAAAGACGGTACACGAATATCTTCAACTAGAATTAAAAATTCTGAAATTGATTCAGAGGGTAACTTGTTATCAAATTGACAAGTAGCTTGTCTAACTTTGAGTAATTTGAATAAAACAAAATTTCTTGATTGAGCCTCATGGCAATTATCAATAATATGATGAAAAAAATTGATAATGATGTATCTAATCTAAAGCAGGGTTTGCAACCAGAGAATCTTTCATTCTGGTATGACAAAATTATCAAAGAAACAATTGAGATGGTGCCACCTTGGCTTCAAGACAAAATCAAAGTTCACCAGGATCCTGTTCTTCCAATGAAATTTAATTTAGATATTTCAAAACGCGCTGTTAGATATTTTATGATTGTAGTTGACAATAACATAGACCAAATACCATATTCAACAAAACTCTACTTTCTCAAAGTTCAAGAGATAATGTCCACTGAAATGGATAAATCCCTGGTTTGATGAAATTTTTTAATCTAGGCACAAATCAAACCCCTAAGTATCTATAACCAATGAACTTGAAATTCTCTAGAATTGGAACTTTACAAATCAAAGTATTCGGATAAAAAAAAGTCTAGAAGAAATTCTAAACGAGATAATAGACCTTCTCGTTCATTTAGAAATTCTCGAAATGATAGAGATTCAAGATTTAGAAATGATAGAAGAAACGAATCTGCAACAGTAGAATGTGCAGATTGCGGTACTGAATGCGAAGTTCCATTTGTTCCAAAAACTAACAGACCTGTTTACTGTAGTGATTGTTTTAGAAAAAATAAACCAAGAGACTTTGACTCTGATAGGCCTAGTAGAAATGACAGATATTCTAGGAATGATAGAAGAAACGATAGAGATTCAAAATCTAACTCAAAAACTGAAAAATTTTTGAAAAAACAACAGAGCTTTTTTTCAAACGGTTCTGATAAATTCTATGAAACTCTAAAAGAAAAATTATTTGAGATTTTAGGAGGAAAAGTTTGCTCTAGTTGTGGTTTTAGAGATGAACGAGCACTAGGATTTTCTCACAAATATGATACTGAAACATTTGATGTTATCCGACGCGGAGGCTCTGCGTCTTCATGGGGGAAATATATCTCAGAACCTGAACTTGCACGAGAAGAACTAAAGGTATTGTGCCTGAATTGCAACGAAATCAACCAGCCCATGTCAAAACCAAAAGAAGATAGATCAAAACCAAAGCAAAAAAAGAACAGATATTTTCCTAGATGATCTCTAGAATCATCTTTGAGAATTTATTAACACTTTAATTATAATAATTTTGAAACTAAGCTATGGATGGAGACTTCAAAGCCTTAGGACTTTCCATGATTGCAATCATTGGAATTATAGCACTCTATACAGCATTCGTGCATTAGATTTCCTCTTTTACAATCTCTACTTCATGTTCTAGAATTTTAGTGGAAACTAGCTTGTGTTCTTTGTCTACAACTGACTGGATAAAATCTGCAAATTTTCCAACATTAGAGTTATCCTTTAGCATAATACTATGAGCCGATTTATCCTTTAATGAAATCACTACTTCATTTTTTACTACATTTAAAATTGATGTAATGTAGGTCTCTTTTCCATCTTTTATGAAAATTAGTGATGCTAACTTTTGTGCCTCGTATTTGTCGTCACATGTAATATTGACTTTCATCTATTCTCAAAAAGAAATTCATTTATCTTGTCTTTTGCTTTTTCTCTTTTCTCTTGATGACTTTCAAGGAACTCATTAATTTTTTCAATCAAGATTGCTTTTAGTTCTCCAGAAAGTAATTTTCCTGATTTGTAATCATCATAAATTGATTTTAACTTGTTATCATCAGGTTCAAAAAATATTCTTAGATATTGATAAGAAACATCAATGTCTGGGTTTCCACCAAGCTTTCTATGTTCTTCTATATCTGGCTGACCTCCTGAAAACGCATACTTGTTAATTTTTTTCTTTACAACATTTGGCTCATCAGTTGTGTACACTGTTCCATTATCATCTGAGGCTGACATTTTTCCGCCAGGTCCTTCTAATGCAGGAATCATAATGTTATGAATAAGTGCAGGTTTTGGCTTTCCGATTTTTGGTGCAATATCTCTTGTTAATCTAAAGTGAGGATCTTGATCAACTCCTAATGGAATCAATACGGGTTTGTCTTCAATAAAACATGGGGCTGATTGTAATGATGTATAAAAAATCATTCCAATGTTTGTGTCATTTGAAAATCCAAATGTTGCTTTTGTATTTGAAAAATTAATCTTTTTTGCAACTTGTGCTGCAATCGGATAGAGTGTTTGAATATTTCTTGTATTGATAATTATCTTTGTTTTATCTGGTTTGGAACCTAAAGCAATGAAATCTAAAGCATTTTCAAATGCAAATTTGCTAGTTTCTTCTAACGTCAAGTTTTGTTTAGAATAAAATTTTTCATCATCAGTTAGTTGGAAATACATATTGACATCACACTTTTCTTGTAACCATTTTGCAAAAACCCATGGAACAAGATGTCCGATATGAGTGTGACCAGAAGGACCTCTTCCAGTATATAGAAAGAATTTGTTTCCTTTTTCATAATCATCAAGAATTCTATTCATTTCCCTATGTGAGAAAAAAATGCCTCTTCTAAGCATGAAATGATCCTCACCTACCACCTTGATCATTCTTTCATTCAATTCTGAAGAAATCTTCTCAGTACCGAATTTTTTGATTAATTTATCATAATCAATGTCCCCTTCAACATGCCAAGGAGTCACAATAAAGTCGTCAGCAGATGACATTCAATTTGACTTAGGTTAAGGTTTAAAAAGTCTTTTTCGAACTTTTTGCTGTTGTCGCAAGTTTTCCATGAGATTGAAAAAAAAATCATAGCATCACTAAAAGACAACCCAAAACAAAATTCTGAAGCATTAGAAAAATCAACTAAACTTTCACCAGATCAGATTAGACGAGGAATTGAATGGCTTAGACTAAAAGATTTAGCAATTGTAAATGAATCAAAAACTAGCATAATTAGCCTTGGGAAAAATGGGCTAGAGTCATTTGAAAAAGGATTACCTGAAAGACGATTGCTTGACATGCTCAAAGATGGTCCTAGAAATGTATCTGAATTACAAAAAGAACTTGGACCTGTTTTTGGACCTGCTATTGGTTTATCTAAAAAAAATAACTGGGTTGATGCATCGTCTGAAAAAATTTCTCTAAAGGATTCTCCTTCAGAACTTCCGGGTGAAAAATCTCTCAAACAAATTGGAACTAAAAAATTATCTGGCAATGAGATTGATCAAAAAGATTTATCCTCTTTATTGAAGCGACCAGATTTTATTATTGAAGATGTTGTAAAGATTAAAGAAATTTCATTAACAAATACTGCAAAATCAATTGAACTTTCAGAATCCTCTGGTGCAATAGACGTTGAGGCAAAAGTTCCAGAAGTTTTTGTTGCACGAACTCACCCATTAAAAGACACAATTGATGAAATTCGTGAAATTTTCGTAACATTAGGTTTTTCAGAAATTATTGGAAATATGACTCAACCAAGCTTTTGGAATTTTGATGCATTGTTTACCCCACAAGATCATCCTGCAAGAGAATTACAAGATACTTTCTATTTAGATAAAATTTCAGCAAAGAAAATTGGAACACCTGAACAAATAAGAAAAGTTTCAGAATCTCACAAAAAGAATTGGAGATATCAATGGGATATCAATGAAGCAAGAAAAATGGTTTTACGAACACACACAACTTGTGTTACTATAAAACATCTTGCAGAAAACAAACCTGATGAAGCAAGAGTTTTCTCTTTAGGTCGTGTTTTTAGAAATGAAAAAGTAAGTTACAAACACCTTGTGGAATTTAATCAAATTGAAGGAGTTGTTGTAGGAAAAAACGCTACCTTGAGAGATTTAATGGGAATTCAAAAAGAATTTTACAAAAGAATTGGAATTACAAAAATAAAGTTTTGGCCAACATTTTTCCCATATACAGAACCATCTCTGCAAACTATGGTTTACAATGAAAGACTAGGAAAGTGGGTTGAGTTATTTGGAATGGGAATTTTCAGACCTGAAGTAACTAAACCACTTGGAATTAACAAACCTGTTTTGGCTTGGGGTGGAGGAATTGAAAGAATTGCAATGTTAAAGTATGGTCTTGATGATGTAAGAGAATTTTACAATAACAACCTAGGTTGGTTAAGGAGTGCGACAAAATGCCAGTAGTTGAATTATCTCATAGTCGACTTCAAAAATTAGTTGGGAAAGTTACAAAAAAACAAATTTCTGATTCACTACCATTTCTTGGATTAGATATTGAATCTGAAGACAAGGATCTTGTAAGAATAGAATACAGTCCAAACCGTCCAGATTATTCAACTGACTTTGGAATTGCGTTAGGATTGCAAGGACTCTTAGGCAAAAAAACTGGAGCAATCAAACTCAATGTAAAAAAATCAAACAATTATGCTATTTCTGTAAAACCAGATGTGTCCAAAATTCGTCCATTTGTCACTGGGGTTGTCGCCAAAAATGGCAAAATTGATGATAAAATAATCAAACAATTCATGGCGATGCAAGAGGACTTACATTTTGGAATAGGAAGAAAGAGAAAAAAATCATCAATCGGAATACATGATCTTGACAAAATCTCATTTCCTTTAGTGTATACAACTACAGACAGAAATCATCAATTTATTCCACTAAATTCTAGCAAAGAGCTAACCGTTGCTCAAATTCTAAAAGATACAGATGTAGGAAAAGATTATGGTTCTATTCTTGGAAATTCTA
This sequence comes from Candidatus Nitrosopumilus sp., assembly GCA_965215075.1. Classification (GTDB taxonomy): domain Archaea; phylum Thermoproteota; class Nitrososphaeria; order Nitrososphaerales; family Nitrosopumilaceae; genus Nitrosopumilus. The sequence continues at coordinate 588,527 of OZ244033.1, forward strand.
AACAATTCCCTATAATTTTAGATGCAAATAACAATACAGTTTCTTTTCCTCCAATCATTAACGCTGCTGTAACTACGGTTACTACAAAAACAAAAAATCTCTTTGTTGAAGTTACTGGCATCAACAAAGATGATGCTGAAGATATGCTTTCAGTTGTTGCAACCATACTACAAAGTGTAGGATTTACTTTAGAATATGTTAAAATTTCAGGTTCAAAAAATTTATCACCAAAATTTGAACAAAAGAAGATGACAGTTAATCCCAACTTAGTAAATCAAATTCTTGGTCTAAATCTTAATTCTTCAAAGATAGTTTCCTCTCTGAAAAAATCTAGACTAGATGCATTTACGAAAGGTAAGAGTATTGTTTGTACTATTCCTGCATATAGATTTGATATTTTTGGAGAAATGGATTTAGTTGAAGAAGTTGCTTTAGGTTATGGCATTCAAAACTTAGAACCTACACTCTCTCCATCTCAAACTCTTGGAGAAATAAATCCAGTTTCACTTGAATTAAAATCTCTTAGTCAAATCATGGTTGGTTTAGGTTATCTTGAAGCTTTGAATTCTAGCTTAACAAGTAAACGAGTACTTTATGAAATGACAAACAGAAACTCTACAAAAATTATTTCTGTTCTTGACTCAAAAAGTCAAGAACATACAATATTACGTGATTCAATTCTCCCTGGCTTGTTAGAAAATCTTTCAAGAAACATTCATGAATCTTACCCTCAAAAATTGTTTGAAACAGGTACTGTCTTCTACATGGAAAATCCTATTTCTGAGAAAATCCATTTCTCAGGAGTTAGTGCTCATCAAGATACTAATTTTACAGAAATAAAATCAACATTACAATCAGCATTAAAAACTGGTTTTAACTTGCAAATTGAAACAAAGACAGCAACTCATCCCGCATTTGAAAAAGGAAGATGTGCAAATGTTCTCATTAATGGAAAACCCGTTGGTATAATTGGTGAAATTAGTTCTAAAATTATTGAAAATTACAAAATACGCGTTCCAGTAAGCGGTTTTGAAATATCATTGTCTGAGTCTATTCTTAAATCCCTTTAGAAATGAAACAATAAACAATACTATTCCCGTAACTACAAATCCTATTCCTACAGAAAATTCAATTAACAATCTTTGTTGAATATTCTTTGTTTCTATATCGAGTCTATAGTTTGAATCCGAATTTATCATTTCAAGAAATTGAATTTGTGGATAATCAAAAATTATGATAAATGAACCTAAAATAACTAATACAATTCCACTAAAAAATAGTGTTTCATTTTTAAGTTCCACACAAATGGTAATTCATAACGAAATTTAATTTTAGATAAAATAGATTTCTTGAATATCTTTCAATGGTTTTTAGTAGGAGTATGATTTATCATTATACGCCCAAGAGCAGGCATGCAGACGGATTAGGATGATGTCGATCGTAATGATACCAATGATTTCTAATTCACCCAGGCATGCTACATTATGGGCTAACCCCGGTTAAAGAACACAAGGAGGTTTGGCTAAATACCAATGATCTTGTTTGAGTCAGAACCGGGGGACAATTTCATTTCTTAGAATTCAAAAACCATAAAACATCCCTAAGTTGTATCAAAAACTGAAATGGTAAATTATTGGTTAGCAAAACAAGAACCAAGCGGACCTAGAGGTTATCATTTTGATCAACTAAAAAAAGAAAAAACAACTGTTTGGGATGGTATCCACAACAATTTAGCTCTAAAACATATGAGAAATATGAAACCAGGAGATCTTGTTTTATTTTATCACACAGGCGATGAAAGACAAGCTGTTGGCATCATGCAAGTTACTTCAAAACCATATCCAAATCCAAAAGAAGACAACGAACGTTTCATAGTTGTGGATGTAAAATACAAAAAATCATTGAAACGTCCTGTAACACTTGATGAAATGAAAAAAGATAAAAAATTCAAAGATTGGGAACTCATACGAATTTCACGATTATCTGTAATGCCTGTTCCAAAACCAATTTGGGATGCAATCTTAAAGATTTCTCAAAGCTGAGGATAATCGGTTTATTGATATAGTCGATTTTTCTAATAAAATCATGGCAACAGCTTATGTTTTAATAAACTGTGAATTAGGTTCTGAAGAAGCAATTATTCAGCAACTAAAGGGCTTAGATGGTGTAAAAGAAGTTCATGGAACTTTTGGTGCATATGATATTTTGGCCAAAATTGAATCTGATACTGTTGAAAAACTTAGAGAAACCATTACTTGGAAGATCAGAAAAATTGAGAAGATTCGTTCAACATTGACCCTAATGGGTATCGAAGGCCAGACATAAACACCCCTTTTTCTTATTATGATTTTACATTTCATTTTTGTTGTAAAAGAAGAAGATCGTGAAAAACGACAATTTGAATTTGAGTATATCAAAAAGATGAGTCAGTTTTACAAGAAATGGATCAAAGAAAAATTTGGAATAGATTACGAAATAAAATGTGATGAATTAATTACAAAACCTAGAACTATTTTTCAGAGGCTTGATACGCACACGTTAGTTCGAGATCATAAAGAAAGAGGAGAAGAAAATTACCACTTCTATCTAACTCACTTTAGACCAATTTGGACTGATTGTACTTGTGAGGGATATCATGCTGAAAATTTTGGTATGGTATTTTGGGTTCCTTCAAAAGAACAAAATGATACATTATTCCTAGCTGAAAAAAATTGCACAACAGTTTCACATGAATTATTACATGAGTTATTACGAAAGTCTGGTCACAAAAAACATCAACAAGAAGTACATGAACTATGGACAAAACATCTCTTTGAGCAATTAGAGTTTGAACAATATGGAGAAGATTTTGAAAAAACAGATGGCAAACCTATGTTTTTAGCAATGGATACTTCACAATTAAATTTAAAATAATTTTTTTAACACTTGGTAACTGAATAGATATTGTTTTCAAAGTTAGCTGTTTTGAAATCTAACTTGTTTTCTGGATCATCCTTTCTTGATTTACTTAGTGCTTCAAGCTCAACTAGTGCGTCTCCTTTGAAACCTACAGATGAACCATAAATTGCATCTGTCAGCATTGTTCCATGATCTCCTTTCTTGATATCATCTGCCATATCGTAAAATCTGGTAGTTTCTCTTTTGTTCACAGGATTTCCAGTTGCTTTATTGTATGCAACTGCTATGTACATTCCATTATTTTTTACCGTGACAGGAACTTTGTGATTTTTTCCAGTTGAACCTGGGATTGTTTCATTAACTAAAACCTCACATTTGTGATACATGCTAGAAACATATGCATAGAATCTATATTGTGCAAATTTTCCTGCATTATCTTCCTCGCAACCAACAAAGACTTTGTGCAATAATTCTAAAGCATCATCATTCATGCTTTGTAATCTGTCATCGATTCTACCTCTTTCAAGAAGATCTGATTTGCACTCTTTTGCAACCAACTCTAAAATAAAATCAGGTAAATTGTAATTTTTTAATGCAGCAACAAATGCTCCTGCTTGTGACATGCCAAATTTTGGAAAACCCTTATTGACCATAATAACACCTCAAATTAGAAAATTTGTTACTCCCCAACTTATTTAGAAAGCGGCTTTTCGCTTATAATTGTTAAGAATTTACACGCCTATCTACATGATTTTTTTCATTTTTTAAATTGTAAATAATAAATTCAGGAGAAATTCATCGCATCTTGTGAAAATAGATTCTACACCTGAACTGGTTTCAAATGTTTATCAAAAATTAAATGAAAATAGTGAAAAATATAGGAAAATAGTTGGAAGGCCACTTACACTTACTGAGAAAATTTTATCTGGACATCTAAATGAAATTTCTGAAAAAAGTTTTACTGGTGGAAAAGATTATGTCTTTCTTAAACCTGACAGAGTTGCATTACAAGATGTTACCGGACAAATGGTAATGCTTCAATTCATGCAAGCAGGTCTTAAACAAACAGCTTTACCAACAACAGTTCACTGTGATCATCTTATTAGGGCTGAAGTTCAAGGAGACATTGACATGAAAGTCTCTCTTGATGAAAACAACGAAGTTTTCAAATTTTTACAATCAGCTGCTGCAAAATTTAGATGTGGTTTTTGGAAACCAGGTGCAGGAATTATTCATCAAGTTGTTCTTGAAAACTATGCATTTCCTGGAGGTTTGATGATTGGTACTGATTCTCATACTCCAAATGCTGGTGGTTTAGGTATGATTGCAATTGGTGTTGGTGGATTAGATGCAGCTGAAACCATGGCTGGCATGCCTTGGGAATTACTTTATCCAAAACGAATTGGTGTAAAACTTACTGGTGAGCTAAATGGATGGACTGCACCCAAAGATATCATTCTCAAAGTATCTGAGAAATTAACAGTCTCTGGTGGAACAAATGCTATAGTAGAATACTTTGGTCCTGGAACGAAATCAATCAGTTGTACTGGTAAAACAACTATTACAAATATGGGTGCTGAAATTGGCGCAACTTGTTCTGTATTTCCTTATGATGAACGCATGGAAACCTATCTCAAATACACTAACCGAGGAGAAATAGCTGAACTTGCAAATCAAAACAAAGAGTTACTTGTAGCAGATCCTGAAGTAGAAACAAATCCAGAAAAATTCTTTGATCAAATAATTGAAATTAATCTTTCAACTTTAGAACCACACATTGTTGGTCCTCACACTCCAGATTTGGCAAGAAGCATTTCAGAATTAGCTGAAGATGTAAAATCAAATGATTATGTTGATCCGATTTCTGTTGCATTAATTGGTAGTTGTACAAATTCATCATATGAGGACATGTCAAGAGCAGCAAGTTTAGCAAAACAAGCAAAAGAAAAAGGAATTAAAACAAAAATTCCATTACTAGTCACTCCTGGTTCTGAACAGATTAGAGGAACAATTGAACGAGATGGCCAAATGGATTCTCTAAAAGAGATTGGCGCAACTGTTCTTGCAAATGCATGTGGACCATGTATTGGACAATGGAATAGACCAGAATTAGATAAAGATCAAAAAAATACAATTGTTACAACCTTTAACAGAAATTTCCCTGGAAGAAATGACGGTCATAGAACTACTTTTAATTTCATTGGAAGTCCTGAAATGATCATTGCATTATCATTAGGAGGAAAACTTTCTTTCAATCCATTACAAGATGAATTAACTGCATCTGATGGAACAAAATTCAAACTTGAACCTCCAAAACCTGCACCAGAAGTTCCTACAAAAGGTTTTGTAAAACCTGAAGGAATCTTTGTAAATCCTCCTGAAAATTCTGACGATGTAGAAGTCATAATTGATCCTAATAGCAAACGACTCCAAAGATTAGAACCATTTCCTAAATGGAATGGAAAAGACTTTGAAGAAATCCTAATCATGGTAAAGGCCAAGGGAAAATGTACCACAGATCATATCTCTCCTGCAGGCGTATGGCTGTCACTTCGAGGCCATTTGGATAATCTCAGTGATAATATGCTTCTAGGCGCAGTCAACTCATTTAATGACGAAGTTGGAAAAGGAAAAAACATCCTAAACAATGAACTAGAACCATTTTCAAAGATTGCAAGACAATACAAGGAAAAACAAATGCGTTGGGTAATAATTGGAGACAACAATTACGGTGAGGGTAGTAGCAGAGAACATGCAGCAATGACTCCTAGATATCTTGGATGTGCTGGTGTAATAACAAAAAGTTTAGCTAGAATTCATGAAACTAATCTGAAAAAACAAGGAATACTTGCATTGACATTTAGTAATCCAGATGATTATGACAAAATTCTTGAAGATGATAAAATTAGTTTAGTAAATTTGAATGAGTTAGAACCACAAAAACAAGTCAAATGTATTATTTCACATAGTGGCGGAAACAAAGAAGAAATTATGTTAAACCACTCATACAACAAATCTCAAATTGAATGGTTCAAAGCTGGTTCCGCACTTAATGTTTTGAGAAACATGTAAGAATTTTTTACGTGGGGCCGACCGGAATCGAACCGGCGACCTACGGGTCACTACAGCTCCAAACTTACATCATCCGTGAGTCAGTTTAGCTTAGTTTACCTCTGGAGCCCTTAGCGGTGATCTTTACGTAGACACTGTCGCCCTACCAGGCTAGGCTACGACCCCACGAACAAGATTGAAACAGACCTGAATTTAAGTTATCTTTGACCAAGATTTATTTGCAATAAACAAGAATTTGTAATTGTTCATCAATCATGGTAAAAACACTTTACTTGGGAATAATCATTGCAGTATCTATCGCGTTAGTAATTTCTATTCCGATGATCACTAAAAATGAAATTCCAATTTCTGCAGCTAATCCAACTGACAGACTTCAAATTGAATATACAAAACATCAATTAAAGAAAATTGATTACGGTGTAACTGAACGAGTCGGTGCTCAAAAAACTGAAATTCTTTTCATAAAAAATGATGGTGAACTAAAATATTCTCTAACAGAACATGGATATCTTCAGCCTGATATTCGTTCAAAACTAGACGAAACGAAACTTAACAAAATTAAGGCACTCATTAAAGAGACTGGATTCATAGCAATTCCATCTGAGTCATTTCCTGTAATGGAGAACGTAACTGAATATCAGAAATCAAATGTCAAAGTAACTCTTAACGGACGCGTTAATCAAATTCATTGGCCTGAACAAAACGCTACAACTGGTTTTATTCCTCCAATAATTACTATGGTTGAAACTGAACTAGATGCAATTATTGAAGACATTCGTGAATAGGTACAAATAGCCTCTCGTAAAAATTAGAACATGTTACCCTTATCAGGTGAAAGAAACGACGCTAAAGGAATAATCTCTGAGAAATCAGAATCTTCTGATATTTTACGCGGTTCTTCTACTCTTAAACGCGGTTTTGCTCACATGTTAAAGAACGGAGTTGTTATGGATGTAACAACTGTTGAACAAGCACAAATTGCCGAAGAAGCTGGAGCAGTCTCTGTCATGGTTTTAGACAAACTTCCTTCTGATGTTAGAAAAGCTGGAGGTGTTGCACGAACTGCAAGTATTAGAATTATTGAAGACATTATGGATTCAGTTACAATTCCTGTAATGGCTAAATGTAGAATTGGACATGTCAATGAGGCATTAGTTCTACAAGAAACTAATGTTGATATGATTGATGAATCTGAAGTTTTAACACCTGCTGATGAATCACATCATATTTGGAAATGGGATTACACTACTCCTTTTGTAAATGGTGCAAGATCTTTAGCAGAAGCTTTAAGACGAATTGAAGAAGGTGCAGCAATGATTAGAACAAAAGGAGAACCTGGAACAGGAAATGTTGCTGAAGCAGTAACTCATATCAAAAAAGTAAATGATGAATTAAGAACTATCAAGTCAATTTATGATTCTGGTGATAATCAAGATCTAGTTAGAATGGCAAGAGAATTCAAAGTATCTTATGATGTTGTTGAAGAAACTGCAAAACTAGGAAGATTACCAGTTGTAAATTTTGCAGCAGGCGGAATTGCAACTCCTGCCGATGCAGCATATCTTATGTCTCTTGGTTGTGATGGAATCTTTGTTGGTTCAGGAATTTTCAATGCAGACGATGCAAAAGAAAGAGCAAGAGCCATTGTTTTAGCTACCACATTTTGGAATGAAGCTGATAAAGTTAAGGAAGCTCAGAAAATGATTGATGAAAGACAATCTATGTTAGGTCTTGATGTCAATACACTAGAATTACGTATGCAAGAACGTGGTGGCTCTGCATGAGTCTTAATGTTGGTGTCTTATCCATCCAAGGAGATGTTCAAGAAAACCTCCTTTCAACAAAGGCTGCAATTGATGAATTAGGAATTGATGCAAAAGTTTCTGATGTAAAAACTCCTGAAGAAATTTCCCAATTAGATGGTTTGATAATTCCTGGTGGAGAAAGTACCACTATTGGACAATTATCCCTAGTTAATGGTTCATTGAAGGCTCTCAAAGAAAAAATTGAAAATGGAATGCCTACTCTTGGAATCTGTGCTGGAATGATTATGCTTTCAAAGACCGCCGATGATCGTGTAGTAGGAAAAACTGATCAACCTTTACTTGAAATTTTTGATATTAAATTAGAAAGAAACTCTTTTGGAAGACAAAGAGAATCTTTTGAAGCTGACGTAGCAATGGATTCCATTGATATTCCAAAATTCAATGGAGTCTTTATTCGTGCACCTTCCGTTTCTGATGTAGGTTCAGACGTTGAAGTTCTTTCAAAATTTAATGAGAGAATTGTTGCTATCAAAAAAGGAAATGTGATAGGAACATCTTTCCATCCTGAACTGACAAAGGATGCATCGTTGCACAAATATTTCTTAAATTTGGTTAGTACCTCAAAGAACTAATCTTAATGATGAATTGTAAGCAAGTCTTTTTTACTATAATTGAGTCGACTTTATAAAATGGACAAAAAATCTGTGTTATTTAGATTTTTAGTCTCAATCTTACTTGTAGGCTCTTTAGGTGTTGTTCCAATTAACAATTCATTTGCTGAAGATGATAATCTTTCCGTAAGTACTGAAGACTCTGAGGCATACGAAAAACAACCTGAAAGAGCAGAAGAAGAAAAAAAGAAAGCTAAAGAACAAAAAGAAAAGCTTGAAGAAAAACAAAAAGAAAGAGAGGAGAAACAAAAAGAAAAGCTTGAAGAGAAAAAGCAAAAGCTTGAAGAAAGAGAACAGAAACAAAAAGAAAAACTTGAAGAGAAAAAACAAAAACTTGAAGAGAAACGAAAAGAACAACAACTAAAGGCTGAAGAGAAACGTAAAAAATTAGAAGAAAAGAAAGCTAAACTTGATGCAGATCGTAAGAAACTTGAAGAAAAGTTATCTAAAAAAATTAACAAGTATGAAGATAAATTAAAAGAAATTAAAGAAAAATATCAAAATAGAATTGAATCTGAAAGTTCAGGTGATGTTGAACAATTTTCTGCTGCTACTGCAAAATTAGAAGATAAAATAACTAAATTAGAAGACAAAATAGCAAAAAAATCAGAAAAGATTCGTGAGAAACTAGAAAAAAAATTAGAGAAACTAGATACTAGAACATAAAAAATTCTTGATGAAATTAATGATGGAGACTATTTAGGAAAGAAACTTAGTTCATCTACTACTACTGATTCTTATGAATTAGTTTTTGATTCAGTTGAAGCAACTGCAATTAATGATAAAACACAAACATCTTCTCTTACTGGATTTATGAGTTTTACAACTTTTGATAAAGGCAAATCTAATTTGAAATTAGAATTAGACGAATGCCAGATTACTGTAGATAGTGTTCCTTACAACTGTGGTTTTGGCAAGGCAAGAACTGCTTCATCAGATGATTCTGGGGCAAAAGATTCTCTTGTAATTTTAGCATTATTAGAAGATGATGTTCTTGAAGAAGTGCATTCTACACTCAAAATTTTCTTAAATGCAGATTCTACTATTCGTGATATGGAAGATTCATCTTCGGTTTCAATTTTAGGTCCTCAAAGTAAAATTGTAGGTATGTGGTTCCTTAAAGGCGAAGGAACTTTAATAAAAACAGTTTCTGACTCAACAGATAACACAGATGACTCTACAGATGATTCAACAGACGGCACAGATGACTCATCAGATGATTCCACTGGAAATGATATTTCAGTTGAATTAACTGAAGAAATCGGATTAGCGAGAATTGAGAATGTTTAGCAAAAACTTCCTTTATCTCGGTTTAATCTTTTCAATATTGTTAATTCCACTTTCATCTCAATTCTCTTATGGAAAAATAGGTTCAGTTACAATAGAATCACATGATGTTAACTATAATTTAGAAAATGGAAATGTAGAATCAATTTTCTTGGATCCAGACTTTATTGAATTAATCATAACTATGGATACCAGTTCAGATGGTACTTTAGAAATTACAATTCCTAGAGCCTTGCTTGATGCAAAATTTGAATCATCTTATGATATATTTTTCATCTTAGTTGATGGCTTTGAAACCGATTATGTTGAAACAGAAACAACTTCCAGCTACCGAACTATTGTTATTCCATTCTTTGGCGGTGACTCTATAATTGATATCATTGGAACTGATGCACTAAATCCATTCGTTGAACCTCCAATTGAAATTCCATCTTGGATTAAGAACAATGCAGGTTGGTGGGCCGATGATCAAATTGATGATGAAACCCTTGTTTCAGGAATTCAATATTTGATTACAGTTGGAATTTTGCAGGTCTAATAGGCTCAATCAGTCAAATTATGCATAGATTTTAGGTCTTTTTTGAATGGTTCAAGAATTTCAGGAATATCTATCTTGATTGAGTCTTTTAATGACAAGTTCTGAGATTTTTTCTCGTTCCATACTTTGGAATTAAATTCTGTAATTTCTTTTGTTAGATTACTTTGTTCTTCAATGTTTTCAGATTCAATTCGTTTTTGTTTGTGAATACTTTCTTGTGAATACAAAACTCTCCAGAGATGTTCTGTGATAAATGGAGTAATTGGTGCAAGTAATTTCAAAATTGTTGATAGTGTTTTATGTAATGTAAAAATTGCACCATCTCTTTCTTCATCAGAAAAATCAATTCCATATGCTCTTGCTTTAACCATTTCAATATAGTGAGCTGCAAATACATTCCATGTGAATTCTCTAATTGCAATTGCAGGAACAAAAAAGTTGTATTCATCATATCCCTTGTTGCATTCTTTGACTAGTTTGTCTAGTTCTGATAAAATCCATTTATCAGATGCACTAGGTGTGCCTGATTCTATTACTGGAAAACTTGACAAAAATCTAGAAACATTCCATAATTTACTTAGGAATTTCTTTGTTGATTCGATTTTTTGCTCATTGCATCTAAAGTCATAACCGTGATTAATTTCACTTGCACTCCAAAATCTAAAAGTATCTGCACCTAGTTTCTCAATTACTGGTAAAGGATCTATTGTATTTCCTTTACTTTTACTCATCTTCATTCCTTTTTCATCAAGACCATATCCCATAATCCATGCTTCGGACCAAGGTTTTTCTCCAGTAATTTGCTCACATCTAAGAAGTGTATAGTATAACCAAGTTCTTACAATGTCTTTTGCTTGTGGTCTAATTAATGCAGGATAAACTTGCTTGAAAAATTCTTCATCTTTGTTGAATTTACTAATGAATAGTGGAGAAACACTAGAATCCATCCAAGTATCAAAGGTTCTTTCCTCTCCAACAAATTCAGTAGAATCACATTTTGTACATTTAGAAATTGGACACTTCTTATTCCATGGTCTATAGTACTTTCCAGGCTCAGGAACATGAGGTTCTGAGCAGCTTTTACAGTACCAAATTGGGATTTCAGTACCATAGTACCTTCTTCTAGATATTGGCCAGTCAATATTGATGGATTCAAGCCAATTCATCAGAATTTGCTTGTGCATAGAAGGATGAAAAGTAATTTCTTCTCCTAGTTTTCTCATTTTTTCAACTGAATCTTTTTGTTTAAGATAATACTCTTCCATTGGAATTATTTCAATTGGATTCTTACTTCTCTCTGAAACTGGTGTTCTGTGAACAATGTCTTCAATTTTTTCCACAAATCCTTTAGCTTTCAAGTCTTCGATAATTTTTGTTCTTGCTTGTTTTGGTTTTAATCCAGTATATTCTCCAGCAGATTCTGTCATTCTTCCATCCAATCCAATTACAACAATCTCTTCTAGTCCTAGTTCTCTGAATAGTGCAACATCGTTTTGATCACCATAACTACAAACCATGACTGCTCCAGAACCAAATTCCTGTTGAGCAGAATGATGTGTTCTAAGTTCTACTTCTGCACCAGTAATTGGAACAACTATCTTCTTTCCAATGTACTGAGAATATCTTTCATCTTCAGGATTTACAATAATTGTTTTGCATGCACAAAGTAGTTCGGGTCTTGTACTCGCAATGATGATCTCTTTATCTGTATCTTTAATTTTGAATTTCATGTAAACTAATTTAGTTGGTAAATCTTCGTAAGTGATTTCTGCATCTGCAATGGTTGTTCCTGAAACCCAATCATAGTTGTTAGGTCTGTTTGCAAGATAGACTTGACCCTTCTTCCACAAATCAATGAATGTTGATTGTGTTAATGCTCTGTATTCTTCTGAATCTGTTCTATAGTAATTTGAAAAATCTCCACTAATGCCAAGATTTTTCATGATTAGAATCATCTCAGCTTCTAAGTCATCTAGTGCTTCTCTACAAAGATTCAAAAATTCTTCTCTGTCTGTTTCTCTCATTCTGATTTTATGTTTTTTCTCAGTGTACAGTTCCACAGGAAGTCCATTTCTGTCAATTCCTATAGGGAAATAGACATTTTTTCCATTCATTCTTGCAGTACGGGCAATCATATCAATTTGTGAATAGTGAGCTGCAGCACCAATGTGCCATGGTCTTCCTGATGGATATGGAGGAGGTGTATCTATTGTGTAATTGTCAGATTGTGGTGTAAAATCATAAATTTTCTCTTCTTGCCACTGTTCAAGTACCTTCTTTTCTAGCTCTGGATTCCATGCTTTTTCTGTAATTTTAGGTTCCATTTCTTAACTATCGAGAAATATTTGAAATGATATGAGAACCTTTGTTGTAACCCTCATAGATGTAAACTCCAACTGCCTCTACATTTGATGGCATTTTAGGTGCTAGTAATTTGATAAGTTCACTTGAAAGATTCTCTACTGTTGCCTCTCCTTCTAAAAGATAGGTTGTATGCTTTGGAACTTGTAATTCAAACATTCCTTTAGGACCCTCAAATGAAATGACATAGTGAGAGTCGTCTTCGGATTTCATATACTTTCTATTAATGAAAAACTTGTGATCAAATGCGGTTAAAACTTCTTTAACGATTCTTTTTGCTTCCCCAAAATCTACAAGTAGATTATCTTTCACCTGTCCAACCAATTCTACCATTACAGATGATGTGTGTCCATGTAAAATAGAACATTTCTCAACTAGTGGCAAGATGTGTGCATAGTCAAATGCAAATGAACCATCATCTAAAAAGATAGAACCTGTTTGTGGTGTCTTGTCATAAAATACGATATCTTGCAATTCTTTTAGCTGCGCAGCATATTTTCCGTGTCCAATTGCCATAACTTTTTGATCAGGAAAGTCTTCTTTGATCTGTTTGTATTTTACAATGTCGTCTTCGTTATCAATTACTTCGATTAGTCCTTTTGCAGTTTTGAAATCAACTGTAACTTCAGTTCCATTTTTCAATGTAATCTTGTGATTGTATTCGTATTCATCTTCAAGAAAGTCTAGCATTTGCGCTACTGTCAACTCTGTTCGAGTTTTCATTAGATTACCTTTCTTGTCGATATATCGAAAATCTGAATCCAATATTGTGGGACTTGTTGCCATGTGAAATCATCTGTCCTAGAGTCATTATATAAATTCTGAAATTTTCGTGCCTAGAATTTCCCTCAAAGTAAGGAATTTAGGATTCGAGCCAGGTTGATGTCATTACTTGTGATACCACCTGCATCATGAGTCATCAAATCTATCACAAGTCTGTTATACACATTAAACCACTCTGGATGATGATTCATCTTTTCAATCTCCATTGATGCTCTGGTCATAAACCCAAATGCCTGATTGAAACTCTCAAACTCGATTTCTTTGTGTAGTTTCTCATTTACAACACTCCATCCTGGCAGATTTTTCAATTCTTCATCAATTTCTTCTTGTGATAGTTTCATCATTTTCAGTATTCTTTGATTCCATTAATAGTTAAAGAGTTTGATTCATTACTCTTTGTAGAATTTAGAGGGATATCTATGGATGAGAAATACGAAGAACTATTTGATAAAATCAAAACTGCAATTTCTGAAACTGTAACTGATAAAAAAATTGGGATTGCATTTTCAGGTGGTGTTGATAGTACTATGATTTCTAAAGTTTGCAAAGATATGGATTATGACATTACTCCACTTACAATTGGATTTGCTGAATCTCATGATATTTTGTTTGCAAAAGAAGTCAATGAACAACTAAACTATCCTCATCATATTTTAGAAATTGATCCAGATACTTTTTCAAACATCTCATCAAATATCCATGAAAAAATAAAAACTGATAATATTTCTTGGAACGAAAATTGTATTGCGTTTTACTATGTTTCTAAATTAGCACAAAGGCTAGGACTTGATACTGTAGTCACTGCAAATGGTATTGATGAATTATTTTGTGGCTATAACGCCTATCGAGAAGCATTTTCTGGAGGAGAATCAAAAATTCATGAGGTTATGGCTGCCAAACTAGACAATGAATTAGAGATGATGAAGGCAGTAAATCTAATTGCATCAGAATTTGGAGTAAAAATTCTCCAGCCTTTACTAACTAAAGATTTCATAGATTATGCCAAAACTATTCCTATTTCTGAGAAAATACATGATTCTGAAGACTTGTATCGAAAACACATTATTCGAAAGTTAGCAAGTGAAATAGGAGTTCCAGAATTGTCTTGCACAAAACGAAAAAAAGCGTTACAATATGGTTCTAAAATTCACAAGGCTTTGTTAAAAACTAGATAACTTTCTTTACTGCATTTTGAACAGATTTTTTTACATTGTTTATGATTCTGGGAGATGCGCCTAGATGTTTTTCAGGTGAAAATACAGAATCAATTTCTTTTTCAGTTAACTTTGATGAAAATGCTTTATCGTTTTTGATTGCATCAATGTATTGAATTCCTTTGTCTTTTGCTTCAAATGCAACTCGTTGCACATCTCTATATGCAACAAATCTCGGAACTCCTTTTTTGATCAATGCTTCTAAAACAAATTCTGCAAAGATTTGTCCTTTTGTCTTGTAAAGATTCTCAACAATTTTCTTTTCATTTACCATCAAATTAGAAACAATTCTAGTCATGGTTTCTAGCATTTCATCTACCAAAATTGAAACTGTAGGAATGATAAATCTCTCATTAGCTGAATTTGAAAGATCTCTTTCATGCCATAACGGAATATTTTCAAATGCAATTCCTACTTGACTTCTCACCATTTTAGAAAGTGACGAAACTCTTTCACTTTTGATTGGGTTTCTTTTTACTGGAACTGCACTACTTCCCATTTGTCCCTTCTTGAATTGTTCAGCAACCTCTCCAATCTCTGTTCTCTGCAGATTTCTAATTTCTACAGCAATCTTTTCCAAAGTTGAACCAATTAACGCTAACTCAAAAACATATTCAGCATATCTTTCTCTAGGAACAATCTGCGTTGTGACTTCTGCTGGGTATAGTTTGAGGCGATTTGCAACCTTTTTTTGTACATCAATTGATTTTGTACCCATCAATGAACCAGTTCCTACTACGCCCAAAGTTTTACAAATCAAAACTCGTTTTTTGAGTTCCTCAATTCTTTCAATGTGTTTTGCCATTTCTGCTGCCCAATTTGCAAATTTTAATCCAAATGATATGATACTTGCATGCTGACCGTGTGTTCTCCCTACAGCAGGTATGTTTTCATATTTTACAGCTTTTTCAGCTAGAATTGATGCCATCTTTGTAACTTTTGGTTCAATAATTGCTAATGCATCTCTCATTTGCATTGAATTACTAGTATCAACTAAATCATTACTTGTAAGACCATAATGTATCCACGGTCTTGCATCAGCAGTACATTTTTCACTTAACGCTTCTACTAATGCAGCAGTATCATGATCACTTTTTGCTTCAAGTTGTTTGATTCTTTTTGCAGTAATCTTTCCAGATGTTGCAGCTTTGAGAATTTTTTTTCCAACTGTTTTTGGAATCATTCCTATTTCACTTTGTGAAATAGCAGCAGCACCTTCAATCTCTAATTGATAATCAACTTTCTTTTGTTCACTAAAAATGGCCATCATTTCTTTTGTGCCATAACGACCACTGTCTATAGGTAAAATTGCCAATAATTCTACTCGTTAGATATCGAAAATAAATCTACTCATCTGATCCTAGTTGTATCTGTCTCGTAATTGATGGCAATCACAAATACAGCCTTTTTGACATTTTATTCGCTTACAATCTGAGCACACTTTTTTGTTCCAATATGGTGCTGTATTCATATTAGTACCTCTGTGTCATCCTGAATGTACCTTTTTTTAATTTGATTATGATTCTCAACAAAAAGATTATCCAAATTACCATCATCATAAAAAATAGAATACTCATGCCAGGTTCTTTTGGTACTGTATGTTCAACTTCTTCTGATTCTACTTGTTCGGGCATATCAAATGGTGACATGTAAACCATTCCAAGAAAGATGGGTATTGTTACAAGAATTATTATTGGTGTTGGCATGATATTTTTTAATTGTATGGACTATAATTAGCATAGATTTTTGCTACTGAATGAAAGTACATGTCTCTCATATCATCTTCAACACAAACTGCAAGTAGATTTACGACATCAGTTGCAGTAATCATACCAACTACATTCTCATCATCAATGACTGGTAATTTTCTTATTCCTCTGTCATGCATTAAATCTACTGCAGTTCTAACTGATTCATCTGAATTTATTGAGAATAATGGAGATGACATTATCTGTTTTACAGGTGAACTAATTTGGTATGCATGAGCTGCAACTTTTACAGTAAAGTCTCTATCAGTTACAATTCCAACTGGAGTATTGTTTTCCATTACAATTCCAACTGGAGTATTGTTTTCCATTACAATTACTGCCCCAACTTTTGCATCTTCCATCATCTTTACTGCTTCATTAATTGTCATTGATGCATCAACTGAAATTACTGATTTAGTCATAACATCTGCTATAGTCATGGTTTTTGCGCTACTCATTACAGTACTTTAGATGATTTTGATATTTGATGGTCTTCCAGAATATCAAAGTTGAAAATCATAATAGATAATCTCAACCGACTTTAAATTGAAAAATTCACTAATTCCTTTTATTGGTAAATAAAATCAAGAAAATTCTAGTTCCTCTTGATGGTTCTGCAAATTCATTCCGTGGTCTTGATGTTGCTATACATATGGCAAGAGAAAATCATGCAACTATAACTGGTCTTTATGTTGTGGGAATGGCAAAACCACGAACAAATGAGCCTATTTCCTCCCTTGAAAAAATTCTCTTAGATAATGCACAAAAAATTATGAAAAAAGCAAAACTACGTGCTACAAAAAAAGGAATTTTGTTTTGTGATAGAGTATCATATGGAAATGACGGAGAAAGAATTGTTGATATTGCTCAGAAAAAGAATTTTGATTTAATTGTAATTGGTTCACGAGGAATGAGAGCTGCAAAAGAAATTTTCTTGGGAAGTACATCAAACTATGTACTTCACAAATCAAAAAAGCCTGTACTAATAGTAAAGTAACTAAATAGATTTAGAAAAAAGAAAAAAATGGCTTAGTGACTATGTCCGCAACCACATGAATGATCTCCATGATCATGTGATTCTTTTGGTGCATATCTAGAACATTTGTCAGATCCCATTGGAGAAAAGAAGCTAATTCCACATGAAACACATTTCATATTTGCCATGATTAGAGTGAGAATTTACTATATTTAATGAATAGTAAGCTTGTTCTTTCAATAAGGTGTTCCTGATTCTCTTTGTTTAGATAAAGCTGAAACATACCACTCAAACTCATCTAAGAATCTGGCAAATCTTCTTTCATAATTTTCATCAATTAGATTTCCATCTTTATCAAATGCTTCATGTACTTTTGAGATTGGAAGTTGTGATGGAATAGCTGATGCTCCCATCTCAGCTAAAATTTGTCGAAGGTGGTTTCCTGCAACTACTCCGCCAAAAGGATCTACTGAATACGAAATAATTGCTGAAGGTTTGAAAAAATATTCTTTCAAAAAATAATCCAAAGTATTTTTGAGTGCTGAAGATATGCTGTGATTATATTCAGGAGTAATTGGAATGTATCCCTCTGCTTCTTTAATGATCTTTTGAAGTTTCTGGAGTTTCTCTGGAGCCGGATTCATCTCTTTGTACATTTTATCTAATAATGGCAAGTCTAATTCTACAGGATCAACTAGTGATACTTGATGTCCTTTCTCTTCGAGTTTTTTTACTACCCATTTTGCAACTTTGATTCCATATCTTTCTGTCCTTACAGAACCAACAATTACAACAATCTTAGCCATATGAGTGACTCATGATAAAATACGATAAAACAGTTTTTCCTAATAGCGTGATTTGTTTATTGTTGCAATCTTCTTTTGTGATCTAGATTCTTTCGTCTTTGCCTTTGATTTGTTTACTTTGCCTTCTCTTTTGGTAGGTTTTCCACTTCTGCGGGCAGCTCTTGAGGCTCCTGCACGCATTTTTTGTTCTTTTTTCTGTTCTTCTTTTTCCTTTTCTGAAAGCTTTTTTCTTACTATACTCTTAATTCCTTCTTGTTATAGATAAACAGTAGCTCAATTTTATTTTCTTTCTTTTATTTCTGTGTCTTGCAATACCCATTCCAATGCTTTGAAATAACCTTGCTTGAAATTTTTTTCATCAATTTTCCAATCTGGATTTGCTCTTAGTTCTGCTAACAGTTGATTCATTTTTTGAGTGATTGTTCCTTCATCTAACATATTTTCCAATAATTTTGATTTAATTTAAAATTCTTCTGATGATTTAAATTGGAATAGAAGAAAATTTTACCGATACTTATGTCCACAATTACTCCAAAGAAAATTGGAGAAAATCAATACCAAATCGATGTAGATTCCAATTTAGGAATGAAAGTTCCAGTAAGAATCTATGCTGATGAATCACTTTTGCAAAAGATGCTATCTGATAGAACAATTATGCAGGCACGAAATGTTTCATCAATTCCAGGAATAGTTGGTCATAGTGTTGTTTTACCAGACGGTCATGAAGGATATGGTTTTCCAGTTGGTGGTGTTGCAGCAATGGATGCTGAAGAAGGAATGATTAGTCCAGGCGGTGTTGGTTATGACATTAACTGTGGAGTTAGATTACTTCGTTCAAATTTAACAGAACAAACAGTTCGTTCAAAACTAAAAGATCTTGTTACCGATCTTTTTAGCTCTATTCCTTCTGGTGTAGGCTCAAAAGGAGCGGTAAAACTTAGCCATTCTGAACTTGATGAAGTCTTAGTCAAAGGTGTTAACTGGGCAATTGATCATGGTTATGGTTCAACAAATGATTCAGATGTTTGTGAAGAAAATGGTCAAATTCAAAATGCAGATCCAAACAAAGTTTCAGATAAAGCAAGAAAGAGAGGCGCACCACAACTTGGTAGCTTAGGTTCTGGA
Source organism: Candidatus Nitrosopumilus sp. (assembly GCA_965215075.1). GTDB lineage: Archaea > Thermoproteota > Nitrososphaeria > Nitrososphaerales > Nitrosopumilaceae > Nitrosopumilus. The sequence goes on from OZ244033.1 coordinate 607,772, forward strand.
AACCATTTTCTTGAAGTTCAAAAAGTTGCAGAAATTCATGATCAAGAAGCTGCAAACAGAATGGGAATAAAAGAAGGAACCATTACAATTTTAATTCATTGTGGTTCAAGAGGATTTGGCCACCAAGTATGCAGTGATTTTCTTAGAGTTTCAGAACAAGCTATGGGAAAATATGATATCACTCTACCAGACAGAGAACTTGCGTGTGTCCCAAATACTTCAGAAGAAGGAGAATCTTACAGAAAAGCAATGTTTGCTGCATTAAATTTTGCATGGAGTAATAGACAAATGATTACTCATTGGACAAGAAAATCCTTTGAACGTGTGTTTAATCAATCAGAATCTGATCTTGACATGAAATTAGTTTATGATGTTGCCCACAATATTGCCAAAGTAGAAAAACACAAGATTGATGGACAAGAAAGAAAATTGGTTGTTCACAGAAAAGGTGCAACAAGAGCATTTCCTGCAAATAGAGATGAAATTTCTTCCAAATATCGTGATTTAGGACAACCTGTCTTAATTCCAGGCTCAATGGGTACGGCAAGTTGGATTTTACTCGGACAGCCTAATTCTATGAGCTTGAGTTTTGGTTCAACTGCTCATGGTGCTGGAAGGACAATGTCAAGATCCAAAGCAAGAAGGAATTATACCGAAGATGATGTTAAAAAATCTCTTAATGAGAAGGGAATTTTTATCAAGGCATTAACAAGAGATGGAGTAGTGGAAGAGACTCCTCAAGCATACAAGGATGTAGATGCAGTAGTTAACGTATCTCATAATCTTGGAATTGCTACAAAAGTAGCCAAATTGGTGCCTATAGGTGTGATTAAGGGTTGAGTGAAGAAGATTCTGAACTTGAAAGACTAAAGGCAAAAAGACTTGCAGAAATGCAAAAAAACATCTCATCTAAACAAAATTTTGAACAAACCCAAGAGACTGAGGCAGAAAAACCCCAAACAAATCCACGAGATTTGTTAGTTAGCAGACTAGGTTTTAGAGGCTTAGAAGTATTAGAGAATGCAGAATCTCAATTTCCAAATGAAACTAAAATTATTGTAGACAAGTTGTCTGAGTTAATTAAAACAGGTGAAATCAACGAAGTTATTGACGGAGGAAAATTATTAACATTATTTAGATCAGTTGGTCTTAATATTAGAATGGCAACAAAAATCAACGTAGAAAAAGATGGAAAGTTTGTCTCTCTACGTGATAAACTAAGCAATGAATCTGATGGTGATAACTAATGAGTATGACAATAGAAGTTGGAACAAAAAATTATGCAGATGATTTACTTTCTATTAAAATGGCATTATCTCATATGGAAACTTTAGTTGGTGGATACAATGGATACCTAGTAAGTGAACCAACAACAAAGTTTGGTTGGACATTTTTTAAAATAGCATTCAAACCAAATCTACAAGAAGGAATTGAAGAAAAGTTTTCTGACATGATCAGCAAATATAGTTGGAGTGACAAATCAGAAAAGTTTGTAAAATTTATGACCGATTATTTTAATTCGCGTGGATGTAACGTAAAAGTAAAGAAGACTGACTAGACTCTTCTTCCTCTTTTTCCACCTTTCTTTCTTGTGGTATCATGAGGAATTGGTGTAACATCATCGATTCTTCCAATTTTGAATCCACCTCTTGCCAAAGCTCTAATTGCAGCTTGTGCACCTGGACCTGGAACTCTTGAACCAACTCCACCAACTGCACGAACTCTAATATGAAATCCAGTGAATCCTTTTGTTCTTGCAGATTCAACAACAGCATTTGCAGCTTTCATTGCAGCAAATGGTGATGATTCGTATCTGTCTGCATTAACATGAATTCCACCAGAACTAATAGCAACTGTTTCGCCGCCAGTCAAGTCTGTCATATGGATAATTGTGTTATTGTAACTGCTGAAAATATGAGCAATACCCCACTTTTCAGGACCTTCTTTTTTTGCCTCTGGCTGTGCTTTAGCTTCTTCTTCAGCCTCATCTTTTACTTCCTCGACTGGAGCTTCAGTCTCTTCAACTGGTGCATCTGTTACTTCGGCTTCGGTTTCTGACAATGTGTACTCACACCTCTAGGGGTTTAAAAAACATTGATTTTGTAATTCTGCCTTGATTTGGTCACTTGGCTTGAAATTAATGATTATTCAAATACTAATCAAACCGGATCTTATTGTGGGATTGTTCTTTTCTTAGCTATAGGAGTAGCAGTTACTGCTGCTTTGTTTGGTTCTATGGCACTTCAGTCGCTAACACCTATCAATGAAGCAGTTTTGTCTCCAACAGAACAAAAATGTCAACAAATAGCAAATGAAGGATACAAGATTCATGCACTTTATCCTGATTCAAATCCAGATGAACTTCCTGAAAGCGATAGGCAAAGAATGATGGCACTTGATGAAGTTTGGATGAAAGAATGCGTTGCAGTACTTCCACATGAATCTATACTACAAATTGCAAGTAATGTTGAAAGAGATATCTCTTCAGGCGAATAATTATCTAAAATGTTTCCATCCCAAGTCTTTGAGGTTAACATGTTTATTATTTTGATGAATAACAACTCCTTTACCTGATGTAACATAACCAATCCCAATTATTGGAGTTTTGAGTAATTTAGCGCTTTTTTTGATTATTTGTCTATGTTTTGGTGATATGGTAAATACAAACTCATATTCCTCACCTCCATGAAAAATTAACTCGTTTAAATCAATTTTTTGAGATTTTGCAAAATCTTCTACATCTTTCTTACAAGGAATATTGTTGATGAGAAATTTCTTCTTACTTTGTTTTGACATTTCATTCAAAGTTGTAGATAATCCATCACTAGAATCCATCGATGATGAAAAATATTTTTTATTTTTTAATCCAAACTTTAATCTTGGTTTTGGTATTACTACAGAATTAATTGATTTTTTTAGAAAATTACCTCTTGCTTTTTTCTTTTTAAGAAGAATGCTTAAGCCTGCTGCAGTATATCCAAATGCTCCTGTCACAAATATCAGATCTCCATTTCTTGCTCCTTTTCTGTGAACTATCTTATCTGAATGACCAAAAATGCAGACATTGAGCACAATCTCTTTGCCTGCATTAGTGTCTCCTCCTAGAATCAATATGTCAAACTCATTACATGCCTGTTTGAAGCCTTTAGCAATCTCTTCTATTTTTGAGCGAGAAATGGTCTTTGGAAGATTTATTGAAATTATCCCATATTCTGGTTTGATTCCTTTTGATGCAAAATCACTTACACATGCAACAACACTTTTTCTTGCAGCATTAGATAATTTCATTTTTGGTGGAATGTCAGTACTCCCCACTAAAGTATCTATTTTAGCAACAACTCTTTGTTTGCCTAAATTGAAAATCTCTACATCTTCAGAAACAAATTTCTTATTTTGTAATTTGTTTTGGAAAATTTTGATTATTGTTGATTCATCTAACTTTGTCATAGCATTCTTTCACTAGTTCTAATGTCTCTTTAACAATTTTTTTACATTTTTCTTCATTATTTGATTCAGCTGATACTCTAATGATGTCTTCTGTGTTTGATTTTCTTATCAAAACCCAACTATCTTCATCAATTATTCCTTTTACTCCATCAAGTGTATTTGTTTCTGAATATTCTGTAGAAAATTTTGCTGTTACTTCATCAATTACTTTATCATGAAATAATGATTCAACTTGAATTTTATCTCTAATCTGCGTGTAACTTTCCATAAAATTCAAAATTTCATTAAACTTTGAATCTCCAAGCATAGATGCAATCAATCCACTAGTAAGAATTCCTTCTCTACAGTAATTGAATTCAGGTAAAATAAATCCACCACTACTTCCCTCACCGCCAGCTTGAGCATTATTCTTTAACATAAGATCTATCACGTTTGCTTCTCCTACTTTTGATCTTTGAACTGTTCCGCCTTTTTCTTTGATGAATTTTTCAACTGAGATACTTGTATCGATGCTTAAAACAAAATTCTTGTATCCTAACTCTAATGATTTTACAACACCTAATCCTAGTGTTACGTCTGGAGTCTGCTTCTTACCATTATTGACTACAACTAAACGATCTCCATCCAAATCAAAAGCAAACCCAATCTCATTTTTTTCAGATAATGCAATTAGATCTGTTAATTCATCTGATGTAGGATCAGGCCCTCTTGAGCAACCTGCAAGTTCTTCATTCATTATCTCAACATTACATCCTATCTTCCTGAGTAATTCTGGCGCAAATCCTTTGGCTGCCCCTCCTCCAATATCTACTGCTACTTTAGGTTGGTTCTCAATATCTCCAATGATCTTTTGTGCATCATCAAGATACGTTGATGTGATGTCTTGCTCATTACCAATCTTTGAACTTGTAATATCTTGATGTTTGATTATTTGTGGAAGCTCTTGTTCATTTATTCCTCTACCATCAATTATGAACTTCATTCCATTCCATTCTATTGGATTGTGTGATGAAGAAATTACCAATCCTGCACCATACTTTCTTGTTTCTCTAAAAACAACCGGGGTTGGAACTGTTTCTAAATTAAATACATCAATTCCGTTTTTCATTAATGCTGCACTAGCTGAATCTTTTATCATAGGACCTGATGGTCGTGTATCTTTTCCAATGACACATTTTTGAGATTTGATTAACGATGAAAAATTGTTACAAAATTCTAATACGTCTTTTAGGTTAAGATCTTCTCCAAAAATTCCTCTTACGCCCGAAATTGCTTTCTTCAATCATTCCAACTCGGAAATGCTTTTTATTAACTCTGATGGACTAAACCAAACATGCCTTGGTAGCTCAGCCTGGTAGAGCGAACGCCTCGTAAGCGTTAGGTCACGGGTTCAGATCCCGTCCGAGGCTTTATCTTGTAAAATTTTTAAAAATATTTTGAAAATTGTTAAGAGCTTGATTCGTCAAAGGTTTCGATGTCAGTCTCTAGTTCTTCTCCTAAACCTTTCCACCATTCTGATTGTTCTGTCATGCTCCCCTCATAATTTACCTTGAACCGTCCTTTATAGATCTGTCGGTTGATTGACAGCTGATCAGTTCGTAATAACTTCCTAAACTCTTCTAATCTTGTTTTTCTTCTTGTTTTCTTTTCATCTTTCTATACATGATGATCATTAGCGCTCCACCAGCACATCCCCAAAATAACCATGATAATCCAGGACCCACTGTTGGTTGAAAGACTCCAACAAAGCTTAATGCCATAATTACTACAAGAACCAATCCTCCTAACTCAAGCATTTTTGCCATAATTTTTCTATAATCACTTCGTAAAATCAAAAAGATATATGGTTTTGTAAATTATGAATTCTGTGGACAAGTATCTCATGGTTATCTTGATCTTTATGGTTGTGAGTATTCCAATAGCTTTTGTCTCTCCTACTACTGGAGAAATTAGAGACCCACCATATCTTACGTTATTTTATGGTGCCATAGCAGGAATCGCAATAATTATTGTGTATAGCTCTTACAAAGATAGAAAAGAACGGACTAAAGCTAATGCAAGAAGAAGATCTAAAAAATAGACTCTAAAGTTCTAATCCAAATGATTCTGCAATATCTGAGAATTTTACATAAGATTCCAAATATTGTCTGCCTTTTGCAGTGATTACAAAAGTATTCTTTCCATCAAATTCAATTTTGTTAATTAGATCAGCACCAGTCAAGTTCTCCAAGAATTTGGATAATCTTGAATGTGATAGATTTGCCTTTGTTAGAAGAGATGTTGTTTTGATGCCTTCCTGTCCAGACTGTTCAGTAGCAGTAAGCAAATCTGCAACAATCTGCATGCTTGTTCTATAGGAAACCATGTGTCTCTTCTTATAAAACTCAGATATAAGGGTATTACCATTAATTCAGATCAGATAAATAATCTCCTTGCCTGATTTGTCTCAAATGTCAACTCAATCATCTATTCCTTGGTTTGATGACTTTTTCGGTGTTGCGTATAGATATTATGATCTTAGAATGAATATTGTACCTTTAATTTCTGATAGAAAAGAATCTGCATTACTTTGGCATGATACAATTCATTGGTGGGTTGACCCATCAATCAAAGTACGATTTGTAGAGACTGGAGACAAATACTGGTTTATCATGGGAGCTGATTCTAAAAAACCTGACACGAATCTTTCTTTTTACAAAGTATTACAAAAATCAGAAAATTATGAACGATTTAAGAAAGGTCATGGTGGAGAAGCATATCTTCGATTAGGTGTTTATGCAAAAAAATCCCTTGATGATGTAAAAAAAAATGCGATATGTAATTGCGGTCATGAAGCAATCGATCATGATGAAGGCGATGATGATGTATGTCTATACAACACATGTGACTGCAAAAAGTTTTCTAGTTTTCAAGTAAACTTACTCAAAAGAAAAAAGACAATCACTGATATTGCATTTTTAGATGAAAAAGATGTAAAAGATGATCCTCTTGCTTGGAATTGTCTTAATGTAAATAAATATTCAAAGTCTGAATAAAATTAATCTAAATCTTTGTTAACTCTAACGTGTTCTCCTGGATAATGTTCATGTAGTTTTTTTGAATAGCAATCTCCACAAATTTGACCATCAATCTTCCATTCTTTCATGGGATTGAAATGCATTTCCATTTCTGCACTACAAATTGTACACTTTTCTTTTAAACCCAAAGTGTATTTGCTCTTTTTAATCAATATAAAAAACATTCTAGGATTTTTCTTCCTAGCAAAAATTATGTTAAATATCACTTGTTCGTATTGACTTTAGGTAGATAGTCTGACCAATGTAAACCTCCTGCAAGATTTTTACTTGGTTGGGCTTCTACCTTTGAAATTAAAAAAAACTATTAGCTAGTTTTCGTAACGCCAAAATCTCGTCTTCTTCTTGTCTGATTTTCTTGTCAATTACTCGAAGCATTGTATCATTCCAAACATGCTGTGAGAAGAAATTGTGTTTAGTGTTAGCCAGTTCAATTTCATCGTCTACTACTGTATCTTCCAAAAATTTAGTCACAATTACATCCGCGAGTTTTAAAATTCTAGAATTTAGTTTGAAACTACGGAAAATAGGCTCTAATTTTCTAATGTCTCCCTTAAAATCCCCTTTTGATTCGAGAATTTTCTTATGAATGATTCTAAAGTATACTGCAACAAAAAACAATGTTGCATATCGTTTTGTTTTATGGCCTCCCTGCTTTCCATATTTCAGCGATTTTTTTGCAAATTCTTTTACAAGATATGGATAAAGCAAAATTCTGTAATCATCTTTTAGGTTATCATTGAACACATCATCATATTTGCTTCCTCTTGGAAGAAATTGAGCTGGTGAACTATAAGCTTCAGTTGGTCTTTGTTCAATGCCGGCAACTAAAGATTGGATTGCATCTTTGGCAACTATGATTTTTTTATGATTGTCAGGAAGATATCTGTTGTATGTTGTATCTCCTTCATACTCACACTGTTTTGATTTTGATTTAGTATCAAATGAACCTGCCTGAATCTCATAAAAATAGCCATAATTTTTCAATTGGGATTTTATGGATTTATGAAAATCCATTAATGAAACAAGATCTTTTCCTCTAACTGAGTTCTGAGAATTTCTATACTTTGTAATGTTATTTTGTTCCTGTTCGTCGTCTGCTTTGATGATTGTAACTGTCATGGAACCATCCATGTTTTTTGTCCGCTTTGAATGATCAAGAATTGAATTAGATGTTTGTGCTCCATTAACAATTTGTGGAGCATGAAGCTCAATCATATTTTCACCTAATTCTGAAAAATCACTGACTACAATCGTAATTCCATTGTTGTAATAGAAGAATTTACCCGGATTACTCTGAAGCGTTTCACGTAATCCTTTGTTAACTGTAGTCTTAAACTGCATCCATTGTCGAATGTTTGATTCAAAAACATAATCTCTATTCTTACTTACAAATTCAGTAAGCTCACGTAGCTTCAGTATTCCTAAAATTGTATTTTCATGTCTTAGCATTCGTTCTAATTTTATTGAAGATTTTTTTCCTGCTGCAGGTTTTTTGATTCTATCCCATAATTTTTGAATAATTTTCTCTTCATCTATGATTTCTACCATCTCATCGTGATATTCTACTTTCTGATCTGTTACATAACAGCACTTTATTTTGAGATTTTTTTCTTTAATTTTGGTTACAAGCTGAGCTAGTTCAGACCTCATCTTTGAGACATCTTTTGCAAGTAATCTTTTTACATCATCTTTAAATTTTGAAATTGCCTCAAGCGAATGTGACGTTCCATACTTTGACTGGAATAATCTAATTGTGTTATCTGAAAAATCTACTGGAAGATAAGCATCAATTCCAAGATCGTTTGCCCCATCAACTATTGCATCTGCAGCATCATCTTCTGTAGCCTCAAAAACTCTTGTAAGAACCCACTGCAGAAAGTTATTACCTTTTTCTACATCACTTTTTGAATTTTCAGCATATTCATGAATACTTTCTCTGATGTTTTCTGCAAATCCTTCTAGAGGTGGACTAGAATTTTTTTGTACTAGAAGCGTATGTGAGCCTGGAATATATTCAAGTAACCCATTTCCATTTTGAGACAATCTGTTCTTCTAATATGCTATATATTTAGAGAATTTGGTAATTATGTAATAACCTAGCCAAAAAGCTAAGTTATTAAACTAAAAAATAGAGAAACACTATCATAATGAGGAGTTTAAAATCATACAAGGAAAAAATTTTAATCAAATCTGATGGTACACAACAGGTCTTCTCCAAAACGGAAAAGAATTACGTTGAATAAATTCTTGATGATGGAAAAAACAGATGTGTTTGATGTATTGCAATCTTGGATTAATACAGAATCAAAAAAGAAAACGATCCCCATAATATCAAGAATAGATTCATTCAATTAAAACGGATTTTTTTATTATATGGGATTGGAGTTACATCCACAATCAATAAAACAGAATCTGGTTTTTCCTGCAAAACAAGAAGAGGAATGTATCCTGTTCAACAGGATGAAATCGAAAAAATATTGAGAATGTCTAGCCCAAAACTACAAAACATCATACTGTCTTTGGCTAGTTTTGGTATGAGAGATGGTGAATTAATGCAAATTCGTAAAAAAGATTTAGAATTATCTCATGAGCGTATTTTAATTCATTTACCAGTAAGAATAACAAAAAGAAACAGAGCAAGAACCACAATCTTATCCAAAGAAGCGAAATCATGAGTAAGAAGAAAAATTCAACTTTTGTCAGATGAAGATTCAGTATGAACAAAAAATCCAAACTGGGTGAATGCTAGAAACAACCTGATCATACAATTTGGAAAATTCAGACTAAAAGCAGGTCTGGATTTTAAATATGAATCAACAGGAAGAGCAAAATCATGTCTGAAAACTTTGTATTAGATGAAACCTTTCCACTACCAAAATATGCAGTACAAGTGGTCCAACTAAAGCACAAGATAAGAGAACAAGAGATAACTATTTCAGAGTTGAAGAAAAAATAATCATAATAGAGTAGGTTGGTTAAAGGAAGTGGGAAAAAGGACAATATCATATATTTTGTTGTTATTACTGATGTAACTGTAATCAGTAAAGAGATGGGAAGATGTATCTTGGATTTGAGATGATTAAAGAATACCTGGATTTTGCCAAAAAACGAATAGAAAAAACCAACTACTACTTATACAGAATCGTATGTATTAACACCTAAATACATTTACTATTAAACTTAACGGTGGGATACTTTATTTTCCTTCTTGCAGTATTTCTGTAGTTGATTTTTGTGTTGTCTGTAACCCTCGATGCTTTTGCCCAAGAAGAAGATGATTTGGATAAAAAGCACGAACTTGCCCAGAACAAGACGATCAGTAATCCTGTGAAAAATGATCTCCAGTCTGTTGTCTCAACTGCAATGGATGAAACAATGCCTGGACAAATGATACTTAGTCCAAAAAAACAACTAGATTTTGGTGTTGCACCTGATGAAATAGTATGCAGAGATGATCGTATACTTGTGCTTCGTACTAACGGCTTTACTGTATGTGTGACTGAAAAAACTGCTGAAAAGACGGGTTGGAAAATAATTGAAAACAAAATTGAAAAGATACAAAATTCTCTGTCATCAGAGTCTATGAAGACGCTTGAATTTGATTATGGCTCTGACGTACCATATGTGGACGATGGACGAGAGTCGCATAGAGCAGTACTCCAAAAATCACCTGCACCATGGGATGTTTATGATCACATTATTGAACAAAGAGAGAAACACTCAGTAGATGATAGTGGGTTGTTTAGAACTCCTGCAGAATCTCATGTAAAATATTCTATAAAGGAAGGTATGGGTTTCTATCCTGAAGATTGGCTTCCAACACATGTTCCAGATGGATATAGATTATTGTACATAGACAATAATCACTATGCTGACAGCTCTGGCAATGTGTGGCTAAGAGCATATTATGTTCCAAACAATTTCATACTAAATGAAAATACTACAAAGGCCATGGGATATGATTCATGGGGAGGATTCTCATTATCTGTCAAATCAACTTCTTCACCATTAGATGAATATGAAGATATTATTGAAGGATACAAGGAAAGATTTGAATCTGAATCAGGATATGAGGGAAGATTCCTTGATTTAACTCGAAACGGTAAAACAATAATTGCATTTGAGGCACAATCAAACTTTAATCATTATGCTGCATCATTTGGTTATCCGTTTGATGAGTATACCGCAGTAGCAATCTCATCTAACCATCTTTCTCTGGAGGAATTACAACCTATATTTGACAGCATGATGAGTGATATTCCACCTTCTACACCAACATTGGGATAATGAAATTCATCCCAATACTTTTCTCAGTAGTTACATTAGCTTCAGTTGGTTATACTGTAGAGTCTTATGGAATATTGGGTTGTGATGAACCACATTGTTATGCATTAGAGCAATTCAGGCAATACAGTATAATTGGCATAGAATATGACTTACAAGCACCAGATCTATATATTGATAGAAATACGTGTCTACAAAATATCACAGTATCTACTGGTTGGTTGATATCTCTTGGAACTGGTGAATGGGGAGAAGCTGGAGTTACAAAAGGAAATCTACAAACATTTGATGCTGATGCAGAATGTGTTAGTCTTCTAAAAACATATTATGCTTACAATACCTTTGATTCTAGTAGTGGTAGATTTACTTATACAGAATTTCTAGTTCCAGATGGAAGAGTAGATCCTGGAGACAATATTGATGTTAAAATTGAAAATCTTGGAACCAATCAGATTAAATTTTTCATAAACACACCAGATCTGGCAAACGAGTTTGCCACTGCAAGAATAAACATGAATCCTGAAAATATCTATTATGCTGACTTTGGTGTAGAGGGGACAGTGTCTGCGTCTGATGAGTATTCCTCAATTCCAATGAGTAAATTCACTAACATGAAGATAAAACAAAATGGTTCTTGGGTTGATATTCCAAGTAGCACGATACTGTACACTCCAGATACAGATGAGGGATATATTGGCCAAAAGTGCACTAGAAACTCTTTTGTTGCAGGCACGGTTACTGCACTTGACTGTAGTGTAGTTGCAACAAGAAATCAGGTTCCAAATCTTGATACTCAAGTAATTAATCTAAGTACAAATTCACCTTACACTATTAATCTAGATGGAACAGATACTGACAAGGATTATCTTATTTATCATCTTGTAGAATCACCAACTAATGGATTTTTAGATCATGTTAATAAGGCACAAAGGATTCCAAACATTGATGGGAATTCAGCACAACTAAAATACACACCAGCAAGTGCAATTCCAGAGCCTGATACCATAAGAGTCTCTGTGACTGATGGAAGACATGGGCACACAAGAGATGGATTGGTTTCAATTATTGGTCCTACACCTTCTCCTGCAATTCCTGATCCAATAGATGATTTTGCATACTCTCTTTCTGATACCACAATACACTTTACATGGAGTCATCCTTACAATGGAGGTTCTGACATTACACATTACAAAGTAGAAAGATCCTCTGACACTATAACTTGGCAACTACACAATACATACAGTGATACTAGAACCAGTTTTGATTATCAAGGATATGAAGGATATGACTTGTACTTTAGAATCTTTGCAAACAACGAGATTGGCTACTCTGCTGAGTCAAACATATTGCATGTACGTATTCCAGATACCACACCACCTAATATCACTATACAGAATCCAAGTGATGGTACAACATATGTAACATCAGATGTACTTGTTAGTGGTAATGTATATGAGCAACAAGGTTCTGGCATTGAAGATGTCAAAATCAAAATTGATGGTGTTACAAGCAATGATCCAATAATTACTCATATAATATACCCAGACACAAATGTATCTTTTGAGTCCACTCTGACTGGACTATCAAATGGTGATCACAGCATTACAGTAACTGCAGATAATGGAGATGGATATATGGCAAGTAAGAGCACAACTGTTACTATTGCAGCACCAATCCCAAACACATTGGACTCATTTTCTGATGACTTTGAAGAAGAAATGTCAAAATGGATTACAACTACACAAGATGATGAGGACTGGCGCATACGAGACTCTCCTATAGTACCAGTACCTGATTCACTAACTTCAAACAAGGTGGCAGGAACAGAGGATTGTGATAATGTCTGCACAATGACTATGATTGATAATGTAGACTTGACGCAAATGGAATCTCCAAAACTTGGTTTCTATAGGTTTGTATCCACATCAGCTGACATTGTAGAAAATGAAGGAATAATTGCATCATTTCAGAAAATAACGGCAGCACTTGGAACATGCTTGATAGATTCACTGCTGATAAATATGATGATGGAGTATGGCACTATGAAGAGTATGACTTGAGCAGTTATCACACCAGTAATCAATTCAAGCTGAGATTTGAGGCAATATCAAGTAGTAACAGTGAGGATACAGAACTAGATGATATCTTAATTTATGATGCAAATGCTCTTTTAGAAACTAACTCTATTACCACACACCAAAAGATAATCACAGTTCCGCAAAGCCATGATGCTACTTTGCCGTTGTTGATATCTACAACACTTGAGAATCCCGAATCTGTCCAAGATGATACACTTGACGTGACTCTATTGCAAAACGGATACAGGCTGCCTTATATGATAGAATCATGGAACAAACAGACAGGCTCTCTTGTATTGTGGGTATTGCCTGCAAACAATCATGAGATAGTGTTACAATATGGTGGAGTTCCACAAACAGTCGATGATTCTATATGGGATGCATTTTCGCATGTATATCTTCTGCATACTTCTGGCTCTGACCTTGCAGGCAATGCCCATGCATACTTTCATGATTCACATACTGCAATAAACTCACCATACTCCGATTATACTACCCCCAGAACCCTTACTATTCTCTTTGAAGAAGACGGAGATTCTGGCATGCTATGGAATAATGGACCTGGTACATCAGCATACAGAGATGAAAACATCTCAGTTGATGATGGCACCATAACTTTTTGGTCAGACCATGAGGATGGCACAGAGTTTAGAGTTCAACATAACATTGAAGCTGGAACCCATGTTGCATCATACTCTTTTTTGCCATCCTCTAATGGAACAATCTTAAGAGAGTTTTATGTTGATGGCATGCTTGTTGGAATAGATGACTCTGGCGCAAAAAGCAACATGAATCCAAACAAATTGTTTATTGGTGCAGATCAGGATGGCACAAGTTACAGAGTTGCAGGAGACAACTTTTCTGGCAACATACGGGCCGTACTGTACTCTGAATCAGCAAACATAACAAGTCTACATGATGCACTTTTGCCAACACTTGTACAGTCTGCAGAGACTAGCAATACATCACAACAAACAGATGTTATACTAGATGGATACAATCTGTATGAAAAAATTACACTAGATGACTCGTATGGTGTTACCCTTGTTTTAACATCTTTGAACTTTCCTGTCTTTGCAACAACTGATGGAACTATCCTAAATCATTGGAGCAACTACAATGGATATTGGGTTGATGTGCCACCAAGGACTAGTGTTATCTATTCCTACCAAGGAGTAGCAGACACGTCTGATGACTCTGCATGGTTTGATTATGCTGCAGTATACTTTGCAGATAATGTAGATGTTACTGGAAAAAACACTATGAACATACATGGTGATCCTATATTTGACGATTACATGAGACTTGATGGTGATGATTACCTTACAATAAAAAATCCAACACACAACTTGTTGCCACTGGCAGTAACAGTTCTGGTGCTAATTGATGACCCTACTGAAGGACCAATATGGCAGTTAGATACAACAAAATCCAATTATCATGATGAGGTACTATCCATTATACATGATGATACATCAAAGAGTATTATCGCAAATACAAACCATTACGGAATAACACACACAATGAGTCATCCAATACAAAACGGATTACATGCAGCAACTTATATCATCAACACTGATAACACACGCTCTTTGTATGTTGATGGAGAACTAGTGCAACAAGATGCTGTTGAATCTTTGTTGCCAATTACGCCAAACCGAATGAGTATAGGTACTGACTATGGATTCAGAAACAACATATTTGCTTACTATACAGGAGATATTGGAGCTGTTATGTATTCAGATATAATTCCATCAGAGTATGAAATACAAACCCTTCACAAATCCTTGCTTGCAACTCAATGATGTCATATATCTTTTGAGATGTTGTAGAAAAAATTCAAACTCAGGAAAAAGAAACTCAAAACTTGTTGCCCTTGAGATCAACAAAACGTCTACAACAAGGGTTACCTAGAATATCCCAAAGTTTGAAACTATGATGTTTTTGGATTGAATGAGTAGGTCAGTTTCCAACAATTATTTTTTTATGCTTTATGTCTTGACTTTGAATCATATTTTCTACTTATTTATCTTGAACATGTCCAGATTCATTTCCTACAAACTTTGATCCCAAATATGCTCCTTGGCTTAACCCCATAAGAATCAGCAATGTTGGAGATACATCTGGAAGAAATAAGTACCTTGCATCCAGTATAGTAAACTGGTCAAACACAATATATAGATAAATCAATATTCCAATCACGGTCCACATGAACATCTGCAAACTGGCAAGATCAAGATTGCCTTGATTGTTATAAAACATGGCTCCAAATGACGGTGGTGTCTTGTCATCTTGTTTGCTGGTTGTTTTCTTACTTGCCTTTGAATTTATTATTGGTACTGCAACACTAATGCCCATCATAGCCAGTAAATTTTCTGGAATGTTTTTTATCAGATATTCAGAGTCTGCTGTATAATCAGTGATGACAATTCTTGTGATCTGTATGGAAAGAAAAGCAAAAGATACTACCAATGTCCACAACAAAAACTGAAATTTGGAAAGCGTTGGAAATCCATGTTCGTCTAAAATGATGCTTCTAAGAGACTTTTGTCTAGACAGTCGTCTAAAAACATACACAGTAAAGATAATTATTAAAAAAGATACAATAAATATCCATAGATATCTATTTTGCTTCATACTATCTGAATTCAAGTTTCTTATTTCATTATTGTTGGATTGCAGTTGATCATCTTGTGCAAAAGCAAAAATATCAAAACTTGTAAATGCTGACATACTCTGTTGATCAGAACCATGTAGAGTCAGCACAAAACTTGAGACAACCAAAATCAAAAACTTTTCTTTATAGTTTTTGAAAACACTTGTATTCAAGCAACACTGCTGATATACTATTCTATTTATTTTATACTTGTTCAAACCTTGCATATCTGAGTACACATTATGAGATGTAATGTTTTTGACATCATGTTATATCTGATACGCTATTGTTTTATTAGAAAGGGTAAAACAAGTTATATTTTTGAAAACTTGTATTTGTTAGAATCAAGTCTCTATGTTCAAAGGCCACTGACCAATTTGATCTTTCTTAGATGAATTTTTTTCAATAATGTTCTTGATTGCAGTACGAAATTTTATCAAGGCAACATTACGAGGATCAGAGTCATCTGAAAAGTGAAGTTTTGTATCAATTCCCTCATCAGGAATAAATGGTTCATAAGGTGAAGAAAATGCAAATGTATTATAAAAGGTCATCATTTCACCTATTGTTCCAGTCTTTGGTAGATAAGTTAGCAGTTCCTTAGTCGACATGTCTTTGTCAGGGCTTGGAAGATCTGATATTTGAAGACATGGTGGAAAATTACCCACAAATGTCAGATATGGGTTTGAGGATGAACGCAATCTTGAAGTGCCATGAACAGTAAGGCGATAAATCAGGCTTGAAAGAAAGGATTTGAGGTCATTTTTGGTCTTTATTCCTGATGTCAATCCTTGTATGTTTCCACCATCCAAACTGGATGTTTCTTGTATCCATTTTTGAAGCTGTTTGTCTTCTATAATGTCAGAATCATCATTATACGTAGTATCTACAAAAGTATCAATGTATTCTTCTACCGCATCCCAAATTTCAATTAAACTGGCCACAATTGGGTATTGATCCCAGGGTTTATTACAAGTAAAATCTTTTTCTGCTATGCCAAATCGTTGGAGGGTAGCCTTTGGATCATCATCAAAGAAAGAACGTTCTTGAGCATACTTGTTGATCAATTCAATGAACTGTTCTTTTGTATCTAGAGAAGTTGGAGGTGCAATATCTTTCCATTTGTGAAATAAGAAGTTATTAAATGCAATCAAGTAATTTGATTGTGGTGATACCAATTTATGAATAGGGTTGGATGGACTGAGTTCTTTATTCATGATATCCAACACTGCAGCTGAGATTATATGCCAATGATAAACGTGTCCTAACCATATGCCAAATACAGTTATTGATGTTTTGGCAGCTTGAAGAGCATATAACCAAGTTTTACTAGATGGAGTATAATTGTACGATGTTTCTCCAGATCTAGAAACATGAACCGCAATAGGAGCTAATTCTCTTGTTTTTTGATTTTGTTGCAACAAAGTGACCGTACTTGGAGTGAATCGTGTAAAACCATTCACTTTACTGGGTTTAAGTATATCAAATATTCTCATGTCAATAAAATACAATAACTCTTCTTTAACCAAATTATCCCAGTCATCATTCCACATTTCTCCAAAAAGAGTTTTTATTTCTGAGAGATGATCAGATTTTAATTTTTGCAGTATCAAGAGATTATAAGGTAGGCCTCCTTTTGCAATGGTTGGCCAAAACTCTCTATTTGCATCATCAATATTCTCAAGAGTTGCAGCAAATTTATCTAAAAATGGTTTGTTCTCAGTACGTATGTTGTCGTAGTTGGTCCAAGACATTTCAAAATCTTTTGCAGTTTCCAAAGATAATTTATGTGAATCACTTGGAAGTATGGTTCCATACATAAAGTGATATGAAGTATGAGTTTTACCATTGATGGTGTACTTGTGATTGTAATGCCATTTTGCAGTAAAGTATACCTCCGCAGAACGCTTTACAAGTTTTCGTCCAGTCTTGATATGATCAAACTTTTTAGATTCTGGAAGTAGTGGAACATTTGAGAAATCCCCTAGAGTTGGCAATAAGTGTGTAATGTGTAACACAGATATAAGGATTTTTTGAGGGAGCTCATCGTGATGGTGCCTCTTTTTATTCCGTACATGGTCATGTGTATGTTGCAAACTTTAACTCCGATAATGTTTCTGTAATTGATACTTCAACTAGAACAGTAATTGCAAACATAATCACAACAGGCGATTCACCACGTACACTTGCCTTTGATATGACAAACAACCAAATGTATATCACAAACTTTGCATCTTCAGATATCTCTGTAATTGATACTAGCAATGTATCTGTCTTTGCATTTGAGACTATGCCTACAGGTAGCGGCACTATAACAGTAGACATTCCAGAAGGAATAGCCCACAATCATAAAGGCAACGCCAGTGTTGCAGCAGAACAATTTATCATAACATATGAGTAGTTTATACTCCGAACCAAAATATCCTACATTAAAGCAACCCAAGACTACAAAAATCAAGACTTGGATGAGCTAAAAGAGAAACTAGATGCTTTGTCCTCCAAAGTTGATGTTTTGTGTGGAAGAATTGATGAGCATCAGAAAAAGTAATACTATGATCTAGTTTTATATCCTTTAGCAGATCACTCTACCCTGTGATAAGAATCGGCTCTGAGATACCTGACATGCATATGCAGGTACTGCACCAAGACAAAATAAAAAAAGTAAGATTATCCCAATACAAGGGCAAGTGGCTCATTTTGATATTTTATCCTGCAGACTTTACCTTTGTGTGTCCTACAGAGCTTGAGGAGGCAGGTTCAAAATACAGTGAATTTAAAAGTGTAGGTGCAGAGGTAGTTAGCATCAGTACTGATACAGTATACTCTCACAAAGCATGGCATGACAGCTCTCCATCCATACAAAAAATATCATTTCCGATGGCATCAGACCCGACAGGAAAGGTATGCAAAGAATTTGGAACATACATTAAAGACGAGGGAGTCTCGCTTCGTGGTACGTTCATAATAGATCCTGATGGTATACTTCGTATGATGGAGATAAATGACAACAGCGTTGGACGAAACACAAATGAGATACTTCGGAAACTACATGCAGCCAAGTTCACAAGAGAGCATGGAGATGTATGTCCAGTAAATTGGGAACCAGGGCAAGAGAGCCTAGACCCAACGCTTGACAAAGTAGGAAAACTCTAGTAATACAGATCATCCCAACAACTTTTGTGCCATGTTTTGTATCTGCCACCCTTTGTTGTGTGGGTGTGGATACGATCACCCCACCTGAATAGCTTGTTACATTTGAGGCACCTTGTTTTTACAAATCTTGTCTCCAAGGATGGATTGTCAATTGTGATGTCTTTGTTGCCCATGATATTAGTGTCTAGATTTTCTCCAATATGAAATACTTCCTTTAAGCAAAAAATTTAATGAAAAAAATTCAAAGACAAAAAGACAGGCAAACCTACTGATAAAAAAACAGAATTTAGAAAACTAGAGATTTCAAATGAATATTCTTTTAATTTCTTTAGGAATTATACCTATGATGATATCTTATCTATGATGAAAGAATTAGATGTTGACCCTAAAGCATACCCTCTTACTGTCTAAGATTCTTAAAAGGAAGTATGCCTAATTATAATCATGTTTGAGGAAATTTATTCTCAATTATTTGAAAATAATTTTGCATTATTTTCGTTTATCACAAGTATATTGCTTGCAAGTTGTTTTTTCTTATCTGGATTGATTAGAAACTATCACTACAAACAAAATGTGAAAAACATAATTGGTAATAACATATTGTATTTAATTAAGATCTTTAATAGAATTCATTCTGATGCTACACAATTAGATGGGAATCCAGAAACCAATCAGCATAGAGCCGAAGAACTATCTATGTATTTTGAACAAAAACATACACGTATTCAAATGATAAGATTAAACATTGAAAATCAATTAACACATATAGCCAAAAATGATTCTTATCACAAAAATATAACAAAAATACTTGAAGACATTGATATGTTGTTAGAGACTTGTTATAATCCTAAACTTCCATTAAAGTATCAATTATCAGTATGGAAAGACAATCAAGAAAGGATTTTAGATACTACTAGAAATACCATTGATGTGGCAAGAGATGAATTAAATATTGAATTATGATTATCTTGCAGATCTAAAAAGCCAATCTTGATTTACCCTTTACATGATACAGTAAGATACACTTGGCACAACCAACACGACAAAAACTTTTGTTGAATCGTTTTTTGACAATAGACAAATCGTGTTGGCTTGTAATGTTATTATGATACCATAATACAAAAAGATGATCTATTCATTCATAAACTGTATTTTCTAGATATCATTCCATAAATGGTATGCAAGGGAATCTGCCATAGATACAAGGCACAAAAGCCACAAAATAGCGGACGTTACTCTGCAGGCCAGAAGAGATGCTCAAACTGTGAGATCTTTGTATGGTGGGATGGCAAGTACTGTCCGTGTTGTAACTATGTGTTAAGGACAAAACCAAAAGGGACCATAACAAGGCAGAGGTTGCTAGCAGTAAACAACATAAAGAGAATCTAGAGTTCTATTGTCTCATTTAATGGTACCCTATATTTTTGAGAGGCCTTTTTCCCGTCAACATCAAACCATGAGATCACAACATCAATCTCACCGTGACTGGGGTTCTCAAACCTTATCTCTGTGGCGTTTTTTATTCTGTGCTCTATTGAAAGTTCTTTCATAATATTTGAGAATAATCAATCTATATTAATCTAAAAATCATTTACAAAACACTATCTAGTTAAAAGCAGATTGGCTACAAACAACCAGAGTCAAAGCATTACTGGATATTCTTGTATATGAGAACTAGGCAGCTGTAACATTTGATCAAAATAAGAAAACCTGCTATACTGTAACAGACATCATAATTGATGCCAGGTAAACAAATCTA
This sequence comes from Candidatus Nitrosopumilus sp., assembly GCA_965215075.1. GTDB lineage: Archaea > Thermoproteota > Nitrososphaeria > Nitrososphaerales > Nitrosopumilaceae > Nitrosopumilus. The sequence continues at coordinate 628,226 of OZ244033.1, forward strand.
AGATAGTTGTAACATTTCTTCTCATAATGAATCCTTGTTCTGCAAAACCCTCTCCACCACAAACCTTGTCTTGCTGTAGATGCTGTCCTGGTTTCATAGTACTGTAAATCTCGAATTTTTCTTGTAGATGATAATGATAACAATTATTCCGTTATTTTATGATCATCTCGTATGAGAATAGGCGAAATATTTTTAACTTATTTTTTTTGTACAAAAATCGTGAATTCTTTGTATATGTTCTTGTGTATTGTTGTGTTGCTTTGTATGGCCATTACTTTTTCTGATGTTTATGCTGTCTTTGATTCTCCGCTAAAACAGATCCAACAAGGAACAATGCCTAATGATGTAATGTGTAATGATGGAAAAGTGTTAGCATTTCGTGACAACGGTAAAGTTGCATGTGTATATGAGGGCACTGCTGAAAAATTAGATTGGAGCATAATCAATACTGATCTTGAGAATTCATCTGACGATGCTTTGTTAAATTCACTTTCATTTGATCTTTCTGGCATTAAAATAAAATCTAATATTTTGGAAGGAGATTATGTAACTGGACTTTACACAAAATCAATGAACGACGTTATACGAGCACCACCCCCATTGCCTTTTGCCACTGAATTAAATTATATAGTAAACCAAGACGGATCGGCTGATTTTAGCAGAATGTCAAGTTTAGACTATGATGAAATGATGAAATCTCTTTCTACATCATCTCAGAGTGCCATCAAAACACCTGAAGAATATCTTAAATATTTTCCTACATACATTCCAGATGGCCAAGAATTAAAATTCTTTACATTTGAGGGACATGAACTTGGTGCAAAATTATTACTAGTATATGCACCAATAGTTGTATCTGTTGATCCTCTTAAATTAGACCAAGGAAGACTGCTGGACATGGGTGGAATCTATGTGTCTATAAATGATCATCCTAATGAATGGTCAGAGGATTGGGATGATAAATATGTTGATCGTGGATTTGATACTATTGAAAGCTATGGTCCAAACAATATTAAGGTAATACATGGGAATCTTACGGGTTTTGTAACCTTTGAATTAGAAAATTCGATATCTTTTAAATTTAAATCCTATAGCTACAATGGGACTGAAATGTTAGAAATGGCTGAAACAGCACTTAGTCAAAACTAAAATGAACTATATCTTTTTCTTGTTTGGTATTCTTGCATTATTTTCATCTTCATTATTTCTATCTGATGCAGATGCTCAAAGATATCATGCAATCCAATCCAAAAATATCGGCACCTTTGAAGATGTTGATGCATTCAAGTATGATCTTGATACGCCTGATCTTTATGTCTCAGATCTTGATTGTACCCAAAACAAGGTTGCAGTGGTAACCCATTGGTTGATTTGGGATTCAGACACTTGGATTGAAACAGGAATCACATCAGGCGCTTTTTCTGATGGTCCAGATGATGACAATATTGGTGATCTATGCATTCGAGATCCAATTGTATATTATGCATATAGTTATTTGCCAGAAGGTATAACTGAAAGAGTATATCAAGAATTTAGTTTAGGTTCATCTGAAGTTGACTCTTTAAAATCATTTATGTTTGAGGATATGGATGGTAACCATCAATGGGAAATCTTTGCAGGAGATCTGGAGGGTTTTGCCAATGCCAATATCCGACTTGAAGATGAAAAACCAACAACATATCAGATTGGCTCTGAATCTCAAATAAATCCCTCTGCTGATTATTCAAGCAATCCAAATACCCACTTTAAAAATTATCAAATGCACAAAAATGGAAATTTTATCCCAACGCAACTAACACCACAATTCCCAACAGGTGGCTTGAAGATAAATGATTGCAGCGCACAACACTTTGTTGCAGGAAACACCATAGACATTGACTGTAACAGACCAACTGTTTCTAATACTGCCCCACAAATCAACACACCATCAATTACAGACATTGATTCTAGAACAAAACGAATTGCCATAACTACTAACGATGCAGATTCGGACTATCTAAAGTTCTATATAGACTCGTCGTTAAATCAAGGAATTATTGAGGAGCATCCAATCTTGTCTGATCCACTGCATACAACTACACACAACTCTGTATCTTTTGACTACTATTCCAGAACTTTGCAGCAAGAAGATATTACAATTAAAGTCACAGATGGCAGACCAAACCATGACAGGACAGTAACAGTATCCCTGTTTGAGGAACCTCTAACTGTAACTCCAATAAACTATGGCATATCGCAAGACTCTTCTGCAAACAACAAGCTGGTTGTAACCTTTGACCAGAAGATCATTCCCTCTGATAACATCAATGACTGGCACCTTACTTCAACTGTAAACCCGACATATGATGTTTCAATTAACAGCATTACAACGTTTGATATCCCATCAAAGATAATGTATATATTCCATGATGACTTGCCTGATGAGACATCCTTAATATCACTCGAGTATGTTGGAGGAAATCTCTCTTCAAATAATCAAGAGTATGAACTGCAATCGGGTACCAAGACAACCATTTCAATATATGATGGTGGTACGAACTCAGGGGATACGTTGATTGAATTTTATGATGACTTTGAAGATGATCTATCAAACTGGAGTATAACTGGAAATAACAGGTGGTTACTACAAGGTATCTCAATAAAAGTTCCAGACCATCCAGATGATAACATACAGCTTTATTCGACATCCTGTAACCCACAATGTGAAATCACAATGAATGATTCTGTAGACTTGACGCAGACTGTAAACCAAGAACTGTCATTTTGGGCATTGACTGCAAGTGGTGTCCTTTCACCCGAATTTGTAAAAATAGAGTATTCTGAAAATAACGGAGCCAATTGGAGCCAGCTTGACAGCTTTACATCAACTGGATTTTCATGGGTTAAAAAATCATATGACTTGACACCTTATTCTACAAGTACAGAATTTAAGATTAGACTGGTTGTATCTACGTCCAGTGGAGGAGATCTTGTACTTTTTGATGACATGCAAATTCATGGCGATCTGCTAGACACTACTCCTCCGTCAATAACTGTCAACCAACCAACTGACGGTCAGAAGTTTTTGAGTGATACTGTCACGGTATCTGGATTGATAAGTGATTCTGAAAGTAACATTTCCAGTATTTCTGCTGGACTTGACGGAAATGAAGAAAACACAATGGATAATAATGGTAGTTCTTGGAGCATAACATATAACAACCTGTCTGATGGCGTACACCTGGTTAAAATAAGTGTTACAAACACACAAGATTTGACCAGTGAGACATTTGTGAGTTTTATCGTGGATACCCCAGACATACCTTCAAGACCTACCAATACACTTGCAAGTGCAGTATCTTCATCTACTGTTGAATTATCTTGGACTGCACCATCTGATGATGGCGGTAGCACCATTACAGGATACAGTATTGAGCGAAACCTAAATGACTCGGGGTGGTTAGTGTTGGTGCATAACACAGGCTCTACAAGCACCACATACACTGATGATTCGCTAAATCTAGGAGACTCTGCACAGTATAGGGTAACTGCAATTAACATAGTTGGAACCAGTGACTATTCTGATACAATTACTGCAAATGCTCTTTTAGAAACTAACTCTATTACCACACACCAAAAGATAATCACAGTTCCGCAAAGCCATGATGCTACTTTGCCGTTGTTGATATCTACAACACTTGAGAATCCCGAATCTGTCCAAGATGATACACTTGACGTGACTCTATTGCAAAACGGATACAGGCTGCCTTATATGATAGAATCATGGAACAAACAGACAGGCTCTCTTGTATTGTGGGTATTGCCTGCAAACAATCATGAGATAGTGTTACAATATGGTGGAGTTCCACAAACAGTCGATGATTCTATATGGGATGCATTTTCGCATGTATATCTTCTGCATACTTCTGGCTCTGACCTTGCAGGCAATGCCCATGCATACTTTCATGATTCACATACTGCAATAAACTCACCATACTCCGATTATACTACCCCCAGAACCCTTACTATTCTCTTTGAAGAAGACGGAGATTCTGGCATGCTATGGAATAATGGACCTGGTACATCAGCATACAGAGATGAAAACATCTCAGTTGATGATGGCACCATAACTTTTTGGTCAGACCATGAGGATGGCACAGAGTTTAGAGTTCAACATAACATTGAAGCTGGAACCCATGTTGCATCATACTCTTTTTTGCCATCCTCTAATGGAACAATCTTAAGAGAGTTTTATGTTGATGGCATGCTTGTTGGAATAGATGACTCTGGCGCAAAAAGCAACATGAATCCAAACAAATTGTTTATTGGTGCAGATCAGGATGGCACAAGTTACAGAGTTGCAGGAGACAACTTTTCTGGCAACATACGGGCCGTACTGTACTCTGAATCAGCAAACATAACAAGTCTACATGATGCACTTTTGCCAACACTTGTACAGTCTGCAGAGACTAGCAATACATCACAACAAACAGATGTTATACTAGATGGATACAATCTGTATGAAAAAATTACACTAGATGACTCGTATGGTGTTACCCTTGTTTTAACATCTTTGAACTTTCCTGTCTTTGCAACAACTGATGGAACTATCCTAAATCATTGGAGCAACTACAATGGATATTGGGTTGATGTGCCACCAAGGACTAGTGTTATCTATTCCTACCAAGGAGTAGCAGACACGTCTGATGACTCTGCATGGTTTGATTATGCTGCAGTATACTTTGCAGATAATGTAGATGTTACTGGAAAAAACACTATGAACATACATGGTGATCCTATATTTGACGATTACATGAGACTTGATGGTGATGATTACCTTACAATAAAAAATCCAACACACAACTTGTTGCCACTGGCAGTAACAGTTCTGGTGCTAATTGATGACCCTACTGAAGGACCAATATGGCAGTTAGATACAACAAAATCCAATTATCATGATGAGGTACTATCCATTATACATGATGATACATCAAAGAGTATTATCGCAAATACAAACCATTACGGAATAACACACACAATGAGTCATCCAATACAAAACGGATTACATGCAGCAACTTATATCATCAACACTGATAACACACGCTCTTTGTATGTTGATGGAGAACTAGTGCAACAAGATGCTGTTGAATCTTTGTTGCCAATTACGCCAAACCGAATGAGTATAGGTACTGACTATGGATTCAGAAACAACATATTTGCTTACTATACAGGAGATATTGGAGCTGTTATGTATTCAGATATAATTCCATCAGAGTATGAAATACAAACCCTTCACAAATCCTTGCTTGCAACTCAATGATGTCATATATCTTTTGAGATGTTGTAGAATTAACTAATTCTCTACTAAAGAAATTTTCTTAGGGATACATCAAACTATCTACTTCACAAATCAAAAAAATCTGCATTGAGTGTAAAGTAATTTTCTATACCTGAAAAAATGGTTTAATGACTATCTACAACCACATAAATGATCTTTATGGTCATGTGGTTCTTTATGTGTACATCTATGCGTAAGTATTTTTTAATCCCACTTGATCAAACCCCAAATTATTTGAAAAAATGTTATATGCCTTTTCTAATAAAACAACAAACAGATCAGCTAGAAATAATCAATTTAGATATTGATACAAGAAAAAGATTGGAATTTTTAGAGTTGTACAATTATCTTAATGTGACATGTGAACCACTCAATTTCATCCAAATTATTTTCAATAATATCATCTGTGATTTCTCTTGTAACATATGAAAAAAAATACCTGATGATTATCAAGTGTTAAAACAAGACTAAACAATTGAGATTCATAAAAATTGTATGCTAGACTATGCTAGTAAAATTTTGATTATATTATAACGATTTAATTTAATATGAATCTCCAACGATCAAGCTATTTTTGTTGGCAAGAATCGCAAACATGTACAAGGAAATATTCTCAGGCTATGATTCAGAATTATCTGTCTAATTCTCGGAGGACTCTGATGTAGTTATTGTACGAGATATCCAGTTTTATTCAATGTGTGAATATCACATGTTACTATTTTTTGAAAAAATACACATTGCATATATGCCAAATGGCTATGTCTTTGGAGTGTCAAAATTAGTCAGACTGGTTGAAAAGTATTCAAAAAGACTACGGATTCAGGAGAGGTTGACTCAAAATATTGCTGATGAACTACATTCTAACGGCGTAAATGGAGTAGCAGTACTTGCAGATGCCGAACATATGTGCATGATGATGTGCGGAGTCAGAAACAAGTCAAAGATAAAATCATTTGGAGTTAGAGGAATCTACAAAGACAAAGAAGAAAAACAAACAATATTTGAGATGTTAAAATAACAAAAGATGAAATTATTTATATCTTGTAACTCTATTATTCTCTTACTGTATGTTAGATGATGATCTTCTGTGAGCAAAACTGACAAACTGCTTAAAAATATTTTTTTATTTTGGCAGTACTGATGAGTGATGGGATAGAATCTTGTACTCTGTATTATCCTTGGAGAAGACCATTGAGAACCTTGCATGTGTGGTTTGATCATTTATGACAAAATCATAAAGGCCGGAGATCATTATGATAGAATTGACTTCATGGACATATTTGCTGATAACTCTAACACGTATAGGTGATTTTGATGAATTGTACAAATACTCCATAATCTGCTTGTGCCCTACTCTCTGTACATCAGAGAAGGTTCCAAGCAGTATTGCATTATCATGATACATATCCTGTATCAAATCATGATCATATTTTTCCATCGCCATGATCCACTTTTCTAACAATTCTGATGCAGTAAAATTAGACATTATAGAAGAAAGTAAAACAGAGATATATTTTTGTATGGAATGACATGCCAACAGCTCTACAATCTGTTGCTAAGTTTATGTGCAAGCAATAGGGTTAAGTAAAGGTATTAGAGAAGATTCTAAGGACATATGCAAAGCATAAGCATCAACAATCTGACAAGAACAATAATCTTCTTCCAGCAGTCAGGTATAGCTACGGTATTTTTGTTTATGCCGGTTCTTGCAAAGGGTGTAACTGAGTCACTAATAGAAATAGGACTGATTGTTGCAGCATTTAGCTTGTCTCAGATGTTATCTGAAGTTTATTTTGGAAGGTTCTCAGACCGAACAGGTTCCAGATTACCATTCATCAAAGTCGGTTTTGCAACATGTGCAGCAATAATGATTCTTCACTATTTTGCCACAGATTCACTATCCTTGATACTAGCAAGATTTGGTGCAGGAATTGCAGTCGGAATAATGATTCCTGCTACAATGGCATATGCGTTTGAGATGGGAAAGCAAAAGTCAAAGTTTGCATCCGTTGTGTCCTTTTATGCGCTTGGATGGTTTGTCGGAATCATTGCAGCAGGAATTGCAAATGATGATGGCATGATATTTCTGGCAAGTGCAGGATTCTTTGCCGCCGGATTCATAATATCGTTTAAGATGCCTGCAATGACTTCCAAAAAAGAGATCACACCAAACACTACAAAAAAGGTCTTTTTCAGAAATACACCTCTCTTGACATCACTTCTAGTACGGCATACTGCTGCATCCTCAATGTGGACAATCATCCCGATACTCTTAATGGAGCAAATGGGGGCAGAGTTCTATCATCTGTCGATAGTATTTGTCTTCAACACGCTCACCTCGTTTGTGTTGATGAATATAATGGAATACAGGCTAAAGTTCTCAAATGTCACAAAATTCCAGATAGGAATTGGAAGTACTGTGTTTGTGTTTGTGGGGTTGGCATTTATCACGGAATGGTGGATGGCAATACCATTCATGACCCTGATTGGTCTGAGCTGGGGATTCATGTATCTGGGAGGCAACACACATCTCATGGAAAACAATCCAAAATCCACTGCAGCAGGAATGTTCAATTCTATTCTTTCGATTGGTACAGTAATAGGACCAATTATTGGTGGATACATTGCCTTTGAGTACGGCTATATCCCAGTACTATACTTTGCAATAGCACTGACAGTTTGTGCATTTGCAGTCTCTGCAAGAATACCAAAAAAGATGGCAACTTGGAAATGAAAACTTTGTCCACACATTTGTTATGTGCAAATAATTCTAATTATTGTTTGATGTTAATGATACAAGCGTACAATGCATACACAATTCAAAATGAAATCGATCTTTGACCGTCTCTGAGTATGCTATCAAAGTGTATTTATGATTTTTTAGATATAAGATTTGCTTTTGATGGTGTGCAATGTCTGCCAATGCACGTGGGTTCGAATCCCATTCTCTGCGTCAGATACTTTAAGCAAAAAATTTAATGAAAAAATTCTAATGGTTTTTACCCTATTGGTTTGGCAGGAATCACAACAGGATACGTTCATGCACAAGAACAGTCTGTAATATCAGAAGATCAATTTGACTGGTCATATGTAGTAGGATTCTTGTCGTTTCCAGCTGCCGGCATATATTACGCCACAACAGGATTTGCAAAAAGTTTGCATGTTCTCTAGCTGGCGAAAAGACATCTGTTGACTATTCCAAGATAGCAAAAGCCGCATTACTTGGAATTATAGTTGGAGTCATTGCATTTGTGTACACGACATACAACGGCGAGACGATACATGTTGTAACATTACAGCAATTCCTAACACAAATTGCAGTTAATTTGGCAGCTGTAATGACTGTGGACAGATTAGTGTTAGGCGGATATGCAAAGCCAAAGCCTGAAAATTCTGGACAAAATACTGGAGGTACTGTTACTCATGCAACATAGTCACAGAGCAAAACAGAATCTAACTAACCATCTAAAGGCACAGTTGAGATTCTTGCAAAGAGATCTGGAACATGAGAAAAAATCTCTTGCAAAGGCAAAGACTTACCAAAAGTGGATCCTGCCAGGAATCAAGTCCATGGTATCGCAGCATGAACGCGGAGTGCAAAAAACATTAGCAGATATTGAGAGGTTGAAAATCCGAATCAAAAGGCGCTATCAAAACGGGGAGATCTACAAGATCCTCTGATTTTTTTACAACACAAGAGACTCCTGTATCTTATATGGAATACAAAAGAAGTTAGAAAATAACCAAATTTTTATGCATAAGATATATCTATCTCAATGTTGAGCGATCATGAACAACTTGTAGAGATTCTACGCATTAGAAATTTCCTTACTCAATCACAAACAGATAACCAAAATAAAACAAGAGTATACAATACGATTCAACAAACCTGATGGCGAAGTTGATAATATCTTTCTTACATTCAATGGGTTTCTTCTAAATCTGAGAATCCATGATTCTGATGGTACTGAATATCCGATAATGACAAACTCTGATTTTAGATTGTTGTTAGAAGCAATGTCTGATGATGGGAAAGATGTAAAGAATTTGATTGAAGATATTGATGAATGTAGCATATTTGTAATTTGGATCAAGATACCTCCAAATAAAAAATTGCAGGCAAATGAAACAAGATTACTTTATGTTAATTTTGAGAATAAAAAAACAACTGGAAGATTGACGAAAAACTTTGTCTTTCTTAATGTGTCTGACAACCTCTCTTTTCCTGTATTTTGGATATTTGAAAAGCCAAAAGATTATGATATCACAAATCAATATGCATATACAATTACTGACAATAAATTAAAAAACAGAACAACGTGGAAAAAATCAGAGTCACTTTATTATGAAAATACTCCTGAAAGTTAGAGTCTTCTTGTAAAAGTTGATTCTGAGAATGTTATAATCTATTATTCCTTTAGGCCCAAACCTGCAATTGTTGCACTTCCTGCAGCTTCAATACTACTTTTGGTCTCATTTTCTCTATTCTTGATATGGGTTCAGAACATGACTCTTGAAGGTCATGAGTTTCAGTCACACATCAACCAATTACTTGAGTATAAAATTGAATTAAGCATATTTGTAATCTCCTCATCTTTTATAATACCTCGATTTGTCTCAAATACTGAAATACATCATGGTTTCTTTTGGATGTATTTTGGGCTATCGTACTGATACTGTTTTTTTTCTTTAGATAATGTTTAATTCATATAGATGTGTAAGAGATGTTGAGATATCTGTAATATGGATGAATCAAAGAAGAAAAGAATTTTGAAATTATATGGATGTGATGAGAGCATAAGCTCATACATGGTTCATTCTGGAACAAAGATAGGAAACACCACAAAATCCAAACCAAAAGAAGGGTTAGCCGTAGACGATCTAGAGTCATAATTAAACAATTTTTCTTTTTAACATTCATAACCTCTAATTCTAGATATCATTCCATAAATGGTATGCAAGGGAATCTGCCATAGATACAAGGCACAAAAGCCACAAAATAGCGGACGTTACTCTGCAGGCCAGAAGAGATGCTCAAACTGTGAGATCTTTGTATGGTGGGATGGCAAGTACTGTCCGTGTTGTAACTATGTGTTAAGGACAAAACCAAAAGGGACCATAACAAGGCAGAGGTTGCTAGCAGTAAACAACATAAAGAGAATCTAGAAATTGTGTTGTATCATATAATTATCATGATAAAAGAGGAGAAGAGGTACTGATTCATCTTAACATTAATGATGCAATTGCAGATATTGATAATAGGATGACATGGTAAGTATCCAATGAAGACATACTGCAAGCGCGAATACCCGACCCCCGTTCCCTGACTATGAGTATTGCAAGTTTTCAGGGTACAAGAGAAGGTATGCGGAGTTGCCTTGAGAATTTATTCCGATCTCCTAAAAATCTAGAGAACTATACCAAAAAACAACAAATACCTTAATTTTATGCTCTAGGTATTATGTAATAACTTAGTTCTAGGTGAATGTGATGATAAAAAAAATAATTGTCTCTGGCATAATTGCTGTAGTTGTATTAGCATCTCTAGGAGCAGTTGTTTCAAGTTTTAATGAAGATTCACCAGAACCTGAACCCAGTGAAGAATTTTCCTCAGAACAAGTTGAAGAATTTTTTGAGGTTGAATCTTCTACCGAAGGTGATGTTATAATGCCAACAAAAGTTTCTCGTCCTGGTTGTGAGGAAGAAAATAGATGTTACATTCCATCAAGAATTGTAATTGAAAAAGGCGAACAAGTCACTTGGGTAAACGAAGACTCTGCATTTCATAGTGTTACTTCAGGTTTCTATGATGCACCAACTGATCTTTTTGATAGTGGATATATGGATCCGTTTAAATCCTATACTCTAACTTTTGATGAAGCAGGAACCTATGATTATTTTTGTACTCTTCATCCTTGGATGGAAGGACAAGTTATTGTTGAATAAAGGTGCCCGAGGGAGTCGAACCCCCTTGTATAGGCTTTGCAGGCCCACGCATAACCGTTCTGCCAGAGCACCGTTTTGAAAAACACAAAATCAACAATTAAACTCTTTAGATTAGAATTTGTTAAATGGTTTTGAAGCCAACTTCACATCTTCTCCTTTTACAGTTTTTCTTCCTGCATGAGAAGCCATATCTACTGCACTCTTTGCAATGCTGTTAGCTAATTCTTCAATTATTCTTCTTAATTCATCTGCTGATTCATCGCTAACTCGTTCGGCTCCTGCCTTTTTCAAAATTCTACACATAGCAGATAGTCCTAACTCTGATGATTTCATGAATTTTCTTTTAATTTTTTGTGAAAAAAGATAATGAGTGAAAAAATATCACTAAGGAATCGATTTATACAGACTATTTTAAGAATTGATAAAGAAATGACTTGGTATTTTGATTCTCATATACACTTGTCTGATCCAGCATATTCTCCTGATATGAAATTCATCTTAAAAGAAATGGAAGTTTTGAAAATCAAAGCTTGTTGTGTTTCTATGGATAATGAAAATTCTTTACAGACTTTACAACTAGCAAAACAAAATAATCTTGTTTTACCTTTTATTGGAATACATCCTGAATGTGCAAATGATGTACTTGAAAAAATGGTATATTTGATAGAAGAAAATCATCAAAATCTTTCTGGAATAGGAGAAATAGGATTGGATCCTACTTACGTAAATAATGACAAAGACACCAAAAGACAAACACATGTGTTTGAAACATTATTATCATTAGCAGAAAAATTCTCCAAACCAGTCTCTATCCATTCAAGAAAAAGTCTTGATGACATTTTTGAAATCATGACTTCGTATAATACTAAACACGCTTTATTTCACTGGTTTGATGGTAGTAAAAAACAACTTCAAAAGGCTATGGATATGGGATTTTTTGTATCCTTTGGACCTGTAATGATATATGCAAATGATAAACAAACTTTGCTATCAAAAACTGATGAATCAAAAATTCTAGTTGAAACAGATGGTCCTGTAAGATTCTCTAGATGTTTTGAAATGAAATCAGGACAAATTACCTTTATTCCTAGCGTAATTTTCCGTGCTTCAAAAGTTCTAGGTAAAACATTTGATGATACAGTATTCATGCTGGAACAAAATTCAAACTCCTTTCTTGGAATATAGGTATAAAATACCCCAATTCTTTAAACGAGCAGTGGATAGAATAAAACGACTCTCATACGAGGTTCTTAATGAGCACAAGTCAAAGTTTGGTAAAGACTTTGCAGACAATAAAAAAATCTTAGATCAACTCTCCATCATTCGTTCTAAAGGTCTAAAAAACGAAATTGCAGGTTATATCACTAAATTTATCAAAAAAGAAATTCGTAACGAAAAGGCAAAACAAGCACAAGCAGCATCTTCTGAACCAGAAGAAATAGTAGAAGAAATTCAAGCAGAAATTCCTGAATCAACTGCATCTGAAGAAACTCCAGTTGAAACTGTAGAAACGATTCCTGTTGAAACAACTGAAACTACTGAAGAAAAAACTGAAGAATAAATAAAACATTAATTTTGTAATTTTGAATTAGATTCAAATGATTACTGTAAAACTTGTTGGTGGAGCAAAAAAATCCTTTTCAACTGAAAAATTAGAGATTAACGAATCTGATATAACAATTCAGAAACTTTTAGATTTATTGCTAGAGAAAAAGCCTACAGATACGCCTGAATTAGATACTGAAAATATCTTAATTGCAGTAAATGGAGTTGATTCTTCTGCAATAGAGGGAAAAGACACAAAAATAAAAAATAATGATCTTGTAAGTATTATTCCTGTAATTCATGGTGGTTCAACTAAAAAACTAACTTTTCAAGTATTAAAAAAACAAATTCAAATTATTGAAATTAAAGGTCAAAAGACAATTGATGTCAAATTTCTAGATAAATTAAGAAAAAAATATCCTAAAATACAACTTCAAGCTGTCTCAAGTGATTTTATTTTAAATAATTATCATCTAAAAAAAATTTTATCCTTGTCTTTAGAATCTCAAAAAAATAATGTCTTACTTTCTAATAGGCTTGAAACTGACATCTTAATGCGTTTTGCAATTACTAGACAGATATCTGAAGCTATTAAAAATGCTGGAATAAAACCAAAAACTAATTTTATTTTAATCGCAATAGGAAACAAAATTTCATTGAATTCATTATACAATGAATTACTGCCATTATCAGTAAGCTTGTTCACAAAAAATAATGAATCATTTCTAAAGAAACACTTTAAGATTACAAAAAAACAAATTGATTCAGTTTACTCAAAGAATCCTATTGAAGATATTTTGATAGAAAAAGCTGCAATTTTACTCTGATATACTGCGCTTAGTTTTTTCTGTACTTAGAATATCTGAGTTTTTTATTACAGAAATTCCGGTTTTATTGCCTAAAATCTCAATTAAGACAGTTTTATCTGGAAATTCAAGTGATACTTTGTTTTTTATCTTATTTGCAATTTTTGTAATAATGTCTTTACTTGATAATTCTGAATTTCTTTTTTCAATTGAAATTCTATAAGTTTCATCTTCAGAAATCTGTTCTGAAACAAATGTTGTGATTTTTTCTATATCTTCCATTTTACTTTCAATGACTTTCTGAATAGGAATCACTCTAAGGCAATATCTGATGCTCCAAGGTTCATCTAGAAGCATATCTTTCATTTTTCTTACAACTTGTATTGGTTCAAGGCTTGTTTCTGCAGTTAGAATGCCTGACATACTTGTGATGTTGATTTTTGGATCAGAATCTCCAAATTCTTCTAAAATGTCCCGAATTTCTTCTTCGGTTTCAGATTCAAGATGTCTTGCACAAGTGATGATCAAATTCATGATGATAATATCTCCTCTTTACTGATTCGTCCTTCTCTAAGTATGTCTATTTCCCCATCATTGATTTCAATTATTGTTGATTCTGATTTACTAGAAATTATTCCTCCATCTACAAAAATATCAAAATTTTGTATATTTTTGAAACATTCATCTGGATCTGTAAATGAACGCTGTCCTGAAATGTTTGCACTTGTTCCTACCAAAAAATTACATTTTTTCAATAACTCTAAAGTACATTTATGATCTGGAACTCTGATTGCAATTTTCTCGTTTAAATTTAATGATTCTTTTAGTTTTTCATCTGTTAATTTTAAAATTATAGTTAGTGCACCTGGCCAAAATTTTTCCACAATTCTTTTAGATGTCTCATCAAATGTGACAATCTTTTCTGCAATTTCTTTAGAATACACTAACACTGGTAATTGTTTTGAAATTCCTCTTGATTTTATTTCAAAAATTTTTCTTACTGCCTCTTTATTGTAAGGATCACATCCTATTCCATAAACAGTATCTGTTGGGAAAACAACAATTCCTCCTTGATTGAAAATTTCTAATGCTTTTTCAATTCCTTGTTCATCACAGTTTACTTTCAACACTCATTGTGTTTCTTTTTGTTTAATTATCATTCTCTTTTGCATAAGTTTTTAACACTAACAAAATTCTATTTTTAAAGTATGTCTGACCCTTCTGACCATGGAGATACAGATTTTGAAGACGATTTTGATGATGAATTAGATGAATTTGAAGAAGTTGAGGACTAGATACTTAGTCCAAAATTATCTGCAAAATTTGTAAATGTGTAATATGCTTGCAGGAATTCTCTACCTGATTGACTAATTCTATATTTGTTTGAACCTTGTGATTCGACTTGTTCTAAAAGTCCTTGAGAAACTAATGTTTTCAAAATTCTTGAAATTCTAGAATGAGAAATGTTTGCTTTTCTAATTAGATAAGTTATTGTTGCCCCATCTTCATCTCTTAGATCACCTCTAGTCGTTGCAAGGATGTCCCCAATAATTTTCATATGTGTTCTGTATTCTGTCATCTCTCTAGCAAATATTGGTCTAATTTCTATGAGAGGGCAATGATATTTTCCAATATACCAAAAAGATAAAAGAAATTGACAACTTCTTTATGCTCAAATTTTGAGCCTAAATGAAATTATTTTAATCCTTCATCGAATTTTATCTTACTTAGAGGAACTTTACTAACTGGAATGAACAATGCAATCAATCCTCCAATTTTGATTGTCATTGATACAGAGTAAAGAATTGATTCTGGGAAAACAAATGAATACCATCCTAAAAATTCTCCTAATGCTAAGAGTGCTAATCCAATAGCAACTGAAATTGCACCTTTGTTTTTATTTTCAAAGTAAGATAACATTGTTTCAATCGCTCCATATGCCAACAAGATGAATGAAACTGATCTGAAGATATGTTCTAACTGCACAGAAGAAATTAGGAACAATGGAAATATTCCAACGGATCTAAAGTATCTGGATTTTGGAAAAAATGATTTTATGCTATGTGAAAATGCAATGAAAAAGTATCCTACTGTTTGAATCGCAATTCCCAAAGTTTGAACCCATCTCTCTATGTTTCCTGATTTTATTCCAAAGTCTTCCGCCATGTAACCTGCCCATATAACAAAAAATCCCATGCTTATTGAAAAAAATGCAATTGTTAATCTAAACAATGTTGGACTTCCTGTGTTTCTAAATCCAATGATTGACATTATGCCTATGGCAAGTCCTACCAAAAATCCAACCAAATTCAAAATATTTTCTAATAAAAATTCCAATGATGTTTAGAAACTTCTTAAACTAATTATTTTAATCTGATGAATGATTTTACCATGTTGTTAATCCCATTCATCCAATGAACCTGAAGATTGACCTTCTGTGTTTCCTGCATAATCTCCAAGAATATCAGAATATTTGGATTCATTATGCGCCACAAATTTTACGTATTCTCCATAACTCATCTCTAAATCACATGAGCCACATTTCACGATAGAAAAATCCATTGCCAACTCTGCATCCTCTTTGCATTTTGGGCATTTGATCTTCATGAGAAATTTTGCCTTTGTTAACTATTATTACTTTACATTCAAAAAAAGATAAAAGTAGTTTATTCTTGATAAACTTCATGAGTCGTACTTGTACTAAATGTAAGAATTCAATCCCAGATAATGAAGAATTAGATATTGTTGCAGCAAAATACCCTGCCTGTAACAATTGTTGGAATGAATGGAAGGAATACCGTGTAATGGTAATGAATGAAATGAGACTGGATATGTCCATGCCAGATCATAGGAAATTGTTAAAAAAGCATGAGAAAATCTTTGTTGGTGTTATGTCTCCTGAGGGAGAAGTTATTGATTATTCAAACGAAGATAATCGAAGTCCTGATGAGCCTCCCCCAGGTGTTAAAACTTTAGGTGAACTTTAGCGTTATCTGGTATAACTAACAAAATCTTTCTTTTTCTCTCATCATCCAAATTACTGATGATTTTTTTAATTGTATTTGCAAGAATCTCTCTTTCATTATTAGCTAACGTCAAAAATATCTCAAGAATTCCATCTAGATTGAATGTAATTAATTTCTGAGGAGATTGTGACAATTCTGTGATATAGGCTGAAAACAATCCCTCTCTTTGTTCTTCTGAAAGAGTTGCCAAAATTTTCAACCATGTTTGAAAAAGTTTTGAAAAATTTGAAAATGGAATTGTGGATCCTGCCTCTAAAGCATTGTTAATTACTTCTTTTTTTTCAGGTTCAGACATTGAAAAAAATTCAACCATTCTTTTTTTCAAAATTGGGGTTCTCAAAAAATCTGGAAGATTGGCTAAATTTACAATGATATTTCCAGCAAAATTTTGTTCAACCATCGATCTAACAGAATTGATGTTGGATATAAAATCATGTCCAAACACTTTAGCTTAAATAAACGAAATATCAGTTTCACAACATGACTTCTACAGTAGTTGTTGGAGGATTTTTTGGAGATGAAGGTAAAGGAAAAATTATCTCATACTTAGCAATTAAAGATAATCCAAAAATCATAGTTCGTGGAGGTGCTGGTCCAAACGCAGGTCACACAATTAGAGATGGAGAAAAAATTTACAAAGTAAGAATGCTTCCAAGTGGATTCCTAAACAATGATACTAAAGTTATGATTGGTCCTGGAGTCGTTATCAATCCCGATGTACTAAAAAAAGAGATTGAAGATTTTGGAGCTGCTGGACGTTCATTTATTGACAAACATTGTGGAATAATCGAAGAATCTCATTTGAACAGAGATTCTAAAGGCGAATTAAAAGAGAAAATTGGAAGCACTGGTTCTGGAACTGGTCCTGCAAATGCTGATAGAGCTATGCGTGTTTTAAAATTAGCAAAAGACTTTGACGCGTTATCTTCTTTGATTGTAGATGTGCCTGAGGAGATTAATTCTGCATTATCTGCAAATGAAAATGTGCTTGTTGAAGGTACACAAGGAACTTTTCTATCATTATGGCATGGAACTTACCCATTTGTGACTTCAAAAGATGTTACTGCTTCTGGAATTTGTGCTGATGTTGGTCTAGGACCAACAAAAGTCGATGAAGTAATTGTTGTTTTCAAATCATATGTTACGCGTGTAGGCACAGGACCACTTGCAAATGAATTATCTTTAGAAGAGGCTGAAAAGAAAGGTTGGTCTGAATTTGGAACTGTAACTGGACGTCAGAGGCGTGCAGCTGATTTTGATTTTGATTTAGCTAGGCGTGCACTCATGCTTAATGGCGCAACACAAATCTCAATAACAAAACTTGATGTTGTTTTTCCAGACTGCGCAGGCAAAAACTCATTTGATGATTTGTCTGATGATGCAAAAGCTTTCGTAAAAAAAATTGAAGATGAATTAAACACGCCTGTAACAATTATTGGAACTGGTCCAGCTGTCAATGATGTAATAGATAGAAGAAACTAGGCTCACAAGTTTTGGATAAGTTTAATTTGATACAATACTGAAAATCCTAGTGGACAAATCAACAAACTCTTCTAATGATAAATTACCTCGTTACATACAAGTCAATTCTACTTTAGAATTCTCTAGGCTCGTTTGTGCACTTGAGCGTGCACCACGTGTGTCATTTTTACATGATCATGATGGACAAAAAATTCTGTCAGTACAAATGGATATTCTAAAAGAAAAACCAATTGTGTATTATACTCCTTTAGAACATAATGGACATTATCTTTGTTATGGACTTAAAGGTGGAAAAGAAGAATCCGAAATTGTAGATTCTACTTCTGATAGCAGCAAACTTTATTCTCCAATTGTTCGAATAAAATCTCTTCCAAAAACTTTGAAGCCTGGTAACGGAACTCTTGATAGATATCAACCAATTGAGTTAGAGGATATGTCAAGTCTTGCAAAATTAACTTGGGGTTTTGAAGAAATTCCTTTCCCACTATTTCTATTTCCACATAACGACAAATGGCTTCTTGGGGTTTTCATGAATTTTAATGAAGAAGGTACATCCTACTTTTGTCATGTAGTTTTAGGTACTGAACCAAACATGCCTTTTTTGAAATTCTCTCCAACTAATGGATCTGATCCTACTTTTGTTGCAAATCCCTCAGAACATGGCTATTCTTATATCAAAATAATAAAATTAAAAGACACTCATCCATTAGTTGATTATGGTCACCTTCAAAACTAGACTTTCACAGATCTCAAAAACTAATGGAAAAGTAATTCTTGCCAATGACTACGTTCTTTCTGTAAAAAATTTAGAGAAAAAAACCATCAAAAATATACAGCAATTACATCCATATCTATGTGGAATTAAACTAAATTTTCATCTTCTTCTTCCACTTGGATCTAAAGAAATTATCAAAATCAACAAAACTGCTCATAAATATGGTCTACAAACAATTGCTGATATCAAACTAAATGATATTGGAAATACTAATAAAATTACATCAGAACATTTGTGGGATTTAGGATTTGACGCGGTTATTGCAAATCCCATAATGGGTCTTGATAGTTTGAAAAATCTTGTAAAATCCGCTCACAAAAATGGGAAAGGCGTAATCACCTTATGTCATATGAGCGCACCTGAAGCAAAATTATCTTACGATATGGAGGTCAAAATGGGAAAGAAGCAACAACTCTACCAACTATTTTTGAATTGGGCACTAACCTCCAAAGTTGATGGAATTGTGGTAGGTGCAACCTTTCCAAAAATTATACAATTTTGTTCTAAAAAAGCAGGCAAAAAATTGAGCATCTTCTCTCCTGGAGTTGGTACTCAAGGAGGAAAAGCCAATGAAGTTATTTCTGCCGGAACTAATTATCTGATAGTTGGCAGAACTATTCTTAATGCTAAAAATCCAGTCAATGTAGCAAAAGAATTACAACTACAAAGTTTTGGAAAGTAACGTCTGAGCTCTAGTTAACACAGTTTTTGCATTATCAAATGTTGTTTTTTCCATCGATGTGTTATAATCCATCCATGTATAATCAAGATGTTCATGTGAGATTTTTACATCTTTAGTCTTTGTTTCAGCCAAAAAGAATACTACTTTTTTATGAACTAACTCTCCTTGATACTGAAAATTATATTCAATCCATTCTTCAAAATTTTCTAAAAATGTAATGTCTGTTATACCTGTTTCTTCTTTTGCTTCTCTTATTGCAGTTTCATGAGTTGATTCACCTTTTTCCATTTTTCCTTTAACAAAATCCCAATTACCTGAAGGATAATGTAAAAGTAAAAATAAAATTTTTGAATCCTCTTTTCTAAATAATACTACCCCTGCAGAAGTTTCTTCTATCATTTTCCTAATCTCCTTTTTCTTTCTTGAAAAGTTCTAATCGCTCGCATTAAATCTATTTTTCTAAACTCTGGCCAAAAGATATCCATGAATACTAATTCACTATATGCACTTTGCCACATTAGAAATCCACTTAATCTTTTTTCTCCCGAAGTTCTCAAAATCATATCTGGGGATGATTGTGGTAAATGTGATGTGTACAGATTTGATTCTATCTCTTTCTTGTTAATTTCATTTACATTAAGAGAACCGTCTTTGATCTTTTCTCCAATTTTTTTAACAGCATCCACTAATTCGTACTGACCTCCATATGCTAATGCAATATTTAGAAAATGATTGTTGTAATCTTTTGTCGCATCATCTAATCGCTTTAAAACCTCTTTAATGGAATCAGGTAGTAACTCAATTCTTCCAATCGCTTTAACTCTCATTTTGTTTTTATGAATTCTAGGATCATTGTATAATTTTTTTAGTCTCATGTGAATCAATTCATAGAGATATTCTAATTCCTCATCATTTCTGTCCAAATTCTCTGCAGAAAGTGCGTATAGTGTGATGATCTTGATATCGAATTCTTCACACCAATCAAGAAGATTTTCAACTGAATCGGCTCCCTTCCAATGACCCTCTTTTGGCATTGTTAGATGCCTTTTTGCCCATCTTCTATTTCCATCTAAGATGAGCGCAACATGATTTGGAATATCTCCATTACGAATTTCACTCTCTAGCCTCTTACCATAAATTTTGTAAAGTCCTGATAATTGGAATATAGCATCTTTTACTTTACTCATCTTTTGAAACCTTTTGATAACTAATACCGTGCTAAAGATATCAGTGTTTTCAGAATTTTACTTGTAGATTGTGCTTAAATGCTCTAATCTGAAACCATTTCTTGGTTTTTCTGTTTTCTATATCTCTTGAAGAGAATTGTTGCAGAAACTAGAGTTGCGGCTAATCCTCCTAGAAGTGGTGGAATCAAAGTAAACGAGCTTTCATCATTAATCATAATGTTGGTAAACTGGAAAATTGTTGGGTAAAGTGCTATCAGTACAACGATTCTTAGTATATCGCTAATTTGTCTTGGAATTCCACCTATCCAATTACTTAACAAAGTTCCAGTAAATATTGCACCCATGCCAATCCATAAAATTGGTAATGCACCTGCAACAAATTGACCAATTATTACTTGATCAGTTATCTTTGCAACAAATTCTGTTTCAGCTTCAATTAATGTTGCATCAACAGCACTAATTCCAGCTGGTACTGATGATAGAATTAACAATATTCCTGTTACCATGGTAAACATTCTGATAAAACCCATCGGCGTTGGTTTTGACCAACTTGACCACATTCTATCAACATCAAATGCTCTAATCAAAAATGCTCCACCTAAAATACTGACTAAAATAGCAAAAATTTCTGTTGTTAGATTAAACACACTTGCAACTCCTCCAATTAACAAAAGCATTCCTGGTACACCTAAGAAGAATTTTGAATATCTCGAATCATATGCAATCATCTTTAGATATTTTCCAAAAACTGCATAGGAATATTCTACGCTTCTACTAACTTTCATTACTACACGTTGTACAGACACAACTGGTAGGACATTTTGAATTACAGGAATTACACTTTCATCGTCTTCTCCGTCTGAAACAATAACTGCACCATTTGCAGAGAATTTTTCTAATACTTTTCTAGTTTCAACAAGAATTTTTTCATCAGCATGTACTCCTCTATCTTTAACTCCCGCAATTGTCACTACTTCAACTTCGTATCCCTTGCTGATCAAGTCTTCATAGGTTTTGATTGCTGAAAAAATTGAATTTGAATCTGCATCTTCTGGGTCTTCTAAAGCCAATCTTTGGGCTGCTTCAATACATGCATCTCTCCCCATGACTGGCGTGGCTATACCTGCTTTCTCACCTACATCATTATCTCTATCTACACAAATTACCAATAATTTGTTGGCAGTAGATGCATTGACGTCTTTTTCTACCTTATCAGACCTTTGAGACATTCTAATATTTATCACAAAATTGCTTTTTAACGATTTCCAACGATTGTAATTAGTAAAATTCGGTTTCGAGGCTAGCCAGGTCTTGATTCATCAGAGATTTTCACAAGTTCCATAGCCTCTGATTTCAATGATTCAATTTTTTGTATGGTTTCAGACATTTTTTCTTCTGAACTACCACTTTCAATCATATTTGCTAAAACTTTGGTTTCACCGATATAATCATTGAATTTTTTCATTGCTTCCATGTAGCTGATGTAGCTATCCTGCCATTCTTCTGGTGGTTTTGATTTAACAAATTCACTTATTTGAGCAGTTACTTGTGATGATGTAACATCAATTACAACAATATAATCTTCTGGAGAAATTTCCCCATTACGAAGATTTTGATATTCAAAATTGATTGATTCCCATAAAACTTCTTGAATATTTTTTTCTCCATCAAGATAATTTCCATAATCTGAAACCACAAAAGTTGTTTCATAATCTTGAGGAACAAACCATAATAGAAAACTTGCTCCAGTAATTGCAGCTAGAATTATGGTAGTAATTGCAATTCCTTTTTTTGAAGCCATTTTATGATTTAATCATAAGGGAGTTTATAACTGATAATCTCTCAGGAAATTGTGATTAACTAAACATATGTTGGGAAAAATCTCTAATTGTATACTCCTGAGCATTATTTTTTGAAAATTACTTACATTCGTTGAAATTTTTCTAAATTTTCAATTTTTGACGCCTGAAAAAATTTACGTACATCTAGCCTATAGTTAAATAATTTTCACAGGCTCTTCCTAAATACCACCAAGTTTGACAAATTTTAGAATGGTTGAAGCATATTGCGTAAAATGCAGAGCTAAAAGGGAAATCAAAGATCCCAAAGAAACTAAACTAAAGAACGGACGTCCAGCCGTAAAAGGCACATGTCCAAAATGTGGAACTAATGTTTTCCGTATAGGAAAGATGTAGGAATCTTTAACAAAAGTCCACACGATTTCTCTTTTTCAAAACCCATATAGGGTCTGCTACATACTATTTTTTGTGACCAAAGCAGAATATGAAAATCTACTCAAACGTATTCAGGATAAACTAGGTGATACTGACAAAGAATCTACCGCCAGGTTTGAACTTCCTGTAGTAGATGTAATGTGGGAAGGCCAAAAGACTTTCTTGCGTAATTTTTCAGAATTTCCCAAAGTTCTACGAAGAGATCCTGACAAAGTTCTTCAATACCTTTCAAAAGAATTCGCAGTTCCATCTGAACGCTTAGGTGATAAGGCCATGTTTATTGGAAAACGTGCTCCTGATGATTTTATCAGATTATTCCAAATTTATGTAAAAGATTATCTTGAATGCCCTACATGTAAAAGTCCTGATACTAAAATTCACAAAGAAAATCGTATCTCATTTTTAATTTGTGAAGCATGTGGTGCCAAATCAACTCTAAAAGGTAAATATGCATAATGCAGTTTTCAGTTAGAGTTACAGATTATCAAAAAAATATGATGTTAAACATTTGTGATGCAGAACTATTAGGAAAAAAAATTATTCAAGACGAATTAAACATGCATATAAGTGAAAGTTACTATGGAGAAAAATTAGTTGAAAAAGAAGAAGCAAAAACCCTTTTGAAAAGTTCTTCAATAATTAACATGGTTGGAAAAGAAACAATCTCTCTATCTCTTGAACTTGGTATTGGTTCTGAAAATGGAATTAAAACAATCTCCGATGTCCCTTTTCTTATTATTTTTAAAATGTAGACATGTCTGATGAACTTAGTAGAAAATTAGAATCAAAAATAAATAAAAAACTAATTTCTAAATCAAAACGTAAACAACTAGAAGATGGTTTCAAAAAAGGAAAAGTTGTTAATGAAGTTTTAGATAAACCAACTGTAATGACTCTTTACAAAATGATAACCAATCATATTATCGCATATGTTAACGGGGCTGTAAGTGCTGGAAAAGAATCAGTACTCTTTTGGGGAGTTGATGAAAGTGAAAATAGTGTTGCTTTGAAAATTTACTTGGTAAGTACTTCAAATTTTAAGAAACGTGAACCTTATATTCTAGGTGATCCTCGATTTTCAAATGTGAAAAAAGGTACAAAAAATCTTGTATATCTTTGGGCAAAAAAGGAATTTCGTAATTTATCTCAGTGCTATGATGCTGGAATTCCTGTCCCAAAACCTCTACATGTGACAAATAACGTGCTTGCTATGGATTTTGTAGGTCAAAATGGCACTCCTGTTAACTCTCTTTTAGAATCAGAAGTAGATTCAAGTGATTACAAACAAGCAATTTCCATAATAAAAGATCTTTATGATAAGGCAAAATTGGTTCATGGTGATTTTTCAGAATATAACATTTTCAAAACTGAAAATGGTTTGATAGTTTTTGATCTTGGTTCTGCCGTTGATCTTAGACATCCAAATTCCCAAGAGTTTCTTAAAAGAGATATTAATAACATAACAAAATTCTTCAATAAAAGAGGAATTTCTGTTGAAGATCCAGACACTATATTTGAGGATATTGTAAAATGAGTTTTGAGAAATTAATTCGAATCCCAAATGATAGAATTGCAGTTTTAATTGGGAAATCAGGCAATGTGAAATTAAAAATTGAAAAATTCTGTCATGTATCATTGAACATTAATGGTGAAACAGGTGAAGTTTTGATCACATCCAAGGGTGATGTAGAACAGATTCAACCATTCAAAGCAATGGAAATTGTTACAGCAATTGGTAGAGGTTTTTCACCTGAAAATGCTTTGACTCTGTTAAAAGGCGAAAATACATTGCATGTAATAGATCTTAGAGAATTCACCGGAAAATCTAATTCAAATATTGAAAGAATAAAAGGCAGAATTATTGGAGATGGTGGTAGAGCTAGAAGAAATATGGAAAATCTAAGTGGTACTCATATCTCAGTTTATGGCAAAACTGTTTCAATTATTGGTGATGCAAGTAAATTACGATTAGCAGTTGATGCAATATCTTCTATTTCTAATGGTAGTATGCATGGAGCAGTATACAATAAACTAGAGGCTGCAAATAGAAAAGAAAAACAAGAAAAAATGAAATTGTGGGAAAATCAAGATGTCTTCGATTAAAGAAAAATTTAATCAAATTTCTCCTAGTGAGTTTTTCTATAGTAATCGTGATTTAGCTGGATTTAGCAATCCTACACGTTCTCTTTATACCGCAGTTCGTGAGTTTGTTGAAAATGCACTTGATGCCTGTGATCAAAAAGGAATTCTGCCTGATGTGCACCTTACAATCAAAGCAGTTGAGCCTGAAAAACTAGACCCTAAACAGTATATCTTGACTGTAAAAGATAATGGTCCTGGGGTTGATGCAAAACATGTGCCTCTAGCATTTGGAACTGTACTTTATGGTTCTAAATTTGGATTAAAACAAGCCAGAGGAATGTTTGGACTTGGCGCAACAATGGCAATTTTGTATGGTCAAATTACCACAAACAAACCTGTTATTGTAAAAAGTTGTACAGATGGTCAAACACAAGATCAATTTGAAATTTTACTTGATATTCAAAAAAACAAACCAGTTATTCAAAAACACACTACAAAAGAATTTACTAAAAAAGGTCTTTCTGTAAGTATTTGTCTAGAAGGAGATTATTCAAAAGCTGGAAACAAAATTAGAGATTATGTCTATGAAACTTCTCTTATTACACCATACGCATCAATAACATTTGATGATCCTAAAGGACAAAAATTTAGTCATCCAAGATTTGTAAAAGATATACCTCCACCTCCAACAATAATTAGACCTCACCCTCATGGAATTGATGTTGAAAGAATTCGAAGAATGATTGTTGAGTCTCAGTTTGAAATTCCAACTATTGACGATTCAATGATTGAAAAAGTAAGAAAAGATTTAGGATTATCAAAAAAGAATCTTAGTTTTACTGCAATAATGGAAAAGGCAAGAAAGAAATGGAAAAATCTTTCACGTCAAGTTAGAGTTGTAGTTGCTTTGATGTCTTTTCTAAAAATAGATTTTGAAAAATTAAACAAAATAAAAATTGAAGATATTGATGTACCTAACAAAAAATTATTCTATTGGGATTTTGGCGATTCCCAATCAAAATCCGTAGATATGGATCCTGAAAGTCAATACTACAAACAATTAACAAATACTGTCCAAGGTGAACCCCTTACAACATTTCTAACTAAACGATTCCAACGTGTAGGTCCTACGACTGCAGTAAAATTTGCAGAGTTTGCAGGATTCAAACCTGAAAAAAGAATGGGTACTCTAACAAATCAAGAATTAGTCCATCTTAGTGATTCTCTTCAAAAATTCGATGATTTTATGGCTCCAGACTCTAGTTGTCTTGCTCCACTAGGTGAGAGCCCTCTAGAAAAAGGAATAAAGAAATTCTTCAATCCTGATTTTACTGCAGTCGTTCAACGCCCCCCTTCAGCCTACTCTGGATTTCCCTTCATTATTGAAATGGGAATTGCATATGGTGGCGAAATCAAATCTGGTGGACCACATGTTTACAGATATGCTAACAGAATCCCGTTACTTTATGATGAAGGCAGTGATGTAGTTCTAAAAGTTGTAAATGATACTGATTGGGGTAGGTACAAAGTAAAAGGTGATCCTCCATTCATTATTGTATCTCATATTTGCTCAACAAGAATTCCGTACAAAACTGCTGGAAAAGAAAATGTTGCTGATAGGCAAGAAATAGAACGAGAACTAAGATTGGCCTTACAATTTTTGTCACGAAAATTAGCCGCATACATGTCAAAAAGAGGTCAAGCTGAAATGGCAAAAAAGCGAGCAAATCTTTATGCAAAATATATCCCAATGATTGCACAATTTTGTACTGAACTTGCAGGAAAGAAAAAAGAACCTAACTTTAAACAAATTTTAGAACTACAAACTCAAGAAGAATCTACAAAACCCGCCGAAGAAGAAAAACCACTAGAAACTGAGACTCCAAAGGAGGAAAAACCAATTGAAAACAAGTAAAGCTAAATCAAAAGAAATTAGTAAGAAAGCAAAAGAAAAACAAAAGAGTGTTTTAGAATCACTTAAGAGTCATGGAGCAAAAATTTATGAAGACCTGGATAATGGTCAATTCCCAAAATTTTCTATTCCTAGTAGATCTGTAAGTAACATAGTTTATGATAAAAAACTAAGACAATACATTCTTGGAAACTCATCTGCACTACGAAGTGCCAAAAATTCTTCTCAATTACGCTCCTTTACACAATTAATGTGGCTTGCATTTTTTGCAAATAGATTAACTCAAGAAAAAAAATCATCTACATTAAGAGATGTTTATTATTCCTCACAAGCATTCGCTATAGAGTTTGAGGATCAATCAGAATCAGATAATATCATTGTAGATTTAGAAGCAGTAACTTCAAGACCTAGAGAAGATTTTCACATATTTCCTGAGGAACGAAGTTCAATTTTTGGTGATTTGAATATAGAATATACAATTCCTGGTTATGAGGGCAAAAAAATGAATTTATCAAATCATCCTGATGGATATTCAATTGGTCCTAGCTTGACTACTGCAGAATTAGTTGATACTAGTGCTGAGATTGTAATTGCTATTGAGAAGGGTGGTCTTTTCACAAGATTCGTTGAAGAACAAATTGATAAAAAATTCAAATCTATAATTATCAATACAGGTGGACAAGCTCCACGTTCTACTAGAACTCTACTAAAACGATTACATGATGAAATGAGTCTTCCAGTCATTATACTTACTGATGGTGATGTGTATGGAGAACATATTGCTATGGTAATCAAATCTGGTTCAGCAAATGCAGCACATCTTAGAGAATTGACAGTTCCTGATGCAAAATGGGTTGGAGTTTGGGCAACTGACATTGAAAAATACAAACTTCCAACAATCCCAATGACAGAATCCGACATTAAGAGATGTTATGATCTTCAAAAAGATCCTAGATATGAATCAGGAATTTGGAAAAAAGAACTAGAAGTATTTTTGCGATTAAAAAGAAAAGCAGAACTGGAGGCTTTTGCAAAATATGGTCTTACAAACATTACTGACAAATACCTACCACAAAAATTAGAACTAGCAAAAAGTCTGTAATTATTTTATTCTTAGTGTCAAGACACCATTTCTATATTTGAAATCAAATATTTGCATGTCATTTGCACCTTCAATTGGAACTTCCTTTGAAAATCCTCCAGTTCCTCGTATGTATAAAACTCCATCAATTAATCTGACTGCAATTTTGTCTTCAGGACCTGGAACTTCTGCAACAAAAACAAACTCTCCTTCCCCTTTAATCAAATCGTATACCCAATTCTTTGATTCTTGCTCTCTTGCTTGAGTGTAAAGTGGCTTTTGGTTTTTTGCCATCTTTTTCAAAACTCTAACCCAATAGAACATTGTCAATGTAGCAGCTCCTATTAGGAAGAAACTAACAAAACCAGAATCTGCTCTTTGGGTCATGATATAGATTATTCCTAAAAATAGAATTACAATAATTGGAATAACAAAATTCAGTGATTGTTCATTTGAATATGCTCCTTTATAACTCGCCAAACAGTAAAAATTCGTGTCTACCAAATATAAAGTATATTTAGTTTTTAACACCATTTCAAAGAGCCGAGCTGAACGTAAATGACTGATTCTGAAAAACTTGAAAAAGACTTGGTTTCTGAAATCAAACTAGATCCACTTCAAGCAAAAGTGTATTTGCTTGTTACATGTTATGGAAAAATGTCGTCATCCACTATTGCAGAAAAATTAAAGATCTCTTCTGACGATGCTAAAAAAGCAGCAAAAGAACTAGTATTTCTTGGTGGTTTCATAGATTTTTCTGAAACTGAATTTGAAGCAATGCATCCACGATTCACTGCTGTTAATATGTATAGAAAGATATGTGAGCGAGAAAATATTGAATTTAAACGAAACAAAATTGTTGATAATATAGGAGTAATTTTGGAAAAACCCTTTGATGATGCAAGAACTAAATAATACTAATGATTGGTGAACAGCATTGAGTATAGATACAGAGACTTGTAAACATCAACCTGTCTATTTTGGTGTAGTAAATATCAACATAGATGAAAGAACAATTGGTTCTGTTGATGTTTGGAGATGTGGTGTTTGTAAGAAACGATTCTGTGAAGAAAAACAGCTTGGAATTGAAGAATTAGCTGATCTAGTTGGAATGCCAAAAATTGATCCTGATGCAAAGTGGGGAGTTACTGTATGTAAATTGCAACAAGGAAAATACAAGTGGAAATTGGTTAAACTAAAAGAAAGTGGTGAAATCAAACACGAATGCTTAGATGAACAAATAATTCCACTCAAAGTTAACGATTTTAAAGTTGAAGACGATAAACATTGGAGCTTTTTAATTGACGATAATATCAACAAAGCAGTTGAAATTTAATTTCTAAAATGGATCTTAAAGTTCACATCAATAATATTCATGGTAGTCAGATGGCTGCAAAGATTACCGGAAATTTTACGTTGGATGGACATGAATTTCGATTCACTGCGATTGCATTTGGCAGAATAGGTGGTCAAAATGTTGGAGCAAAGATTTCAAAAACCACTGAAAAAGAATTAGAAAAATTAGGATATGATGTTGAGGAAGTGATTATGCTACTACAAAACAATCTACTTAAAGGAGATTTAACGCTTCCAGAAGGATTGAAAAAAGAATCCTTTATTGATGATTAAAATTCTGCTTCCTCTAATGCCTTAGCACAAGAACAATTTCGTGTTTTTGGAATTTTATCAATTAATTCTGTTAATACTTTTTTTGTTTTCTCTACATTTTTTGATAATGTTTCTAAAACTTCTTTTGCAGTTACAGGTTTTTCAGCCCATACGTCATAGTCTGTAACTGTTGATATCGAAGCATAACATATCTGAGCTTCTCTTGCCAACTGACATTCTGGAACCAATGTCATTCCAATAATGTCTGCACCAGTTGTTCTAAAGAATTTTGATTCTTCTTTTGTTGAGAATCGAGGACCTTCTATGCATACATATGTGCAATCCTTATGCATTGTCAAATCTTCCTTGTCAGTAACCTCGAGAATTAATGATTGTAATTCTGGACAAAAAGGATCTGCTACTGAAATGTGAATAACTCTGCCATCTTCTGAAAATGAACCATCTCTTGATTTTGTAAAATCTAAAAATTGAAATGGTAATGCAAAGTGTCCCGGCTCAAACTCTTCTTTGAGACTTCCAACTGCTGATGGAGCAATTATTCTTGTAACTCCTAATTCTTTGAATGCCCAAATATTTGCTTTAAAATTTATCATATGTGGTGGTATGGTGTGTTTTTTTCCATGTCTTGGAAGAAATGCAATCTTTCTTCCATTGAACACTCCAACTGTTATAGTGTCTGATGGTTTTCCATATGGAGTGTCAACATCGATTTCTTGAGCATTTTCTAACAAACCAGAATCATAAATTCCAGTTCCACCAAAAATTCCAATCTCTACATCTTTCTCCATTAATATCTCACCAATGATTTACAGTTGTATTTGCTTATTCCTTTAATTCCATTCAATTCTGTTAATTCAATTAGAAATGCAAATCCTACAATTTTTCCTCCAACTTTTTCAATTAATTTTGCAGATGCCTTGGCGGTTCCTCCTGTCGCTAACAAATCATCACAAATGAGTATTTTTTGTCCTTCTTTGATAATGTCTTTTTGAACCTCTATTGTATCCTTACCATACTCTATTGTATAGGATAATTTTACAGTTTTTCCAGGAAGTTTTCCTGCTTTTCGTATCATCATTATACCTTTGTTGTATCTTGAGGCTAAAACAGTAGCAAGAATAAAGCCTCTTGATTCAATTCCAGCAAATAGATCTATATCTTTTGGATGAAAATGTTTTGAAAATTCATCTACAATTAAAGATAAATGCGATGGATCTTTCAAAATTGGACTAAAGTCTCTAAACAATATTCCTTTTTTTGGAAAATTTGGATACTCGGCTATTTTGTCTTTAAGGTTCACGAAAACAGAAGTTTTGTAGTAAAATAAAATTGTTTGAAATTACTGAATTTCGTAAGTAGTTTCTGCTGTATTAAATGCATCAGAAACTCTAATTGTATACATTCCTGGTTCGGTATCCACTGGAACAATCCATGGTTGATTAATCTCTCCTTGTGAAGATGCAAGGAATTCTAACTCTTCAATAATTTCACCATCTTCTGCAATAATTTCAATTAGAACTGTTTGTGCTGCTCCATCTACAGAAATGTTAATCGTCTGTCCAGATCCTGGGATTTCTTGTCCTTCAGTCACTGATACAATCATTCCTTCATCTAAAGTAGCTAAAACCATAATTTCGACATTATCAAAGTTTGAACCGCTTTTTGCATTAAGTGTCCAAGTGCCTGGTTTTGCATCTGAAGGAATTCTAAATGAATCCTCTGAAATCTTTCCATTCTTATCTGAAAATGTTTCTCTAACCTTTACTTCATTTCCATCTGGATCAATCAATACCATAGTTAGAAGAACGTTTGAACCTGTATCGCCCAAAATTAATACTGAATCTCCTGGAAGATATTCAATTTTTGTAGTATTGATATCAATTTCACCAGAACCTACTTGCAGGCCTACTGTAAAAATTTCTGTACTTTGAGTACTTCCTTTACTAATAACTGCAGAATACACTCCTGATGAAAATCCATCCAAATCAAGAATGTATGTTCCTCTTCCATCAGGTTGTAGTGTAATTGAAACTGCATCTCCTTTTGGTTTATCTGATGGATCAACAATTAACAAACTAATGATTTCTGAACCTTTTCCTGATAGAGTAATAATTGCTTCTTCGCCTGCATCATAACTCAATTTGTCAAATTCCAAGTTTACTGGTATTGTGGGTAGTTGTCCTAATCCTGCATAAATAAACTCCTTATCACTTGCTTGTGTTGCAATTAGTGTGTATGTTCCTTCTGCAGTACTTTGTTCAGTTTGATATTCAAATTCTACAAAGCCAGAATCATCAACCTGAATAATGTCAGAAACAACTTCTTTTCCAAGAGGGTCTTCTAACACAATTTCAATTGGTACGTTTGGCAAGGCAGTTCCATTAAATTTCATTAATTCTCCAGCTTCAAATTTCAAATTATATGGTGTCAAAATAATTTTTTTATCACTCTCTACTGTCCAAAATTTTTCAATAGTCTCTCTTCCATCAGTGATCGTAGCCTTATATTTTCCAAATTCTCTATCTAATGGAACCAGGATTGGTTCTAATTCCCATTCTCCTTTTGCATCTATTTCTGCTATAACGGAATTGACAAGTTCTCCATTAGGAGCAATAACATCTGCTGAAATTGCACTATCCGGATCTCCCGTTCCAAAAATTTCTAAAAAGCCTCCTCTATGAACTACTTCTGGAAGCCCTTTAATTGTAAGTTTGATGTTTTTGGATTCTGGTATTCTACTTTCTATTTCTCCAATTCTAAGACTGATCTTTTTTTCCTCACCAGCTTTGTCTTTTACAATAAAATCTACCCTTTCTGCTTCTTGGTTATCAGGAATTTTCATTGTAGTCATAAAATGACCGTCTTCATCTGTTTCAAAACTACCAAGTTTTTTTGAACCAATGTAAAAGTCAAATTCTTGAGACGTTCCAAATTGATCTCCTGTAACTCTAATTGATGAACCAACATTTGGTTTTTCAGGCACAATTCTAAATGTAGATTTGTCAGACATACTTCCAAGATTTTCTGAAGTTTGTACTTGTTCAGGTGGAGTATTTTCAACTACTTTGGGTAATTCACCTGGTAACACTTTACCAGTATCCATTTGTTTATCATTGTCTAATGCTTTCCAATTAATTCCTGGTTCTGCCTTGTCTGTTTTAACTCCAAACTTTACAGATTCTCCAGGTTTGATTGCTTCAGTTGATGTGAAAACTATAACCCCCTGTGGTGTTTTTTCTCCTAACCACCCTTCTTCAGTTTTAAAAGATTTCAAACTAAAATCACTTCCTAACCAAATTCTAAAAGTATTAACTTCTTCATTTGATTCGTTGCTAACTTCTAAAATTGTTGTTTCTTCTAATGCAAAACTTTTGACAGTAACTTCTTCAGCATAAGAACTTGGAATTGTAACTAATGCTATTGAAAGTAATAATGCAATTGAAAGGAAAACTCCTCTTGTGGAGGATTTGTTCATAAAATTCAGACTATTCATCTCTCACTTAAACCTAAAGAATTTTTCTTCTTTTTCTATTTTTTATTTCAGTATTTTTCATGAGCAATCTTCTTAAGCCTTAGGCTTGGCCTTTTGAAATTTGTCTAGGTCTGTTTTTGTTACTGTATTTTGATATTGTCTGATTCGTTCAGCAATTAGTCGATATAATGATCTAAATTGGTCTTTTGTCTTATCTGAAAGGAAACTAGTTTCTTCTAGTGTAATTTTTTCACAAATATATCTAGTAATCTCCTCATTATCAAACTCTCCCCAGTCGTCTTCTTTATGTTCATTCCAAATTTTTTCTAATTTGCCTAAAACTCCTTTACTTTCTTGAGAAGCAACTTCCTCTGTAGTGAGATTTGAAAATCCTTCCTGTCTTAGTTTAATCTCATAAGTTTGATTTACGACGTGTAAATAGTCGTCAAGAACGATATAATCCTCAATTGATTCTAGTTTTTTGCCTTCTCTTTCAAAGAAGATGGTCTGGACTGGTGAGAATTCATTTGAGACAAGTTGGGCAGAAATTTGCTTAGATTCTTCAGAATTATCTAATAAAACAAATGTCTTGTAACCATGATTTCTATAAAATATTGCCAAGGGCAACACTGAGTTCTTGTTGTATGCTGCAACAACATTAAGTGGATTCATTGAGATGTTAGGATCCTGTAAGAATTTGTCAAATGCATTAAGATACATTGCATCAGACATTGTTTCAACAATAATTATTGGTCTGGAATTCGTTCCAATTTCTCTATCTACCATAGATTCAACTTGACCTCTTGATAGACCGTACAAAATTGGTGTTAACGTTTTGTCATCTGCATTCCAATAATCATAAAAGATTCTACTAAGATGTTTTCTCTTATCTAATTCTACCACAAGCAAATTTCCTGGAGTATAATCAAAGATCATAAATGGTGAATGTGTTGCATACAAAACTTGGTTTGATCCAGCCAAGTTTTTTAACAAATCTGAAATTCCCATCTGTTGTGTAGGGTGTAGATTTCTTGCTGGCTCATCAAGTAACAATATTGCTTCTTTTAATTCCGCTCTTTGTGTTTCTGCTGCAAAGTTTACAATAAATGAAAATGTCCACTTAAAACCTTCTGCTCTTCTATTTAACAATCCTGTGTTTGTAATTGTACCGTCTTTGTGAACATCTGAAATTACAACACTCATTATGTTTCCAGGATTATATCTTAAATCTACATGAATGGGATCCCCTTTCCATGCTGGATTGAGTTTACCTGTTAGTCTATTACTTGCAGCATTGAGAAGCTTGATACATTTTGAGGGCGATTCTTTTACCTCTTCTGATTCATTCATATCTAATTCAGCTAGATAAAAGAGATTTCTTACTGTCTCTGCTTTATCAAATTCTTCAACAAATTCAATTGAATCCTTTCTTTCTCCTCTTTCTTCTCTTTGGAATTCATTGAGATTGATATTGCCATAGATTTTTTTGTAATCCGAAAAATATACAAATCTTGGATGTAATTCTGATTCAATAAAATTCTGAAGTGCAACTTTTTGATTTTCACCAGTAAGAAGATTTGAAAATTGATTTTCGGGACTCTCATAGATTTTTCCCCATTCTTCTACTACTTTTGGTTCTTGAATTGCAATTACGTGAAATTGATTGCTGAATTCAGCCATACCACTATCAAATGCTTCTTGGTTTTTTGGTCCTGATCCTTCAAAGAATTTTGTATCAATCTGTATTCTAAGATGATTTGGAATTGTATCTAAAAATCCAAATATTTGCTTTGAAAAATTTTCCCAGGAATTAAGTCCTTCATCTGCCTTATCACTTAATTCAATATCTTCAAATTCATATTGTACTTTTGGTTTTCTGTTCGTCCTAAACAATCTGATTTTTTTGATTTCTGGTAAACTTGGAAATTTTTCTTTAATCAAACTCATCTCATTTTGGTTTAATTCAAACTCTCCTTCAGCTAATCTAATTTCATCTTTGAGCTCTTCACTCATTTCATCACAAAGATCAAGCTCTGAAACTTGCTCTTCTTTATTCAATAAAGTTAATGCTTGAAGGATGGTGGTTTTTCCACTTTCATTTCTTCCAACAAAAGCTGCCAAATCACCAACCGTAATTTCTCCAGAGTCATGAATACAACGATATGCTCTAACTCTGAATTTTCTTAGTCGCATCTAGCGATATTCAGTCGGCTACGATTTAACTCATTCGTCAAATTGATCTTGACAAATCAATTTTTGCTAAATAGATATAGGGGAATGCTGATTTTAAAACGAAATGGCATCAAAGAAAATTTTTCTAGTATTTGTCTTACCTGTAATATTTTCAGTATTGTTTGGAGCTGGTGTAATGGCTGATATTTTAGAAAAACCTGATAGAGAGTTAAACATGTGGCAAATTTCTTACTCTGAAGAATCTTCTAGTCATAACGCTCCTATTGAAATTGTAGGATTATCAAGCCAATATTCTACTTCATCCCCTGTAGAAATTCAAGTAAAAATTTCAGATTCTTCTTTTGATTGTGGAGACCTTTATGTGACAATTTACTCATCTGGAAAGGAGGTTGTGACGCAGGGTGGATTCCTTAAACAATGCTTTGAACCCGGAAACAAACTTCTTCCAATAGATGATGAATTCTCTTACGTAGTTGATTCTTCAGGTTCTTATGAAATTACAGCCCAAATGGTTTCAAAAGACCTTGAAAACATTTCAACTACTGAAAAATTTACTATTAAATAGGAATGGATATTTGAATGATAAATAAGCAAATTAATTCGAAAAATGGTGATTAGATGGCAAAGAAAAAAGATTCCTTAATTGAAGAGGCTGGGAAAATCAAAGCAGAACTTGATGCATTAAAAAAGAAAAAGAAAATACTAGATTCATCCCCTAAATCAAAATCAAAGAAAACAACAAAGAAAGCTGAAGCAAAACCAGCAAAGAAAACAACAAAGAAAGCTGAAGCAAAACCAGCAAAGAAAACAACAAAGAAAGCTGAAGCAAAACCAGCAAAGAAAACAACAAAGAAAGCTGAAGCAAAACCAGCAAAGAAAACAACAAAGAAAGCTGAAGCAAAACCAGCAAAGAAAACAACAAAGAAAGCTGAAGCAAAACCAGCAAAGAAAACAAAGAAAGCTGAAGCAAAACCAGCAAAAGAAAAGAAATTAACTAAAAAAGAATTAGAAGAACAGAAAAAAGAAGCTGAAAAAACATTAGAAGAAGAATTAGAAGAACAACTCTCTGATGAAGAAATTGAAAACTTCCAAATTGAAAAAGTCGATATGGAACGACTCACAAACAAAGTTTATGATATTTTAGCGAAACGCGAATCTGATGGCATGTTCCAAAGTGAACTTTGGAAAAAACTTAAGCTTACAAGCCGTGATGGCTCCCGTTTAGCATTAAAACTAGAAAGAATGGGCACTATCACAAGAGAAAAAATTCTTGAGAAGGGTCGTTGGACTTATAAATTAATTTTAAAGAAGACTCCAATTAGTACTCAATCAATTGAGAATGCTCCTTGTTTAGTATGTCCTGTTGAACAGAAATGTTCACTTGAAGGTGAAATTAGTCCAAGAAATTGTCAGTTTATTGAAGACTGGGTAATTGCTGAAATGAAAAAACCTGCGAAGGCCAAATGAAATTATTAGATGCTAGAAAAGATCATTATCGAAAGTTAGCTCACGAACAAGGTTTTCGAAGTAGAGCCGCATACAAACTAAAAGAACTAAATCAATCTTATCGAATTATCGGTCCCGGATTTTACGTTCTAGATTTAGGATGTGCTCCAGGTGGTTGGACTCAGATGGCTGTAAAATTAGCAGGAAATCAAGGTAAAATTATGGGAGTTGATTTGTCGTATGTTGAAGAAATCCCTGGTGCTCATATAATACGAGAAAATATTGAAGATGAGCATGTAGTTGATGAGATAATGGACTATTTTGAGCGTAAAGTAAATGCAGTAGTTTGTGATCTTTCTCCAAAAGTTAGCGGAAATTGGTCAGTTGATCATGCCAAACAAATCTCTCTAAATTATGACTGTACAAAAATTATGGATAAAGTTCTGACCCATAAGGGAAATGCTGTCTTCAAAGTTTTTGATGGTGAATACTCAAAGGAATTCAAAGATTACTTAAAGAAAAAATTTGCTAGAATAACCGTAACTAAACCAAAAGCTAGTAGAAAGCAAAGCAGTGAATTATACTATGTTTGTTTAGGTTTTACTGGATAGTCTGAAATATTTTTATTATTTCGTTAATTTTTGCATTGGTTCTAAATCCTGTTGGATTAAATGATGTAGGACTAGCTATGAATTTTTTTGATTCTAATTCTTTGATAATATTTTCTAATTTTGGAGGCGATGATTTTGTTTTTGAAGCAATTTCATCTAATGTAAAGTATGTTGCAGGCATCTCTGATTCTAGCAGACATTTTTCTAATGTTTTTTGACAGTTTTTATCAACTGACAAATTTGGAATTTCTTCCAGCATACTTTTTACAAATTCTTTATCAAAAATTTTCCCAATCCATAATGGTCCTGCAACGCTAATCTTTGATTTGCATAATTCACATTCAATCTCTTGCTCTAATGATGTTTTTCTATGACCGCAGTTTTTACAGTGAAGAATATATCCCAAATTTTCTTGCTGATCAGGCCGGTTATAGACATTAACATAAGTTCTGTAGTAGTGCATATCACTTTCTACAAACAGTGGAGTAACTTCTACTCCCAATCTTGCAGCAACAGCTCTTAGACAACCTAGAATTAGTCTAATCGCCATTTCATTACCATACTCTGTCCTAACAGGAATTCCTCCATACTTTCTCTTGCATGCAGATTGAAAGAGGCCATTTAGTACTTGCAAGTCAGTTGCAGCAGTAGAAAGAATACCACCATGCATAGTCGCCCTTATTCCACAATCAAAAAATGCTGCTGGAGAACCAAATGGGTCTATGTCTACTATAGAGCCTCTTTCTCTTTTTTTTGAATAATTACTAAAAAATCTACAAACTTCTTTTTCCACACATTCAATATTTTCAATATTGTTTAGTTTGGCAGAATATTTTACCATTTTTAGGGCAGCTGGGTTTAGATCATTGATAATCACTTGATCAGTTTTTAATTCATTTGCAACTCTTAATCCTCTAACACCAATACCTGATAATCCTTCTAAGAAAATTTTTGGACCATGAAAATTTTTTAAAAAAGCAGCATATGCAATTATAGAAAAATCTCTATTCAATCTTGCCTTTGGATTAAAAAATGCTGGTTCCTTGGGAGGTACTTTATCAATTAGTGATTTTTTTGGAACTATAATCCTTGTTTTACCTTCTGTTATCTCTTCTAGAGATTCATTTGGAATTTCCAATTTTTCAATTTTTCTTAGTGTATAACGGTTTAATACTTGTGCTTTTAGACAAAGTTCGTGCAAATTTGTGGTGTTGATGATGCAGGCCGTGGTTCTATGTTGGGACCGCTTGTAATTGCAGGAATTTCACTTGACAAAAAGAAACTAAGAAAACTAAGTGCATTAGGAGTTAAAGATTCAAAAAAACTTTCTCCAAACAAACGTAAAGAACTTTTTAAAGATATCATAAAAATTGTTGATGGATATTATATTACCAAAATTTCTCCAAAATCTATTGATGCTAATGTTAGAAAACACTGCCTTAATGGTTTGGAAGCAAAACATATGGCAAAAGTTGTTTTAAAATTAAATCCTGATAC
Source organism: Candidatus Nitrosopumilus sp. (assembly GCA_965215075.1). Classification (GTDB taxonomy): domain Archaea; phylum Thermoproteota; class Nitrososphaeria; order Nitrososphaerales; family Nitrosopumilaceae; genus Nitrosopumilus. The sequence continues at coordinate 667,149 of OZ244033.1, forward strand.
ATCCTATGTTGATTCTTGTGATGTAAACCCAAAAAGATTTGGAAAAGAAATTTCTACTTTGTCTGAAAATCATAAAATCAAATCATATCATCATGCAGATAGTAGATTTGTTGTAGTTTCTGCTGCATCAATATTAGCAAAAGTAACACGAGATAAAGCCATAGAAAAATTGAGAAAAAACTATGATTTAGGAAGTGGGTATCCTTCAGATTCTAAAACTGTCGGATTTGTGAATAAATTCTACAAGAAAAACCAATTTCTACCTAATTTTGTGCGTAAAAGCTGGAAGCCAGTCCAGAAAATACTTGAGAAATCTTAGCTTTTGAATTTTGCAATAACAATTGCATGATCTTTATCGTAAGGATGAAGATCAATTGATTGTAAAATATCAAATTTTGATTTTAGTTTGTTAATTTCTTCATCAACAATTTTTTTTGGAGATTTTGTTACATCAATACTTCTTGTTTTGATTACTAAAAAGAGAAATCCCTCTTTTTTTAAAAACATTTCACAATTCTCAATTGCAATTTTTGTTTGGTCTGGTTGTGCAATATCTACATACACAACATCAACTTTTCCAAACACTGAAAAATATTCTGATGGTTTTCTTGCATCTTGTAGAATAGGCATAATGTTTTTTCTATATGATGCTACTCTGTCAAGAAAATCCCTTGCAACTCTACTTGCATGTTCTACTCCAAAAATAACCCCACTAGGACCTACAATATCTGAAATATGACTAACAGTTGTACCAGTTGATACTCCTAAATACAAAACCTTAGTTTTATTCTCAAAAGGAAATTCTTCTAATTCATTCATGATTGCTGCTGCCAACTTACTACGGAATGGATCCCAAAGTCTATACTCAATTCCTTTTTTGACAACTAGTTTTTCTTTGTAAACCTGATTTCCTGGTACAAGATTTTCTGTAGCTAGCTTTCTTTCCCCTTCTGATTTAATCCAGAAAAATTGTTGATTATCTTCTTCCAAACTTCTTTCTTTTTTTATTTTTTGAATCTGATCTGCCTTTTCCTTTTCTACCTTGACGTTTTGAGTCACGTCCTTCTCTTCTTGCAGGTCTATCACTAAAGTTTCCACCATCACGCTTAAACGATTGAGGTTTTCTCATGTCTTTTTCGGATGGATTTTCATATTTTTTACCAATCTCATCTACTCTGACATTGAGTTTTTCAAGTAGTGTTTTGTTTAATCCTTCACCATAGACATCAATTCGTGCTGCAATTACAGCCTTTGCAGCTATAGCACGTGCAATTTTACCCCTTTGCCATCTAGGAGCAGCATGAACCATTGCATGTTGGAAAAGCAATCCATGTTTTGGTGGTTGAGAACCTGTCTTTAATGATCTAAACAATGCTTTTTCAGCTCCTAAGACTTGGATTGTACTTGCAGGTAGTGATGCTAATCTTTTGAGACTTCCAACTCTACCTAATATTCTTGCACCTACTGCAGCACCTAAAATTGCTGAAAGATTTGGTGCAATAGTTTCCATTTCAGATTCAACATGATCTTCTAGTTTCTTTCGCAATTCATGAAAATCTAAAATTTGTTTTGCAATTGATTGAACAATAGTTAAATTAACATCAGAAATATCTCCTCCTCTACTCTTTGATGCAATCAATGATAACATCTCTACTTTTGATTCAGGAAAGCGTGCCTCTTCAAAGACTTTTTTAGTTAATGATTCACGTTTTCCTCCAAGAACAATTTGTGCATATCCATTTATGCTGTCAATAACATTGTCTAATTCTGGAAAATGTAATCCATACCATTCTCTAAGTCTCGAACTTAATGCATTTGCAATTTTATCAATTTCATCTAGCGTGTTAATTGCTTGAATAATGTGAAGATCTGGGCTCTCTGAAACTTCAGTAACCTTTGATGATGAAATGCCTAATGCAAAGTCTCTAAGTTTTCCTAATGCATCTTGCAAATTGCTTGCAAATCCAGAATCTACAATTATTTGTGGTTTTGTAGCTTGAATTTCGTCTAATTCTGCAGCATCCATAATCTGAGAATCAATGGAATTTTTTTTCAAAATGAATAGTAGTGCTTCATCACTAACTGCCACTCCTCTTTGAATGGTTTCTAAATAATTCAAAAGCTCATTGAGTTTTGATTCTTTATTTTTGATAGCTAGATATTCTTTTACTGCATCATTAAAACGAAATGCTTTCTCTAGCTTTCCTTCATTGAAAACTGAGACTCCTAATTCTGTTAAAATCACAGAATACATGACTAGTTGAATCTAATCCACCTTTAAAAAAGGTAACAGAAACGTAAACCAACTGTTATATTCAAAACATGGTTGATTATTCAAAGTGGAGCCCAATCTCACAACTTCGATAGGTCCAATTAATTTAGAGAAACCAATCATGCTTGCTTCCGGAATTCTTGGAATATCTTTGGATGTTTTCAATAGACTTTATCGTTCTGGTGCAGGAGCAGTTGTCACAAAATCTCTTAGCAAAGAACCTTGGGAAGGATATCCTAATCCAACCATTTTCAGTGTTGGTGATGGAGGTTGGATAAATGCAGTTGGATTGTCCAATCCAGGCGCCCAAAACTTTGCAAATATGATTGAACCAAACAAAGATGTTCCAATCATTGTTAGCTTAGTTGGTTCCATTCCTAAAGACTTTGAATTTATGATAAAACAATTTGAAAACTGTCAAGTTACTGCTTATGAACTAAATCTTTCTTGTCCTCATGTTGCTAAAGTTGGATTGGAAGTTGGCGATGATCCTGAACTAGTAAAAAAGATAGTTTCAGCAGTTAAAAAAACAACCAATACTCCTGTTATTGCTAAAGTAGGTTTAGGAACAACACATTATCTTGACACTGTAGGTACTGCAATAGAATCTGGAATTGATGCAATTACTGCAATTAACACAGTAAGAGCAATGGCAATTGATGTAGAAACTCAACGTCCAATACTTAGTAACAAATTTGGTGGATTGTCTGGAACTCCAATAAAACCAATAGCACAACGATGTGTTTATGAGATTTCTTCCAAATATGATATTCCAATTATTGGATGTGGTGGTGTTTCTACTTGGGAAGATGCTGTAGAATTTTTCTTAGCAGGAGCTTCATCTGTACAACTTGGAAGTGCAGTCGGAGATAATTGGATTGAAATCTTTCAAGAAATCAACAATGGCATTATACAATACATGAAGAGAAAAAATTATTCAAAAATAGAGGAGATGGTTGGTCTTGCAAAGAAATCTTAACCATCCAACAATTGTAACAATTGAAAAAGTTATAGATGAAACACCAACTGTTAGAACATTAGTCTTTTCAGATGAAATAATGTCTAAAGTTCTTCCTGGCCAATTTGCAATGGTTTGGATTCCCGGAATTAATGAATTGCCCATGAGTGTTATGATTTCAAAAGAACAAGGTAAAGCTGCATTTACCGTTAGAAAACATGGGCCTGCATCTACTGGTTTGTTCAATGTTAAAGTTGGTGAGCAAATTGGAATACGTGGACCCTACGGAAATTCCTTTGATTTGAAAGAAGGAAAACTTTTGCTAGTTGGTGGTGGTACTGGTCTTGTTCCTATGATGCGACTCTTGACATTTGTCAAACCTACTGATGATGTAACTGTCTTAATTGGTGCACAATCAAAAAGTGAGGTATTTTTTGAAGATTTAGCAAATAGTCTTTTGCAAAATAATCCTCATAAGGTAATTGTTTCAACTGATGATGGAAGTTATGGCGAAAAAGGCTTTGTAACTGACTTGGTGGAAAAACTTGTAGCTGAAACTCACTTTGATGGCGTATACACATGCGGTCCTGAAATTATGATGTACAAAACTGTACAATCTGCAAATTCAAAAGGAATTTTTGTTCAGGCAAGTCTTGAGCGTATGATGAAATGTGGAGTAGGAATATGCGGAAGTTGCTGCGTAGGAGAAGATCTTGTTTGTCGAGATGGCACAGTATTTGATGGTCAACATTTGGCTTCAAACAAGGAATTTGGTAATTTTCACAGGAACAAGGCTGGAATTTTAGAAAATTATTAGGTTTGACCAGCAAGGTTTAAAATAAATCATAAAATTATTTCCATGAAGGGTATGGCAACTCCAAAGATTGTATTGACTGCTGATCGTACACTAATGTCGCCATATAGAGGATTATCTCTGGCAACATTTTTCGGATGTGCACCTGCTCTTGACCCAAATAGAGACAAAAGCAGCTTTTGGTACAAAATTCTTGGAAGACAAGTAACTCCAAAAATTCTATTTGATTTTATCTGTAATTATATTCCTCACACAAATGGTGTTGCAAACTATGCTCCATACGGCTTACGAAAATTGGAAGCTGGTTTACTACGTGATGGTTTTAGCCGACAAGATGTCGTTGTAGCACATCCCGACCATATTGAAAAATTCATTGGACCAGAAACACAAGTAGTTGGAACATATGAAATGGATCCACTTGGAATGGGTCCTGTAACAATGACATTTACTTATGGTAGAAAACAGATGTCATATGATGAATTTTACAATACTGAACTTCATCATAGAATTAAAGCAGCAAAAGAAAAGACTGGTAGCAAAGCTAAAGTAATTTCTGGAGCATCTGGAACTTGGCAGTATAACTATGACCCAGAAAAAATTCAAGAATTTGGAATCTATGCAATTTTAGAAGGTGAACTTGGTGGAATTGCACCAGAAATTGATGGACATGCTGGAAGATTCTTCAACTATTTGATTAATGGCGATTTTGAAAATATGGATTCTTTCCGTAAGAGAAGCGATTTCAAAGTTAACATTAAAGAATTTGAAAGAAACGGCAAAAAACTTCATGGAAGATTTGTAAACTTTTGGGATAAACCTGAGTTAGAAGAGATTCCTGATATTGTTGAACCAAGCATGCATGGAATGATTGAAGTTATGCGAGGATGTGGAAGAGGTTGTAAATTCTGTGATGTTACATTAAGATCATTAAGATACTATCCTCCAGAAAAAGTCAAAAAAGAAATTGAAGTTAACATAAAAAAAGGCGGTTCTAAATCTGCATGGATTCACAGTGATGATATTTTCGTTTACGGAATGGATCCAAGAACTGCAAAGGGAATGGAACCAAACAGAGAAGCACTAGAAGAATTATTCACTGCAATCATGTCCACTGGCGTAGAACATACTAATCCAACACATGGAACTTTGGCAGGTGCAATAGCTGATGAGAAACTTCTTCCAAATCTTTCAAAAATCATCAAAGCTGGTCCCGAAAACATGATTGGTGTTCAAGCAGGATTTGAAACTGGAAGTCTTAGGTTAATTGACAAATATGCAGACAGAAAACTTGCACCTTACGCCCCAGAAGAATGGCACTGGGTAGTCAAAGAAGGTGTAAAATCACTCAATCAAAACTATTGGGTTCCCGCATTTACTCTCATTATGGGTCTGGATAACGATGAAACCCCTGAAGACTCATGGGAAACTATTGAATTAATCAGTGATTTAGAACGTGAACAACCTGGTTCCATGTTCACTACCACTGCCTTGACATTTGTTCCAATTGGATTATTGGAAAAATCTGATTTCTTTAACATTGGAAATGAGATGACTCCTGCACAACTAGGCGTTCTTTACAAGACATGGCAACACAATTTCAAATATGGAATTCAAAAATTCATGAACAAGACAGGTGCTAAAGGTCCTCAAAAATACTTCTTCAATGGTATTGCAAGGACACTAGGAGGTGTTCCTTTGGGTGCTATGGAAAGATACGCACGTAGAAAGGGCAGAGAGCACGAAAAAGTCATTGAGACTGTTAAAGCAAAGTACAGGTAGTATACAAATACATAAATTCACTATTCTGGGTTCAATATCATGGCAACACACGGTTCGCTTACCAAAGCAGGAAAAGTAAGAGGACAGACTCCAAAAGTTGAAGGAAGAAAAATTGTAGGTACAAATTCTATCCTTAGAAACAAGAGTAATTTCAAGAAGAGATTTGTTCTTGGAAGAGTCCCTGGACAGAATAAACCAGGACAAAGAAGAAAGAGACGATAGTCAATTTCTGCTAAAATTTTATCATCAAACGATCATTTTGTAAAACAATACTCTTATAAAGTATTGGTACCGTACTATACGGTATGGTAGAAGATTTAAGATTAGATAGTTTAGAGGGCGTAGGTCCTGTAACTACAAGAAAATTATCCGATGCAGGTGTCCACAACGTCATGGATCTCATCGTCAGGGGTCCAGTTGAAATTGCAGAAATTACTGGAATGGAAAAAGACACTGCTGAAAAAATTGTCAATAAAGCACGCCAACATCTAGTTGAAGGCGGATTACTTGCCAAAGATTTTGTCAGTGCAAGTGAAATTTACAAACACAGACAAAGTATTGGTAAAATTACCACAGGTACAAACTGTCTTGATACTCTCTTTGATGGAGGTCTTGAGACACAAGCCTTGACAGAAGTTTACGGCGAATTTGGATGTGGAAAAACACAATTTGCACATACAATGTCCGTAATGGTTCAAAAAACCAAAGAAGAAGGTGGTCTTGAAGGTAGTGTATTATACATTGATACTGAAAATACATTCAGACCTGAAAGAATTGTATCTATAGCTCAAGCACATGAAATGGATCCAGAAAAAGTTCTAGATAACATCATTGTAGCTCGTGCATATAACAGTGCACATCAAACATTGATTCTAGAAGAAGCAGGTCCAATCATTGAAGAAAATAATATCAAACTAATTGTAGCAGATTCTGCAGTTGGATTGTTCCGTTCTGAATATCTTGGAAGAGGAACATTATCAAACAGACAACAAAAACTAAATCACTTTGTTCATTTGTTGTCAAGAATTGCAGAAACATACAACTGTGCTGCTATTGCAACCAACCAAGTTATGGCATCTCCTGATGTCTTCTTTGGAGACCCAACTCGTCCAATTGGTGGAAACGTCGTTGCACACACAAGTACCTACAGAATCTACTTTAAGAAATCTGGTAAGAAACGAATTGCCCGAATGGTAGACAGTCCTCATCACCCTGAGGAGGAAGTAATCTTTGCTCTAGGTGAAGCAGGCGTCATGGACCCTGAAGAAGCTGAGAAAAAGACCAAAAAAACTACCAAAAAGGCAACTACAAAGAAAGCAAAAGAGCCTGAGGTAGAAACTACAGTAGAAACACCTGAGGTTGAAGCAATTCCTGAAACTCCAGAAGTTGAAACACCTGCAGAAACTGCTGAGACAAAAACTGTAGAATCTACAACAAACTCTGAATCAGATGATTCAGAACCAATAGAAGAGTAACCACTCTTTTCTCCTATCTTTTCATATTATTGATTAAATTATAATATGATTTGAGCAATTTACTGTCATGACAGACTTGTATCGTTTGCTTCCTGAGGAAATGGAGCAACTCGTAATTGATATGGGTTATCCTAGATATAGAGCAGATCAAATTTTACTTCCATTATATTATAAATTTCCTAAAGACATCAATGACATACCACAACTTCCCAAAAAATTAAGAGAAGAACTAACAGAAGCTGGATACACAATTAGTTCTTCAAAAGAAACCCATCGAGTTGTCAGTGAAGATGGTAACACAACTAAACTATTGTTACAATTAGATAATGAATCTTCAGTTGAAACTGTTTTGATGCAGTATGATTCAAAAAAGATTGGAGGTCATCCCAGATCAACTATTTGTGTTTCAACTCAAATTGGATGTGCAATGGATTGTGTATTTTGTGCAACCGGTCAGATGGGATTTGAAACAAATCTAAAAGCAGAACATATTGTCTCTCAAGTAATTCATTTTGCAGAGATCTTACAACAACGAGGAGAACATGTAACAAATTTGGTGTTTATGGGAATGGGAGAACCACTGGCAAATTATGATGAAATGATACGTGCAGTAAAAATTTTAACACATGATAGAGGATTTGGACTAGGCCAGAGACATATTACAATTAGTACTATTGGAATTACATCTGGAATTGACAAATTAGCAAATGAAAATCTTCAGATTGGTCTTGCAATTTCACTTCATGCTCCAAACAATGAGTTAAGAAAAGGATTGGTTCCTACCACAGGACCAAATTCAGTTGAAGAAATTATTGAAGCAGGACGACGTTACTACAAAAAAACTGGGAGACGAGTAACATTTGAGTATGCATTAATGGAAGGCATCAACGATTCTCCTGAAATTGCAACTGCACTTGCCAAGCTTTTGGAAGGAAATGGCTCTCATGTTAATTTGATTCCGATCAATCCCACAGCAGGTGATTTTAAGCGACCTTCAGAAGACGCAGTATTGGAATTTGAGAGAATTTTGTATAATGCTGGTGTGAATTGTACTGTTAGGGTGGAAAAAGGCACTGAGATCTCAGCTGCATGTGGGCAACTGCGAACTGACATTGTTGGCTAAATTCTTCAAAATTATCTCCTAAGTCTTAAAATAGGGCTTTCAAAGGTTTCACACTACATGGCAACTAAGAAATCTCATGGTCGTTCACACGGATTCAAGCATAAATCCAGATCCGTTATGAAGAAAAGGGCTCCAAGAGGAGTTTCATTCTTGTTACGTGAATACCAAGAAGGTCAACAAGCACTTGTCATTATTGATCCAAGACAGCACAAAGGATTACCACACAGACGATACCACGGTAAAGTAGGTGTGATTACCAACATAGGTAGACGTGCTATTACACTAGATGTGAAATTAGGAAAAAAATCGAAAACCTTAATCACTAGATTGGATCATATCAAACCATTCGGTGTATAGAGATGGAAGAAGTAAAAAAGAAACAAGCCATATCTCTCTCAGAAGTTAAAGAAATTTTGAGTAAAGTAGATGCTGAAGAGATGGACCAAATTCAACGTTGGACATTTGACTATGTTTCAAAATTTGTATCACTTGATCCTAAAGATGCAAAAGAAATGAAAAAGAAATTGGTGAAAGAATGTGAATTAACAGAAGATGAAGCTGTTGAAATTGTAAACATCAGGCCAACAAGTTTGGCTGAATTACGTTCTTTTACCTTTGGATGGAAAAAGTTAATTCTTGCTGAAACTCTAGAAAAAATACTCAAGATAATCAAGGAGTATTCGTAAGTTTTTAGGAGTATTTTATTTTGTACAGGGCAAACCCCCCACCTAGAAAGTATGAGGAATATGCATATGTTCTAGATTTCAATGCTAGAGGAAAATCTTCCACTGTAAGAGGAAGAGAAGGAATCATAGTAACAGCTATTGGAGAAGATCGTCTTACACTTTTAGAAGTTCTTGGAGTTCCAAATTCTACATTTGAAGTAGGAGAGAAAATCTACATCGGAAAAGAAGGTAGAACCAAAGTTCTATCTGTGTTAGGAAAAATGGAATATGATAACATCTCATCATCAGCTCAGACTGAATTAAATGCTGTTGTGGAAAACATTGTTACTGTAAACGAATCAAAGTTTGTTGAATACCTAAACAATGCAAGACCTCTAACACCAAGAATTCATGCACTTGAATTAATTCCAGGAATTGGTAAAACCTACATGAAAACAATGCTTGAAGAAAGAGAAAAGAGCAAGTTTGAAAGTTATGAAGACCTACAAGAAAGAGTTGGATTCAAAGAACCAATCAAACACATTACAGAACGAATCATGGATGAAATTACTGGTCAAAGCAGAATGAATCTCTTTGTAAAGAGATGATAAAACGTAAACGCCTGGGCCAACATTTCCTCAACTCAAATTCTATCGCAAAATCAATTGTATCTGAGGCTAAAATTACAAAAAAAGACATTGTTTTTGAGTTGGGAACTGGATTAGGAATACTGACACCTTTGCTATGCGAAAAAGCAAGTAAAGTAATCTCAGTTGATGCAGATGAAAAATTAATAAAAAACGCAAAATATTCATTTTCAAATATAGAGAATCTTGTGCTAAAATCTGGTGATGGATTTAAGAAAAAAGATTCTTTTTCTATTTTTGTTTCTAATCTTCCTTATTCGAGAAGCAAAGATGCCATTGAATGGTTGGCGCAATCCTCTTTTTCACACGGAGTAATTATGGTTCAAAAAGAATTTGCAGATAAGTTATTTGCAAAATCTACTAAAGATAGAAAAGCAATAAGTATAATTGCAAATCATGCCTTTGAAATTCAAATTTGCTCTAAGGTTGGAAAAAATAATTTCTCTCCTCCCTCAAAAATAGATTCTGTCATCATGAAAATAACCAAAAAAAATAACATGAAAAAAGAACTAATTCAAACAATCAATAAAATTTTCTCATACAGACGAAAAACCGTAAAAAATATTCTAAAACAATTCAAAAAAGAAACAAGTATAGATAAACGAATTGAAGATCTTACAGGAGATGAAATAATTAACCTTGCAAATCAAATCCTTAAAAAATGATGAATATCCTCCTTCTGAGGATACTTTTTTCATAGCGGAAAATATAGAGCATGAAAAGGGAGATTATGCATTAGATATAGGCAGTGGTTCTGGATATTTAACAAAATTACTTTCTGAGAATTTTTCTTTTGTAGTTGGAACTGACATTAATTATGAAGTTTTAAAAGAACAAACATACAAAACGAAAAATCTAGTCTGTTGTAATAGTTCTGATGCATTAAAAGTAAAATTTGATTTGATTGTGTGTAATTTACCCTATCTTGCAACAGATGAAATTCTAGATATTGCAACTGATGGTGGAAAAGAAGGATTTGAACTCCCCAAAAAAATTTTTGATTCTGCATATGTCAATCTAAAAGAAAATGGAAAATTCATTTTTGTTACTTCATCGCTTTCTAACTATCAAAAATTGATTGATTACGCACAAAAATTAGGATTAGATGCCAAAATTTTAGCGAAAAAGAAACTATTTTTTGAAGAATTAATTCTTGTAGAAGCTGTAAACTGATTACTTTTTCAGATTTTCTTTTGCATAAGTGGTTATTGCATCAGTCATTTGAGTTGTTGATGCATCGCCACCAATATCCCAAGTTACTGCTTTCCCTTCATTAATTACTTTGTCAGTTGCATCAAAGATTGCATCTCTGATGTCTTTTTCACCTAGATATTCTGCCATCCATGCACCAGAAAGAACTGTTGCAGTTGGGTTTACTTTGTTTTGGCCTGCAAATTGTGGTGCACTTCCGTGTGCTGCTTCGAACATTGCAAAGTTATCCCCCATGTTTGCAGAATAAATCAAACCAATGGAACCAACTAATCCTGAAGCCAACTCTGAGATGATATCCATGAACAGATTTGTACTAACTAGTACTGCACCATCAAATTGTTGTGGTGCTACTACCATCTGTTGTGCCATATTGTCAATGTAAATTTCAGATAATTCTATATCGGTTCCTTCTGTTGCTCTTTGTGCAGATTCCCAAAAGATACCATCTGTCATTTTGAGAATGTTTCTTTTTGTGATTGCAACCATCTTTTTCATGTTATAATTTTTGGCCCAATCCATTGCTGAATTTAGAAATCTATCACAACCTTGTTTTGTAATTTTTCTAATTGCAATTGCTGCCTCATCTGTAATTTTTGCCTCAACGCCTGTGTACAGACCCTCTGTTGCTTCTCGAAAACAAACACAGTCTAGTTTTACATTTGGTGATAGTCTATCATAGGTTTTTATTGGTCTAATGTTAGAGTATAATTCAAATTTTTGACGCAAAGTAACTGCAACACTTCTTGGTGCATTTGGAACAGGAATTGTTGTAGTTGGGCCCTTAAAGCAGGCATCTGCCTCTTCTAGTGCAGAAATTGTAGAATCTGGAATGTAGGATTTGTCTTTTCTTCCATTCTTGTCCCACTGCTCTGAACCCGCCTCAGATAGAATAATTTCAGATTGAAAATTACATTCTTTGAGTACACGGAGCATTGATTCAACTACTTCAGGTCCAATACCATCACCCTTCATAATTACGGCTTTTTTGCTCAAAACTGCAATTTTTTGAGTCGATTATTATTTAATTCTACCTTGAATTCTGAAATGTTTTCTACATATTTTCTATAGATCTAGTTTAATACTTAATTTATCAAAAATATCTCAAATGAAGTAGTTCAAATTTCTGATTTACATGTTGGTTCTCAATTTTTACAAGACAAATTTGATACATTAGTTAATGAAGTCAACGAGATAAATCCAGATGTAATTGTAATTACTGGTGATCTTACTAATGAAGGGTTGATGAAAGAATATGAGAAATGTAAATCATTACTGACAAAATTTAACACAAAAAAAATTATTACTATTAGTGGGAACCATGATTACAGAAACACCGGTTATCTACTATTCAAAAAATTCTTTCCTTTTGAGATAATTAATGAATTAGATAATGATGTTGTTTTGGTAACTGTTGGAATAGCAAGACCTGACAGAAACGATGGTGAAGTTGGATATAGACAAAACTTGTGGTTAGAAAGAACCATGAAAAAATTCAAAGACAAAGTAAAAATTGTTGCAATGCACCATCACTTGATTGCTATTCCAGATACTGGTTCTGATCAACTGATCGTTGTTGATGCTGGTGATGTATTGAGAACTGTTTTGGATACAGAAGTTGATGTAGTGTTGTGTGGACACAAACATAGGCCATGGGCTTGGAATTTTGGCAAACTAAATGTTGTTAACGCAGGAACTGCAACATCTGAACGTGTTCGTGGATTGTTTGAAAACACATACAACATTATTACCATTTCAAACAGAAAAGTTCAAGTCGATCTAAAAATTGTAGGTGGAAAAAGAGTTCCAATTAACGAAATTGTGGATAATTATAGCCAATTTCACGACGAGTGAATTTATTTACAGATTAATTCTAGCCCTCTTTGTGCGGGGATCGCCTAGCCTGGTAGGGCGTGGGATTGCTAATCCCATGTCCGCAAGGACACGGGGGTTCAAATCCCCCTCCCCGCGCCATTAAAAATTAAACTTAATAATCCGATTCAAGAAGTTTGTTTAATGGGACGAAGAAAAACTCAAAAAATTATTCGTACTGGTCCAAAAAATGCCACAACTGGAATGTGTCCTGTTTGTAGAACTATTGGCAAAGTCTTCCTTCTGGGCCCACCAGGACAAGAAAGAGGCAAATGTGAAAAATGCCGCCAAGAATTTGAATTATAGATAAAATCAACAAATACACCTTTTATCTTTCGTTTACTGACTATCGTAGATGTTGAAAACCTATCAAGTTCTCAAGAAGTTTGATTCAAAGAAAGACTATGGCTTTGATATACGTCCTCAATATGCCAAATGTCTTGAAGCAATGAAAAAAGGTAACAAAATCAATTCTAATGATTTTGCCAAAGCACACAAAGACGAGTTTACTACAAGAAGAAATACGCTAGAGGCAACACTTGTTGTAGTTCACAAGGCAATTTCTATTGATAAAAAAATTGGAGTGCTAAAAGAAGTACCAAATGACTCTGTTCCAATACTGTATGATGATTTTTGTAATTTAGAAACTGTTTCTCATTTTCGAAAACAACTGCGTGGCAGTAATCGTAAAAACACAAAATCAAGTACCGATGGAACTCGTGATACATACACCAGACATCTCCACTACTTTAACAACTGGGTTTTTGGAAAACCATTAGAATACACAAAAGAAGTCCAAATAAGCAACGACTCTTACAAAAAAGAAAAAACAAAAATCACTATCAAAGGAGTTGAACATCTTCTAAAAATCTATTCAGAAAGTCATTATGAGAAGAAACCCTTTGCAAAATTGATAAAAAGTTACCTTTTAGATCCTAGTGTAATATCCAAGAGTAAATCTCTTAGAAATAATGCCTTTTTTGCAATAAATGAGTATTTCAAAAAGAATGACGAGCCTATAGGATTAAGTTTTGATCCAAATGCAGGAGTATAACTTGATGATAATGATTCTGAACCCCTCATGACATTAGATGAATTTTTGGAAATTCTATCTGTTGGAAATCCCAGCATAACTGAAAAAGTAGTATTTTTGTGTAAATTCCAAAGAGGATTAGATTCTTCAACTTTGGTTGATAGATTCAACTTTGAGGTTTGGTCTCAACTTGTTGAAGCATTTGGTACTGAAGATTATCCAAAGTGGGATTTGAAAAAATGCCCTATTTTGATTGGGCTAAGTAGAGTAAAGACCAACGTGTCACATTCTGGATTCTTAGATAGAGACTCCATTTCTGCTGTAATTGATTATCTAAAGTACAGAAAGAAAATCACTGGCAAAGAAACGCAAAACAAAGAACCGTTATTCCTAAACAACTTTCAAAATTCTATACATAAAGGCTGGATTACAGACAGCTTCACTAGAATGAGAAAAAATGCAGGTTTGGATGAAGTTCTAAATGAAATTGAATTATCTCCTAGTGTTTCTGAGTCACTAGAATCTATTGGAGATTCTTTAACCGAAGTTCCATTAATGGTTGAAAATATCATACATGAAACTCAAGACTCTGTAGTAATACCTGATGTCAAATACCCGAAATTGAAACTCCAGAAATTGAAATGCCTTCATTTGAACCTCCAGAACAACCAACATTGCAAGAACTACGACAAATTGCATTAGATGATATCAACAAGTACAGACAAGACAATGGAGTAAGACCAATTAGTTTAGGTAACGCTAAAGCTCCTCAAGTATACGCTGAAGAACTAGCACAAGAACAGTGCATTCATCACATTTCAGATTCAGGTGATGGTCCAATGCTTCGTTACAAAGACAATAATGATAGAATGTACTTGGTTTTTGAAAATATTGCAGGGGGATATGGTAGTACTTGGGACATGGCAGGAGGAATTTTGGACGCAAACTATGACCTGATGTTTGATGACGCTCATGCAAATTGGGGGCATAGAGACAATATCATTAATCCTAGCCATGAATCAGTCTCTATTGGAATAACATATGATTCTGGAGAATTAGTAATTGTTCAAGACTTTGAACAAAGTCTGCTTGCTGGATATCTATACCATCCAAGCAGTTTCAAAAAACAACCAGTTGATCAAAAATTCTGTTGGTAATTGAACTATCCATTAACCATATTGTAATTACGTCTAGTTTCAATAAGCATTATCAACCTATCAAGGCTTAATGGAGTGTAATCTACAAGTTCAGCACAAACATTCACTGTCTTATTTTTCTGATTGATGAATGGATACTCCTTTAGATTGTTGTTATGTTTGTCACCATGAATAATCCAACCATCATATCCATTTGGTCTGTAAGGGTCATGCATTAGGAGAAATTTGTAATTGTTGTATTTGATACCATAATGAGAATGAATTACTGTAGCACGATTGATGATATCTTTATCATGATTTCCTCTGATGTATGAAATTTTTCCAGTTAGTTTGCCTAACCAATAATTTATCGGTCTTCTATCTTTGCCATAAGACATGTCTCCCAAGAAAAACACCTGAACATTATCATTTACAGAACTATGCCGATTCTTTACTAATGTTTGATTCATCTGTCTTGTTGAATCAAATGGTCTGTTACAATATCTGATGATATTTTTGTGATCAAAATGTGTATCACTAATGAAATAAATTTCTTGGTTTGTTATATCAACAAATTTTCTATCTGTAGTTTCACGTATTTTTTCTAATTTTTTTATAGTTTTCTTGTGAATTTCTTTGTCTAGTGACTGTGTTCGATTTAGTAATTTTTTTTGTATGAGATCATATTCTGCTAAAATTCTCTGATTTTTGATAATTGTAATCCTTAAGACATATTGTTCCATCTCAGAGATTCTCCATGTTTGTAAATAATCCCAAATTTTGTTGAATTTTCTTTGAATATCTTTGAGAACTAGGGTGGCATGAAAAGTAAATTTTTCATCAATATCAAATTCAGTTGTATTACAGAATTTGTATAGTCGTTCTGCAATCTCTAATCTGAGATTTTTTAGCTCCTCAGATGGCTTTATTCGTACATAGATTACTCTATTTTCAAAATTATCAATTCCATCTATTTTGAATTTGACTAAATTGTATTTTTTGCAAACATCTACAATTTCTTTTACTAATCTTTTTTCATCTCTAGTTGATAATGGACCTGCAAGCGTAATGTGGGGGACTATTTTTCTCCTTGTTACTCCAAAATTTTTTGTAATGTTGGACTTTAACTCTTTGATTGATTGTTTTGCATAACCTGAAAATCGAAATTCTATTAGATAATGTGTCATGAAATTGGAACAGGATTTTTGAGATTTATCCTTGTTTATTTTATGGAAAAATATTCTGCTGATCTGAGAAATTTGGACTGAATTATCTTTAAATGATCTTTAAACACTATGTATGAAAATACTCTATATAAATAATGAACTTAAATCTAGAAAAATCATTATTTTCTATGTATATACAGTATATACAATTTGTATATTTTGAATATACAGGCTCAACATGAATATATACATAGAAAAAGTCTTAAATTCTAGATTTAAGTTCTTTTTACATGGATAATAGTATCCCTGTGGATATCACCCCTGATAAGTCCCTTATCCAAAAATTAGGTCTTATTGGATATAGAACAGAACAAGCAGTTGCTGAATTGCTAGACAATTCTATTGATGCTAGGATTTCTGATGAAAAAGAAGCCATTGAAGTCCATTTAGATTTTCAAGATAAATGGATCGGAGTACGAGACAATGGTCATGGAATGAATAAACAAGACCTAACAAATGCTATGATAATTGCAAAGGGAACCAAAGCAGATGGTGAATTAGGGCAATTTGGAATTGGAATGAAAAGTGCATGTTCTGCATTAGGAAAAAAATTCACCATTACAACATCAAAAATTAATTCCAATAAAGAATATCATGCAGAGTATGATGAAAAAAATTGGTTATCTGACGATACACAAAATTGGAGAAATTTTATCATCACTGAGAAAACTTTGACAGATGACGAAAATTGGCATGGAACAAGAATTGTAATTTCTGAATTAAATGTCCCTTTGTATCCAAATCAAGTTTCAAAATTCAAAGAAAGTTTTGGTATACGTTATTTTCCATATTTGAACACAGAACAGATATCAATTCAAATAAACACTGTTTTTTGCAAACCATCAAAACCTGATATTGTAAAAGGAAGTGAAAAAATTATCGACATTGAATTAGAATCTGGAAAAAAAATTACCGGTTATGTTGCATTGTTAAAAAAACGTTCTATAAAAGGATACTATGGACTTCATTTGTTTAGAAATGGCAGGCTGATAAAAGCATATGAAAAATTTGGATTTCCCCCACATCCAGAAAATGCAAAGATAATTGGAGAACTTAATCTAGATCATGTACCTGTCAACTTTAACAAAAGTGCGTTCATTGAAGAAAGTTCAGAATATGAACAAGCAGTAACTATATTCAAATCTTCATATGAGTTCAAACAAATAATACAATCATCAAAATCTAAAAGTGAAAGTACTGTATCTGTAGAATCTGTTTTTGATTATTTTACTAAGGAATCTTCTCCACATTATCTAGAACGTAGTGTACGTTCAAAAACATCCCAAGAATTACTAAATAATACAGAGCCTTTTGAGATAAAAGCAGGAAACAATCTGATCAAAATAGGCGTGAAATCTCTCAAAAATGCGCCACTATACATAATTGAAAAACAAAATTCCCGTATCACAGTGACAATAAACAAAGATGATGAAGCATTTCGATTCGTAAAAAATCCTTTGTTTTTAATAGGAATAATTGCTTCAGAAATCAAACTTCTTGGAGAAAATCTAAATTTTGAAAAACTGTTGGAAAAACGAAATTATGATATCAAAGAGTTTCTAAATACGTGGTCAGAAAAAAGCAATAAAAAAGAAATTTTTCGAGATAGGGAAGTAAAGATACCTCATATACCAAATTACAAATTAACAGATGAACTAATTGATGTCCATGATTATCTTAAAGAAAATATTACATTCAAATTCCAATTTACTGCATTATCTACCCTAACACCATACTTACATAATCTCCGAGGAAAACTGATCTATACAATTTATACAGAACCTGAAAAAGGAGAATATCTATCAGAATTATTGGCAGAAAAATTCCATGAAAAATTTACTATCATACATGCCCCAGATAGAAAACCATTGGACATATTTCTAAAAATGCCTACAACTGAAAGAATTATTTCAATACGAGAATATGCAGTAATTAGAGGCTCTACAATAGCAACTCCAGAAAAAGCGTTTCTAGATTTAGTAAATGAAACACATAGTCATGATGGTCAAATAGATGAATTAGAACTAAGACGAATGTTTGCAACAATGAAAAGATCAAATTTGATAAACTTTGAAAATTTGCATACTTATGCAAAATTTATCAAAAAATCAGAACTTCTAGAAAAAATTTTGGGAGATGAACTTCAGTGGTGGAATTACATTTCCAAGACTCTCTAACTAAGGAGAAGATTGAAGAAATACGAAATGAACATGAATTTAGAGAAAGTCTGCCCATAGAGCAATTCATAATGGATTTTGAAGCATTGTATCATATTCAAAAGAGACTTTCTGATTGTGTTGTGAAAGGAGGTATGGCAGTTCCTTTCCATCTAAATGACAAATCCTTTCGTAGACTGAGTGTGGATATAGATATGGTAACAGGGCAATCAAGGGAAACCGTTATCGAAACAATGAAAGAAATTGTAAAAGATCTTGAAGGTATGATAGAAATCCCATCTAATCACATACCAGAGAAAAAAAGCAATAAAGAATTACCTCTTTTAACGTATTATTGTAACTATAACTCTTCAGTTGAAGAAAGACCACGAATAAAAATAGAAATTTTTTACGACAACCAACTCCAAATAAAAACAAAAAGAATTACTGAACATGAAGAAATAATAGGATTTCACATTGATTTCCCTCTTTCAATATTTGACCATGGTGCATTAATTGGTGATAAATTAACTACACTTCCATTTGTTACCATTGGATTAGATGAAGGTAGAGTACGTGATATTCCAAAACAAATCTATGATATTGCCCATCTTCTAAAATCAATTTCAAATGAAATCCCAATACAGGAAATAATTGAAACATTTGAAATAGTTTCAAGAGAAGAAATATCATACTATGTTGAAAATCCTCCAACTTTAGATGAAATATTGGAAGATTTGATTGTATTAGGTCATGCGGTACCTCAAGAACATAGAGATTTACGAAAAAGTATCTGTATGATGGGCTATTCTCCTACTCAGGGCTTGGTTAGACTATATCCTGTGCCAATTAATGTTAGACCCAAGCGATGGGAGATGTTGAAACTTCCTGTAGAAAAAAGCTCAAGTGACACAAGATCAGAGAGTTGGAAAATTGAAGGTGCAAAAAACGAGTTTAATATTTTATTTAAAAAAATACATCATTTTGATAAAGTCAAACCTAAAAACAAGGGAAATATTATTGATCTTTTACTTTCAAAATATCAAAAAGATTGTATTTCATCATTAAATGATAAAAAAGAAAGTTTGGGAATAATAAAACCTGAAAACATTGAAGCATATTTTGAGAAAAGAAAAGATTTTGATCCTAATGTTCAGTCAACTTTAGATTCTGATACATTATACAAGACAAGTTCTAATTTTGAATTTCAACCCAGAATAAAATATACTTGTTCTAACTGTAATGCAAAAAATGGACATGATCAACAATTACTTGAACGAGGTGCATATGAGTGGATGAGAAAAAACCCCTCTAACAAGGAACAATTATGGAAAAATTACAGAATAGGTGATCCCGAATACGAACATTATTTTCTTGTAGGAAATCAAGCTAGATACTTGAACTCATTTATGGTAATTGGAATCTTATGGCGTAAAAAAAGATAATCTGTTTCTACATTTTTGACAATAATTCATGAACCAAATGCCTGTGACATTCATGGTCATTTTTTTCATAACACAATAAGGTAATTGGTTTTTTCTTTGCTTGATCTGATAACATTTGTAATTTCTTAATACTCTCTTCATCATTCATCTCTTTGACAAATCTCTTCTCAAACTTTTTCCAAGTAATTTCTCCTTCTTTGTATTCTTTCAAAAGTTCTCTACTTGGAGCTAATTCTTTAATCCAATCATCAAAATGTGTCTTCTTAACTCCCCTAGGATAGTATCTAGTTATCAGTATTCTATGTCCATCGTCCTTGGACTTATCTGCATAAATTGACTTCATTTTGACTCTTTTGTGCATGGTAACGGTTTCTAATTTTGTTCTTAATTTCAATATGTGAAAGGTTTCAACAGGCAGATCTAAACTTTTTCATCATGAGAAGCCTCTTTGTATCAAAGTCAGTTCTTAAAACAAAAAGTCAGTATTTCCTAGCCTAAATTATAGTTCAAAAAGTTAACGAGCCTATCAAATTATACACCCATAACTTTTTAAGACAAATTTTTCCTGATACATAATCATGAGTTCAGAAGCTGAAACCATCTATGAAAGAGTTGCAAAACTTGAAGATGAAATTGCATTACTTAGAAGTGAAGTAGATATTCTCAAAAAGGCGTTAAGAAATAAAATTGCTCGTCATGAAGTATCAATGATCAAGAAAGGAAAAGACGTAGATTCCATCATTGATTAATTCTTTGTTTTTATACTTCGAATCAATTCTAAAATAAAATCAACATCTTCTGCATTTGGATTTATTTCTAAATATTTATTCAAATATTTCAACGCAGTTTCAGAGTTAAGTACCCTTTCTTCTAAAATCCCCTTATCTCTAATATCTTCTGGTGATTCTGGTTCCAATGCTAAAACCATGTTTGTACAACGTAATGCTTTATCATATACAAATGATTGAACGTAGGAATTTTTCAAATTACGAGTCATTCTTACAATGATTTGTTCTGGTTCAATCTCATCAAGAAATTCTGGTTGAAATTCTAACTGTCCGTCAAAATTTGTATCTAAAATTTCCTGCAAATCATCTATATCCAGTAGACAACCGTCATAGAATGGATCCAAAATCATCTCCTCATTATATTTTACAAGTATATGACTTGGAAATCCAACAATTTTAAGATCTAATCCGATAAACTTTGCCACTTCAACATAAAGAATTGACATTGTAATTGGAAGACCTGATTTTTTGTCAATAACTTCATTTAAGAAATTATTTTTTGGATTATAGTAATCCTCGTCATCTCCCCTAAACCCTAAATTTTCAAAAAAATGCTCATTAATCATTGAGATAAGATATGTTGGATTCTTTACGTCACTAACTGATTCTTTTAGAGACATTCCGATACGATTAATTTTTTGGATATATTCATCTACATTTAGATCGGAATACTCTAGAATCTGAGCAAATTTTAGAGATTTTTCAACAAGATTGAAGTTTGGATTTTTTACAAATGAAAACCATTCAGCAACAAATGGATCAAATTCTTCTTTCAATTATTACTGACTCAACTTTTTGAGATATAATTGAGGATCTTTGAGTTCTCTGGTATTGGGAGGGACTTCGATCATTTTTTTGAAGGTATTCTTGCCTAGTTTTTCATAAACTGTCTTTGTGAAGTCTTTTCCCATGCTTTTTCTGACTTGATATGACGAGAAATCTGTTCCCATAAATGTGGTCAAATAATTCTGAAAATCTTGATCATCTTTTAAGATATTTTCAATTGCAAATCCTGCCATACCTTCCATTGCTGTAAATGCAGCATGATGTTGTTGAATTGGAACCAACCATCTTTTGTAAATATCTAAAAGCTGGGGAATTGATTCTCCTATCTTTGGGTCTATCTCTACATGTGTAAACGTCATGACGTCTGGCCCAATTTGTTCAATCAAAAAGTGATCTGGATTCAAAAAGAAAAATAGATTTGCTTTTTTTGCAAATGGAAAATCATCTGGAACTGCTTGTAACTGACAATATTCTGTAAGTTTGTTAATTGTCTCTGTATCAAGTGATAAAATTATGCTTGCTAATTTTTCATTGATTTTGTTTACCTCCATAGCTGCATTCTTGTTTACTTGTTGTAAGTTTTCTTGAGATGAATGAATTAATTCTTCTAGTACTGTCATCTTGACTGCACCAATATACCCAGAATTTACATTTTCAAATCTTACATCATATGGCTCTCCTTGTTTGCGAAGAATTATCTGTGGATATCTTGATAAAATGAATTTGTTCAGATAAATTACAGAATCAAGATAATCTCCATAAGTTGTTGTTAATTTTGAAATGTATTGAATTGCATATGTAGAGTACACTAAATATTTTGGTGTATCTTGCTGCATCAATTCAGCAATTTTTTTGAGATCTTCTTTTGCAACTGCTTCAAATAATTCAACTACAAATTGTTTTGCTTCTTTATCTGCAAATACTTTATTTCCTTTCAATTTTTTTAATTCTTCTAATTCAAGAAACTTTAACTGTATATTGTCAGGAACTTTGACTCCAAGAAATTCTTCTACTTTTCCTTTGTAAATTGGAAGTATTTCATTAGCAATATCTTCTAGTTCTTTGAATTGGACTTTTCCTACAAGATCGTCTTTTGCCTTAATTGCTAGTTCTGTAATCTCTTTTTCTTCGTTAATTTCAACTGATAATTGCCCAAATAGAGCCTCAGCAAATTCTTCAAATTCTCCCAATTTGAATAAAATCAAAAAATACTACATTTAACATTAACTTGCTTTTTTATCAAAGCAATTAATTGTAAATTAATTCCATTATTTTTTGAAAATGTTAGAATCTAGTTTAGAATTATTAAGATGTGTAAGATGCGGCTCTAAGCTTGAACTTGATGTATTAAAGCAAGATAAGGAAATCGATGAGGGATTTTTAGAGTGCAAAAAATGTAATCTGCTATCTCCAATAATAGAGAAAATTCCAATTTTATGGGGTGATTTTTCAAAATATCTGTCTAATCACAAAATCTTAAGTGGCAAACTTTATGGAATTGCTAATTCGGCACAACTAAAGAAATTCTTGAAATCTACTCTTTCAAAAACAACCTTCATTGATGATAGAACTAAACTTGAAGAAAGATGGTCCAAAATATATCAGAACAGCAAAAACTCAAAATTTTACTCACTAATCAAAACTAACTTGGATTCATTACCAAAATCAAAACTTGTATTAGAATACGGATGTTCTATAGGAATCATTTCATCATATTTGGCAAATTCACATGATACAGTAATTGGTATTGATAAATCATTTAACGCAATACATTATGCAAAAAAATCTTTTAAAGATAATCTTGATTATGTTGTTGCAGATTCACTATCTCCAGTTTTTGGAAACTTGAAATTCAATTTAGTTATTGCACTAAATGTTTTAGAATTGATTGAACCCATTGATTTGTTAAAGCATGTATCTAAACAAATTTCAAATGGTTATTTTGTTATCTCTGATCCATATGATTTTGATAGAGGTATAAATTCTGTCAAAAAACCTTTTGATGAGTCTATTTTACGCACAAAAATAGAAGATTTTGGATTTCAGATTTCATCAAAAACGAAAAAACCATCTCAACTACCATGGAATTTGAAATTGAATCCACGTGCCACATTAAACTACAAAGTAGATTTGATTATTGGTAAAAAATAACATGCAATATTAAATCAAATCTTTCCATATTCCTGTAAATTCATCACTTGGAACTGCTGAAAAAATTTTAATTTTTCCTAATGGTTTTAGAAATTGTTTTTTATCATAGTAAGTGTATTCTCCTTCTTTATCTGGATACATTGTAATTGTGTCCTGTTGTCCTGGCTTTAACAAATCTGTCTGAACATTAAACCCATCAATGTAAAGCCTATGTAATTCTGTTCCACTGTTAATTACCGTAAGAATATACACAAATGATGTACGTGAAATTAATGTAGGATTGTTATCTCCTTTCACTCCCTTTATGGCTTTGATCTTGACTTCATCACCAATTTCTTCAAAAACAATTGTTTGTTCCACTTTTTCAGTCCAAAAAATTTCAACATGACGGACATTTCCTTGTCCGACAAATCCAATCATAACTGCTAATCCAATTACTCCTACAACAAGACCAGCAATTATCAAAATTTTGTCATTTGATTTCAACAAAATAGAATGGCAATTTCTCACTTAAAGTAATTCTACAAAAATCATTGGTAGGATAAAAGTCTGTAATGCCGGGGGCGAGTTTCGAACTCGCGACCTCCAGATTATGAGTATTGCCTTAGTTGGAGAACCTTTAGAGTTTACCAAGTGAACTGGCACTCTAACCAGGCTGAGCTACCCCGGCACAACATTTTGCGCAAAAATTGGGAAATTAAATGATTCTAAATCTCACAAAAATGCGATCTGACAAAAAAGAAGGCTGTGAATGGCAATGCATACTCACAGCTTATCTTCTTTTTGTGCTTGATAATCACTGAAAATGGGTATGGGTAAAATCACAATTGTAACTCTACTGACAATTTCTGTCATCATGATGGCATCATTTGGAATATCAAATACTGCATTTGCCGAAGAATATGATTTTGTAGCAGGAATACATAATGAAGTTACTTTTCATTTTAGAGATGGAATTGAAACTGTAAACTTTCCAGTATTTTCAACAACTGCTGATATTGTCCAAAATGTAGGAACCATCTTTATGGTTGAAGGAGTAGTTGGAGATAATCCTCTCTTACACAAGGCTTTAGATGAAGCATATGTGCATAGAATGTCTACACTAACTGGAGAAAATTATGATTACAATTATCGATACTTTGATGTTTTGATGTAAATGTAGTTCAAAATGAAACCATCTTAAAGTCATTAACATACAATAATTGTGTCATTGTTTCATATGGATTATCTACTCTTACTGATGATTACGAGTCTTATTTAGCATCCAATACAGGATTTGCTATTGTTAATGAAATAGAATTTAGATGTGGTGGAGTTTATATTAATTTACAACAGGACACATCTCGTCCAACATTTGCAAAAGCGAGTTTTACAGATTATGGTCCATTACCCTTTAAACTTGTTGAGGATGTAATGACTTTTCTAACATTTGAATTTGATGATGGTTCTGAAAAAATAGAATCAGTAATTTTTACACTAACCTCAGGATTTGAAGAGGACAATTATGCTGGTTCGAGTTTTCAAATAATTACTGCAGTATTACCTCGCCCACTAATTGATTCTGCCATTCATAAATCTCAGAAAGTTGCAGGTGTGGAAACTGGTTATAATGACGATTTTAACGTGCAAGTTGAATTTGTAAATTCTGAAGAATCATTACGCGGTCTTAATTTTGAAGAATGCTTTGTTACTGGATATGATATACTTACTCTAAGAGATAAAGAGGAAGGATATATTGGAAAACGTGGATTTGCAACCGCTGAAGTTCTTGATGTTGATTGTTCAGGATTAGGTACAACCAATCCCACACATCATAAATTATCTGCTAATTCAGATTCTGGCTCAGTGATTACTAGCGTTACTCATGATTACAATATGGGTACTGGCCCACATGTGGTTGCAACTTTTGAGTTTAAGGATGGTATTGAAGTTGTAGACTTTCCTGAATTCCATCAAGGTAACTTAATTGCAAGAGCAAATCCCTCATTTGAACTTGTGGGAGTTCCTAGCGCAACTCCTTTACTGTATAATGCAGTTGATCGTACTTTACAAATGAGCAGATCAACTGGTGTCTCTGGATTTGAGGAATTATTTGATGTAAATGTTGTTCTAGTTTATGGAACTGATATTGTTCATGGTTTTGATTATTCAAAATGCCATGTTATTGATTATGTTCTAAAAACAGAACATGATGCAGAAGAGAGTTTTTACAAAGGATTTGCCTTAACTAACGAATTTCATATTGAATGTATGGGATATACACCATTTGATCCAAAATATGATGCCGTGTTTGAAGTAACAAAAGCACAAACTCAATCATCTGTTGATTGACAAGAAAATCAAAGAAATACTTGGAGCGAAGCCTCTAGAGTCTCTTAGTTCTTTAGACTCTTCCAATCTGTTTTTTCGTTTTTAACCCAAAGGAATTTCTTTTGTAATGCAGATGTGTACAATTTTTCCCATTCCGCACCTACTTCATCAGTCCATGCTTTGACTACTCTAGGGTCTATGTAATTTCTAAGTGATGTTCCTAGATTGTAATCCCTGGTTTTTTCAGATAAATCAATTTGTAACTTTAATTTCTCTACTCTCTCTTTGTGTTTTTTCTTTTGTTTCTTGATTTGTTCGTTAAGTGTCTTGATTCTCTTTTCTTTGTTCTTTTTTTGAGTTTCAGTCTTTGGTTGGGATGATTCTACTTTTTTGAGGGTTTCTTGAGATTTTTTTGAGGGTTGGTCCTTTTCTACTTTCTTTAGGGTATCTCGCTTTTTCTGTAATGCCTGTTCAAACGTCTTTGGAATGGTTCTTTTATGATTACACATGATAGCAGCCTCCAAATTAGCTAATTTTGCATGGTACAGTTTCTCATTTGGGCTCTTGCCTTTCATATTGTCATGTTCCTTAAGGTAATCCATGACTTTGGTTGTTGCTTGGAATGTCCTGAACACTTTGGCAGTTAATCCCTTTACAATTCCTGAAAAATACTTGTTCACATCCCTTGATGTAATATTATGGAAAATCTCCTCACTTGGTTTTTTCTTTTCAATTAATTTTTTGAGATTCTCTTGAAATTGTTTATCATCGCCTTCTGCTTTTAGAGTTTCTTGCCATCTTACACTATCTTTTCCCAAAAAGTCAAACTCTATTGCATCTGAAGTAATTTTGATGTGTTCTTTTCTTAGAGTTGTAGCACCTACAGTATCTGCTTCATCTTCATCTTTTTCGTCTCCCACTCTCATTGCAGTTCTGTAAATCAAATAACATGCAGTAGCAACATTACTATTCTTAGAATCTTTCATATCTTTGACCATTGCTTTTTTTATTTTTTCAATCTCCTTTTCAAGCTTGACAGCTTTTTCATACTTTTCTTTATCTCTGCCTTGTTTTAGGTCAGAACTATCTGCGAGCCATACATACTTTCTTTTTTGTGTTAGAAAATCCATCCAACTGGCTAACCACATGGAATCTTTATCATGAATAATCTTTCCCCATTTTCCTTCTGGCACTTTTGCTTCTTTTCCAAGATTGAGTGTTACATCTTTTGGAGTAATACGTGGTTTCCATTTTCCTCTAAGTGGATGTTCTCCTCTACCAATGAATATCCCTGGAGGTTCTGCCATGTAATTTCCAACTTCAACTTCCTTTCCATCCATTATGGCGATTCCATATTTTGCTTTGAGTTTTTCTCGTAGTTCTTTTCTCTTCTTTGCTTGTTCTTTTTTCTCTTCTTTTGTCATCATCTCTTTGAGGTCTTTTTCTTTGTCCACTATTCTGTAAGCATTTGAAAAATCAATGTCATCATATGAGATTTTTTTAAATTTTGAATTCAGTGTTTTTGCAAAATCTGCTGTAAAGTTTTTCTGAAAGACTTTGTCTTGAGCATATGGAGTATCCTTCTTTTTTGCCCATTGATACACCATCTCTTCTTGATTGAGGTCAAGATCAACAGCTTCTCCTTTGATCTTTATCTTGATTCCTTGAGCCTCACATGCAGGGGGAAACAAGATTCCGTTATGTTGTAGAGTTTTCCATTTTGTCATTTTTTTCACTTTAAAATTGCGGACTTTGACAAAAACTGGATTTTATGCGTATATATCAATTTAACGTACAAGTACGATGTCAGCTAGGAAATAGCTCTTTACTCATGTATTTCTCAAATTCCAGATCCGTCTTCATCTTTTTTGCCTCCATAAACATGGCTGCATCTGTTCCGACTATGTATCTTGGAAGCATTTCGTCATCATGAATTGCTTTCATTACGACATCTGCAACTTGAGTTGGCTCTGTTCCCATCTGTACCATCATCTTTAATCCAGCAAGGATGTGGTTTGTTAATTCTTGATATTTTGGGTCAGTCTTTGATTTTGGAATCTGCATTGATTCAAAAAAGTTTGTTTTTATCACTCCTGGCTCAATTAGAGTGGTTTTAATTCCAAATTGTCCTAGCTCATATCGTAAACATTCTCCTAATCCTTCTAATGCAAATTTTGAACTGATATAAGCTGGAGAACCTGGCAATCCCATTCTTCCAGCAACAGAACTAATGTTTACAATACTTCCTGATTTTTGGTTTCTCATGACAGGTGCAACTTTTTGGATAATTCTTACAATGCTAAAGAAATTTGTTTCAAATTGTTTTCTAAAATCATCAACTGATACATCTTCTGTGCATCCAAATTGACCATATCCTGCATTATTTACTAAAACATCTAATCTTCCTCCATCTGCAACAACTTTCTTTATTGCTGAAACAATAGATTCTTCTTTGTCTACATCTAACTCTATTACTGTAATTGGAAGATTTTCTTTTTTAGCAACCTCTTCAATTTTTTCTGCTTTGTTGATATCTCTCATACTTGCAAATGTGTGGTATCCATCTCTTGCAAGTGATAATGCGGTTTCTAATCCAATTCCTGACGAACTGCCAGTAACAAGAGCTACTTTTTCCATATTTGTGCTAGATTTTTGTTATATTTATCCCATGTTGATTCCTTATACTAACGGCTTATCGCCTTCAGTAGGATCCACTAGTTCTGTTTTCTCACCATCGTTGATTCTCTCAAGGACTTCTAATGCAGAGTATTTGTGCAAGAATTCATTATTGTTGCCGCATCTATACGAGAAGGTACATCGAGGGCATCCTGATTCATTTTGGCAAGGACATTCCTTTACAATATGCATACTTCTCTCAAGGGCTTTTTCGAATCTGTCATACAGGGCTTTACTGGCACCACTACCTCCAATTGCTCCATCATAGATGAAAATCAAGCCTGATGTTCCCAAGGATATTCCTCCAAGATCTTGCGAGACTCCTCCTGTTATCATATTACTTCCTTCAATCACTACATGCTCTGTTGCATGATATCCACTGGCCTCTGTATGCTCTTCATCTTCTGCAGTCTCAATTGTTTTGAGAGGCCTTGGAGCATGAAATACAATTCCTTTTGTTACAAAATCATATTCTGGTGGAGAATCAAGCAAAACTTTTTCTCCTTGAGTGATCTCTTGACCTAATTCTATGTTGACATAACCATAGACTTTCTTTTGAATATGTAACTTACAAAATGCAACTTCTACTCCATTTGCTACTCTTTTTTCAAAAACAGATTCTATTATTGGCCATTCTTCTGTAAGTGCTTTAGTATAATATGGATAGTCTCTAGGAATTTTTTCTAATTTTGCAAAATTTTTCTTTGGATAATCAAATTCTTTAACTCTGTATCTAATTCCTGCCAAAAAATAGATTGCATCTTTGTGTAATTCTTCTAATGCAATTGGTAAGATTCTATCTCCTACCTTTTTTTCATTCAAGAAAATATCTATTGATTTTCCAATCCCTCTTATGCTGTAATCATTAAGCATTGAATTGATTTTATCAAAATTTGGAATAATTCTGTTATTGAAAACTTTGAGATTCTCTTTGATAATATGTTCCTCAATTACTTCTTGATGTTCTTTTAATTCATGTTTAGAAATTGGTCTGTCACATGCCATAGCTAAAACCTGAAACTCTTCTACAAACGGATTTTTTGGATCAATGTATGTTTTTTCAACATCTTCAAAATAATCATCTGGATGGTTCTTGTAGTATTGAGAAATAGGGTCATTTCCTAATGCTAAAAATGCAAATCCTCTCTGGCCTTTTCTAGCAGCCCTTCCAATTCTCTGAATCAGCCTATTGACTGGAATGGTAGATGAAATCACACAATCAACATTTCCTACATCTATTCCTAATTCAAGCGTGGGAGTACAAGAAATTGCCTGTAAACTATCTTCTTTGAATTGTCTCTCAACAGCAGTCCTATAGTTTGCCATCAAACCAGCTCTGTGAACTTTGATGCTGACTTTTTGCTTCTTTGCTTGAATTGCTAACAATTCAGAATTTAGATGAGAATTGTTAAAGACCATTGTCTTGTGATTTTTCTCAGTTAGTTTCTTTGTTAATTCTACCATCAATGCTCTTTGTGTTCTAAGTGATGGAAACAACATTGCAAAATCTGTTTGTCCCTTCTTCCCAGTACCTTGGATCTTCTGCATTTTTTCTCCAAATAATTGCTGACAGAATTCTTTTGCATCCTCTAGAGTAGCTGATGCTGCAACAAATTGTAGTTTGTTGGTACATATTCGCTTTAACCGTTTTATGATATAGTGCACGTTAGAGCCAAAAATACCTGAATAAACATGTGCTTCATCGACTACTAACATTCTTGTTGAATTCAATAATGAAGAAAACTTTGTTTGGTGCCACATATGATAATGTAACACATCAAAATTTGTAACTAGAATGTGTGGTGGATTATCAATTACCTCACGTCTATCTGCCAACTTTGTGTCTCCATCAAACACTTTGACATTAACTCCAATCTTTTCTGCAAACTTTTGGATTTTTGGAAACTGGTCACGAGATAAAGCCTTGGTAGGATATACAAAAATTGCAAAAACATTTCCTTTGCTTGAATCTTTTTTTATTTTTTGAATAACTGGAATCAAAAATGCCTCTGTTTTTCCAGATGCAGTAGGGGCTTCAATTACAACATTTTCACCAAATAAAATTTCTTGAATTGCCTCCTCTTGAAATCTGTAAAACTTTTCTATCTTCAACTCTTTTAGGTGCTCTGAAATTGATTCATCCAATCCCAAATCTTCTACTTTGCAACCCATTTTAGGCTCAGGATTCTTCAAAATCTTGTACTGTGAGATGTAGTCTTTTTTTGAAAATAGAATCTCTTCTGTGATTTTATCAGGTTGATTTTTACCAATCATTTCTTTGATTTCATTTTCTCCTCTGACAATTTCTTCATCTTTTAGCCCTTCTGTGAGCCCCTTTTCTGTAACTAATCCTTGGTCAAATCTTGAAAGAAATTCAAGGAATACTTCGTCGAAATTTTTTGAAAACTCTAAAAGATCTTCTATTCCACAGTTTCCGCAAGAAACATGCATTTTTTTGTTGAATGTTTTTTGAATCTCAATTTTTGACTTACATTTAGGACATGAAAATTTCAAGATCAATTTGATATGAAATGATTCGTGATTTATTGTTAATCACGTATTGACCCATGACATTATTAAGACAGGAAATAACCTTGAATTTAAAAATGAAAAAAATCGAAATTAACAAAATTTACAATCAAAATTGCATTGAAGGAATGAACTCTATTCCTAAAAACAAAATTGATCTTGTGATCACTGATCCTCCTTTTGCCATAAACTTTAAGGCAAAAAAAGCAAATTATAATAGAACTTCTTCAAGGGTAATTTCTGGTTATAGTGAAATCAAACCTGAAGATTATTATGATTTTACATTTGCATGGATGAGTGAAGTTTTTCGAATCTTAAAAGATTCTGGAAGCATGTATGTTTTTTCAGGATGGAATAACCTCAAAGACATCTTGCAAGCTCTTGATGATGTTGGGTTTGTAACAATCAATCACATCATATGGAAATATCAATTTGGTGTAGTTACGAAAAAGAAATTTGTAACATCTCATTATCATTGTCTCTATGTTTGCAAGAATGATAAGAAACAAAAATTCTTTCCATTTTCTAGATTCAAAAAAGACGATAAAACAAAAAATGGTAGAAGTCTGCACTACAAAGACAAAGAGGATGTGTGGGATATCAAAAGAGAATATTGGACAGGCGATGAAAAAACACCTACAAAACTTCCTTCAGAATTAATTGAAAAGTTGTTACAATATTCTAGCCAAAAAAATGATATTGTACTTGATCCTTTTCTTGGTTCAGGCCAAGTTGCTGTTGTAAGTAAATCTCTTGGTAGGCAATTTCTTGGCTTTGAAATTGTTCCAGATTATTACAAATTTGCTAAAAAACGTCTAGATAAGGATCTATACAGAATAAAGAAATCAAAATAATTTCTCAACTATTTTCTGATTCATCTGGTCTTTTTTGACCAATTTTTGTAGAAATAATTTCTCGAAGTTCGTCATCTGTTTTGTCTTCAGTTTTAACACCTATTGATTTTGCAATAGTTTCTAACTTTGCCCTTTCTGATTCAACAGGACCTGAAATTTTTGGTGATTCTTCTGTAGCGTCTTTTAGTTGTTCTTGAATCTCATTTTTTGCTTTGTTGTACTCATTTACTGCTTTTCCTAATTTCTTAGCTGCACCAGGTAATTTTCCGGTACCTAAAATTAAAACCAGTGCAACAAAAATTATGATTATCCATTCACTTCCAGCTACATTCAACGAATAATCAACCATATTTTGAAATTCTCTAATTTGAAATTAAACGTAATGTCTGCTTTTGTGCCTACCAATCAATTTTATCTTTGAAAATCAAGCATGAGAATCCACTCATTGATTTAAAGAAATTCAAGACCGCATAATTTCATGAAAAAAGTTGAAGCAATAGTCAACGAATCCGCAGAGAATGCAGTTATTGATGCAATGAGAAAGGTCGGCATTAGTGGTGTAACTGTTAGTAAAGTTCAAGGTCAGGGTGCACAAGATCCACCATTAGTTGGTCAATACTTTAGCAAAGTGCTAATTGTTTGTGTAATTGATGATCCTAAACTAGATGAAATCATTGATGCAATCACAAATGCTGCTTGTACTGGGACTAAAGGAGATGGTAAAGTCTACGTTACATATGTTGCGATGCTCTTGATATTTGTACTAAAAAACGCGGCACAATGGATATCTAATACAAGATTTTTTGCGGCTCTAGTTTCTTTCTAGAAATTATGGCAAGAAGTGTTACTCCTATTCCTATTACGCAAAACAGAACATATGGTGCTTGATCTCCAAATGATTGTGTAATTGGACCTCCTATCGTTGGACCTATTGCCCATCCAATTCCAAAAACTGTTTCATAAGCACCAATAATTTTTCCTGAAATTCCCTTTCTAGTTTTACTCAAAATTATTTCCAAAGTTAGTGGGAAGAATATACTAAATCCAAATCCCATTAAAACCAAGGCTACTGCAAAAATAATGAACGATCCTCCAACAACTGACATTGCTAACCCTACTGACACTGCAATTGTTGCAGCAATCAGAGTCTGACTTGTTCTTCTTGCAAATTTTCCAACTAAAGCCAATGACACAACTCGTGAAATTCCAAAGACAAAATACAATAACAGAATGTCAGTGTCTGTCATTCCATTGTCATTTAGAAATGCTGGATAAATTGTGAGAATTATTCCAAACGATGCTGTACAAAATATTAACAATGTAATTACTTCGGGAAATCGTTTCATTTCCTTAATTGATGAAAAAGAGAATCGTTCAAAATGAGTTCTAACTCTTTTTCTTGAGACTAGAAGTGCTGTAATTATTGCAGTAGCAAGGATAAATGCTGTAATTTGGAATAAAATTCTGTATGTGATATCTAAGCCATCTAACAACACTGTTCCTAGCAATGGCCCTACCATGAATCCTATAACAAAAAACATTGTAAACCAAGAGATGTTTTTGACTCTGTCTTTCTCCGAACTCTCATTAACAATAATATCTTGACATGGAGGCCAAAAGAATGCATGAGCTATACCTGTCATTATTCTGAATCCCATTATTTCTGGAACAGATTGTGCAATTGATAGAAGATAGATCGATGATGAATTGATAGCAGCTCCCAATGCAAGAAGATATCCACTGTTAAATCTATCAAGTAAAATTCCTACAAAAAGTGGAATGAACATGTAGGGAATGAAATTTGTTAATCCAATTATTCCAAGTTCAGAGTATGTTGCACCGATGATATTTTTTGCAAAGACTGGTAAAATTGGACCATGTAAACCATAAGAAATTCCTATGATCAACCCTGTAATGTTTACTAAAATTAAAACTCGATTCATTTGTATGCTGCAACCATTATTGCTCCGCCCATAAGATCTTTCTCAAACTCTACTTTGGAGAATTTTTCTAATAACAACTCTTCAAGCTTTTTGTTTTGAGGCCATCTTTTGTATGTCCCATACAATGTTCCAAACTTTAATCCCAGTCTTCCTCCTGCAATAAATGCAAGAATGGGCAAAATACATCTTAGATAAAATGAAACTCCTGCTCTGATAAATGGCTCATCAGGTTTTCCTAAATCTACAATAACAAATCTTCCTCCTTTTTTCAAAACTCTGTGAACTTCTGAAATCGCAATTCTCAAATTTATTGCATCACGTAACGAATATCCACAAAGGACTGCATCAAATTCTTCATCTCTAAATGGAATATGTTCAAAAACTCCATTTGCCATGTCTGGATTTTTTTCAAAATGTGACCCTGTGTTTTTTAACATTGGCACAAGTGGGTCATAAAGCGTGATTATGATCTGCCCATCTGTTAGTTTCAGTGCAGTCTTTGACATGTTTCCAAAGCCTGAACCAGCATCTAGAATCTTGTTTCCTGGTAATACTCTTTGTGAGATGCCTCTATTCCTATGCTCTACATCTTTGCCTAGTGAAATGATGGAATTTACTTTGTCATAAACAGGAATAATCTCTCGAAGTACTTCCATTACTTCGCCCCAATAACTTCCTAAACCCATAATCTATCGTCTCTATATCCCTGTTTGAATAGTTTTCAATCTAAAACTTCTATGGGGCAAACTTTGATGCGTTTTGAGAATAATTCTGTAAATTATCTTCAGAAATTTTCTCAAAAACTTTTGCTTCAGATGAAATCTTTGCCATCTTAATGTGATTGATTCCTTCTTTTTGCTCTGCTTTTAGATTAATTGCAGCAATAGCTAAAGCTGCTACATCATCCAAACTCATATCTGCATTGTAATGTTTTTCCAAAAATGCATTTACATCATCAGAACCTGCACCAATTGCAATTGCTGCGTATTGAACATATGTTCCACTAGGATCAGTAACATAGATTGATTCACCCTTTTGATCAACTCCTGCGATAATCAATGCAACTCCATTTGGTCTAACTCCTGAATATTGTGTAAATTGATGAGATTGATCTGCTAAATGTTTGGCAACAGTTGCAACTTCTACTGATTCATCATAGGTCATCTTATTTCCTTGTGAAAAGAATCTAGCACTGTCTACTTGAACACGTGCATCTGGTATGTATCCTGCTGCTGCAACACCAATATGATAATCAACTTGGAAGATTTTTTGTGTAACATTTGAAGTTTGTAATGTTCTTGGTTTTTCTTCAACTGCCATAATGACTCCTTCTTTGCTAACTACCCCCATTGCTAAAGTTCCTCTTTTTACAGTCTCAATAGCATATTCGACTTGGTATATTCTGCCATCTGGAGAATACATCG
Organism: Candidatus Nitrosopumilus sp.; assembly: GCA_965215075.1. Classification (GTDB taxonomy): domain Archaea; phylum Thermoproteota; class Nitrososphaeria; order Nitrososphaerales; family Nitrosopumilaceae; genus Nitrosopumilus. Next base: position 702,420 of record OZ244033.1, read on the forward strand.
TAGGAGTCATGTCATATCCGCGTGATGCCATCATAATATCACGAGTTCATTCTCAGTCAATTTAAGGGTAATTATCTGGACTGAATCTGGAAAAGATCTGGAAATACAATTTTAAGCAAAATTGACTTTATTGTACTTGGACATGGCAAATCAACTCCTAGAATTCAAGGAAATCCTCAAGTCAAGAGAAGTCTCTACTCAAAGAAAACCTGACAGGCAGACTAGAAAATTACTTCTTTACTTGTTTACAAGTACCAGAGGTGGCTTTACAAGACTTCGCATAATTATGAACTTGCTTGACCAACCATACAATACTCACCAATTAGCAAAAGAACTGGATCTTGATTACAAGGCAGTCCAACATCACATGAAGGTACTTGAGAAAAACAACATGGTCTCAAGAATTGGTGAAAAATATGGAGCAATTTTTCACTTGTCAAATTTCCTTGAAATTAACATAAATGCACTAGATGAGGCAATTGACAAGTTAGATAAAAAGCTAAATCACAAAAAAGTTTACATATAATCAGACTTTTGCGATCTGAAATTTTTCATTAAATTTAAATTAATGAGTCATTTGAAATAATCGCCCTTGGTAAAGAACGATCCTTTTGCAAATGCTACAAAACAAGTTAATGATGCATGTGATGTTTTAGGAATCAAAGACAAAGGAATTCGTGAATATTTGGCAATGCCAAATAGACTTGTGAGAGTTAAGATTCCAGTAAAAATGGATAATGGAAAAATTAGAGTATTTACAGGTTTTAGAAGTCAACACAATAATGATAGGGGTCCATACAAAGGTGGTATTCGTTACTTCAACCCAGATGGTGGTGTTGAATATATGGAACGCGAAGTTATGGCACTTTCATCTTGGATGACATGGAAATGTGCAATTGTTGATATTCCACTTGGTGGAGGTAAAGGTGCAATCTATGTAAATCCAAAAACTGAGAAACTTAGTGATGGTGAATTAGAAAGACTAACCAGAGGTTTTGCATACAAAATTGCAGAAGTCATTGGACCTGAAAAAGACATTCCAGCTCCTGATGTTTACACAACTGGAAGAGAAATGACACAAATCATGGATACATTTAGCAAACTTAACGGCAACAAATATTCTCCTGGAGTAATTACTGGAAAACCAATCTCAATGGGAGGTTCACTTGCAAGAAACGTTGCAACTGGATTAGGTGCAGCATATACTGTAAGAGAAGCAGCTAAAACTTTGAAAGTAAATCTCAAAGGTGCAAAAGTTGTATTACAAGGATTTGGAAACGCATCAACATTTGCAGGTGAATATCTTGAAAAGATGGGCGCAAAAGTTATTGCAGTTAGTGATTCTAAAGGTTCTATTTCAATTCCAAAAGGTGCCAAGGTTAGCAAAATTTTGGAACACAAACAAAAGAAAGGCTCAGTTATTGGCTTCCCTGGAAGTAAAAAGATCTCAACTGAAGAATTACTTACTACAAAATGTGATGTTCTAGTTCCAGGTGCACTAGAGAATCAAATCAACGCAAAGATTGCTAAAAATCTCAAATGTAAAATTATTGCAGAAGCTGCAAATGGTCCAACATTACCAGAAGCAGACCCAATTATTTACAAGAAGAAAATTTTGGTTATTCCTGATATCTTGGCAAACTCTGGTGGTGTCTGTATCTCATACCTAGAATGGGTACAAAACAATACAGGATACTATTGGTCATTTGATGAGGTTGCAAACAAGATGGAGAAAAACATCACAAAGGGATTCAAAGATGCTTATGCTCTCTCAAAGAAACACAAAATTGACATGAGAAAAGCAACTATGGTTTTAGCAGTTGAAAGAGTCTTAGAAGCATTTAATCAAAAAGGCATTTGGCCTTAAACTAGATAAGATTCGTAACAAACTAGTTGTTCAATAAACATAATTTTTCCTTTTGTTATTTGCCTTAGCTTTCTTTTGAAAGAAAGATCCACTTTTGTTCGTCTTTGTAACAACTGAATTGTTTTTCCTGTAAGGTATCTTCCTTTTTTATCTCCGTCAAAAAGTACAATGATTCTTTGATATCTTGCAACTGAATCTGTAAAGTTTATCATTCCACCAAATCGATAAAATTCTAAAATTTTTCCACGATATCCGAGTTTTCTTAATGCATTTGAATCTCTTTTTCCTTCAACAACAATAACACTGTCCTTTACAGAGTTTAGTTGTACGACAAAATTTTTGATCTCGGAAATTTCTTGTTCGGAAATAACCACACTTTACTATTCATTTCAACATATTAAGATCTTTTGAATATGAAAAACAATGTCAAGCGTACTTCTTGTACAAAATACTCGTATTGAAGGTTCAGGATACTTGGGAGAACTATTGGAATCTGATGGATTTGAAATTACATCAATTAATGCAAAACACGAACAGCTTCCAAGTAAAGAATTTTCTATGGCAGTAATTTTAGGTGCTCCTGAAAGTGCAAATGATGATTTACCATATCTTCAAGCAGAACAACAACTGATCAAAAATTATGTTGATGATGACATTCCTGTTTTAGGAATTTGTTTAGGCTCTCAATTAATTGCAAAAACTTTTGGTGCTAACGTATATCGTGGACCAAAACAAGAAATTGGATTCTATAGCGATTTGAAAATTTCAAATAATTCTTCTTTGTTTTCAGGATTTACAAATCCATTTACAGTTTTTCATTGGCATGGCGATACATTTGATTTACCTGAAGGTTCAGTTAGACTAGCATCATCAGAGCATTACTTGAATCAAGCATTTCAGTACAAAAGTGCTGTAGGATTACAATTTCATTTAGAGGTAAATGAAGAGATGGTAAATTTGTGGATTGATAATACTGAGGAAAAATTAGAAAAAATCCATCACATTAATCCACAAAAAATTCGGTCTGATATCAACGACAACATTTCAACTGTCAAATCAAATATGAAGACTTTTTACAATAATTTTAAATCGTCATTTCATATTTGACCAAAGTTTAATATATTGAGTTTTGATTCGATCGATCGGTTATGGCTGCAGTTAAGAAAATTTTTGAAGAAACAATTCAAACCGATCATAAAGTCATTACCGAAGAAGTAGCAAAATCAATTCTCAAAAATTATAGTGTTAAAGTTCCTCCATATGCATTAGTTACATCTGCTGATGAAGCAGCAAAACAAGCAAAAAAAATTGGTTTCCCACTTGTCATGAAAGTTGTTTCACCACAAATCTTACACAAAACTGATGTTGGTGGAGTTAAAGTTGGAATTGATAATATCAATGATGTAAAAAAGACATTTACTGACATGTATGGAAGACTTTCAAAAAAGAAAGGTGTTGAAGCTAAAGGAATTCTTTTGGAAAAGATGGTTCCAAAAGGTGTTGAACTAATTGTAGGTATTCAAAATGATCCACAATTTGGTCCTGTAATTATGGCAGGTCTTGGTGGTATTATGACAGAAGTTATGAAAGATGTAGCATTTAGAATACTTCCAATCATTACTTCTGATGCAAAATCAATGTTAAATGAACTCAAAGGCTCAAAACTTCTCAAAGGATTCAGAGGAAGTGAAGCAATTGATCTTAACATGGCTGCAAAAATGTTAGTAAATATTGGAAAATTAGGAGTTGAAAATGCTGATTATGTAAACAGTATTGACTTTAACCCTGTAGTAGTTTATCCAAAATCTCATTACGTAGTTGATGCAAAAATCATTCTAAACAAGGAAATTAAGAAAAATTCCATTTCAAAGGCAAAACCAAACAAAGACAACATGGAGACATTCTTTACTCCAAAATCTGTTGCATTAGTAGGAGCTTCTGCAACTCCAGGAAAAATTGGAAATTCTATCTTAGATAGTTTAGTAAATTATGATTTCAAAGGAAAAGTTTACCCAATTAATCCAAAAGCTGACAAAATCTTTGGACAAAAATGTTACCCATCCGTTTCTGCAATTCCAGGCAAAGTTGATCTTGTTGTAGTATCAGTTGATTTGTCTATGACTCCACCTGTCTTGGAAGACTGTGCAAAGAAAGCAGTACACAGTGTTGTAATTGTTTCAGGTGGAGGAAAAGAACTTGGTGGAGAAAGAGCAGCATATGAAGCTGAAGTAGCAAGATTATCTAAAAAACACAAAATTAGAATAATTGGCCCTAACTGTATTGGAATGTTTAATGCAGCTAATCGTCTTGATTGTGCATTCCAAGGACAAGAAAGAATGGTTCGTTCCAAATTAGGTCCTGTAGCATTTTTCTCTCAAAGTGGAACAATGGGAATTAGTATGTTAGAAAGTGCCGATACGTTTGGTTTATCCAAGATGATTAGTTTTGGAAATCGTTCTGATGTTGATGAAGCAGATATGATTTGGTATGCTGCAAATGATCCTCAAACTAAAGTAATTGGATTATACGTTGAAGGTTTTGGAGATGGACGAAAATTCATCAATACTGCTAAACGTGTAATGAAAGAAACAAAGAAACCTATTGTTATTTGGAAGAGTGGCAGAACTGCTGCAGGTGCAAAACAGGCTGCATCACATACTGGCTCACTTGGTGGCTCAAATGCAATCATTATGGGCGCATTCAAACAAGCAGGAATTCTTTCAGTTGACAGTTATCAACAACTAGCAGGAGTCTTTAAGGCACTTGCATGGCAACCTCCAGCAAAAGGTACTCGTGTTGCAATGACCAGTAATGGTGCAGGTCCAATGATTGGTGGTATGGACCAATTAGAAAGATTTGGTCTCACAATTGGAAAATTATCTCCACAACGTGTAAAGAAAATGAAGGCTCATTTCCCACCTGCTGTTCCTATCCACAGTGGTAATCCAGCAGATGTAGGCGGTGGTGCAACTGCAGAAGATTATAGATTTGTTATTCAACAATTCATGGACGAACCAAATATCGATATAGCAATGCCATGGTTTGTTTTCCAAGACGATCCACTTGAAGAAACAATTGTTGGTCATTTAGCTGATTTCCAAAAGAAAAGAAAGAAACCATTACTTGTTGGATGTAATGGTGGCCCATATACTGAAAAAATGATAAAATTGATTGAGAAACACAATATTCCAGTCTACCAAGATCTTAGAACTTGGGTTGAAGCTGCAGGCGCATTAGTTCAATTAGGTAAAATAAAAGGAAAATAAACTATCTAGTTTTTCATAGTTACATCTTTAAGTCAGATTTTTTCTTACTTCGATCATGTCTTTAGTTACCACATCGACTTCTGATGGTATTTGTACGGTCAAAATCAACAGACCTGACAAACTCAATGCAATGAACATTGATGTTGTACATGAACTGGTAAAGACCTTTGAAAATTTAGGAAAAAATGATGACGTTAAAGTTATCATCCTGACTGGAGAAGGTGATAAAGCATTCTCAGCAGGAGCAGACATTGAATACATGTCAAAAATTTCTGCAGATGAATCAGTAGAGTATGCAAAACTAGGTCAGCTTGTAACTAACACAATTGAATTGGTAAAACAACCAACAATTGCAGCAGTTAACGGATTTGCATTAGGTGGTGGTTGCGAAGTTTCAATGTCTTGTGACATTAGATTAGCAGCTGACACTGCAAGAATGGGTCAACCAGAAGTTACAATTGGTGTTCCACCAGGATGGGGAGGAACACAACGATTGATGCGAATTGTGGGAATAGCAAAAGCAAAAGAACTTGTTTACACAGGTAGAATGGTAAAAGCAGATGAGGCAAAAGAGATTGGACTAGTAAATCATGTCTATCCACTTGTATCATTAATGGAAGAAGCCACAAAGCTTGCTCAATCAATTGCTGCACAATCTACAATGGGAGTTCAAATGTCCAAAGTTGCAATCAACAAAGGACGTAATTCTGATCTTGATACTGGTCTAGGTCTTGAACTTCTTGCATGGAGAAACTGCTTCACACATCCTGATCGTGAAGAAAGAATGACTGCATTTGTCAACAAGTCAAAGAAATAGCTGTTCCTATTTCCTTTCTTATTTTATTATTCAAAAAAAGTTAGAGAGTTTATGATACTGTTACTACTCCAACTCTCCATGGATGGAATGAGCAGAAATAGTTGTAAACTCCATATTCTTCAAATGTAAACACGAATTTGTCACCAGTATTCATTGGAGGGCTGTTAAACAATTGTATTGTGTTTCCATCCTCATCCATACTTTGAATATTGTGTGGAACAGAGTCATCATTTACCCAGGTAACAGTTGTTCCAACAGGAACTTCCATGTTTATTGGCAAATAGAATCCCCTAACTGACATCTCAGAGTTTCCATTTGGAATTGTCACTGTTGCTGCTTGAATTACTGGTGCTGGTTCAGAGATCTCAATTACCAAAACCCCTTCTTCAATCAGGAATTTCATTGCATTGAGAAATTCTGATTCTGATACTAGTCCTTGGCCGTACCATAATGCATTATTTTTTACCCATTCTGGTACTGTTTGAGCGTCTGCTACATTGATTGAAACTGAAACCAGAATAATTGAAAATACCATTGTTGGAATGAATATTTTCTTTGAAATTCGGTTCATGACTAAAAATCCGATTTTGAGAATTTATCACATGAGTATACATTGTCTTGCAGTGTAGACTCATCCATTATGTCCAATTTTTGACCCTTTTTACTAATGCAAGAATTAATTCAAACCCAAAAAATAATGGATGATGAAAGAAAGCAGGTAATTTTGGAAATACTTGCAGACAAATATTGCAAACAAATCCTCCATAATACGCTAGAAAAACAAAAATCAGCAAGGAAATCTCTAGTGAGAAAAAAATTCCTATTAGTACTGTATATAGAAGATTACAAACCCTCTATGATGCAAAATTGCTAGCAATTTCTGGATCAATTAACCAAGATGGAAAAAAATACTTCTTATACAAAAGTAAAGTAAAATCCATCTCTCTCAAATGTGATTTGGAAGTTACAACAATCGAAATAGTCCCAACCTCATCTCGTATGAGTTAACCTTCTTAATTTTGGAGAAATGACATGTTGAATGAAAATCTAACATCTCCAAAAAGACAAGTTCAATCACCAAAAAAAGAATCTACTGGAAGTATTACCTATAGACTTCCAGAAAAACTTGTAGCAGAGTTAGAAACAGAAGCAACTCAAAAAAGTATATCTCAAAATGTTCTTGTAAAACAAATTCTAGAAAAATATGTACAATGGGATAGATTCTCAAATAAAATAGGAATGATTCCTGTTCCAAAAGGAATACTCCAATCATTAGGAGATGAACTTGATGGAAAAGACATTGATGAAATAATCACTTTGATATTTCCAATGATCAAAGATACTGTCTTGTTTATCAAAGGAGGATATGATTTAGAACGTTGCATTGAGACATTAGAAGATTACATGCGTGCATCTGGAATGAATTCTGATCATAGAGTAGAAGGCGACATACATGTATTTTTAATTCAACATGATTTGGGAATGAAATGGTCTGTATTCACAGAACAACTATTAACACAAGTTTTTCGTAACTTTATGCCTGATAAAGAACTAAAATTCCAAACAACTGACACAACTGTGATTTTATCTGTATCTTTAGGTTCTGACTTTAATGAACATGATTATCATAACTGAAATTCAGTAAATCGTTTGAAATACCACTTTTGAGAAAGTAATCTATGAATTCTCCTGAACCAATCCAACAAAAAACTTGGGTTAAAGAAGTAATGAGCAAATCCATAGTATCTGTTGATGCAGCAGTAACTGCAACTGATGCAGCTAAAATGATGGAAAACACAGGAGTTGGTGCTGTTGTAGTTTTAGATAAAAACATGCCAATTGGAATTGTCACCAAAAGGGATTTTGCAATAAAAATAACTGCTCATTCTTACCCGATTGATACTCCAGTTAGAAGAATTATGTCATCTCCGCTAATTTTCATTGATCCTAATTCTGATTTGTGGGTGGCATCTGATTTAATGTCCACACGAAAAGTCAAAAAATTACCTGTAATTGATGAAGACAAAGTAGTTGGAATAATCACCTCAAGTGATTTAGTCAAGCACATTGCAAATCACTAGAAAATATTGATAATTCCAGCACATGCTCTAAATTCTTGGATTCCGAGTGTGTTGGGTGGGAAAAGCTTATTATAATTTGAACCAGCTTTTTTGTTCAAATGGCATCTGAACAAACACAAAAGATGATCACAGTTACTCCAAAAGCAGCTGAGAAAATCAAAGAATTCATGAAAGAAGAAGCAGAAGCCCCTGAATATCTTAGAGTATATGTTCAAGGTGGTGGTTGTTCTGGTCTTTCTTATGGAATGGGCTTTGAAAAAGCACCAGAAGAAGATGATCTAGTTCTGGAAGAAAATGGAGTTAAACTCTTAGTTGATAGTTACAGCGTTGACCATCTACAAGGTGCAAACGTTGACTATATTGAAAGCCTAATGGGTTCTGGATTTAAAATTAACAATCCAAATGTTACAAAATCCTGTTCATGTGGTCATTCATTTAGCACAGAATAAACAGCAAACTTTTTTCATTTTTAGATTTTTCATAGCGTTTGCTATGCAAGCAATTTCTTGAAAAATTTTGTATTTTTAGTACAAATATTTGCGATACCCTCATATATCGAAAGCAGAAACTCAAATTATGATAATTAAGGAGATGAATAATTTATGCCTCAATCAGGAATTGTCAAATATCACGTTAAACTTTCCTATGAAGTTGATGGGCTCGTTGAAAGAACAGACATAATTGGAGCAATCTTTGGACAGACAGAAGGTCTGTTAGGTCCAGAGATGAATCTAAATGAGCTGCAACGAGTTTCTAAAGTAGGTCGCATCGAAGTCAATGCAAAATCTACAGCAAACACCACCTCTGGTGATGCTTTAATTCCAATGAGTACCGACATTGATACTTGTGCATTAATTGCAGCAGGAATTGAAAGTATTGATAAGGTTGGTCCATTCGATTGTTCATTCAAACTAGTAGCAATTGATGATGTAAGAGCTGCAAAAAAAGATGACATTGTAAAACGTGCAAAAGAAATCAAGCAAAAATGGGCTACAAAAACTGTCAGTGAAGGAGAAAGTATGCTAAATGATGTTCATCAAGGTGATACTGGAAAACTAACAACATATGGAGATTCAAAACTAACATGTAGTTCTGGTGTCTTTGACTCAAACTGGGTTATTCTAGTTGAGGGAAGAGCTGATGTTATCAATCTTCTAAGAGCAGGATATGATAATGCACTTGCTATTGAAGGCGCAAAAATTGATGAATCTATCAAAGAACTATGTAACTCAAAAGATACTGTTGTTGCATTTCTTGATGGAGACAGAGCAGGTGGATTTATTCTCAAAGAACTCAAATCTGTGGTTCCAATTGACTATGAACTTAGAGCAGATAATGATGTTGAAGTTGAAGAATTAACTCCACAAAGAATTGATGAAATTCTAAAACCTGTAGCTGAAGAAATTATGCAAGGAAAACCAGATCCATCACTCAAAAGCGAAGATGACAAACCACTTGCAGATATGGCTTCAAATATTTTCCCAAATCTTAACGAAACACTTGAAGCAGTTGCATTAGATGGTGATCAAAATGAAGTCTTCAAAGTTCCAATCAGTGAAGTTGTTAGCAAACTATCAACACAATCTGGCATCAAATATTTGCTGTTAGATGGCATCATCACTCAGAGACTTTTAGAAGGAGCCAAAAATGCAGGCATTGAATGTGTTGTAGGTCACAGAGTTGCAAAATTGTCAAACTCTGATGGCATGAATCTTAAAACATTTAGCGACTTGGGCATAGCATAGGATTCTAGATGACTGAACTGAAGATTCAGGACATCTTAACTCTCTCTTATCTTCTATCTAAAGGAGCAAAACACAACTATGTTACCATCACTACTTCATCACTTGGAAAAAATATCAAGAAATCACAACAGACTGCATCAAAACATCTACTTGAATTAGAACAAAATCAATTCATTGAAAGAATAATCAGTGGCAGAAATATTTCTGTAAAAATTACTCCCAAAGGATTCTCTGAGATGATTAAACTATCGTCCATCTTGCAAAAAAGCTTGGATTCTTCTCCTTCTCACATCGAATTGAAAGGAACATTGGTTTCTGGAATGGGTGAAGGTGCATACTATATGGCATTAAAAGGATACACGCAACAATTCAAATCAAAAATTGGATACATTCCATTTCCCGGAACACTAAATGTTAGATTAGATAAAAAAATCCACCAAGAGGCAATAAAACAATTTGAAACCTTGGAGGGTGTAAAAATTAACAGTTTTTCAGATGGAAAGCGAACTTATGGTTGGGTAAAATGCTTCAAAGGCAAACTCAACAATTCTATAAACTGTGAACTAATCATACTTGAGAGGACTCATCATGGTGATTCTATCATTGAATTAATCTCAAAAGTTTGCATTAGAAAAACTGGAAAACTAAAAGATGGTTCTAAAGTAACAATAAAGATCCCAATTAATTCCTAGATTCCGTGAATAGATTCTCCATACTCTTTTTGAATTTTGGAGCTTGAATTATCTGGGATTGGTGATTGTAATCTTGCAACTTTTGCATCAAGATTAATCTTCTTACATCCATCAGTGATGAATTTTTCTTGATGAACTTGATCATAACCTAATGCAATTATTTGTGGTCTTATATGGTCAACTGTTTTGAAAATATCCTCTTCTTGTCCAACTAAACACAAATCAACCATTGCAAGTGAGTTTACTAACTCCTGCCTTTGGTCTTGTGAATGAAGCGGTCTACGTTTTTTCATCTTCTCAGATGTGTTATCCGTTGCTACAACTACAACTAAAACATCTCCTAATTCTTTTGCTGCATTTAGTGTATAGATATGCCCAGGATGAATAATATCAAAAACTCCACCAGCTAGTACCACTCTTAAGGAATTTCGTCCTATTTCAGTAAGCGTGGTTCTATCATCATTCACAAGTTGATTTTTTATTAAATCGTCAATTTTTGTATTGATTACTTCTTCAGAAAGCATACTCTTTTTCTTGATTAACTCCATTGGTGATGTTTCATTGATTTGAGAGACATACATTGCAGCAAGAATAATCTTTTCATTTGATTCCAATACCATATCTTTTTCTAATCCCTCTCTTTAATTCATCGCTAAATATTACATCTTGGGATCAAGGCCTTTTGCAATTCTTAATGCATCTACAAGACCATCTGTATAACCTATACTCAAAATTGCTACTTCATCGTGGCCATCTTCTAGGAATTTTTCTGCATCTTGAATGTACAATTCAGCATTTTCTAAGATATCTTGGAATTCTTTTTGGTCTTTGTAGTAAGGTTGAATCTCTTCAAGTGCTTCTCTGACCATAGGAACGTACTTTTCAAGCATTTGAACTGGAATCCTCTTTGTTTTTTCAGAGTTGTCAAATGGCTCATCTATGCACTCTCCTAGAATCTTTAGAGCATCTGATTCGGTAAAATGAAGCCTACCTGGAATAATTACAGTATGTGGAGGCTCTCCAAAATCAATTTTCTTCAAACTAGATATCTTACCTGATATAATTGCCTGATTCTTCAAACCAATTCTTGATGCTATAATTGCATATGTTGATGAACTAATTACATTTCTTTTCTGTCCCTTTTCAGTATCTAATAATCCCTTTAGAGCATCATTAGGATCTAAGAAAAATTTTTTGTCTTGATTGTACTCTAAGAGTAGTACTGTGTGGTTTCCTTCAATGATGTTTTTGTAAATCACATAGTATGGTGTAGTTAATGATTTCATTTCACTCATTATGGTTGCAATTCTTCCAACTTTGTAAAAATGCAAACCGCATTCTCCAATCATTGATGTAAGAGAAGATGAAGCATGAATGGAATATGTTTTTATTTTTTCTTCAATAGCTCTTGTTCGTAATTCTATATGTGTAGTTGCAATGTATGGATCTCCATAAGATAACAGAACCACTTTCTTTTTCTTTGCATTCTGTAAAATTTCATTCCCGTCTTCTACTAACCATCTTTTTGCAGGTTTGAATTCTCCTTTGATAGCTTTTTTGATTTTTGCTAAATCTGATTTTGCTATTGGACTAGTGAATTGTTCAAGATAAACAACATCAGCTTTTGCTAAAACATCTAATGCTTCATTAGGAATTGATTTGAATCCTGAAATTCCTAATCCTACAAACCAAAACATTACTTTACCTTTCTATCGTGAAGTCTTTTTAAGTGGTTCAGTGTTTTCTTAAGAATTTCTATTCCTCTTAGATATTCCTCAATTGAAACTTTCTCATCAATTGTATGAGCTTCATGTGGATCTCCTGGACCATATGTGACCACTGGGATTCCCCATTGGTTTCCTAGAACATTCATGTCTCCAGTACCTGTTTTTCGAATTAGCGTTGGTCTTGAATGCTCAACTTCCATTACTCCTAGAGTAAATGCCCTTACTAGAGGTGAGTTGTGAGGAGCCTCAAATGGCTCTGTCTCATCTAGAATTGAGTAAAAGGCTTCTACCTCTCGTTTTTCAGCAGTTTCCTTAACTAGAATAGAGATTTTTTGCTCTATTGACTTGCAGTTCATGTCCACTGGAATTCTAATGTCAAATGTAGCTTCACATTCTTTTGGAGTTACATTGTGACTGATTCCACCTTTGATCTCCGTTAATGTTGCAGTTAACAACATCCCTTTAGTTCTGTCTTCTTGATTTTCTTCTAATTTGTCTTTGAGTTCGTTTGCAAATACCATAGATTCTTGAATTGCATTTTTTGAAAGCCATGGTGCACTAGCATGAGAACTATCTTCAACATTTATCCTAAGATTGATTGCTAGTCTTCCTTTGTATGCTATTGTTACTTGCTTGATTCCACTTGGTTCTCCAAAAATTGCATAATCAATATCCATTTCTTTTTTGACTAGATTTTTGATTCCTGTTGCGTTTCCTTCTTCATCAACTACTCCAACAAAGATAACTGTTCCATTGTTATTTTGAATCGATGCAGCTGCAAATAGCATTGCCATTAATGGTGCCTTTGCATCTGATGCACCACGTCCGTAAAGCGAATCTCCTTCTTTTCTAACTTTGACTTTACCTGGAACAACATCCATGTGTCCACATAACATTATCTTTGGTGAACCAGAACCTTTCTTTGCAATGATGTTTCCTACTTCATCAATTTGAATATCTTCAAATCCTAAATCATCACATTTGTCTGCCAAGAAGTCTGCCATTGGTTTTTCACTAAGAGATGGAGTGTAAAGCCTAAGCGCTTTCTCAAGCATCTTTACTGCAAATCTTGGTGTAATTGTAAAATGAGTATCCAATTCTTACTTCTCTATCTTTAGTGCATAATCAAGCATTAAGGAAGGTATGTCAACTTCACATACTCTAACTGTATTCTTGTATTCTGTTGTATTGTTAACTTCATGAACAACTAATCCTTTCTCTTCACTTTCCATCAAATCTACACCTACTATATCTCCCCACACTGCATTTTTTGCCTTAATACACATTTCTTCCATCTCTGGTGTGACTTTGCATGGTTCTGCCACTCCTCCAAGTGCCATGTTTGTTTTCCAGTGCTCTGAGTTTCTGTAGATTGCTACAACTATTTTGTCTCCTACCATGATTGCTCTGATGTCTCTTGGTGGTCTTTTTACAAATTCTTCTAGATAATGAATCTGGTAAATTGGATACATGGTTTCTCTACTTTCTAAAATTCCTTCAGCAGAATCCTTGTCATTTAGTTTTGAAATTAATCTACCCCAACTTCCCACTGTTGGTTTAATCACTTTAGGAAATCCCTGTGTTTCTAATGCCTCTAATGCTGCATCTTTTGAGAATGCTACTGTTACATCAGGTGTTGGAACTCCAGCTTGTTTTAGCAACATGTGTGTATACAGTTTGTTTCCTGCAAACACACCTGTCTTTAAACAATTGATTACTTTGACTCCCATTCCTTCTAATGCTGCAGTTGAATGAACATTTCTGTAGTAACTTACACATCTTTGAATAACTGTACCATAATCTTCAGGTTGTTTTTCTAAATCTAATGCTAGTTTTTTACAATCTACCATCTGGATGTTTATGTCGTTTTTTTTACCGGCTTCTAATAGTGCCTTTTCTTCCCAACGGATAGTATCGTAAAGAACAGTAATGTCAGGATTCACTGTCCCCAATCCTCGCCAACCGTTTGGGCAGGCTTTAGATCGAAACCATCTGAACCTTTTGCTAATTCAAAACTTGCTCCACATTCTGGACATGTTACAATCTCTCCTTCAAGTGCATCACTTGGTATGGAAATATCTGCATCACATTCTTCACATTTTGCCATGTTTTCTTCTCACTCCTACTCTCTATTTATCGTTAATTATCTTTTTTTCAAGTCTGTCCTCTAGTGGAATCTCAATAAGATCGCCCATCCTAAGACCTTTCAATCCTGCTGCAACAGCTTTTGCTCGCTCGTCATCTTTCTCAAGACCTAGTAATGACATTAGATATGCTGCTCCTGTCTTTCCTGCAAGTTCACCAAAGACAATTCTTCTTCTATTTCCTACTGCGCTTGGTGGAATAGGCTCGTATGCTGCAGGATTTCTAAGAATTGCTGCCAAGTGTGTTCCAGCTTTGTGCTTGTATGCTGATGAACCAACAATTGGTTTTGAGTCATATGGCTTGATTGTTGTATAGTCTTCCATTAACCTAGATAAGTCAAGTAACATATCTAGTCTGAAATCATTTGGAGATTTGTATAGATATGTCAATGCTACTGCAACTTCTGCAAGTGGAGGAATTCCTGTTCTTTCACCAATTCCATCAATTGTAGTGTGAATTTGGTCAACACCTGCCTCACATGCTGAAAATGCATTAGCCACTGCAAATCCAATATCATTATGTACATGTGCATCTAGTGGTACACCTATCACTTCTCTTACTTTTTTAACAAAATTGTACATTCCAATTGGACGCAAAATTCCAACCGTATCTGGAAGGCTGATTCTGTCTACACCAGCTTCCTCAATTGCCTTGCATACTTTGAGCAAAAATTCTGGCTCTGCTCTACTTCCATCCTCTACTGTAAATCTGATTTTTAATCCATGAGATTTTGCATACTCTACAGTCTCTACTGCTCTCTCTAATGCTTCTTCTCTTGTAATTCGTAACTTGTCTTTGAGATGGATATCTGAAATTCCTAAATATGCCGCACACCATTTTGCATCACAATCCAATGAGATGTCAATATCTCCTTTTAGTGCACGTCCATGTGAAACAATGTCTGCTTTTAGTCCTTGTTTGATGATTGTCTTTGTTGCTTCTTTATGATCACTTGATACAACTGGTGAAATTTCAATTTGATCAACACCAAAGTAATCTAACATCCATGCAATCTGAATTCTTTGTTTGTTTGTAAATGAAACACCTGGATGTTGTTCACCTTCTCTTAGAGTACTATCTAGTACCCTGATCTTCTTTGGGTTCTTGTCATATGCATTATACAAGTCTGCATAGTAATTCGTATCCTTCATTGCTAAAATCGTTAGTAAAATTTGAGAATATAAACATATTCGTACTAGGTTCGTTGAAAATGATTGTTAATGATCCTAATTTAGTTTGGAAATTAAATTATGAAACGAAAGTCGTTTTAGACTACTTTTCTTAAAATAATTACAGTGTTTGTGTCAACTACACCTGTAATCTTTCTTAATGCATCGATGCTTCTGTTGATTTCTGCAATACTTGGTGCACTAACGATTGTTGTAATGTCGTATTGCCCGGTAATCTCATAAACTGTTTTTACACCATCAAGTTTTGCAAGTTTTAATGAAACTTTGGAAGTATCTGTTGCAGAATCAACTGAAACTAAAACAATTGCACTAGTTGCATTTTCTTCTCCAAGCTCCAAAGTAAATTTCTTTATTGTTCCGCTATCTACAAGATTCTTTACACGTCTTCTTACTGCAGATTCGGAAAGCTTGAGTCTTTTTCCAATATCTACAAATGATTCTCTAGAATTATCCTTTAAATGTTCAATAATCTTTTCGTCTACTTTATCCTTGTACATTTCGTTTTTGTTCCTCTTCTGTGAGTATTGTATCAAGAGCATGTAAAACTTTTGTTATGTCCTCTTCAGATATTACAAGTGGTGGAAGAATTCTTAGTATGTTTCTTCCTGAATATAACATTAGAACTCCTTCTCTTATCAATCCCATTAGAATATCTTTGACTTCAAATTTCATTTCAATTCCAATCATGAGTCCTTTACCACGAATCTCTCTAATCATCGTGTGTTTTTCTTTTAGTTTTTCTAATCCTCCTCTGAAAACTTTTCCCATCTTTTCAGAATTCTCAATTAAACCATCTTCAGTTAATGATTTTAAAGCTGCAATTCCTGCTGTACAAGAGATTGGGTTTCCACCAAATGTAGAAGAATGTTCTCCTTTACTCATTACAGCTAAGATGTCTTCTCTTACTAGTGTTGCACCCATTGGAACTCCTCCTGCAATTCCTTTTGCCAAACACAAAATGTCTGGTGCAGTATCCCAATGATCACAAGCCCATAATCGTCCTGTTCTTCCTAAACCTGCCTGTATTTCGTCAAAAATTAGAAGAATTCCTTTTTCATCACAAAGCTTTCTTACCTCTTGCAAAAATCCTTCTGGTGCAACATTAATTCCACTTTCACCTTGAATTGGTTCTAAAATTACAAATGCTGTGTCTTCATCAATTGCAGAACGTAGTGCTTCAATGTCCCCATATGACGCAAAAGAAACTTTGTCAACTAGTGGCTGAAATGCCTTTTTGTATTTTGGATTAAATGTTATTGATAGTGCTCCAAAGGACTTTCCGTGGTACGAACCTTTCATTGCAACCATTCCTTTTTTACCAGTAAACTTTCTTGCAAACTTTATTGCAGCTTCTATTGCTTCAGCTCCGCTGTTGTTAAGATGAACTTGTGTTAATCCTTTTGGTGCTAATCCAATTAGTAATTTCAAAAACTCTTCTCTTGTTTTGTTGTATAATGAACTGTGAACAGTAATGATTTTGTCTACTTGTTCTTTGATTGCATTGTTTACTCTTTGATTTTGATGTCCAACTAGTGCAACACCATATCCGCCCATACAGTCGATGTATTCTTTTCCGTCAACATCCCATACATGAGCTCCTTTTCCTTTCTCAATTGTAACTGGAAATCTCTGATACAGATTTCCCATAAATTGGTCTTCACTAATGTTCGATCACCGTACAATTATCATGTGCAATTGCAGAAGATATTGGATTTTCTTTTTGTCCATTTGCAATTAATGCTTGTTTTACACCCATGTCTAAAGCTTCAGTTGATGCTAGGATCTTCTTTTCCATGCCTGGTCCTATCTTTGGTCTGATTTCTTTTGCCTTTGCTAATGTCAACTTTGGAACTAGTTTGTCATCCATAAGTAATCCATCAACATTTGTAATGAATAATACTTTGTCACTGCCTACTTTGCCTGCAACATAAGCTGCTGCCCTATCTCCATCTACATTGAGAAACTCAGATTCCTCACTAATTGCTATAGGAGAAATTACAGGTGTAAGTCCTTGGTCCATCAGTGATTTGATGAATCCAGAGTTAACTTCTCGAATTTTTCCAGTATATCCACCATCTATTGCTTGTTTTCGGCCTTTTTCATTCACAATTAGTAGTTTCTTTTTCCTTTCTGCTTCTATGACTTTGGCATCAACTCCTGAAAGACCAATTGCGTTGATGCCATTTTTTTGAAGCATTTGCACAATTGTTTTGTTGATTCTTCCAGACATTACCATAGTAAAAATCTCAGCTGTCTCTTTGTCAGTGTATCTACTTTTGATTCCACTAGGTGATGTTACAAATTTCGGTTCTTTTCCAAGTTGTTCACAAACTTTTGTAACTTCTTTTCCACCACCATGAACTAAGATTAATTCTTCTGATTCTGAAATTTTTTTAATATCTGCAATTGTAGATGGATGTAAGTCATCAACTACACTTCCGCCTATTTTGATTGTGATCATTTCTAAACAGGAGTTAATGGAGTGTATCTTAGTCCGTCCATTTCATCAAAACCACACATAACATTCATATTTTGAATGGCAGATCCTGCTGCACCTTTCATCAAGTTATCAGATGCAGATAGTGCAATTAATCTATGATTGTCTTCGTCTAAATCAAATCCAATATCACAAAAGTTTGAACCTACCAAGAATTTTGGATCTGGGAATTTGTATAATCCTTTTTTATCTCGGATTAAACGGACAAATTTTTCATCATCATAAGTTTGACGATATAATTTCCACAATTCTTTTTCTTCCATATCTTTTTCCATGAATGTGTGATTTGTACACAAGATTCCACGAACAACATCTACTGCATGTGGACTCATTGAAACACGAATTTTCTTTCCTGCAATCTCACTAAGTTCTTGTTCAATCTCACCAGTGTGTCTATGTTTTGCTGGTTTGTATGGTCGAATTACTCCTGCCCTCATTGCGTGTGCAGTTCCTGAACCAGAACCTGCACCTGAAGAACCAATCTTTGAATCAACTACAATATGATCAGTATCAATAATTTTTTCTCGAACTAATGGAGCAAGTGCTAGCATTGATGTTACTGCCATACATCCTGGACAAGAAACAAGTTGTGCATTTTTGATTTCTTCTCTGTGTAATTCTGGAACACCAAAAACTGATTTTGCTAAATAGTCTGGATGTGGATGCTCCCAACCATACCATTTGTCATAAGCTTCTTGATCATGTAATCTGTAATCTGCACTCAAATCAATTATTTTGACTCCTCTGTCATAGAGTGCCTTTACAATTTCAGTTGCAGTTCCATGTGGCACTGCTGTGAAAACCAAATCACATTTGTCAGTTAATTTGTCATAATCTAATTCTGAGAAAGTAAGATCGGTAAATCCCTTCAAACTTGGTTGAACTCTGTGTAGATACTCACCAACATGTTGTCGTGATGTAACCATAGTGATCTCAACGTCTGGATGGTTTACAAGAAGACGAAGTGTCTCTCCACCTACATAACCTGATGCACCTACAACACCTACTTTCATGATAAACCTCCTCGTAAAGGAGTATATTTTATTTCCTAACGTAGTTTAGAGCAAATTCTACCATTTCTTTTGGAATATTTCGTTTGGCAACTCTTGATAATCCTTTGAATTCCACTGTATTGTTTACCTCGTGAACAACAAGGCCTTTTTCTTCATCTTCCATCATATCTACTCCTAAAATTCCACCACCCATGGCTTTGGATGCTTTAGATGCCATGTCTTCCATCTCTTTTGTAATCTCACAAAGTTCAGGATCTGCTCCTAAGGCAATATTTGTCTTAAAACCGCCTGTTGATTTCCTATACATGGCTGCAATGGGCTCATCTCCTACTGTAATTACTCTAATGTCTCTTGGTGGTCTGTTCACTAGTTCTTGTAAATAGTAAATTCTATCATGTGGACTATCTGTAATCTCTCTTACTTCTACAACTGCATCCATGGTATCTTTGTCTTTGATTTTGATTACTCCTCTTCCCCAACTACCAATTACTGGCTTGATTACGAGAGGGTATCCAACCTTTTCTAGATTTTTACTAGCACTATCACTTGAAAATGAAAAGTATGTCTTTGGAGTTGGTATGTTATTTTTTTTCAAAAGTAATGACATGAACATCTTGTTTCCACAAACTCTTGCAACTTCAAATTTATTGAGTACTGGAACATCCATGAATTCTAAAGTTGAAGTAAAGTGAAGTCCTCTGATATAACTAACACATCTTTCTATAACAATATCTCCAAAATCAAAGTCTTCTTTTTTACTGTCTGTGCTAAATTGAGTGATCTTTGCATCTAGCGTTACTGCATCATGTCCAAGACTAGATGCCTCCTTTTGGAGCATCTTTTCTTCTGCTCTTAAGCGGTCAAACACAATACAGACTTTTGACATTATTCTCCCCAGTCTTCGCCTACGCTTTCTGCTTGCTTAAGCTCTACATTTGATCCGTCTTTTTTTGCGATTTCAAAGTCAGCGCCACAATCAGGACAGGAGACTATTTCTCCAACTGAGGCATCGTCTGGAATGTTTAATGTTGCGTCACATTCTGGGCAGTTCATGTTTTTGTTGACCTTTTCTTTTGTAATTTATTAGCTTCTGTTGACTGCATTCCCCACAATTCTACAAATCCTTTGGCCAATCTTTGATCGAATGTTGATTCTGTACCATAAGTGGCAATATTATGACTATACAAAGAGTTTGAAGACTTTCGTCCAACGACTCTCATACTTCCTTTGTACAGTTTGAGCTTGACAGTACCTGAAACTGGCTTTTGTGATGCCTCAATAAAGCCATCTAGGTCTGTTTTGAGTGGATCTTGCCAAAGTCCTGAATACACCAAATATGCCCATTCATCGTCAATTAGTGACTTGAATTTGTTTTCATGTTTGGTGTGGACTATCTTTTCTAAATCACTATGGGCTTCAATCAGACAAGTAGCTGCTGGAGTTTCATAAACTTCACGAGATTTTATTCCAACAACCCTGTCTTCAATATGATCTACTATTCCAACACCTGCAGTACCTGCTTTTTTGTTGAGGTACTCAATTAGTTTTTGAGAGTCCATTGTCTTACCATCAACTGCAACTGGAACTCCCTTCTTGAATTTAATCTCCAAGTATGTTGCTTTGTCTGGTAGGTTCTTTGTCTTTACCCAAATGAATGCATCACTAGGCGGTTCATTGTAAGGATCTTCTAAAACTCCGCCTTCAATTGCACGTCCCCATAAATTTTGATCAATACTGAATTTTTTTGCAACAGTATCAATTTGTATTCTGTGTTTTTTTGCAAATTTTAGTTCTGTTACCCTATCCAAGTTCTTATCTCGAATTGGAGCAATGATTGGAAGGTTAGAACCTGAACGAAGTGTAATATCAAATCGAACTTGGTCATTTCCTTTGCCTGAACAACCATGTGCTAATGATGTTACCTTTTCTTTTTTTGCAATTTGCAAAACTTTCTCTGCAATTAGTGGCCTTGCAAGTGCAGTTGCTAAACAATATTTTTTCTGATAAAGTGCATTTGCTTTAATTGAAGGAAATATGTAATCTCTGACGAATTCTTTTCGTGCATCAATGTTGTAGTGTTTTTTTACGCCAAGCTTTTTTGCTTTAGCTGCAATTTTTTTATTGTCATCCCCTTGTCCAACATCTACTGTAACTGTAATGACATCCATGTCATGTTCTTCTTGTAGATATTTTACAACAACTGAAGTATCAAGTCCTCCAGAAAATGCAAGAATTCCTTTTTGAGTCATAAAACATCTTTTTCGTTGTATTTTGGAATTTATCTTTTGTGATAGGCTGAAACACAAATTTTTTTCAAAAAATTTTCTGGCTAGCTTGAGCTAAAATTCGGTGGTTATTTAACCGCCGAATATAACGCTGTTTTATGAATAGCAGATTGGCTATTTCAGCAAGAATTATTGGAATTGCCGTACTTTCAGCACTTGGTATTGCTCTTAGCTCTAGTGATACTTCACACGAGAACAAACTTCGAATTGCATACTTTCCAAACATTGGACATGCAATTCCAATAGTTGGAATGGAAAAAGGATTCTTTGAAGAACAAATTGGAGAGCAAACAAAAATCGAAACTAGAGTCTTTGATAGTGGTCCACAAGTAATTGAATCTCTGTTTGCAGACTCTGTTGATGTTGCATATGTTGGACCAGGTCCTGCAATTAACGGATTTCTAAACTCTGAAAACAAAAACGTAAAGATTCTTGCAGGTGCTGCAAGTGGTGGTGCAAGCTTTATTGTTCATCCAAACTCTGAGATAAACTCCGTTTCAGACTTTGCAGGAAAAAAGATTGCAGCTCCTCAAATTGGAAACACACAAGATGTATCATTACGAAACTATCTTTCTGAAAATGGATTAAGACCTGCTGAAAAAGGTGGTAATGTTGTTGTTTACAACATCCCAAATCCTGACATCTACACTTTGTTTGTTAAAGGCGAAGTTGATGGTGCGTGGGTAGCAGAACCATGGGCTACAATACTAGAAACAGAACTTGATGGTAAGAGATTGTTCCATGAGGAAGAACTTTGGCCTGATAAAGAATTTGCATCTGTCTTGTTAATTGGAAACGTAGATTACATTAATGAAAATCCAAAAATTATTTCAAACTTTATGATATCTCACCATGAAACTGTAACTTGGATTAACCAAAATCCTAAAGAAACTAGAATTGTCTTTAATGACTTTCTTGATTCTCATCTAGGTCAATCACTTTCTGATGAAGTTGTTGATGTTGCACTATCAAATCTAATGATAACCGCAGACCCAAAACCAAATTCAATCTCTTCATTTGCAGAACAAGCTGATTCACTTGGATATCTTGGAAGAAATGGATATGATTTGTCTGGAATTTTTTACAGCTTTGATACAAATTCAATAGTGGAGGCTAACACTTAATGACTAAACTTGAGGCAAAAAATATTGTAAAGTATTTTGCCCATGAATCACACAAACTCAAAGCACTTGGCGGAATAGATCTCAAAGTCGAGGCTGGAGATTTTGTATGTTTAGTAGGACCTTCAGGATGTGGAAAATCTACCTTTTTACGCATAGTTGCAGGCTTGGAAAAGCCCGATGAGGGTCAAATTCTCTTTGATGGCCACTCAGTTTCAGAGACTGGACCTGAGAGAATTATGGTATTTCAGGAAGGTGCATTATTTCCATGGCTTAAGGTTCAAGACAATGTAGAGTTTGGCCTAAAGATGGCAGGCATTCCAAAAGATGAACGTGCCAAAATATCGAATCGATATCTTGACATGATGCAGCTAACAAAATTTGCGGACTCTTACATATATCAGCTTTCAACTGGAATGAAACAACGTGTAGCAATAGCAAGAGCCCTCGTAATGGATCCTGATGTGTTACTAATGGATGAACCATTTGCAGCACTTGATGCACAGACTCGTGATTTGTTACTAGTTGAGATGCAACTTATCTGGGAGAAAACAAAAAAAACAATCTTGTTTGTAACTCACAATGTTGCAGAAGCTGCAGTACTTGGAACCAAAGTTGCAGTATTTAGTAACAGACCTTCTACAATTAAAAAAGAAGTTGATAATGATTTTCCAAGACCTAGAGTTACTGAAGATGAATCATTGTTAAAATTCCAACAAGACATTCTAGCAGAGCTTAGACCAGAGGTAAAAAAAAGCACCGAGTGATTGTTATGGGAAAAAATTTCACACCACACAAAATTGCATTTTATGTTGGAATAATTGTAGTATGGCAAATAATTGCAATGGCAGGAGTTTGGCCTGACAATATCTTTCCATCCCCATACGAAGTAGCTGAAGACTTGGCATACGGAGCTGCTGATGGTAGCTTGTTTTATGGAATTGCAACTAGCATGTGGAGATTATCCATTGGATTAGCAATTGCAATTGCCGGTGGAATTGTTTTGGGAATCTTTATGGCAAGAGTTGAAGTTGTAAACCAAACTGTTGGTTCTCTCGTTTTGGGGTTACAATCAATTCCATCAATTGCTTGGGTACCACTTGGAATTTTGTGGTTTGGATTAACTGATGCTGGAATTATTTTTGTCACTGCAATTGGTGCAATCTTTGCAGTAACGATTAACACCTACACTGGAGTCAAAAACATCGACCCCCACTTTATCGAGGCTGCAAGAAACATGGGTGCAAAGGGCAGTCAGTTAATTACAGCAGTCCTGATTCCAGCAGCATTTCCATACATGATTTCAGGATTCAAGCAAGGCTGGGCATTTGCCTGGAGAGGTGTAATTGGTGCTGAGCTGCTATTTTCGTTCCTAGGATTGGGCTTTTTACTGCATGCAGGACGATCTCTTAATGACGTCTCACAAGTCATTGCAATAATGCTTGTAATAATGGCAATTGGCCTTGCAGTAGACGGAATTGTGTTCAAAAAACTGGAATACAAAGTAATGTCCAGATGGGGCTTAAGATAATTTTCTCTTAATTACGATTGTTCTGATGTCCATAAAGTACTATATTATGAAAATGTGCGATCATCGGATCAAAGTATGAATTCCGTAATCCCTTATATTCACCATATTCGAGACGTACCAATAACTTATGAAACGAACAAACAAATTCGGACTCGGATATGGGATTTTAGCAGCAGCATTAGTTGCTGTTTTTGTATTGCCTATTGGTAATACAGTCCCAAACGAAGCAAACGCATTTGAATTTGAGAATCCATTTGACTTCTTTAGTATTTCCTGTTTCAGCAGATGATCCTCGAACTCACAATATCGAGATGTCAGCTGAAATACTTCCTGATGGAAGAATGGGATACAAAATGATCAGTCATGTGATAATAGAAGAAGACGATGACGAAGAAGATGCAATAGATGTTACTAGTAGATATGATGACAGAGCATCTATTCCAGGACCAACCATAATTATCAATGAAGGTGATCAAGCATTTGTTACCTTAAACAATAATCTTGGTGAAGACTGTGTAAGCATTCATGTTCATGGTGTTCACTATGTCACAGAAGACGATGGTACATTAGAAGAAGTAAATGGTGTTGTAGACTCTTGTGCTACAACAACCGATTCTTGGACCTATCATTGGGTTGCAAACAAAGGTTCAGCAGGAGTTTGGCCATATCATGATCATACTTTTCAAGGTCCTCTTGGTGCAGAACTTGAAGGTCTTTATAGTACTCTCATTGTAAATGATAAAAAAGTTGAATTCCTAAAAAATGGAAAAGCTAAAGATATCAAAGTCGATAAAATTGATAAAGACTTTGTACTTTGGATGCAAGGAACTACATTCTGGGGAATGGAAATTGATCATAACAATGATGGAAAACAAACTCCATTATGGTCTAATCCTACACTTCGTGCAGAATTAGGTGATAAAGTAAGATTCCATGTTCTTGGTATAGGTTCTGAATTCCATACCTTCCACATTCACGGCCACAAATGGCTACAAGATGGAACAACTAATGTTATTGATGTACAAGAAATTGGCCCAATGACTAGAACTTCCTTTGTAGTTGAAGCCGGCGAAGGTGTTGGATTAGGAAAATGGCGATATCCTTGTTATGTATTTACTCACATGGCAGCAGGAATGCATGGACTCTTTGAGGTAACTAATACACCTCAACCTAGCGTTCCTGGAATTGGTCCATTCGATGGAGTAGTTAGCTTTGAGATTGTTGATGAACCAGGTCCATGGTTCAAAAACAGAGCTCCTGTACCTGGTACCTCTGAATCTCTTGCAGTAGCTCAACCAGGAAACACAATTCAATTTGATATGACTACCACCAACACTGTTCATACTATTACTAGCTTGATCTATCCTGTTGATACACCAGCTGGTCCAGATGCATTTAACATGCCATTTGATCAGGCTGACGCATTCAAAGGAGGCGCCAGTGTCGTGTTGACAGATCCTGGATTGTATGTCTTTACATGTAAGATACATCCATACATGTTTGCAGCAGTTATTGTTGATGATCTTTCTACTCCAGCAGGATTAGACTTTGGTGAACAATTAAGAATTGTAAATGGAATTACCGTTCCATCATCAAGTACACTTGCAGTATCGTTACTAACATCATTCTTTGTAGTTACTGATCCTGACAATTGGCAAGATTATGATTCTGGAACCTGGACTGTTTCATTCCCTCCAGTACCAGTAATCTTGGACGGTGGAGCGGTAGTTCCTGATTTGTCACTATTGAATGTTGGTCCTGTTGCATTAACAACAAGTACTCCGCCAGTTGACGGAATTGGTGAAATTTGGGTAAATACTCAATTTGAAACCTCTGCTGGAAAGAACAATTATGGTTCTTCAACAGCTGTTGACACTACAACTTGGGAAATAATCAAGAAAGTGTTTGGTGACATGCAACACCCTCACAACATGTGGACAAATACAGAAAATAGCTACATCTATCAAACTGAATGGTTTGATAGCAAACTATCTTCCATTGACAGAGACGCTGCAGTAGTTCTTGACACAATTACAGTTGGAGATTCTCCATCTCATGTAATGACAAGACCTGCTGATGATAACACTGCATACATTGCAATGAATGGTGAAAACTCAAATGACTCTGTAACTGAAGTTTCATTAGATCCAAATACTGGAGGATTAATTCTTGCAGGAACTTTGGATATTGATGAACCACATCCACATGGTCATTGGATGAACAATGATGTTATGGTTACTCTAAATGCATTTACAGGCACATCTTCCATCTATGAATTTGCTACTGGTCATACAACTGTAATTCCACATACTGACTTGGTGTAGGAAATGTATTTGGAGTTCCAATTGCCACAGGAATGCATCCTAATGCTGAGAAATATTATGTTGCTAATCTATTAGATCAGACTGTAACATGTGTGTCTCTTGGCGCTGATGCTTGTGTAGATGGTGGTAGTTTAGTTGCAACAAAACCAATAGTAATGATTGCTAATTGGGATCCAATTACAGGACCAACTACTGTTGCAATAGATAGAGTAGAGCTAAAGATTCCAGTAGAAGTTGAGCGTGGATTATTCTCCATCAAATGGAAGTTGCCTCCAATAAACAAGAATGCCCATGTACCACCTACTAAAGCCATAAACGGCATTGCCATCCACCATTCTGTTACCAAAGACAATCCAACAAAGACAAATGTTGTACAGCCAATACTGATTTTGAATTTTGTTATATTAGATAGATCAATTTTTGTTGCCATCACATTCATCAAAATAAATGCAGTCAAGGTATTTGCAACATGAACAATTGAAATGTGATAAAGGTCTCCACCCCATCTTTCAACAATCAATAAAGGTAAAACTACCCAAACAGCTGAAGCTCCAATATGTCTTAATAATAATGACAAAAACAAAAATTTGTTTTTAGAGATTATTTTTTGTAGTTCCAGGTTCTAACTCTTTTTCTTGAGGTGGATTTGGAAGTCTTAATGTGAACATTAATCCAATGATAAACGAGGCTGCACTGATTATGAAAATTAATTTTATATCGTTTGCAATTCCATCTGCTGCAATTCCTGTAATCTATCCTAGTGCATGAAATGAGATCACAATTGCTGCTCTTTTTTTCTCAACGTTTGCTTCGTATGCATAAGCAATCATTGCAGGAATCATTATTCTACTTGCAATTCCAGCTCCAATTCTTGCAAGAAACAGTAAGGTAATGTCGTCTGCAAAATAATGCAACCCAAAGGCTGCAGCACATCCAATAAACCCAACTCTGATGAATTTGAGCCTAGTTCCCTTCCTTGTCTGAATGTCTACCAAAGTAGATTTCAGATAAAATCTGAGTAAAACTAAACGAAGCTACAATCAAGCCTATCTCAAAGATAGAATCTGTAACACCTTTTGCAATAATAGGCATGAATACAAAGACAATAGAGATTCCAGCGTGCTGAAAGAAGGTTGCACTACGAACTAGATTATTTACTTGAAGCTTTTGCATAAATGTACAATTAGTTATGCTTGACCTAATTTCAACATACGCATCTATCCCACTAATGTTGGTGGTTTTTTCTGAAAAGAGTTAAACTCTTGCAGCATAATTTCAAATCAAATTGACGCAAAAAGAACCTTTCTTAGATGCACTACAAAACAGAATTTTGCTTTTTGACGGTGCAATGGGAACTGAAATTCAAAAGTATGATCCAAAACCAGAAGACTTTCCAAACAATCAAGACGGTTTCAATGATGGTTTAGTCATAACACATCCTGAATGGATAAAACAAATCCATCGAAATTATTTAGATGCAGGTTCTGATTGCGTTGAAACAAATTCTTTTGGTTCAAACAAAATCAAACTTGATGAATATGATTTTGGTGATCAAACAGTTGAATTTAACAAAAAAATTGCGCAACTTGCATCAGAAGTTTGTGCAGAGTATACAGATAAACCACGTTATGTAATTGGTTCAATGGGACCATCTGGTTTTCTTCCAAGCTCAAATGATCCTGATTTGGGACAAAAACCTCTTGATGAAATACGTCAAGCATTTGAATTACAAGCAGAAGGTTTGATTCTTGGTGGTGTTGATGCATTACTTATTGAAACAAGTCAAGACATCTTGGAAGTAAAGTTAGTAATTGAAGCATGTCAGAATGCAAAAGAAAAGACTGGAAAGAATATTCCAATCATTGCAAATACAACACTAGACCAATACGGTAAGATGTTACTTGGTACTAACATCCAAGCTGCATATACTATAGTCTCTGATATGGGAATTGATGTGTTTGGTTTGAATTGCTCTACTGGTCCAATAGAGATGACTCCTAGTGTAAGGTGGCTTGATGAACAAAATGATCATAATTTACTGGTAGTCCCAAATGCTGGAATGCCTGAAAACGAAGGTGGCCAAGCTGTCTACAAGATGCCCCCAGATAAGATGAGTGATGCATTAGGTGATTTCCTTAATCAGTACAAAAAGGTCCGAATAATTGGTGGATGTTGTGGAACAAATCCAGAACACATCAAAGCCCTAAGAAAAGTAATTGACGAAAAAGCTAACTCTCTCAAGGGTTAAGTTTTTAGAAAAACTGAGGTGATTTACAATGTTGACTGTTCCTAGAGTTAGTTCTGCATTAAAGGCAGTAGACCTAAAGCAAGTTCCAGCTCCGCTAATCATTGGTGAAAGAATAAACACGCAAGGTTCTCGCAAGGCAAAACAACTAGTCCTAAATGATGACTATGACGGTCTTGTTGATTTAGGACGCGTTCAAGTTGAAGACGGTGCACACTGTCTTGATGTGTGTGTTGCTACAACTGAGCGTTCTGATGAACAAGAATTTATGCTAAACCTAGTCAAAAGACTAAGCTTAGAAATTGATGCACCACTTGTAATCGACTCTACAGATCCTGATGTGATAGATGCATCTGTAAAACAAATTCCAGGCAAACCAATAATCAATTCAATTAATCTTGAAGGTGATGGCAGTAGATTTGAAAAACTTGCATCAATAATGGCAAAGTATGGTCTGCCTGCAATTGCATTGTGTATTGGTCCAAACGGAATGGCAAAGACTCCACAACAAAAAGTAGAGACAGCAGAATTATTTTTTGAAACTGGTAAAAAATATGGATTAAAAATTGAACAGTTCATCTTTGATGTTCTTACGTTTACGTTAGCCACAGGTGAAGAAGAGTTTCTTGATGCAGGAAAAAATACACTAGAAGGTATTAGACTAGTAAAAGAAAAGTATCCAAACTCGTTTACAACTTTAGGTCTTAGCAACATTAGCTTTGGTCTTGTTCCTTATGCAAGAAAGATTCTCAACTCTGTATTTTTATATCATGCAGTAAAGGTAGGACTTGACACTGCAATAGTAAATGCAAAAGAGATTATTCCTTATGGTGAAATTGATGAAAAGGAAAGAAAACTTGCAGAAGATCTCATCTTTAATTCTCATCCTAATGCATTATCAGAATTAATTACATACTTTGAAAAGGCAGGACCGCAAGCAGGTGCAACTGAAAAGAAAGTAGATGTTGATCCCTCTTGGCCTCCTGGAAAACGTGCTAATTTCAGAATTGTAAACAGACTAAAAGATGGAATTCAAAATGATGTTGTAGCTGCAATTGCAGAAAAACTTGGCAAAAACGAAATCATCAAAGACACAGATGGCATCCTGTCTTTGGACGCTACACAAGAAGTTACACATGATGGTGCAATCAAAACTCTAAACGAAGATTTGCTTTCTGCAATGAAGGAAGTAGGTGACAAGTTTGGTGCAGGTGAGCTAATCTTGCCATTTGTTCTCAAATCTGCTGAATGCATGAAGGCAGCAGTTGGTGAACTTGAAAAATACTTGCTAAAAGAAGAGGGTTCCAGCAAAGGTACGCTTGTTTTAGGTACAGTTTATGGTGATGTTCATGATATTGGTAAGAATCTTGTAAAGACAATCTTTCAAAATAATGGCTACACAGTTCATGATTTGGGCAAACAGGTTCCTTTGCAAAAGTTCTTAGAAAAAATTGATGAAGTAAAACCTGATGCAATTGGTTTGTCAGCATTGCTTGTTTCAACATCAAAACAAATGCAGTTCTTTGTAGAACACGCAAGAAAAAATAACATGAGTATACCAATTCTTTGTGGTGGTGCTGCAATTAACAGCAACTACATCAACAGAATTGCAAAAGAAGATGGAATCTATGAGTCTGGTGTGTTTTACTGTAATACAATGTTTGAAGGACTCAAGACAATGGATGTTTTAATTTCTGATGAAAAACCAAAACTCCTAACTGACTGGAAAGAAAAATTAGAAAACTGGAAGGACAAGACTACTGCTACAGTAGACCAAAACGAACTTCCGAAGAGTGACATCAAGCCTGTAGATGCTCCAACTCCTCCAAGTATTGGGGAGCCAATTCGTCTAAAGGCAGACCAAATCAAGATGGATGAAGTTTGGCAGTTAATTGACAAAAAATCCCTATTCAAACTATCTTGGGGTCTTAGAGGGAAGGCAGGCTCTGAAGCAGAAGTTGATCATGAGCAATTGCTAAGCCAATGGAAGATTAGAATTATTCGTGAAAAATTATTTGAACCTGAAGTTGTATATGGATACTTTAGATGTCACAACAAAGACAGAACTTTAGTTGTTGAAAACCCATCAGGTGGAAATGTAGAGTTAGAGTTTCCACGCTCAACAAAACCTGAACATTTGTGTCTAACTGATTACTTTGGTGAAGATGATGTTGTTGCATTCCAATCAGTTACTGTTGGTAACAAGGTTGCAGAAATTATTGAACAGTGGAACAAAGAAGATAAGTATTCAGATGCATACTATTTGCACGGATTAGCAGTTGAAGTAGCAGAGGCTTTAGCTGAATGGACTAATCGAAAAATAAAATCAGAACTAAACTTGGAACAAGGTGGACTGCGTTACAGTTGGGGTTTTCCTAGCTGTCCTGATGTTGCACAGCATCACCTGGTGTGGAAATTATTAGAACCTGAAAAATCTGGAATGACACTGACGGAATCTGGTCAAATTATTCCTGAACAATCAACTGCGGCAATAGTTGTACATCATCCAAAAGCACAATACTTTGTGCTTTAACTGGACTTTTCTAAAAAATCCTTCAAACTACTAAAGTCACTAGGTGATGTAATCAACACATCTCCAGTTATCTCTTGTGATTTTTTTAGCAATTCTTCAAATTCATTTTTGTATGTTGATAAATCCAAGTTCAAAAACTCTGCAGATTTTTTATTCTTCTCTGAAGGATACAAGATAATTGGAATTACTGCAAATCCACTTAGATTATCATAAAGTTGCTGAACCTGCTCTATGTTCTGTACAACTTGAGTCATGAACCCCTTTGGTTTTGCTTCTAGTTTTTTACTAATCTTTGAGAAATTAGGTTTATTTGAAATTGAAAGATACAAATCAATTTTTGAATCAACACTTTGTTCTCTTAGTCTCTTTACTACTGCACTAGGTATTTGACCTGAATCTTGCTTACCATTTTGTGATGGGTCTCCCATTAGTACTAGAATTCCTGAAAAACCAACTGAAATACATTGATCAACAAACTCTGAAATCTCTTTTTCACTCTTGTCTCTGACTCTAAGACTAACTGTAATTGACAAATCTGGAATTTTATTTTCGATAATCTTTCCAACTTCAATTGGAGATACTCTCTGATGTCCTAACACGTCTTCAGTAATGTGAATTGCATTACAATTCTTTGAAATGACTTTAATTTTTTCAATGAATTTTGCAATTGATTCATTTTTATCTACATCAGGCAAAATTTTTGGCGGGTTTGCCTCGTATCTTATCGTCATGTAATCCCTCTTTCCATTCTTGGTTAAAACCTTTGAATACCAAAACCCATATGGAATAGTAGGAAAGTTACAGCATGCATTTAGATAATTTAAAATCAATTCTCTCTAGTCCAATTAACTCTAATCCAGAAAAAACAGGAGATTATCGACTTGCATCAGTTCTTGTTGTAATTTACGGAGAGGAACCAATCATTGTAATGACTGAAAAACCAAAACACATGAAATTTCATGCATGAGAAATCTCGTTTCCCGGCGGAAAACTTGACAACAATGATTCAGATCTTCTAGAAACTGCATTACGTGAAACAAGTGAAGAGATTGGACTGATAATTAACAGAGACCAAGTTATCGGTCAACTAGAACCAGTTGTTACTTTGAATTCAGGCTTTTTGATAATGCCTTTTGTCTCCATTGTTGATAAGATTCCAGAACTTGCAGCAAATGCTGAAGTTGAAAAAATTTTTCATATCCCCCTACCCACACAGTTTGGTTTTGGTATTCAAACGTGTACATCTCCTGAATGATGTTGTGAGTTGGATCAGGATCGTTGACCATAGTTTTCAAGAAAGGCCCTAGCTTCCGCACGAATACTCAAACAGATACAAAACCGTCTCCAATCCTGAGTTTCATTTAAAAAGAGCTGTTTGTGCCTGAAAATCTATGGCTGCACGTAAGTCTTCTCCAAGGAAAATCCGTCTGCTCAAAAAGACAAAGCAGACAGCACCAATACCAGCTTGGATTATTCTCAAAACAAAGAGAGATGTTAGAACAAATCCAAAACGTAGAGCTTGGAGATCAACTGATGTGGAGGTAGGATAGATGTCTCAAGAATTAGAAAGAGTTTACACAATTAATTTAGGTAAAGTTTTACTTTCACAATCTCAACACAGATCTGTTAGAGCAATCAACATGATCAAAGAATTTGCTCGTCATCACATGAAAGTTGAAAATATCAAGATTGAAGAAGACTTAGCTCATCAAGTTTGGTCAAAAGGAGTTCGAAGTCCTCCAAGAAAAATTAGAGTTAGAATGAGTAAGACCGATGAAGGTTATGTTCTTGTTTCGCAATATGACGAAGAACTTGAATCTAAAGTAGTACCTGAAAAAGAAACTCCTAAAGTTGAAGATAAAGTAGAAGAGCCAGCAGCAGAAGCTCCTAAAGTTGAAGAAGTAACAGAAGAAGCTCCTGTAGTTGAAGAAAAAGCTGAAGAAGTAAAAGAAGAACCAAAGAAAGAAGCTCCTAAAAAGAAACCAGCAAAGACTGATGCTGAAGAAATTTTAAAAGACGCAAAGGCTCCAAAGAAAGAAGCTCCAAAGAAAGACAAACCAGCAAAAACAAAGAAAGAATAATCTCTTTCAAAAATTAATTTTAAAAAACTATTTTATTCTAATTGATACAAATCTAGTTTGCAATCAATACTGCAATCTGGTGTAGACCAATCAAGTGTGTCTTCTTGTGGAATCATTCCGAGTGGGTCATAGTTATCAAATTTTGTCATTCCTTGAATAGAAGATAGCATTACTACTTTGGAATCTTCTGAAGTTGATGACATGTCAATTTGTGAACTACTCTCACTGAGAATTCCCTCAGTTAGACTTGAAATTGAGTTTAATACTCCTACAGGAATGTTACTTCCTCCAACTACGTATAACATTGAGCGTTTTACTGCATTTGGTGGTGCGTTTTCATAAAGCATCTTTAGTGAATCTCTGAGTGAATCCTCAATGTGTTGTCCTTCTTTACTTGTTGTGAGGATGTTTATTTCAGAAATCTCTGATGAGCCAAGTGATTGTACTACATGCATGATTGCAGAGTTTGCGATTTCATAACATGCTTTTGGACTCAAGTCAGGATTGCTCTCAAGTAGTGAGTCGTTATCAAGCACAACTGTGCATTCAGAGTTTTCTCTAACTCGCTTTAGTGATACTCCAGAATTGAAGATTCTGTCTTTTTCATACTTGAAAGGCATAATTGCAAATGAAACTAGACCAGTTTCTGATTCTTTACACATCTCAGAAACTACTGGTGCCATGGCTGAGCCTGCTTTTCCAGCCAAGTTACTCATCATAACTATTGTGGAATGACCTTGAATCTTTGATTTTATTTGGTCTGCAACATTGTAAGTTGAGCCTCGGATTAACTGTACAGTTGGATTTACGACTGATTCTGTTGATACGTGAATAGAAGGAATCTCTGATGGCAAGTCTTTCCCGTTGTTACTGATTAAAAGACAGTCAGAATTTAGTGAATTTTTAGCCTCAACTGCTAATTTTGAGCCTACGCCGCCTAATCCTATGACTAGAACCGATTCTTTTACTTGAAAACTCATTTCAGATCCTATTCTCTGATTTACATAAAAAACCTTCTTACGTTTTTTTATCAAATTTCAGATCTAAAAAATTTAGCTTGCGATCTTTCCAAGAAGAGTGTTTACAGTAACATCTGTAATCTCAACTGTATGACTTTGTCCAATATCGACTTCATCTTTGACAAAGATAGGCTTGTATGCAAAGTTTCTTCCTTTGATGCCTTCATCTGTCTTTTCATCAAACAGAACTTTGCCAATCCAGCCGATCCACTTTTGATTATTTTCTAATGAGATTTTGTTGATCTGATCAAAAATTATCTTACTTCTTCTCTTTACTTCTGCAACATCCATCTGTTCCACTTCTGCTGCTTCTGTACCTGGTCTTGCGCTGTATCTTGACAAATTCACTACATCTGGTCTTGTTTCATCAAGCAAATCTACAGTCTTTTGAAAATCTTCTTCAGTCTCTGAAGGAAATCCTACTATCACATCAGTTGAAATGGCAAAGTCTCCGAATCTCTGCTTTGCCTTGTTTACAATCTCTCTATATGTTCCTGCAGTATGGCCTCTCTTCATGTCATTGAGTACTTTGTCGCTTCCACTTTGAACAGGAATGTGAAGAAACTTGAAGACTTTGTCATTATCAAAGGATTTGAGTAGTTCTTCTTTGATTCTTGGCATATACATTGGGTTCATCATACCTACTCGAATCATGAAATCCTCTGGAATCTCTGCTACTGCATTAACAAGTGATGGCAAATCTGTTCCAATATCAAATCCATAACATCCATTATCAGTTGATGTCAACCAAACTTCTTTGCATCCATCATTGATCTCTGTCTTTACTTGTCTAACAATATCTCCTAATCTGTAACTTGAAAGATCTCCTTTTGATAATTTTGTCTGGCAAAATGTGCATTCGCTCATACATCCACTTGCAATTTCTACAATTCCAACTGCTGGGTTTAGTCTGACCTTTGGAAGACCAACTTTGGAAAGATCTGAATCCTCTAATGCAATTTGCTTTTGTCCACATAGTGTTGAATCAATTACTTGGAGAGTTTTTCCAAGAGAATTGGGTCCTAGCAAACTAGCATTTTCTGTAAATTTTTCTACTGTCTCTTTTTCTGCCTTTGGAAGGCAACCAGCAACTACTAGTGGTTTTGACTTTAATGATTTTATTCTGTGAATCATCTTGTTGGCAGTAGCATCTTTGACTGAACAAGTAACAACAATGTTAAGATCAGAATCAGATGAATCTTCTACCAGAGTATGACCACCATTAAGAATTAATCCTGAAATCATTTCAGAGTCTGCAAAACTTGCAGAGCATCCATAAGCTTCTACAAAAATTTTTGCCA
The DNA here is from genome assembly GCA_965215075.1 of Candidatus Nitrosopumilus sp. Lineage (GTDB taxonomy): Archaea > Thermoproteota > Nitrososphaeria > Nitrososphaerales > Nitrosopumilaceae > Nitrosopumilus. The sequence goes on from OZ244033.1 coordinate 737,900, forward strand.
TGACTTATCCAAATAATGAATCAATTTCTTTGTTGTTCATTAATTTCTTTGAGACAACTAACTCTCTGATTGTTTTTCCTGTCTTCAAAGATTCTTTGAAGAGCTCAGCAGATTTCAGATACCCAATCTTTGGAGTTAACAACGTAACAATTACTGGACTGTTTTCAATGTCTTTACGTAACTTGTTTTTGTTTGCAGTAAGTCCATCAATTAGATTTGCAGAAAATATTGGTAAGAAGTTCTTTAACATGTCAGTTGATTCTAGCATGCACTTTAGCATTCCAGGTAACATTACGTTTAGCTCAAACTGACCACTTTGAGCTGCATAACCAACTGCAGTATCGTTTCCAATTACGTTAAAGCAAATCATGTTCATGCATTCAGCTAAAGATGGGTTTACTTTTCCAGGCATAATTGATGAACCTGCATGAACGGCAGGAATTCCTAGTTCTGCCAGACCTGCAATTGGGCCTGATGCCATTAATCTAATGTCGTTTGCAAGTTTTCCAATCTCTAATGCCAAGTTGCGCAATACACTTGAAGCATTTGCAACTGCAAACTTGCTTTGCAAACTATGTTGCATATCTCTTTCAGGTTTAAGTGGAAGTTTTGAAATCTTTGCAAGCTCTGAAATTACAATCTTTCTGTAACCTCTTGGGGTGTTTGCACCAGAACCAACTGCGGTTCCTCCAAGTGCAACATTTTGTAGTTCTTTTTGTGATGCAACTAGTGCATCTCTTGCTTTAGTAATTGAAGTTACATATGCTGCAAACTCACTACCCAAAGTTACTGGAAGTGCATCCATCAGATGTGTTCTTCCAATCTTCTTAAATGATGAGAACTGCTTTGCCTTTTTGGATAATGATTTTATCAAAATATCAACGGCAGGAATTGTCTCTCTGAGGTTCATCAAAATTGCAACATGCATTGCAGTTGGGTATGTGTCGTTGCTTGATTGTGACATGTTTACGTGATCATTTGGGTGAAGGAATTGGTACTGTCCTTTCTTTTTGTGAATAATTGTTAATGCAACATTTGCAATAACTTCATTAGAATTCATGTTAAATGCCGTTCCAGCTCCCGAGTTTATCATATCTATAACAAACTGGTCAACATGTTTTCCAGCTAGAATTCTATCACATGCTGAAACTATGGCTCTACCACGTTTTCTGTCAATTGCCTTTGTCTTCATGTTTGCAACTGCTGCTGAGCGCTTTATCATAACAAACGACTTTATCAAATTCTCATGTGCTGTGTGTCCAGTAATATGATACTGCTTGATTGCTCTGCCAGTAAATGCGCCATAATATGCATCAGCAGGAATCTTGACTTTGCCCAGAGAATCTTGATCTAATCTAAATTTCATGTTTAATCTATCAAATAATGGCACCACTATTCATTCTTTTTCAGACATTTTCATATTTTCACAACATGGGCAAGGGCAATTATTATATAGGATTCGCAAGTCATCGCACTTAATGAATAAGCGTGTTAGTATGCTCTTTACAATTGCAGCAGTAGCTGTAATGGGCGCAACCTTATTCGGAAGCACATACACACAAACCCAGATTGCTGGTCAATCCATCGACATGGCAGAAATGGATGTCGACGTAATGGATAAGATCAGACATATGGGCGGTTTACAGCTTGTAATGCCTGAAGCATTCGCAGAAACTGACTGTGCTGTCTTGGAAAACAGCGGTAGAACCGTACATGATTTCCAACTCACTGGTGAAAGTGTTACACTTCCAATCATGGGAGGAAAAACATACAACGCCATGACTTTCAGTGAACAAGTCCCAGGACCAACACTAAGAGTCACACAAGGCGATGTTGTCAAAATGACACTAACAATTCCAGATGATGAAGTTACTGGACACGGTAACGACATGCATGCATCACAAATGTCAGCTTCTTACTTTGAGTCAGTCAATCCTGGCGAAACAAGTCAGTATTGTTACATTGCTGAATCAGCTGGTATTTTCAAATACCATTGTTCTGGTGTTAAACTAATTGGTATGGACCAACACGTACTTTCCGGCATGTACGGAATTGCAATTGTTGATCCTGCAAATGGTTACAAGAAACTAATGGTAGAGAAAACTAGCGGCAGCGGTGAACTTGACAGAAAGTTCTATGATGCAGATGCATTAGAATTCCAACTCCAATACAATCAATTGTATTTGACTGAAGATGGCAACTACGATGCAGGTGCAATGTTCAAACATCAAAACACTGCAACAGTTGTTAACGGAATGCAATTCGGTTATGTACCAAACATGGCACACAACTTACTAGTCAAAGGTGATGTAAACAAGAACATCTTTGTTGCACAACCATGGAACGGAATCGAACACAAGCAATACCAATCACAACTCTTGTTTGTTGAAAATGATCAACACGTGAGACTCTTTGTTGAAAACCAAGGTAACGAACCAGTCTTCTTCCACATTGTAGGAGAAATTCTGGATAGAGTTGTCCAAGGTAACAGAGTACAATCCGCAGCAACTGAAACATGGTTACTCGGTGGCTCACAAGGAATGATTGTTGACTTGGTATTTGATGAACCAGGTGCATATGCAGCAGTAAACCATGACTATGCAGCAATTTACACTGGCGCAGCTACAGTCTTTGTAGCAGGTGACCCATTCGGCTTGAACCCAGTTTTAGTTGAGAAAGGAGTTATTCCAGCACCAGTTGCATCCTATGCTCACGCATTAGGTAACCCAAGCAGTGCTGTCCCACCAATGGGAATGAACAGTATTGCACATCCTGCAATCAACATTCATGGTTTGATGACTGACAAAGTAGCTTCTGAAATGCAAGCAAGTGGCGATTATGTCGCATTATGGGAAGTAATTCCTGTAGTAGCAGAAATCTTAACTTCTTGATCATTTAACATCTTTTTCTTTTTCTTTTGTTAATGAATTATATTCCCTAGCTCGTTTGTTTGGTTATGGGATTTGACGAATCAGTTTTGATATGTGACGAGGTTGATCCAATTCTAAACAAAGTCTTAGAAGAAAATAGCTTGAAAGTATCCTATGAGCCAGAGATAACAGCTGACCAGATCCTAGAAAAAATTGTAGATTTTAACATTGTAATTGTTAGAAGCAGAACTACAATCACCAAAGAGATGATTGACAAAGCTGCCAATTGTAAGATTATTGCCAGAGTTGGTGTTGGACTAGACAATGTAGACCAAGATGCTGCCAAGGCAAAGAACATCCGTGTTATCAATGCAGTAGAAGGTGCAATGAACGCTGTTGCAGAACTAGTTTTAGGATTAATGCTATCGCTTGCAAGACAAACAACTAGAGGTGATAGGGGAATCAGAAACGAGCAATGGCTCAAAAAAGAACTCAAAGGAACTGAACTTAAAGGAAAGTATCTTGGAATTATTGGATTAGGAAACATTGGGAAGAGATTGGGAAGACTTGCACGTGCACTTAACATGAACATTATTGGTTACGATGTAATTCCTATTGATGAAGAATTTTCAAAAGAAGTTGGTTTGATGAAAGCAGACTTGAACACACTTTTACAAAGCTCTGATTACATTTCAATTCATGTTCCACTATTAGATTCAACATATCATATGTTAGATGCACAAAAAATGTCTACAATGAAAAAGACTGCAAAAATTATCAACACATCACGTGGTGGTGTTGTTGATGAGGATGCCCTTTATGATGCACTCAAAAATGGTACTTTGGGTGGCGCAGCACTAGATGTGTTTGAAAAAGAGCCTGCAATTGGTACTAAACTTGCAGAACTAGACAACGTAATCTTGACACCTCACATTGGTGCTCAGACCAAAGAGGCACAGTCTTTGGCTGCAAACGTAATTGCTGAAAAGATTATTCAGATACTTCGAGGCGTAATCTAGACGTTTTTTCGTAGGATTTCTGCCTGACTCTTAAAAATAAGTAAAAAAGCTTGACTCATACGTGATTTATTATCATCTCTTGATTTTTAACGTCCATTTGGAGGTTAACATATCGTGAATAACACCGGTATGGACAGACTGCAAACTGAAAGACTAAAGCATCTTCCTAATGTTAATTCTCTTTTGGTAATCTCACTTGGATTAATCTTCTTTACAATCCTTTCAACTGCATTTGTTTACGCTGAAACAATGTCTGTTGATATTGATGGAACTCTATACAATGTAGAATATACTGCAACAGGAATGACTGTATCTGGCGTAGAATCTGACATGGACTTTATTTCATTAATCTTTACTGTTGATGTAACTAGTTCTCCTGGAACATTTGATATTACGTTTGAGCGCTCTTTCTTTGATTCTGTTTATCAAGGAGCAGATGATGATTTCATTATTCTAGCTGATGGCGATGAGCCAAACTTTACTGAAACTGAAACTACTGCTCAAAGCAGAACTCTAAGTATTGATTTGCCTGCTGGAACTGAAGAAGTAGAAATCATTGGTTCTGTATTTGAATCCTCAGCACCTCTAGTAGTTGAAGAACCAGTAGAAGAACCAAAAGAAGAGCCTAAAGAAGAACCAAAAGAAGAGCCTAAAGAAGAACCAAAAGAAGAGCCTAAAGAAGAACCAAAAGAAGAGCCTAAAGAAGAACCAAAAGTTGAGACTCCTGTAGAAGAAAAACCAAAGACACAATGTGGTCCTGGAACAATTCTAGTTGATGGAGCATGTGTTTTAGATGAGAGATGTGGTCCTGGAACAACTCTAGTTGATGGAGTATGTGTATTAGATGCATCTGAACAATCAAGCGGTGATGGAATTCAACTTAGCAAAGGAATGAACAGAGAATTAGTCATTGGAGTTGTTGCAGCATTTGTAATTGCTGGAATTGTTGGAATTATCTTAGGAATTATGTCAAAAGCTAGTAAAAACAGAGACTAGTTACAATTCAAATCTTCGGCATTCATCATTTGATCAAAATCAAATCCTGTAATTTGAGTAGTTGATGAATGTGGAATCAGTCCTAAAATAGGCGTGTCTGTCTTGATTACAATTATGAATTGATTAGGATCCAATCTAATGTCTCCTCCATCAAACTCAAAGTCTAGCGTCATAAAATTATGCTGAACTGCTGCTAATTGTTCAGACTTGAAGGTTCCTTCTTGAACTGCTGAAGCCATTGGATCAATTGTTAATGGTTTTACAAAAAATGAACCCATGTGATCTCCACTATAATATGACCCTACTTCCATACTCTGAAAACTAACCCAGAATGGCATTGTATTGCAAAATTCTAGTTCACCGTGATTAGACATTGCAAAAAATGAAAACATTCCAGGACCATTCCATCTGTATTCCATTTGCTGCATTCCAAGAATACTCAATCCTGAATATGCAAATGGAATTACTATAACTGCAATTGCTACTCCAGTAATTATTGCATGCTTGTTCATATCTCATTCACCGAATCTTGTGGAAAAGAAATAATTTTTTTGTCAAGTAGATAGTTTACAACATTTGCAAATTCATCATCAGAGACAAGTCCTTCAAGCCACCAGAATCCCACAAATTTCATCCATTCTGGTACGTCAATCTCATAGACATTGGTCTCATCAATCTCATATGGAATATCAATTACTTCAGGGTCAACAAATTTCTTGAATGAATCCACTAGAAATCCATCAGAGATATTTCCTGAAAGCCAGTTAGACATTATTGGCTTTACCACACCTGGAATACATTTTTTGCCTGAATCAATTAACTCAAACTCTGCTGTAGTTTTTACACCTGCATATTCTACATCAACAAAATATTTTCCTAGCGGAAAGATTTCTTTTTCAAATGGAACTAGTGATGGAACTGGATTTTGTAAACCAGTAATTGCAAAAGGGATTGCACTGCTTCCTTGCCCTGCTTCATCTCTAATGTGAATAATTGCAATCTCTTCTGTCACTTCAGAGACTTCAATCGTATAGAATAATTTTTCACAGTAGCTATAAGTCGTCTTTTCTAGAACAATAGAAACAGTTGGCTCTGCATATGCTGCTGGAACCAATGCAAAACTTAGTGCCAAAACTATGGACAGTATTGTCTTTGTTAGCCTCATCTTTTGTTTTTGGATATAATGTTCAATAAAAATCTCAAAATATTACTGAGGAATCCTTTTTAACAACTTTGACCTAATGTTAGTATCGAGTTTTCTGCGGAAGCAAACTCTTTGGGTGTGGAAATTCCATTACTCAAGGAGAATTTTAACGACCTAGCGTTGCCTAGTCATCTTGCTTTTCTTTTTGTTTATCGATTAACTCTCTAAGGTCTTTTTGGAGTTTCTTTTGAGTCTCTTCTAGTTTTTCAATTTTTGTCTAGAATCAGTTTTTGTCCATGTGTCATTTTCTCCTCCTCCTTGTATTTCATATTGTAGTATCTTGTTGATATCACTGAGAGTGAAACTCTCAAGATCGTAATTCCAAAGAACATGTAGAAAACTGCAATTAATCTTCCTGTCTCTGCATGACCGTAACTTCGATAAGAATTGAATACTGTGTCAATTAGATAGTCTGATACCTGACAATCAGAATAATGAAGTGTCTTTATTGGCTTTACATCACTTGGAATTAGGAAATCTTCTCCTCCTGTATCTGAATATACAAGATGATGTGCATCAAACTTTCCTAGTGCGTGCGTAAATTCAACAACAATGTCAAAATATCGATAAGGATAATCTGCTCCTGAATTTTCTAAACGAAATTGATATGCTTCATCTAATGCCTTGTGCAAATGTGGTGCATCATTAACTACACCATGTACTCTAAAAGCTGTTCCTTGATTAGCTACAAAGTTTGTAGTTTCAAAAACAGGAAACTCATGTGTCTTTACTCCGCCACTAAAGGGACTACCTTTTGCATTCAACGCGGGTTTTCTATGCTCATCAATCGCCGCAGGTCTGATTCATGTTGTTACCCAAATTGTTACAACATAATCTAAATTCCTAAAACTTCTCTTACTAATTCTGAATAAATTCCCATAAAAATTGCAACTAATCCTAGAGTAATTCCTCCCATTATTGCAATCCTTTTCCAAACTTCCATTTTCTATGGGTTGTAATATCCTCTCTAAAAAATCTGCTTCAAATCTTTGAAATCAGTTATTAAAGGGGATTTTACTATGCCCGATATGCCTAGTCTTCAAGACAAAGTATGGATCAGACTTTGGAAGCAAAATGCCCCAGAGTTACGTGAACGTGTAGTTGGATGGCGTAAACAAAGTGCTATCACTAGAATCGAAAGACCTAGCAGACTACAAAGAGCCAGAAGATTAGGATACAAAGCAAAACAAGGAATTATTGTTGTTCGTATGCGAGTTGGAACCGGCGGTATGAGAAAACAAAGACCTACCGGTGGCAGAAGACCAAAACATCTTGGTGTTACAAGAATCAAAACAGATGACAGCATGCAACAAGTTGCACAACGTAGAGTTGCAGAAAGATATCCTAACATGAAAGTTTTAGGTTCTTACTTTATCTACAAAGACGGAAAGCATTACTGGTTTGAAGTTATCTTGGCAGATCCAGCACATCCAAGAATTGCTCAAGACAAAGAATTAAACCGAAGAGCAGTTTTAGCAGCATAAATTGAAATTATTACTTTTAGTTCCATTACTTTTAATCATAATATCTCCTCCCGCATTTGCTCAAATTTCTGATGCAACAGGACTATTGTATAGTTTTGATGTAGAAACTGGAGGATATTCTTTTGAGATTGAGACTGTTTCAAACTTTGATGTATATGATCATGAATACGATAGGGATAAAAAACGATTGACATTATTTGTCAATAGTGGTCTTGAAAATAATCTAGGTGAGGTTACTATCCCACAAACATTGCTTAGTGGAAATTTCACATTTTATCTAAATGGTGAACCATACAATCCAAACCTAAGATCAAATGAAAAGATTTCATTTATCACACTAGAGTTTGAGGGCACTGGAGAAAACAAAATCGACATTATAGCAACTGAAACATTTGTTGGAGAAGAAAAAAAAGAGATTCCAATAGCAGATGTGCCTGAACCAGAAGGCGGCGGTTGTCTAATTGCAACAGCTGTATATGGTTCAGAACTTGCTCCTCAGGTACAATTCTTGCGAGAGATTCGTGACAATCAACTAATGAATACTGCATCAGGTGTTTCATTTATGACTGGATTCAATCAATTGTATTATTCATTCTCACCATACATTGCAGATTATCAAAGAGAGAATGTAATTTTTAATGAATTAGTGAAAATTGGAATCATACCACTGCTATCGTCACTTTCTATTATGACAATTGCAGAATCTGAGCAAGAAGTTTTTGGATTTGGAATTGGTGTTATCTTACTAAACATTGGAATGTATCTAATTTTTCCAATTCTAACATGTTATTATGTTATGAGAATATTGCGAACCAGAGACACGAATCATTCGAACCTGCGGGTTATATTCAGTAATAACGTATATTCTATCGTGAAAACAGGCCTTTTCGACATAATTGCACTTTTGGTATTATCAGTTAGTGTATCTTCTGCATTTGCACAATCAACTGAATCTGAATCTCCAATCAAAATGATACTCGATTTGACAAAAAATAACCTAGAAGAATCATTAGATTCAACAGACCAAATCCCTTCAACAGCCCAAACATTTTATGAGTTGGGATTGACCGAATATCAAAATGTCTTAGATGCGCTTGAAAGTGGCAATCTAGAGGCTGCCGAAGAATCTGCAATTGTGGCCATGGCGCTGTTTGAAGATTCTGCTTCAGTTATAGGAGAATTTGATGAATCCCTTGTGTTAGATCAATTGCCACCAGGATTTGGTGAGGGCGTTGGAAGTGCCTCAGAAACAGGAATTGATAGCGGAGAATGTCTTGGAGTAGGAGGAGTGCCATCTGGAATAATGAGACAGGTGACTGCTGCCAATATTTTTGAGATTCAAGAAGAGATTACAGATATTGATGATGAAGTAGAGGAATTACGTGGATTAATAGAATCAAATGGTTTGGATGTGGATTTAGAAGAATATGATAATTCGATTAATTTAGCAAAAGAGGTATTAGCAAACGGAGATATCCCTGATGCACAGGCAAAATTAGAGCTAGCAAATGAGATCAAAGATAATCTTTATGATCAATTGATGCTGCAGTAGAAGACAGTCAAGATGAAAGAGTTCAAGAGTTTGCCGAAGAGAGTATTAGAGAAATTGAGAATATTTTAGAAAAGAGTGAAAATCTAGGATTAACTAAAAAGGCAATTGATGAATTGCAAGATACACTTGATGTTCTAAAGAGTGGTGAAATTGATGATATTATAGAAAAGACTAGTGATGATAGTGAATTTGCTCAAGAAGTAGAAGAGAATGAGGAAATTGCAAATGAATTTGATGGTCCTGGAAACAGTGAGAATGCTACAGGACAGAACAATGAAGGGGATTTACCACCAGGATTTGGAGCGTCTGAAGACAACCCATCAGAAAGTGGATTTGAGAATGGTAATAGATTAGAAGTCGGAAATATACCACCAGGATTAGCTAAAAAGATGTTTGGAGTAGAGGTTTTTTGCCAACAAAAGATAAAATTCTTCAAATAAAGGCCAGGTATTTTTTGGTAATTCAAACACATCACCCATTGGTTCAGAGCTTTCTCCTCTAAAGCTATCAATTTCCTTAACTTTTTGAAATCTATATGCAGTTAAAATATGGCGAACATCATTTGAAGCATACTTTAGTTTCTCAACAAGACCACATTTTGTAAGTGATTTCTCAATTGTTAGTCTGACAAGATCTTGTTTTGATTTGTCACTTTCGCTACTTGTCTTTTGAGCAATTTCAGAGAGTTTTACTGGTCCCATTTTATCTGCAGTTAGTTCAGATATTGCGTAAATGATTTTTTGAGTTAGTAATTCTTTAGAGCTTTCTTCAAGATATTTGAAGCAGTTTTCTTTTAGATTTTTGACTTTAAGAACTCTAGATTGTAGATCTTCTTCACTTAGCAACTATTATCACCATTTTCTCTTAATAACTAACTCAAAAGCAGATAGACATATTATTTTTGATAAAATCTTTGCATTTTTTAGTCGATTTTAGAAGAGACTAGTTAAAATTGGATAAAGGGTTAGAGAGTATGTGAAAGCTAGATTTAATGGAAAATGCGTAGAATGTGGTGAGCCAATCAAAGTTGGAAAAGAGATAGTAAAAAATTCTAAAGAAAAATGGGTTTACAAGGCATGCTCTGATATTGAAGAAGAATTGCCATAATCAAATTGGAATAAATTAGTAATAAATTATTTAAATTACTTTGAAAAAAGCTATTCAAATGAATGCAAAATCAAGCATGTTTTTGATTGCCTCAGTAATGACAGTAATTGGAGTAATGATGATTCCATCAGACATTTCTGCAGATACCAATCAAAATGGCGTCACAGTAACTCCAATTAATGAAGAAATTAGTTTGGAGCAAACAGTAACAACAATGAATGTTCCTGAAAACAACAAACTTCCATGGGGGTTTGTAAAAGGTGATGCATCAGAATACGTTGAAAGATATCCAGTTATCATTCAATTTTACAAAGGAGAAGATCCTGTTCATTTTGCACAAGTTGATGTAAAAGGAGATGGCTCTTATGAATACAAATTCAGAGTCAGAAATCTAGATACAACTACTGGACAATTTGTAAATGTCTTTGAAGGAGAATATACTGTAAAAATCTTCAAAGTTATTCCAAATACAAATTTGCAAGCATAGAACCTGAGAATCCCACTTTCTATTTATTTTGAATATTTCATAGAATTCATATGCCAAACAGGTTGTTGAACAGCTAGAAAATGAGCAAGAATTTTTGGCACGATATAGAGCCAGGTACAGACATCCTCGAAATAATTAATGTAGTTGTTGAAATTCCAAAAGGTTCTATGAACAAGTATGAATATGATAAAAAACACAATATGATAAAATTAGACAGAGTTTTGTTTTCACCATTTCATTATCCAGGAGATTATGGATTAGTTCCTCAAACATTGTCTGAAGACGGGGATCCGCTTGATGCTTTAGTTCTAGTTACAAATCCAACGTACCCAGGAATTCTAATTGAAGCAAGACCAATAGGATTACTTCAGATGAAAGATGCAGGAGAATTAGATGATAAGATTATTTGTGTTTCCACAAATGATCCAAGATATCTTCATACTACAGATATCTCTGCCATAGAAGATCATTATCGCTCAGAAATTGCTCACTTTTTCCAAGTTTACAAAGATTTGGAAGGAAAAAAAGTTGAGATTATTGGATGGCAATCAGCAAAAGAAGCAAAAAAATCATTATTGAATCGATTAAAAGATACAAAAATACTTTAAAAAAATATTAACATGCCAAACCAATGCGAACATTTTTCAAAAGAAAAACAAGGAATTTTACCTAATACGAAAAGTTGTGAAGAGTGTGAAAAAGAACATTTGCCAGTTGTGGCACTTAGAATGTGTTTGACATGTGGACATGTAGGTTGTTGTGATTCATCAGTTGGAAAACATGCAACAAAACACTTTGAAGAAACGGGGCATCCAGTTATGAAAGCTATTCCGGGAGATCTTTGGAAATGGTGTTATCTTCATGAATAGTACTATTGATTTTTTAATAGTTAGAAAATAGGAATCTAAGATGGCAGAATTCAAGCAGGGAGAATGGGATCTTTCAGAGCTTGCAAAAAATCCTAAAAGTTCTGCATTTCAAAAGCAAATTCAAGAATTAGAAAAACAAGCAAAAAAGTTTGAAAAAATAAAAACAAAATTAGACCCTAAAATGTCATCAAAGGAATTTCTTAGAATTCTAAGAGAAGTTGAACAAATCTCAGAGAAGATGAGTAAAATTGGAGGCTACGTATCACTATCATATTCAGCTAATACACAATCAGATGAAGCAACATCGCTAATGACAAGAATGTCTAAACTGAGTTCTGAAATTTCAAACAAGATTTTATTTTTTGATTTATGGTGGAAGACACAAGTTGACGAGAAAAATGCAAGACGCCTCATTAAAGATGCAGGAGAGCTTACACAATATCTGGTCCACAAAAGACTCTTTGCAAAATATGCACTTAGTGAACTAGAAGAACGAATTATCAATACATTAGATGTTACAGGGATTTCTGCTCTAGTAAAACTGTATGACAAGATTACAAATGCCTTTGAATACAAAATGAAGATTGGAAACAAAACAAAAGTAATGACAAGAGAAAAACTAACAAACTATGTTAGAAGTACAAACCCAAATATTCGAGAAACAGCATACAAAACAATCCTAACAAAATATTCTGAAAATAAGGGCGTAGTAGGAGAAATTTATCAAAACATTGTTCTTAACTGGAAAGATGAAGGAATTGAAATTAGAGGATACAAAACGCCGATATCAATGCGAAACATTGGGAACGATGTGGATGATAAAACTATAGAATCTCTGTTATCAGTTTGTAGGAGAAATTCTCCAGTTTTTCAAAAATTCTTTGTTCAAAAAGCAAAGATGTTAAAAATGAAAAAACTTCGAAGATATGATTTGTATGCACCAGCTGCAGCAAACATCAAAGAAAAAAATTACCCTTATGAAAAATCAGTCAAACTAGTCTTTGAATCACTAGGAAAATTTAGTGGGACATTAGAAGAATTTGCAAGAAAAGTATTCAATCAAAATCACATCGATTCATCTGTAAGAAAAGGAAAAAGAGATGGAGCATTTTGTAGCACACTTACACCAAAAATCACACCATATGTTTTGGTAAACTTTACGGGAAAATCTAGAGATGTTTTTACACTTGCTCATGAATTAGGCCATGCAGTTCATAGCCAAGCAGCTCAAGGAAGATCAATTCTTGTCCAAGATGCACCATTACCGTTAGCTGAAACTGCATCAACATTCTCAGAATTACTTTTGTATGATAACTTGTCGGACAAAATTTCGGACAATGAAAAAAAGATCATGTTATCAGAAAAAATAGATGATTTGTACGCAACGATTCTCAGACAATCATTTTTCACAATCTTTGAAGTAGATGCCCATGAACAGATTGGAGAAGGAACCACAGTTGATGAAATCTCAAAGACATATCTAAAAAACCTAAAAGAACAATTTGGAAATTCAATCAATCTTTCAGATGACTTTGCAATAGAATGGAGTTGTATTCCTCATTTTTACCACACACCATTTTACTGCTATGCATACTCTTTTGGAAACTTGCTTGCATTATCTTTATTCCAAAGATACAAAAAAGAAGGAAAAGACTTTGTTCCATCATACATCAACATTCTTGCTGCAGGTGGTTCAAAAAAACCAGAAAAACTTCTTTCTGAATATGGATTTGATATTAGATCACCAAAGTTTTGGCAAGAAGGATTCGATTATGTAAATCAGCAGGTAAAAGCACTATCAGCATTAAATTAATAATTAATAGGGCTGACAGTCCAACGCACGGACTGCCAGCTTTGTTCCCCGAACGGTTTGAATTCGATGTCAATTCCCAATCAAAGACAATCTGATTTAAACGTTTGAAATTATTCAAGGTCGAATTTTTTTAGGTTTGATCTTTCGAACAGTACCTCCAAGAATTCCAATGGTAAAGCCTAACTGAAATAGAAAATACAAAAGAACCTCAAGGTGCTAGGAGTAAGATCTGTCAGTCTGCTTAATGCAGTCAAAAAAAGTATCAGTATGCTAAAAAAGAAAACAAATCCTTTTGTAATTCCACTAATGTGTGTGAATTTTAAGATAACAAATGTCATTACAGTAACAGAGATAGCTAAAATGGTTAGAAACCCAGTATTCATTCCAAATATCAAAAATAGTAATGATGCAACCTCACCAGGATTTCCAGCAGAAATGTTTGCAAGATCAATTTTTTCAGGAGATGCAAAACGAGGTACACTCAAAATTGCATTGATCAAAAATAAAACAAACAAAGAAATCGAAACTGTCTTTATATGATTTTGAAGTCGTGGGAATTTCACAAGAATAACTCGTCCTAGGATTAACCCCTGAAAAATTCCAATACCAAAAGAGCCTAAAACTGCAATTATCGAAAAAACAGGATCTTGAAAAACATCTACAAGAAACGGAACTAGGGCCATTGCTAACTAGATTTTTGCAAATATGAGAATATTAGCTAGTCGATAACGTAATTTCGTAAAAAAACAAAAAAATTCATCAAATCATAGAATCCATGAATGCATGAATTAAGAGTAACTTTAATAATTTCATCATTAGAGTGACAACCTATGCGAAATGAGATATTTTTGTTATCAATAATTGCCTTAATTGGAATTTCTGTAAATTATGCGTATTCTCAAGAAGTAAGTCTTGCAACTTTTCAAGAAACTACACAAGTAATTATTGATAAAAGCATATCCCAAAATGTAACTGCATCAATTACACTACAAAGCACAAGCATTCAAGAAATCAAAATTCCAGCAGAACTTGAACAAAAGGTTAGAGAAAATGACAGAATAAAGGCAGTAGTTTTAACTAATCAAGAACAGTGTATCCTAGGAGTTGTTGATGAATCATGTATTATGATTAATGTATCAAGAAATCCAGACGATAAGGGAATCATTGCGATACAAGATTCAACAAAAGAGATTGCTGATGGATATATTGATGAAATCAATCAAGCTTTTGATACTGAAGCAAAATATCACTCAGTATTTCTTCATTCAGATGATGAATCAAACAGAGCATTGGAAACATCAGGAGTTATCTCTGGAAGAGGAATGGTCTCAGCAGTATATACAATGACTATGGAAGATACCAATTCAATGTATGAAAAAATTTCAGCATTGCTTTTACCAAAAATAATCAGAGAAGGGGGTGGATTTTATGATACTGCAAAAAAATTGTCTTCTGAAGAAAATTCAAAAATGACTTTTTCATTAATTCCACTTGATTCAAAATCACTGATGCAATTAAAATTATCAGTAGATTATCCAAGTGAAGCTACAGCAATGTCAAAGATTAGCCCATTAGAATTTTTAAAGACAGATGAATTAAAAAGATCAGAGTATTTTTCAACTGGATTTTATCCTCTTAATTCTTTGATTCAAGTTGTGGTTCTTTCTCCAGAAAACACCAACGTTTCAAACATTAAAGGAAATATTGTTCCAACACAAGTTATCGATAATGAAAAAATTCCTACAGATATTTCAAAAGAAGGATGGGTTTTTGACCCTGAAGAAGGACAAAGAATTCAAGGAAAATACATCTTTGGTGAAGAAATTTCAGTAAATAAACAAAATCTAGAATTTTCACTTGGTGAAGAAGAGATTCAAACACCACAACCTACAGAAATAGAATTTGACGAATCAATTGCAGTAGTGATTATAATTACTATAGTTGCAATTGGGGCTGCAGTGTTTTATCTAAAAGGCTACAAGAAATAGTTACAATATCAAAACTGCAGCAGCAAAGACAGTTGTCCATTTACCATCTTTATCACCCTTGCTCGCTTGTGTGATATTTTTTGTTTTGTAAATTTCACCAGAAATAGACCACTGTTGTCTTTTTTCGTTCCATGCCTTGTCAACATCAAAAGGAATTCCTAATGAAGATGCTAACATTTGTGCTGCAATATCTTCTGCATAATCACCAGCTTGAACTTCGTTTTGACCAAATGATTCGTATTCAGAAAGATATCCATATCTGCTTCTATCTTTTGGTTGTGCGATACCCACAGAAGCAGAACACATTCTGTGTGGCTCATTTGTTTGATTCTTTGAATAAATTGTAAATAGAATCTGTCCAGGTTTGATTTGTTTGAGACCTTCTTTTCTAGAGATTAGTTTTGCATTTGGAGGAAAAATACTTGAAATCAATACAAGATTGGTACCTGTAATACCAGCATCTCTAAGTGCGTATTCAAAACTTGTTAATCGATCTTCATGAACGCCTTTACCTTTTGTTAGAAATAATTTCTTGGCAACTAAGTCTAGCATTTCTGAATTGATGAAAGAGGATTATTATTTAACTTTAATTGAAAGACCGATTTCAGAGTTGTTTTAGAAAATCTGCAATCTCTTTACCATGTTGTTCAACATTAATGTCTCGAAAAATCTTTCGTACAATTCCTTTTTTATCAATAATGAAGGTAGAGCGTTTGGCAAGTCCAACAACATTTAATCCAGCGTAGATTTTACAAATATCCTTAGTAGTATTACTAAGGTGGAGATATGGGATACCATATTCTTTAACGAATTTTGCCTGGTCCTCAACAGTATCAATAGAAACTGCAAAGAGTTCAGAATCAGTCGCAGTTATTTCTGAATATGATGAAATGACATTTTCTGCCATCTTGAAAATTTTTTTTGAAGGGCACCCAAAAATGTGATTTTTTGGATAAAAACAAAGTACAATATTCTTTTTGTCTTTGAAAGAATCAAGAGAAATAGTACTTTCATCATTTGCAATTAATTCAAAATTTGGAGCAGCTTCTCCTTCTTGCATGGATATCTAATCGCTTTTTCGCTTTTTCTTTCTTTTGTCTGGAGTCTTTGGCTCCTGAGTCAAGAAGATGTACGTGAAAAATGCGCCTAATCCAATATTGATTACGCCCATGAAAGTAATAATCATAGTTTGGCTACCAGCAACAGGTGACAATCCTACAACTAAACCAATTACACCTGTTGCAAAAAATAACATCATCAAAACCTTAGCACGAGTTGGTTCGACGTATTTCATGAAAATACAAAAGATTGGATTATTATAAACTGACTGGTGTTTTGAAGAATTTTGATGATAAAATAACATCAAGATAATCTCAGGTAACACTTTAAACCTTCAAAAAATTCATTTTACTTCGTGCCAGTGTAGCTCAGCCTGGCTAGAGCATTCGCCTTGTAAGCGAAAGGTCGTGGGTTCAGATCCCGCCACTGGCTTTTATTTTTTGATAGCGGATTTGGCAATACGATTAAGTATACTTGAATTTGCAACAGAACCACATGAGTTCTGATGATTTTGAATCAAATCAAAAAAACGATGGAAAGGTTTCTGTAAAAAAATCATCATTTAATGGATTGATTATAGGAGTTATTGTTGCAGTTGGAGTAGCCTCATTTTTTGCAGGGTCATATTCATCAAATCTTAGTTCTGAACAGATTTCACAGCAAGATCTAGATGAAGCAATTGCAAAACTAGAATTAAAAATATTGCAAAATCAGTTACCTACTGAGCAACCAAAACCTCCAGTAAAAATTTCAGCTGATGATGATCCAATAATTGGAGACCCAGATGCACCAATTACAATTATAGAATTTTCAGATTTTGAATGCCCATTTTGTGCAAGATTTCATGTTCAAACACTTCCATCTCTCCTAGAGGAATATATTGACCAAGGCAAAGTCAAATTAGTTTTCAGAGACTTCCCAATTCAAAATATTCATCCAAATGCAGTACCTGCAGCTGTTGCAGCAAATTGTGCAAATGATCAAGGAAACTTTAGAGGCATGCATGACATGATTTTTGAAAATCAAAATGAATGGGCAAATCAAGAAACCACTGAAGCATTGATGACATTTAGTGAATATGCTATTGAAATTCAAATAGATCAAGATATGTTTGATTCATGCCTAACAAGCGGTAAACATATTCAAGAAATTCAAAAAGATCTTCAAGATGGAAGAGATTATGGAGTTTCAGGAACACCTGGATTCTTTGTTGGAAATGATCAAATTGGGTTTGTGGAATTAAAGGGAGCACAACCTTTTGAAAGTTTCAAAAAAGTAATTGATGTTCAGCTAGGCATCTAAAAAAATAACAAGCGTTTATTAGACCTAAACTGCAATGCGCAAATATCGGAATAATGACGAGTAAGCAATGAGCTTTTTCGTCGTTGCTTAAGAGAAGAAAATACAATGACAAAGTTTGAAGAATTAGGATTAAGAGAGGATATACTAAAAGGAATTAGTGATCTTGGATTTGAAGAAGCATTTCCAATTCAAGAAGCTGTAATTCCAGTTTTACTTACAGGAAGAGATGTTGTAGGACAAGCTCATACAGGTTCTGGAAAAACTGCAGCTTTTGCATTATCAATGTTACAAGAGATTAAACCAAAAAATAGAATTCAAGGTTTGATCATGGTACCAACACGAGAACTTGCAATGCAAATCACCGATGAAATTAAGAAATTTGGAAAACATACAGGAATCAAAGTTGCAACTGTTTATGGAGGTCAAGGAATGGGGCTCCAATTAGATGCTCTTGAGAGAGGAGTTGAAATTGTTGTAGCAACTCCAGGCAGATTGATCGATCATCTCAAAAGAGGTTCAATAGAACTAAGAGATGTAACCCATATTGTTCTTGATGAAGCTGACACAATGTTGGATATGGGATTCATTGATGATATTCAATTTATCTTAGATTTGGCTCCTGAAGAAAGAGTAATGTCATTGTTTTCAGCAACAATGCCAACAGAGATTCTAAGACTTTCGGAAGAATATTTGAAAAACCCAAAGCAGTTTCTTTTAGATGCCGATGATCTTAGTGGTGAAGGAATTGATCAAGCATATCTTGTAATCAAAGATAGAGACAAAGTCAAGTATCTAATTGATTTTATAAAACAAACCAAGGGACAGTCTATTGTATTTTGCTCTACAAAGTATAGAACTAGAGATGTTGCAAAATTCCTTCACAGAGAAAGATTTGATGCAGTTGCAATTGAAGGAGACATGTCACAACATAGAAGAGAGCAATCCATGGCCAAATTTAGGAGTGGGAAGGCAGATGTGCTTGTAGCAACAGATGTAGCATCAAGGGGAATTGATGTTCCAAGAGTAGCACTAGTAATCAACTATGATGTACCAAATCAAGAGATGACATACTTCCATAGAATTGGAAGAACTGCAAGGGCAGGTGCAAACGGTAGAGCTATAACATTTGTATCATATTCATCAGTTGGAGATTGGAATATTATCAAAAAACAAATCAAAGTTCCTATCAAAGATTTGAATGAAGAGATGGGAATTGAAATTTCAATTCCAGATCCTCTAAAGCGACAAGTTCCATCAAGAAGATATGGAGGACAATCAAGATCAAACTACTCAAGAGGTGGCTTTGGTGGAGGTAGAAGAAGAGACGCTAGAGATGATAGAGGTGGCGGTAGAAGAAGAACTAATGACAGAAGTCATAGAAACAGCTACGGCGGACGTAGTAGATGGTAATTACTGTAAAACTTAAAGACTTGAACCACGTAAATTATTTGAAGAAAAAGTAATGCACAAAGGATTTATTTTATTAAATTGTGATCTTGGTGCTGAAGAATACATTGTAGATGAGTTAAAACAAATGAGTGAAGTAAGCAACGCATATCTTACTTTTGGAGCATATGATGTGATTGTAGAAATTGAAACGGAAAACCAAGAAGGATTTGAAAAAGCAATTGCGACAATTAGAAAATTATTAAGAGTAGTCAGTACAATGACACTCAATGTGATAGTTCCCGAATAATTGTTATATGAGATAATTAGGATTTACTTCAAATTGCAAAAAATTGAATATGAAGCACCAGTTTGGGTACTAAATTACAATAATCCAAAACCATTACTAGATCATGCTATTCACATGCTAGAAAGGCACGGAGTTAAACGTGAAGACATGGAAATTACAGAGACTCCAACTGCAAAAGTAGGAGCAATAGTAGTAGAGATTTGGCCATATGAATTAGTTATAGGAAGAGTAAGATCCACTAGAAATGATTCATTTATCAGTGGTACAGAATTTACAATTGAACTAAAGTTAGACGAAGACGGAAATTATATCGATTATCTTTGAAGAAAAAGAAAATTCAAAATATCATTATTGCTGCAATCGCCATAGGAATTGTAGGAGCAATTGGAGCTTACAATATTTCAGTTGAGCAAACAAAACAAAAAGGATTACAGTTTGGGATAGAACTAGAACAAATTCAAAATGAGGTTAAGGATCTTCAGGACAGATTCTATTCAGAGAAAACAAAGTGGGAAGAAGGAGACATCACAAAAGATGAGTTGTTAAAATATTATGATAAACATTTGGAAGAACTTGAAAATATTATTTCAAAATATGATGATTTAACGCCGCCTGAACTATTCAAAAGTTCTGTAGAACTACTTAAGATATCATCAGAGACACAGCTTGAAAGTGATACAGAATTTATTAAATGGATTAGTACTGGAGATGAATCCGCAAAAGTTAGATCAGACACACTAATTCAAGAAACATTAGAATATGAAATGCAAGGATTGGTAGAATTTTACTCTGCAAAGACGGGTGTAAAAAATTATGATGAACCAGAAAAATTCCAAGCCCTACAAAGTGGATTGACACAAAAAGTCCTACAAGTTGCAGAGAGTATGAAAGAACAATGCGATAATGAATTTAAAAATGAATCTGGAGAATTTGATTCAGATGAAATAGACGTTGAATGGTTCAATTGTAATAATGAAGCTGAGAAATGGAAAATTGAACATCTTCCTTAATTCATAATTTCAACATAACTTCTTTAAACTACAAAAACTCAAGTCAAATGTGGAAAAATTCTTCATAATTTCAGTGATTTTTGTAGGAATGATACCACTAGCATTTGGAGATGTGTTTATTCAAAATGATCAGCAATACATAGGAGATGATGACTCACTTCACATTGTAGGAGAAGTTCAAAATAATTTAGACGTTCCATTAAATCAAATCAGTGTTTTTGTAACTTTGTTTGATGAAAATTCACAGATTATTACAACAAAAGAGACCAATTCGTTAGTAAATACAATCATGTCAGGCATGAAAGGGCCTTTTGATCTCATGTTGAGTAATGTAGAAGCAAAGAATGTGAAATCATATTCTTTAGAACTAGATTACAAGGTTGGTTCTCCAAAAAATCAAGTTATAGACATTACTGAATCAGAATTATCTAGAGACAATTTCAACAATTTGATGATAACGGGAACTGTTACAAACAAAGGAGAGATTACAGCAAATACAGTTGCCGTCATTGCTACACTGTACGATGAAGAAGGTAATGTAGCAGCAGTTTCTAGAGTTCATCCTGAACCCGATTATCTTAGAGCAGAAGACAATGCATTCTTTTTAGTTACTATACCAGATAAAACACAAACTAGTTCAGTTAATGATTTTACTCTAATTGCAGAATCTGAAGAATATGCAGCAGTACCAGAATTTCCAGTAGGTTCACTTGTTTTACTTGTTGGAACATTATCAGCATATATTGGAATCACAAAATTTTCAGGCAGAATAATTCCAAATGTGATTTCTGCAACAAACCTAAAGTAGAAACAATTTTGAATACCATAGATTAAGGATAAGTAAATGGATGAATCAGATATCGTAGATGATGTGAATGCTTTACTAAATCTAGGCGTGGGGGATGCCTACAGATTAGAGCATATCAAACAGTCGTATATTCAAAACAAAACCATCTGGATTACTGATCAAAGATATTTGGAAAATATGAAAAAAAAATATCTTGTAAAACATTCTAACATTCAAGAAGAATTTGAAGAAAAAGCAGAAGATACTTCAGAAGGTGAAGAAAAAATTCATTGTTGGAAATGTGGAAAAAAGAGTAACTTGGGTGCAAACTTTTGTATGATTTGTGGAGCTCCTCTGTATGAAGTTGCTACAGATTCAGAAGTAGAACGTGAAGAAATTCCACATCATGCAAAAAAGAAAACTGTTTCCATTGGATGGAAAATTCCAGTAATGATTGGAGTTCCAGTTTTAATTTTGGCAATTATTGGAGGAGCATACAGTCAAGGTTATTTTGAAAGTACCATTGAAAAAAATGATTCGTCAGTAGAAAATATACCAGTAGGCATTGTAGATACATCAAAAACTGTAACAAGTACGGATTCTGGAAATTCAAAATGTGGGCCAGGAACGGTGTTTGATTCTGAAACTAATTCATGTGTTTTAGAGGGAAAATCAAGTTCTGAAGAGACAGAAGAAAAAAGTACACCTGTAGATAGTGGACATTCAAAATGTGGTCCTGGAACAATTCTAGTCGATGGCGCATGTGTTTTAGATAAATGAAACTAAATTCGAACAAATACAAAAAGACAATTAAATAAACTAGGAAAGGGGAAAAAATTATGACAATTTCAAAAGAAAACAAGGATTTCATTGATAGTTTAATTGATTACTACATTAGCGAATCAGAATCATACAGACAGATTGCTGAAAATTTTGTTCCTGAAGTGGAATCTGTTCCAGATACAGCATTTGGAATCATTACAGGATGTGTGTATTCAGGATTTTTACAAGCATATCAAAACCAGCAACAGACACCTAGCTCAGAAGATATCAGAGAATTCAATAAAATAATCAAAGAGCGAGCGGTTCTTATCAAAAAATCAATTCTTGAGCCTAATAGTTTACAAACTGATGAAAAAGAACCAAAAAGCGAGCCTGAATTAGAATAAATTATTATTTTTAATTGGAAAGAGTGTCCAATTGGACACCCCACCTTACTCTTCTGTTGGACATGGTCGTACATCGCAGGTGTATGAATACTGTTAGTCAGCTTGCGATACCACAGATTAGGAATTTAATATTAAAACACTTACGTAGAAATTATCAGTAAAGTGATTTTCAAGAAAGAAAAAATTAGTTACAGTTTAATTCCTTTCACAAGAATAATAGGTATGCAGGTTGATGGCAGTAAGATCATATTTGGGCTTGGAGTAGCAGGAGCTATGGTAACAGCAGTAGTAGCACTATATTTTTCGATTCGTTAAAGATAAATCATAAGGAAGAACTTAGAAATCATTGTCAGCAACAAATGAGTTCAAGATTACACAGATTGTAGATAATGGTCAAGTAGTTCAGCTAACATTAGTTGAAAATGTCTCAACGGAGCCAATTTCACAAAAACAGATGATTGTAGATAATGTTTCAAAAAGACTTGATGAGGAGACCAAAGAACAAGTTATGCCCCTACTAGAAGCAATATTACAAGCACAGCCAACAGTAAACATCAAAACATATCAGAATACACAGATCACAATTGCCATGCCAAGAGCAAGATATGAAAGCATGGGTAGACCACAAGTTGGAAATATTATTGAAGCAAATTTCAAAAAAGTCTAAAGATTTGAGTTTATTTCATCAATTGAATGCAATGGTAAAGAACAAGTAAAATCTTTGCAAACAAAAACCAAAGTTTTAGATTCAAAGTTTTTTCCTGCAAAGTAGGGAAATTCAGCAAGACTATCAAGTTGAGATGAGTTTTGAACAGTTACCATGAAAGAATTTGGCAAATAATTTGTTAGAAGTGATTTACAAATCTCAGAGTTTTCTGTGTTGACTATGGAAATTTCTGATGGTTTTTCTAAATAGATAGCAATGGTATTAAGTAGATGTCCAAACCCAAAGGGGTTTTCTGCTGCCATTTGTGCCTGAGATTCCATAATTTTAGTAGTAATTTCAAGAAAAGTTTGTTCTTGTGAAAAGTGGTACAATCTAAGCATTACAAAAGATGAAACAGAATTTCCTGATGGTAAAGACAAATCATAGTTACTTTTTGGTCTGATGATGAGTTTCTCATGATTATCAGAAGTCATGAAAAAACTATTGTTTTGTGAATCCCAAAAGTGTGCTACTAAATGATTTCCTAGTTTTATTGCAAGTTTAAGATATTTTGATTCAGGTTCAATCTCAAAGACATCAAGTAATGCATTTACAAAGTATGCATAGTCTTCTAAATAACCATCAATTTTTGCAGTATTGTTTTTGTATGTTCGAAGTAATTTTCCATCTGAAAATAGATTACTTTCAATAAAAGAAATACAGTTTTTGGCAGCATCTAAATACCTTTGATCATTTGTTACACGATATCCTTTTGCAAATGCTGTAATCATCAATGAATTCCATGAGACTAGAACTTTATCATCCAAACCTGGAGGAATTCTAGTTGAACGAACCTTTAGTAATTTGTCAGAACAATTCTTGAGAATTACTCTAACTTTTTCTTCTGTAATTCCAAAATTAAAAACCACAGTAGAGATATTGAGATTATTGCAAAGAATATTCTCTCCTTCCCAATTTCCACCCTCAGTCACATCATAATAAAGACAAAAGAGGTCAGCGTCATCACCTAGAATTTCTTTGATTTCTTTTTTTTGCCAAACATAGTATTTCCCTTCTACACCTTCAGAGTCTGCATCGTAAGCAGAATAAAATCCTCCTTCTGGAGAAGTCATTTCTCGCAAAACAAAATCAAGAGTTTTTTGTAACACTTCAAGATAGAAAGGATCTTTTGTAATTTGGTAAGCTTCTACATAGTTTACAGGAATCAATGCATTATCATAAAGCATTTTTTCAAAATGAGGTACTAACCACTTTGCATCAGTTGAATATCTATGGAATCCACCTCCTATTTGATCAAAAATTCCCCCCTTTGCCATTTTGTTAAGAGTTTTGAGCGCAAATTCATTGAATTTTGAGAGGCCGGATAGTTTAGCATAGCGAAACAAAAACGAAACATTTGCAGCATTAGGAAATTTTGGTGCAGAACCAAATCCACCATATGTAGAATCACCTAATTGAAACAAATTCATTGCAGCTTCATCAAGAATTGGTCTCTCAAGTTTTGAAGAAGTTTGGATATTTTCTGTTTTAGTTAGCGCACCCATAAAATTTTCAGCTGCTTTTTCAATGTCTTTGGGTTTTTCTTTCCAAGCTTGTGCTAATTGTCTACATATACTTCCAAAACCAGGTCTTCCATAGGAATCCAATACAGGGAAATAAGTTCCAACATAGAATGGTTTTTGATCAGGAGTAAGAAAAATACTCAGAGGCCAACCACCTTGATCTGTTGCAATTTGACAGACTTTTTGATAAATATCATCAATGTCAGGTCGTTCTTCTCTGTCAACTTTGATATTAACAAAATTTTCATTCATGAAATTGGCAACTTCTTCATTTTCAAATGATTCATGCGCCATTACATGACACCAATGACATGAACTATATCCAATGCTTAGAAAGATTGGTTTGTTCTCTTCTTTGGCTTTTTGTAATGCTTCTTCATTCCATGTATACCATTGGACTGGATTGTTTGCATGCTGAAGTAAATATGGACTGGTTTCATTAATGAGGTTGTTTTCTGCCACAGTTAATCAAATCCATTAGAATATTTGTACTTAATTGGGTTAACCCCAGATTCCTCTTCCCTCAGTTAATTCATAAATTCTGACATTAATTCTGTTAAGTAATTTCACTTTTGATTTGTGTGCTTTTTTATCATGACTATAGTCTTTTTTTTCAACTAATTCTTGTAAGCGCTGTAGTTGTTCTAGTGAGAGTTTTTTGAATTCATGTTTAGAGCTTGAAACTAATTCCAATAGCTTTACTCGCTCACGATCTTCATCTGTAATCTTAGTCATAATAGGATTTAGAACCAGTCCTTTATTTTTTTAATGAGCGAATCTTAAAATTTCGTGCTTTATTGATAGATACATGGAAAAGATGCGTGCAATGGTTCTTTCTGAATGTGCAAAAATTGAGACAAATCCGCTTAAACTAACTGAGATTGATAGGCATAAAATAGAAAGACCAAATGAAATTTTACTAAAAATTGAAGCATGCGGAGTTTGCCATTCACAGCTTCATGGAATAGAAGGAGATTGGAAAGATATTGGAATTCCTCCAACGCTTCCAACAGTCCCTGGACATGAAGTAGTTGGTAAAGTAATTGAGATTGGAGACAGTGTTACAAAATTCAAAGTTGGAGACAGGGCAGGAATCACTCCACTGCTAGAGGCTTGTAAAGAATGTCAATATTGTAAAGAAGGAAAAGAGTATCTTTGTGAATCATCAACAATTTTAGGAGAATCACTCAAAGGAGGATACTCTGAATATGTTACAGTTACAGAAGATTTTGCAACCAAAGTTCCAGAAAACATGAAAGCAGAATATGCTGCACCATTGTTTTGTGCAGGAATTACAGCGTACAAAGCAGTAAAAGCCACAGAACCAAAATCACACAAAAAGATTGGAGTCTTTGGAATTGGTGGAGTAGGCCACATGGCAGTACAGTTTGCAAAAGTTGAAGACTGTGATGTCATAGCATTTTCCAGATCACAAAATCATCTTGATGTTGCAAAAAGACTAGGAGCAATAGATACAATGACTTTTTCTGAAAATCAAGAAGAGTTTCTTGAAAAATTAAATGAAAAACACGGAATGTTAGATGCAGCCATAGTTTTTGCTCCAGCAGACATTGTTACAGATACTGCAATCAAATCAATAAAGAAAGGAGGACTAGCCGTAATTGCAACAGTTGGTGAAAACCCTGCATTTGCAACATTTGAAGAAAAAACTATCAGAGGTACATTAATTGGTTCAACAAAAGATATGGAACAAGTCATAAAGATATGTGACAAAAAAAATATTGAAGTTGTTTCTGAAGTATTTCCATTAGAGAATGCAAACGAAGTTCTCAAAAAATTAAAAGATTCAGAAATTCAAGCTAGAGCAGTTTTAGTTCCTTAACTTTGGGCTTAAATATTAGAGGAACAGATTTTCTGTCATGAATTGTAAGAGATGTCATCACACAGATGAAGCACACATGAGAAGTGATGATAGTGATTCAATGATCAAAGCAGGCAAATGCCAAATTCTCACCTGTACATGTCAGCAATATTTAGATCCTATTCAAAAATAGATGAAGATCTCTTGTAACGATTCATATATCAAAATAATTTGTGATATGATATGGACAAACACAAGCCATCTGATGAGATGATTAAAGATTTAGACAATATTTTATCAAAAATTAATGCAATGGAAATAGTTGCATCTGATGATTTTCAAAAAAATTCAATTAAAATTATGAGAGCATTGGTAGAAGGTCAGATACATTCAATTAATGAATTTCAGCATCTTAAAAAAGCAATTGATTTGTTAACATTACAATTGTTTGATGTTCAAAATAAAACTAAGAGTTAAGCTTAGTATCACTTATTCCACAACCTGTACATCTGTATACTGTAGATTTTTCTAAAAGTTGTTCAGGTTTCATTTCAGAACTACAACATGGACAAGAAAATTTTTCAGGTTCTGTGTTTGGTTCTTCAGTTTTTCTAACAACATAATCAGGTTTTTTCAGGAATCTCAGTGGAGTTGCATGGAGGTTTGTATCGTTCCATAATTCTTTGGATAACACCTTTTCTGTAATCATTAGGAGAGTCAAACAGTGGTAAGATTGCAAGATGAAGTGATTTTTCAGAACCTGATTGCTCTACCCAACATTTGAATTGTGAATGTTGGACAAAAAAGGACTTGTCTTCAATTTTTTCAGTCTCTAACATAGACTAGATTGAATTTGTCTTTGTCTCTAGACATGATCAAATAGACTAATTTTTCCATAGGTAGACCCCACTCGTCTAGAGGAATAGGTCCAAGAAAATGGCACTATTGCCAAAATTTGAGAAAAAAAGAAAAGATAATGCTTGAAAATACCTTCATTGAGCATTCAAATTCTCCCGTATGATGATTTGATCGCAAAATTCCAACTTGAAAAGATTAAATTCCAGAGTTATGGATTTTTCGTAAATGAAAGAAGAGCACAATCATGCACAGGTTGGGTATGCCATGATTGTAGTTGCAGGTAGTCTTGCAGCAATTGGTATTATTGCAATCTTTATGGCAGATGATGTCCTCTTTTCAGATAACTTGCAAAGAGACATGGTAGCACACTTTGAAGGATGTAAAGAAATTGATTTCAAATCTGAAGATTGTGAGAAATACTGGGATAGAATTAACAATAAAATCTCAGGAATTTATGTAGAAGGCCTGGGCGACTAGTTTAGTAACCATTTGCAAAGTCTTCTAACATGTTTTTGTTCTTGGTAAGTTTGTTCATGGCATAAAATGCACCACCAACAATTCCTGCTTGATAAAAGGTATACAAGAAAACACCAGATGAAGTTGGATCTGATTTTGTAAAACTCAAAACAAGCATTGTAAAGAAGACAAATGTTCCAACAAATGTCACTAATCGATTAAGTAAGCCATAATTCATTCCAACAATTCTTTTAGAAGCTGCTGCCATCAATGTAATACTCGAAACTATCAAAAATGTAGCACCACCATTTGCAGTGATAAAGTGATTTGTCCACGTTAAAAGACCAGTATCCCAAATTGATACTGCAGGCATAATGCTTCCTCCATTAATTGCAAAGTTCACAGAGCTAAACATTCCACCAATAACAAAGAGGAACAAGAAAATTTTTACAATTGTTCTTTTGATTGGTCTACAAATTCCTGTAGGATCTACTGCTCGTTCTGTAATTCTTACACCATAAAGAAATCCTACTGCCATAGCAGGAATGAACATGACATTTATCAAAATAGGCGATTCTTTGTTGATTGCCTCTATCTGGGGATGAAAGACTAGAAATAGAATAACTGCTAGCAAGGCTGCAGTGCTAAATAATATCAAGCCTAGATACTTGTAGTCTGTTGGCTCATAGAATGAATTCCAGTTTTGCACTTTATGGACTCAAAGGAAAATCATTAAAGACCAAATCGAAAAATCATTTGGTCAAATTATCAATTCTGTTTACCCTTTTTACTAGAAGCCACACATAATCATCATGAAGGGAGGAAAGCCATTGGTCATCATAGGTAGTATAATATTCATTTTTGGAATTATCTTTCATTTACAAGGACAATCAGTCGTAGGACCAGAATCATCATTCATGTACTCTAATCCAGACTGGATTACATATGGGACACAAATTGCCATTGCAGGTACAATAGTTGTCGGAGTTGGGATAATAGTTAACAGAATTAGAAGAAACTATTTTGTAACTCGGAGTGTAATTGTGCTTCGAATATTTTGGAGTTTTCGTATTTTTGATGTAATAATTTCATTCATTTCTTGAGATGTTTCTGTGACAAATTCAGCGACTACATCATAACTACCATAAGTAATAAGACAATTCTTTACCTCAGAAATTTCTTTGAGTTGTGAATAAAGTGATTGTTCTTCTCCAATTTCACAGCTAATTAAC
The DNA here is from genome assembly GCA_965215075.1 of Candidatus Nitrosopumilus sp. Classification (GTDB taxonomy): domain Archaea; phylum Thermoproteota; class Nitrososphaeria; order Nitrososphaerales; family Nitrosopumilaceae; genus Nitrosopumilus. The sequence continues at coordinate 766,909 of OZ244033.1, forward strand.
ATGTATGCTTTTTTCATCTCAATCAATTTTTCTAAAAAACACAGTAACTTAAAGACATCTAAGGAATTATTGTTGTAGAATAGATCTCAAAAACCAGCTTCAATTGGATCGGTTGGTTTCATTATTTCTCGTAAGACAATTGTTGCAAAAGAACCCCTAGATAATGAAAATTCTATTGTGTTATCATGTGAGGAGTAATCATAGCAATGAATTGTTGCTTGTCTGAATCCACCTTCATTACTAACTTCTTGCATCTCTTTTATGAAAAAATCTTTAGGAGAAACTTCTTCTTGTTTTAAAACTTTAGAGATTTGATAATCGAATCTTGTTTTTTTGTAATAGGAATAGCCAACAAAGGGTAATGCAAGGTGTTGATCTAATCCTTTAATGTATTTGCCAATGACTCCTTTTAGATCAAAGCAGACATCACTTGGTTGAGCTTCAAACATGTTTTCACCATCTGAAAATGCCATACTTAGTGACTGGTTAAAGAGAAAAGATTGGTATGCTTGAATGTAAAATCTACGTAATTGTAAAGGAATAGCACGGATTGCTTTAAATTCAACGTCATGTTCAATCATTTCTTTTAGAACAATTCTCTCAATGTCCATTTGAGTTGGAACTTGATCAAAATATTTTGAATAATTTTCTTTATTAGAGAGTTTTTCACGAATCTCAGTATTTTCTTTAGAATCATAAGTGGAGGTAAAAGTAAGAACTAATTCAACTGCTTTTTTGAAATCTTTTTGTAAAATTGCCTTTCCAATTAGATGAGTAACTGGCCTTTTTGAGCCAAATCTCTGATATCCATAAAAATTTAGAATTTTTTCATATTCATTAAATGTTGAAAGGCCATCTGAACAGTCAGAGATTTTTATTTTAAAATGATTTGCAACCATATCTTTTTTTGATAGTGGTTTTTTTACAAAACCAACTTTTTCAATAGAATATCTTTCAGTAGAGAAATTTTCAATTGCTATTCCTTTGTTTCCAGAGCAAACAAATTGTTCAGTTATTGCAGATGCATCCTTTAATCCAAGTGCTTTTAATCGAACTCCTTTTTTCCTAAAAGCGTCAGATAGAGCATGGTTTGTGTCAATTCTTTTCTTTTTTAATTTGTATACAGCATAACCTTCGTCTTCTTTTATAGAATTCTCAGCACGTTCAGAGATTACTTCAGTTACCTGAAAATCATCAGGTTCAATTCTAATTTTTCCGCCAATTCCATCAAAATTTGTACTATAAACTGTAATTCCTATTTGAGAATCTAAATCTGGTATCACTCTATTGTCACTGTAACAAATTTACTAATTGAAACATCAGATGATTGTGCACCAAGTAGGACTTTGTAAGTTCCTGATTGAGCTTCGTCTGAAGCTGAAATTGTAGTGTGAATTGGTCTTGGTGCGTCAAAATCTAATTGAAAAGTTTCAGGACTATCATGTTCAAGTGAGACATCCAAAAACTCATGAGTTGGAAACAAAATCAATGAAACTCCTACCAAGTTATTTTGAGATTCTGGGGACACAATAAAGTTGAAATGTTGTGAATCACCAGGTGCAAGACTCAAAGTTTCAGACTCTAGTTGGATTTCAATTGGCAATGGAATAGAAGTATCAACTACTCCAATATTGTTTTCAACCCATTCAGTAAACCAGATCTTATTTCCATCAACTGCAAAGTCAAAGACTTGAGCTAAACCACAGTCAGCAATCATCAAACCGGTTCCAGGATCACAGTCACCCCAGTAAGGATTTCTAGATGGAATTTGGTATTCTATAAGGGATTGGGATTTAGGATCCATCACTGCAATAGTGTTTGCAGTTTGTGCATTGAAAACAATCTGACCTTGATCATCAATATCAATCCAATAAGGTCTAGATATTGGAGCTTTTACTACTCCTGTTTGGTTACCATATGTACCAAGTAAGGGTTCAGCAGTAACATATTGTGTGAATTCTTCAGTAGAAGGATCAAAACTAAAGAAGAATGAAGTTGTTGTATCAGCTATCCAAATCAATCCATCATTGTCTACTACAACGCCGTTTGGTGTGAGCATCTCAACAGGCAAGTTATAGATTTCAATGAAATTATCAAGTGGTAAGAATTGGTTATCTACTACTGCGACTCGTTCATCATAACTGGATTGATCAAACTTTACCAAAACCCCGCCTTGTTGCAATAGCCAATTAGTATACCAAACGTTGTCATCTTCATCAACAGCAAAATCTCCTGTAACAGAATTGTCTACAGGAGAAGGTAGAGTGATGTAATTGACTTCGTCACCGGATTGAGAAGGATCTCGTAGGAATGTAAGCTTGTTTCCAGTAAAATCATTTACAATAATCTGCGAACCATCAATGACAAGTTTTTGTGGTAAAGAGTTTCCTTCAGAAGGGTAGGACAATCGCTCATATTTTTCATCAACAGGTGAGAATCTCCATATAGAATCAAATGCTTCATCAGTAAACCATACAGAACCATCTGATGCATAATCAATTCCCCACATCATTGAACGAGCTCCTTCAGGCCATGTGGGATTGTCATATTCAGTAAATGTTTCAGTGATTGGATCAAATTTTGCTACTTTACCAGTGTTTGTTTGAGTAAACCAAACATTACCATCATAATCAGATGTAATTGCTAATGGATTTGTACATGCAGTTGGGATTGAATATTCTTGAACGAAAGTTGTAGACTTTGCTATGCTCGAACCACAAAATTGACCACGTTGTTCATCAGGAAAATTATCGGCAGGAGTTCCAGTCATAGTAATCTCAGGGCCTTCTTCCATAGGACCAATACCAGGCATGCTTGCAGCAGTTGCCCAAAACAGTAAACCTCCACCAAAAATTACAACGAAAAATAATCCTTTATGCTGTTTTTTTAGTTTCACAGAGAAAATATCAAAATGGCCTTGTTATATCTTATTCCAAATAGACTACAGTAATTTCAAATCCCCAGTAACTTTATCGACTAATTTTTTAGGAGCAGGTCCTATTGAAATGCAAGTTGTAGTTCCAGGGGCTATTTGCGTATGTCCGGCATCTGTTACTTCAGACCATGGAAGATTCAAATCAATTGCGTGTTTTTTTATTTCATCAAGATTCTTTATTCCATCGACTTTTACTACGACTTTTTCTTGTCCAGTCCACCATTCATTATACCATTCAGGATGAGATTTTCTTACATGCTCTGCACCAAGAACACATGCATGACCTACCTGGGCGGCTATCTTTCCTTTTCCCATTTCAAGATCAGTTCTTACTGCAATTACTTGTTTGATATCTCCCATACTGTAATCAAATACAGGTCTAATGAAAAACTTTTGAAATAAATAATTGACAAAGAAACAAAATCTATGGACTTTGATGTTGTAATTGCTGGAGGTAGTGTTGCAGGATTACTATGTGCAAGAGAGATTGCATCTAGTGGATTTTCAGTACTTGTAATTGAAGAAGATTATGAGATAGGAACCCCAGAACATTGTGGAGGATTAGTAAGTATTGCAGGATTAGAAGAATTAGGCATAATTCCATTTAGAAAAACTTTTGATCACATTATTGAATCAGCAGAAGTTTCGGCACCAAATGGAGACAGTTTTACAATAAACTCAACTAAACAAAAAGTTGTAGAGATCAGTAGAAGAGAATTAGACAAACAGATTGCATTTCAAGCACAAAAAAATGGTGCAGTAATCAAAGTTAGAACAAGTTTCCAAGAACTTACAGACACAGGCATTAGAACAAATGAAGATAAAATTGATTGTAAAATTTTTGTTGATGCAAGAGGAGTATCCTCACTTATTCACAAAGACAGAACTGGAATTTTGTCATCAGCACAATATGAAATCTATGCAGATTGGATAAAGAAAGGGAAAGTCCAAGTCATATTTGATCAAGAAAAGTATCCAGGATTCTTTGCATGGATTATTCCTTTAAACGAAGGAAAAGGAAAAGTTGGAATTGCTGGAAGAGGAATCAATGTTGCAGAAACTTTAGATAAATTTCTTGAAGAGAAGAGTAATTATTCAACAATAAGAAAAATTTTTGCTCCAATTTGGATTAAAGGCCCTATTGAAAATTTTGTAGAAGGAAAAACTGTGATTGTTGGTGATGCAGCAGGACAAGCAAAACCAACTACAGCGGGCGGAATTTTTACAAGTGGAATGGGAGGAGTTTTTGCAGGCCAAGCAATTTCTAAATTCTTAAAGTCAGGAAATAAAACAGATCTAGAAGAATATCAAAAAAGATGGACAGATAGATTTGGAAAAGAATTTGAAAAACAGTCATTTGCAAGAAAAATTTTAGAAAGAATTGACAACAATACAATCAACAAATTATTTGAATCAATAACACCAGAGATCACAAAAGAAATTTCTGAAAAAGATGATTTTGATTTTCATACAGGTTCAATTGTCAAATTACTAGGAATGAAAGGTTCCATTAAAACAGCTCAAACCCTAATTGGTGGAGAGTTGAAAAAATTGTTGAGTTAAACACGCTCAAATTCTAAGGAAGGTATAAATGATGTTTGCAGAAAATCGGGATATGTCATCTACTATATCATTACCAACATGCAGTTGTTGCCACAGACATATTATGCCTAATGATAAATGTGTAAAATTCAATTGCCCTAGTTGTAGTGCTGATCTAATTTGGAGATGTCAAAGTTGCAGAGAAGCAGCAAGAAACTATACTTGTTCTTCATGTAACGTACAGGGACCTTAAGAAAATGGCTCAATTACTTTTTATCACAAAAATTCTTCCCGAAGGAACAGAAGTTAATCTAGATACTCTAGCAGAATCAATTCAGTCAGCCCTACCAGAAGGAATCACTATGAAAAGACACGCAAAAGAACCATTAGCTTTTGGATTGGAATTCATTAAAGCAGAATTTGTTTTAGAAGACAAAGAAGGTCAAAGCGACGCATTAGAAAATTCTGTCAAGTCAGTTGAGGGAGTCAGCGAGTTTGAAGTTCTCAACATGAGCAGAATGTCTGTTGACGTGAAATAGGTGGTTTTTTGGTACGCAAAGAAGAACCTTTGCAGATGAGAATTGGAGAAGCAAAACAACGAGATGTAGGTAAAAAACGTGCCAGAATTGGTCCAGAGGCAATGGACTTTCTCAAAGTTACTCCAGGAGATATTATCGAAGTTATGGGTTCAAGGTCCAGTTGTGCCGTTGTTTGGCCAGTTGATGAAGATGAAAAATTTCCAGACATAATCAGAGTTGATGGTCAAACAAGAAAAAATGTAGGCGCATCACTAAATGGTATTGTAAAGATTAGAAAAGTTACATCAAAGATTGCAAAAACAGTTGCCCTAACACCAGTAAACGATACTGTAACAGTTGACAAAGAATTTACTGATTTTGTTAAAAATAGATTGAAAGGTTTGCCAATTACACATGGAGATGAAATCTCTGTAATGATATTAGGAAACTCTATGGACTTTAAAATTACAAAGACAACTCCCAAAGGAGTTGTAAAGATTGACCGTGCTACAACTCTTAACATATCAACTGAGACTGCAGTTGATAGAAAACTTCGTGTAACATATGAAGAAGTTGGAGGCCTTAGGCATGAAGTTAAGGCAATGAGAGAGATTGTTGAGCTTCCATTAAAACATCCAGAATTATTTGCACGATTAGGAATTGAACCACATAGTGGAATTTTACTTTACGGACCACCAGGTTGTGGAAAGACACTCTTAGCAAAAGTTCTTGCAAGTGAGTCTGAAGCAAACATGTTTTCAATTAACGGTCCTGAAATCATGAACAAATATTATGGAGAAACAGAAGCAAAACTTCGAGATATCTTCAAAGAAGCCAAAGATAATTCTCCAAGTATAATCTTCATTGATGAAATTGATGCAATAGCACCAAAAAGAGAAGAAGCATATGGAGATGTAGAGAAACGGGTTGTTGCACAATTACTTGCATTAATGGACGGTCTTAACGAAAGAGGAAATGTCATTGTACTTGGTGCAACAAACAGACCAGACAGTGTAGACCCAGCACTTAGAAGACCAGGTCGATTTGACAGAGAATTTGAGATATCAGTACCTAATGAAGATGGAAGACTAGAGATTCTTTTAATTCACACAAGAGGAATGCCAGTGAGTGAAGATGTAGATCTTAAAGACTTGGCATCAGAACTTCATGGATTTACTGGTGCAGATATCAAATCACTTTGTAGAGAAGCTGCAATGAAATCAATTAGAAGATATCTTCCTGAAATTGATCTTGAAACAGAAAAGATTCCTTCAGAAGTTTTACAATCAATGCAGATAAAATTAATCGACTTTTACGATGCAATGCATGAAGTCATCCCAACAGCTATGAGAGAATTTTATGTTGAAAGACCAAAAGTTTGGTGGCAAGATGTTGGAGGATTAGATGAAGTCAAAAAAGCATTATCAGATAATCTTATCATAGCAATGAAAGAGCCTGGAAAATTTACGAAGATGGGAATTAGACCACCAAGAGGAGCTTTAATTTATGGACCACCAGGTTGTGGAAAGACACTCTTAGGAAGAGCACTTGCTACTGAAACAGGGGCAAACATGATTTTGGTTAGAGGTCCTGAGATTCTTTCAAAGTGGATTGGAGAGTCAGAAAAAGCTGTAAGAGAAATTTTCAGAAAAGCAAAAACATCATCTCCATGTGTTGTAATATTTGATGAATTAGATTCACTTGCACGATACAAATCAGGGGAAGGTGGAGCTAGTGAAACAGTTCTTAGTCAATTACTAACAGAAATTGAAGAAGGAATCTCTTCACGTGTAGTAGTAGTTGGAATTACAAATAGACCGGACATTTTGGATAATTCATTATTACGAACAGGTAGACTAGATTTAGTTCTCTATGTTGAGCCTCCTGATGAGAAATGTAGACTGGAGATAATCAAGATACTAACAAAGAAGATGCCACTAGCAAATGATGTAAAATTACAAGAGATTGCAGTAGCTACACAAAACTATACTGGTGCAGACTTGGCAGCACTGTGTAGAGAAGCAGCAGTTCAAGCAATGAGAAACAATTCTGCAAAGATTTCAAGCCAAGACTTTGCAAATAGCTTAAAGCAAGTAAAACCATCTATCACTAAAGAAGTTGACCAATGGTACAACACAGTAAGAGAAAGTATATCTAATGTTGTACCTAAGACAGGAGAGAAAACATTCTACGGATAAAAATGACTATACCATTAAGAAATACAGTATTTGATAAAATTAAGGAAGCAAGTTCTTTAACGGATGTTGAACTTTTCAAATCTCTATCTAAAAGTGGATACATTCTTTCTGAGGATAAATTTAACAAATTACTTTTGGATTTAGAGATTCTTGGTCTGATCAAAGTATCGTGGATTACTAAAGATGAACGAAGAATCGAAGTCTTTGTTGAAGAAAAAGAAGTAGATGAAGTAGACGAACAAAATAAAGAAATGATGGAAAAAGATTACGAAGCAAGTTTTCCAGGTTTTGACAAATAACTAGAATAAAGGTATGTGGAAAACTGCATCTAATGCAACAGCCACAAAGATGATTGTTAGATAAGGTGCAGTAACTTTGTATGCTTTCCATGCAAATTCAGACGTAGGTGTCTTTGTGAGTTTGTAGTGGTATGCAAGCATCAATCCTCCTGAAATTGCTGCAATGACAGTGTAAACAACACCCAGTCCATCTGGAATAAATGAAAGTATCAAAGAGTAAGGAAGTAAAATGATTGTATTTCCCAAAATATACTTTGAAGTTTTTTGCATTCCAATAACAACAGGCAACATTGGAACCTCAGCTTGTGCATATTCATCTTTGATTTTCATTGCAAGACACCAAAAATGAGATGGAGTCCAAACAAATACCAAGAAACCAACTAAGAATCCTAAAAGATCCATACTGCCTGTTGCAGCTGACCATCCAGCCCAAGCAGCTGCACTACCTGCAATTCCTCCAATGACAATGTTAGAAGTGTTTAGTCGTTTTAGCCAGACAGTGTAAATGATAACGTATGAGAAAATTCCAACTGCAATAAAGAAAGCTGAAACTGCATTTAGAGCAAAGAAACCATAGATAACTGAAACACAGCTTACTGCCAATCCATAAATGAATACATGAGATGCTTTCATTCTACCAGAAGGAATTGGTCGGGTACTGGTTCTTGTCATCTTTGGATCAATGTCTTTATCATAATAGTGATTAAGTGCGCTAGATCCTGCCGAAGCTAATGCTCCTGCAATAATTATGTGAAGATAGGCCCAATAATCAAGCTCAGGAGCTCCTGGAACTAGCTTACTTGCTGCATACATGGAAGTGACTGCAGTAATTACTAGAAGAACAACAATTCGTGGTTTGGATATCTCCATTATTTCATTGAATCCCAATCTCACTTTATCCTCTTCCAAAGCCATTTAATTTCTTCGTCTAGATCTTCAAAATTTCAAAAGGAATAAGTATCTCAGTCCTACCAGCTACCTTGAATGAGTAATTGGGACCTCATGATGCCAGGTATGGGACTAGTGTCCATAGGATTGGCTGGTCTGGTTTTATCCTATGCAGAAATTGCACACACATTCATTGACGGCATGCATGCTTTAACTGGCCTTACGATGTTTGTAGGACTAATTTTCTTAGCTGCCGGTATTTTAGATGGAGGAGTCTCAACTAGCAACAGAGCCAAAGCAACTGTTTTGGTAATTTTGTCAATATCATTAGGATTTGGAATGTTTGCATTTACTATGAATACATCAGCATATGTTGTAACAATTGCAGGAATTTTAATGGCAATTGCATTCCCAGCAATTCTTATTGCATATCTTGCAATGAAGCATCCAAAGTATCTCAAGCCAGTTGGTTCTATTGTTGGAATGGCAGGAGCTACAGGAATTATCATGTGGGTAGCATTTGGATTTGTAAGTCCTGACACTTACATGATTCCACAAGCTGTCGTTGAAGAACCAGTTGAAGAAGAAGTTACGCCAAAAGGACCAGTATTTGCAATTGATATTCTAGAAGGTTCTGCAGTAGAAGGAGCACCAGACTATGAACCAGACGTTGCAGTAGTACCACAAGGGCATACGGTTGAATGGATAAATGTAGATTCTGTTGCACATACAGTAACTAGTGCAGTAGACTTTGGTGAAACATTTGATTCTAGTTTAATGGATGCCGGTGCAGTATTTTCATTGGATACTAGTGATTTCGAAGTTGGGGAATACGAATACTTGTGTATTGTACATCCTTGGATGGTTTCAACACTTGTAATTGAAGAACCAAAAGAAGCAGTTAAAGTAGAAGTTGTAATTCCTGAAGGAGCAGCACTTCCAGAAGAAGGACAAATCTACTATGACCCTGAAGTTATTGATGTAGAAGTTGGAACTACCGTAGTGTGGGATAATGTAGATAATACAGTACACACAGTTACTTCCGGTGCACCACCATCAGATCTTGATGGTCTATTGGATTCAGAAACAATGATGGCAGGAGACAAATTTGAATTTACATTTACCGAAGCAGGAAGTTATGATTACTTCTGTATTTTCCATCCATGGATGGTCGGAACAGTTAACGTAGAATAGATTTGCAAAAAATTATCTTATCACAATCAGATAAGAAAATTCTTACTGAACATGCAGAAAAAGAAAAACCAAACGAATCCTGTGCAATATTATTTGGTAGAAATGAACAAGTTTCAGAAGTATTTTTGGCTGAAAATATAGAGGAATCCCCTGTAAATTTCACAATTTCCAATGAACAATTAATTGAAGGATACAATCTTGCTGAAGAAAAACAAGTAGATGTCATCGGTATTTTCCATTCACATCCAAACTCAGAAGCATATCCATCAAATACTGACAAGAAATTCATGCAAAGCAATCCTGCTGCATGGATAATTTACTCAGGAGTGACAAAGGATTTCAAGGCATATCTTCTAGAATCAGACATTATAGAAATTCCAATTGAAGAAAGATAATTCAGGCCTTGTTAAATGTAGCACTTTGACCGTCTGCGTCATTTAGAATAGTTTTGTCAGGAGATACTATCTTTCCAAGGATGTTTACCGGAGATGCTGGAGTAATCTCTCCTTTCTTTCCAATCGGAGTAGGACCATAAAACAAACAAATTGCTTTTCCAGTTGGCCAATATGCTACATCATTTAGTTCCACTGGAGATTTTGCATTTTCTTCAGGTTGTGAGATTGGAGACTCTGTAGTATAGATTTCATCACCCCAAACATTAAGGTCTACTGTAAATGGTAATTTTTTGATAAAGTCATTAACAGTTTGAGGAGATTGTGAATCATCTAATTCTAATTGTATGTCTGAGAGGTTTGGAATTTTGATTTTAACAGAGTGTTTCATAAGTATAGACAGACTTTGAATTAGAAAACCATTACGAAATTGTAATTTACTAAGTTTGACCGATTGTTCGTCTTTTGTAAAAGTTTTAATCTTTGAGTTGGTCTCTATCCATTAACTCTTTTCTTCTCTTAACTAGTTCTTGGACTTCTTTCAATAATTTTTCTCGTTCTTCTTTGAACATTTGTACAAAGTCCACTTCAGTAGATTCGCCCATATCTCTAACCTTCGAACTCTCCGTGACAAGCTTGAATATTAACCAATAGTACTTTTTCTTGTTAGGCATACATTATGATCGGTATGTAATTCAAGATTACATAGGCACAAATTCAGAGATTTATGCATGATTGAAAATTTTTAGAATTTTATTTTGAATTAAATATGGCCTAGTTTGAGTACAGCTATGGAAATTCACGTATACGATACCTATGTCAAAGCAGCTGATGGTCATACCATGCACTTTGATGTAATCACTGGTAAAAAAGATCATGATAAAGCCATCACATATGGTAAAGAGTGGTTGAAATCTATTGGTGAAGAAAATGCAGTAATGACAACAAATGAATGTCAATTCTGCCATTCACAAGGAGCACCAGAGCCTGTTGAACAGGCAATTAAGGAAAACGGCTACTTTATCCAAAAAATGGAAGGCTGTCCTTAATCATTTTTCCTTTTTCCATAAGATCATATTTTTTAGATTAATCAATACATGGATAGTATATCAGAACACAAGTATTCAAAGTGGACAGTAGAAGGAGAAAAGAAAACTAAATGGATTTGTGGATGTTTTCTAACTGCTGATAACTATTTCAAATTCTGTGAAAAACATAATGAAACTTTACAAAAAGCAATTCAAGCTCAAATTGATGAATTAGATATGACTTTGGTTGTTGAAGATTAGATTGCAAGTATTGCAACAAATGCCGATACAAATACGATTGCAATTGTGTTAAGTAATTTGATTACGGTGTTTAGTGCTGGTCCTGCAGTGTCTTTGTAAGGATCACCAATGATATCACCAACAACTGCGACTTTGTGTTCCTCAGTACCTTTCTCACCTTGCATCTCAACTAGTTTCTTTGCATTATCCCATGCACCACCAGTGTTTGCCAAGTGATATGCTAATAGAATTCCAGTAACTACTGAGCCCATTAACAATCCTGCTACAGCGGTTGGTCCCAGTATAATTCCGAGTATAATTGGAGCAATAATTGCAACAAGTGCTGGCTTGTAAAGTTCTTTGATTGAAGCAACAGTTGCAATATCTACACATTTAGCATAATCTGGCTTTGATTTTCCTGTAAGAATTTCAGGATCTGATTTGAATTGCCGTCTAACTTCATCGACCATCTTTCCTGCAGCTCTTGATACACCATTGATGAGTTGGCCTGTAATGATAAATGGAATCAAACCTCCAACCAACAAACCTATGACGATTGCTGGATTTGTTAGGCTGTAATCCAAGTCTAATACACCTTCGAAGATATGAGCAGCTTCAAATTGGAATGCTTGAATCATAGCAAGCGCAGCTAATGCAGCACTTGCAATTGCAAATCCTTTGGTAACTGCTTTAGTAGTGTTACCCACTGCATCAATTTCATCTGTAACTTTACGGTTTTCTTCTCCCATTCCTGTCATCTCAACAATACCACCTGCGTTGTCTGCAATTGGACCAAATGCATCAATACTTAGAACAATTCCTGCAAGGCTTAACATTGCCATTGCAGTTAATGCTGTTCCAAAGATTCCATAAAGAACTGGGTCTGCACCTTCAGGAGCTGCAGATGATGCAATTGTATATGAGATAATAATCGCAACAACAAGTGCCATCATGAATGGTCCAGTCGATAGCATGCCTTTGATAATTCCCATTAATGTTAGTGATGCATATCCCCATTTTGCAGAGTCTGCAATTTCTTTGACAGGGCCTTTCTTGTAACTAGTATAGTTATCAGTAATCTTTTGAATTACAGGAACTAGTATTACACCAAGTACGGTAGAACCAAACAAAGCATATGATGAAGCAGAGTCGCCAATAAATTGTGTAATAAAGACATAGTTTAATCCAATTGCAATTGCTGCAGAAACATAAAATGAACGATTAAGGGGTTTCATTACATCTGTAACACCCTTTGAACCAACGATTACAACACCAATGATTGATGCAATCATTCCAGAAGAGCCAATCAAAATTGGATAAAGGAAGAAGTTTGGTGCACCAATTAATGCTGCAATTAGTAATGCTGCAAGTATTGTGACAATGTAAGATTCGTAAACATCAGAGCCCATTCCTGCTGCATCACCTACATTATCACCCACATTATCTGCAATGGTTGCAGGGTTTCGTGGGTCATCTTCAGGAATGTTTGCTTCAACTTTTCCTACCAAGTCTGCGCCCATATCAGCTGCTTTGGTGAATATACCACCACCAATTCTTATGAATAATGCAATAAGACTTGCTCCAATTCCAACACCTGCAATTGTGATAGGGTCTGGATAAATCAAGTATAAGCCGGTAATTGCTAGCAATGCCATTGCAGGAACTGCAAGTCCTACCGTTGCTCCACCTCTAAAGGCCATTGCAAATGTTTTTCCTAATCCACTACTACTCAAGTTTGCAGCTCTTACTGCTGCTTTAACTGTAATTTTTAATGAAATAATTCCTGCAACTGCTGATAATGCAGCACCTACTGCAAATGCTAGTCCATTTGAGGGTTGTAAGAATGCACCAATGATTACTGCTAGCGCAATTGAAATTGGAACAATAATTTTCATCTCTCTTTTTAGAAATGCTGCAGCACCTTCCTTGACAGCATTAGAAATTTTCATCATCTCTTCTGTTCCAGGAGGCTGTTTTGAAATCCATGCAACTAAACCTGCAGCGATCAAAAATGACGCGATACCTGCACCAATTGGCAGAATTTCAGCAAGTTCCATGTTATACTTTGCTTGCCTAAATCTGGGAAATATAAATCAATTAGGGAGAGTTTGATTTCTTTTCTTGTAAGGGGCAAATGTTTTTCCTTTCAGACCTTGCCTCACCAGTTTGTTGAATCGCTTGCCATGAGCAAGATATGGGAATCTCATATGGATCAACTCATGAACAATGGTATTTTCCAAAGTCTTCTCATCAGGAATTTTTCTGACATTGATAAAGACAAGATTGTGTTGAAGGTAAGATACGCCATAATATTTGTAGGCAGAAGTTCTGCAACCTTCGGTCATTTCACGAGGCATGTCAAGTACTTCTTTTGTTACAAAAAGCACTTGAGGTTCTGGAATAGAAAATCTGTTTGCATAAATCCCAATCTTTTCTAAAATTTGCAATTTAAGGTCAGGATCTAGCTTCACAAAATCAAATCAGATAATCGGTCTTTATTTGGAAATGTCAATTGTCGTACGATATTTGGTTCATTTTGATTCTTCAAATTAGGAGTTAATAGGGTCAGAGGTTTTAGTAGTGTAATCATTAATCATACAGCCACCGTCTCATCACACCCCGTTATTCCATCGAATCAAGTAGTGTTTGTGTTTTATTTCTAATTTCTGGAGTGACTTTGATAATAACAAGCCCTTCATTTGGTTGACCATACATAACTACAGCATTCTCAGGCGCATGAATACAAACAGGAATTACTAATAGATCCTCTTCTCCGTTAACGTTTAGTCGTACTGGAGGAGACATTGTGAATGCTTTTTTTATTATTTCAATACTTTTAGGAGTAATTTCTGCTGCAGGATTTTCAACTGTTAGTTCTGTTGCGTTTGCAAGTTTGGGTGGTTCTCTTTTTTCTCTTTTTTCCTGACTATCAGTAATTTGCAGTGACGGAATCAAATCAAAATCTATCATCTTTTCAGTAGTTCTATCACCTACAGTAATTATGTAGGAGTTTTCAGAGAGATGTTTTTTGATATTTTCTTTGTCTGCTTGACTTTCAGGTAAGAGTATCTCTAATGGAATCTTCAGTTGTTCTCTAAGAGAATCAGGTAGCTTCACGGGAATCGTGACTAGTTAGAAGTACTTGCCTCTGGTGCAGATTCTTCACCAGTGCTTTCAGATTCCATCTCTTCTTGTAATTTTGCTGCAAGAATACTACATTGTGCTGCGATGTTCTTTGCAGCTGCTCTAAATGCATCAGCACTTGGAGATTCAGGATTTGTAATCATAATTGGTTTACCTAAGTCAGAACCAGACATGATTCCAGAGTTTAATGGAATTTCACCTAAGAAGGGCATGTTAAATTGTTCACTAATTTTCTTTGCACCACCATCACCAAAGATGTAATGTTTCTCATCACAACTTGGACAGATAAAATGACTCATGTTTTCAACAACACCAATAATTGGAACGTTTAGTTTTTCAAACATTCCAATTGCTTTTACTGCAACATTGCTTGCAACATCTTGAGGAGTAGTTACAACTAGAATTCCTGTAATTGGAATTGTTTGTGCAAGTGTTAATGGAATATCACCAGTACCTGGTGGGAGATCTACGATTAGATAATCCAAGTCAGACCAATTAGTATCAACTAAAAATTGTTTTAAAATTCCTGAAATAATTGGACCACGATAAATTGCTGCTTGGTGAGATTGTTCTGCAAAGAAACCAAAGGAGACAACTTTGAGTCCATTTGATTCGGCTGGTTGAAGTTTGTTTTCTTCTACTTCCATGTATCCATCTTTCATTCCAAGCATTAGTGGAATGCTAGGACCATAGATATCAGCGTCTAGTAATCCTACTTTGGCGCCTGTTTGTTGTAATGCTAAAGCTAAATTCAATGAAACAGTGGATTTTCCTACTCCACCTTTTCCACTTGCTACACCGATGATATTTTTGACAGTAGCCATTCCAGTATCTTCATCAAGTGAACGTCCTCCCATGACTTTGGCAGTAACATTCATGTCAAAATTTTTCAGTTCAAGTTCACCAATCACTTTTCTTACGTCATCTTCAATTTCGACGTTAAAAGGACATGCAGGAGTAGTTAATTCTAAAGTAAATTTTAGATTGCCATCATTAAGTTCCAAGTCTTTGATCATTCCCATTGAAACAATGTCTTTTTTCAAATCAGGATCAATGACTGTACTGAGTTTTTCAAGAACTTGATCGATTCCAACCATTGTGTCCAAAAGTCCTTGAACATTATTTAAACATAAGTCAGACATCAAAAGAAATTATCAAAAATTTGTAAAATAAGCAAAATCTTTGGAATTTTAAGCCCAAATCACCCAAAGATTCATAAATTGAAATTCAAGAAAAACAGCACGTTGTTTTCTATATCTACCCTAGTTGATGTTGTTAGGATTCCTCCAAGCTTGTTTGGAACCACACTCAAAAAGGCTGCAGTAAACATTCTCAAAGAAAAGTACGAAAGCATGATCAATGTCGACTTGGGATATATCATTATGATTTTAGATGCTAAAGTTGATGAAATGGGAAAGATGATTGCCGGAGAAGGTGGAACATTTCACAAAGTTGAATTTGAAGCATTAACATTTTATCCAAAATTACAAGAGATTGTTAAAGGAGAGATTGTAGACATTACAGACTTTGGTGCATTTGTTAGAATTGGCCCAACTGATGCATTACTTCACTTGTCACAAGTTATGGATGACTACCTAAAGAGTGATGTAAAGTCTGGAATGATTTTAGCTAATCAAAGTGGAAGAACATTAAAAGTTGGTTCTACACTTCGTGCAAGAATTACTGCAGTCTCATTAGGAAAAGCAGCTGCAATGGGCAAGATTGGAATTACATGCAGACAGCCATTCCTTGGTGCAGATGAATGGATTGAAGAAGAGATTAAGAAATCCGATGGTACTGCAGAAAAACCAGCAAAAGAAGCTGAAGTAGAGGCAAGTTAAGATGGCACGAGAAATGGCATGCAGAAAATGCAAATTTGTAACAACCGGAAAAGTTTGTCCTGTTTGTAAATCATCAGACTTAACACCAGACTGGAATGGAATTGTTCTAGTAGTTGATCCTACAAACTCAGAGATTTCTAAAACTTTAGGTATCACTCAGAAAGGCAAGTATGCCATCAAAGTAACATAAAATTTCTAAATCTTTAAAATTACATTAGCATTCTATCATTATGTTGTCATTTAATTCTAAAAAGCAGTTATCACAATTTCTTGCGGAAGATATTGGTAAAGGAGACGTTACGAGTGCACTTTTACCAAAAAAGAAAGTCTCTGTAAAAATTATTTCAAGAGAAAATGGTATTGTTGCAGGTGCAACACATGCAAGAGAAATCTTCAAGATAAAAGGATGTAATGCGAGAATTTTGAAAAAAGATGGCTCTAAAATAAAACCAAACCAAACCATTATGACAATTACTGGAAATGCAGGAAATATTTTGACATGTGAGCGTACTGCACTAAATATTCTTACCAGAATGAGTGGTATTGCAACTCAAACAAACGAACTTGTAAAAAAGATACCAAAGAAGACCAAGGTTTATGCTACAAGAAAAACCGCACCTGGTCTTAGATACTTTGACAAAGAAGCAGTTGAGATTGGTGGAGGTAAAAAACACCGCTTAAGATTAGATGAGATGGTAATGATCAAAGACAATCACATTGCAGTCAGTGATTCGTTATTATCATTAATCAAAAAAGCAAAAAGAAAACACAAAAAGTTTGAAGTCGAGGTAGAGAACACATCTGATGCAATACTTACTGCAAAAGAAGGTGCAACAATCATCATGCTAGATAATTTTACCCCTGCTCAAATTAAAAAAACAATTGCAACACTAAAGAAACAAAAATTGAGAAATAAGGTACTGCTTGAAGCATCTGGTGGAATTAATTCTAAGAACATTTCCAAGTTTGGTCAAACAGGAGTAGACATTATTTCAGTTGGAAGCATCACAAATTCTGTAAAAGGAATTGATGTTAGTTTAGAAATCTAAGAAAGTTGAGATAGTAATTCTGCAACGGCTTTATTTTTTGGATCTACTTCTTTGATTTTATCACAGCATTCAATTACTCTCTTGTTTTCATCTAATTTTTGATGAGAATATGCCTTGAGTAGAAGCACTTCTACATCGTAAGAACCAATCTCAAGAGATTTTTCAAAATAAGAAATCGCAGTCTTGTATTTCTTATTCATGTAGTAAATTCCACCTACAATGAACAACACATCAGGATTGCTGGGTACTTTTTGCAGATATTCTGTGCCTGATTTTAGAGCTTCAGAATATTTTTTTTCTTTAACAAGTTTCTTGATTTGTTTTATCTTTTCAGCATTTTTTTTCTTTTGAGGATCCTTTGGTGCGCTACTAAATAGTCCAACCAAAACAGTCACGTACTCTAACTGATTTCAAGCATTCTATTAATTGCTAAACGTGCCTTCTCAGCAATATCTTTAGGAACAATGACAACGTTTCTATCATTAACTAATGCATCATGTACTTTTTCAAGTGTAATCATCTTCATGTATTGGCATTCTGCCTTTTCAGAAGCAGGAACAAATGTTTTGTTTGGACTTTGTTGTCTCATTCTATATAGGATTCCAGTTTCAGTTGCAACAACAAAGTTTTTTGCATTTGATTCTTTGACATGATTTAACATTCCTTCTGTAGAAAGAATTGAAACTTTTTGATTATCAAAACTTCCATCAGCAACATCGTACATCATTGGAGTAGTACAGCTGCATTCTGGATGAATGACAAACTCCGCATCTTTCATAGAATCTAATTTCTTGGTAACATCATCAGGAGTAATTCCTGCATGTACATGGCATTCACCTGCCCATATGTGCATGTTTTTTCTTCCAGTCATTTTAGCAACATAAGAACCAAGAAACATGTCAGGCAAAAATAAGATTTCCTTGTCTTCAGGAATTGCTTTTACAACATTGACTGCATTTGAGGAAGTGCAACAGTAATCAAGTTCTGATTTAATTTCTGCAGTTGTATTTACGTAACCAACTGCAATAGCACCAGGATGTTGTTTCTTCCAATTACGTAGTTCATCAACAGTAATAGAATCTGAAAGTGAACATCCAGCTTCCAAGTCAGGAAGTAATACTTTTTTTTCTGGACTGATGATTGCTGCAGTTTCTGCCATAAAGTTTACACCACAAAACAGAATTGTTTTTTGTGGAACTTTGGCTGCCTGTCTTGATAATCCTAGAGAATCTCCAGTAAAATCAGCAACATCTTGTACTTCTGGTATTTGGTAATTGTGTGCCAAGATTACCACATCTTTTTCCTTTTTGAGTCTCAGAATCTCTTCTTTGAGTTTGGAGGTTTGTTGTACTAGCATAAACCACAAAAAATTGAGAGAGTGGGGATTTAAAGAATGGGAAGTAGTCTATAATTCTCAAAAAAACTACCAAATGTGGCAATAATTGCCATATTAGGTTCCAATCTGAATGTCATCTGAGCAGTATTTTCGAAGAGTCTCAATTGCAGACAAGATTGCTAATCTGCTAGTCTTTGGATTGTTGGGATCTGGAAAATTTTCAATGGAAAAAGTCATCTTGCCAAATTTTCCAGCAGCTTCAATGTGATGTGTGTTCTTGTCAGTATCAGGATCTGCTACAATCTTTACTCTGGTTTTTTCACTTCCAATTCCTACTAATGATAACAGGGCTGCAACGTTAATGTTTGCAGGAAATAATGAAACTGCTTCTTTTGCCGTTCCCTCAAAAATTACTGTAGATGAATTAATTGCATCCAAATCAATGTCAGAGTTTTCAAAAAACTTTGCACCCTTAAGAGAACGTAGATGCTTTGTTGTAGTAATAGATAGAGTATCTAGTTCATCTTTAACTGATTTTAATCCATCAAGACCAGCAATTGCACCTGAAGGAAGATAGATAGTCTTTTTGAAGTCTTTGCATGCATCTGAAAGTATTTCATAGATTGATTCATCAAGTAGTGCACCAACACTCATAATCAACAAGTCTTTCTTGTTTTGCAAAACACTCAAGGCAACATCTTTTACAGCATCTTGTGATGCAGCTTCTACAACAATATCAAGCGGATTTGAAGATAACAGATGGGAATTCTCAACGATTTCTGGTTTGGTGTTTAGCTTTTCAACTAAAGCAAAAGATGCATCCTTTGAACCATCATATACATGAGTTAAGGTGGCAGGAATTTTTCCAGAATCAATTGCAAGAGCAATTTGTGTACCCATTGCACCACATCCTAAAAGGCCAATTCGTTTCAAGCAATGATACTAGAAAATCTCACTTAATTAATTCTAGTTCCGGCAAATGGCGATTTTTGCACCAAGAAAATCAATCCAATTATAGAAATACCTAGAATTAAAATTGCAATTATTCCAAATTCTGGAATCACTGCTGTTCCGATAATTTCAATATTTTCTGCTTCCTCTGTAATGATGAAGCCTACAACGTATCCATCTGGAAATTTCATCAAGTCATATCCAGTATCTGTTCCATCAACTGTTACTGTGAATTTTTCATTTTCAGCAGTTATTACATCAAAAGGCATTCTTACCCAAAAATCAGTAGTTTCTGGAACATCTTCCATTGTAATCTCAAGAGATTTTCTTTCTTCGTTAATCTCCATTGAAGATAATGTTGGATAATGAACATCAGAACCCATTGAGTCAAGACTTCCACGATAACCATAGTAGAGATCATATGATTTTTCTCCAAATTGCAATGTTACTTTGTCTGACTCTAATTGAGAAATGTCAAGGTACTGAGCAAACGCAAAGCTAGTCATTGGAAGTAACAAAACTGCAACAATCATAGATCCTAAACGAATCAATCATTCTAGTTAGGGTTTTTTGCAATATAACCAAACATCAAATTCTCAATTTTGATTTTCAAAGATGAATTACAGACAAATTAGTCCCAATCCTTTTATGATAAAAATTCACCATGGAGTTTTGTGAAAAATAATTTCAAAAATATTATTTTCACGTTATTATTTTCAATTTTAATTCTAACAGTAGGATTTCCTGTAAATGCAGATATTGATTCGCCAAAAAAACAAATCAAACGTGGAATTTCAGTAGAAGACGTACTTTGTAGAGAAGGATTAGAACTAGTTATTCGGACAAACGGTTCTCCTGCATGTGTAAGGCCAGAAACTGCTGAAAAGATGCACGAAATAGGCATGCTGTTTACTCATACAGGATTTACAAAATCAGAAAGAGAGATTCAAACAGTTCCTGCATCAAGTATGTCAATTGTAAATTTCTACATTACAGATCATGACTTGAATCTGGCTCATAGTGGAATAGAAGTTGTTCCCATTGAAGGATTGTTTGAATTTACAATCAATGGAATTCCAATTGAAGGACCGGAAAACATGATTGAAACTGGTCCTGACACAGGTCAGTTTTATGTAAAACTAGAATTGCCTGAAACTATTGATGGTAGGCAGTTAAGCCAAGACGATATTGTATTGATAAAATATTTGGATGAGTCTGACTTTGCTGGAGAACAAAGAGTATTGGTCAAATCAATTCCACTAACAAAGACGTTTGCCAAAGTTCAGACTTCAGGTAGTGGAAATACAAGAATTGGACACGAGTTTATTGTCAGACTATACGAGCCTGATGCAAATAGAGACTAAAGATGAAGACAAGATTCCATTAAGTGCATTAGAGTTTAGAGGAGAAGGAGGAATCAGAACTACGCTTGCAAATCCAAAATTTGATGCAAACTCTGGAAATCTAGTTGAGACAGGACCAAACACAAACACGTTTGAAGTTCAAATCAAGATTCCACGCCAGATAGATGGAAAGACAATCCATATTGGAGATTGGTATGAGATAAGATACATCGATAGATCTACGCCATCAAACACAGATGAGAAGATTATTTTCAAGGGCAAGATAGGCTAAGTTGTTTTGATGGATCAGTTTTGTCAAAGTTTAGTATAACCTAAAGATTTTATTCAAACCAACGAACCATTGTTGTGCTCAATACTGTCTACAAAGATGCCATAGTTAATCGAGACAAGCTGCTCTCAATTCTAAAAGGTCCCAAATTTGAGCAAATTTTGCAAAAAGCAAGAGAAAATTGGGTAGAATTCACGCCTACAAAAGAAGAGGTAGTTACTGCAGGCATTGATAGTAGTTTTAACAATACAAAATTTCAGGGAATTGAGTTATGGGCAACAACAGCAGTATCAATCAAATCTGATGGCGAAGTTCTAGTAGACTTGCATGATTCTGGACTTGGTTCTGATACTGATTTATCAAGAATTGCAAGTAAGATGGAAATTGATGCTTGTGAAAAAACTGTTGATTTAGTTGATTTAGTTCTAATGGATGGTTCACTGCATTCTCAATTTATGACAAGACAATCAACTTTGGATGCACTTGTTGTAAAGACAATGAAGAAGAAAAATAATGTATTATTCATTGCAAAAACATCAAACACAAAAAAACAGTTTGAAAGTTTAGGTTCTCTTGCAGGAGATATTTTCTATTACAATCATGTTACAAACAAGCCAGGATTTAGTAAAATTTTTGTTGAGAAAAAATATGGTTCAGACAAAATCATTTCATCAACATTTGTTAGATTAAGTGATTCAACTCCAATAATCAAACTAGAATTTTTAGGAGATCAACATGATGAAAATGAGATCAAGTCAATTATGAACAAGTTGTACAAGACTAGCATAGGCGGATATCCATATGCGCTCAAGCTTGCACACAATAACTGTAAAATATCTGATAAGGAACTTGCAAAAATGGTTAGTTTGTTAGGATTAAGTAATGAGATTGGTTCGAGAGAGGTCTTAGGATGAGTCTAGGTTTTGTCATAGGGGAATCAAAGCCAACATTTGTCACAGCAATTACTTCAAGGGCACTATCTGTAGGAGAATATATCAAAATAGGTTCAGATGAAGGAGAGATTCTTGGTCTAGTTGAAAGATCTTCTGTAACTAGTGCTGCATTTACTGATGTTAGAAATTTTGATGAAGCTGTAGAAAGTACAGAGATTGCAGAGCTAAACAAGAGAGACAAAACATTTGCTGCACATATTGGAATTTTGGGATTTTTAAAAAACTTGAGAAAAGGTCAATCAATCATCCCTGCAATTCCACCTATTCCAGGCACGGAAATTACGCAGCCAACAAAACAAGACCTTGAAGAAATTTTTAGTCCAAAAGGTGAAGGATGGGCAAAGATTGGAAGTCTTTTGCGAAACAAAACAATTGATGCCAAAGTAAATCTAGACAAAATTGTTTCAAGACACTTGGGAATTTTAGCAATGACTGGAATGGGAAAAAGTAATCTTGTTTCACTTGTTACAAAACAAATTTCAAAACTAAAGGGAACTGTAATAATTTTTGATTACCATAATGATTACACAACTCTTAACATTCCACGTGTCAATGTAGTTGATGCAAAAATTAATCCTCGATTGTTAGATGCTGACCAACTTTCTGAAGTACTAGAGATTAGAGATGGTGCAAATGTACAACAACGTGTACTAAGAATGGCATTTACAAAAAATGTTAAAGAATCAAAGGAATTTTGGAAAAAGTTAGAAAATGAAGTTGATTTTATCGTAAACTCTGAAGACAAGAAACTCAAAGAGATTAGAACTTCAGCGTACAGGGTTCAAGATATTATAGATGAGGCTCAGAGAAGATTTGAAGATATTTTAGATCCTGACATGGGAGACCCAATTAGTTTCATCAAGGAGGGACGAACAAATGTACTAAATATCTCAGAACTTTCAGAAAAACAAGCAAACGTTGCAGTTGCATTTTACTTGCAGCAGTTACTCAAAGACAGAAAAGATGCAAGTATTGCACGACATGGTAAATCAAAAAGAGATAGAAACTATCAGTTCAACTCACCAATCTTTGTAATCATAGAAGAAGCACATGTCTTTATTTCAAAAGATCATGACACCAGTGCAAAATACTGGGCAGCAAAGATTGCAAGAGAAGGAAGAAAGTTCGGTCTAGGTCTTGGAGTCGTTTCTCAGAGACCTCGAAGTGTAGACCTTAATGTTCTCAGTCAGATGGGATCCTTTGCAATTATGAAGATTATTCAAGAAGATGATCAGCGCCAAATAGCCTCGGCAACAGAATCGACTAGCCGTGAATTGATAGCCCAACTGACCTCACTAAACGTGGGAGATGCAGTTCTTGTTGGCCAGTGGACAAATCTGCCATCACTAGTTCATGTAGAGGAAGTCAAAGAGAAGATAATGGGAGCTGACCAAAGTGCAGTCAATGCATGGGCCAATGCAGACAAGATGAAAGAAGTTGCAGTAGAATCAACACAAGGATTTGTTCAAAAAGATTTGTTATTAGACTAATGTTATTTTCTCACATTTCAGATACGCATTTGGGATTAGTACAGTATGGTTCAGAAGAACGTGCACAAGACGTCTATGATGTATTTAACCAATCAATTGACACATCGATTAAAGATCATGTTGATTTTGTAATATTTGCAGGAGATATTTTTCATATACCAAATCCAAACGGAACTGCAATTGTTCAAATGGCAAATGGTCTAAAGAGATTAAAACAAAATAATATTGATTCATTTTTTATTTTAGGAGAACACGATATCAGTAGAATTAGAACAACACCAATACCTTATGTCTATCACAACTTGGAATTTTCAAAATACATTGGACAAGGAAATCCAATTGAGTACAAGGGAGTACTTCTTGCAGGATTTGACAAAATAAGAAAAGCAGAGATTCCACAATACGAAGAAAAGTTTGCACAAGTAGACAAGGCTGTACAAAATCATTCTGGACACAAGATTTTGGTTTTGCATCAAGGAATTACAGAGTTTAACAAGTTTGCAGGAGAGATACAATCAACTGACTTGCCAAAGAACTTTACTTACTATGCAATGGGACACTTACATGACACAGACATCAAGCAATTTAATCATCATAATGGACCAATTGCATATCCTGGCTCCATTGAGTTAACAACAAGTGAAGGAATCAAAGAAACAAAGAAAGGATTCTTTGAAGTAGATATTTCAGGTGAGGAAGCAAAACCAAACTGGATTGAACTTGAGACAAGACCACAGTTTTCATTCAAAACTGAATATCAAGAATTATCAAAGACCATTGATGAGATTTCTGAAAAGATTTCAGGTACTGCGAAAAAGCCAATAGTCGAGGTCAAAATTCAAGGCGAAAACATCGAAACTGACCATATTCAGGCACAAATTGCAAGGCTAAATTCACAAGTTTTGAGGTGTTTTTGGAGAATCAGTACAAAGCAGGTATCTGATTCTTCAGTATTTTTGGACAGACCAAATGTCATTGATGATGAGATGTTCAGACTCTCAGTTGATGCACTAGGCTCTGAGCAAGCTGCAAGTTTTGCAATAAAGGAGTTGTTACCAGTATTAGCTTCAGGTGAAATCAAAGAAGCATCTCAGATAATTGTTGAAAGTTTTGAGAAGTTCAAAAGGGAGAAGAACAAATGATTACATCAATAGAGCTAGGAGACTTTCTAGCACATGGTAATACAAAACTAGAATTTGAAAACGGTGTAACAGTGTTTGTTGGAGATAATGGTGCAGGAAAATCAAGCATTATTGATGCAATAACATTTGCATTGTTTGGGCAACATACACGAAAATCAAACAAAGGTTTGATTAAGCGTGGTTCAAATCAAGGATATTCAAAGATAAATTTCTCAATTAATGGCAAAAGTTACGAGGCTGTAAGAAAGATTGACAGTAAAGGTACACTTGCAGCAAAGTTTTCTGAAATAGTTAATGACGAATACAGGGAGATTGCGGCAGGGGAGAGAAAACAGTTTGGTGAATCAATGACACAAGAAGTTGAAAAGACTATTGGTCTTGACTTTGAGAAACTAAAGATAGCATCAATTGTCCAACAAGGAGAACTTAATGCAATAATTAATGCAAAACCTAAAGAATTCAAGGAATTACTAAATGCAATTATTGGAATTGATAAACTTGATGTTGCATCTGAATCAATGAAGCTTGTAAACAAAGAATTTCGTCAAAACATTAGAGACAAAGTTGGTTATGATGATACACATATTGACATTTTATCTAGAGATTTAGAAAGATATCAAAATGAGATCAAAGAAGCAAAACCACAAGAAGAACAAC
Source organism: Candidatus Nitrosopumilus sp. (assembly GCA_965215075.1). GTDB lineage: Archaea > Thermoproteota > Nitrososphaeria > Nitrososphaerales > Nitrosopumilaceae > Nitrosopumilus. The sequence goes on from OZ244033.1 coordinate 792,338, forward strand.
TAAAATCAAAACAAGAAAAATTACAAAAAGAAGTTGAAGAGCTGCGAAACAAAGTAGATACAGAGACTCCAAAAATCGATAAACTCAATCAATTAGAATTAAGAAAAAAAGAACTCGTAGAATATGCAAAAGAAGCCATTCATGAAATTCAGCAAGAAATTAGCGAAAATGAGCGTAAAATTCGCGAATGTGAGGGCTGTTTTGAGTCTGCCAGCCTAAAAGAAGACCTAGAGGCCAAAATCCAAAAAGTCGAAGAAGCAGTTGAGGATGCTCTAAAGAAAATTCAAGAGATGAAGAGTCAAACAGCATCGCTAAAAGAAAAACAACTGCTTGCATCAAAACTCCAGCTTAAAGACAACAAATGTCCTGTATGTGACTCTAATGTTGAGAAACTAAACCCACTATTTCAAGAAGAACATCTTAAACAGGAGATGGTGACTCTGGAACAAGAGATTGTTACAAAAGAAAAAGAAAGAGTGGTGTACAGTCAAAAGAAAAAAGAATTTTCAGAAAAATTACAAAATGCTCGTGATGCGGAAGCAACACTTAGGGCATATTCGATTGGAACGCAAGAAGAACTAAAGAAAATCCAAGAAGAAACAGAATCAAAGAAACAAAAGATTCCACAAGCAAGTGGAAACTTGTTGGAAATAGCACAGATAGATTCTCATACAAAGATGATATTTGAAAACATTTCAAAACTTGAAACAGAGACAAAAGGGTTTGATGAGCAAGAATTTGCAATACTCAAGCAATCAGTTCAACAAAAACAGTCAGAACTTTCTGGCATAGACCAACAAATTGGTGCAATTGTAGAGAAAATTTCCAAAGGTCAAGAACAGATCAAAGTAATTCAGGATTCAATTTCAGAGCTTCAAATTGTAAAAGAATATGTAACAAACCTTGATGAGATTCAAACAAATGTGTTTAGCAGAGATGGACCTGTTGCAACAAGTCTAAGATCATGGGCACTAAATACAATATCAGCAAAAGCCTCTGAATATCTTACACTACTTAACACAAAGATTCAAAGAATATTACTTTCAGAAAAGACAAGAGACATCTCCATTACATGTTATTCAAAAAGCGAAGTCTTAGAACTAGAATCTCTAAGTGGAGGAGAAAAGGTTAGTGTTGCACTAGCTTTGCGGTTAGGAATGGCAAGTCTTCTTGGAGCATCAAATCTCAATCTGATGATACTAGATGAGCCTACAACCCACCTTGATACTGAGAGGAAAAAATCCCTTGTAGGAGTGTTGTCTCAGCTATCAAACATATCAAATTCAGAAATTCCAATGCAGTTTCTAATAATTACACATGATGCTGAAATCTTTGAGGATTCAACTGTTGAGAGAATCTTCAAGTTTGAATCAACAGAGCAAAGAAGTAAAGTTACAGCAATTTAGAATTCAAACTAATTTGCAATTGTTTAATTTTTTTTCCAAAAAACTTACAGATATTCACTAAACTCTACCAGAATTTAAAATAGAAATTTGAAGTAATTAGCCAATGCCAAAAGCATATGTCTTAATCAACGGCAAACTTGGATTAGAAAAGCAACTAGTTTCTAAATTAAAATCAGTTGAAAATGTTGTTGACGCACATGGAACATTAGGTACGTTTGATTTTATAGCAAAAGTTGAAGCAGATTCTGAAGAAAAAGTCAATGAGACAATAGTTGACAAGATTCGAAAGCTCGAAGATGTCAATTCTACTATGACATTGATGGCAGCAGAAGGGGCAGATTACTTTGCAGTAGATTCAAACAAGTTAATGGGTTCTATTTTAGGAGGATCAGCTGCGCAAGCTTATGTTGTTTTTCATACTGATCGTGGTAAAGAGATCATTGTAGCACGAGATTTCAATAAAATTCCGGAGGTAAAAGAAGTAGATGTTGTACTAGGATACTATGATGTAATAGGAAGAATGGAAGCATCAACTCACAAGGAATTAGAAAAACTAGTTACAAATGACATTAGAAAGATTGGCAATGTTCAAAGTTCAATGACGTTAATAGTGAATGTATAATCTCAAGTGAAATCTAGTACTTCGCCTTTTGCAGCTTTAGTTTGGAATTTTTCTTTATCCTTTTCTTTTTCATCCATCTTTTTGAACATGGGTAATAATGGTAATTATTTGATATAATGTAGCTTGAAGGAATTCTGAAAGAATATCAAAAAAAATTCAAAAAAAAAAACAAACATCTTTACGATTTAGGCTTAAGATTTTTGTTTTTAGAATTCAGTGCCATATTCAATACAATGGTATTTTCCATCTGATTGAGTATGGTTTCTACATTTGCTACACCAATTTGATGACATTTCATGCTAGAATCTAGCATTTTTTATTTACAAAGAAAAGCTAAACTGTTTTGATTTAATTGTGCTATTTTGTTGAAAATCAGTTAACGTGAACTATTCCTTCCATCCAAGGATGAACGACACAAAAGTAATCATAAGTTCTTGGATCATCAAATGTGTACTCAAAGGTATCACCTGCGTTAAAGATGCTAGAATCAAATACTCCAGTTACGCCAGCTGATGGAGTTCCGCTAGTTACAGTGTGAACAGCAGTGTCATCATTAGACCAAGTTACAGTTGTACCTGCTGCAACAGTTACCTCATATGGTAAATAACATGCTTGAGTAGTTTCACATCCTGGAACACCAACTCCATTAGGAATTGAAATTGTCATGGATGTTGGTAATGCTTCTGGTTCAGGTGTCATTACTTCTTCCATCACTTCAGGTTCTGGCTCAGAAACAACCATCTCTTCAACATCATTTACAACAATTACTCCAACCATCCAAGGATGTACCATACAAAAGTAATCATAACTTCCTGCTTCGGTAAATGTATACTCAAATGAATCTCCTGCCATAAACAAACTAGAATCAAACATTCCATCATGTCCATCAGAAATATTTCCACTTGTTACAGTGTGAGTTGCAGTATCTACATTGTCCCAAACTACAGTATCGCCAACATTAATCTCTAAAGAGTATGGAAGATAACATTCGTCAGTTTCCTCACATCCTGGAACACTTGAACCTTCAGCAGTATCAACAGTATGAGTCATTGGAGCTGCTGGCATTGGTTCCATAACTTCAGGTTCTGGTTCAGCAACAACACATCCGCCTTGATAATCTAGTTTCATATCAGCTGCATCTAACATACACATATTTCCATAAGTTTCACCATCTATTCCACAAACAGGATCCCATTGCATTGTACAAACAGTTGGTTTTTCTTCAGCTCCTACTATTCGTGGTTCAATAATTTCGCTAGGAGAAGCTGCAATCAATCCCAAAGAGATTGCAATTAAAACGCCAATTGCTGCTATAACACCATACGCAAAATTCATCTTATCCACCTGTTAACTTTGCAAACTTTTCGTTCTTACTTAACTTTTCCATAAATTCAATGTTGGATAGTGCAACTACTGCAGATTCTACTACTGGTTTGTCAGGATCGTTTAGTGCTTTTTCTAGAGATTCTTTTGCGTCTTTGTTTCCAACAACTCCTAAAGCAATTGCTGCTTCATGTCTTACAAACATGCTAGGATCATTTAGTGTTGCATCAGTCAAAGGAGGGACTGAGCTGGAATAGCATATCTGACCTAAAGAAAATGCTGCTTCATGTCTTACCAATTCATTGTCATCATTTTTGAGAACTTTAGCAATATAGGGAACTTTGTCTTCGCCACCAAAATCAACCAAAATGCAGGTAGCTCTTGTTCTCACAACATAATCAGGATGATCTAAGAGACCAACAAAATATTCAGTATCTTTTTCTTCGTACTTTTTTTCCATCTCAGCAAATAATGTGAGTCTGTCTTCAGTTACTGCCTGCAATTTGCTTTGAGATTTTTTGTGTCATATATTAGGGTACTCGAGATTGAGCCTGAAATTGATGGCGGTATCTATTTAATGGAAAAAATTCGATTATTCCCAATGAGTGCAGTAGTAGGTCAAAAAGCACCAAATTTTGGAGTGTCAGAATGGGTACAAGGTTCACCAACTAACTTTGATCAAGAAAAAGACAAGATTGTATTGCTTGAAGTATTCCAAGTAAACTGTCCAGGATGCTTTGTGCATGCAATACCTGAGGCAATCAACATTTACAACAAATACAAAGACGACGGTGTCCGTGTTTTGGGATTGGCTACTGCTTTTGAAGATTTTGATAAAAATACTTTGGATAATCTAAAGATGTTAGTTGAGACTGGAGAAGTGGTTGGTGATACAAAAGAAGCACTAACCATGTATGGTCAGCTAAAAGAAGGAAAACTTCCATACAAGATTCCATTTCCACTAGGGATGGACAATCTAACCAAAACAGATGGTGAGGTAAGCCAAGAAAAGATTATGCAGTTTATCTATCCTCAGATTCCAGAGTTTGATTCACAACCTGAAGAATACAAACAACAAATCATTCAGCGAGTTAAAGACTATATGAAATCAAAAGAGTATTCAGCTGAAACATTTGAAAAATTTTCACTACAAGGAACACCATCAACAATTTTGATTGATAGAAAAGGAGTCATTAGAGATATCTCATTTGGCCAGTCAAATCACATTGATGGCATGATACAAAAATTACTTCAAGAAGACTAGATCAAAACAACAGCAATTGACAAGGCAATTACAAATCCTCCAATCAAAGCAATTTTTGGATTATCTATATTGCTTAACCTTGAAAATAAAATAAAAACAAATCTTACAAAAAAGAGGGAGGCTATGGTTGAACCATTGTCAACTAGATTTCCCCATCCGTGAAATTTTGAGGAAAAATCCCAAATCCAGTATGCACAGTTTGATATTTTGGCTGGAAGTATCTCATCTCTTACCAATGAAGTTTTTCTTGAACCCTTTGCACCTGTTACTACAAGGTCTTCATCATAAGGTGAATAATCAAAGTTGATAGACTTTGTATACTGGATTGATTCAGACATCTTTGTCTAACACTTCCGCAGGTGATTCGATAATCATCTCTGGCAGTTCGTCACGCTCACCTTTCATGTAGAGAATCATATCTACAATCCAGTCATAGTAGCCCTCTGCAATGTCTCTGTTTTCCTGTGATGACAGAACATCTTCTGCCAGACTCTGCAATGACATCTTGATGAACTCATCCATTGAGAAACCTAACCGCTTTTCCATGATTTCGTTTTGTTTAGTGTTTCCTGTTTGGGGTAGAATAGCTGCAAAGAGATGGTGACCCTCTCTTACTCTGCTTTCAATTAACAAAAGTATCAGTCCTCATATTTTTTACTCTGTGCTTTACAAGCTTTCCGTCAATGATTGTAGGATTGCAATGTATGATTGCTTCTGTGTATAGTGTTGATTGAAAACCACAGTTTTCTTTTTGGCATTTGTAAAAATCAACTTTTAGTTTTCTCATACTACCTCACACTTTATCTTGATAATTTTTGCAGTATCTTCTACCTCTTGCCCTGCATAATCACAGTCAAAAGCAATTATTGATTGGTCAATGTAGTCTCCTGTGTACATTCCCATCATGAAAACAACACCAAACAAAACGCACAGCCAAAACTTATCTCCAAAATCCATCTTACCAGTTTCCCTCTTTGATGTCTTTTTTCAAACTATCAAACACTCGTTCAAGTGGCGTGCAATCATTGGCACCATACTCTTTTTTCTCCTGTTCCATCTCGTTTCTGATGATAAGCAAGTTGAAGAACCTGCAAATGTCAGTCTATACCTCTTCTAATATAGAATCTGGCATTACTTCGGCTACTCCCTTGAATCCCCTGATTGCTGAGCGGTAAGCTGCACCAAATACAGCGTTTGCTAGTTTTCCTTTCTTCTTTTGGTTTCTCTTGGAGCGAATGATTAATCCATCCATCATATCTAGCACATCCTGTTTTGTAATATGCAAGGTCTCAAGATCTAGTGCCTCTTTTTTGGTGTTAATCACTTAGCTCACCTGACTTTTGTTTTTGTTCTTCTTTTTCTTGGCGTTTCTTTTTGACTTCTCTTGCCTTTCTGATTTTAGGGGCTAGTATTGCAGAGGATGCCATAAGTGGAACAATAATTATTGCATAATCTGATTGCAGATACTTTTGACAGAAAGGAATCCATAGTTCTGCCAAATTCTCTTTTTCATCATCATCTAGCGATTCCAAATCTTAGTAAACGAATTTCATTCCGCCATACAAAGCCTTTATCATTGCACCTGTGTTTTTTGCGTTAAAATTGAACTGAATCTGCCGTGCTAATTCTTGCATCTGTTCCTGTGTTGCTGGCGTTGGTTGACCTGCTGTTTGCGGTTTGCCACTTTCAGTAGTTGGTGCCTCTTTGGGATATGGGGTAGGTGCCACCTGCTTTGGCTTAGTCTTTCCGCCTATTGAGCTGTTGGGCTTTGTAAATGTTGGTGTTCTTACAGATAGTCCAAACTCTCTGGGGTCTTTGTTGATTCGTTTAATCTCTCGTTTGAGAATATCTAGAAAATGTGATTTTGTAAATTTTGTTTCATGGTGCTTTGTCTGCAAATCTGCAAAGACTGCTTTTCTTCCGTCTAGTGTTTTGAGAGATTCAATATCATTTAGCATCTTGTCTTTGATAAAAGATGAGATGAGGTCGGCTTTGGTAGAATCAGTCATGATTCAATTCCCCTTTGCCTATTCTCACATGGAACGGTTTCTCACAGTCCGTGTTAGGACACTGGAAAGTTCTGTTTGCAGATACTCTTTCAATAAATTTAGCACCGCAATGAGGATAATACTTTACTATACCTTCAATCTCTGGATAGGTTTCTGCGTAAACTTGCTCAAAGGTTAAGGGGTTTTTGGTTTTTCTTCAGTTGACATGAATTACGAGCGGAATTTTTGAATATTTAGCCAAATGTCGTTTGTTATTACGTCTAGATCTAGTTCTTACACGAATTCCACAACACAAACACATCACCTTATTATTTTCTCGTACTACTCCACTAGGACTAAGAAAGATTCTACAAGTTCTACAGTAAAAATTGTTCTTATATCCAGAAGTGCTAACGTCATACTTTCCCTTGTGATTGTGACAGGTTCCCTTGCAGCTCAATTTACAAACCCTTTGTGTGCTGTCAATCTTCCTTCAAGAGTGTCTACAAAAATTTTCTCTCTCATAATTTCCATTGCAAAAATATCTGCCTGTGGTTTTCTCTTGTATTTGCAACCTATGGTTTTGATTAGCATATTACAATAATCGTCATTTTCAGTAGATATGGTAAAAGTCAATTCTGCTCACCCTTAACTTTGCGGAAGATTCGGAAATGCACAACGTCTCTATAGCTATTAAATCGCTGTCGCACTTCCCAAGTTCCAATATGCTCTAGTCCCTTTACCCACGGATTCCACAGACTGTTAATTATGAGATAACCGCCAGTCTTTGTAATGTCTCTCATTGCGTAACTGTAGGCTCGTCTCTGCCCGAATGGTATACTCCACGGTGGGTCTGCAAGGATATGATTTTGAGATTCTGTACCTATAATATCTGGCAAGTCTCGAATGTCTGCTACCAAGTCAGGGTTATTACTCTCTGCAATGTCAACTGTCAGTCCGCCAAAACTAGAAGAACCTGAAAAACAGTGACAGATGTCTTTTTCTGCAATACCCAATCGTCCTGTGATGTAATGAAGAAAAGACTGAACATCATCTGGAAACTTCCATGATTCTACAAAGTCAAACTTGCCAATCTTGTTAACCTCGTTTCCCATTTTTGTTATCGTCCTTTCTGGCTGTCTGAAATATACTAGATATGGCTCTATCTTTGTACAGTCTGCAAGATCTAGCTTGTCTTGCTTTGATAATATTTGGGTTATAATTTCAAGTTCATCTTTGTCCAAGTTATTAATTACGATTCTGTGCTTGGTTCTCTCTTTTGCAGTTAGTCTTACTGCGAATTTCTTGTCATTCATGTATCGAATTTCACCCTCTCAAAGATTAGTTTGTCACAATCGTAACCGTCCATTATTTCCTCAAATATTTTCGATAATCCAAATGCTTCATCCATGGATTTAGACAAATCGTCTTTTGGTACTTCCTCAACATTCAAAGAGCCACGTCTTACTTTGAAAATTTTAATCGGCATTTTTCAAATTCACCATTACTACAGTAACATCTTTCATCAAAGTACCATCATTTAGACGACTATTCTTTATGATTTGTTTTCTAGTTTGTTTTACTTTTGCTATCAGTTTCAAATAAGTTGGAGCTGAAATTTCAGCATAGATTATTTTGAATTTAGTGTCTCTCTGATAGCACACAAAAGCCAACTTTTGAGTAATCATGATAACAACCCCTCATAGCAACTTCTGCAAATTACAATAATCGTATTGTTGTCAGACAGATAGGAAAACTCGCATTGTTTTCTTTGCTTGCATGAATTGCATTTTATCAATTCAAAATCGCTTTGCATTAGTTCTACTGTGTCACCGTCTGGATATGTGAATTCTATAACGCTCATTGTGCCATCCTCTGAAAGTTATAATCTGTGATTGACTTTACCCTGTATGCTTCAACTGTAACGTCAGGAAATCCCCAGTTTGTGTTAGCCTCTATTGACTTTTGCACGGAATCAAAATCATCACATACTGCCCTGATTGCTTTTGTTTCTGTGTCCTGTAGTACAAAGACGTATAGCCTGCCTTTGTCATACATTTTGTGTGTACTCCATTACAATTTTTTTGATTTCGTCTTTAGTCAGATAGATTTGAAATTGTGGAATATTTTTCAGGTAAATTAAAACTCCACGTTTGCCTATCTTTTGAAAATCAATCTTTGACTTATAGACCTCATAGGTATCATCAGATTCTTTTTCATCTATCCCAATCTGTTCTCTGAACAGCTTGTCGTGATTTATTGTAGATGATATTATTCGCATCTTAACCACGCACTCCACAATTACAGTCTAGTTTCTTGCAAACTCTAGGTTCAGTTCCAGTGTGTTCGTGTTTGCAGAAACTGCACCATCCGTAACCGTTCAGTCCACTTTGTTCTTCTTCTTGTTGATTTTCAATGTTATCTTTGGCGGTTCGACTTTTTCTTTGCCAGTGATTATTTTTTTGGTTCTATCCCAGCTTGTATTCTCACCTGTCTCTTTGACAAGTTTTATCATTTCAAGTGACATCTTGTTGTTGCGTAGCTTTTTGTAATCCAAATCAAGCTGCTCTTTTGTTGTGTTTGCTGTGCAAGTCATTTTATGCAAAACAGCTTCTTCTAGATACTTGCTCTTGTTCTTGATGTTTTCAAACAGTGCGATTACTTCAACGTTGGAAGTTTTAAGATAGAATGTTTGAGCTGCCATTATTCTATCACGTCCAGTTTGCTTAGCTGTTTTTGTATAAGTTCAGGCGGAAATTCACCGTAACTTGCTTCAAGTTCTATATCGTATCGTCATCCGCAGATTTTTCTTACCAGTGTCAGGTTTCCACCTGATTTCAGAATCATCATTTGAGCTGAGACGTGTCGCAAAGCATGGTACGGATGTTTCAGAAAATACCCATTGCTTATCGTGTCAACTTGCAAAAAGCGGTATACTTCCTTGAGTTTGTCCTGAATGTCTTTTGAGGCTGTGTAGAATGGTTTGTTGTCCTCATTCTAGATGAATTTTGAGCCTCTGGATTTGAGCAATCTTAATGATTCTTGTGTCCTTGGACTACGAACATACTTTGCCCAACTATCATCAGTCTTTGACTCATAGGCTTTCATGTGAAATGTGACAATGCCATTATCGTCAGTGATTTCAGACCAGTTAAGCTCAGTGGTAAGCAATGCCATCTTTCTAGATGCAGTCTCAACACCCATTCCAAAACAAAATAGTGTTGACGTTGAGGAATTAAAAAAACTCCTAATCTACAACGCATCAGTAGAATTTACAGCATACTATACCAATTTGAGAGCACATTGTACAGGCTTGGAAGGCGAAGGACTCAAAGGAATCATTGAAGATGCAAGACTAGAAGATCTTAGTCACTTTGAATCATGTCTTGAGAGAATCTGTCAGTTAGGAGGTTCTCTTCCAAATGACGCAACAGAATTTATCAAAATGTCAGGATGTGAATTCTTACAGCTTCCAGCAAATCCCACAGATCACAAGGAAATTCTACAAAAGTGTCTCAAAGCTGAACAAGGTGCAATAGTCAACTGGGATAAAATTTGCAAAATGACAATGGGCAAAGATCCTGCAACTTATGATATTGCAAAAGATATTTTGGCCGAAGAGATTGAACATAAGTCTTGGTTCTTAGAGCTAATTTATGGTAGACCATCAGGACACATAAGAAGAAAATATTCTGGTGAAAGACCACATACCAGAAAACACTCTAGAGCACTTGATATGGCATAAACGCCAAATCACTTTCTTTTAGATTCAAGGCTGGTGTGATTTTATTGACGACAAGTAGTGAAGATGCGTTGTTTTATCACGGTTAAATAGAAAAATCTTGTATTAATAATATGGTAAAGCAGATTAGTCTGGATGCTTGGCAGATACAGCAATTATCAGATCTGTTAGAAAAGGGCTCAAACATTGTTGCAAAGACTAACAAACCCATTGTACTTTACAGACAGACTCTAGAAGAAGAAGATGAGTCCTATGAAGAAATCGTCTGTACTCTAACCAAAGGATATGTAATTGAGCAGATGGTTATATCAGGAGGAGTTTTGGTTCCAAGTTTTCATCAACAATTTGTATTTACTATTGAGGAGTATCCTCAAGAATTATTGAGAAAAAGCAAAGATCGCTTTTTGGAAATGATTGATTTTCTTGAAGAGCAATTGAGATAGTCAGTCTCATAATTAATAAAGACCGTAAAAGTCAGAATTTTTGCATGCGATTATTAGAGTTTCAAGCAAAGGAACTATTTCGAGAATATGGAATCAACCTGCTTGACAGTAAATCATCTACTAATATTGAAGAAGGAAGAAAGCATGCAAAGGAACTCGGATATCCATTTGTGATTAAAATCCAGGTACCTGTAGGGGGAAGAGGAAAGGCAGGCGGAATTCAAAAATGCCAAAATGATGATGAATTTGAGATAAAATATCCTCAAGTCATGGACTTGACAATAAAGGGAGAAAGTGCAAGAGCAATTTTACTTGAAAAGATGGCAGACATCAAAAAAGAGTTGTATCTTTCATTATTTTTGAATCGCTCAAAGAGATGCTATACAATTATTGCATCAGCTGAAGGAGGAGTTGAAATTGAATCAGTAAAGAATCAGATTATCAAAGAAGTAGGATTAGGAGATGTTTCAGACGAAGTTGCAAAACAAGTTGCAACTGAAATGGGATTAGAAGGAAAGGCAGCTGATGGTTTTGTTGATACTTTGAAAAAACTATCAAAACTTACAATTGAAAAAGAAGCAGAGCTTGCTGAAATTAATCCACTTGCAATAATGCAAGATGATTCTATCATGGCACTAGATGGAAAGTTTGTTACAGATGACAATAGTAACTTCAGACATCCAGAATTAGAAAAATATCAAGAAAAATCAGAGATTGAAGAGAGAGCAGAAAAAAGTGGGTTCTCTTTAGTTGAATTAGATGGAGACATTGCAGTTGTTGGAAACGGTGCAGGTCTTGTAATGTCAACACTGGATATGTTATCAGACAATGGTGGAAAGCCAGCATGTTTTCTAGATGTTGGTGGTGGTGCAACAACTGAATCAGTTTATGAAGCATTAACTTTGATCAGCAAAATTAGTAGGGTAAAAGGAATTCTAGTAAACCTCTATGGAGGAATTGTAAAGACAACAGTTGTTGCCGAAGCATTTCTCAAAGCATATGAAGACAATCTAATTGACTTGCCAGTATTTTCAAGATTGAAAGGAACAGAATCAGACAAAGCAAGAGAGATGCTTGAAGGTTCTAGAACTAAAATTTTTGATTCAGTTGAAGAGGCAATCAATGCTGCAGTTATGGGAGTAAAGAAATGACTGATGTTTTTGAGCTACTAAAAGGAAAGCCAGGAGATTCTGATTATGAAAAAAAAAGAGTAATTGTCCAAGGCATAACTGGAGCATATGGTTCACTTCATGCAAAAAATATGATGGCATATGGAACCAACATAGTTGCAGGAGTTACTCCAGGAAAAGGAGGTCAGAAATTTGAAGATAAAGTTCCAATTTACAATACAATGCAAGAAGCAGTGGATGCAACTTCAGCAAAAATTTCAATTATCTATGTTCCAGCAAAATTCTTCTTAGGTGCAGCAAAAGAAGCATTAGAAGCAGGAATCAAACTACTTGTTGCAATTCCTGAACATGTTCCAATTAGAGATACCATGGAAGTCTTGGAGTTGGCAAAACAAAAAGATGCAATCATGATTGGTCCAAACACTCCAGGAATTATGATCCCAGATTTGATCAAAGTTGGAATCATGCCACCAATGCCTTTCAAGGCAGGAAAGATTGTAGTATTATCAAAGAGTGGAACTTTACTCTATGAGATTTCAGATGCATTAACTAATTCAGGATTTGGTCAGTTAATTACAATTGGAATTGGAGGAGATCCAATTAATGGTACAAGACTGATTGATGCATTTGGGATGGTAAAAGATAACCAAGAACTTGAAGGCATGGTAATAGTTGGAGAGATTGGTGGAGACTCTGAAGAGATTTTGGCTCAGAGAATTATCGATAGTGGATTTAACAAACCAACTGTAGCTTACATTGCAGGACGTGCAGCACCTAAAGAAAAGAGAATGGGTCATGCTGGTGCAATTGTTATGGGAACTTATGGTTCAGCTGAATCCAAAGTTTCAATGTTTAACAAGGCAAATGTTCCAGTTGCAAAAAGACCTGTAGAAGTACCTGTTTTGCTTGCAGGAAAGATGCAGCAATCCGATTAGATTAAAAGAGAGAGATTTTGGAGAGATACAAATGCCAATAACAGACCCTGAAAAGAAAAGAATTGCTCAGCATGCTCGTCTTGTAATGAGAATCTGCTTTAACTGTGGATGCAGAAATGATATTGATGCAACAAGATGCAGAAAATGCAGAAACCCATACTTGAGACTAAAGAACAGAAACCTCGGCGTTAAGAAGTAGAAATTAAAAATTCATCAACCTTTGTCTGTATTCAGAAATTGCAGATTTTATCTCTGATTTGTATTGTATGATAAATGATTTGGCAGTTTCAGGATTTTCCAAATCTTCCAAGGTAAGTTGTAGATCATCAGGTAATTCCTCATTCATTTGATACAAAACTTTGGCAGCATCGACATATTGACCTAAATTTTCAGCATACTCAAGTGCCAAATGCATTCTATCAATTAATTCATCAAATTCTTTTAGAGACATTATACAATCAATGTAAAATCAGTACTAAAGGTCAGGGTAATATCAGAATCTAAAGACACAAAAGCTTGTAATTTTGTAATTTGGTTGGACCGGTCGTCTAGTCTGGTTTGGATGACGCACTCACACTGCGTAAGGAAATTTTTCCCGCAAAGGTCGTGGGTTCAAATCCCATCCGGTCCACTTTGATTTTAGCAAAATCTAATATTCGAATACAAGATGAACAATTCATGGAAATCCCTGAAGTAAGATTACATGTACGAATTAGTGCAAGCGATGTTCATTATGCCGGAGATTTATTGGATGGAGCACACATTATGAAGTTGTTTGGAGATGTATCTACAGAATTAATAATTCGTCATGATGGTGATGAAGGGCTTCTTAGAGCATATGAAAATGTAGAATTTTTAGAACCTGTCCATGGGGGAGACTTTTTAGAAGTCACTGGGAAAATTATCAAAGTTGGAAATACCAGCAGGAAGATAGTTTTTGAAGCATTCAAAATAATTGCTCCGACCAAAGAAACAGAACAAGAGTCAGCCTGTGATGTTATAGAACCTCCGATTCTAGTAGCAAAAGCTGTTGGGACTGCAGTGGTTACAAAGAACAAACAACGGAAATGAATGGATTTTTGTTTGTTCAAATGAACAAACATTTTCGGGGTACTTAATAGTCACAAAGTGTAATAATTTATGAATTTCATGGAGGGTAAAACAATTAAAAAAAATTACAAGTTCTATTAATTACAAAGTTCTAGCAGTTATTGCTGTTCTAGCTGTAGCATATCAGATTTCTCTTTATTATGTCGACCCTGATGAATTCAATGCTCCAGAAGCACTATACCTTGTTGGGATACTTGCATGTGCAGGATTTTCTTTTTCCGTATCAAAAAGATACAGAGGTTCTAAAGTTTTTGGAAAGGCATATCTCTTTTTGGGATTGGCATTTGTATTCTGGTTTATAAGAGATTTGGGTTATGTGTACTATGATCATGTTTTACAAGAGGATCCTTATCCTAATCCTTTTGATATAGGATTTGCTGTTTCGTATTTTTTTGCAGCTCTTCATTTGTATCTAAACACTCGTCATTTCAAACCAAAATGGATACCCCAATGAAGAATTTAGCGATAATTCTTCCAATTGCCATGGGTGCGGTATATACGATTGTTGCATATGGAGCATGGGGAGATTATGAAGAAGTTTCTTTTGGTTTGATTTATGGAAATATTTTTGCAGTTGGAGCATCAGTTGAACTTGGACTTGCCATACTAGGAGCAGTTGTTTTCCGTCATAGTATTTTGAAAGAAGTATGGTTATTGTTGGTAATTGGAATTCTTGTTTGGTGTATTGGAGACATTTGGTACGCATATACTGAAGTCTTTGAAGCATTCAGCAATACTCACCCAACTAACACTTTGTGGATGGTGTCATTTATGATAATTATTTATGCATTGTATAAACACAAGAAAGTAGTTTAGAAATCAGACTATGCTGCTAAGAGTCTAATATGACTTTTGTCGCGTCTAAAACAATCATCTAGTTTTTCTTGTAATACTTCAAGATAGCAATCAGTTGAGCAGCAATTCTTTTTTCCCATTACAAATGGCTTTACGCAAACTTGGCAGGTCCTCATGCGATTATCTCCTCTGTCTCAATTAGTTCTTCAGAACCAAAGCATTTTCTGTTGTCCATACAGTTCTCACATACCAACCATTTTGGAACATAGCTTCCACCTGGTGCAGGTTTGTAGGTAATCTGATATTTTGGTTTGTGGCCCTCTACACAGATATTCATTCTGAGTTTCCTCCTTGATATTCTTCATCGATTTCTCTGGACAGTTGTTCGATCTGACCAGTGAGTAACAAATAGAATTTTCTCACAGCACTCACCAATTTTTCTCCCTAGCTTTTGCTTTGATTTTTGCGACAACATCATTTGTCATCTTAAGGATTGCATCAATTTGAGGGTCTTCAGGGAATTGAAGAGTCATTTATTGATACATCTCCTTAGTTTGTAGCTTTATTTTTGTGACAAAGTTGTTTGTCATTTGCATCAGGCTTGCCATCTCAGGGTCAATCACTTCTGTGACGGTGCCAATTTTTGGGGTTTGATGGTTTGTAATCATCGTTCTTCAGCAGTACTAACGGTACCAGAGCATATAACCAAGGTTTTCGATTAGGCACGGAAAATAGTTCGAACCATTCGAACCAGCCTAATTTTGAGGTAAGTAGGCGGAAATACATATCATTGCTGATAAGGGAAATAGCGATCAGAATTGTATTGAGAAATAGGCAGATAGCAGTCGTAACTACTGCGTCAGTAGCAATTTTACTAGTAGTATCTACTGTTTATCCCAATTTTGATATTTTAGAGGCATATGCAGAGGTCACTCTAACTAGTGACAATGTTGCAAAGACTATTCAGGTGAGAGTTACACCAGCTGAAACATTAGAAGAGAGAACATATGATTCATTTTCACGAGTAGGGTTTGTTAGTGGAGAGACCAATTTCCTTTTAGAACATTGATTCCAACTACATTTGGATTGTCTTCAGACATTCTTTTGATGGAGTCATGATTGCAATAAAAATATTACATTAATTTTGAAAATGATTTCCAAAGGAGATTGGGAAAATGCTGGTTGGGGACCTAATGCCTTTCTCCTCTGGATATCTTGAGTTAATTTTCTGATTTGAATAATTAAAAAGTTAGACTGCAGTGCACTAGATGCTTGAAATAACTATTCTACTGATATTCTGATCTTTTGACCATCAATATCATCATCTTTGTATTCTTTGCAAGATTCTTCAAAGTTTACTTGTTTTACTCTGACTAAAAATGCCAAGTCTTTAGCTTTTTCTTTGATCATCTCAAGTGATTCATCATCTAAATCAAGAATTGACGCAACTTCTAAAACATCAGTTGGATTGTATCCTCTTTCTTTTCTTAAACTCTGTAATCTTCTTGCAAGATCTTTTGTTAATCCTCTTGCCATCATCTCTTTGTTTCTTGATGTGGAGATAAAGACAACATAGTTATCTCTTTTTGAAACTGCAAAGTTTTCACCTGCATCAAAATCAATTACAAAGTCTTCAGTATCTAATGTAATCATTGCTCCTTCAATATCAAAATCATATTTTCCATCTCTTTGTAAGAATGAGATGATTTCTTCAGGATCAGTTTCTGTAAACATTGAAACAAGTTTTCCCATGAACTGTTTGGCTTTTGGTCCAATTCTTTTTCTTTCTAATTCTATCACTGGTTTAACTGGCAATCCTAATTGTTTTAATTCCAAGATTTGCTCAAGACCTGATTCTTTTTCAGTTTCAACAACACTGAATTTTTCAACATTAAGTTGTGATTGAAGTAATTCTGATAATGATTCAAGTTTTGTTTTTTGATTTTTTCCTACGCAAATTTTTGCCTCATTTAATGGCCATCTTCTCTTTATTTTTCCTTTCATTCTTGCTGCTGATGACACTGATACAACATCTTTCATAATGTCAAATGATTCTTCAATCTCTTCATTGACAAGTAATTCTTGGTATTGGGGCCACTTGTCTAACAGAATACTTTGCTTTCCTTCAAAGATTGTCTGGTAAAGATACTCACTTGTAAATGGGCAAAATGGATGAATCAAAACATCTAATGTCTTGAGAATCTCGCCTAATACTGCGTAAATTGCTAGTCTTCTGTCTTTCTTTTCTTCATCCCATAATTCTCCTCTTGTAATTGGGATGTAAATTTGGCTGAGATTGTTGATGATAAAATCATCAATTGCTTTTGCCCCTTCATGGAATTTACATGATTCATTCTTTTCAGTAAGAATTTGGATTAGTTTTTGCAGTTTTGATAAAAGCCAGATGTCTGGAGATGTTAGCAAATTGTTTTGTTTTGCCCACTCGACTGTCTTTGTATGTTCAAAGTTATCATATTCGCTGTTTTGTTTAAAGTAAAGATGCAGATTGAATAGTGTGTTAATTACCTGATATGGTCTTGACATTAATTCATCAGTACTGAAACTTAGTGGCTCAATTGGACTTGCTTTCCACATAAAGTAAAATCGAACTAAATCTGCAGGATATTTTTGCAACAAATCAGAGCCTTCCAAAACATTTCCTTTGCTTTTGCTCATCTTACCTCCTTTTTCATCAAGCACATGTCCTTGGAACAAAAATGCCTTGTAAGGTGGTGTAGGATCGTTGTTTAAGATTACATTTTCAATAAGTAAGGTGTATGCCCATCCTCTGGTTTGATCAATTCCTTCAGTGAAAAATGGTGCAGGAATTTCTTTTGCATATTCGTCATCTGTTAGCGATGAGTAAGGAGCAGAACCACTATTGTGCCATGTATCTAAAACGTATTCTTCTCTTTTTGTTTTGGTGCTGCCACATTTTTTGCATTTTATTGTAATGTTGTCAATCCAAGGTCTATGTAATTCAAAGTCAGGACCATCCGGTAAATCATCAGCAGCCTTTACAATATCATCTCTTGAAAAGAACCAATTTCTCTCATTACATTCTTCACAACTCCAGACAGGTAAAGGACAACCCCAAACTCTTTCACGTGAGATACACCAAGGATGTTTTTCTTTGATAATTCCTAGGAATCTGTTTTTTGGTTGCTCAAAATAGTATTCCACACTTTCTGCTGCATCAATTGCCTTGTTGTCAAGACGGTCGAGCTTGTAAAACCATCCCTTTCTTGCAAGCCAAACAATTGGATGGTGTGACCTCCAACACAGAGGATACTTGTGTTTAATTTTTCCAATCTTAACTAATGCATTTTTTTCTTTTAGGTCTTCAACAATGGTTCTATCTGCATCTCTAACAAACATTCCTTGATATTTTCCTACTTGAGAGGTGAACTTTACTTCATCATCTATTGGACTGAAAACCTTGACATTTCTCTTGTTTGCAATTTTGATGTCTTCTTCACCGTTTGCAGGAGACAAATGAACCAAACCACTACCAGTACTTGCATCAACAAATGATTCTGAAACTGCAAGATGATAGTTCTCAGCTTTCGAGAGCTCATTTAATTCGGGAATCAAATCAAGTAACGGGTGGATGTATTTTTTTCCTTCAAATTTTGAACCCTTTACAGTTTTTTCTACTTTGTAATCTTCGACCTTAACTTCTGTCATGAATTCTTCTAATCTGGTTTTTCCTACAACCCAGATTTCATTTTCTACCTTAACATAACAATAATCCTCATCAGGTTGTAATCCTACCATTGCATCTGTAACTAGAGTAAATGGCATTGTAGTCCACACAATCAAAAATGCGTCTTCATCCACTAGTTTTACTTTATAGTACAATGATGGGTCTTTGACTTCTTCATATCCTTGGTTAACTTCGGCATGGCTTAGTGATGTCTGACAACTTGGACAATAAGCAATCACCGTAAAGTCTTCTTCTAAAATTCCATTATCATGTGCTTTTTTTAGAATCTGCCATTCTCTTTCAATGAATTCATCTCTATATGTCCAGTAGGCCTTATCATGATTAAACGACATTCCAAGCAAATCATCAACTTCGACCCATACTTTGTTGTATTTTTCTACAACTTTCTTGCATTCAGATACAATCCTTTCAACTCCGAATTGTTTTATTGCTTCAGTCTTTCCCCCAGTAACTCCTAATTCTTTTTCAACTTGTAACTCTACTGGAAGTCCTTGGGTGTCCCATCCTCCATTGAATTCAACTTTCTTTCCTTGAAGGGTGTTGAATCTATACCACAAATCTTTGATTACTCTTCCTCTTAGATGTCCTGCATGTGGAATTCCATTCATCGTTGGTGGACCTTCAATGAATCTGATCCTTTCAGGTTTGTCTGAAGCAAAAATCTGCTTTTCTAAATCAATAGACTTGATGTATTCTTTAACTTGAGATTCTATTGCTTTTGCATCAAACTTTGTAGAAAGCTCCATCTGGATTTTGATATGTTAGTGACATTATAAAGCTAAATTGATTTTCTGAGACTTGGATTATATAATTGAGTAAAAAATAATTTTTGTTGGTAAATATCCTAGTTGTTGGTTCTGGTGGACGGGAACATGCATTATCTTGGAAACTCTCTCAGAGTCCCAAAGTTGAAACAGTTTTCACTGCTCCTGGAAATGGAGGCACTGAAAATAATGTTCCATTAACTGTCGATGATCTTGATGGATTGGCTGATTTTGCTCAAAAAAATAATTGCTTTACAGTAGTTGGTCCAGAAGCCCCCCTAGCAGCTGGAATTGTAGATAAATTTAATCAAAAAAATCTCAGAGTTTTTGGTCCATCACAACAAGCTGCACAACTTGAATCAAGTAAGATTTGGGCCAAAGACTTTATGAAAAGAAATGGCATTCCTTCAGCACCTTTTGAAATCTTTGATGATGCACAAAAGGCTCAGGATTATGTTGAATCCCTTGATTATAATGTTGTAGTAAAGGCAGATGGTCTTGCTGCAGGAAAGGGTGTTATTGTTTGCAACAGCAACGAAAAAGCATTTTCTGCAATTCAAACAATTCTTGTCAAAAAAACATTTGGTGATGCTGGAAATCGAATAATTGTTGAGGAACGAATAGATGGAATCGAAGCTTCCTACATCGCATTATCTGATGGTGAGATTGCTATTCCAATGGCCTCTAGCCAAGATCATAAGAGAATCTTTGATGATGACAAAGGTCCAAACACTGGTGGGATGGGCGCATATTCTCCAACTCCAATTGTTAATGATGCCCTTGCACAAAAAATTCAAGAAAAAATTATTGATAAAACAATCCAGGCAATGAAAAATGAAGGAATTTCATTTAAGGGATTTTTGTATGCTGGAATAATGATTAGAGATAACGAACCATATGTTTTAGAATACAATGTAAGGATGGGTGATCCTGAATGCCAACCAATTACAATGCGAATGGATTTTGATTTGTATGATTACTTGGATGCATGCGTTGACGGAAAACTATCCTCAATGAATCCAATCTCTTGGAAGAATCAATCTGCTGTATGCGTTGTTTTAGCATCAGAGGGTTATCCTGAATCATATGCAAAAAATGAAGAAATCACAGGTTTTGATTCTGTTCCAAACGAAGCATATGTCTTTCATGCTGGAACCAAAAAAGATGATGGAAAAGTTCTTTCAAATGGAGGTCGTGTTTTAGGAGTTACTGCCTTGGGTGATTCTTTGGAATCAGCTATTGCAAATGCTTATGCAGCCACTGATAAAATCTCATGGCCTCACAAATACTTTAGAAAAGATATTGGCAGAAAGGGTCTTTCTTATCACTAAGTCTTTAAAATTTGATCTTCAGTAACAATCCAGTCAATTAGTATGTCATGTTCTGATTTTGGAATATTTTTTACAATCTGTTTTTCTAAAATCAAAGAGATTGTTGTTGTTTTATTTTCTGCAAGGAACTTATCATAATATCCATGACCATATCCTAATCTTACTCCAGTAGGTGATATCCCTACAGTTGGCACCAAAATCACATCAAGATTGTTGTCTACTTGACAGTCGTCTTTAGGCTCCATAATGTCAAAATTCCCTTTTTCAAGGCTAGAAAAGTCTGAAATTTTTCTAAATTCCATCTTGTCGCCAATCACTTTTGGCAAAAACACATCCTTTCCATTACTGAGCAATTCTTGAATGATGTCTTGTGTTAGAATTTCACTGCCAATTGGATAGTATGCTCCAATCTTTTGTGCATTTCTAAACTTCTCAATTTTTTTTAATCGTTTTTGCATTTTCCCACTTGCTATCTTCATCAAATCAAAAGAGGTGTTGTCTCTTTTTTCTAAAAGAAGATTTCTCAATGATTTTTTTTCAGGATTGTCTTCCAATTTGACTACTCAAAGATGCTGCAGTAATTGTATTTTTTAATAGCATGGCAACAGTCATTGGTCCCACGCCACCTGGAACTGGTGTTGCAAAAGATGCTTTTTGTATAATTTGTTCATAGTCTGAATCCCCAACTAGTTTTTCTTGGAATCTAGAAATTGCAACATCAATGATTATTGCACCTTCTTTTATCATGTCTGGTGTCAGCGTAAACTTGTTTCTGTCTCCTACTGCTGTAATAACTACATCTGCAGCTTGACAAAGTTCTGTAAGATTTTTGGTTCTAGAATGACACGTCATTACTGTAGCATTTTTTTGTAATAGTAAATGATACAATGGCTTTCCAACTAAATTACTTCGATTAATCAATACAACATTTTTTCCTTCCAAATCAATTCCATGATGCTCAAACATCTCCATTACTCCTGATGGTGTGCATGCAACTAGTGCTGCTTTGTTCATTGCAAGTAGTCCTGCATTATGTGGTGTCAAACCATCAACGTCTTTTAGAGGTGAAATTCTTGATGTTGTAGCAAATTCATCTAGTTGTTCTGGTAGTGGAAGCTGCACTAAAATTCCATGAACAGAGTCATCTGAATTTAGATTATCTAGAATACTGTTAAGCTCTGCTTGAGTAATGCTTGCTTCAAGTTTGTGGTCTTTCGTAGCAATTCCTACTTCTTCACATGCCTTGTGCTTGTTTCTAACATAGGTAGCAGAAGCCGGATTATCTCCAATTAGGATTGTTGCCAAACATGGGCTAATTCCTTGTGTTTTCAGTTCTTCTGCTGCTTTTTTGACTCTGTCTTTGACTGATTGAGCAATTGCTACTCCATCAATCTTAGTACCTGTCATGATTGGCATTTGGGTTGTTGATATTTAATTCTTGGAATTCTTTACTGACAATCTTAGAAAAGAAATTAAATGGTATTTTGCTAGTCTGAGCATGTTTGTAATGATGGCAGATATTCAACTCAAAGACGGAGCTGAAGAAGATTTCAAAAATTGGTTTTCTGAATCAAACAAAGTATTGTCAACATTTCCTGGATTTGTTTCTAGAATATTTCTAAAATCTGTAGATGGAAGCTATAGGATAATTGTAGAGCATGAAAGCAAGGAAACTTTTATCAAAATGCATCAAAGCCCTGAGCATGAAAAACTTCATCCTGAAGGGCATTCATTTATGAGTACTGATCCTGTTCGAAAGACATTCACTGTAGCTGCTGAATAAATTGAAACTAGATTTTGATGTAACTGCATACATTGAGAAAATCAAAAAAAGCAGTTCTTATTTTTACACCTTTATCAATAGAGATACTTTAGCTGCTGGCGTCTTGATTCTCCAACCTGGAGAAGAAGATACTCAAGAACCTCATAAAAGTGATGAAGTATACTATGTGCTTTCTGGCGATGGTTTTTTGAGAATTAAAGATAAGGATTACAAAGTTTCAAAAGAAAAATTATTTTTTGTTGCAAAAGATGTGGAGCACTATTTTCATGGAAATACCAAAGAACTCAAAGTTTTGTATTTTTTTGGTGGACCAGATTCTTAACTGATAATTGTTTTTCTACCTGAAACCTTGATCTTTCTTCTTGCAAACAAATTCACTGCTTCAGGATAAATTCTGTGTTCTTCTTTTAGAATTCTTTTTGATAGTGATTCCTCAGTATCATTTTCTTTTACCTTTACAACTGCTTGAATAATTACTGGACCTGAATCCATCCCTGCATCTACAAAATGTACCGAGCATCCTGAATATTTTGCCCCATAATCTAATGCCTGTTTTTGGGCATCCAATCCTGGAAATGATGGAAGCAAAGCCGGATGAATATTGATGATTCTATTTTTGTATTTTTTTACAAACTCTGGGCTGATAATTCGCATAAATCCTGCAAGGCACACTAGTCCATTTCTTGATGTCACACCATTTTCTGCAAGACAAGCAATGATTTTTTTGTCATATTGCCACCTACTACCTTTGAAGTTCTTGCTTTCAATAACTTCGGTTTTAATTCCCAACTTTTTTGCAATCTTTAACCCCTTTGCAGTTGGCTTGTTTGAAATGACAATTGCTGGATTAATTGGGATCTTTTTTTTCTTAATTGCCTTTAGAATAGACTCCATGTTGCTCCCACGACCTGAGATTAGAATTCCTAGATTTAGCAACTAGTCAATAGTAGATCAAACCTGCAATTTATATCAAATCTAATTGTCCTGAATTTTGTTGCCTAGAAAAGTCAGGATGACAAAAAATGGAATCCTGTGTGAGGTAAATGATAAACGAGTTTACTTGGATCCTAAAAACACTGATTCTACAGGAATCAATTTTGTATCTCACGCTCACTCTGATCACCTTCCTTCAAGAAATGGTGGAACCATACTCTCATCAATTGAAACAAACGAAATAGCAAATCTACGAGGATTCAAAATGGAAAATCATGTAGATTCTCTTGATGAATTTTCTCTAATTGATAGTGGGCATATTCTTGGTGCTAAAGGACTACTCTTTGATGATATTTTCTATACTGGCGATATTTGCACTAGAAATCGAGGATTTCTTCAGGGAGCAAAAATTCCAAAATGTAAAACCTTGATAACTGAATGTACATTTGGCTTACATGAATTTGTTTTTCCAAAAACTGAAGAGATTCAAAAACAAGTCAATGAATTAATTTCTGAACTTTATGGAAGAGGAATCCCAATAATTTTGATGGGATACCAACTTGGCAAAGCACAAACCATTACACAACTATTTGGTCATTGGGAACCATTGTATCTTCATGATTCTGTAAAAGAGATGAACCAATTACATCAGAAATTGGATGTCTCACTAAAGGACGGAATTGGCCATTCTGAGGCTGAAAAACAAGGTTTACTTGACAAAAAACCTTGGATAATGATTGCACCAATGATGTCAGGAAAAAACCGATTCATACAAGACATGAAATCAAAATATGGTGCAGTGACAATTGGGTTTAGCGGATGGGCGCAGTCTTCAAAATTTTCTTTTGGTCGAAGAACTGATTATTCAATTCCTATGAGTGATCATTGTGATTTTGATGAATTAGTAGATATGGTGTCCCAATCAGAAGCTGAACAGGTTTATACCATTCATGGTTTTGTCGAAGAGTTTGCAGAACACTTGAAAAAGAAACTAGGAATTTCAGCACAACCTTTACGTGAAAATTCTTTAGATGATTTTATTTAGTTTGTAAATTTGTTACATTCACAATCTGCAACTAGACAAGTTTCAGAATTTCTAATATGATCATGTGAGAAATGTTTGCATTTTTCATTTTTACAAATTCTTCTTTGTGCCTCTTTTTGAACCACTTTTTGAGCAATCTCATTTGCTTGTTCCTTGGAGTATCCTTTCTTATCCATATAGAAATGAACAACTCGATTGTATAGAATCTCTGGATTGAATTATTTTTCTAGCATTGGATTTCTGGGTATAATACGTCACCATTCTATTAAAACATCATTGGATTCTTGAGTAATAAAATAATATTTTCTTAGCATTTTGTCATTTATTTTTTCAAATAACGCTTTGTTATATCTGAATTCAACGTATAGTATATGGGATTCATGGTCAAGGAATTTGATAAAGAATATTATGAAAACTTGCAAGAATTGATGCTAGAATTGTTTATGGAAACCAATGAAATTCTCAAAAAATTCAGAGCTAATTTAAGACATTAAAAAAAATTCTAATTTATCTCAAAATCACGCCTATATCCATAAGATTTGTATGAGTAAAATCAGTCACAATGTTTCCTTTTTGTTTTTGAAAGAATCTTCCCGAATCACTATTTTTGAGAAATTCTTTCATTGTATTCAAATCTATTTTGATATTTTCTGTAATAGCTCCCGCAAAAACAGAATTACCATCAATCCCATCTGTTCCCATTGAAGCAATAACTAATTTTTTTGATTTTTGTGTATTCTTTAAAATTCTCAAAACTAACTCTTGATTTCTTCCTCCCACTCCTTTTCCAAGAACTTTAACTGTTGGCTCACCACCAAAAACCAAACATGTCTTTTGGTCTTCTGAAATGTTATCCAGAACTTCCTTAACTACTTCTTTAATATCTCCAAAAATCTTTATCACATTTACCTTATATCCTAATTTTTTTGCCGTATTTTTCATTGAATCTAAACAACCATCATTATTTGCAATGACATGGTTTTCGATTTTTGCTTTTTTTGGAGTTTCTATCTTTGTTTCAACTCCTTTTTCTAAAACCTGTAAAACTTCTAATGGCATTTTTCTTTTGAGCTTATATTTTTCTATAATATCAAGTGCATCTGTATATGTTGTATCATCCATGTATGTGGTCCCTGAAGCAATAGATGACAAGTCATCTCTTTCAACATCAGACATTATCAAACTAACTGCTTGGCATTTGAGATTTTCAACTAACTTTCCACCCTTAATTTTTGAAAGATGCTTTCTGACACAATTAAACTCTTGAATTGTAGCTCCAGATTTTAATAATAAATTCGTGACATGGATTTTATCATCAAGTGTAATTCCGTCTGGCAATGCAAGTAGTGATGAGCCTCCACCAGAAACAAGAAAAATAACTAATTCATCACTTCTTCTATTTTGAAGAAATTTCATAACTTCTTTAGCTGTCTTTACGCTTGTCTGATCAGGTTTTGGATGCCTAGAATTGAAAATTTGAAACTTCTTCCCTTTAATTTTTGATTTTGAACCTTTTGGAATTACAACAATTCCATTTTTTATTGGAATGATTGCATTTAGTGCGCGTGTCATAGAATCTCCGGCTTTGCCAAATGCAACAGAATAGACATTAGAAAATTCTCCAATCTTGATAGATTCCCCCCCCAACTTGATTTCATCAGACGTTACAAATTTTGGAAGAATGTTATCCGGATCTGCAGCTGCTAATCCTGATTCTAAAATCTCTAAACAATCCTTTTTCTTATCTGATGTTGCTAAATCTTTGAAATTCTGAATAATCATACAATTCTCAATAATGCAAGAATATATAATCATCAATGATTTTTTTATTTCATGCACACAGTACGTATTCCAAAAGTTATCAAATTTGGTGAAAACGCACTAATTGAAACAGAGTATCCAAAAAATGCTCTTGTAGTAACAACAGCCCCTCCAGAATTATCTGGAAAGTGGCTTGACAAAATGGACATTCAAGATTACATGCTTTATGACAAAGTAAAACCTGAACCCTCAATTGATGATGTTAATTCATTGATTGCTGAATTCAAAGACAAAAAACCATCTGTCTTAATTGGATTAGGCGGAGGAAGCTCATTAGATGTTGTAAAATATTCTGCCCAAGACTTTGGTGTAGAAAAGATCTTGATTCCAACCACATTTGGAACAGG
Source organism: Candidatus Nitrosopumilus sp. (assembly GCA_965215075.1). GTDB lineage: Archaea > Thermoproteota > Nitrososphaeria > Nitrososphaerales > Nitrosopumilaceae > Nitrosopumilus. Next base: position 818,847 of record OZ244033.1, read on the forward strand.
AGCTGAAATGACAACATACTGCGTTTTGAAGTTTGATGGCAAAAAGAAACTATTACGTGAAGACAGATTCCTTGCAGATATGGCTGTCGTTGATTCATACTTTTTGGGAGGCACTCCACAACAAATCGTAAACAATTCAGTTTGTGATGCTTGTGCTCAGGCAACCGAAGGTTATGATAGCAAACTTGGAAATGACTTGACAAGAACACTGTGTAAACAAGCATTTGAGATTCTTTATGATGCAATCATGAACGACGAACCAGAAAACTATCCATACGGTTCAATGTTATCTGGAATGGGATTTGGAAATTGTTCCACAACACTTGGACATGCATTGTCTTATGTATTCTCAAATGAAGGAGTACCTCATGGTTATTCATTATCATCTTGTACTACAGTTGCACACAAATACAACAAGTCAATCTTCTATGATAGATTCAAAGAAGCTATGGACAAGCTTGGTTTTGATAAATTAGAACTCAAAACTGCTGTTTCAGAAGCTGCAGACGTTGTTATGACCGATAAAGGACATTTGGACCCAAACCCAATTCCAATATCAAAAGAAGATGTTGTAAAATGTCTTGAAGATATCAAAGCAGGTAACTTGTAAAAAATTCACAAATTTTTTACCTTTTTTCTATTTTATCGATAAACTGCGAAATTGGCAGCTTGATTAAACTTTTTATGCTAATGATTCGACGTAAATGTACTTGGCTTCAAAACAACTCAAATTTGGTATTCAAAATGGTCTAAACGTTGCAAGGGCTGGTTATACTGAAGACCAAATTCTGACAGCTTGTATGCTTGCTGATAAAACAGGTTATGACTCTATTTTCTACATGGACCACACAAATGTCCCACAATGGAAAAATGCAATTGTTTTAGACCCTTGGGTTATGTTGTCTGCAATTGCTGCAGTTACAAACAATGTAGAATTAGGAACTTGTGTAACTGATGCAATTAGAAGACATCCATCAAACATTGCATTAGCTGCAATTACTCTTGATAGAGTTTCTAAAGGCAGAGCAATTCTCGGTATTGGTGCAGGTGAAGCACAAAACCTAAAAGAATTTTGTATTCCATTTGAAAAACCAGTTTCAAAATGGGCAGAACAAATTGAGACTATTCATACATTATACAAATCAACTCCTGATAACACAGTAGATTATGAAGGAAAGTATTACAAACTTGAAGGTGCATGTTTACAAGCTCCTCCAATTAGAAAACCACGTCCACCAACTTACATGGCATCTGGTGGAAAAAGAACATTAGAGTTGACAGGAAAACTTGGTGATGGTTGGTTGCCAATCGGTTACACTCCTGAATTATTTGAAGATCATAGAAAACAAATTGAAAGTTCTATGGATAAACATAATAGAACACAAGAAGAAAAAGACAACTTCCAAATGGCTTTGGATATTGATGTATACTTTTCAGAGGATGCTGAAGAATCATGGGCAAGAATGAAAGAAGCAGTCAAGGTCAGCCTATTCAAGCCTGAAGTTTTGAGAGTACACCAACTAAAAGAAATTGAGGGCTTTGATTTTGTCAAATACTTTACTGAATATTCAATGTCTAACCAAGAATGGATTGTAAAGATGAGAGAAGCTGCAACAAAGATTCCAGAAAAAGTTGCACGTTCTTCAACTGCAGTTGGAACTCCAGATGATATTATTCCAACATTTGAGCGATTCATGGAAGCAGGTGTCAACCACTTTGTAATTAGATTCTGGGGTAAGAACTACTTTGGTTCAATTGACAAATTTGCAAGTCATGTAATGCCGGCACTACGTGAAAAAGCCAAACAGTAAGACGTTCTATTCTATAACATACAGCAAATCATTTACTTTACTTGTTGATACTAAATATGATGGACGACGACCTTCCTGACACAGTCAAGAAATGTCTTGATATTTTAGAAGAAAATGTGGAGATATTGGCTAATCTAGAGTACGAACTTGAAGATGAAAAAGAAGGTGAACTTACTCCAAATTTGGAACTCCATCAATTATTTGATATGACTGAGGATGTTGCAGAATCTGCAAAACTTAGACACGCTGAATCTAATCTTGTAAGACGACAAGCAGAAGATTCTTTATGATTTGTGTGGTCTTCGACTTTTTGCTTTTGTAAACGCTTTTGCTCTTCGTTTGTTTTTTTATTTTTCTAATCTTTTTCTTGTACGTTCAGTTGATTTTGTTGCACTTTGAATAATTTTTGTTTTGCTTTCATCTCTTAGCATGATTTCTTTTCCTTTGAATCTAAATTCTACGTCTCTACATTTGACATAATATTTTTTGAGACAAAAAAATATTCTATTATTTGTCCCATGCATGTCTTTGATTTCTTTTGATTTTTTTAGCTCATTGATGATGTTTTGAAGTAATCCTTTGTCAATGTCAGTAATTCTATGTAATTCTCTAAACCAGATGAATTTTGATTCTGAGCCCCACTCTTCTAAGATATCTAAAACATGTCGTATTGCTTCTTCATATTCTTCATCGAGTTCTTGCATAGACGTCCTTTATTATTCCCATATTTTAGCAATGTTAATTAATGAAAAATTTGAATGAAAAAAGTCAAGTTTTAGAATGTTCTTCATTTTTGATTCCGTATGTGATACTTTACTATGAGTTCTGACTTGAAAAAAGAGTGTACAGCACTTGAATGTAGAATTTTGGAGATTAGAGCACTAGCAAAAGAATTAGATGAAGAAGATTCTTAATTTATAAAATGATTTTTCATAATGATTCTATTGCAGCTAGTGGGAGTTTTACAAATAAAGTCATATGAAAAAATTAAACAATTTTTGCATGAAGAACATGTAGGAAGAATCTCTAGTATTGATTCAAATGGATATCCTCAAATCATTCCAATGAATTTTGTTTTTATGAATAATGTAATCTACATGCATTCTCATGTTAGAGGTGAAAAGTTAGACAATATTTCTAAAAACAACAAAGTGGGATTTGAAGTAGACAGAGAACTAGAGTTCTTACCATCTTATTTTTCAGATCCACATGATGCCTCTTTGGCAGACACTTTGTACATTAGTGTTGTAATCAAAGGAATTGGTTCTTTTGTGACTGACAGAGAAGAAAAAACATTAGCCCTAAACGGATTAATGGAAAAATATCAGCCTGAGGGGCAATATGATCCACTAACTTCAGATATGGGAGTATTAGATGCAGTTGCTGTCATCAAAGTGAGTCCTGAAACATTACATGGCAAATACAAGATTGGCCAAAACATGAATCCTGCAGAAAGAATGGATTTAGCACAAAAGATTCTTGAAAAAAATTCTGAATCTGCCAAAAAAACCTTGAAAATTATGGGTTTTGAGGTAACTGATAACGGATTAAAAATGGTTGACGAACCTATCTGGTAGTTACATTCGTCCAAATTTGACTTTGTTCTTTTTTTGCAGTTCTTTGAATTTTTTGAGTACTTCATCAGTCTTGATCTTTAGATCAAACATCACTTCTTGCTGAGTGTCTTTAAACTCTCTTTTGGTATCTTCTTCATTCTCAGTGGATTCTTCAGAATCCTTTTTTTCTTCTGTCAATCTGCCTATGAAACTCATACCTACGTTTTACGATTTAAGACTTTGACAAATTTCCCACTTTTGAAACAAAAATTGATTCGTAGTTACCATTGAAGAAACGTTAGCTATAAGTTCAGTTTTCAGGGATTGTATCTGTTGGAACAAGTATCAAAATTTGAGATCGCATCTGATTTTGCCCCTACAGGAGACCAACCTCAAGCAATCAGTGCACTAGTAGATGGGGTCAACAAAGGATCTGTCCAAACTTTGCTTGGAGTAACAGGCAGTGGTAAGACATTTTCAGTTGCAAATGTCATTGCAAGAACTGGAAAAAATACTCTAGTCATCTCTCATAACAAAACTCTAGCTGCACAACTATACTCTGAATTAAAACAATTCTTTCCAAAAAATAATGTTGGTTACTTTGTATCATACTATGACTACTATCAACCAGAAAGCTATCTTCCCCAAACTGACACTTACATAGAAAAAGACACTCAAGTCAATGAAAAAATTGAAAAACTAAGACTCGAGGCAACAGCCATGTTGTTATCTGGTGAGCCTACTATCATAGTTTCTACAGTATCTTGTATCTATTCACTTGGGAATCCTCAAGATTGGGAAGATTTGGCAATCACAATAAACACTGGTGATGAAATTAAACGAAATGAGATTATAAAAAAACTAGTTGATGCAAGATACGAAAGAAACGATACAGAAGTTGCCCCAGGAAATTTCAGAGTAAAAGGTGATACCATTGACATTACTCCTGCATATTCTGAAGACCTAGTTAGAATCTCCATATTTGGTGATGAGGTTGAAAAAATTACTTTACTTGATCACGTTTCACTAAAAGAGAAAAGAAAAATCTCACAAATGAAAATTTTTCCTGCAAAACACTATCTTATCGCAAAAGATGTTAGAGAAAGAGCAATAAAATCAATTAAAGAAGAATTAAAATTCCGACTTCCAGAGCTAAACGAATTAGAAAAACAAAGACTTGAGATGCGTACAAAATTTGATTTGGAGATGATTGAAGAATTGGGATATTGCTCAGGCATTGAAAACTATTCTAGGCATTTTGATGGAAGAAAGGCAGGAGAAAAAGCATTTTGTCTTTTGGATTTCTTTGGTGATGATTATCTTTTAGTTATTGATGAATCCCATGTTACCTTACCACAACTCCATGGAATGTACAAAGGTGATTATTCAAGAAAAAAAGAACTTGTAACGTATGGATTTAGACTTCCAAGCGCATATGATAATCGCCCACTAAAATTTGAAGAATTTGAAAAATACATCCAAAATACAATTTTTGTTTCAGCAACTCCTGCAGATTATGAAAAAAAAATTTCATCACACATTGCAGAACAATTGGTAAGGCCAACTGGCTTGCTAGACCCACAAGTTGAGATTAGACCAACTAAAGATCAAATGGATGATTTAATCAAAGAAATTACAAAAAGAGCAGACAATTCTGAGCGTGTTTTAGTTACTACACTGACAAAAAGGATGGCTGAAGACCTTGCTGAATATCTCTCAAAAAAACAAGTCAGAGTGAGATACATGCATTCAGAAATTGAAGGATTACAACGAACTGAATTAATTCGGCAATTACGCCTAGGAGAATTTGACGTTTTAGTGGGAATCAATCTTCTTAGAGAAGGATTAGATATTCCAGAAGTTTCTCTAGTGGCAGTTCTAGATGCAGACAAGGAAGGATTCTTGAGAAATTTTACTAGTTTAATTCAGACCTTTGGACGTGCGGCAAGAAACGAAAATGGAACTGTAATAATGTATGCTGATTCAAATACCCCATCTATGAAAAATGCAATTGAAGAAACTAAACGGCGTAGAGAAAAACAAATGAAATACAATAAAGAACACAATATCATTCCAAAAACAATCATAAAGTCTGTTCCAGACCAAGTTACAACATTAGATGATTCAAAACTAAAATCAACTCATGATCTTGCAGCAGATATAATTGATTTAGAAGCACAGATGAAAAAATATTCTGATGACTTAGATTTTGAGCGTGCAATCGAATGTAGAGATAGGATAAAAAGACTAGAAAAGGAGATTCAGGTAAAAGTTGACAGAAAATAAACTAAAGATTCGTGGTGCCAGACATCACAATTTAAAGAATTTAGACATTGATCTTCCAAAAAACAATCTAGTTGTAATTAGTGGATTGTCTGGTTCTGGAAAATCTACATTAGCATTTGATACTATCTATGCTGAAGGTCAACGTCGTTATGTTGAATCTCTTTCTGCATATGCAAGACAATTTTTGGAAATGATGGACAAACCTGATGTTGACTCTATTGAAGGTCTTTCCCCTGCAATTTCAATTCAGCAAAAGACTACAAGTAAAAATCCTCGTTCTACTGTGGGAACTACAACTGAAATTTATGATTACATGAGACTGCTTTTTGCAAGAATTGGAATCCCATATTGTACAAATTGTGGAAGAAAAATCTCTACCCAATCAATTGAAACTATTTGTGATTCTGTTCTCAAAGATTTTGCTGGAAAAAAGATCCTCATTTTATCACCTATTATTCAGAGAAAAAAGGGAACCTACGAGAAACTATTTGAACAAATCAAAAAAGATGGTTACTCTAGAATTCGCCTAAATGGCGAAATTTTGAGCCTAGATGAAGAGATTCCTCCTCTAGACCGCCAAAAATGGCACAATGTTGAGATTGTAGTTGACAGAATTACTACTGAAAAATCTGAACGCTCCAGACTCTTTGAGGCCATTCAAACTGCAATTAAAGCATCAAAAGGTGACGTGATGATTGCTTCAGAAAAATCAGAAAAAATTTTCTCACAAAATAATGCATGTCCATATTGTGGATTAACTGTAGGTGAATTAGAACCTAGAACTTTTTCATTTAACTCTCCATTTGGAATGTGTAAAACATGTAATGGGTTAGGAGTAAAGATGGAATTTGATCCTGATTTAGTAATTCCAGATAAAACAAAATCTATTTTGGATGGAGCAATTGTTCCATGGAGTGGAAGGTTCTCATCATTTAGACGTCAAGCACTAAGAGCTGTTGGAAAGAAATTTGGCTTTGATTTAATGACTCCTATTAACAAAATAAAGTCAAAACATCTTGATATCATTCTAAACGGCACTGATGATCTAATTGATTTTAGATATCGTTCAAAATCAGGTGATTCATCTTGGCAATACACTGATGCATTTGAGGGTGTACTTGAAAATCTTCAACGCGTTTTCATGGAAACTGATTCAGAATCAAAACGTGACTGGCTAAAACAATTCATGCGAGATACTCCTTGTAATACATGTAATGGACAAAAACTAAAACCCGAATCACTTGCAGTCAAAGTCAATGGCAAAGGCATAATGGATATCTGTGACATGTCTATTGAGAATTGCTATGATTTCTTTTCTACTTTAAAACTAACTGAAAATGAACAATACATTGCAAGAGATGTACTAAAAGAGATTAAAGAGCGTCTTGAATTTTTAATGAACGTTGGATTAAACTATCTTACACTTAATCGTCTTAGCTCCACATTGTCTGGCGGTGAATCACAACGAATCAGATTGGCAACACAAATTGGTTCTAACTTAACTGGCGTCTTGTATGTACTTGATGAACCCACAATTGGATTACATCAACGTGATAATGCCAGGTTAATCAAAACGCTAAACAAGCTACGAAATCTTGGAAATACCGTCATTGTTGTTGAACATGACGAAGAAATTATACGAAATTCAGACTGGATTGTCGATTTGGGTCCTGGAGCAGGAGTGCATGGAGGAAATGTGGTCTTTGAAGGAACAGTAGATAAAATTCTCAATGAGCACAAATCTGTAACTGGTGATTATCTCAAAGACAGTTCTCTGATAAATCTTAAAGACAAAACAAGAAAACGCTCAGGTTCTCTTATTGTAAAGAAAGCATCAGAGAACAATCTAAAAGACATTGATGTTGAGATTCCATTAGGATTATTTGTTTCAGTTACAGGTGTTTCTGGTTCTGGAAAATCTACTTTGATCAATGACATCTTACTCAAATCATTGGAAACTCATTTTTACAAATCAAATGTGAAACCAGGAAAATACAAAGACATTTCTGGTTTAGAAAACATCGATAAAGTAATCGCAATTGATCAATCTCCTATTGGACGAACTCCACGTTCAAATCCTGCAACATACATAGGTGCATTTACTCCAATAAGAGAACTTTATGCAAATACAGAACTATCAAAAGAAAGAGGATATGCGCCAGGTCAATTCTCTTTTAATGTTGTAGATGGTAGATGTTTTGCATGTGATGGTGATGGTGTTAAACAAATTGAGATGCAATTTCTATCCGACGTTTATGTAAAGTGTGATGAATGCAAAGGTAAAAGATACAATTCTGAAACACTATCTGTTTTGTACAAAGGAAAAAATATTTCAGATATTTTGGACATGACTGTTTATGAGGCATTGAATTTCTTTGAAAACATACCTGCAATCAAAAGAAAATTACAAACAATTTATGATGTTGGATTAGGTTACATCAAACTTGGACAATCTTCTACCACTTTATCTGGAGGTGAAGCACAAAGAGTAAAACTTGCATCAGAACTTTCAAAACGAGGCACTGGAAAGACTTTGTACATATTAGATGAGCCTACAACAGGATTACATTTTGCTGATGTTCAAAAATTACTTGACGTTTTAAACAGGTTGGTAAATTTAGAAAATACTGTTGTAGTAATTGAGCATAACATGGACGTTATCAAAAATTCTGATTGGCTAATTGATCTTGGACCTGAAGGAGGAGATGAAGGTGGCAGAGTTGTAGCAACTGGAACACCAAAAGATGTTGCAAAGGCTCCAGGAAGCTACACCGGAAAATATCTCAAAAAATTACTGAAAAAATGACTTTTGTAATTTCAAAAATCTCCATTCCTACAAATCCTGGGATATATTTAATGAAAGACTCTGATGGCAAAATAATCTACATTGGTAAAGCAAAGAATCTACGAAACCGAGTAAAATCTTACTTTCTCAAAAACCAAAATTACAAGACACAGAAACTAGTTGAAAATATTGCTGATATTGAATTTGTCTTAACTGATAATGAAAGCGAAGCATTTCTCTTAGAATCAAACATGATCAAAAAATATCGCCCAATGTTTAACATTGAACTCAAAGACCAACAACGATACACCTATCTTAGAATTTCTGATGAAAAATATCCCCGATTATTAGTTGCACGAAGAACTAGGAATGGAAAATTCCTTGGTAAAGGAAAAACTTATGGTCCTTTTACTCAAGGAAGCTCAAAACTACTCACCATCGGAGCATTGCGTAAAGCATTTCAAATTAGGATCTGTAAAACTTTACCAAAAAAAGTTTGTTTAGAGTATCATTTGGGAAACTGTGAAGGTCCATGTGAATTCAAAGATGCACAAGAACGATATCCAAAACATGTAGCAGCTCTTGAAGAAGTTCTCAAAGGAAAAAATCAGACAAAAATCTTTACAAAAAAACTTGAAGAGGAAATGCATCAAGCTGCAAAGTTACAACAATTTGAACGCGCAAAAGACATTCGTGACACTCTGATTAGGCTTGGCAGTCTTCAAACAGGACAAAAGATGGAGTATTTCAAAAATTCTGATGAAGAATACTTTGGTATCGGACTCAAAGAGCAAACTGCCACTGTCATGAACTTTAGAATGATTAATGGTGTGATTAGAGATAGTGACAAATACTTTTTTGATCTAGTTGGAGATAACTCATTTTCAAATTTTCTTTTCCAGTATTATTCAACACATAAAATTCCAAAGTTTATCTTTGTTAATGAAATACCTGATGATAAAAAATTGTTAGAATCTTTATTGTCAGAGCAAACTGGTTTTTCTGTAAAAATTTCAGTTCCTACTAAAGGAAAGAAAAAAGACATCCTCAATCTAATCTTAAAAAACATAGAATTAATTCATTCAAAAGGTGGCGAACCAGGCCTAGTTGAATTAAAAGAAATTCTTGGACTTCCCGTAATTCCTAATGTTATCGAATGTTTTGATATCTCAAATCATGGTGCAGACTTTGCAGTAGGTTCCATGTCTCGATTTATTGATGGAAAGCCAAACAAATCAGGTTACAGAAAATTCAAGATTAAAACCATCTCAGGTAGAGATGATTTTGCAATGATTGGAGAAATAATCAAGCGTAGATATTATAGATTACTTGAAGAAAATTCTGAACTACCTGACTTGATTGTGATTGATGGTGGTAAGGGACAACTTAGTGCTGCAACCAAATCTCTAGAATCCTTAGGACTAAAACTACCATGTGTTTCTTTGGCCAAAGAAAATGAAGAAATCTTTGTTCCAAAGAAGAAAAACTCAATTCTCATTCCAAAATACAAATCATCTTTGAAAATTCTGCAACATGCAAGAGATGAGACTCATAGATTTGGTGTTGCATATAACAGAACCATTAGAAAAAATCAGATAAAATAAGAAAAAAGGAAAAAGTTGTGGTTAGTTCACTGTAACAATACCGACCATCCAAGGATGTACCATACAGAAGTAATCATAGGTGCCTGCGTCATCAAAGGTAAATGAATAACTTGCATTCGCCATGACTAGACTACTATCAAATACACCTGATGGACCATCTGCTGGAGTACCACCAGTTACTGTATGTGCTGCTGTGTCAGAATTTGTCCATTCTACTGTATCGCCAGCATTGATTGTAACATCTGCTGGAATATAGCATTCATTGGTTTCTTCACAACCTGGAACTGAAGTGCCTGCTGGCATATCAACAATGTGTGTTGTTGGTCCTGCTGGTTCTTCTTCAGTTTCCATCATCATTTCTTCTTCGAGTTGAACAACACTAGGCTCTGTTTCTGTAAGGTCTAGTATTTTATAATCAACTACGAATGGTGTGGTCTTCATTGTGTGAACTGCTAAAGCATTACCGGAAAATGCCCATTCACCTTTTGCATTCTTTGGATCAACAAATGTTAATTCAAAGATTGTTTCACCATCTGGTGTCCACGTCTTTGCTGGATTTTCATCAGCTCCGACTGGTCCTCTAAGTGAAACCAGTTGAATATTTTCAGATGCATCATAAAGTAGTGTACCTGAATATGTATTCTCACTTGGTGCTAGTAGCACTGCAAGTTGGTGTGATTCATGACCTATGCCTGGATCTTGAACCGATGTGGCTCTCTCATAACCAGCTTTCATTGGTTTAGTTTTTTCTTCCATTACTGGTTCAGCTGTTTCATAAACAGCTGGAGCTGAGACACTGGGTCCGGCATCTTGCATTGCACTCCCTGAGAATGCAATGCCTACACCGATAGCTGTAATTGCAATAGAAAATGCAATTGCAGCTTTGTCTATACCTGCCATAGTTGATCCACAACTTGCTATATGGTAAATAAATCTAATCTTCAAAAACATGGTCAAAATTCAGTATTTTGCCAATTCTACATACTCTATGTTTTTGTATGATGAAAACACGGTTCTTTGAATTATCGTTTTTCGTTATTTTTGGAATAATTGCAAAAATTTCTAAAATGATTTGAAAATTCCATAAGATCGCTCTAATCCCAGATTAACTGTTGTCAACGATATTGGACAATTTTTTCTTTTATGATTCTAACACGTAGTTATAGTAACATCGCAATTGAACTGTCACCAAGTACCTGCCGGTTATGGTCTTAAGCTCTTTTACATCCTATGTTTTTTTGGCCAAGTTTTCTTTTTCAGTAATTAATTCAAACTCTACATCAAACTTTCTTTGTGCAATTAGTTGTTTGATAAATTGAATTCTTTTTTCAATAAGAAAATCCTCAACAAATGAATTTGATGTAATCTGATCATACATTGTCTTTTCATCTAATTTTATTTTGATGCTGTCCTTATTTCTGAGAATAAAGACTTCAATTCTCCAAAACAATCCAACATGTAATGCAATGTACTTTGATTGTAAAATTGAAACTTTATCATTATAGATTTCAGCATGATCTCTGGTTTGCTCTTGAATAGTATCCCCTATTTGAATTGCCCATGAGATCGTTTTTGCATCTCCGCTTGAGTAAAAACTGTGTTGCATTTGTCAACCAAAAAGGGGTTTTTTATCAATATAATTTGAATACGTCACTTATGATCATAGATTGAAAGGTGTACTCATGCTTGAATCGCACGCATTCTTTTCAAAGATGGTCGATGAACTAGTAGAATTTTCTGAATATGATCATGAATTAGCTGACGGAATTAAATGGCTTGATGATCAGGCACAGAAAAAAGGCATCACATTTTACGACATGGTGTTTGAAGTATTGTACAAACATGACGTAAACTCTAAAGCAAAAGAGTGGCTTAGTACAAGAAATTAAAAATTATTTTCTCAAGTCTAATGTTTTGTATTCGCAACCTTCAGGTCCGCAATACTTTCCAACATATGCTGCCTTTGGTCTATACAATGCTGGTTTTGGTGCAGCTTCGGCAAACTTTTCCTCAATAATGTGTGCTGACCATCCTACAACTCTTGATATTGCAAAGATTGGAGTATTCAAATCAACTGGAATTTTTAACATGTAGTAAATTGACGCACTATACAAATCAACATTTGGATAGATGACTTTGTCTTTTTGTAGTTTCATCTCTTCAATAGTTGATGTTTCTACTTTTTCAGTCATATTAAACCATCTTTCTCCCGTTTTTGCTGCCAAGTTTTTTGATAGTTCTTTGAGAACTTGTGCTCTTGGGTCATATGTTCTGTAAACTGCATGACCCATGCCCATTATTCTTTCCCCCTCACTGATTTCTTGTTTAATCCATGGATGAACTTTATCGATTTGATCAATCTCTAATAACATCTTCATGACTTCGGTGTTTGCACCTCCATGTAATTCTCCACTTAGTGCACCAATTGCTGCACTTGATGCAGAATACATGTGTGCTCTAGTTGATGCCACTTGTCTTGCAGTAAATGTTGATGCATTGAAGGTATGATCTGCATGAAGAATCAAACATTTATCAAAAATCTTTTCAACTTCTGGGTCTGGTTTTTCTCCAGACATCATGTAAAGAAAGTTTGTAGCATGACTTAGTGAAGGGTCTGGATCAACAATGTCTAAATCATTTCTAATCCTCTGCCAGCTTGCAATAATTGTTGGAACCTTTGCAATGAGATTGATTGCTCTATCATAACTTGCCTCTTTATTTGAAAATTCTTCATCATAGTAACCTGCAAGCGCTGCCACAAATGCCTGAAGCATGTCCATAGGATCTGCATCTTTTCTCCAGTTTCCCATGTTTTTTTGCATCTGCTTTGGAATGAATCTAGCCTCAATCATCTTTGTCTTGAATTCATCTAGTTGCTGTTTGGTAGGTAGATTATCATAAAGTAGCAAATATGCAGTTTCTTCAAAGTTGGAGTTTTCTACAAGATCAAAAATATCATAGCCACGATAGATGAGCTTGCCTTTTTCCCCATCAATATTTGAGATTCTAGTATCTGCAATCTCAATTCCTCGTAGACCTATGTTTTTAGTCTCCATAACTGAGCATGCAGAAATTATTCTATTATATTTTCGCCAAAAAAATGTCTATGAAGTTTAGCATTTAGTCTAAAATGGCAACTTTTGGTCATAAATGAAAATTTTTAATCAAAAATTAAATGAATGTCAAAGAGCGTGAACATCTCAAAAAACTCGATGATTTGGTGCTAAATGCATCTCCAGAAGAACTCTCCAAAATTCAAGAAGTTGACCATCAAACTCAGATGGAAGGATTGTCCTTTTATGACGTCTATCTTGACTCTAGTTCTTTGATAAATCAAAGCATCAAAAAACCATCAAAAGAATCTTGATTTTTCATATTTCATTTAAATGAGGGTACATAATTTTTCCAGTCATATTGGCTGTTTCTAAAACCAAGAAATCGACAACAAAAAAGACTGCAAAAAAAACTGTAGCTAAAAAAACAACTAAAAAAACTGTAGCTAAAAAGACAACCAAAAAAACTGCCAAGAAACAAAGAACAAAAGTTGTTTGTATTTCACATAAGGAAGACTGTGACGGAATCAGTTCTGCAGCAATAATTCGTCAAGCCTTTGGAGGTGATGCAATCTTAGTTGATTATCCTGGCCAAATGGAAGCCTTGCAACAAGTAGTTTTAGATGAAAAACTAAAATCATTATTTATCTGTGATTTGGGATTAAGCAAAAAAACACAAGATGAGTTTATTGATATTATGACTACTTTGAGAAAAAACAAAGTGTCAATTACTTACATTGATCATCATGATATTGATCCTAAAGTCATTACTGCTCTCAAAAAACTCAAAGTAAAAATCATTCATGATATCAATGAGTGTACTTCTGTTCTTGCATACAATGCATTCAAATCAAAACTCAGTGATCATGCTTCCTTTGTTGCAGCATGTGCAGCAATTACTGATTATATGGAAAACAGGCCAATTGGTTCAAAATTACTTCAGATTTATGATAGACAATTTGCATTGATTAGTGCTACAGTTCTTACATACAATATTGTAGGACATCAAAAAGACCCAGACTATCTACTATATTTAGTAGAAGAGCTAGCTGATTCAAAATTCCCTCATGAGATTCCAAACACGTATGAGTTTGCTCAAATTCAAGTCGATAAACTATCTCAAATGATTGCCAAAGTAAAAGTTGGAATGAAGACCATGAAGAACCTTGGATATATGGAAATCTTCGATTCTGGAGCAAGTGGAGCAGTCAACTTTGTTATGGGATTATCAGGAAAAAATGTTGGTGTTGCTTACAAAGAAAGAGTTGATCATGGCATCTATGCAGTTTCAGTACGTGGTTCAAAAGATTGCAAAGTCCATTTGGGAAAGATTGTCAATGTGTTGGCAACAGATCTTGGTGGTTCTGGTGGAGGTCATGATAAAGCATGCGGTGCTGTCATTCCAAAACCAAAAATAAAAAAATTCATTACAGAATTAAATAAAAAAATAAAGTAATCACTGCAAGAATCTAGGAATCTTTTTTACTGCATGTGAGATTGAAATTCTTCCAGGACCTGCTACAATTATTGTAAGAACTGCTGCTAGCATTACCAAATCCCATTCCCATCCACCTTGTGAGACAAAGAACCCATTTTCCCATCTAATGTGAAATATTGCACCAAGCATGATTACTGCAAATACTGAAGCAGTAATTCTAGTTAACACTCCTACAACAAGAAAGATTCCTCCAATGAATTCTGCTAACGCAATTGGTAGCTGCATCTCCGGTGGAATTCCAATACTGATTAACCACTCTTGCCAGCTAGGATCAAATTTCTTTAAACTATGCACAATGAATATTGCACCAATTGATGCACTGATTCCCCAGTGAGTAATATCATGCAAGATATTTTGCTTTACCGTGGCTTCTGTTTTCATGACTTGACGCTTTAGAAATTTATTAAAAGCATTTATCCAAATCGAAAATCAAACTGGAAAAATTGTTTAATATTTTGCAGACTAAATTTATTCAAAATTGAATCTAAAGGTAATTGCGCCTATAGTTGTAATTGGTGCTGTACTGACAGTAATAGCAGTTTCATTTGAAGGTGATTCGTCTCCTGAAGTTGTCATTTCTACTCCAACCACACTTTCAGTTGATGAATCATCATCCCAACTTGTAATTATGGAGACTGATGGGGTAAAGCATAGTATTCCTCTTGATAAGATCAAGGGCGGTGGTCCTCCAAAGGATGGAATCCCATCAATTGATGATCCCATTTTTGCCAATGTACAAGACTCTCACTTTATGTCTGATTTTGATACTGTTATTGGGTTGAAAATTAATGGAGAAGCAAAAGCCTACCCACTCTTTATCCTAGTTTGGCATGAAATTGTAAATGACAAAGTAGGTGGTACTCCCGTCTCTGTAACATATTGTCCGTTGTGTTATACGAACCAAGTCTTTGAGAGAGTAATTGATGGCCAAGAAGTCGAGTTTGGAACTTCAGGAAAACTCTACAACTCTAACTTGCTAATGTATGATAGATTGACTGATTCGTATTGGTCACAAGCACTTGGAACTGCAGTAAAAGGTGAACTGACTGGATATCAACTAAATCTAGTTCCATTCGATGTAATTACTTGGGGTGATTGGAAGAAACTTCATCCAGATACTTTGGTGCTAACAACTGATACAGGCCACATTCGTTCGTATGCTACTGATCCTTATGGAAACTATTACACAGAACCACGAATAATGTTTCCAGTAGAAAACAATGATGATAGATTACATCCTAAAGAAATATCATTGGATTTCACATAGATGATATCTACAAAGCATATACACAAAGTGACATTGAATCAAATGTCATCATTAACGATTCAATTGGGCAAACTCCTGTAATGCTAGTTTCATTGTATTCAGAAAATTCCCGTGCATTTGAGCGAACTCTTAATGGTGTTGTATTGGATTTTGAATTAGTGGATGGAAAAATATTCGATTCTCAAACAAACTCTGAATGGAACTATGATGGAATGGCAATATCTGGAGAATATCAGGATAATCAATTAGAAAGATTGCCAATTGAGCCTGGATTTTGGTTTGAGTGGGTTGCATTTCATCCTAAAACACTAGTGTATCCAAAGTTTCACCAATACATCCTGATTCAGTGACGGCTATCACTTTGACTGTCTCTACATTTTCTTCTGGTGCTACGTACCGCATTAGATATGCAAATAGTAGGATTGCACCTACTGCAATCACTCCTCCCACAAACACAATGGAATTCATACTTTTTTTGGTCTGCTACTAATTGCTGACATGTATAATATTACGTGAAAATCAGATAAAAATCAAAAAGATGTTTTTCAACAATGATTTTTCCTTACAGAATTCATATTATCAAAAAATTTTCCTTTAACACTCTAGTCGAGCTTGATTGATAATACAAAGAATTCCCCTTTTGTTTTACTCATAAATTTTGCAATCTTTGCAAAAAATCCATACTTTTTGTCTCTCCACTTTACAGCTTCTTTAGTTTGAGATTCATCTAAAATTGTGGCAGTTCCTGAAACCCATTCTCCAAAAACTTTACCCTTGATATCACACAATGCAAATTTTACTTGTAGATTGTTTCGTAATCGCTTTACTTTTCCTATTTGGTCTCTTGTTACAACATAAACCAGGCCATCTTTTACAACAAATCAAACTGGTGTTCTAACTGGATTGCCGTTTTTGCGATATGTTTCAAGTGAGATGTATTTTTGAGATTTGATATCTTCTAGATTCATGTTTTATTGTGATTTCCAAATCATTTAGACCTTGTTTTTTGTGATTACATTCTTGGCAAGTCATCTTTTTTGCTTCTTGGCTTTGATCTTAGCCTTGTTTTGCAACATGGGCACGAATTCTCTTCAGTAAACATAAACAATGCACACAATGAGCACCATTTTTGTCCAATCTTGTAACGAAGATTATTTGTAAATGATGTGGATTTTACTCTCTCACATAATCCACGGCACATCTGAACCATGAGTCAGTTAACTCAAAAATCTATTTAAGAAAATTTCCAAATGTTATTCTGAAAATTCTACAACTGCATCAATTTCAGTCATAGAACCTAGCGGTAAACTGGCAACACCTACTGCAATTCTTGAATGCTTTCCTTTCTCTCCAAAAACTTCTGCCATCAAATCTGAAGCTGGATTGATTACTTTGGGTTGAGCTGTAAACTCTGGAGTAGAATTAACAAATCCTGATAGTCTTACAATTCTTGAAACCTTGTCTAAACTCTCAAGTTCTCTTTTGATTTGAGCTAGTATGTTAATTGCACAAACTCTTGCAGATTTTTGAGCAGTCTCTAGATTTTCATCTGAAACTTTTCCAGTAAATGCCACTTTTCCATCTTGCAAAGGAATTTGTCCTGAGATAAAAAGCAGATTTCCTGTCTTTACAGCTGGGATATAGTTTCCAGCAGGAACTGGCGCATCTGGTAATGTAATTCCTAAACTTGCTAGTTTTTCGTCACTCAAGAATATTTGGCATTAATTTGTCTGATTTTAGTTTTTACCTTGTTCTGGAATTGTATGAATTGTAATTGTGTGAGTGATCTTTTCTATCTGTCTAATTTTTTGCAAGGTTTTTTCAAAATCATCCATTGAATCATAGTTTAACTTGCAGATAAAGTCATGAATCCCATACGTTCCTTGAACCTCACTGCATACTTCTTTTAACTTCTCAATTGTCTGCATCTCGTGACCCATGTCACAGTTTATCAAAACAAACGCAATTCCCATGTATAGAATGGTGACTTTTCTGTATAAATTCTAACCTAATATTTTAAGATCTTAATTTTTGCTTATTTTGATATGGACTTTTTCGCCTTTTGAAGTGCTATTTTGATAAACAGTTCTGGTTTTGTAACCTTGCTTTTTGAGGCATCCATCTAACACTGAAACCCATGGCAACGAATGACCACTGTTTAGCTTTGATTCTAGAGTGATGTTTTTTGTATTTGCCTCAAAGTTGACATGACCCGAGCATGTAATCTGCATGATCACATCCATGATTTCTATAATATCATCAAGTGATTTTGATTTGAGTGAGATGCCATTTTTTTCTAATAGTTTGAACATGTCGGATTCATTCTTTTTTGAGATCATCGTGGAATTTAGGACATAAGACAATCCATTTTCATTAATTGTCTTGATGATTTTGTAAATCTCTTGGGCTTCTGTTTTTGTCATGTCTGCAAGTGCTTTAGTTTTAGTTGCATTTTTCCAAATGTTTGAGAATACTTTTTCTTGGTTTATTCCAAGAATTTCAGTTGATGAAAAGATTGCACCTTTTCCATTATCGTTGTTTACCATTAGCAGTTCTGTCTCATCAAAGATAAAGCAGTTCTGAGTAATTTCAGATGCTCTAATCTCTACACCATCAGGAATTGTTCTGTAAGCTTCTGAGCAAATCTGTGAAGGTGATACCAATAATTTGACATCAATGTTTCTGCGTAAAACCGTAACTAACTGTTCTTTGCATTCAGCTAGTAACCCAAAGCCCCATTGGTCAGCCATAATCTTGATTGATGATTTGGAACCCTCAATCATTGTCTGTAATTGTGATAAAACATTGTTTGCACTAATATGGAAATATCTTTTTTCTTCAGAGCCTCTTGACTTTCTGCTTTCCTCACTTGCTTTTTTCAAGTTGGAAACTAGAGTATTCATTGCATTTACCTTGTTGATTTGCTCATGAATAATTCCATCAAATGCATCTTCAGGCGCAATTGCAGTACACATTATTGGTTTGCTCTTTGAAATAATTGCTAGTTTCTTGTTTTCAAGTTTTAGCAAAGTTGAGTAAATTTTTGTCCTTGGAATCTCTGAATAGTATGCCAACTCTCCGGCAGAGATTGTTCCCTTTGCAATTAGAGCCACATAGGCTTGTGCCTCATATTTTGATAATCCAAATTCTTCTAGACTAACTGTTAATGCGTGCTCATTTACCATGATTCTACTTGACTTGTTATTAGGTAAAATTGAGAGCTAAATTCCTTTACACAAGTACTCAAAAAAACTCAAAATTGTATCTGCAGATGGGTGTAACTGTGGTTACTAAATTACCTGTTACATGGCCCTCAAATACAAACTCTTGATCAGAAAAGTGGCATGTTGGTCAAATGTACTGTTAATTCATTAGATGATGTTAACATCTCTCATTCTATTCCATTGGTTCCACGATTGGAATACTCTGTTAATCTGTTAGATGAGATTTCTGGCATTTTAAAAAGCAAAAAAGAGTCTTTGAAAAAATCAAACAAGGATTTGAATACTGATTTTGATGAAACTGACAAGACTCATCTTGATTCACTCAAATTAGAGCAAACAATTGCGTTTTCCTTTGAGGTTTTACTGCAAACAAAGAAGAAAATTGAAAGAATCTCTGGAGTAAACAGCATTCCAGAAGTATTGCCTTCTGCAATTCCTATGATTAGAATAGTTAGCGCACAACTCTTTGATATTATTCCACACTGTAGCCAAAAACTAGCTGAACTGTCTGTACATTTAGGCAGTATTGTATTGGATTCGGTAGCTTTAACCACGGCAAGATTTGATTTTAGTCAGTCAAATAACGAGTCTGCAAGCATACCTGATGAAGTAAAGTTGATGGTAGACTCTAAACTTTGTAAGCAGTACCCTAATCTTGATTTTTTGAAACTATGCACTACTTGATTGATTCTAAGAGGAACTTTTCAAAGGACGTTGAGAAGATAAAGGGAATTTCATCTAAAATTAACAAAAAACTTTCTGAAGTAAAGCCATCTGACGAGGATAAACTAGACAAACTATCCTTAGAAGAACTACAAGATTTGAACAAGATTGTAGGAATTGCTGATTTTATGCTATGCAAATATGCAGACAAAAAAGAGATGCGTTCAACTCTCAAGGAATTTGTCTCTATAATTTCTGATACTGCTGAATCTTTAGATGACCTTGATGATGAGATATCTGAACTCATCCTGTCAGCTGAGGATTCCATCTCCAAGGTCAAAGATATCCATGTCCACATCTCTGACAAATCTGACCTGAAGAAGAAGTATCATGATGGACCTGAGTATTCTGAGCATGAAACTTGTGCAATTAATTTAACCAATATTACTACTGAGGTTAACACCGTAGAACAACAACAAAATTCTCAAGGGAATACTGCGTAGGTAAACTGAATTGATGGCCCCCCAAGAATTAGAAAATACTGCTAGCAAATATGCCTCTGAGGCAATCAAGTTTGACTCTCAAGGAGCACGAGGCATGGCAATTAGCCACTACCAGCACGCAATTGAATCACTTGTAAAACTAATCCAACTTTATCCTGCCAGTAAACTTAACCCAATTTACAAAGAAAGATGCAACTCTTATCACAATAGAATTCAAGCCTTACAGCAAGCTCACGGTGTTGATCCTGCAGTTGACCCAAAGGCCTCTGAAGAAGACCAAAAGAAATCAGTTGAGCGTCAAGAGGCTGAAAATGATTTCCAAGATTTAGTTATGAAAGAAAAACCAGACGTTACTTGGGAGCAAGTAATCGGACTGGATGATGCAAAGAATGCTTTGCGTGAATCAATCGTATATCCAACTAAACGACCTGACTTGTTTCCACTTGGATGGCCAAAGGGAATGCTACTCTATGGACCACCAGGAACTGGAAAGACAATGCTTGCAGCTGCTACTGCAAACGAGATGGATGGCTATTTCATTAACGTTGATGCCTCATCAATGATGAGTAAGTGGCTAGGCGAAGCAGAAAAGAATGTTTCAAAATTATTTAACATGGCAAGACACATGGCAGAAAAAGAAGGCAAGCCAATTATTTTGTTTGTAGATGAAGTTGATTCTCTTTTAGGAACACGAAACAGTGAGGTTGGTGGAGAAGTTAGAACCAAGAACCAATTCCTAACTGAGATGGATGGAGTTAATGGCAAAGGAAAAGACTTGATGATGTATGTTATCGGGGCAACAAACAAACCATGGAGTCTTGACTGGCCATTTTTGAGAAGATTCCAAAAGAGAATCTATGTTTCACTGCCAACACTAGAGGCAAGACAAAATCTCTTTGAGCAATACACTGCTCCTCTAAGAAAAGATTACCGAGTCAATTCAGCATCTCTTGCAAAATTATTTGATGGATACAGTGCAAGTGACATCAAAGACATCTGTCAATCAGCACAAATCAAGACAGTTCATGAAATTTTCAAATCACCCGACTATCATGAACCAGTTGAAGGCGAAGAACCAGTACAGCCAAGAGAACTTACCACTTCTGATTTCAAAGATATTATGGCAAGAAGAAAGCCCAGTGTATCATCTGAAATGATTCGCGCCTATCACAAGTGGAGCGAA
Source organism: Candidatus Nitrosopumilus sp. (assembly GCA_965215075.1). Taxonomy (GTDB): domain Archaea; phylum Thermoproteota; class Nitrososphaeria; order Nitrososphaerales; family Nitrosopumilaceae; genus Nitrosopumilus. Next base: position 840,280 of record OZ244033.1, read on the forward strand.
GAGTTCCAAGCTCTCTAGATTTCAAACATCATTCATTTCTTAGATTTGTGTATAGTTCGAATATGTCTTTCCAAGTATGCCTTGCTAGACAGATGCTTGTCACAGTAAGGACACTTGATCCTGTTTGTCATTGTTCGTATTTGCATCAAATATGAGATTCATATATGTGCGCAAGTTGATTCTATGATAATAGAATCCGCCAATTTTTGTCACATTTGATGAGTTTTTCTTCTGTTGCTCAAGAACAAACAACATCAAGTTTAATGATATTTTGTGGTATTAATAATAATGAGATTATACCCTCGAAGAAGAACCCATCGGCTTTTCTCATTAGTAATGTATACGATAATTTTCTCGTTTGTTGGATTTGTTCTCCTTTATGGCGCATCTGAATTTATGGATAACATCTTTGTTGGACCATTTTTTCAAATTTCAAAAATAAGATCGATCAAAACATTTTCTTTCATGATCCGAAAACTTAAATTCAGAATATCACGGATTTTCTGAGGGTCACAATAGCCACAAAGAAATCAATCCACGCAAACAAGCATGGAAAGCTGATCTTTGATGATGGTACTGTTCTTGATGGCCAAGGTTTTGGTTATTCTACTACTGCTTTTGGTGAAATTGTATTCAACACTGGAATGGTGGGATACACTGAAGCACTAACTGATCCTTCTTACAATGGCCAAATTCTTACACTAACCTATCCTCTTGTTGGAAACTATGGAGTGCCCGATCCAGAAGAAGTAGATGAAGATGGCATCTCAAAGTTCTTTGAGTCTGATGTCATGCAAATCCGCGGTCTTGTCGTTCATGAACTATCTCTTACTGCAAGCCATTGGAATCTCAAGATGACTCTTGATGAGTGGATGCACAACGAAAAGGTGCCTGGAATCTCTGGAATCGATACCAGAGCAATAACCAAGAAACTTCGAAGTAGTGGCGTTATGATGGCCGCACTTGTAGTTTCTGATGAAGAAATTGATGTAGAAAAAGTCAAGCAAGAATTGAAAGCAGCAACTGATTACAACTCTGAGAAATTCATGGATTCAGCTTCAACAAAAGAGGAAAAAATCTATGGCGATGATTCTGAATCAGTTGTCATAATTGATACTGGTGCAAAAAATGCTATAATTCGAAATGTCAGAGAACTTGGATACAAGGCAATAGTTGTTCCATGGGATACTCCATATGAAAAAATAATGTCTTACAATCCAAAAGGAGTTGTTCTAAGCAGTGGACCTGGTGACCCACAAAACTGTCCTGCAACAATTGACACAACTAAAAAATTAATTGAAAATAATGTTCCAACGTTAGGCATTTGTTTGGGTGCACAAATTATTGGAATTGCTGGAAATACTGAAACTTACAAGCTAAAGTATGGACACCGTGGACAAAACAAACCTTGTGTTAATTTAGAAACAAATCAAGTATATGTTACTAGCCAGAATCATGGTTACGGAATAAAACCTGAATCTTTAGAAAAATCTGATTTTAAATTATGGTTTACAAATACTGATGACAAAACAGTAGAAGGAATAAAACACAAAAAACAAAATTGTATTGCAGTACAGTTTCATCCCGAAGCTGCCCCTGGTCCTTTTGATTGCAAGTACGTCTTTGAAGAACTAAAAAAATTAATGGAGAAGTAAGAAGATGCCAAAAAACGAATCGCTAAAGAAAATTCTTGTACTTGGTAGTGGTGCAATCAAGATTGGTGAAGCTGGGGAGTTTGATTATTCAGGTAGTCAGTGTCTTAAAGCAATTCATGAAGACGGACTCAAAAGTGTCCTAATCAATCCAAACATTGCAACTATCCAAACTGACACAAGATTTGCAGACCAAGTGTATCTTTTGCCAGTAACTCCAAAGTATGTCGAATCAATAGTTGAAAAAGAAAGACCTGATGGAATCATGTTGGCATATGGTGGACAGACTGCCCTTAATTGTGGTGTCAAACTAGAAGATGCTGGAATCCTCAAAAAATACAGTGTTAGTGTTCTTGGAACCCAAATTCAAGGTATCAAAAACACCGAAGATAGGCAGCTTTTCAAGGATCAGATGACTGAGGCAGGCGTATCTGTGCTCAAAAGCAAGACTGTGACTAACTTTGAGGATGCAAAAAAAGTAGCAGAAGAACTCTCCTATCCTGTCATAATTCGAGTAGCCTATACCCTTGGTGGACGTGGTGGGGGAATTGCTCACAATGAAATTGAATTACACGAAATTGTAGAACGTGGCATAAAGGCAAGTCTTGTAGGTCAAGTCTTAATTGAAGAGTACATTGGTCACTGGAAACAAATCGAGTATGAGGTAATGCAAGACTATGATGGCAATAACGTAATTGTCTGTAACATGGAAAATGTGCTTTCTATGAAAGTTCACACTGGTGATAACATTGTAGTTGCACCATCACAAACAATTGATAATAATGAATACCACATGTTGCGTTCAGCTGCACTTCGTGCAACAAAACATGTTGGAATAGTTGGTGAATGTAATATCCAGTATGCATTAGATGCTGATTCAGATAGATATGTTGCAATTGAAATCAATCCACGTCTTTCACGTTCTTCGGCCCTTGCAAGCAAGGCAACTGGTTACCCACTTGCATACATGTCTGCAAAGATTGGCCTTGGTTACAACTTGTCTGAATTAGTAAACCGTATCACAAAAAGTACAACTGCATGCTTTGAACCATCCCTTGATTATGTTGTGTGCAAACATCCACGATGGGACTTTTCAAAGTTTGAACTAGTTAATCGTAAACTTGGTGTCACAATGAAATCAGTTGGAGAAGTCATGGCAGTAGGCCGTACATTTGAGGAATCATTGCAAAAGGCAATCAGGATGTTAGACATTGGAAACGACGGACTATTTTTGAATCGTGCAAATGGTAAAACATACACAGAAGAAGAGATTGATTACAAACTTTCACACCATGATGATCAAATACTATACAATGTTGCAATTGCACTAAAGATGGGAATTTCAGTTGAGAGAATCTACAAACTATCTGCAATTGATCCTTGGTTTATCGAAAAGATACAAAACATTGTAGATACAGAATCAAAGCTCAAGGAATCTGAACTCGATGAATCAATGATGTGGGATGCAAAGAAGATGGGCTTTTCAGACAAGCAGATTGCTCGAGTAAAGGAGAAAACTCCTGATGAGGTGCGTAAAATACGGAAAGATCTAGGCGTGATTCCTGCTGTAAAACAGATTGATACTCTGGCTGCTGAATGGCCTGCAGTAACAAACTATCTCTATTTGACCTATGGTGGGCACTCTCATGATATCCAAGTAGACAAAGACGAGAAAGGAATTGTCGTAGTTGGTGCTGGCCCATACAGAATTGGAAGTAGTGTAGAGTTTGATTGGGGAACTGTCAACATGGTTTGGGGTCTGCAAGAAAATGGCGAGAAAAATGTATCAGTTGTAAACTGCAATCCTGAAACAGTATCAACAGACTATGATATCTGTACCCGATTATACTTTGAGGAACTAACCCAAGAAAGACTACTTGACATTACAGAATTTGAGAATCCAAAAGGCGTTATCACTTGTGTTGGCGGCCAGACTGCAAACAATCTAACACCAGGACTTGCACAACATGGAATCAACATCATGGGAACAAGTGCAGTTGATGTTGATAGGGCCGAAGACCGTTCAAAGTTTAGTGCAGAGCTTGACAAACTCCACATTCAGCAACCAAAGTGGCAAGCATTTTCAAATCTCAATGAAGCAAAGAACTTTGCACAAGAAGTAGGCTTTCCAGTAATTGTTAGACCATCATATGTTTTGTCTGGTGCTGCAATGAAAGTTGTTTGGTCACAAGATGAATTAAAAACATATGTCAAAGAAGCAACAGATGTCTCCCCTGATCATCCAGTTGTAATCTCAAAATTCATGCTAAACTCACTTGAAGTAGACGTTGATGGAATCAGTAACGGAAAAGAAGTTGTCATTGGCGCAATAGTTGAACACATTGATTCAGCTGGTGTTCACTCTGGTGATGCAATGATGTGTATTCCCCCATGGAGATTAAACAACAAAATTATTGAAACCATAAATGATTACACAAAAAAAATTGCGTTGACCTTTAATGTTAAAGGTCCGTTTAATCTGCAATTTTTGATTCATGATAATCACGTCTATGTAATTGAGCTTAACATCAGAGCATCACGTTCTATGCCATTTGTATCAAAGTTGGTCAAAACAAACCTGATTTCACTTGCTGCCAAGGCTATTTTGGACAAACCTCTGCCTAAAATCCCTGAAAACAAATGGCAAAAGATTCACAACTATGGAATCAAGGTACCTCAGTTCTCATTCATGCAACTTGATGGTGCAGACATTGCACTAGGAGTTGAGATGCAGTCAACTGGAGAGGCTGCCTGCTTTGGAAATAGTTTCTATGATGCACTATCAAAGGGATTAACTTCAGTTGGATACAATCTTCCTGATGCGGGAACTGCTCTAGTAACAGTTGGTGGTGCAACAAACAAAGAAAAACTATTGCCAACTATTGCAAAGCTCAAGTCTCTAGGATTCAAGATTTTGGCAACAGAGCATACCGCTGAGTTCTTTGAAGAAAAGGTTGGTGACATTGAGATTGTACACAAAATTTCAGAACCAGAACGTAAACCAAACATCTCTGATCTACTCTACGAGAAAAAGATTGACTTTATCATAAATATTCCAAGTACCCTATCTTTGGAAAAATATGTCGGAATGCTTGATGATGAATATCAAATCAGGAGAAAGTCATTGGAGCTAGGAATTCCTGTATTGACAACACTAGAATTAGCTGATTCGTTTGTAAAGACACTAGAATGGCTCAAAGACAATGAAACAACCAAAGATCCAATTGAGCCTTATGATCCCATTGTGTGAAGATCTTAAATCTTATTTCCAACTAATCTAAACCATATATCATGATTGACATTCCAACTGCAACATTCATTGCAGCACTTGCTGCAGTTGGCGGTTTGATAACTACTGGGATAATTGAAGCAATAAAGATGCGCCAAAATACAAAGACAAAACACCTCGAGTTTTTGCAAAAACTAGGAGAAGACCTTCAACGGCAGATGGAAAAAGAAGACAAGTTAACAACAAAAAGAAAATGTATCGACTATGCAGAAAACTATCTAAACATGGTAGAACGTGTGGCGTTTTTGCGTCGTACTAAGAGAATTCCAAAAGACATTGCAAAATTTTTTGATGTCGATATTGTTCAAGGTTTGAGCGTAAGGAATTGATATGATATACATAATATTCGTAGTAAGGGAGAAAGGTATGCTGCAAAAACTTGGCCTGAGATTACCAAGTATTGTAAAGATAACCACCTAAAACCAACTGATGAAAATCTTCCCTCTAGAATGTGTGCGTATGAGTTATTACCAGAAGATGAAAATGTAATTAAACTTACACAAACGTTTGAAGACGAGCTCACAAAGATAAAAGAACGAGAAATAATCCTTGAAGAGGAATCTAATCTCTCAGGAGCAGAAAAAAAAAAACAAGTTGAACGATATGTAAACAACTATCTTAATGTCTTAGAGAATATGTGTTTTCTAAGAAATAGACAATCAATAGATGATATTACGATAAAGTATTTTGCGTCAGAGCTTGCATATGGTCTGAAGCTTTTACAATGGAAAGAAGACAACATCCTACAAGATGCAAGAAATGAATACCCAAACCTCGTAGAAGTTACTAGAAAGGCAATTTCAAACAACAACGATCCATTTCCTTTATGGCTTGATTTGTATCCTAAATAATGTCCTATGCTTTTCTAAAAAACATAAACACAAGCATATTATTTTCTAATTATGGCAAAGAAATTCTCAGATGATGAACTCGATGAAGTTCTAAGTAGGATTGAGAAATTTAATGCAGATGGAATTCGTTATATTCATCTCAAAGACGGCGTAAAGAAACACTTTGTCAAAACCAAGATTCCTGAATTTAAACTAAAAGATATTCTGGTATTCTTAGATGAGAACGGTTTGGTTCAAAGAATTCTCTTTGATGACAAACCTGGATTTCATGATTTGACACTTTACAGAATCTCTGAGAAAAGACGTGATCTAATCTCAAAGTTTTCAAGAGAACCTGGAGAGGTTGGAGCAAAAATAGCTATTCTGCAAATATTGTTTGCCAAAACTGCGGACATTCTTTTGAGATGCAGATTGCCTATTCTGAATCAGTCAAAATGTGGACAAAATCCCAAAGATGCCCAAACTGTGCGCACAAAGGCACCTTTGTCACAAAATTAGACTGAATTTTTCCTAAATCGAATCAACGCTATTGCAATTGGAATTCCCATGACTATTGGTCCAATCATCATATCTCTGGTGGTTCTCCAGGCATAAGATTTGCAATCAACATCAAACCATATGCCAACACTGGCAAAACCAAAACAGAGTTTGAAAATTTAATCTCAATTGGTTTTGTTTTTGTCTCAAAGATCCTATACAGAAGATAAACAGTAAACGTTATTAGTATCCATCCAAAGAAGTTGTGAATTGGAATATCAAAGTATGCTCCACCTGTCTCCTAAACCCAAGCTTCTATAGTTGGTCCTGAAAGATATGGGTCTATAACAAAATCCCACGCAGTCATTATTACAACACTAAGCAATGCTAACAAAATAATTCTAGAAAACTTGCTTTGAATCGAAATTGCTTTTCCAGAGAATATCATATTTGCAATGATGTAACTTGGATAAATCATCATAAACCATGCAAGTGGAATAATTATTGGAACATGTCCTAACTTTTCTCCAAGGTAATCTGTATAATGATATTGTCCATAAATTAGACTAGTTCCAACTCCAACATGCTCGTATCCCCAAGAGATTCCTGCAGTTATTACAAAAAAGACCAAAGTTTTTTTCCATCCAATCAGATACCATGCATGAAACAAGCTAAAAAACAGCATGAGAATAGTCTTTGATGCAATTCCCCCTGGAATTCCAGGCATCTCATAATCCTCAAACAATGAAACAATAATTGTAGAATAAACAAAGAGTACCAAAAATCCTATTGAGACATAAAGAAGGATTTTTCTCATTGATCCTTTTTGAAAATAATGCTATTTGTAGTTAGGTTTTCAACAAAACTCAGATCTGCATATGTGATTACATTATGAACATATTCTAAACATATGTTTAGTTTTACTAGGATGGTACTTTTATTCCACGCCTAGATTGAGAGAATATGGCAAACATTAGATGTGGTGACTACGGTTACGACTGCTCTTATGTGATAAACAATTCCATTGAAAATGTGGTTGTTGATTATTGGGAGCACATGAAAAATGAGCATGGAATCGACTATGCAAAGGGGAGAATAGTAGAGATGATCAAAAAGAAAAGATCAGAACAAGAAGACTAGATTACTTGTTCAATAATTGACTCGTTTCCAATAATAGTTCCGTCTAGTGTTACTATTCTTGCTTTTGATACTGATTTTATCTTGTCAATAATTGGTGAGATTGATTTTTTGTACTGCCTTCTGTGAGTTGCATAAAAGTACTTGTTAAAAGAAGGAATTATTGTAATTTTAATCTCTCCAGACTTGTTTGGAAAGATGTTTTCTTTTTCAGTTTTGAGTGATACCCAGACTCTTTGTCCATTAATTACAGAATCTTCTTGAAAAAATACAGGATGTACATGTCCCATGATAATTTTGTCTACATGTGAAAAGTTTTCTGATGGCATGGTGTGTCCATGTGTTAGTAAAACATTTTCTTCAACCATTCCAGTTGAGCTAATCATTGAGATCTTATCTGGAACCAATCTCTGAATGTTTGCATCGTGATTTCCAGGAACAAGTATTACATCACACTTTGAAGAAAGTTTTTCAAAAAACATAGGAACCTCATCCCACTCACTTTTTGAGATACTCTTAATGCTAGACTTTACATCTCCTAGCAAAATCAATGAATCAGGATTTTCTGAACAAATCATTTCCTCTATTTCTGATATGGTTTCATTAATTGTAGAGTTTTTACCTATGAAGATTTCGTTTGATGCCATATTACTCTCAAAACCAATGTGAATGTCAGTAATCACCAAGTACTTTTTCTCACCATCTAAAACCAATGCAGGTTTTGATGGAATCAATCTAGTTTGTAGCATCAAAGTTATACCTATGGTATCTGATTAAATCCTTGTGAACGCAGATTCTGAAAGAGTTGAATCAGTAGTTTCTGAAAAGCGTGTGAAATTACATGTTTTTGAGCCCAGTCAAAGAAAGATTTGGACAGTTGTTGGTAAAGGACAAGAGTACTGGGTTGATCCTGTTGGAAGATATTGTTCATGTCCGGGATTTTACTTTGGCAAACTAAATGGAAAAGATGTTTGTTATCATGTAGAGTCTGCAGAATTGGCCCAAAAAGAAAACAACTTTGAAAAGATTACGTTTTCAGATGATGAATATTCCAATTTTATCTCTGGACTTGTTTCTGATTTGTAAGAATTTTTTATTCGAATGTGTTAATAACCAGAAATTTCATTCAAAATTATGGATGAAGCACAACGCAACTCTGAAATTGAAAAGATTGCAAACCTAATGGTTCATGATAATCTACCATTAGATGAAGATGACGACTCTAAGCTAACAAAGTACAGAGATCAAATCAAAGAAGACTGTGGTCTTGAAGATGAGGATGCAATGACGCTAGTCTATGAAACGCTACTGTACAGAAAACTCAAGACAACAGAGTCTGGAGATATTTTAGAAAAAAGCGGCGAGTTTGGAGCTGGATTCAGCTAAAGTGGTAGAGTCTCAATATCATCTTGTGAAACGCCTTTCCACAAACCAATCATTCCTTCTGGTTCAACTTCTTCGACTTTGGTAATCTGTTGAAGCTTGATGTGGTCTGGGTTTGGTGGCATCCATAGCATTGCCATGTAATCACCTACGTTTCCAACCTTGGTTGGTGCTGCCATAGTTACCTTGTCAGCAGAGAATCCCTTTGCAGTAAGAGCATTCATTGCTTTTTCTCTGAGATCTATTTTACCATGTAAGAAAAGGTAGACATCTTTACTTGTGTCAATTTCTGCCATGAATTTCCTCATTTTTCAAACTAAATCAACCTTGCTGATCTGACTCTGGCCAAAAAGGGTTAAATTAGAATGGGAAAAAATTTCAACTATGAAAATCTACACTGTTGGAAGCAAATCCTTTGTAACTAGTTTTCAACTAGCTGGAGTTTCAGGTGTAATCTCAGAGACTCCTCAACAAGCATTAGAAGAAATCAAGAAACTAACTGATGACTCTGATACTGGTTTGGTTCTAGTTAGTGATGATATCACACAAGAAATCAATGACGAACTAACTGCACTTAGAGCAGAGAACGATTCACTTGTCTTTGCATTACCTACAACCGGAAGTGAAAAGACCGAAGTTGATTACAGAGTTATGCTCAAGAAGATTCTTGGTGTATGATTTAATCTACTTATAATGAATAATCTATTGTTTTGACATGAAGACTGCATCTGTTAAAGAGCCATCTGTAATTTCTGTCGATGAAACTGACAAACCATCTTTGGGTGATGGTGACATTCTAGTTCAGATGAATGCTTGCGGTATTTGTGGTTCTGACTTGGAAAAAGTATTTGGGCAATACGGACAACCTTCCATGAGACTAGGACATGAACCAGCAGGTATTATAATTGATGTTGGAGCAAACGTAACTGAATTTCAAAAAGGAGACCGTGTCTTTACACATCACCATGTCCCATGCTATGATTGCTATTTGTGTAATCATGGAAACGAGACAATGTGTCCAAAATATTATGAGACTAACCTTTTTCCATGTGGATTGTCTGAAGAATATGTAGTTCCTGAATGGAATGTTAATCACGGTGGTATCTTGAAGATTTCAGATTCATTATCCTTTGAAGAAGCTGCAATGATAGAACCACTTGCATGCTGTACCAGGGCATGGACTAAATTTGATTATCAAGAAGGTGACTCTGCTGCAATATTTGGTGTTGGTCCTACTGGAATGATGCATGTGATGCTTGCACAGGCAAAAAACTTCTCCAAGATATTTTGCTTTGATGTAAATGACTTTAGATTGGACTTTGCAAAAAAATTCAACATTGCAGAGTCCATTAACTCTACTGATGACACAAGGCAACAAAAGATTCTAGATCAAACAGAAGGTAGAGGAGTTGATGTTGCCATCGTTGCAACTAGCAGTCTTAAGGCATTGGATGATGCAATTGAGATGGTAAGAAAAGGAGGTGCAGTAATGATGTTTGGAGTTCCATCAAAAGGCGCTACAATGGACTTGGATATGAGTAAGATTTACTCTAAAGAGATTACTCTAGTTACAAGTTATGCAGCTTCAGACAAAGATACCAAAGAAGCCTTGGAGTTAATAGAGTCTGGAAAAATTGATGTCAAGCAACTAATCACTCACACTTATCCAATTGTTGATTCTCAAAAGGCATTTGATCATGCACGCAGTGGTGAGAATGCAATGAAGATAATCATAACAAAATAAGAAAGGCTTATCAAAGGCTTGGCTATTTTTTGAAATCGAAGTAAAATGGATTGGGGTTTACAAAACAGACTCGCACAAATAATCAAACCACAAAATAATCGTGCACTAATGTTAGCAGTTGACCACGGATATTTCTTAGGTCCCACTGAGAAACTAGAGAATCCAAAGAAGGTAATTGCACCATTACTCAAACATTGTGACTCTTTGATGCTAACAAGAGGAGTTCAAAGAACATCAGTTCCAACATCTACTACTACCCCAATGGTGTTGCGAGTTTCAGGCGGTTCAAGCATTATTGGTGAAGACTTGTCCCAAGAAGACATTACCGTTTCAATTGAAGATGCAATTAGACTAAATGCCAGCGCACTTGCAATGTCAATCTTTGTTGGCTCTAAGTATGAATATCAAACTATAGTTAATTTAGGAAAATTAGTTGGTGAAGCTCAGAAATATGACTTGCCAGTTTTAGCAGTAACTGCAGTTGGAAAAGAACTAGGAAAAGATGCAAGATATCTTTCACTTGCATGCAGAATTGCAGCAGAACAAGGAGCTCACATTGTAAAAACATACTATTGTGAAAACTTTGAAAAAGTTGTAGAATCCTGTCCTGTTCCAATAATTGTTGCAGGAGGAAAGAAGATTCCTGAACGTGATGCATTACAACTAACTTACAACTCCATCAAGGGTGGCGCAGTTGGTGTAGATATGGGACGAAACATCTGGCAATCAGAACATCCCGTTGCCATGATTAGAGCCGTCCGTTCTATCGTTCATGGAAGCGCAAATGTTGATCAAGCATACAAACTATATCAAAAATTAGTAAAAGAATCCCCAAAGAAAAAATCCAAACCAAACAAGTCTAAAAAATCAAAAAACAACAAACCTCAAAACAAAAAACCAGAAAACAAACCTAAAAAGAAATAATCATCCTTCAATTTTAGATAGATGAATATGTGCAATCTTCCATGTTGGGTGCTTTACTAGAACAAACGTTGCCCTTCCTTGGATTGATATATGCTCACCTGTGAACACTTTGTTATCTATTAGCATTCCTTTTTGATTTAGTTCCATTGCAACTACTGCCGTTTCGCCAAAGATGCTAATCTTTGGATGTTTTATTTCATAAGTATAATCTGAAATGCTAACAAAACGTAGCTCTTCTAATTCAATTGTTGTTTGATAGTCTTTGAGATCATAAGGTGGCAGATCACTAAAGCTTGAAAACTTTGGATCGTTTAGGTGAATATCTCTTAGTGTTGTCATGTCTTTTGAGATTCCATCTTCAAAAAGAGTCTCAATTACTTTGATGATTTCTTCGCTGTCAGACAAACAGTCTTGAAGAACCAAAATTATTAGTTAAAGTCTTTGTATTGGGCTCAAACCAACGGTGATTTTTCTGAGAATCTTTATTAGGAATAATCTTGTTTATTTTTTGATTTCAATGAGCACAGAGATTAACGGAAAATATAGCAACGTCTTGCTAGTTGTACTACTGTAAAGTGTGCTCTAATTTTTAACACATTAAAATTGAGGAGTAATTGAATTGATGAATAAAATGAATAAAAAATTGGAAACAATGTCTGGCGCCAAAGCCTTGATGGAGGCAATGGAAAGAGAAGGCGTCAAACAAGTATTTGGCTTACCGGGAGGTGCGAATCTTCCAATATATGACGAGTTTGCCAGATGTGACATTAGACACATCTTGGTAAGACACGAGCAATCTGCAGCTCATATGGCAGATGGCTTTGGTAGAGTTTCAAGAAAACCTGGTATATGCTTTGCAACATCAGGACCTGGAGCTACTAACATCTTGACTGGTATTGCAACAGCGCAAGCTGACTCTGCACCAATGATTGCAGTAACAGGACAAGTACCAGTTGCAATGATTGGAAAAGATGCATTCCAAGAATCTGATATCATCGGCATGGCAAATCCTGTTGTAAAGTATGCATATCAACCAAGAACTGCAGAAGAAATTCCTGAAGTTGTAAAGAAAGGATTCTTTATTGCTGAAACCGGACGTCCAGGACCCGTGTTAATTGACATTCCAAAAAATGTTCAAACCTGTCAAGCTGAAATGGTATTTCCTGATGAATTCAAGATTCAAGGATATCATCCATGGCATGATCCTGATATTGTTAATGTTGAAAAAGCAATTGACATGTTACTTCATTCACATAAACCAATAATTCTTGCTGGTGGTGGAACAATCATTTCATCAGCATTTGCTGAATTGCAAGCAATAGCTGAAACATTAATGATTCCAGTAGTTACTACATTCAAAGGCAAAGGCGCATTTCCAGAGAACCATCCATTATCATTAGGACCAATTGGAATGCATGGACATGCAGAAGCAAACAAGATGATGGCAGAAGCTGACTGTGTATTGGCAATAGGTACAAGATTCTCTGACCGTTCTGTTGGAACCTTTGAAGACTTTGAGAAGAGACTCAAAATTATTCACATGGATGTAGACCCTGCAGAGATTGGCAAGAATCAAACAACACAAGTTGCAGTAGTTGGAGATGTTCGTGCATCATTACGTATTATGGTAAAGTTACTTTTGCAAAGAAAAATTAAACAATCCGGAGACACTCCTTGGTTAAAACACGTTAAAGAAACTAAAGCATACTGGAAAGAAAACTTGAAGATTCATCCAGGAGAGATGAGTGCTGCTAAAATCTTACGTAAACTTCGTGAATTACTTCCCCCTGAATCAATCATTACAACTGAAGTAGGACAACACCAAATGTGGGCATCATTATTTTATGATGTTATCCAACCAGGAACTTTCTTTAGCTCAACTGGACTTGGTACTATGGGTTGGGGATTCCCAGCAGCAATAGGTGCCAAAGTTGCAAGGCCAGATGTACCTGTAGTCGATATTGCAGGTGATGGAAGCTTCAACATGACAGAAAACTCTCTTGCAACTGCCGTTTTAGAAGACATTCCTGTAATTGTATTTTTGATTAACAACTTTACATTAGGAATGGTAGCTCAATGGCAAAGAACATTCTATGAGAGAAGAATGATTGGAGTAGACCAAGGAAAATGTCCTGATTATGTAAAATTAGCTGAATCATACGGAGCTCAAGGAATTAGAGCACAATCAATGGATGAATTAGACAAGGCAATCAAGACTGCATTAAGTTCAGATGTTGCAACTGTAATTGACATTCCAATTGATCCTGAAGAAGACGTGTTACCATTTGTAGCTCCTGGAACTCCATTGACGGATATGATATTACCATCATAGTGAGGAAACATGTGGGCAATTCTTTCTCTAGTAGTTGAAAACAAACCGGGAATCCTCTTTAAGGTAACTCATCTATTTCGTTCTCGTAACTTTAACATCGATAGTATCTCAGTAGGCGTCATGGAGAATCCTGACTATTCCAAGGTGACTATTACCACGTATGGTGATGAGCGTCAGATAAACCAGATTGTAAAGCAACTTGACAAGATGATTGATACTGTAGAGGTCAAACATCTTGATGAGCACAAGACAGTTTATCGTGAGCTCAGTATTTTTAAGATAAAACTCAGTAATGCTAATGATAGCATGAAGATTAACGAGTTGGCAAATGCATATGGTGGTAAGGTTCACGATGTCAAAAAGGACTCTATCATGGTAGAGCTTACTGCAACACCAGACCAAATCAAAACATTTGAGGAATTGGCAAAGCCATTTGGAATCATTGATGTTGCAAGAACCGGCGTTGCCGCATTGCAAAGGAGTGGTTCTTGATGACAAATGTTAGAATTTTTGATACTACACTTCGTGATGGAGAACAAACAATTGGTGTATCACTATCTCCAGAACAAAAATTAGCAATTGCAAAAAAACTTGATGAATTAGGAGTTGATGCAATCGAAGCTGGCTTTCCAGTAATTTCAGACGGTGAATTGCAAGCAGTAAAAATGATTACTGGTGCAGGATTGTCATGTGAGATTGCAGGATTGTGTAGAACCATTACAAAAGACATTGATGCTGCAATTGATGCAGGACTCAAGTATGTCCATACTTTCATTGCAACTTCTGATATTCACTTGGAACACAAACTCCAGATGAGTCGTGAACAAGCACTTGAAAAAGCAATTGAAGCTGTGGAGTATGGCAAGTCACATGGATTACAAGTTGAATTTAGTGCAGAAGATGCATCTCGTACTGACAGAGAATTCTTGAAAAAAGTCTTTGGTGAAGTTGCAAAAGCAGGAGCTGATAGAGTAAACATTCCTGATACTGTTGGATATTCAACTCCTGAATACATGGCACAAATTACTAAAGATACAGTTGAAGCCATAGGACTTCCAGTTAGTGTTCACTGTCACAATGACTTTGGTTTAGCTGTTGCAAATTCATTGGCAGGAATTCATGCAGGAGCTGCATGTGCTCATGTTACAATTAACGGAATTGGTGAAAGAGCAGGTAACGCATCACTTGAAGAGCTCTCTATGGCACTCAAATGTTTACCATATGAGCAAAAATACGAAACCAACATCAACTCTGAATTAATCTATGATACTTCACGTTTCATTTCAAAGACTGTAGGAATTATTGTCCAACCAAACAAAGCAATAGTTGGTGCTAATGCATTTGGTCACGAATCAGGAATCCACACACATGGTGTATTGAGTAATCCTCTCACATACGAGCCAATCAGTCCTGATTTAGTTGGAAGAAAACGTTGGTTGCAAGTAGGAAAGCATGCAGGAGTTCACGGAATGAATGCAATGCTAGCTGAATATGGAGTAAAACCAACAGATGAACAATCACAACAAATCTTAGATAAAGTCAAAGTAATTGGTGACCAAGGAAAGCAACTCACTGATGTTGAATTGCTATCTCTTGCATCTGAAGTAATGGGTGACAAGGACTTGCAAAAAATTGTCCAGTTGACTGGATTCTCAGTATCTACTGGTATTGGAACGATGCCTTATGCATTTGTAAAATTAAATGTAAATGGTGAGGATCATGTTGGAACTGACTATGGAGTCGGCCCAGTTGATGCAGCACTTAATGCCATTCAGAAAATTATTGGCAAGCTTTCTGAAATTAGAATCAAAGACTATGGATTGGCATCCATTTCAGGTGGTTCTTCAGCATTATGTGAAGTAACTGTAAAAGTTGAAGATGCATTAGGAAACAAGGTCTCCTCAAAATCTGTAGGTGAAGACATTGTAACTACATCTGTTCGAGCAGTAATTGATGCAATTAATCGTCTCATGTTAAAGAAGACTCATCAAGAAAAACAGGTTAGCTAAAAATTCTAATCTGATTCAGACTTTTTCTTCTTTGATGTTATCTCATACTTCAAAACTTTATGCCATGTAAAATCATACGTGTCCAAAAAAGTGATAATTTTTGGTTCATTTTTGGCTAATTCGAGGTAATATTCAAAATAAGCCATCTCCTTATTGGTGATTCTATTATTTTTTTGAAAATATACTAATTTTTCAAAAAAATCAAACAGCGCATCAAAACTATCTCTTAGTTGCAACCAAGCATCATCTAGGTCACCCTCATCTAACCCTTTAAAGTCGTAATTTTCTTCTAACGCTTTACGGTGGTTAAATCCTTTTGATAAAATCCAATCAATATTGATTATTGAAAATTGTCCTTTAACAGCTGCTCGTAACCCTTTGTCTTTAGCATATGCAATTGCCCATGTATCTAAAATTTTCTTAGCTGGAACAAGTTCTTTGGCCGAATCAAATTCCTTTGTAAGATTTATGAAAAGTTCTTTTCTTTTATCTAATCTCATCTGTCTATACTGATAAATTCCCCAACCCAGTGTTCCTATTCCAGAAAATCCTGCAATAACGACTAGTATCTCTAAACTACTTATAACCCAGTACCGGTCCCTTGTGCAAATGCATAATCAATTAGAAAAAGAGGAGTTATGATAAAAAATAAAGTATTTTCATCATAATTTCATAATTTACATTAGTTATAACATTTTTCTAAAAATTATAAGTACTAGTTTTGACTCATCTATCATCTTTAGTAATAATTCTGATTTTCATCATTTTGACAATCTTCACAAGGACAATGCCAATGACACTGTAGATTCTCTCGTTTTTTTAGTTCCTTTTTCTTTCGTGCCATGATTATAACTTAGTTCAAACGCCAATAAGAGTTTAGGATTCAAGTTCTTTGTCTTCTATCTTTTTGATCTCTTTTTCTATTTTTTGAATATTTTTCTTCTAAATTTCAATATACTTTTCTATC
Organism: Candidatus Nitrosopumilus sp.; assembly: GCA_965215075.1. Lineage (GTDB taxonomy): Archaea > Thermoproteota > Nitrososphaeria > Nitrososphaerales > Nitrosopumilaceae > Nitrosopumilus. The sequence goes on from OZ244033.1 coordinate 857,045, forward strand.
TTTTCAAGCTCTTTTTTGGAATCAGAGTTGGAGTTTAGCAAAGATTCTCTTTTCTCCAAGTGCTGATTCAATCTCTTTTTAGAGTCATCAAGCTCTTGTGTTGCATTTCTAGGACCTTTTTTGTGATAAAATTCATGGATACTCGACTATATCGATTAACTCATTAATCCTTTCTGTATTATACCATCATGTACAAAATCTCACTAATTACTGGTGATGGTATTGGCCCTGAATTATCAGAGTCTGCTATATCCGTACTTGATAGTATTCATGATAAGCTTGGAGTAAAGTTTGATGTTACTAAATTATCAGCTGGTGATAAAGCATTAGCTGATACTGGAAAAGCATTACCTGATGAGACAGTTGATGCGATAAAATCGTCTGATGCTTGCATGAAGGCACCAGTTGGAGAATCAGCTGCTGATGTTATTGTTGTGTTACGTAGAATGCTTGACTTGTATGCCAATATCAGACCTGCAAAGTCATATCCACACATGCCAGCATTGCGTGATGATATTGATATGGTTATAGTTAGAGAAAATACTGAGGATCTTTACACAGGCCAAGAGTTTAGAGTAGATGGTGCAGCAGTTGCCTTGAGAATAATTTCAGAGAAGGCTTCTGAACGAATTGCACGCTATGCATTTGAGACTGCAAAGAATAGAGATAGAAAGAAAAAGGTAACTTGTGTTCACAAGAAAAATGTAATGAGGATTTCAGATTCTTTGTTTGCTGATTCCTGTAAGAAAGTAGCTTCAGAGTATTCAGGTATTTCATTTGAGGAGATGTATGTTGATGCATGTGCAATGAACTTGATTCGCCAACCTCAAGAGTTTGATGTTGTAGTTACTACGAACTTGTTTGGTGATATATTGTCAGATGAATCCAGTCAAGTAGTTGGTGGATTGGGTATGGCGCCAGCTGCCAACATTGGAGATAATTTTGCATTATTTGAACCTGTTCATGGTGCAGCATTTGATATTGCAGGAAAAGGAATTGCAAACCCATCATCATTTTTGTTATCAATAAAATTGATGTGTGATTGGCTTGGTGCTAAGAACAATGATGCAAAATGTGTTGAAGTTGGCCAGAAATTAGAAAATACTATCTTTGATTTAGTAAAGACAGGTGCCAAAACCCAAGATATTGGTGGAGATTTAAGTACTGCTGAATTTACTAAACAGATTACCGACAATCTTTAATTTTTCTTATGTACTGGTAATTGATTAATCAAGCAATGTAGTTTGTTTATCTTCTATTAGTAATTCTGGTGTAATTACATTTACTCCTCTTTGAATATCTTTTCTAAATGCATCTCTAGCTAATGTGATGGTGTGACGAATATTTCCTTTCGATTTTTCTGTAATTTTTTTAATTGATTCTTCATCAAATAATATTTGTGATGGTCCCATTTGACTAAACATTCTTAATCTTTTTTCTAGAAGCAATTTAGTCAACGTTTCATCAAATCTTTCAATTTTAAGAATTTGATATGTATTTTCTGGAATAGTTTTTTGAACTAAATCATCTTTTTCCCAATAATCTTTTCTTAAAACAATCACAAAACCTACATGTGGTGTTTGAATTAGATTTCTTAATTGAAGTAATGCTGTTTTAGATTCATTTGTTGTAGGAATCATATTTTCAAATTCATCAATAAATAAGAAAAAATGTTTCTTAGTTTTTTGATACATGTGATAAGAAATTTCTCGTAAAATTTCTGTCAATTCATTAACTGTTAGTGGCTGAGATTTTTCTTTTAAAATTGATAGTAACACATCTTTTAAATTAGATTCTTCTAACTGGGAAACTCCTAGTTGAATTTGACTATATATTGATAGTAAATCCGTATCTGCCTTACATCTGATAAAAATACCTATTGCATTTGCAAAATTTTCCTTATTCATTTTGTCTTGAAAGTATTTCATAAGGTGTGTTTTTCCCATACCTGGCTCATCAACAATAAATGTCACGTTTTTTGTTTCATCAATTTCAGTCATATTATGGATGAAATTTGATAATTGTTCCATTGCTTTTTTCTGTCTTACCATTTCTAGGTGATTTTCAACTGGAATTGTGAACACAAAGGGATTTGCAATATATCCAAATTTCTTATAGATATCCTCTCTAAATACTGAGTCAATTTCATCATATAATTTTCTAGTTTCTGTACCTAATCTTTCTAAATCCTGATTGATTGTAACAATTTGATTTGTAAAAGAATTGATTTTTTCCTCTGAAGGAATAATTTTGTTATGACGATGCAATGATTGCATTTCTTTAAAATTGAATTTCAGGTTCAAACAAACATCTGTATCTGTTTTTAAATCTCCATCAATTCTATCTACAATTTCTTCAAAAGATTTGAATAACCATGGGTTGGAATTACTTGCTGAATCTTTAATTTCATATCTAAGTGTAGATAACCATGTAGTTAATCTAGAAGCACTTTTGTATGGCTCTTCAATTTTGTTTTCTAGTCTAACAAGAGTTTCTTTGGTTTGTTGCCATCTTCTATCAAAGTTTTCTAATTTTTCTAAAATGTTTTTATCGTAATTTGATAAAATATTAAAAAACGAAAATTCATTTCTTATCCTTCCTGGCAAATCGACATTTTCCATACCTACAATAAAAATTGCATCTGTTTCATATTCTAATGATAATTCCCTTAACATGTAATATGCATCTCCTCGTACTTGTCTGCTAAATCTAGATAGTGTGATTACAACTCCAATTTTTCTACCTGATGTTGGAGATGCACCAACTATTAACCACGGCATTAGAAGATTTTCAAATCTATGATGTCTAGCTCTGAAAGGAGTATCTTCTAAAACTGAATTATCTACTCTATCACTAAATTCTACATCATAACCTAATTCACTAAAAACATACATGATTTTTTTAACTGCAACATCATCAGTTACAGGGAAATTCTCAATGATCCTTTCAATAAAATTATTAAATGAACGAAATAGTTCTGCATATTGTGATTTCAATCGGTTCAAAGATTCAGGATTAACTTCATATCCTGATGGATTTTTATGTAAAAATCCTTTCTCAGCTAGAGTTTTAAAAATACCATAGATTTTATTCTTTGAAATTCCACTAATCTCTGAAATTTCAATGGGAATAGTACTTTTTGAAATTAGTATTTTTAAAAATACTTTAATTTCAGGATTTGTTAATCCTAAAATTTTCAATACTTCCATGTTTTCTTTTTCGATTTCAAATTCTGTTTCCATTTTACCATCAGCGGTGGCAGAGGGATTTGAACCCCCGAATTCACATGAGTACCTGATTATAAGTCATGCTCATTACCTTACTATGAATATGCCTTGGATTCTATAGAATCCTGGCCTTTCGTAGCAAATTTATTTAAAATTACGTAATTTTTCTGATTTTTTGTTAATTTTTTACATACATTATACATACATCATTACTAGCAAATTACTAGCATATCATACACATTTCGTAAACATCCAAAAACTAGTCAAAATTCAATCAAATACCATCTGAATTCCTTGTAAAATTAATCCAAAAATCACAAACCCTATTGGAACATATTTTGATCTAAAATCCCAATATCTTACAAATCTACGATGAACAGGATCTTGTGTGCCTCTCAGATTATGTGCTTTTTCTATGTATGAGATGTCTTTTTCTTCCCATTTTGTGAATCCCTTATTTGTAAGATTCCTAGTCTGCCAATTTTGCCAATCTGTTTCAGTTGGTTTTTTGCCAAAGAATTTGATCATTAGAATAAATCTAACAATCTCAAGTATAATCCCCAAAAATCCTATGCTTTCAATATGTTCTAGAGACAAATTATAATGTAATATGATATTATGAACATCTAAAGAATATTGTGTGGGATTTGAACAACAAATGATATTTTTGAATAAATTCTAATTATTTACATGCACATTACATACACTTTACGTACTCATTGGTATGATATACAATCATGTAATAATCTATGGTCGTGCAGACACTGAAAAAAGACTGTTAGACAAACTTCCAAATAAAGTAGAATCAATTGATCAGATTGACAGAGTTCATCAGAAATTTCGAGATGAGTTTAATTCTATTGAAAACAAAGGATTGAGAAATAGGTTTAGTAGATGGAATAAAAAACGACAAATAAACAAAATTAAAAAAATAAAAATACTCCACTACATTCTGGCGCAAAAGGAGAATTACGCGTTTTAGATACGCTTGAAAAACTAGATGAGAATTATCATATATTGTGTGGCTTAAACATAGAATTACCACATTATGTTACATACAATGGAAAAAAGAATCTAAAATCTGCTCAGATGGACTTTGTTGTAGTTTCAAAAAGAGGAGTAATACTAATTGAAGTAAAAAATTGGACTGACACTTACATCTTCAAACATAGAAGTCAAGGTGGTCTTGAACCTCATGAACAAGTAGAAGAGCTGGTCGAGTATTATGGATTAGTCTTCAATCGTGGCGTACTCCAAAAAAACCAAGAGTTACCAGTGTTTTATTATCTATTCAAGGAAATATGAAATACAATCCTGCATACAAGTTTGTCGCAGTAAAAGATTTGATAAGCATAACACCTTGGATACAAAAAAGAAAAGAAGAATTTTCTGATAAGGAAGTAGAAAGATTAGTTGGAAGACTAAAAGGCTATGTAACTAAGTAATGCTTTGAATATATTCTTCATGAATTCTCTTTTGCTCTTTTACAATCCACAAAAATGCCTCATGGTTTGCATCCATGAAGAATAGTTACAAAATTCGTTAAAGATCAAAGAGTGTAAAATTATTGATTTTATGATTCACAACCAATTCCATCTCCATCAAATCCATGTGGATCAGAGCCTACAACTCTAAAATTCTTGTATGGAATATCTCCACAATTCAAATCTGGTGGATAAGGAACAATACAAACATCTGGATAAGAAGGATCACAGCTTGGAGTTGGTTCTTCATAGACTGGTTCTGGAATATCATAACACAAACCGTCTGACCAGATGTAAGGATAACCAACTGGACAACCTGAATATTATGCAAATGGTTCTTCATATTCTGGTTCTGGTGAACTGTAGCAGTAACCGTCAGACCACAAGTATGGATAATGACTGTGACATCCATTGTCTAGAACTTTAGGATAATCATAACAAAATCCATCAGCCAATAATGTGGTTTGTCTGAAGGACATTCGGGTTCTTGATCATCAGTACATCCATGTTTTATTGCCCATGAATGAGTAGAAAATTCACTTTGGTCACAAAATGCAGAGTACAAGTCTCCAAGACCTGAATCAAGTAACTCTTTGTTTAGATTCATATCATTACAATGAACCACTCCTAAAATTCTACCATACGTGTCTTCAAGTTGTAGATCATCCTGGTCAACTGTAACCGTTGAACCCCCAGGACAAACCTGCTCAACAAATTGCAAAGACTGTCCACGATCATATTTTATCTTTGGTGTATCAACTAGTGCAAATCTAATTGATTGTCCGTCTACTTTGATGGTATCCCCATCAATTACTTCAGTTACTGTACATGTAATACAACGTGCATCTCCATGACATGTTACTGACTCTACTGTATCATCACTAGGTCCTGCATCAAGCTCTAGTGATGGAGGATCAATTTGTGATTGTGTCTCTTCAGGAATTACCAAAATCCCTTCTTTGATTAGAAACTGCATTGCAGCCAAGAAATCTGCATCTGAAATTTGGTCTTGACCCCACCACAATACAGTCATCTTAATCCATGATGGAATCTCAGATGTTTGTGCAGATATTGATGTAACAGAAACACCCACTACTGCAATAGCAATAATTAAAAAAACAATACTTTTTTCATATTCTGATAAAGTTATTGCTTTAGATAAATCCTATCTCTCTTTCAAGACTCTTTGCACATAATCTTTTTCTTATTTTCTTCGTTGGAAATAGTACACAACTACTACAGAAATGGCAGTGATTCCCACAAAGATAGGAAATTCTGGAAAATCAAAATTATTGTTATTAAACTGAGAACAAATAGCCAAATCATTACAATTTACAATACTTGACACTACATTATACCCAGCATGAACAACAATTGAAATCCAACCTAAACCGCTCTTCCAAATTTTAAAATAAATAAACAAGACTGGCAAAGTTGCAATAAACGCATTTAGTGACAGAGAGTATGTCTCTACATTTAGTGGCGCAAAAAGATGAAAGATTGGCCAAAAAAATCCTACAACTAAAATCACAACTGGATTATTAACAAGAGCAATTGGCAAGCCAAAAAACAAAACCTCTTCTAAGATTGGATTAAAGATTGTAGAATTGAATATGTTAATTGGAATCTCAAACAACACTTCTTTGTGAAAACTAATTTCAGGCAAGTCTTGAGTAAACACACTCGACAAAATTGTAATTCCATAACAAATCACTACAAGCTTAAATGCATATCTTGGAGATGGATTTGAAATTTTTTCAAACAATTTTTTGGGTTTAAGTCATTAATGATATTTTTTATCTTTTGATTCATCATTTATTTAGAATCATTAATTTGAAAAAAGATTATGTTCCCTCATAACCTCTGCATTCAAAGGTCTGAGTCCATTTTGTATCCTCAAACTCGCTAATTGGGCAGAATCGTGCAGACAACTCTGCATGCTGGCTATACAATAAGCTGAATTTACTGATTTTCCATCACAGTAAACATTTGCAAGCAATCTATCATACTGATCATACATCTGAATATCATCTTGGTCAATTGTAATTATACTTCCTTCAGGACACATATCAGCAGTATACATTGCAGCTTTGGAATATCCTTGCTCTCCAACTTCTGGAGTATCAACTAGTGACAGTCTAATCTTGTAATTTTCTGTGTAAATTGTATCTCCATCAACAATTCTAGTTACAATATCTGCAACACAAAGTGCTGAACCTGTACACCTGTGGGCATCAGCTGGATACTAGAAATCATCTGCTTGTTTGTTGCAATTCGCTCAAACTCTTGGTTTCCCCACTCTTCTGCAGTCATTCCCTGTTTCTCACCTGTTGCCAAGTCTTCTCCAGTTAGGGACTGATTAACCAAGCTTGCAGCAATGAATAGTACAAATGGCACAATAATGACAGCGGAAAGCTTCCTGTACTTGTTTTTCAACGAAAATTATGCTAATCTTTCAATATTAAGCGTGAGTGTTTCATTATGAACAAATTTTTTATTTTACCCCATATGCGTCCCAACCTTTCCATTTTCCCTTAAATTCGATCTCATTTTTCTTCTCAACTATCTCTCGGCGCTTTTTTTCTAGTTTATCCATCTTTTTTTGTGTCATATCCCACTTTTCTTTGACTTCTTTTCGAATTACTTTGTCTCTGGTACTTCGGTATTTATGTTTTAGAACAACTAACATCTTAGATACCTCATCAATTTTTTCATCATTTTGATGTAGCTGCTTTATTACATATCATGTTCATCCGTCATTTACAAAATCTCCAAAAATTTACTTTAGAATCTAGACTATCTTCTTCTAATCCAATCCCACTCTGGTCTTTCGTCATCTTCAGATGTTTCAATGCGTTCAGGTTTTATCCCAAGTACTCTTTCGTGGAATTCATAGATAAACTCGTCTAACCCTTCAGTATCCATTAATTTTTGATTATTATTTTGCTATATAGCAAGGATTATGTTCAAAATGTTACACACCCACATTCCTTCTTCATCTGGGTTTGGTTCAGGATTTGCTTTCTCAAAACTCATCTCACCTTTCTGACAAGACTCACACTTTTCCATAATGCCAAACTCATTTTTGACTACTTTACCACCGCATCTAAAGTAGGCCAATCTTGTTTTAATGAGTCAAAATACCACTTAAGCTTTAGTCTTTTCTCTTCTTTACATCTGAAACTGGTGGGTTTAGCGACCAGAAAAACAATGCAAAGCAGACTGGAATCATAATCAACAATGCTGCAACCAAAGAAATCTTGTAAAATCCAGGATCCAAACCAGGCAAGAAAGGTCCTGGAAAGACTGCATAAAACCACAAAAATCCAATAAAGATCAAGACAACCTTGTTTTTTCTAATCAGTTGTTTCGGTGTTAGCTTTCTTTTGTGAATGTAACATTCCTTGCAACGAGTTCTATCATCTGTCATGCAATTTGTGCAGCAATTCTTCTCACAAAAGTAACATATTCTGTCTCCAAATGCTGAACCACAAAAGTCACATTTGTACCCCATTACACTAGATCCCATTCTTTGGATTTATCTATTCCCAATTTTTATTAGTTGCAATTTTAGAATAATACCATGGCAGCATGCTGTATTTGCAAGATTGTAGAAGGAAAGCTCAAAATCAAAGAGGGCAACAAAAAGTACATTGGAAAACCTGTCTGCAAAGAGTGCGAAGGTTATAGAAAACTATTACGAGAAACCAAGTGAACCAAATATGGCAATTATTCGTCTAGGACTTTTTCAATTTCTTTAATTGTCTTTTCACTGAGCATATCTTTATTGTGCAGATCCTCCACTGCCATCTTAGCTGCTTTTTTGTATTTTGAAGAATCTGATTTTAATTGAGTTTGAATCTCTGATGCAATTGAGAATTTTAGTCTCTTCATATTCTGAAATTCCATTTAAGATCATTAACCACTTCATCTTTTGAAGCGAATTTTCTAACCATTTTGAAGTATCATCTGATTTTCCAGGCTTGGATATGGTAACTGCAATGGTTACTAACTTTGGAAGTGTTTTTGCAACTAGCAAGAAATATTCAGAGTGAACAGTTTGTGTCAAGGAATCTGCTAATTTTTTAATTCTTTTCTTGTATTTTTCCTCTGTTTCGTCTTTGCGTTGTTTAAGGTAACTGATATTGTATAATTTGATGTATGATTTCATATTTTTAAGATGTTGAGTTTCAATGTCATCGTATAGTTCTTTAGGGAATTTTCTCATGCTAATGATCTTCCAATATTTTTCTAATGCCTCATTAGGCTCATTTAGTAAACTTGCATTGTTATCTGTACTGACAAAATTTTTGCTTTTTTGTGGTTCGCCTTCTTCAGATTTATTCTCAGATGATAGAATTCCTAAAACATCATCTCGTATAATATCCCATTTTACTTTGTAGTGACTACTCAAATCCTTTTTTACAAATTCTCGAAAAAGTTTTTCCTGATCACTTAGAGGAACTATCATTCTTGCTTTGTACCATGCATATCCTGCTGTTGCACTAATGACAATAACTGAACCTACAATGGTAATTGCTTCAGAAATTAAACTTTGTTCCCATTCAGTTGGTTCTTTTGAATCTGAAGGTTTTTTCGCATCCTCTATAGCAAGTTCTATTTGTTCTGTTTCTTTTTCTAATTTTGCAATCTCTGCACGAATCTTTTCCTCTTCTAAAGGGTCTAAAGCATAGACTGCGTCAAATCCTATAAAAAACAACACAGAAAAGAGAATTAAATATAATTTTTGCAATATTATATTTTCAAACAAGTTGTTTTTAAGTATGAGCTTATGAACTCCTTATTTTTAAGGCATGCTTATACATATTTTTTCAAAAATTTATTGTATAGAAAACTATTACAAGAAACAAAATTATCTAAAACCATGGATGCTCCAACTGAGATTAATTCAGTTTATTGGGATGAAAAAACAAAATCTTGGGCATACAAGATTGTCAAGGTAGAAGAGTATCATGGATTTACTGAATGTCAACAGTGCAGAAAACCAATGTCGCACAATGTAAAATCAGACGGTGAATTCAAAGTAGTTTATGTAAAGTGCGGTTGTGCAGACAGAAAATAATTATTTTTTCTGTAGCAAATCAAGAACTTGATTGTTTGTACTAATCCAAGTCTTTAGATAATTCAATGCTAGATTCTCTAAATCATCTACCAATCCTTCAAATCTAGGATCTGAGCGGAGGTCTTCAAATTGCTCCCCTAGTTGTTCTAGTGTAATTTCTAATGACTCATTTGATGACTGTAATTTTTCAATGGCCTGTTGTGAGCCCATGCAATCTCATAACCTGTTTGAACTTAAACATGTAGGTGTAACAGAAAATTATTACTCTTTCTTAGGCTTGTTGTAAAGAACAAAGTCTCTTTCTTTTTCTAGTTCTATTGCGAAGTCCTCAAATGTATATTGTATTCTACGCTTGTCTACTTTGCGTTCCCATCTTTCAAATTCATCCTCAAATTCTCTAAACTCATGCTTTTCGTATAGTTTATCACGAATTTTATAAAAAGTAGAGTTAGTTGTGATTAATTTGATGAGATTCAACTTATTCTCAGTTTTATTCATAATTCCAAGACTATCATGTGCTATATCTAAGAAATCCCTCATTTTTTCCATCTCTTTACTATAACAGATGAATTTTCCACCTGTTTCTTCAATCCATTCAGATTCGATTCGCAAACAGTTTGCAAGATGATATATTCGTGGAATTGACATAGATTCCTCTGGCCCACGTTCCTACTCAAATCTATCTGAAAATGCATGTAATAATTCTCTTGCAGCATGAATCAATCTTCCATAATATTTGTTAATAGAATCATTCACAGCTTCAGTTAACAGTAAATCTTTCTCTTTTTGTAGGTCTATTTTATTTTCAGTTAACAGTAAATTCTTCTCTCCTTTTACCACTTCTTTATTCTTAGTAATCACTAAGTTTTTCTCTCTTTTCTCTATTTTGCTATTGTAGTATTGAATCGCCTTACGTGAAACAGCATAACCGGTACTGCCACCAATGCCTGCTCCATACTTATCTCAATACCTGCATCAATCATTACTTCTACAGCTACATCCCAGGTATCATATTTTCCATCACCAGTAAGATCTTCTCCTCCAGATGTATCTGAACCAAATAATTTGTCTACTTTTTCATCAAGATCTTCTATTTGCTCTTTAACTAAATCAAATTTTTCTTCACATTCATCTGCTGTAATTGTACATATTTCTGGAAGTTCGATTGGTGGAATTATTTCAGTGAGATTGATTTCTGTAATTGCCAAATCTGTAATTGACATGTCAGTAGTTGCCAATGCCTCAATGAATATTCCTCCAGGTTCAATACACTTTGTATTGAATGGCAATTCCGAACATAGTCTATCCCCACAAACTTCGCACCATGTTTCTGGATGAATTCTGTTATGCGTGGTCCCCTCCCCTTTCATAATCTCTTTTGCAGCTACACTTGATGGGATTACAACTAGTGTGAGTAAAACCCCAATCAGTATGGAGGGTAGTACTTTATTCAATTATGAAAATATACATTACTTACTTATGAATAATTTTGAAAAATTTACACAATTATTCTTCTTTTGGTTTATTTTTTGCAGCCCAATCTTCATACATCTTGATTAGCTCATCAACGTCTTTACCATCTTCAGAATAAGTTACAATTACGCCAAATGTTCCTTTGGCATCATGCCCTCTTGCAAAATATCCCCAGTAAGAATCTGGAAGCTTGGCAAAGCTGTTTGAATCATGTGAAACACCAATCAGATTGTTTCCAATTACTTCGATTACCTTTTTTGCATCGTCTTTTTCAATCAATGAATTGATACAATTTCTATATAATAAAAATCTGATTTGTGCCTGGTTTTCTAGTTCTTATATGACTGATTCTCGTTTCTTGCGTAGTTTATCCAAATTCCGCTCCAGCCCATTGATAGTCTCATCATTTGAATTACCAAGACGTTTTACTTCAGATTCTTTATGTTCTTCAAGTTTTTTGATTCTTTGTTTGGCACTTACTAGTGCTTGCTTTAGAGCATCAACGTCTTTTTCAAACATACTCATAATTGATGACTCTGGTTTTTAATATTGACTAAGATGTCTTATCTTATGCCATTGCTCTTCAAGAAACTCTTTACAAGCAACATGGCATCTCTTCCCATTTACCATAGTCAACTTCTGTGATAGTTTTACTTCTCGCTCACAAATGGTATAAAGCATTGCTCTCAAATTTCATAAGGATTTTTTTGTATATCAATTTGTGTTAGTTTTTGAAATGACGCGATCACAGAATCTTGATCGCAACAAATCACACAAACATTACTAAACAAAATTAGACTTTGCAAAATATCTTCTAGTTTGTCTTAGCAGTTATGTTGAGTGATGAAGAGAAGGTAAAGGCACTAGAAAAGTACATGTTTTTGTTTACCGTGGATGAGAGTTCACAAGAAAATTTTGATAGCGAGTTGCTCAACAAATATGATAAAATTCTAAAACAAGAATCCTAAGGACTCAATCTATCAGGATCTCGTGGATACAAGACAACTTCACGTACATTATCTATTCCAATTAGTGTAGTCATTAGTCTGTCTAGTCCCATTCCCCATCCAGAGTGTGGTGGCATTCCCCAATCAAATGCCTTGAGATGGTCTTGAAATTGTGCCGGATCCAAGTCTTGCTCTTTGAGTCTTGCTTTTAACATCTCAGGATCATGAAGTCTTGTTCCGCCCGAAGATAATTCCAGATATCCGTACTGCAAGTCAAATGAACGAGATAAGGTTGCATCTTCATCTTTTTCTCGAATGTAAAATGGTTTTAACTTCATAGGCCAGTCAGTCAAAAAGAAGAATCCTGGATGATTGTCTCCAATTATGCGTAAATGAGAGTCCATCAAGTCATCACCAAACTCTACTTTCTCGCTTGCCTTTTGCAGTTCCTCAATACATTGATTGTATGTGATTCTCTCAAATGATGATTTTGGAACTTCTATAGTGTGCCCAATTACTTCTTGTTCTTTTTTACAGTTCTCTGAAGTAAACTTGTAAACTGACATTACCAAGTCTTCTAACACATCCATGACATCATTATAATCCATGAATGCAGCTTCAATGTCTATACTTGTAAATTCTGATAGGTGTCGTCCTGTATGAGAGTTTTCTGCACGGTAAAAGTTTGAAATCTCAAAGACACGTTCTAATCCTATAGTCATCTGCTCTTTGTATAGTTGTGGACTTTGTGCCAAGTATGCTGTCTTGCCAAAATACTCTAGTGAGAATAGATTTGCTCCTCCTTCGCTTGCACTACCAATAATTTTAGGAGTTGTAATCTCAATGAATTTTTTTTCAGCCAGAGTTTTTCGCAATGATTGTAACACATGGTGTCTAAGCTTGAAGATAGATGCAGTCTTTTGGTTTCTCATGTCTAGTGCACGATGATTGAGTCGTGTATCGATGTTACTTTCTACTCTTCCAATAGGATCAACTGGCAACGGGTGAACTGCTTTTCCCAACACTTCAATCTCGTTTGCTTTAATCTCAAATGCAAAGTCACGTGCTTTGGTTTCTTGAACAATCCCTTTTACTGAAACTACACTTTGACGATTAATCTCACCTAAATTATCATTGAGTTCTCCTTTTACAATTACTTGAGAGATTCCAGTTACATCACGTAGTGTGATAAATGACATCTTGCCAAGTTTTCTAAAATCTTCGACCCATCCACCAAGAACTACTTGGTTCCCAATCAAATCTGCAGTTAGTTCTGCAATGTCATGAGTTTTTACAAAAACCATCTTCTATCTATCCTCAAATTCTATTTCAATGTCAAGGTTTCGAGCATTTTTGACAATCTGAACAACTTTCTCAGTATCAATTGGAAAACGAGGTGTCCATTTGCCTGAAATCACTGCTTTGGTCTTCTGGACGCCTCCTGGAGCCCATACGGAGTTAATTGAAAGCACCTTTTTTGGAAAGAACAAATCTTCGATGAATTTCTTGTCTGTCTCATCTGCCTCTACCAGCCAAATCTTCTCCTTGAATTCATTTTGCAAAGTACGATAGAGGGTTCTGCTTCGCCTAATTATCATAATGTCACTTTTAGAAAGAGTGAGTACATAGTTTCCATCAAACTCTTTGCAAGAGTATAGCGTAAAATCATCAATCTCCCTATTAGTCTTTGCAATCTTTGCTAGAATAATTGATGCATCAACATCTGCCTGTGTTAGTTCTCCGGAAGTAACTTTTCCTTCGCACTGTGGACAGAGCACTGCATTTTTTGCATCAAAACCACAAATTGGAAGATTCAATGTACCGGTTCTGATAATCTTGTTTATATCCCTTAGTGAAAACAAAAATTCTAGTTGGATCAAAAAGAAACATGGCTTTTTTAACAGTTAACGGGCTTTCTACACAGTATGATTCAATCAAAGGACCAGTCTATGCAGTAGATGATGTAGACTTTGAGCTAGAAGATGGAAAGTCTATCGGAATTGCAGGAGAAAGTGCATGTGGAAAAAGTACGTTAGGTCTTGCAATCATTAGAATGCTAACTAATGCAAAGACACAAGGCACAATCACATTTGATGGTGAATCTATCATGGATATGCCTGAATCTGATTTCAATGACCAATACAGATGGAAGAAGATCTCTATGGTTTTTCAAGGTGCAATGAATGCGCTAGATCCTGTCTTTACAATAAATGAACAGTTCAATGAAATTCTAAAGCAACACAACTACAAAGGTGATTCAAAAAAACTAATTTCAGATGCAATGACTTCAGTAAACCTCGATGTTTCTGTTCTAAAAAAATACCCACATGAACTTAGTGGTGGAATGAAACAACGTGTAATTATTGCAATGGCGTTGCTTCTAAAACCAAAATTTGTAATTGCAGATGAGCCAACAACAGCTCTTGATGTTTTGATTCAGGCCCAGATTGTAAATTTGCTAAAATCCCTCAAAAAAGATGGCATGTCCATTATGCTAATTACGCACGATTTGGCCGTCTTATCTGAGATTGCTGATAAAATTGGCATAATGTATGGAGGCCAGATGGTAGAGTTTGGCTCTTCACAAGACATTTACAAAAACCCAAAACATCCGTACACTCAAGGTTTACTAAAATCAATTCCAACTTTAAATGGAAACAAACCTGAATACATCAAAGGAATTCCTCCAAATTTGCTTGAAGCTCCAACTGCATGCAGATTCATTGATAGATGTCCACAAGCAGTAGAAAAATGCAAAGAACTTCCGCCAAAATTCAAAACAGATTCAGGTTATGTTCGATGTTGGCTGTATGAAGACCAATAATTACTTTGGATTAAGAAACTCTTCATCTATTTTTTCAAGATACACTTCTTGAATCTGTGCAATCTCTTGTTGTGTTGTGTTTTTGCAGATCATCTTGGCATAGTTTATCAAGTCAGGATTGTTTTGAGTCTTCTCAAACTCTTCAATTTTTTTAATAGACTCTTGCTCAAACTTTATTACCTTTTTTAGTTCTTCACTAATCTCTTCAACCTTCATATTGTGATAGTCTTTAGAGTCAGACTTTCTAAAACTAATATCATCAATTAACTGTTGAATTTCATCTGTCTCTATCATAATTTCTTGTTTTGATATATTTTTTAAAAAAGTTACTGTTGATTTTGCTTCTTGTGTTCCAAGATATGCTTGAGTCCCTCATTCATGCTTAGCGAATCTAAATCAATTTCACAGTATGGACACTTCAAAGTATCTCAACTGTGTCTTTTTACTATAGGAAGACATGCATCAATAATTCTAAGCATCTCTGATCGAATTACTTTTTTATCAATGGAAATCCACACACGCATCTTTCCTATTGCAAAAGATATGGTCTGAACTTTTTCTCGTTCTTCCCAGACAAACTCTACATGCCCTAGGTTCTTATCAAAGAATCCTTCAAGGTCTGTCTTGATTGCAATATGTGAGAATTGGTATTGGGTGTTCTTCTCATCAAGTAATGGGATTAAATCTGACCTTCTCCTATAAGCAAGAAGTTCACCTCTCTCACCAATTACGCCTACAAATCTAATGTATGGGCTTATGCCTGAGATTGCAGTACAAACCTCTTCAAAATCTTTTTTCTCCATTTGACTGTGCTTGCCAAAATATGTTATTTTAATGATTATCGTGATTCTCGTTTTAATTAAATAGCGCTCAAGATCAGTCTGTTTGTGGATTTTGTTGACCTATTTCCATTTGCTCCGGAAGTAGGTTATCTTAGTCTGGCACTTGTTAATTTCATTGGCTCGCTGATACCTTTTGTTCCATTGCCTGGATTTTTGTTGCTAGCTACAATGTCAGTTGGTGACCAGTTTGATCTACATGTCTTGGCAATATTATCTGCAGTAACTGCTACTGCTGCAAAACAAATTATCTTCTATGCAAGTTATGGTGGCAGAAAAATTGTAAGTGAGAAGACCAAAAAGAGAATGAGACCATTTCAGAGATTAGTAAAGCGATATGGCGTAGGAGCTGCATTCTTTGCAGCAGCAACTCCAATTCCTGATGATTTAGTTTATGTTCCATTAGGATTGGCAAAGTACAATCCAAAACGATTCTTTATTGCAACCCTAACAGGAAAATTTGTTCTAAGTTATACAATTGTCTTTGTATCTCACTATCTTGGTTTGTCTCTAGTTGAACCATTATTGGAAAACATTGATGATGCAACTTCAATTTACATTGGAATCATTATCTTTGGTGCTGCAATGACTGCAGTTATTGTCTTGTTATTACGATTAGATTGGGAAAGAGTTCTAGGACGCTTTGCACCATGGACTTTAGATGAAAACAACGACGATAACAATAACGGAAATTAATTTTTTATTTTAAAATTCCACATCTTTTCAGTTGTTTCTTTAATCCCAATTCGAGTTGATGCAGAAATTTTCTTTGGTTTGATTCCATCTGTTATGAATAGTTTAGGATGTTTTGTCAAATCAACACCATAATACTCTTTTGTAATCTCTAAAGCTTGAGTTAGTTTTGCAGGACCATTAGTAAGATTTTTCATATCACCATTTTTTCTATTTTTTTGCATTACTTTAATTCCTTTTTCAGGTTCAATTGCACGAATTAGTACCGTACCTACAGCAGTTCTAGGGTGTTTTGCAACTACATTAAAGCAATAGTACATTCCATAGGTAAAATAGACATAAGCCATTCCTACATCTCCAAACATTGCCTTGTTTCTCTCAGTAACTCTCCTAAATGCATGGCTTGCAGGATCATCTTTGTGTCTATAAGCTTCAGTCTCTGTTATGATTCCAGAAATCTCTTGTCGTCCTATCTTGCGAACAATTCTCTTTCCTAAGAGATTCTTCGTAACCTTTACAGTATCTTGCTCGTAAAATTTCCTAGGAAGTGTGTTCAATGTCTACCGTAATGTCTTTGTTATTTTTTAATTCTTTTATTAAATCAAAGAGTTTTACAATGTCTGCCTTTAGAGTTTCAATTAATCCTTGATTATAGATGGTAGCTGCTGGATGAACTGTAAGAAAGTATAACTGGTCATCTTTTCTAACAACTTTTCCTCGGTATTTTGTAATTTCAGAGCCTCCTAGAATAGAATTGTATGCAGTATTGCCTAGAATACAGATTATCTTTGGCTTGATAATTACAATCTCTTGTTTTAGATAGTCTTGACAGATATCTCGTTCTGTAGTGTTTGGTACTCTGTTGTTTGGCGGTCTACACTTTACAACATTTGTAATGTATACATTGTCTCTTGAAACTCCAGCCTCTTCAAGTGCAGCAGAAAGCTTTTTTCCTGCCGCTCCTACAAATGGCTCCCCATGTTTGTCTTCATTTCGACCAGGGGCTTCTCCAATAAAGATGACATCTGACTGAAAATTTCCTTTGCCTGGAACAGAGTTTGTTCTTGTTTTGCAAAGATCACACTTTGTGCATTCTATTACTTGTCGTTTTATTGTTTCAACACTCATTAGTTTACACTCTTTACTGTTGCAACTCCACGAATTGATGGACCCCCGTTTCCCATTATCATTGATTGCATTGGATCTCCTTTTCCGCAGTTAGTAATTGGCCTTACTGTAAAGTCATTCCCACATGCATCAATTGACTCAAAGAATTCTGGGGCTATTCCCATTACAATTACATCTCGAAGTAGGTCTGTAATCTCCCCATTTTCGATTTTTTGTGCGTACTGGCAGGAGATACTCCAGTTGTATCGTTTCATATCAATTGATGGAATCTTCATGTTGGAGATTAGATATCCCTCTTTTACCTCACTAATCATTTCTGTAACATCATAGTCGCCATTTCCAATATATGTACAAGCCATTCGAATTAACGGCATGAATCTATAGTTTGTTGCTCTCATGTTTCCAGTTGGTGGCACATCAAAAACTTTTCCCGTCTCTATGTTTTGCATGTGATTTTTTAAAATTCCTTCTTCAACTAGTGTTGTCTTTTTTGTTTTTACTCCTTCATCATCATAATAGTACCATCCTAAACTCTCTTTGATTGTAGGATCATCAAATACATTTAGTTTGTCTGAGCCAATCTTTTCTCCTATCTTTCCTTTCCACCATGCACCTCCAGCCCATGCCATCTCTTTTCCTAAAACTCTATCAGCTTCAGATGGGTGACCAAGTATTTCATGTGTTAATAGTGACACAAAGTCTGGATTCATAACTACTGTGGCTTTTTCTTCTTTTGCAGGTTTTGCATCAATTAGTGCAGATGCTTTTTGTGAAATTTCTTTTGCGCTGATCTGAACTTTGTCTTTGATTTGCCCTATTCCACCACGTCCTCCTTCTGTAATATTTACTGATTGTGTTAGTCCTGATTCATGTGCAGTAGCTATTAAATCAATTACTACGTCAGTAAAGTTTTGTAAAATTTCAGAGCCTTCACTGTTTACAAAATATTTTGAATTAATAGTATACCATGGATTAACAATCGATTTGATTATTCTTGGAGTATCTGCAATTATTTTATTGCATTCAAATCCAATCTCTTCAATCTTTTCTAGACTTGGTTGCTCTATTACTGGAAAATCTATTGTTTTTTTCTCTGAAATATTTGGATAAAGTACTCCATCTTCTTTTGTAAAGTGTGATGAATTTTTTAGTGCCTCATCAACTGCATCTTTTACTTGATCAAAAGAGTCTGGATTGGTAATTGAGCAAAAACCCCACGCGCTATGCTTTACTAGTCTAATACCGATGCCTGCATCATTTGTGGTCCTGACATGCTCAATCTCTCCATTATCAATTAGAATCGATTTGCTTTCTTGGCCTTCAGCCCTGGCATCACAATATTGGGCACCTGAGTCAACTGCATATCTGATAGCCTTGTCTGCAAAATCTTGTAGGCTAGAGTCCATGATTAATAGAATTTGAGGCTATTCGTAAATCTTCTGGATTAGTGGTTTGAGATTGCAGGCATTGTAAAGAAGTATTCGTCTTCAAATTCATAGTCAGACTTGCCTTCTTTGCGCAAATACTCAAAGTATTCAGTGCAGTTTTTGTAAAATTCCTCATTCTTGTGTTCCATGCCTTGAATGTCACAAACAGCATTTTTTCACCAAAGTGAGTGATTTTAGTTCTGAGAGTTTGTTTTAATTAAGCAGAGCCTATTGGCGAACTTGGATTCTTACCTTTAGGTAATGTGAATGAAAAAGTTGCGCCTTGACCAGGAACGCTATCAACAAAAATTTTTCCTAAGTGATTATCAATAATACCCTTACAGATTGCAAGCCCTAAACCGCTACTTCCCCTTTCTCGAGTAAGTGTAGCATCTACCTGATAGAATTTCTTAAACAAGCTCTTTGTTTATCTTTTGGAATTCCTATACCATTATCTTTAACACTAATCTTTATTTCTGAAGGTAAGTCTTCAACATTAACTTCAATTTTTCCTGCTGTTCCTTCTACAGCCGTCAAACTGTTTCTAATTAGATTTGTAATTACTTGTGAAATTCTTTCTGGATCATGATCTATTGTGACATCTTTTGCATTTGCAATCAACTCTACATTGTTTTGATCAGCTTCTGGTTTTAGTGTTTCAACTGCTTTTTCAACTGCACCTCTAATGTTTTCAGTTTCTTTTTTCATCTTTAGCTGACCTAATTCTAATTTCTGTGCATCAAGCAAGTCTGAAATGATTCCAAGTAATGTTTCAGAGCTTGATTTGATGATTCCAATTCTTTCTTTTTGTTGGTCTGTAAGTTTTCCTAGGTGCTCATTAAGTAAAATGTCAGAATTCCTTGAATTGGAACTAATGGTGTCTTTAGTTCATGTGTAATCATTGCAAGGAATTCATCTTTTGCAATATCTGTCTTTTTTGCTTCTTCTTCTTTTTCTTTGATAGTGTTTGACATTATGTTAAAGTTGTCAACTAGTTGTCCAACTTCATCAGTTCCTTTGTATTCTATCTTCTCACTATATACTCCCTCTTTGACCTTGTTGAGTGCAGTAGTGATTGATTCTAGAGGTGATAGTGACTGTCTAATGACAAAAAGCACCAAGAAAAAGACTCCGATATCTACTATAAGTAATATCTGAATGATTATTTGTTGTTCAGAACCTTGAGCAACAATCTCTGTATTCCAATCGTCAATTAGTTGATCAATATGATCAAAGAGAATTCTTTTTTTGAATATTTAGTTCACTTTTTGATGATGTATACTCTTGAGATAAAATTCCTCTCTCTTCTAGCGTGTTAATTCTAATTGAAATGGATTCCCATAATGGATCTAACTGCCTTAATGCCTCAGAGTTTTCTCTTGGAATTAATTCATCATGTGTCATACCTACACTTTCAACATCCAAACCTGCTGTTGGAATTTGTAACAATTTTCTTATGCCTACTTCAAATTCTAACTGTTTTTGATCAAGTGTCTACTGAGAAGTAAATTCCTCTCCAGTTCTAATCAATAAAGCTTGTTCTCCAATCACTTTAACACATTCTGTCATATCTTTTGCAATCTGTTTGTGTGCATTGTAATCTCTATCTAATCTCGATAAATCATTGACTAACTGATCAGTTAGTAGAACCATTTCCTGATTTTTGTCTAAAACGTATTCTAATGTTCTGATTGCTTCGGGATCAAATCTTGATGTTGTTTCTATATCTCCAACTCTTAATTTGTAAGATTCCCAAGCTGATGTGATTTTGTTATAATCTGGAGTAAGTGCTGTTGGAATCCTGTTATGAAATTGATTCTTGTAAACTCCGCCATCTTTGATAATTCCTAAAATTGATTGAACTTCTTCAATCTCTTTTTGCAAATTTGCTTTTTCATTGAAATCTCCACTTGCAACAGATGCAGCTGATGATGCGATTGATTCAGCTTTTACTTTCACTTCACCAGTTCTGATAATCAAATAAGATTGAGATACTTGTAATTGGTCCTCCTGGTACAACAAAAACAAGTTGAACGCAGCAACGCTAATCAAAAGAACAATTAACAGGTATGCCTTGCTTACGATCTTCATAACAGAAAATCATTCGGCATAGAGTATAAAAATAATGGTAAATTTTGTTTCATTGTAATACCATGTCGGACGAATTTATTGCACTTGCCACAAAAGAAATTAACGAAGAAATTTCTGGTATTGATACTATTTTGAACTCGTGTAGTAATGACAATGATATCGTTCTAAAATGCTCTCAACTTGAAAGACACACCCATAAAATCAAGGGTTTAGCTCCAATGATGGGAAAAGAAGAACTTGGAGAATTATCTTCTTGCCTTGATGAAATGCTAAAAGAGATACTTGATGGAAAAACTGTGAATGGCCTCTTTGATATTTTCAAAGAGTCCTTGTCTCAAATGAAGAATTCTATGAGTGAGCCTGAATTTGATCTAAATCCCATTATTAGGAAAGTCAAACAAAGTCTGTCAAATCTTTAACTATGAATATCTTTTATATCAAAAAAAATCAGACTTTTCGTGGCAAAAGTATTGATTGCAGATGATTCTGATGCAATTCGTTTAGTGTTAAAAGATATTTTATCCATAGGCGAACATGAAATTCTTGCTGAAGCAGTTGATTTCTATGAACAACATTCTCCTGAGATTCTATTACTTGATCTAGCAATGCCAAAAAAAGATGGCCTTACTGTCGTAAAAGAAGTAATTGAACATGATTCTAAAGCAAAAATTATTCTAATTACTGCCAGCGATGATCAAAAAGTTATCAACTAATGTCTAAAATGTGGTGCAACTCTTACATTTCAAAACCATTTGATTTTAACAGTGTACTAAAAACTATCAAAGAAATCATAGAAAGTTAATTTACTTTGGATTTGATTTAATGAATTCAACTCTAGTTTATGGACTTGCGATAGCTTTTATTGCAATTGGTTTCGGTATTGTATTTGTACTATATTTTCAAGACGACTTTGTAGAAGTCGAACCACATGAATTGCATCCAACATCTGTCACTATTGGCATAGCAAGATGGATTGATGATTCTGAATATGACAAAAATATTGCTGGATTCAAAATTGCATTATCTGAACATGGATTTCAAGAAGGAAAGAATCTTGAAATCATTACAAAATCTGCTAAAGGAGACAAATCTCGTCAAAGTACAATCATTAAAGACTTTGTGAATTCTGATGTTGATTTAATTTATTCTTTAACCACTCCTGGAACCTTAATTACAAAATCTGAAAGTCAAATTCCAATGGTTTTCTCAATTGTAACGTTTCCTGTTGAAGCAGGCATACTTGATGACTCTGAATCTAGAATCATTAAAGGTACAAGCAATTACATCTCTATAGAAGAACAACTTGAGCATTTCCTACGAATCGTTCCTATTACAAAGCTCGGATTTGTTCACAGCAGTGAACTAAACTCTGACATATTTTATGAAAAAACGAAGGAACATGGAAAGACAGTTGGAGTAGAAGTTATCGACTTAGAAATTCCTTCTAAGGCTATATCTAAAGAATTTCTTGAACGCTCAATTGATTCAGTTGACGCATTTTATCAGGCATGTGATACTGTAATACAAGATGGTGTAGAAGAAATTGCTATACAAGTCGCATTTGCAGCAGGCAAACCCACTTTCTCATGTAACAAAGAAGGTGTCTATTATGGTGCAATAATTGGAACTGTTGCTGATTTTCAATCATTAGGTGAGCTCTCTGGTTTACAAGCTGCAGGGATTTTAGGTGATGATGATATTGAAACTCCCTCACTTATTTTTGGCGAGGATTATTATCTTGTCAATACTCATGCCGCTGAAGCACTAGGAATTCAAATTCCTCAATCAATTTTAGATGAATCTGATGAAATTGTTGATTGGAGATCTAAGAAAGTAATTTAGGGCATTAACCTGTAGCAATATCGATCAAAACTTGTCAAAAATTGTTGCTGATACTAGTGTAATCATCAACGGACAATTAATTGCACAGATTGAATCTGGAACTGTAAGAAATTCTGAAATTATAATACCTCAAGCTGTATTTGATGAACTACAATCTCAAGCTGCAAGCAAAAAAGAACAAGGCTTTGTTGGATTAGAAAAGATTCGCAAACTCAAAGACTTGTCTGGAAGTCATGGAATTACAGTAGTTTTGATGGGAACTCATCCATCTTCTGATGACATTCGACTCGCATCAAGTGGTAGAATTGATGCATTAATCACCGATATGGCAAAACAGAATAAAGCAATACTTTACACGTCTGATCATGTACAACATCTAGTTGCACAGGCTGAAGATGTTGAAACTGTCTACCTAAAATCTATCATTAAAGACCAACCCCTAGAATTTTTGAAATTCTTTGATGAGGAGACAATGAGTGTTCACCTTAAAGAAAATCAAAACCCATTGGCAAAAAAAGGAAAACCAGGCACATTTACACTAACTCAACTTAGTGATGAAATTCTTTCTCGAGATTACCTTGAAATGATATCTTCACAAATTCTTGATGTTGCAAATGTAACTGATTCTAGTACTATTGAGATTTCAAAGACTGGCGCATCAGTAATTCAGCATAGTGATTATAGAATTGCAATTACTCATCCACCATTTTCTGAATCTTTTGAGATAACGATTGTTCATCCAATCGTAAAGTTATCTCTTGATGATTATGAAATCTCTGATGAGTTGATGAACAGATTCTCAGATAGAGCAGAAGGCATTGTAATTTCAGGAGCTCCTGGTTTTGGAAAGAGTACTCTAGCTTCAAGTCTTGCAAACTTTTATCATGCAAAAGGAAAAATCGTAAAAACTTTTGAATCTCCACGAGACTTGCAAGTTGATCCTGGTATTACTCAGTATAGCAAACTTGATGGAAGTTTTGATAATACTGCAGATATTTTGTTGCTTGTTCGTCCTGATTATACTATATTTGATGAAGTAAGAAGACGAGAAGACTTTCGAACATTTGCTGATTTGCGTTTAACTGGAGTTGGAATGGTTGGTGTGGTTCACGCAAACTCTCCCCTTGATGCAATACAACGATTCATTGGAAAGATTGAACTTGGAATCATCCCTAATGTTTTGGATAATGTAGTCTTTGTAAAAGATGGTAGAATTGACAAAGTCTATGATTTAGAATTAAAGGTCAAAGTTCCATCTGGAATGTCAGAATCTGATTTGGCAAGACCAGTAATTGAGATTAAAAACTTTGCAGACAATGTTTTAGAGCATGAAATCTACACATTCGGAGAAGAAAACGTAATAGTTCCAGTTTCAAAACGTGCACAAAAAGTTGGAATTGAAAAACTTGCAGAAGACAAAGTTAGAGAGACCTTCAAAAGATATGATCCTCAGGCTGAAGTTGAAATTTTATCAGATAATAGAGTTCGAGTATTTGTTGATGAACAATACATTCCTTCTATCATAGGAAAGGGTGGCACTAACATAAATGAAATAGAAAACTATCTCAAAGTTCATGTCGATGTAGAACAAAAAGACTCTAACCACAAGACTACAAGAACAAATGACCTTCCATTTACCTTTACAGAATCAAAGACTGCCCTGGTTCTAACTGTTAGTAGAGAGTACACCTCAATGCATGCAGACATTTACGTCAATGATCAGTATGTTACATCAGTACGTATTGGCAAGAAAGGTCAAATCAAGATTCCAAAATGCTCTGAAACTGCACGAAATCTGATGAAGCTTGCATCCTCACAAAACGATATTCAAATATTTCTTAAAGATTTTTAAAATTCTCAATAACCTTTGGATTTGCTTTTAGATATGTTATGAATTTTCTTAACTGTTTGATTGTTTTTGGGTTTAGATGATGTTCGATTCCTTCTGTATCTTGATTTGCAGTGTCATAACCGATTCCCAAAATCTCAAAAAACTCTAACAAGATTCCGTGTTTTTGTCTAATCCCGTCTGCAACTTCTGCTCCTTTTTTTGTTAGGTTAATTCCATGATATTTTTCATACTTTAGATAACCTCCTTCATCTAATCTTTGAAGCATCTTTGTAACACTTGGAGCACTTACATTCATGTATCTTGAGATATCCAAAGTTGTCGCATATCCTTTCAGCTCAACCAGTTCAGAGATAATCTCCAGATAATCTTCCATTCTAGTACTAGAACGAGTTCTTTCAGATTGGTGAGCTGCTTTAATAGAGTCTAGTCTCTTGGAATTTTTGGCCTTCATCTAATCTTTGTATCTAAATCAAACCCACTATAATTGGGTGTCTCTCTGAATTTTGTTACTCTTTGTTGACTTACAAGTAATGCATGTTGATCTTTGAATCTTAACTAATTTCTTCTAAATACTAGGTTGGAATGGTTGACCCCCTAAAGGAACGACTAGATAAATTAAAGAAAATGTCTGAATCTGCCAAACGTCGGGCAAGTATGTATTCTGATATTGCAACAATGGATGACAAGCATATGGCACGTTCGTTAGGTGCATTGCAGAAAGCACCAGCCCCTGGTAAAAAACTCCAAAAGATTGGATTTTTGATGTTGTGGGTTCCTGAACCAACTGGTGTAACTTGTGCAGTAGGAGGTCCAATGATTGTAGCTGGAAGATATCTTGACAAAAAATACAATGGTACTACAATTCATGATATTGGTCATGAGACAAAAAATACCATGTCTTCAATTAGTGATTTCAAAAATTCTGTTCTATAACCCCTTTGATTTTTAAAAGGATTGAACTATGTTAAACTATGACAACTAGGACTCAAGCACTAATTCCAGTTACAATTGCAGCAGTGATAATTGGAGTTATTGGAATGCTATCTTTGCCAAGTGATAGTAAACTAGAGTCCGTCGAATTCCCTCGAGGAACAATAAAGGTCGACGAAGTCCCTGTTGAAGTACAAATAGCTGATACTGAACCAAGACGTGTTAGAGGATTAATGTTCCAAGATCAATTGCCTTATGATCAAGGAATGATCTTTGTCTTTGATGAACCCGGATTATACTCCCTGTGGATGCTAAATATGCAATTCCATCTTGATATGATTTGGTTTGATGAAAACGGTAAGGTGGTTCATATTGAAAAAGACGTTCCTCCGTGTAAAACAGCGCTTGAGATCACAACATGTCAAAGTGTTGTACCTGAAGGAAATGCAAAATATGTTCTAGAAGTTACCTCTGGCTTCATTGATCAAAATAACATCACTGAAGATTCCACACTTAGTATAATCTCCATATGAATTGCAAAACCTTATCTTTGAATACCAAAGTTGTACATTATGAAAAAACTGTTTGTGATCCCAATTATTTTAGGCATCGCAGCAGCAATTTCACTTTCAATGGTTTTTGTTTCTGAAGAACCCTTAGAACCTGAATCTAAATCTCAATCCATTTATGATCAAGGTTTCACGTATTATGACATTGAAATAATTCAAGATGTACTAAAGGAAAAAAATATCATTGTATCCACCCCTACTGCAATCAAAGATCACACAATTAGCCAATATTGTACATATTATCAAAGTGGACTTCCACGTACTGTAGAATATTGTACTACCACCAGTATTGTTGATTCTACAGGAAACTCATTTGGGAATATCAATATGGGTGGTGATATCAACACTCCAATTTTAGCAATAGCCAACATGGAAACAACAAATCTCGAGTCAAACAAAGAAGAAGTTGTCGCAGTCATTGAAACCATGATTGAGACACTTGTTTGTGATTGCTGGGAAGAGGTAAAATCAGAAGATGACGTCGAATCCATTTCTTCTTGGGTGGATATGGTTCACAAATTTTATTCTGATTATGATGAGCGTGGTATTACCTCTCAAGTAGATGATTTGACAAGTGCAGTAATTACTTTGGAGATTACTCCTAAGGAAAATTCCATCTTACAGACGTTAGTTATTATCAAGTAGAAACCTAATCTAAGATGTCCGTATCTTCTTGCTCTCTATCCCTTCTACAGTGTGGGCACATTTTTTGGATTTGAAATAATTCCTTTCCACAATTTCTACACGATTGAGGCTTCATGAAATTATTATAACAAGATTAGATTTAAGACCTTTTACAAAATTTTACAAGTCTAATTATATACAACAGAACTCTTTGATTGGCATTATGATGATTGATCAATTATGGCTAATACCTTTAGGATTTGCAGCAGGAGTCTTGGGCTCTATGATTGGGCTTGGAGGTGGAATAATTGTAGTTCCTGTTTTGACTTTTCTAGGATTTTCTCCAACTGCAGCTGCAAGTAACAGTCTTTTTGCTGCACTAAGCAATGCAGTTGCATCAACTATTTCTTATTCTAAACAAAAAAGAATTGAATACCCATTAGGAATAAAGCTTGGATTACTTTCAATCCCTGGTACTGTCTTGGGTGCACTAGTTTCAACTGATGTAACTCCTGAAATTTTTAAAATATTGTTTGGATTTGTATTGATTGCAGCGGCAGTCTATATCTTTATGAGAAAAAAAATAGAGAACAAAGAAAAAACCATCTCAAAACAAATGATGGTCTTTGCCGTAGGTGCTAGTTTCTTTGCAGGAATTATTTCATCTTTCTTTGGAATTGGTGGTGGAATTGTCTTTGTTCCATTAATGGTAGTTGGAATGGGAATGACAATGAAGAGGGCTGCCCCAACATCTCAACTAATCTTATTGTTTGCATCTTTGTCTGGAGTAATTACTCATAGTGCATTAGGACATCCTGACTTTTTACAAGCAGGATTCTTGGCAATTGGTTCTTTTATTGGGGGATTGGTTGGCGCTAGATTGTCAATTGAGATCAAAGAAAGATACTTGCAGATCCTAGTCTCTGTTGTCATCTTGATTGCAGCAGCTAAGATGTTCTGTGATTCTGCTACTGGAAATTCTATTCTAGGGTTTTAGCCTCAAAAATTTTTTTTGTGCTTTTATAGAAATTTTGTAAGGTATATTGTTCGTTAGGTCCTCTGACCTAAGGGCGGAGGAGACATTGTCGGCTCCTCTGTATCTTTATCAAAAGTCCAATAGTATAATTTCTACGTGTTCATTAAATACAAATTCTATTAATCATGCTTATGACAATACTATACATCCCTGTAAGACCATCACGAAGAAACGACGACGAATCTGAAGAGTAATTTAACGTGGAGGATCCTTTTTGATCCTGTAGATGTTTTTCTTTGATAGAACAACAGTCTCATCATCTTGCGTTGTTTCTTCATAGTCTACTGAAATCTTTCCAAACTCATCATCAATGTCATCCTTGCCTGAAATTGTAAATTTTAATTTCAAAACTTGATCAACATACAATGGTTTGAGAAATCTTGTGTTTCTGTTCTCCCATTCAGGATCTCCGTCTGTACCAACAAAGACAATATGATTTCCATAAATTTGGCTTAATCTTGTAAACTCTCCTTCCCATTCTAGATAAAATTGCCCTTCCTAAAACAAGTTGTTCCCCTTTTTGTTTATCTTCTAAGAATGCATTTCTAACTCTAGAAAAATTTAGGTATTCTTCTAATTCTTTGTCAGAAATACTGCATGTAGAATGAAATGCATCTCCTACTCTAAATTCAGAAATTTTTTCATTATTATCTTGATTCATCAACACAGAAAGTGACTTCAGCTGATGAAGTTGCACTATCTGATACAAGGAAATTAATTGCATCTGCAATTTTTTCATTACTTGGCTCTGCACCTGTAACAGTTCCTGGGAATACTGTAAGCATTCTAACTTTTGATTTAAGAACATCACTTAATTCTTGGTTAACAGTTGTTGTAAATGGTCTTAATGCTCCTCTGAAAACTTCCACTTGAGCTCTTTGTGTTCCTGTTGTTTTTCTTCCTATTGGCAAGTCTGGACCAATTATCATAATTCTACCTGTTGCATCTTTGAAAAGACGTGGGTCTTTACCACCGCCTGGAACAAATTGTTCTAGTGCTCTTTGTGCTACAGTTGCTGGAGTGGTGATGAATTTTGCAATAAGCTCTTCCCATTCTGCTCTTGATAATTCTGTTAATTTTGATATTTCTGGTAGTTTTCCTGTGGTATGGATTACAGCTAGAATCTCACCAATGTTTGTTTTAGCCGTGTTTAACCACTTTTCCACTTCTTCAGGATTGGTGATATCTACTACATGAGAATGGAATTTATCACTAATGTATTCTTGAAGCTCTGTTGGTGTTGATCGTGAAATAAAGCATGCAACTTTTCCGCCGTTTTTCTCAACATGTTGAGCCAAAAATTCTATTCTTTCAGCATCTGCTTTGTCAGTTGCATCAACTGTAAAGATAATTGCTTTTCCTGCAAAGTCTGGTTGATGAACTCCTGGTGTTGCAGTTCCAATATGTGCTTTAACTGGATAAAATACTCTGTCTCCCGGAATTACTTTTCCATTTAGAATCTTTGCAATTTCGTCATCACACAAATTAAGAACTGATTCAGCAACTTGTGATTGTTGTAGAAATTGTTGGTCTGCAATCATATGTGATGTATTGTTTTGGATTTTTCCTGCAAGCTTTTGAATTTGTTCTAATAATCTCGTAAATGTCTCAGTTAATTTTGCAACATCTCTTCCATTTGCTAGTTTTTCTGCTGTTTTTGCAATTCCTTCTTTATCTATTCCGTCTGCCTGAATACATTCTAACAAATCATCTTTTGCTTCTTCAACTTCTACTGGTTTTAGTTCTTCGAATCCACTAACTCTCATAAATTCTGATGCAGCTTTTGGATAAACTGTCTTGTAGATTCTATCAGAGTGCACAGGACCCGGATTTGTTGCAATTGAAATAATTCCTTTTTCAGTTAGTTCCCATGACATTGCTTCAGCAAGTCTGTTCTTTGCACCTTGTGATGCAGTATATGAACTTCTGAATCTGTAAGGTCTTTGTTCTAATGGTCGTTCTTCTGTAAAGAATGTTGAAATTGTAATTATCTTTCCTCCTTCTTTCATAACTTTTAGTGCTTGTACAGAACCCCAGAATGTACCTGTAAGGTGAATTCCAATTGTACTTTTGAATTCATCTAGTGGAGAGTTTGCAAAACATGTTACAGAACCTGAAACTCCTGCGTTGTTAATTATGTAATCAACTGTAACATTGTCATTTTTTAGCGTGTCAAACATGTTATTCATTGCTGTTTCATCGGCAACATCAACTCCTGCAAAAATTCTAACTGTTGCATTAACGCCCTCTAGAATTTTTCCTTCAAGTTCTACTGCTGCTTCTTTTAATGGTCCTTCTCTTCTACCAATAATAATCACACTTGCACCACTTTCAATAAATTTTGTAGCAATAGCTTTGCCTATACCTGTTCCACTACCTGTTACCAGAGCAACTTTGTCTTGAAATTTCAGCATAGATAAAATCTCAAATCTTTTGTGATATTTATTTGGATTGATCTCTGTCCAATTTTTTTCTTGATATCTTTATTTGTGGGTATGATTCATGATTTTTGATGCATGATACAGAGCCAGACACTTTTGTCATAAAGACATGGCCTGAGAAATTTAGTGACATGCTAAATGAGATCGGAGTAGATTCTCAAGCTAAAGAAATTGGCACCGATGATGTTGAAAAAGGTGATTATTACAGTAGATATTTTGCTCATACAGCTAGAATGATAACAAATAGAGGATGTCTTGATGTCAAGAACTCTAACATCGATAAAGTTCAGATTATTCAAAAGGGGTAAAAATGCAAGATCCAAATCCACAACCATGGGGCGCACTTGACAGATACCAAGCACATTTCATTGTAAGCAAAGACATCAGTAAAACTGTTGGAGACTTTGTTGCAAGAACTATCCTTAAAACCAAAGGCCACTTTGCTGCAAAGACTGTGGAAAAAGTTGAATGGAATGGAGGTGGTATTTTGGCAGACAAATTAAACGAAGATGCTGAGCTAAATGAAATGATTGCAAAACAATCAGTAAAAGATGCTACAATTTACATTGAACCAACAGAAGGTGCAGTTCGAATTAGAGGAAAATGGGATAACCATTTGGCCTTTGGAATTACAAAGGAACTTTTTGAGATTTATGATAGAATTGCTGGCCACATAAAATCTCTTTAGGCTTTCCACCAATCTAGCGCAAGAAAATCTACTTTGTCTTTACCCTTGGGTACTGCTAAAATGAATTGCTTTCTAACAGTAGTTGCAAGTCTTCCTGCCAAAACAATTCCTGTTGATGTGATAGGCTCACTTCTGTTGTATACTTGAACCAAGTATGGAGCATGATCAATTCCAGGACCTTTTTCATAGACTGCAAAGTCACAACCAAACTTTATTCCAGGATTGATAATGTAGCCTTTGTCTCTGAAATTTTTGTAAACTAGATATTTTTTGTTAAAGTCATGATATTCTTTTTTACAAATCTCAATCATTTGTTTTACTGTGACTTTTCTTTTTGCTTTTGTTATTGTAATTTTTTTATTTTCAAGAAGATACAACCCTTCAATAAGATCTAAAATTAATGGAACGTCAATCTTATCAAGTTTTGGTTTTGGCATACCAATTGGTTTTCCATAATATCCTTGACTGAAAAGCTTTCGAGAATCTTTAATGTTCCAAACAATTATTCTATTTTCAATTAATTCATTTTTCATTGATATTATCAAACACTATGTGTATATGAACTCTCTAGTTGTATGGAAAATAAAGTAAAAATGTAAGGAGTTTTTGATTATAGGCTTAATGCAAGCAAGATGAAAGAATCAGATACACGTTGGCATTTGTCTGCCATCTCTTCAATTCCTTCAATGATGTCTTTCATTAACATCAACTCTTTTGTGTTTGTTACTTCTGATAGAAGTTTTAATGTGGCTTGTCTGTATTTGATGTCTATTTCTCTTTCAATTGTTTGTGTCTCTTGGGCCAACTCGATTGCACTTGCTGTATTTGTGTTAAGACTACGTATGATTTCATTGAGTTTGTAGACTTCATCTACAACTAGTTCAATCAATTTTGTAATGTCTTTGTCAAGTTTTGCACTTTTTAGAGTAGCTGGCTTTACGTTTGAGAGTTTGAATGAAATTCCAGTAATGTAACCTGCAATCTCATCCATTGTATATGCTGTGTTGAGTAGATTCTCTCTATTCATGATTAAACCTCCTACATCAGCTACTTCCCTAGTGATCTTTCTTCTCAGATTTTCAACTTCTTCTTCAATTGTTGAAATTTGCTCAATTGTGTTTTTGATACCTGTCTTGTCTTTTTTCATCATAAGATCAGGTAGTGTTGCAAGTTCTCTTGCGGCATTTAGAATTCTGTTAATTTCGTCTTGTAAAACTGCTATAGCCTTTCTTTTTGCTTGAACTTCAAGCTCCCCACTATACATAACAGAAAGTGAAAAATCCTGAGGTAATTTAAATCCTCTATGATTTTCGATATTTTTTGCGCACGATTTTAGATCAGACTCTTGTTATGTGCAACTTTTTTCTGTCCTTTGAAAAGTGTTATTACGTCTTCATTTGTTGATGCATCTTCAGTTGCCTTTTCAACTCTTATCTTTCCTGTAAATTTTGGAAATCTCAAAGCAAGTCCTGCATCTTTTCTAATCTTATCTCTTGCAGCTTTATGAATTGGGCTAAGTGTAATTTCAGACGCAACAACTTCGATTACTAGTTCTGGCTCAAACCATACATCTGCTTCCATTTCGCTGTCAATGCGTGGATTTTTTTTGATTGTAACTTTTGGATTCAAAATTTGATACAACTGATCTAGGTCTTCATCTGAAAATCCTGTTCCTACTTTACAAATACTGGTAAACATGTCTTCATCTTCTTCATATGTTGCAAGTAGTAGTGTTCCATAACTTCCGGTTCTTCTTCCTTTTCCAAAGAATCCTCCAATAACTACAAGATCTAAACTGTCTCCTAACTCATTTCTGTATTCTCGTTTTAGTTTCAACCAATAACTTCCTCTAGAACCTGCTTGGTATGGCTTGTCTAACCTCTTTAACATTAGTCCTTCACTTCCAGAATTGATACTGTTTTCCAAAAAATCTTCAATCTCATTTGTATTTTTGACTATTGTCATTGGAATGTGTTTTGCATAATCATCTTCTTTTACAACTTTTTCTAGTCTGTCTCTTCTTGATTTGTAGTCTAACTCTAAGCAACTTTTTCCATTATAGTATAGTACATCAAAAAAATTTACAGTTATTGGATATTGAGTGACTGCCTTTTCAATTTTGTATTTCCTTCTTCTATGCATTAATTCTTGAAATGGCAAAAACTCCCCTGTGTTTTCATTAATTGCTACAGCTTCTGCTTCTAACACTACATTATCGGCTTTAATTGTCTTGGGAATTTTTTCTATAATGTCCGGATAATAACTTGAAATGTTTTCAAGACTTCTTGAAAACAAAACAACTTTTTCTCCTTCTATGTGTAATTGCACCCTTTCTCCATCTAGTTTGTATTCAGCTGCAAACTCATTTTCTAATTTTTCTATTGCCTCATCTTCACTTTTTACTCTGTCAGCTAACATTGGTCTAATTGGATTAAACAAAATAATTTCAAATTTCTCAACTCCTTCAAGTCCTTTTGTTGCAATTGTTTCTGCAACCTTTCCTAAATCACTAGAAACATTGTATGCATGCTCCAAAATTTTTCTATTTTCTTTACTTCCTGAAAATGCAATTGCTAATGCATCCATTACGGTATTTTCAGCAATTCCTAAGCGTAATGTACCAAGTAGAATCTTTAAGATGTAATTTGCCTCTAATGGATTTGCATCATTGAGGAGACTAGAGATGTATTTCATTTTCATGTCTTGAGAACGAGATCCTTCTAACTTTGCAATTTTAAACAAAGTCTCATAGACTCTTTCAACTGTGATGTCTTCTACAAGAAATGTAGTTTGCGTTTTTTGTTCAAGAATTGTTGATGCTGCATGGCCTAAATCTCCTCCTTTACGATACTCATCTTCAATTTTTTTAATTGGAATTCCTGACGACTTTGAAATTGCTCTGATTGCTAGTTTTTCTGCAACGCCAAGCTCTACTCCTTCAAAATCTGGTCTTAGTTTTCCTTGTAAAAGATAAACAATCTTGGAAATTACTTCGTGAGGAGTCTTTTCAAATAATTCTACTAGATATTGTGTTAGCTCTAAGCGTTTTCGCGTAGATTCCATCTTGTGAAAAGAATCAGCTAAAACTGCAAACTCCATTCTAATCTTCTACGTAATCCTGAATAAAAGTTTGAATCAGATGTACTTGAAAATTGTTGGTTTGTCTGACTTTGGAAGATCAGAAACTAGAGCAAAATTATACAATGGGTATGCTTTTTTGTATTGTTTCATAAAACTCCAAGCTACATCATGAGTTTTGAATTCTGTTCTGATTCCTTCAATGTAGCTCTTTTTTCCATATACATCAAAAACTACTACTGAGTATTGCTTTGGACGATTGTGTGGTTTTGCTTTGAGAAGCCATGCCAATGCAAATACAAAGACTGCGCCTAAAATCACATATTCTCCGGCTGCTTTGAAAAATGCCATTACCACTTCTGGAATGGTCTGTCCAAAGAGAACTGCCATAAAATTGGAAAATGAGATAACTGCTAATGCTGTCACAATGTAAGTTTTCCAATCAAATAATA
Source organism: Candidatus Nitrosopumilus sp. (assembly GCA_965215075.1). Classification (GTDB taxonomy): domain Archaea; phylum Thermoproteota; class Nitrososphaeria; order Nitrososphaerales; family Nitrosopumilaceae; genus Nitrosopumilus. Next base: position 891,773 of record OZ244033.1, read on the forward strand.
TCTGAAATACACGCATGTTACAACTTTTGTATGTTCTGTTTTCTTTTAACTATTTCCTTATTTGAAAATACACACAATAGTTAATCTGGATCTTCGTAGTTTTCTTTCTTCTCGCCGCTGGATGTGTTTTCTTCCATCAGTTTCATCTTGCTTTCAAGAACATCCATTCTTGCTCTGTATCCTTCAGCGTATTCTAGCTCTGATGGGACAAGTGTTGCTGGATGGATGAATCCTTGACTTCTCATTGTCATTGCTTTCTCAGTTGCTTTTTCTCTAATTAGATCCCAGTCAGGGGTTGAGAATCCATCAAATGGGCCAGTAAACTTTCCATTATGCATACTAAACACTAGTGCTTCTACAATTGGAATGCAAAAGTTGATTGTCGCTGCAGAGTTTAATTTTACAGGCATCAATGGCATGTTGTGACTACCTCTTGTATTTCCTGCAACATAGTGCGGATTGTTAAAGACACTACCTACTTCTTCAGTAGCAGGGAATTTTTTCTGAGTTCTAACTAGACAAATTGGATCATCTTTTCCTACATAAGTTCCTGCAATGTTGTGTAATCTATCTGTAGATGCATCAAGAATTGGCTCTCCATCTTTTGTAGTAACAGAATCGACAACATATCTTCCAGGATACATCAATGCTGCTTCAACTGTAGGCTTGTCTTCCCATAATGACAATTCAGCAATCTTTGCTTCTTCTACATCCATTATGTTTATCTTGACTCCACCTGCAAGATTCTTGTTTACAATTAATCCTGTGTTACTTAATGCATCAACAAACATTCTGTAAATTGGATAGTTGAATGCTCCAGGTTCTGTTTTGTCTGCTGCAAAAACTGTAAAGGCTTCATTTGGTCTTTCTTCAAATTCCATCTCTGCAACGCCAGGACCCATTCCTTTTACATTTCCTGAAAAAGAATCTTTTAGCAAATCTTGTCCTGCTCCGTAAAGCCCTTCTTCTCTAGCAACTTTAGTTCCTGCCATGAATGCATTCCACGCAAGTTTGTGAATCTCTTGATTGTCAACTCCATGAGTATGTGACATTACAATGTGGACGTCGTCTCCACAATATCCAATATAATGATCGATTAGTAAATCTCCTGCACTCTTGACAGTATTTCTAACTGCTTCAATTAATCCATCACTTGGTCTTGTGTGGCCTCCGACTCCACCAACGTCGGCTTTGATAACAGAAACTGTAATTTTCATAATTCCCCTTTTTGCACCTTTGATTTATGTGCTTTTGGCAAAGTCTTGTGATCTAAAATAATTCCAAAAATTTCTGATTTTTTTTCAAAAATTCATAACAGTAATAAATGCCTTCATATACGCACTTGATATGGCAGATAAACCACACTTGAATCTGATTGTTACAGGTCATATTGATAATGGAAAATCAACAACTATGGGTCATTTCTTGATGGATCTTGGTGTTGTAGATGAAAGAACAATTGCAGCACATGCATCCGAATCCGAGAAGACCGGAAAAGGTGATACTTTCAAGTATGCATGGGTTATGGATAACATTAAAGACGAAAGAGAGAGAGGTATTACAATCGATCTTGCTTTCCAAAAATTTGAGTCTCCAAAGTACTTCTTTACTTTGATTGACGCTCCTGGTCACAGGGACTTTATTAAAAACATGATTACTGGTGCTTCTGAAGCAGATGCAGCAGTCTTAGTACTGTCAGCAAAAGAAGGTGAAACCGATACTGCAATTGCAGCAGGTGGTCAAGCAAGAGAACACGCATTCTTGCTCAAAACACTAGGTGTAAACCAACTAATCGTTGCAATCAACAAAATGGATGATAGCAACTATTCTGAAGACGCTTTCAAAGCAGCCAAAGAGAAAGGTGAAAAATTAGTAAAATCTGTAGGTTACAAACTAGAAAATGTACCATTCATTCCAGTTTCTGGATGGAAAGGTGACAACTTAGTTAAAAAATCTGAGAACATGTCATGGTACACTGGAAAAACTCTACTTGAAGCATTTGATGACTTTACTGTAGCAGAAAAACCAGTAGGAAAACCACTACGTGTTCCAATTCAAGATGTTTATACAATCACAGGCGTTGGTACTGTTCCAGTAGGAAGAGTTGAGACAGGAACTATGAAAACAGGAGACAAAATTGTTGTAATGCCTTCAGGCGCTCCTGGTGAAATCAAATCTATTGAAACACACCACACTGAAATGCCATCTGCAGAAGCAGGTGATAACATTGGATTCAACCTTAGAGGTGTTGAAAAGAAAGACATCAAGAGAGGAGATGTTCTCGGAACTCCTGATGCCCCACCAAATGTTGCAAAAGAATTCAAAGCTCAAATTATTGTAATTCACCACCCAACAGCAATTGCTCCTGGTTACACACCAGTAATGCATGCACACACCGCACAAGTTGCAGCAACTGTTACTGAGTTCCTCCAAAAGATTAACCCAGCAACCGGTGCTGTTGAAGAAGAAAATCCAAAATTCCTCAAAGTTGGTGACTCTGCAATCGTAAAGATTAGACCAGTAAGACCAACTCCAATTGAAACATTCCAAGATTTCCCAGAAATGGGTAGATTTGCACTAAGAGATATGGGTGCAACTATCGCAGCTGGAATCGTCAAGGAAATTACTGAAGAATACACACCATAGGCGGATTTTCATGACGCAAACCGCCCGTGTTAAACTAACTTCTGTCAGTTTACCAAAGTTAGACGGTGTTTGCGGAGAAATTATGGGCATTGGTAAAAAAACTGGTGTTAAAGTAAAAGGTCCTACCCCACTTCCTGTAAAAAGACTACATGTTGCAACTAGAAAATCCCCATGTGGCAATGGTACAGAAACTTATGAGAAATGGGAAATGAAAATGCATAGAAGAGTAATCAACATTAATGCTGATGACAAAGCAATCAGACAACTAATGAGATTAAAAATCCCTGATGACGTCTACATTGAATTATCCTTAACATAATCTGGTATCCTTAAATTATAGAAATTTTGATGATAAACATGGCTGAAGAAAACTTTGATTCTGCAAGCAAAACTCCTGTTGAGACGTTTGCTGTAAATTATTCATGTCTTAGATGTGGAACCATGGTTTCAAATACTGAATTATCTCGCCTACCAGAAATCAAATGCATTTGTGGTTTCAGAGTATTTACTAAAGTCAGACCTCCAGTAGTAAAAACTGTAAAAGCAATTTAGTTATCTGTCTTTTTTGTAACTGTGTTCTCTTTGTAGATGGGTTCTCATATCTTCCATATTTGAGAAATATTTGTTGCATTCTTTGCAATCATACTGTAAATCTCTTCCATGAACAATCTGTTTGTGATTCATTAATTCTTCTTCTTTAGAAAATTTTTTCTCACAAACATCACATGTAATTTTTTTAAAAAATCCCACTTTTATCCAAACTCTGCTTTCTTTTCATCCCAACAATCTCTGCAAAGCTGACCTTCAATCTTCCATTTTCCTTTTGGATTATACCTGATCAATCTCATTTTTCCTCCACACAATGCACAGAAGTTTTTCTTCTTTCCATGGTCTTCTTCTTTTTTATCAAAACAATCTTTGCACAACAATCCTTCCATGTCCCATTGCCATCGAGGCTCCCACATACTTGTAATTTTTTGAACTGTTCCACATTCAACACAGGCTTGTCTTACTTTTCCTTCATAGAATTCTTTTTGCTTTTCAAAATGACAATCCCCACAAAGCTTTCCTTTGATGTTCCATTCTCTTTTTGGTTTGTGTTTGTGAGTTAACTCCTTGTTACAAACAGCACAATAAATTGGTTTTTTGCTAAATAGCCCCATGTTCTTCTATGGAATTTCAAATAATTTAATCTATTAAATGTAATAAAAAAAGAAAGTCCTAGAGTTGTAACAACTCTGTACCTTTTCTTGTCGAGATATAGTGGCCAGCCAAATCGGGCAGTGAAGTTCTGTACATTTTTCTAAGCTCTATTTTGGATGTACCTTTGGCACTCTCAATTGTCAAACCTCCCATTTTTCGGAGTTTTTCCTCTTGAGATTTTTTGAATTCCGCACCTGCCCATTTCATCGATTTTAAAGGCTCAACAATAACGTCGGTGCCTTTACCCGTACTTCTTCTGACCACAATTGTGTCCGCAAAATCGATTCCTGGCATTACAGTAGTTATGGGTAAAAATGTAGATATGATCTAGTTAGCTAAACTGGTAATCTTTTAGCTGATTATGAAATTTGGTGGCTATAACTTACGTTAAGTGGTGAAAACAAAAATAACAAAAATGCTTATTTTTTTAGCATTTTCTCAAGAGCTCGGCTTGCGTTTAGCATACCATTTCTCTTGGCAAATTCTTCGATCACTTTGTATTGTTTTTCAGTAAAACAAACTGGCATTGAACGTTTTTCCATGAATATTGTCTGAATTTTTGCCTAATATCCTTTTCTCTTAATATTACTCCAAGTGAAGAATAAATAAGAAATTGATTTGTGCTATTTTATGGCAGATAAAATTCCTGCAAGTGACTTGAAATCCCAAAAAGATGATTTTGTAATCATTGATGTAAGGGAGGTTGATGAACTTGCTTCAGGAAAAATCGAAGATTCTGTTCACATGCCTCTTGGATTGGCAATTAGAAATGCAAAAAAGAAACAGATTGAGGATCTAAGAGACAAGAAAATTTGTACATATTGTGGTACTGGCTATCGTGGCAATATTGCAGCAGATGAATTAAACAAAGAAGGATTTAATGCTGTAACCCTAGATGGCGGATATCCTTCATGGGCAAATTAATTTCGTGAATATTTAGAAAGATATTTCAAACCACTTTTTCTAATTTTATCGTGACAAAGAAACGACAAATCTTGGTTATTGGTCATAATACAAAAGGTTGCACACCAGAACATGAAAAAATTATATACGATGTAGGTTCTGAAATTGCAAAATCTGATTCTGTGTTAATCACTGGTGGATTAGGTGGTGTAATGACAACTGCTTCTCATGGCGCAAAAGATGCAGGTGGCTTAACCATTGGAATAATTCCACAAGATGATGCATCTGAAGCTAACGAGTATTGTGACATTGTAATTCCCACTGGGATGGGACTTTCTCGTGATTTTCTAAATGCATTATCCGCTGATGGCGTAATAATTGTTGGAGGCGGTTCAGGAACTTTATCTGAAACCTGTGCAGCTTACATGCACAAGAAACCAATGGTTGCAGTACGATATCAAATGGACCAATTGAACAATTCATTGATGGATATATTGATCACATAGAAAATGTAAAAATTATTGGAGTCGACACTGCTCAAGATGCTGTAAAGAAAATTTTAGAATTAATTTCTTAAAACTATGAATCCATTATTTCAATTAAGTACTAGAAGCTATGAAAAAGAAATTCCTATAGTTAAGCAAGCACTTGAAGATCTTCAAAGTGAATGTAATGTAAAAGATGGTTATACCATTGCAGAACCTTCTTCAAAATTTGGATGGACTTTTTTCAATATTCAGATTAGTCAAGAAATGTCTGAAATTATTGAAAAATCCGGCATGATGGAAGGTGCATTAGGCTTTAGCATTGGTGAACAACTAACTAATTTTGTTGGCCATTATCTTGAAACTAATGGAAGTAATGTTAGAATTAAGAAAATTGATTATGGATAACTATTGCATTGACACTAGTAATGGGTCTGGCTTGTAAAATTCACCATGTTCTGCTGCAAGCTTGTTTAATTCATCAACAATATTTTTGATACCAATCTCTTTTGCTGTCTCAAACAATGGTTTTTTCAATCCTAATCCTAATTGAACTGCCTTTTCAATCTCTTCAATATCACTTGCACCATTTGTTACAAGCCATGCTGCATTGTTGATGATGTTTGCAACTAGTTGAATTGGATTACATTTTTCTGCTAATTCTTCAGAGAGTGTAACTCGTTCATATTTGTCATCAGAGTATTTGTAATATCCTTCTCCTGATTTTTGACCAAGTTTTTTCTCATCAAACATTTTTTCAACTAATGGATGTGGGTTGATTACTTTTTTGTCTCGTAAGTGCATTTCAACTGTAGCTTTGTGAATGACATCCATTCCTGTAAAGTCAGCTAGTTCAAATATTCCCATTGGGAAACCAAGTTTGAATTTTACTGCAGAATCAATCTCTTCTAATGTTGCTCCAGTTCTATTTTTTACAAAACATGCCTCGTGAACCATTGGAATAAATAATCTGTTAATGATGAATCCTGGGACATCTTTTCTGCATAATACTGCTTGTTTGTTGACAGATTTTACATAATCTTTTGTCAACTCTGTAATTTCTTGAGATGTTTTTTCACCTGGAATAACTTCAACTAATTTCATTAATTGTGGTGGGTTGAAAAAATGAATTCCAATGAACTTATCAGGACGTGATGTTGTGTTTGCAATTTCTGTAATTGGTAATGTACTTGTGTTTGATGCAAAGATTACTTCAGGTGCTGCAGCCTTGTCTAATTCTGCATAGACTTTTTTCTTCAAATCCATTATTTCTGGAACCACTTCGACGACTAATTCTGCATCCTTTACAGCCTCATTCAAATCTACAACTGGTTTTATTCTACCAAAAATTGCATCCCCTTCTTCTTTTGAAATTTTTTCTTTAGTTACTAGTTTATCTAAACTCCATTTGATTTTCTCCATTGCTTTATCCAAAAATCCTTGTTCAATATCACGTAGCACTACATTGTATCCTGCAGTTGCTGAAACTTGTGCAATTCCATGACCCATTACGCCAGAACCTAAAACTGTGATATTTTTTACTGTCACAGTTTTCCAAAAGTTGAGTATCCTTTATAATGTATTTGAAACTATACTGAATATACTTTATAATTTCTAGATGTAATTGTAATTTAGAATGACAAGACAGCGATCTATCTTACTCTTTGAATCGGCAATAAAATCAGAATCAGCAAAAAAATCATACTTGTATCAATTAAAAAAATTCAGAATTTGGTGTAAGATAAAAAATTATGATGGCTTACTACAAGCACCTACAAAACAGATTCAAGAACTATTAGAAGACTATGTAATGTATCTAAAAAACAAAGTATCTCCTAATTCTGTGCCGATATATTTCGCACCTATTGAGTTATTCTATGTAATGAATGATGTTAATTTGAATTTCAAGAAGATCAGAAAAATGTTTCCATCCAAAGTAAAAAAAGGAAATAATCGAGGTTATACGAGAAAAGAGATACAAACAATTCTGTCTAGATGTATCAATACAAGACAAAAAGCCCTAGTTCTATTACTTGCTTCGTCAGGTTGTCGTATTGGAGCAATACCAAAAATGAGATTAAAGCATCTTACTAGAATTGAATCTAGTTACTGCATACTAATCTATGAGAATGAAAAAGAGGAAGATTATGTTTTTACTACTGATGAATGTGGTACTGCAATAGACAACTATCTTGACGAACGAAAAAGAGATGGGGAATATGTCGATGATGAATCGCCATTATTTAGAACGTCTTACAGGCTAGGAATTGAAAAAGTAAAGGTGTGTAATGAGGCTAATCTAACACAAATGACAGGGATATTAGTCAAAAAGATCCAAAGAAAAAAGACAACTAAAACTAATCGTTTTGATGTTGCCAAGAATCATGGATTTAGAAAGTTTTATGCGACTGCAATTAAAGACGTTGATGGTATTAGTCCTACAATGACTGAGAAGTTAATCAATCATGTAGGTGTTACGCAATTAGATGGCAGTTATTACAAGCCTACAAAAGAAAAGATGTTTGAATCATACAAAAAATGTATAGATGTATTGACTATAGATGATACTAACAGAAACAAAATAAAACTAGAACAAAAAGACAAAAGAATTTTAGAATTTGAAGAAAAAGAACATAGAATAAATGAATTGGAAAAGAGAATGAGAATGTTGGAAAAAGTTAGACAAACAAAATCATAATTTCCAAAAAGACATATCAAATTGTTTACTGTATCTTTTCACAGATTTAGTATGTAATTCGGTAAACCTTTTTTTATTCTCTAATGTAAATTTAGTATTTTTAAATTCCTTAAATATCTCATCAAAATCTAGTGTTTTCATAACACTATCTAATTTTTCTGGGATGTTTCCTTTAGTCATAAATTGTACTATGAATTTAATCAACCATATTGATAATTGTTCCAATCTAATTAATTCAAAACTATTCTTATTCATACGTAATCCATCCATTAAAAATAGAAATAAAAATCCAGTAATAGTTTTCTCTAGTTTTTTTATTGTCTCAAAAGTATACTTATCAGGTGTTCCTAAATAATGTTCAAAATTAGATTCAATTTTTTGTATGACTTCTAAAGTAAAATATTTACTTTGTAAAAAAAGTGAGGGATCAATACTATAGATCTTCTTTTTACCATCTACTTTGAATTTGATTAGTTGATTATCTCTTAATTCTTTGATATACTGACTCATTGTATTATTTGATAATCCTGTTTTTTTCTGTAGATTAGTGAATGTAATTTCTCTTTCATCTAGGATTATTGCCAATATATTACCAATTGTTGATTCTTTATGTCTAGGCTTTACCATGTGATTATCTATTCTTTATTTTCTTTTGATAATGTGAGTGAAATAATTTTTACTAAGTGAGGTAACTATAGTATAACACTAATTATATAAGATATATCTATACTTAGGTAACTATAGTATGAAAAAACAAGTTAATACCAAAATTGAAGAAAAAGATTTACAACTAATCAAAAAAGCTTGTAAGATATTAGATATAGAACAATCTCATTTTATCCGAATCGCAATTAAAAAGCAACTCGATTCTTTAGGATTACTCACTAAATCAGAATCTAAAATTTTAGGAATCGGTATAAAATGAATGCTGAATGTGATGATGATAATGAGAAAATTGTAATTAGGATTTACAAATATGGGAAAACCCTAGATAAAATTCAACTTTGTAATTTATGTCGTTTTAATCCTATTTTTGATGGTTATGTTTCAGAATCTAAAATTGAGGGGGTCTTGCAAAAATGAAAGACTATCCTACAACAAGTGATTATCGAGATTACATCTTAAGTTGTGTTCCATACATTACTGATAAGAACATCAAAAACGTAACAAGCACTCGACCAAAAGAGCATTTTGTAAACTTAGAAGATGTTTTGCCTATTGACATACTAGATGATATATTTCTAGACTTTGCAATAAGAAATAATCTAATCATTGTAACTTGTGATATACAATTTGTACTAGATAACTTGTTAAAATCAAGAAATGTAATCTATCAAAACTCGTATGGAATCCGATTTTATTTTACATCAAAAGAATCAAAGATACTAAAAATCACAAAACCAACAAGGTTAAGAAAACTATTAGATTCAATCAAAGGAAAACAAACTACAAAATACATCACAGACAGTTACAAAGTTTATTCAGAATTTCATGATTTGAATATGGTCTATGTATATGATTACATGAAATATCTCCAAGCATACAACAGAAATTCAAAGGAGATGAGAATTATCGATTATGCACTAGCTCACAGTCTTACAGTAATTACAAAATCAAAGTATCTGTGCCTTAGAAGTTTATTCCAATTAAAAAAATGCGTTTATGTTGATAGAGACAATCACCTACATGAAATCATAGTAGATTACTTTGAATTTGAAAGAGTAAAGGAATCTGAAAATAGCATGCCAAGTTTTAACTTTCAAAGAAAGGACATTCTACAAGACAACATTAGGTTCATCCGAAATTACATCACTATAATTCAGAAAAATCTCAATTATATTGAATCTGAATTGTTAAAAAGAAAAGAACTTGAAGCATCACCAAAGCCATCAGAACCGCTTCAAGTTCCAACCACAACTACAGGGGTTCAAACCTTAGATCAAACCTCAGAAGCTGATACTTTTGAGTAAACCGCACATTCCAATAAAGGAATCCTCAAAGTTACGCCTGTGCGGTTACTGCCTTGCAATAAAGGGCAGGTCTCGCAAGTTCACAAAGCCATATTCTTTGACTTGGCACATCACACATGAGCACAAAGACGACATTAACATCATAACGCCTGTCAAGGTATCTCAGCCCCAAACAATCAACAGGGAGTTTGATGATTAGTGGCAGTGAAGAAATCAAAAGATGATAAGACTAGTATCAAAAAAGAGACTAGTACAAAATCTAAGACCAATTCAACCAAAGAACAACAGTTTTGCTTAATTCACAAAAAAGGCCCATTCAATAAAGATTCAATCGCACTACAAAACCACCAAGATGAAACTAAAGAAGAATGCCAACTTGTAAAGCACAATCCAAAAATACACAATACTCAATACAAAAAAGCACATTCAAGTGACAAGTACAAGTTCTATTTCACTGATGGTTCTGCCCAAATAACACAGGATGTTCTAGATACTAATATCCAAAACCTTAGACCAATCACACTTCTTGACGACCAAACTAGGATGATCCTAGTTTACTTGCCAACAAAGCAAGAGATTACAAAGGGAACAGGTGACAAGACAACTACAACTTACAAGTTCATAAACTCTGCATACTTTGTTATCTGTGATGGAAATACAGGTAAAAGAAAGATACTACCATACAACAACAAACATCTAGTAGAAAATTACAGAATAAGAATACTTTCTGAATGGAACGACATTAGATGGAATGTGTCAGATTCTAAAAAATGGCTTGTGGAAAACAAAAAGACTGATCCAAAAGAACTATACAATCTAATCGATAGCACTACAAGAAAATATCTAGAGTTTGCAACAGAGCCAGAATACATCAAGTTTAATCTGTGGAATGTATCGACTTACTTTTTTGAACTCTTTGAGGCTTTTCCATACAATGATTTTACTGGAATGAAAAAGGCTGGAAAGTCAAAGTCTTTATTGTTTCAGCAACTAGTGTGTTTCAATAGCGTAATGTCAGCTGACATTACAAGTGCTGCAACATTTAGGATAATAGAGGGAATAGGTGCAACACTGCTCTTAGATGAGACTGAATCTTTTAAGGATAAGAAAAACGACAATGCACAGGCAGTTAGGACATTATTGATGCAGGGCTTTCTTAGAAACCAGTATGCAGTAAGAAACGACACTACAAAGGACAACAACTTTACGCCAACACAATACAATCTTTATTCGCCCAAATCCATGGCACATATCAGTACCTTTGATGACGTATTAGAGGAAAGGTGCATACAGCAAGTTCAAAGACGTGCATTAAACCAAGATGTTCTAAATAACTGGTGCAGTGAGCAAGACAAGAGTTTTGCAGAGATTAGAAATCTTTGCTACCGATTATTTTTGGATTATGCAGATGAGATTAACAAGCTAAAAGATGAAGCAAGAAAACTCTTGCAAGTAAACTCTAGAGAACTGCAATTATGGACACCGCTAATCACACTTGCGTTATTCTTTGAGAAACATGGAATACCAAACCTTGTTAGCAACATCAAACTAGCCGTATCTCAAACATCAGAGAACAGGCAGATTAATGATGAACAGGAAACAAAGGAACTTCGTGTACTGTTATTTTTGGATAAAACAGGTGTCAGTATGGCACAGGACAAGAACCACATAGGGAATAATCCTTTGGGATGGATATCAATTACTGAATTATACCACCAACTAAACGTAAGATCTACCGAATATGAGATACCTGAATGGTATGCAAGAAAGCATCTTACTGAATCATTGACAAAATTAGGATTCAAACAAGAAAAGAAAGAGGGTGGTTATTCTTGGTTTATCACAAGAAATGCAGTAGATGAAGTCAAAAAGAGAATGGGTGTAAACGACAGGGACACCAAACTAGATGATTTTAAGGGCAGTCTTGGAACTAGTTCAGGTTGTTCAGATGCTTCAGATACTTCAGGAACAGGCACAAAAACCACAAGCAATGAGAAATCATCTGATTTAGAAACTTCAGTAACTTCAGATTCAAAGACAGATTCTAGGCGTAAAACTGAACAAACTGAAGAAACTGAAGCAAATGCAAGAAAACAAGACCATTCTAGTTCTAGGTACAAATCTGAACAAACTGAAGTATCTGAAGTTAGTAAAAATAGTAAAAGTTCAGTTACTTCAGATTCTTCAGGTAGTACAGTATCAAAGATAAAGTCATACAGTAAAAAGAGAAAATCATCAAAATCATTTTACTGTAAAGATTGTAATTTTGGCAACTTCATTAACTTGGATTCAAAATCGATTCTTGATAGTACCAAGACGTATTATGATTTACACAAAGAAACACACCCTAAACACAAACTGGAATTCTCTGATGAGGTAATACCATGAATGAGATAGAACATGAGCTAGTTGGAATTGGACTTGATTACATCCTAAAGCATTTTGAGAGTTTGTTTCCTAGAATGATATCAACACTAGCAACTGAGAATAAACAGGTTATGGTTTACTCCGACCAAGAGGCACTAGAATACTTCAAAGAATCAAACTATGTAGACTGTAGGATATCTGGATTTGGATTATCTGAAATACAGAAAGAAAAGCCTAATTTGATTTTCGTTGACTTGGATGATAGAAAAGTGTTAGATGAAGTTATTGCATTGTTTCACAAAGAGATTAACGGAATTCCTCTAGTGCTTGACACTGGCAATGGATACGCAATAATACAGCCAATCAACATAATCTCATTTACAAATTCAACCTTACACAACAAGAGAATAACAGATGTTCCAAAGAAATTCTTACAGTTTGCAGAAAGATACCTTACAAACAACAAGTGCGATAGTGGAAACCATCCTAGCCTAAAGTCTTGCATGATCAGAATTCCCTACACTTACAACAAGAAATTATTATTGAATGGTAAATCAAGAAAGAATTCACAGGTAAAGATTCATTCAGAATGGGATGGAACTAGACCAACTATAAACAATTTGCCATTTAAGAGATACCTAAACAAACTGGAATTACTATTCCAACAGAGACAGAAAAGAAATTTTTCAAACACTAACAAAATTCCTTACATTGAAAAACTAGTGCAGACTAAAACAACGGATGGCAAAAAGAGAATCTGTGCATTAATTTTATGTCCTTATCTAGTGAATGTAAAGAAATTAGCACTACAAGAATGTGAGAATATACTAACAGAATATTTTGATAGTATGATTCCAAAAGGAACAATATCTTACCAACTAAAGATATCCTACAAGAACGGAATCTTGCCCTATTCTCTAAAAAATATGAAACAGAATGATTCAGAACTATACCAAATACTGCAAGATTCAGGGGTGCTAAATTGAGTAACTGGATAATCATAACTACAAAATTTGAATCGATTTGTTATGTTTGCGGTGAAACAATACCAAAAGATTCCACTGCATCCTGGAAAAAGAATATTGGAATAAAGCATTATGCCATACATCACAGAAAAGTTACAACTGTAAAGACCACTATCAACTTTACACTAGAAAACTATTGTTTAATTTCTGCAAAAACTACAGCCAAAACAAAATTGCACTTATCAAATGGTGAGAGGGGGTGATTAGATGGAACTGGACAGAGAACTAGATGGTGAATTTGTAAAGGAAAATTCCATTACAAAGTTAATCATTCTTGAAGAGCCAAAGATACCTGAGAATGGATTTTCCAGTACAGTAAAGGCAAGAGTTCAATGCAATGACAAGAAACAAACTGTCGGAATTTGGACACTAAACAAGCAGTCAAAGAATGCACTGATTGACAGATTCGGAAGCGATTCATTGAAGATGGTTGGTATGCAGATACCGATACTTCCTGAGCCTTACGGTCGTGGCAAGTACACAATCAACGTAGACAAAACAGAACTAAACAAAAAGCAATCCGTACTAGCAAAGTAGAATTTTTTTATCTACTTGCATTTTTTATATAAAATCTATCAAGAATCTACTTCCTACTATTCCAAATAACGATAATGCGATTACCACTGAAATCTTTTGATAATTTAGTTGTGATTGATATGTTGTAAAATATTCATCCTTTTCAGGAAACATCTTTTGTAACTGCATTCGCAAACTATGGATGTTTTCACAATCAAATATTGATTGATATTTTTGCCTTATTTCATTACTCTCTATATTTTGAATAAAATCATTTATGATTAGATCCTTGATTTTGATTTGAAAACCAAAATTTTTACCACAGAAATTATCAAATTCTGATAACGTCTTGCTAAAATACAGTGACTTTCTGTTTTCTTTTTCATTAGTCTTTGCTAACTTAAAATTTGCTTTTGCTAAATACCAGTTTTTCTTATTGTCAAAAAATAATGTTGTATGCTTGTTTGAATGAATGGCAACTATTCCAATGCAATGAATCCACAACAAAATAACAAATAATTCGTATCTACGATCTAATTGATTTTCTGTAACATTTGAGTTGGTCATGATGACTGCACTTAGTATGATAACAGATATGATGTAAATTGGATCTGCATACCGATACGAATCAAATAGTACAATAAAGTTTCGTGGGGCTAATTTTTCATAAATGTTTTTTACTGTTTTACCTATTACTTTTGAACTCAAAAATGACCAACCTAACATTCCAAAAACAATAATCAATGATATCAAAAATGCAACAGATATTTCTATTTGGTATTTGGAAATATCTGTAAGTGATGGTTGAAAGAAAAGTAACCCTATAACTAAAAATGCCATAACTGGAAGTGCAATTATTGTAGAGAATGGTTGGAGCAAGATGTTATTTTTTATTTCCACTTGTAACTTTAGGTGATTGTTGTTTATCTCTTATGATTTTATAAAATATTGACCATGTGTTAAATTCTAACAATAATTCACATTCTAAATCAATTACAATGTTAAAGATTCTTCAATCTTATCATAATGCTCTCTTAGCCTTTCAGGAGAATAGTTTCGATAAATCTTGGACTGGACACCTTTGGGTATTCTTCCCTCAAATATGTCAATCACATTCTTGTCAATGCTACAATCAATACACCTTTCAACAAAAATCATCCTTAATGATTTTGGTGTTAGTTCAATTCCTGTAATTTCACTGACTCTTTTAAATTCTGCATAGACTTGACCATAGTTTATAGTAAATAGACTGTTATCCAAAACATCACCTTCAATATATCCTTCAAGATATTCTCTAGTTTGTTCTGTGAAGAATCCAAACCATGAGGATTTTGTATCACCTTGATGAATATCTGATACATCAATACAATTCAAATCATAATTAATCTTGTCTAGTTCAATCTGTAACACTTCGTTTACCCTCAATCCAGAGTTAAAGCAGATAAGAAAGACTAGTTGCATTTCCACTGTTTGAAGTTCTGAACAAAATGTACTTAGTTCTTTATTGTTTGGTAGTTTCTGGGTTTTTAGTTTAGTTGTTTCTGTCTTGAATTGCATCTCATTAATCCAGTTCCCAAGTTTCAGATAGTCTCGAATAAATCGCCTTAATGCCTTTAGGTGGTTTGACTGTTTTGATGATTCCATAGAATCCAAATAATCTTTTACCGTATTATCATTGATTTTACCATTGACAGATTCTAGAAATCTTCTTAATACTACTATATGATTATTTATGGTGCCTGAATTAAGATTTAATTCTGATTCTGCAAATTTCTCATACTTTGATATTTCAGTTGGATAATCTGTAACGGTACAAAATCTCTTTTCTTGAATCTCTAGTTTTTCCTTGATTTTTTGTATATCCTCAAAGAGCAATAGCAAAACTTCTCTATCTGATTGTTCATTGATTGGAATGGTTTTATTTTGCAATACTTGGAACCTGTTTTATACTTAGCAAAAAAAGAATCGCTCATGCATAGAACTTTAGAAATATTTGCTTATTAGGATAAACATTTGACGATATATTGATTATAAAAATGACAGAAGAACTAACAGAGAACATAAAGAATCTACTTGATGAAGTAGACGATATTGAATCTTTCAAAGATACATCATTTAAAAAAGAGTTTTTGGACAATGCAGAAAACAAGACAAAAGGAAACAGAAATCAATTGAAGTTATATTTAACAGAATCTTAAAAAAACAACTAAAAGATCAGAATTTAAATCCTGACGAGTTTGGTAAAAAAAGAACTAAAAAATTCTCATCAAGTTTAGATATGAAATCTGATACTAAACCAGTTGACATTAAAGATGACAATCATAAAGAAGAATCATCACCCACTATAGTCAAACCAAAATTACTAAAACAATCCATGGTAGAAAAAACAACATATCCTTTAAAGTCTCTAGCAGGTGCTACTAACTCTTTTTTTGGTGCAATATGGGAAGACATCCCAGATATGACAGAATCAGAAAAACAAGATGCAAGTGAATTATTCAATATGCTTTTGGGTAATACGCTAAACAGATCAGAAAACGCCCAGAAGATAGTAGGCGGTGTAGGTTTAATTGGTCTTTACAGTGCAAGAATCAAAAAGGCACGTAAAATCAAAAAACAAAGAGAATCACCAAAGCAAGACAAAGATGATAATATTCCTGATTCTCAAAACACGTCTAATATCAAATATAACTACACTGAAAGCAAACCAAATCAAGAAGATATGATAGTTACTGATACATAACAAAACCAAGAGTTTTAATCATTACGCAATAATCCTAATTTTCCAATTTAGGATTATTGGAATTCTTACAAATAATCCCAAAATCGGCATTTAGGATTATTGAAAAGATGTAGGCATGGTAAAAACTAGTAATTGTTGGTAAACTTGGATTGTTGTAAATTATTGCAACTGTTGTTAGAAACTTCCAACAACACTATCTTGGAAAAGTTACGCATGGATTCCTAGCGTTTTCAACGCCTAAAAACTGTTGAAAACAACTTCCAACAATTAGCAACGCGTTGGAAGTTAATTTTACAACATTTAGCAACAATTTACCAACAGTTTCTAACAACTATTATTAGGCGTTGAAATTCACAATAATCATAGATAGGATTATTGAGAATTGGCATATTTGCCATGTTCAGAATTCTGGTAATTTTTGACACACTTGGAAAAATTAAAGATAAGATGTGTGGCAATTATACCATGCAATCAAAGCCAAGAAAGGACAGAAAAGCAACCTATTTTTGCAGATTATGCAGAAGATATGAAATTACAACAAGAAAGGCACATCTGCAGAATCATCACAATGCAAGCCGTGATACTGTAACTAAAAGAAGCAATCAGGACTTGGTAGATGTCATATTCATTGCATCAACAGAATCAAAAGAATGATCTACCTTCTATCCCAATGACAATCACAGTTACATCCCTTAGAACATCTGATTCTCTTGCAATCAGAACATTTTGGACTAGACCAGAAAGGAGCAGTATTCATGATTGTTGTATGGTACAATCAATAATAAAAGATCATAACTTGTAAATCAAATTCTATTTCCTTGGAATTATGGTAATAATCTGCCTTTGTGGCCATGCTGACAAGTACCATAGTACAGGAATTCCTAACAAGTGTAGTAAGTGTGAGGAATGCCAGTATTTTAGACCTAGAGGAAACAACAGTAAATCATACAGTAGCAAACCCATTCTAGCAAAGTTTGTAAATTAAAGATAGTTGTAAAAAAAGATAAAATCATTAGAAATTCTAAAGGTATTTGGATTCATGAATCTTGTAGTGATAAAGTAACAAAATAAAAAATAGGTTAGGATTGACCCCATGATGCAAATCCACCTTCAAGGGTTACAGCATTAAAACCACCTTTGTTTAACTCATCAGCTGCAATGCTCCCTCTATATCCACTTGCACAATAAGTGCAGATTTTCTTACCTTTCAAGTCGTTAATCTGCTCTTTCTTGACATTTCTAATCACTAGACCTAATGACATATGTTTAGAATCTTCAATTTTTCCAGATTCTAATTCATCAAATTCTCTTACGTCTATGATAACAAAGTTATCTTTTTGTGCTTTGAGGTCACTTGCAGTTATTTTATCTGCCATGATTTGTTATGATAATTTTGATTACTAATCTATTGCGATCTAATTGTAATAATTTTCAAGCCCAATAATTTACAAATGTTTTTATCATTATTGTGATAAGAATTAATCAAAACCCGTCAGGAGTGGGATTTGAACTCACGAATCCGAGGTTAACAGAATTGAGTTTTTCAGACTCACGCCATACCTTACTTGGCGACCCTGACGAGTTTTTATTTTCAAGTTATGAGATAAAATATTCATGTTGGTATTGTTGACATTTTGAATAATACTATTATCAGCGATCTACTTTTTTTCTTATTGATTTATTCTATGTGAAAATTATAAAGTATATTTCGGATAACTTTTAATGTATTTCTAATTTTTAGAAAATTATGGGCTTGTTCAAACGTAACAAGGACAATGAAAGTAAAACAAAATGTGATACATGTGGGACTGAACTACATGATCCTGAGAGATTAAAGAGACACATGAAAAAAGCACATGGAAATGTACCTGCAAAGAAATTAGATCCTAATGCAGGTGATGGCGGTACTTGGTAAATCATGGATTGCGTCTTCTGCAAAATTATTTCAGGTGAAATTCCTGCAACATTTCTAGGTGAAACTGAACACGCTGTATCTTTTTTGGATACATTCCCTCTTACAAAAGGCCATACTCTTGTAATTCCAAAAAAACACCATCAAAAAATTCAAGACATGAACGATGAAGAGAATTCTGATTTGTTTTCACTTGTCCATAAAATGACTGCAAAAGTTGATGAAATTACTGGTGCGACTTTAGTTGCTATACATAATGGAAAAGAAGCTGGACAAGAAATTCCACATGTTCACGTGCACCTTGTTCCAAGAAAAGAAGGAGATTCAGCAGGCGCAATCCATAGCATGTTTGATTCTACTTGGAAATTATCTGAATCTGAAGTTGAAGAATTAAACGAGAAACTAAAAATCTAATCTCAGTAAGGAAACAATCTTTCTTTTGTATCTAAATCATCTACTATGATTGCTTTTGTTGGACAAGTTTTTGCAGCATTCATAATCTTGTTTACGCCTGCACCTTTTCTGTTAATTACTGTGGATTTTGGGTTTGACATACTTTCTTTGTTAATCTGAAAAACATCTGGTGCAATAATTTCACAACTACAACAACCAATACACAAACTCTTGTCTACTGCAACATCCAAATCTGGTTGTTCTTTTGGCTCTTTTGCTTTTTCATATCTGCCTCTCTTTCCATCAGTACTTACACGTGCATTGTATTTTTCCCAAAACTTTCTTTCATACTCTTTCCAAAAATCAGGATCTCCCTCTTCAAATTGTTTAGTAAATTTACTCCAATCTTGTTCAGGAATATTTTCCTCTTCTGAAGCTCCCCATTGTGGTTTTCTTCTGAAATCTGTCTTTGTTTTAGTTTGAGTAGGCTCTTGGTATGCTTCAGTATTGTTTTGATTATTTTTTAGATGATTGTATGCTTCTGTAATTTTCTTAAACTCTGCATCTTCGTTTTTACCATTGTTTTTATCAGGATGGTGTTCTAGTACCAGCTTTCTGTAAGCTGATTTGATCTCACTTTGCGAAGAATCCTTGCTTACGTTTAGCACTTTGAGTGCCTGATAAGTGTTCACTAAAAGTAGAGATTTGTCATATGTTAAAAATAATTTCTTTAATTTAATGTAGAATCTAGTTTATTCTAGTAAAATTTCATCATCTATTTTCCAAGCTGGTTCTACTATGCATAAAAATCTCAAATTTTCTGAACCAGAATTTTTGATAAATTGTTTTGAATTTGGTGGAACATAAACTGAATCATTTTTTCCAATATGAAGCGATTCATCATCGATCGAAATTTCTCCATTGCCTTCTAAAATATATTAAATTTCAGATGATTTCATTTTGTGCAGTTTTGATTTTTTTCCAGGTTCTAGAGTAAATTGTGCCATGCTGTAGTTTATTCCATTTAGTGTGTTATGTGGATGAAAATACTGTTTAATTGACGTTCCTTCATTTCCTTGAATTAATTTCAGAATTTCTTCTTAATGACATGGCATTAAATTATCTCTGAAACTTTAGATTTGAAATCTGATTCATACCATATTGTCTCGTATGGTGCATTTTTCCTAGGCAAAATATTGATTGCAATATGAGAAAATGTCTTTTTCTTATCAATTGAGCCATGAGTGTGAAGTGTACTTGCTGGAATGTGCACAATATCTCCTTCATTTAGAATAATTTTTTGAGTTTTTTTTATTTTAAAATTATTTTTGCTTGTTCCATATCTTCTAAACACCTCAAGACTGCCTTTTCCTTTTGTTGCAATTAAAACCTGATTTCCATCATGCAAATGCAATTTTGTTCTAGAGCCTTTTTCAAAATGAACATGATAGATGTCTTGGTTTTTTGATTTTATTTGATAAAACCTTCATCCATGTTTTGCTTATAAACCAGTTTGGATTTACTTTTCTTTTGTCATTTGTACCGTGGATGTTTGTTTTTTCATTCTATATTCTGCCTAAAATCTTCTTTTTCTTTGCTTGAAATTCTTTTTCTGTAATTACTCCTGTTTTTCTTAATT
The DNA here is from genome assembly GCA_965215075.1 of Candidatus Nitrosopumilus sp. GTDB lineage: Archaea > Thermoproteota > Nitrososphaeria > Nitrososphaerales > Nitrosopumilaceae > Nitrosopumilus. The sequence continues at coordinate 912,273 of OZ244033.1, forward strand.
TGCCAAGTTTTTCTAATAATGCTAAATCGTTTTCAGCAGTTGATGCTACTCCTTTTGCTGCTGTAATGCCCTCACTAAGTTTTTTGACTCCTCTTTTTTGCAATGCTATTCTTTCTTTTTTTGCTTGACTGCGAAGTTCTTTACTTGCTTGTGCTGCTTGTTTTGCAGTGATTGTTCCAAATTCTACTGCATCATCTAATACTTCGTCTGCTCTTTTGACTCCTTCTTGTAATGCTTTGTCTGCTTTTTTGAGAAATTTGTCAATGTATCCACCTTTCTTTGTAGCCATGATTTCTATTTTCTTTCAAATCTATTAATTCTTTCCAAACAGAATTGGTTTAATAGATGGAGATGCGTACTTTGTATAGTTTTGAAAAAGAATGATTATGATGTTAAAACAATTGTTCTTCGAAAAAACATTGATGAGGCAGAGGCAATGGAGATTGTTAACTGGAAAAAGACATCTCATTCAAATCTCTTCTTTCAAGACCAAAAAAAGAAGAAGTTCATGTGCATTCTTTGAAACTATACCATGAATGCATTTTGTCTGTCTCAGGAAAATATGTAGCAGATTATTACAGAAAAGCAACTCATAACATATCTGTGAATTATAATGTCCGTGATGTGGTTTTAGGTGATGGTTTGTTTCCAGTCCGTTCAAAATCTAACTTTGCAAAAGCGTTTCATGGAAAACATGGGAAAAATAAGATTGATTTGAAATTAGAAGAACATGTATTTGTTGAAGAAGAAGACGAATTACACTTTGATCATCACGGCCGTGAGATAAAATTCCCCTTTAAGATAAATTCTAAAACCATTGAAAATTATCCAAAAAGAATTTTAGAAAAAAATGCCCAAAATGTCAAAAAACCTGAAATTACGTATGATGCGGTAATAAAAAAACTACAGACCTTACTACAAAAACCAGTTGAAACTGATGTTCGAGATTTATCAGATGAGTTTGTTCTACGTGAAATTGCAGAAATCTACGTTCCCATCTTTGAAGCCAGATTGATTGGCTCAAAAAAGAAAGTTGGGATAATTAGAATTGATGCAGTAAGAAAAAAGATCCTATAATTTTACAAGCGCTCTGAATCTGTCATCATTATGCAAATTCGTAAATGCTTTTTCTTCTTTTGCCCATGCACGAATTACTTTTGGGTTTTTTGAGACTGCTTGTTTTAGTAAATCCAAAGCTTCAGGATATCTTTCTAGCGCAGCCTTACTGCGAGATTTTGCATAAATAATATTTACATTATCTTTGTGTTTTTCTAAAATCTTATCAAAAATATCAATTGCTTTATCATGTTTTTCTAATTCTGCAAGTTCGATTCCTCTGTGAAAAAATGCATCTATATGACTAGGATGTTTCTTGTGTACATTTTCAAAACAATTCAGTGCTTCTTCATGTTTTTTCATTTTTCCTAGAATAATTCCCTTGTAAAACATGGCATTTGGTTTTCTTGGATCTATTGTAATTGCTTTTTCTAAAACTTGTATAGCTTCTTCATGTTCTTGCAATTTGTCAAGCAATACTCCTTTGTTAAAATATGAAGCTGCATATTTTGGGCCTGCCTCAATTGCTTTGTCATAGCATTCAGATGCATCTTGAATATTGCCCATCTCTGCAAGAGCAATTCCTTTGTTGTTAAAGGCTTGGGCATCTTTGGAATTTATCTGTAGTAATTTATCAAAACAAGTGACTGCATCACTATATTTTTTAATCTGGTTTAGTGCCAAACCCTTGTTGTATAATGCTTCAGTGTTTTCTGGCTCTTGTTTTAGAATTTTGTTAAATAATGAAATGGCTCCTTTTGGCTGATTTTTTTGCATCAATGCCATTGCATTGTACATTAGGTCTTCAGGTTTTTCTTTGGAACCAAATAATCCCATAATTTCTCCAAAATAATACTGCTAATGAAAGTTTGGCTTATCCTAGTGATTTGAATTTCTTGATTGCCTCTTTTGCCATCTCTTCTTGCTCTTTTGCTGAAGTATCTGTGGGGTCATCTGTGGCATATGCTTCTTTTTCTTCTTTTTTCTTTTCCATGACTTTGTAAGTTTTTCATTTTATAAAAATCTGAATTGAAAATTCCAAATAGGAACTTGTGATTTTACGTTTTTTCCGCGATTTCTATAAGGAAATTATGTGTAGTACCATTGAAATGAACTATTGCAACGATAGACATGAGCATCTGTACAAGATTATCTACAGACCTGCCCAAACTAATGGTGTATCTACTGAATGGCATGTATGCGATTGGTGCTTTCAAAAAAAGGCATATAGTAATCTTGAAGAAGTAAAGACTATCACCAAAATCATATGTTAATCTAGACTTCAAAAATTCAAGCATAAGCGATTAATGGAAGTCAAAAAAATAATCTGTTAGTTGTCTGATTCTGAAATCAAATATCTGGCTCACAAGGTCTTTGTCCATAGATGGCCAAAAGATAGTCCTGAATGGGATGATTCTGTTCAACAAGAATTAGATGCCACCATAAACAAAAATCCTGAAAAAATTTCTATTGAAGTTAAGGAAAAATCTATCTTGATTGGAAACATCGAATTTTACTCTCTGAAAAAAATTGGAATCTCTGTACCTTTTTTCAAAGAAGAATGTGCTATGATTTTTGAGGCCAAATTTGGGAGTCTTTTTGCCCATGTGCATGTCCACATCAAATCCCAAGATTATGTTGAAATTTTCAATAATATGATTTCCTAGAGAAAAGCTAATTTCCCTGATGATTAAAAATTCTCAGATGCTCTGATCATCTTTTTGATGTTTTCTTTACTGTGAGCATCTGAAATTGCTCCAAGTTTTCCTGGTAGGAAGAATATACCATCATGAGCAATCATCTTGAAATGATATTTTTGCAGCATCTGCGAATCACATTTTGCAGCCTGGGCAGAATTGGTGATTTCAGTAATGTTGCCTTTTAGAAAATGAGTCATAAACAAAGAGCCTTTTCCAGTAATTGCCACTTTTCCATCAAATACCTTGCCAATCTCTTTTCTTGCATATTCTCCAAGTGAGTTAATTTTTGAGTAAACTGACTTTTTGGATTTTAGATGATTTAGCGTCGTATATCCTGCAACCATTGAAGCTGGGTTTGCAGAAAATGTTCCTCCTCCAACATAGGAGCGTTCAGATTTTTTCTTTCCCGTTGTATCGGCAAATTCCATGATTTCTTTTTTGCCACACATCACTCCGATTGCCATTCCTCCTCCAACAATTTTTCCAAGAGTTACAATATCTGGGTCTAGTTTCATGGTTGGATAAAGGCAACCAAATCTGAATCTAAACCCTGTAACGATTTCATCTAAGATGAATAATGATTTGTTTTTGTGGACAAACTCTTGAATTCCTTTGAGATATTCTTTGGTTGCTGGAATGCATCCTCCACCACCTAACACAAGCTCAATTATTACGCCTGCCAGATTCTTTGCATGTTTTTTTAGAATCTTCAATGACCCTTGTAAATCATTGTAGGGAATTGAAATGATTTTTTCGTCATTGATGATTCCACTACTTTCTGATTCTGAAAATGGCCAGTTTACTGTTTTGAGCAAATCCGAAGTGTATCCATGCCATCCTCCATCAATCTTTGCAATGACTTTTCGACCTGTCACAGAACGGGCAAGTCTGACAGCATACATAGTGGCCTCAGTTCCTGATGTCACATATCGAATTTTTTCTGCAACTGGAACTGCCTTTGAAATTAATTCTGATAATCTTATTGTCTGTTCATTTATTGTTCCATACATCCAATTTTTTTCAATCTGTTTTTTGAGAGATTCTTTAACACTTTTTGGACCATGTCCTAAAATCAAACTCCAGTGACCCATCCAATAATCTGTGAATTTGTTATTATCCACATCAATGAGATTTTTCCCCAATGATGATTTTACAACAAATGGATATGGTTCATAAAATCTTATGTTATGAGAAACCCCATTGACATGAAGTTTTGCAGATTTTGAAAACAGCTTTGCTGAAGTCCTTGTCTTTTTTTTGTATTCTGAAATGTAATCCAAAACCAAATTCCCAAATCTGTCTCTGCCATTTTAACTATCAAAATAATTGATTTTCAGGCATAAATTGTGGCTATTTTTGTTGTAATTTTTTCAATTTTTTTTGTCGATCAGGCATAATTTCACGCATGGTTTATATGGATTCTGCATTCTTTGGCTTCTGCATACGTAACGCAATAGGCGGCGCTTGTGATGAAGTATGGTATTATGCCATTTTGTGATTCATGGGCCTCCAGTTACGCATACAAAAATGAGGATTTGATCAAGTGATCAAAATCTGAGATGTGAAGATTATGTGCATCCGTCAATTCCAATAAAGTACAAATGTACTTCAATAATCAAAATCAAAAATTCAGAATCCGGTTGATCCTGCCGGACCTGACTGCTATCGGATTGATACTAAGCCATGCGAGTCATTGTAGTAATACAAGGCAGACGGCTCAGTAACGCGTAGTCAACCTACCCTATGGACGTGGATAACCTCGGGAAACTGAGAATAATACCCGATAGAACATTATGCCTGGAATGGTTTATGTTCCAAATGATTTATCGCCGTAGGATGGGACTGCGGCCTATCAGTTTGTTGGTGAGGTAATGGCCCACCAAGACTATTACAGGTACGGGCTCTGAGAGGAGTGGCCCGGAGATGGGTACTGAGACACGGACCCAGGCCCTATGGGGCGCAGCAGGCGAGAAAACTTTGCAATGTGCGAAAGCACGACAAGGTTAATCCGAGTGGTTTCTGCTAAAGGAACCTTTTGACAGTCCTAGAAACACTGTTGAATAAGGGGTGGGCAAGTTCTGGTGTCAGCCGCCGCGGTAAAACCAGCACCTCAAGTTGTCAGGATGATTATTGGGCCTAAAGCATCCGTAGCCGGCTCTGTTAGTTTTCGGTTAAATCTGTACGCTTAACGTACAGGCCGCCGGGAATACTGCAGAGCTAGGGAGTGGGAGAGGTAGACGGTACTCGGTAGGAAGGGGTAAAATCCTTTGATCTATTGATGACCACCTGTGGCGAAGGCGGTCTACCAGAACACGTCCGACGGTGAGGGATGAAAGCTGGGGGAGCAAACCGGATTAGATACCCGGGTAGTCCCAGCTGTAAACTATGCAAACTCAGTGATGCATTGGCTTGTGGCCAATGCAGTGCTGCAGGGAAGCCGTTAAGTTTGCCGCCTGGGAAGTACGTACGCAAGTATGAAACTTAAAGGAATTGGCGGGGGAGCACCACAAGGGGTGAAGCCTGCGGTTCAATTGGAGTCAACGCCAGAAATCTTACCCGGAGAGACAGCAGAATGAAGGTCAAGCTGAAGACTTTACCAGACAAGCTGAGAGGTGGTGCATGGCCGTCGCCAGCTCGTGCCGTGAGATGTCCTGTTAAGTCAGGTAACGAGCGAGATCCCTGCCTCTAGTTGCCACCATTACTCTCAGGAGTAGTGGGGCGAATTAGCGGGACCGCCGCAGTTAATGCGGAGGAAGGAAGGGGCCACGGCAGGTCAGTATGCCCCGAAACTCTGGGGCCACACGCGGGCTGCAATGGTAACGACAATGGGTTCCGAATCCGAAAGGAGGAGGTAATCCTCAAACGTTACCACAGTTATGACTGAGGGCTGCAACTCGCCCTCACGAATCTGGAATCCCTAGTAACTGCGTGTCATTATCGCGCGGTGAATACGTCCCTGCTCCTTGCACACACCGCCCGTCGTTTCATTGAAGTGAGCTTTTAGTGAGGTGACGCCTGATTGGCGTTATCGAACTTGAGGTTCGTGACAAGGGAAAAGTCGTAACAAGGTGACCGTAGGGGAACCTGCGGTCGGATCACCTCCTTAGATAAGGAAAGTGTACGGATGCACTAATCTTCACAAAATCATCGATGCAATGCATCACGAGAGTGGTGTATGAAGGATGTAGCAGGTCTCTGCCAGGAGACTTGCAATGATCGTCGTGCATAGTCGTGTAATATGTGGCTGAATTTGCCGGTGTAAAGACGGTAATAGGTGGATTGCTAGGCTTGAGGAGAGATGAAGGACGTGGCAAGCTGCGATAAGCTCGGGGTAGGCGCACGCATCCTATGATCCCGAGATGTCCGAATGAGAATCTTGCACTTTTGTGCATTCCAGTACACTAGTATTGGAAGTCGAACCGTGGGAATTGAAGCATCTTAGTACCACGTGGAAAAGAAATCAATTGAGATTTCCCAAGTAGAGGCGATCGAAAAGGAAATAGCCCAAACTGAATCCTTCGGGAGATGTGGTGTTTTGGTATGATAATATGGAATCCTGGAACACAGCTGAAGTGATCTGAAAAGTTCCGGCATAGAGGGTGATACCCCCGTATGCGAAGTGAGAAGGGTCCTATTCATACCCGAGTAGTTGTCCTTGGTAGTGGGCAATGAATATGGGTGAAAGTAGCATCCGAGGCTAAATATCTCTCAAGACCGATAGTGGACTAGTACCGTGAGGGAAAGCTGAAAAGTACCCCGGAAGGGGGGCGAAAAGTGCATGAAACCTATTACTTACAGACGTGCGTGGCATGGAAGGTGATTTTTTCAGACTAGAGATTCTAGCAATAGAGTTGAAGGTTTGATGTTCAAGTCATCAGTGTCACGCGTTCCGTCTCGAAACACGGGCCAGGGAGCTAACTGTCATGGCAAGCTTAAACCTGCAAAGGTGGAGGCGAAGGGAAACCGAGTTCTCGCAGCATTGTGAGGAGAAACGTGTGAAAGTGCGTTGAGTCATGGCGGCTAGGCTAGAAGCCAGTCGATCTATTCCTGAGCTAGATGAAGGTGGGCGAAAGCCCGCTGGAGGTCTTAAGACGTTCTGACGTGCAAATCGTTGTTGTGACTTGGGAATAGGGGTCAAAAACCAATCTAGACTGGCGCTCGCTAGTTCCAACCGAAGCGTCTCGCAGGGCGTGCTTTGTGGAGATAGTGTTTCCGGTAGAGCACTGATAGAGTGGCGCGGGGGAGAAATCCCTCACCATTCATTCAAACTCCGAACGGATATACATCGTAGAAGCAAGGACACGGGTTCATGTGGCGTAAGGCTCATGACCGAAAGGGGTTTAACCCAGACTGAAGTTAAGGTCCCCAAATTTTTGCTAAGTGTCAAGCCAAAGAGCGTATTCTCGCCAAGACAGCAGGGAGGTAAGCTCAGAAGCAGCTATCCTTTAAAAAGTGTGTAACAACTTACCTGCCGAGGGGGGATGCCTCAAAAATGGACGGGGCTAAAGCAAAGTACCGATACTTTAGATAACCATCAGTGGATGGTTCGTGGTAGGTTGGCGTAGTGATTGGGTCGAAGCAGGGCGGTAACGTCCTGTGGACCGGTTTCTATTGCAGATCCTGGCGGCAGTAACAGCATAGTATGGTGAGAATCCATACCACCGAAAGCGCAAGGGTTTCCAGGCAATGCGTTATCAGCCTGGAGGTAGTCGATCCTAAGATGTACCTCAACAGAGTACACCGAAAGGGAAACTAGTTAATATTCTAGTACCTTGCACGGAGCGTTTGAGCTATATGGTTTGCTTCCGGATAGGGATTGTACAATCGTCGTTGTATCTAACTATTCGAGAATTGGGGAGTGTCGTAATGACGAGAACCAGTTCGAGGTAGGAATGGCTTCGCGTTAGCGGGGTTTTCTCGAGTCCAGGAGACCATGAAAGATTGTGTAGTTAGCAAAGTGCAAGTTCGTACCCAGAACCGACACAGGTGCGCTGGCTTAGAAAGCTAAGGTGCTACGGGTATACCGTATGGCGAGGGAATTCGGCAAATTAGTCCTGTAGCTTAGGTATAAGGGATGCCTGCGATCTTCATGAGGAATGGGGACCGCAGGTTGCAATGACAAGGGGGTTTCGACTGTTTAATAAAAACACAGGCGACTGCTAGTCCGAAAGGATTTGTATAGTCGCTGAATCCTGGCCGGTGCCGGTACCTAAAACTTGGGTTCAACCGAGCTAAGGGCCGGTTAACGCCGGGAGTAACTCTGACTCTCTTAAGGTAGCCAAATGCCTTGTCGGGTAAGTTCCGACGCGCATGAATGGAACAACGAGAGCCCCACTGTCCCCGCCTACAACCCGGTGAAGCCACATAAGGTGGACGAACAGTCCATCATCTTCCATTGGGGAGAGAAGACCCCGTGGAGTTTTACTGCAGCTTGTGCTTGTGGTATAGTAAGAATTGCACAGGGTATCTGGGAGCCATGCTTAACACTCTCCGGGGTGTTGAGAAGCAACGATGTAACACCAGACTCTTTTTGCAGTACCACTTATCCAGTGAAGACCGGAGACACGTGCAGGTGGGCAGTTCGGCTGGGGCGGCACCCCTTTGAAAAGATATCAAAGGGGCCCAAAGTTGAGTTCAAACGGGGCAGAAATCCGTTGAAGAGGGCAAAGCCAAAAACTCGACTGAATGGATTTCCAAACGCACGGAATTCATAGACGAAAGTCTGGCTTAGCGATCCTTCGTGTGCCCGCTATTGGGGCCCGGAGGTGACAGAAAAATTACCCCAGGGATAACAGGCTCGTCGCGGGCGAGAGCTCCTATCGACCCCGCGGTTTGGTACCTCGATGTCGGCTTTTCCTATCCTGGTCCTGCAGCAGGGGCCAAGGGTGAGGCTGCTCGCCTATTAAAAGGGAACATGAGCTGGGTTTAGACCGTCGTGAGACAGGTCGGTCTCTGCCTAATGGAAGCGCGAATAACTGAGGGGAAGTTGCTCCGAGTACGAGAGGAACAGAGCAGCGTGGCCACTGGTTTACCGGTTGTCTGACAAGGCAGGCCGGGCAGCTAAGCCGTTTAGGCTAAGTGCTGAAAGCATCTAAACACGAATCCTATCCCGAGACAAGTTATTCTTTCGTAAGATGAAGGTCGGCAGCAGAAGACTGCGTTGATAGGAAGGTGGTGTAGATCACAAGCTTCGGCGAGTGGTGAGCCAGCCTTTACTAACAGACCAACACATCGGTTCAGCCACTTACATAGAGACTATGTGCGACAATCATTACATATTACACGACGATTATTTTTCATCACAGAAATTTTTCTGTGACTCATTTTGAAATTTTACTTAGCGAATGCTAAGCTTTTTTGTTTTTGCAATGTTGAAAATGTTTTAGAATTTTTTTTCTAATTATTTTATGCTAATTGGAATTGCTGAAACTAAATCACAACTATCCTCTTCTGCAAATGTGTTAGTTTTGAAAAATAAGAGCAAATCATAATCTCCTGAATCTCCTTTAATTTCGAATTTTCCTTGTCACCCAGTTTGGCCCCCAATCTCTTCAATTCCATTTTCCTTAAATTTGAAAGAATCTTTTTTGCCATTTGGACTACTTTGAATCATATTATCTTCTGTGAGAGGTAATTCAAAGAAGGTGAAAATTTCAATAAATCTATCAATTTGCTGATTTTCATCGAATTTTTTGAACCACTTGTTTGTAACATCAAATCCTTCATCTGTCAATCTGTCATTTGTAATGAATTTTCCTAGAGTCATAAATGCCATTTTCATTCCTGCATCTTCGGTGGTAGAACCATCAACACACAAATCACTGATTTTTAGCTCTACTTTGATAGGTTTATTGGGCTTGCCTGGATTTTTGATTTTTATGTAAATGTCATCAATTCCATCAGGCGGATGACTCATATCCAAACTACCCTCATCCACTGTTCTCATTTTCATTTTCTTAGTATGAGGCTCTTTCAGATCTTTCTCTATTTTCTTTAGAGCCTTGTCATAATGTTTTATTGCTTTTTTGAATTTTTCTTTGTCAAAATCTACATTACCTTTTTTCAAATTGTTTTTGGGCGTTTTCAATTTTTTTGACCGATTTTTCATCTACGACTTCTTCCAAGGCATTTGCAATGGCCTCTTCAACTTGCTGCTTTTTTTCAGTGGCTTCTTCTTCCAAAGATGTGGCATGTGATTCTTCAAATGGATTCATAGTAACAGAAAATGTTAGTAATAAAATACCTAGGAAAATTGCATTTAGTTTCTTCATTAATTACGTCTTGACTAATTTGATTTTATTTAACCTCTTTTCAGATTTCCCGTTTTTGAGACACCTTTGCTGAATTGAGCCTAGGCTCAAATTGATAACAATTTTTACACATGTTCTCTAAAAATACACACAACCGTTTGTATTATATCAAATGGCGATCTGGGAATGAGAATGGCAACTGACGCAAAAAAAGAGAAAGAGCTTAAAGACTGTATTGTAAAAATGGAAGAAGAACTCTTAGAACAAAATGAGTTCTTACAAAAACAGATTAAAAGAAAAAGTGAGGAACTTGTAAAAACTGAAATACTGGCAACAATTGGTACTATGGCAAGTCAAGTTGCTCACGACCTCAAAAATCTTCTAACAATTATGCAGACATATGCAGATATGCTAACCCCCACAATTATTACAAAACTAGACGGACCAGATAAGGAAAAATGGTTTAGATTACAAAACTCTATTTTAGATATGAACAGAATCATTGAAGACGTTTTAGATTTTGCTAGAACTACAGAAATCAAAAAATCCTCCAACTCATTATTGCGAATTTTCAAATTAGCATTAAATCATGTAAAATCCTCATATGGAATTCAAATTCACCTGCCAGAAAATGATGTTTCCGTTATGTGTGATGCAAGAAAATTAGAGGGTGCATTTTCTAATATGATCAGTAATGCGGTTCATGCATTGGATGGTCAAGGAGAAATTAACATTACAATAACTTCTGAAAAAGATTTTGCCATCGTCAAAATTCAAGACTCTGGTCCAGGTATTCCAGAAGAGAATTTAGAGAAAATTTTTAAGCCTATGTTTACTATAAAAAAGACTGGAACTGGATTGGGATTAGTTATTTGTAAAAATATTATTGAACAACATGGTGGAAGTGTTTCTGTGAGTAACAAACCCACAACTTTTACCATCCAACTACCGCTGAAAGATTAGTTGTTTGATTTATTCCTCAAATTCTATGTCGTTTTGTAATTCGTCAGGCAGACCAATCCACCATTCTTTACTATTCTCAGACATTCTAACGAAAAAGATCGAATGTTGCTAATAGATCTGTTGGTTAAATCTTCAAAGTAATTGTTTAACAAAATATGACAAAGTTTTCTCTTTTAGAGCATGCTAGTGATTAGAAATAATCTCATATCTTTAATTCATAGTATATTATGAAATTATTATGTCTGATAAACCAACCGCGGCTTGGTATCTTGCTCCTATATTTTTAGGAGTTATCGGAAGTGGCATTATGTGGTATGTTTTAAAAGATGAGGATCATCCAGATTCTCCCAAGATGGTTCGTAAAGGATGGGTTATCGGAATCGTACTTTGTTAAGCATTGCATGGTTGCCATTCATGATGATTGGAGCTTTTATCTAACTCTACTTTTCATTATGAAATATGCTGTGACCCTAAGCTAATACTACTTACAACACAGATAATTTATCAATGAATAAGAATGAAAACTTATGAAAGCAAAATTCGCAACATCTTGTATTTCTTGTGGGGATAAGATTCAGCCTGGCAAAGAAATTGCAAAAAATAAAGATGAAAAATGGGTTCACAAACATTGTGCTGAAGATTCTGAAGGATTACCCTAAAATTATTAGTCTCTTAAACTAACTAATTTTGAAAAATTCCCTTCACCCTCAAGTAACGGGTTATTAGAAATACCTATAAGAAAATTATAAACACTCAAACGCATGACAGATTCTAAAGCTATTTCAAATATCTCAAAAAATAATACGAATGAAATATGTGATAGATTTTATGACATTTCAAAGATTCCCTCAAATGGCCAACTTGTTCTTTTGTTATCTATGAGCAAACTTCATTCTGGTCAATCATCTCATGCCGTGTATGAATTTCTAAAAAATTTTTCTTTAAAACTAAGTACAAGATCTATTGATGTTCATCTTGTTTATACAAATGATCTTTATTTTAATAGCAAAAGTGATGCCCTTTCGCTTAGAAAGAAGATGTGCTTTAAGATGCACGAGCATACAAAGCAGTTTCGTAGAATCATTGCAAAGAATCCATTAAACTTCATATCAAAATCAATTCATTATGTGTCTTGGGATAATGTATTTGTCAACAATATGCAGTATTCAGAATTTATAGCAGAGATTGCACTACAATACAAGAATAATAAAAAATTCAAACATACAGTTGATTTTGATATTGCTAAGAATCACAAAACACGTGATGAGGAAAATATTAGTTTTATTTTAGAAGAGACGGTAGTGTTTCATCTGATAAGCCAGCAGTTTGTTCCATTTAATTGCCTCCTTGCAGATAAGGGAAGCTGCTGGACCCTTTTGTGTTATCAAGGGAACCATTGCTATCTCACTCCTGTATAATCCAAGACAAACTGCTTCCAGAAAAGGCCACTTCTTCTCCAAACAAATATCGAAACATGTTCTATGACTGGAAAAATAAAAAACTGTTTGATTTAACTAAAATCGACATATCAAAAGCATTGAAAACACGATTGCATAAAAACGAAATATCTCTGTAAATTTAATGAGGTCTTATTTTACATACCAAATTATCATTATTTTAATATAAAGTTTTGAATAATCTTGTGAACAGTAGTGATATAACGAGTCTCAGCATTTCTTGTGATACGCCTTAACCTCGGCATTGTGGTACGCGTGTAGATGCGGTCGCCCCATACAAACTTTTTGCCGCATTTTTGGCACCTTGTTTGTGCAAATCTTGTCTCCAAGGATGGATTGTCAATTGTGATATCTTTGTTGCCCATTTGAAAGATATTGTTTTTACCCCATATACTTCCTTTAAGCAAAGAATTCGCCAAAAAATTTAATGAAAAAAATTCTAATGGTTTTTGCTGTATTGATTACAGCAGGAGTCTGTACGGGATACGTTCATGCACAAACACCTGCAGAAAATGACACTATTTTCTCTGATCTTGGATACATTGCAGGATTCTTGTCGTTTCCAGCAGCTGGCATATATTATAGTACCACAGGATTTGCAAAAAAGTTTGCACGATCTTTGGCAGGTGAAAAAACACAGATTGACTATGGTAAAATTGGAAGAACCACGTTACTTGGTGTAATTGTCGAAGTGATAGCATTTGTGTATACCGCATACAACGGCGAGACGATACATGTTGTAACATTACAGCAATTCCTAACACAGATTGCAGTTAATTTGGCAGCTGTAATGACTGTGGACAGATTAGTGTTAGGTGGATATGCAAAACCAAAGACTGAAAATTCTGCACAAAATACAAGGCCCAAAAAGTTCAAGGGGAATCGAAATATTTGATGGGCCAAAAACACTGCAGTCTGTAACTATGTGTTGCGGACAAAACCAAAGGGGACCATAACAAGGCAGAGGTTGCTAGCAGTAAACAACATAAAGAGAATCTAGAAATTGCATGATACCATATAATTATCATGACAAAAAGGGGAGAAGAGGTACTGATTCATCTTAACATTGTAGATGCCGAGGATGAGGGTTTTGTAGCTGATACATTTGGTTGAGTATGGAAAGTTTGGTAGATACAAGAGGGGATGAGGCCTTGCCTTAGAATGATCTGCTTTGTTCAATTCTATTTATTGTAAACAAACCAACCTTTTTTCCAAATACTTTTGCTTGTTTTATGACAAAGTGTATGATATGTCCAATTAACCTGTTAAGGCTTCCAAGAATCCTTTCAATTTTGTTTTTGGTTGTCTTGTTTATGTTTAGCATCCTAAGTGATTTTTTGTTGTCATTGCACTGAACCGTACATTGAAGTTTTTTCCAAAATCAGTATAATGAATTTCTGGCTTGTCTAAAACCATTAATTTAGTTACGTTGTTTTTGGTGCAAAATTGCGAAGTCAGCGTTGGAACTTCAGGGAACAATTTCAATCCTACCCCTTTGTACCTTCCATTATCACTTCTGAACTTTGGTTCTATGGAATGGTAGTATTTTCTCCATTTTTGCGTATATGAATAATTTCCAGTATTTTTTCTGTGATGTTTCCTTATGGCATAAGAAATGCAGTCAGTTATCTGCATCATGTTATCATCTTTGGAATCAACAAAATGAGGCTTTCCCAATATGGATTCAAACTTGCAGTATTTTGTGCCATATTTTAGCTCCCAACCAATGCATGATGATATTCCAAAGTTTTGTTCGCCTTCGTTGTCAATTATCAGTTTGCATTTTTCGTTTGTGTTGAGCTGTTTATTCAGGATTTGTATTCCCGAATCAATTCTCTTCAATATAAAACGGTATGCCCATTCCTCAATGTCAGTTAGTTCGTACATTAAGTCTTTTTTGATTACAGAGAATGTTATGAAATAATTTAGGTGTGATTCTGAGAGAAACTGGAATATTTTGTCTAGTGTTTGATATACTTGCTCTCTAGATATACCTTGAAAGATTCTTTTCCGTTTTAACATATCTTTTACATGTAATTCTATTTGAGTGGGACCCCATTCTGGAAATTCTTTAGTTTTAATTTCATTAATTTTCTGAGCCATATTTTTTTATCTGTGATTCATGTATTGTTACACTAGTTAGCACAAAATTCTCAGGATCTTTTCTTAATCTACTGCCAGATGCATCAAGATAAGAGCAATACCCAGATTGATAACTTCATAATATGATAAAAATAGATTGGTTATTTTGTTATGCTCTTGATTTTCGATTCATGTTTGGGTAATTTAGTTCCAACCATGCATTTTCGAGATTTCTAATTCGTTTATTTTGTTCTTTAATTTCTTCAGCTTGATCAGATAATTTTGTATTGGCTTCTTTAAGTTTTTTAATTTGTTGATCTTTTTTGGTTAAATCAAAAATTAAGAGTTCATTTTCTAATTCTTCAAACAATTCTAATTTTTCTTCATCTGTTCTTCTTTGATATTGTTGTAGATATGCACCGTGTCCTATCATTGCATGTGCTGTATCTTCATTATGAATTCTTAATGCTTTAGTAAAAAAACTACCTCTAAAGCAATAAAGATTGATCTTATGATATCCTGTTGATTCGTATCGCATATCTAAACCAACTTTTGTCAAAACTCTATTGAAAACATCCATCAAAGAACGTAATGTATCATGGATAAACCGAATTACAGATCTAACCCAAGATTTATCTTTCTTTTTGATGCTTGTATATCTATCTGTAATCGACTGTGGAATCCTCTTCTTTTTTGTCCAAACAAAATCATCATCTTCAAGTTTTTTTAACATAGATATAAGATACTTGTTTATCTCACTAGAAAAGAAAACAGTACGAGAAATTCTCTTTTTAGTTAAATACCCAGGAATTTCAAGTTTAATTTTATTTCCAATTATTGCATAGTGTTTTTTCTGTGTACCCATTAATTCTTGAGGTCTTGTTCCAGCTGAGGCCATGCCAATACAAAATGCCTGATATTTCCAAGGCATCTCAGGTATTATTGTAAGCATTTGTTCATGAGATAGAGCATAACGTTCTTCCTGTACCTTTTGAGGCCATTCTAATTCCTCAGTCATTTCTTCCTTTGTGATTTTGATTCTTTGATATCGAAGATATTTGTTCAAACCTGAACCTCACCCTTAATTGAGCCTAAACTTAGATCGTATTCATCAGATAACCAATCAATCCAAGATTGTAATACCTCAAAGATTTCATTGTCTTTCTGATCATCATCTAAAGATTTGATATGGTTAACAAATCCATTAGTGTCAAGATTAAAATTTTCAGTACAAAATTCATCAAATCTTTTCTTAGCCTTAGTTATTGCATCTTGTCTTGAATCAGATACTTTGATAATCGATCTTGAACAAAAGTATTCTAAGTTCTTGTTTTTTGGAGTTTTTGCATGTACATAATACAATCTAATCCTAATTAAAGTGAGTTTTTACACGCACAGCAACCGATAAATGTACGTGCTTTAAAAAACTAACGATTAGTTTGGAACTTGATTTTATTACTCAGAATGCAATAATCTATGTGTTAATTGCATGGGTTGTTGTCATAGTTATTGCAAAAGCCCTAAAATTAGAAAAATATGGCTTTGAGTTAAAGGCATACAGTTTAGTTTACAAAAATAAGGGAGTAAATTCAGTTTTAATAAAATTACTTGGAAGAACAAAAAGAGGAATTAGAGTTTTTGCTGATGTAAGTGTAATTGCAGGTTTTATAATGATGGGCTTTGCATTTTGGTTTTTGTTAAATAATGTATCAAACTTTTATGTTGCACAAGATGACTTTTCAGAATTAACAGTATTAATTCCAGGAGTTACGCTAACATCTGAACCAGCAATTGCATACTTTTTGTTATCCATTCCAATTGTATTGGTCATGCATGAGGGAGCACACGGAATAGTAGCTGCTCTAGAAAAAATAAAGATCAAAACAGGAGGATTCGCAGTCTTCATTGCATTATTTGCAGGCTTTGTAGAACCTGATGAAGAAGAATTCAACAAAGCAAAAAAGATTTCAAAATTAAGAGTAATTGGTGCAGGTGCTACATCTAATGTAATCTTTGCATTTATTTTAGGTGCTATCTTGTTAACAAATCCATTTTTTGCAATGGTATTGCCTGAACCTCTTTTGAGTACATTTTACGATTTACCGGAAGGAGTTTTGATACTTTCAATTATTGAGGGATCTGGAGCTGAAAAAGCTGGATTAATTGCAAATGATATTATCACTTCAATAAACGACAAACCGATTTTTAGTCCTGTAGATTTTCCTAGTCTGAATCCAGGAGATACTGCATCTGTAACTGTGCTTAGAGAAGGTCAACCTTTAGAATTTAATGTAGAAATCACACCTGCACCTGAAGATCCTGAACGTGGATTGATAGGTATAATGAGAGATAACTCATTTGCTTACAAACCTGTAATGAATTTCATTGAATGGAATGATCCAAACGTTTCAATGTTCTTGTTATGGTTGTGGATGATTTCATTTTTCATTGGTATAATCAACATGCTTCCATTGCCAATTTTAGATGGCGGAAAATTCATTCATACCATTATTGATAAAAGAATCTCAGATAAAGCAATTAACGGTGTAATGTGGGGAATCTACGCATTCACATTTGCTTTATTTGGTCTCAATATTGCTTTATCATACGTTAAATCTGGCTGGTTTACAATATAGAAAATACCTAAAGAATCATTAATGAAAATAATTACCCACCTGTATGAAATGTCATAGATGCGAAAATCAAGCAGTCTATACAAGGAAATATTCTGGAGAACAACTATGTTCAAAATGCTTCTCTAATTCAATAGTAAGAAAAACTGCTAAAACTATCTCAAAATACAATATGATAAAAAATAATGAACTAGTAGCTGTTGCCGTATCGGGAGGAAAAGATTCACTAGCATTACTAAAAATCATTCATGAAATGTCAACATCTCACAATTTTAAGATTAAGGCAATCACTATAGATGAAGGAATTCCAGGTTATCGAAATGAATCTTTAGAGATTGTAAAAAAATTCTGTGATGATTTAGAAATTGAGTATAAAGTGTATTCTTACAAGGATTTGTTTGAACTTACACTAGATGAAGCATTAGAACTAAGAGAAAATGATAAAACATCTTCTTGTTCAATTTGTGGAACTCTCAGAAGGCGTGCAATTGATTATGCAGCAAAAGATATTGGAGCTGATGTAATCGCAACAGGACACAACTTAGATGATACATTACAGACATTTATTATCAACATGCTTTCAGGAGACACAAACAAAATAGGCTGGATAAATCCAGACAATTCTTCAAATTCTCTTAGAAAGATAAAACCATTCTGTGAGATTTATGAGGCTGAAATTGTTTTTTATGCATTTACAAATGATATTCCATTCCAATCTGAGCCTTGCCCACACATGAATGAAGGAATTAGGACAGAAATACGAGAATTCCTAAATTCTTTGGAAAAACAACATAGTGGAATTAAAAATAATTTCTATCAATCAATTCTCAGAGTTTCAGAAATTGTAAAGGATTCAAACTACAAAGAAAAAACCGTATGTACAAAATGTGGTAGTGAATGTACTGGAAATGTTTGCTCTGTTTGTAACATGGTTTTAAAACTAAAAGAGAATCAAACCTAATGCAAATATAACATACTTGTTAAAGAAAAAACGGTAGTAGGTAGGATCGGGGTGCCAGCCGTGCCCTGTTCTGAAACCGGCTATATGCAGAGATCAGTAACTGTTGGATAAATCTCTAGATGGGTAACTCCCGCTTGGTGTGCGGAAATGAAATCACGCCGAGGCGGGTGGTTGCAGGACTAGAATTATCCGAAGGGATAACTTCTAAGACCGAACCATCGAAAGGGATGAGGTCCGGGAGGGAGCAATCCTAAGGTGGAGCATCCACGCTTCCTCGTCAACGTGGCGGATCTTGTATGCCTTGAAATGGGGCTATTCGTCTAGACTGGAACCAACAGATCTACTACCTTTATTATTAAAATTAATCAAGAAAAATTATGGAAGGAGTGATTTCTTTTGGAAATAAAAAAAATTATGAAGATTTCAAGAAACAAATCTCTATTCCAGTTATACCGCTTTTTGATTCACTTAGAGATTTTTGTTTCTCGTTAGGGGATAATGTTGTAGAAGATGTACGAATGCATAGAGTAGTTTTTTGTAAATCAATTACCTTTAGATGGTTTGCAGATATTGCTCCATCTGAAGATGGTGTAATTCTTAAAATTCAAAAAAGTAGAAAAGAACCAATTCAAATTATTGAGGTCAAAATAGACCAAAACATATCATAATTTACTCCTATGATTAAAGAGGCATTTGAAAAAATTCACTAGTACAAAACATCAAATTTGGAAAATTCACCAGTAAATTTCTCATTACGTATCTCTACATCTTCTACTCTGGCATTAGCAGGTCCTCCATGAGCCCATTCAATTAATCTGCTAACATTTTCTTCATCTCCTTCTAAAACTGCCTCAACACGTCCATCTTTGAGATTTTTAACCCATCCAAAGACATTATTTTTCTTGGCCATGACTTTTAATGCTTGACGAAAAAACACATCTTGCACTTTTCCAGTTACAAAAATTCTAATTCGCTGATTTGACATTCAAGTTGTATTTCAGTGAGTTATTAATCAATTTTAGGTTAGAAAATTACTTTCTTTCTTTAATTCTTGCTCTACCTGTCTTTCTTGCAGCTATGCTACCTACCTTTGCTCCAGGAGGTGCATCTCTTGAAACAGTTGAACTTTGTCCAACATGTTGATGACGACCACCACCGTGTGGGTGAACATAAGCTGCTTGAGCAACACCTCTTACAATTGGATATTTCTTTCCTTTTGCTTTGAAGTTTCTCCATTTACCACCTGCACTCATAAATGGTCTTTCACTAGCTCCGCCACCAGCAAGAGTGCCAATCATGGCTCTATTTTTTGGATTAAGAGTAGTAAATTTTCCAGATGGTAGTTTTACTGTAACACCTTCCTCTCCATGAGAGAAAACGGTTGCATCAGTACCTGCTGATTTAACAATTGAACCACCATCGCCAAAGTGCTTTTCAATATTACATACAATTGTTCCATCAGGAATATTTTGAACACTGATAACGTTTCCTTGTTCAATTTTTGATTTTAATCCAAATTGTAAAGTTGAACCAACCTTAGTTCCTAGTACTGCTGGAACAAATGAGATAGAACCATCTTCAAATCTGACTTTAGCTAATGGTGCTTCTCTACCACGTTCATGAACTAGATCGATAATTTTACCCTCATGCTGTTCAGCAAGTGGGAAACGAGGATAATTTGCCTTGGAACCTACTTTTCCAGTAGATGTAGATCTAAACTGATTTCCTCCACGGCCACGTCTTCTAACTAATGGTCTCTTACCCAAGTTGATCGTTTCCTACGCACTGAGAATTTTAAGCTTGTGATTATTCGTTGTAAGTAAAGAAAATTACCACAAAGGTATAAAAATTAGGCAGAAGGCATTTCTGTATGAGTCAAAACGCTCTTTCACTCAAAGTTCTTGAAGCATATACTAGAGATGTTGGAAGAGGAGTATCTAGAATTGATTATGACTCTATGGATACACTCAATGCTTCTACAGGTGATGTTATTGAAATTAAAGGCAAAAGAAGAACAGTAGCAAAATGTCTACCACTTTACCCATCGGATGAAGGCAAAGGAATTATCAGAATTGATGGTCTTGGTAGAAATAATTCAGGTATAGCAATTGGTGACACTATTTCTGTTAGAAAAATAAAAGCAGTGGCTGCAGAAAAAGTAGTAGTTGCACCATTAGAAGCAATACCCCCAATTGATGAACGATATCTTGCTGATGCTTTAGAAAGTGTTCCTTTGATTAAAGGAGATAATGTGATGGTTCCATACTTTGGTGGACGTTTAACTTTTCAAGTAATTGGGGTTACACCTGCAGCTGATGCTGTTTTAGTAACTCAAAAAACTGTTTTCCATATCGCAGAAAAAGGAGAAACATTACGTGGTGTTCCACAAGTAACTTATGAAGACATTGGTGGTTTAACAGATGAAATTAAAAAAGTAAGAGAGATGATTGAACTTCCATTAAGACATCCAGAAATCTTTGAAAAATTAGGAATTGAAGCACCAAAAGGTGTTTTGTTGTATGGTCCACCTGGAACTGGAAAAACACTACTTGCAAAAGCAGTAGCAAATGAAAGTAATGCACACTTTATCAGTATTTCAGGACCTGAAATAATGAGCAAGTTTTATGGTGAAAGTGAAGCAAGACTCAGAGAAATTTTCAAAGAGGCAAGAGAAAAAGCTCCATCAATAATCTTTGTAGATGAAATTGATTCCATTGCACCTAAACGAGAAGAGGTTACTGGCGAGGTAGAAAGAAGAGTTGTTTCTCAGATGTTATCATTAATGGATGGATTAGAAGCAAGAGGTAAAGTAATTGTAATTTCGGCAACAAACAGACCAAATGCAATTGATCCCGCACTTAGAAGACCAGGTAGATTTGATAGAGAAATTGAGATTAAAGTTCCAGACAAAAAAGGAAGAAAAGACATTCTTGCAATTCACAGCAGAAACATGCCATTATCAGATGATGTTAATGTAGACAAAATTTCATCAGTGAGTCATGGATATGTTGGTGCAGACTTGGAATATCTTTGTAAAGAAGCTGCAATGAAATGTTTGAGAAGATTATTACCTATTCTTAATTTAGAAGAAGAAAAAATCCCTCCTGAAACTTTGGATAAACTAGTCGTAAATCATGAAGACTTTACTAAAGCTTTGATCGAAGTTACTCCATCTGGAATGAGAGAAGTATTCATTGAGAATCCAGATGTAAAGTGGGGTGAGGTTGGAGGTTTAGAAGATGTTAAACGAGAATTACAAGAAGCTGTTGAATGGCCAATGAAATATCCTGGTCTTTATGATAAACTAGGACATAGTATGCCAAGAGGTATTCTACTTCATGGACCAAGCGGTACGGGAAAAACACTACTTGCAAAAGCAGTAGCTACACAAAGTGAAGCAAACTTTGTTTCAGTTAGAGGTCCTGAACTTTTATCAAAATGGGTTGGTGAATCCGAAAGAGGAATTAGAGAAATTTTCAAGAGAGCACGTCAATCAGCACCATGTGTTGTATTCTTTGATGAAATTGATTCTATTACACCAATAAGAGGAGCAGGCGGAGAAACTGCAGTTACTGAAAGAGTTGTCAGTCAGTTACTAACAGAACTAGATGGAATGGAAAATATGCATGGAGTTGTAGTTTTAGCTGCAACAAATAGAGCAGATATGATTGATCCTGCATTGTTAAGACCAGGAAGATTTGACAAGATTATTCAGATCCCACTTCCAGATAAAGAAAGCAGAAAGAGTATCTTAAAGATTAATGCTGAAAAGATACCTACGATTACTGAAGAAAGTAACTCTGAACGTGTAGATTTCGATAAACTTGCTGAATTAACTGATGGATTAAGTGGTGCAGATACAGCAGCTATTGCAAATACTGCAGTATCACTAGTTATTCATGAATTCTTGAACTCCCATCCAGATGTAAAAGATGTTGAAAAGAAGAGTATTGATGCAAAAGTAACTATGAAACACTTTGAGGAAGCAGTAAAGAAAGTCAGAGAACAAAAAGACCTCAAGATGGGCGAAAAATTAGTAGCTTCCTATTACAGGTAGTTTTAATAAAATAACTAATCTAATTCTCGTGAATGTCAGAATATAGAGGATATGAGGGAAATTCATTAGAATTCCTGAAATCAAATAATGTTATAGTAGGAGATACAGTCAAAATTCTATCTGATATTACCTATTCAGGCATAATTATGCCTAGATATGAGCATAGTGACGATAAACATCTTGTTTTGAAATTAAACAGTGGATATAACGTAGGTTTAGAAATATCAAAAATTGAAAAAATAGAAAAAATCCAATCAACAGTAACCACTGTAGAAGAAAATGAATCAATAGGATCTGTTGATGGACTTCCAAAAATTCTATTGTTATCAACTGGAGGAACAATAGCAAGTAAAGTAGATTATAGAACTGGTGCAGTAACTCCTGTATTAACTGCCAAAGAATTGAATTCATCCGTTCCAGAACTTGCTAATATTGCAAATATTGATGCTGAAGCCTTATTGTCTGAATATTCAGAAAATATAATGCCAGAACATTGGTTACAGATAGCTGAAAAAATTAATGAATATTCTAAATCTGATTATTCTGGAATAATTGTTGCACATGGAACTGATACAATGCATTATACTTCATCATTTCTTTCATTTGCACTTGTAGGATTTCCAATTCCAATAGTGTTAGTTGGCTCTCAAAGATCATCTGATCGTGCATCATCAGATGCCGCACTTAATTTAATTGGTGCAACAAAATTCATTACAGAATGTAAAACTAAAGGAGTCTATATTGTCATGCATCAAGATGAAAACGATGAGACAATTGCATGTCATATTGGAACAAGGGTAAGAAAAAATCATACAAGTAAAAGAGGTGCATTTCAGACAATTGGAGATAACCCTGCATTCATAATTGCAGAAAATAAAATTCAAAAAAATATTTCTAAAGAATTTTTTTCAAATAATGAATATAATCCAAAAATCAAACTTGACACCAAAATAGCTTTAGTAAAGTATCATCCCGGTTATGATCCTAAATTGTTAGAACAAATTATTGATACAGGTTACAAAGGAATAATTTTTGAAGGAACTGGATTAGGTCATATTGGAAATACCATGTACGAAAGTATAAAAAAAGCAAATCAAAAAGGCATCTTTCTTGGAATGACTTCTCAATGTATTGATGGTAGAGTTAGAATGACAGTCTATGAAAGTGGGCGAGATCTGCTTGATTTAGGCATAATTCCATTAGAAAATATGGTTCCAGAGGCGGCATTAGTGAAAGCCATGTGGGCTATGGGTAATTTTGAGAATATTGAAGAGATAAAGGAAATTATGCTTAAGAATATTGCATTGGAATTATCAGATTAAGAGTGAAAACATTGTCGGAATTTTCAATAAATGATGTTGGATTGAAAGTTGGATTGGAGATTCATCAACAATTAGCAACCAATAAAAAATTATTTTGTAATTGTACACCAATAGAATATGATGAATATTTTACAAAATTTCAGAGAAAATTACGAGCATCAAAAAGTGAATTAGGCGAGTTTGATCCTGCAGTACTTTTTGAAAAATTTAAATCAAAAACAATAATGTATTATGCAAATCCTCAAAGTAGTTGTCTAGTTGAACAAGATGAGGAGCCTCCACACGAGTTAGATGAGGATGCTAAAAAAATTTCATTGACTATAGCTGCTACATTAAAATCAAATGTTTTCAGCGAAATTTATCCTATGAGAAAAACAGTCGTTGATGGTTCAAACACAACAGGTTTTCAACGTACAATGTTAGTGTCACAGGGAGGATTTTATGAAGTCGATGAAAATAAAATTGGTATACAGTCAATTTGTCTTGAAGAAGATGCTGCAAAAATTTTGGGTGATGAAGGTTCTGTTAGAAAATATGGATTAGAGCGTCTTGGTGTACCTTTAGTCGAAATTGCAACTGAACCATTTGAAGTAAGCCCTAAAGAAATTAAAAAAATTGCACTATCCTTAGGACGGATTTTAAGAAGTACTAAAAAAGTTAAGCGAGGTTTAGGTTCAATCCGACAAGATGTAAACGTTTCAATCAAAGAAGGTGGTGTTGTAATTGAGGTCAAAGGTGTCCAACAATTAGAACAATTAGAAAAAGTAGTGGAATATGAGGCTAAAAGACAACATGGATTACTAAAAATCTCAAAAGAATTACAAAAAAGAAATTGGGAACATGCTGAAAGTGATAGACAAGACATCACAGAATTATTTTCAAAGTGTAAATCAAAAATTATTCAAAATGCTATAAAGAATAATCAGCAGATTTTTGCTATATTTTTTAAAAATTTAGGCGGCATATTTGAATTTTCACCTTATAGTGACATCAGATTAGGTAAAGAAGTTGCAGAACTGGTTAGATTTTTTGGAATAGGTGGCGTTTTTCATTCAGATGAATTACCTAACTATGGTATTGAAGACTCTGACATAGTTGAACTAAAAAAATTCTTAAATCTTGAAAAAAATGATGCGTTTTTAATTTTAGCTAGTCCTAAAGAAAAAACTCAAACTGTAATTGATCAAATAATTTTAAGAATTCAACATATCAAAGATAAGGGAATCCCAATAGATACAAGACTAGCTACGCCAAACGGTGAAACAAAATTCTTAAGACCACGACCTGGTGCTGCAAGAATGTATCCTGAAACTGATATCCCTCCAATCTTAATCTCCAAAGATGAAATTACAAATGCTGAAAAAAATATCCCCAAATCTTGGGATGAATCTATTAAAGAATTACAAACCAAACATGAACTTAATCCTCAACTTGCAGAACAGCTTTTTGATTCACGCTATATTGAATTATTTGAAAAAATTATTGAAAAATCAAAAGTTAATCCTACATTTGTTGCATCAATTTTATGTTCTACAATCACTAATCTAGAACGAAATGGACTAAATGCTAATCTATTAAAAAACGAAGACATTAGCCAATCTTTTCAACTATTAGATGAGGCAAAGATTGCCAAAGAATCAATTGAGATAATTTTTGAAAATATAATGTCAGGAAAATCTTACTCAGTTGGTGAGGCTATGAAAAATGCTTCAATTGAGGCTGTTGATGCCTCAGATTTGGAGAAAATTATTGAAGAAATTGTAAATAAAAATCAAGAAATTATCAAAAATCAAAAAGAACGTGCAATTGGGCCCTTAATGGGAATAGCCATGAAGGAATTAAGAGGAAAAGCTTCAGGCGAAGATGTCAATAACCTTCTTTTAAAAAACATCAAAAAGAAACTAGAAGAAATCTAATACGTGCGGGAAGTGGGATTCGAACCCACGAACTCCTAGAAGATAAGGATCTGAACCTTACGCCGTTGACCAGGCTGGGCGACTCCCGCATTGTGGATGTTTGAAATCTCGAATAAGTTTCTTTAACCCTATCGAAATGTTATATTAATGGAAGATTAGTTTAGGCAATTTACCTAAAACAATATCAAGGCAACTCCTCATGCCCTCTCTTGTACCCTGAGAACTTGCGATACTCATAGTCAGTCAGAGGGGTTTGGCAACCACATTTACAGAATGTCTTCATGTGTTATACACCAGTTTCCCATAGTTCATGTCAGCTCCGCACATCCTGTGAATGTATAGTCCTTCATGACCAAAGTAGTTTATTTTGTCTTGTTCAGCTGTAATTTTACCGCCACATCTGAAACAATTACTGTTGTTTTTTGATTTCATGATACTGAATACAATCCATAATTAAATGAGATTAACGGATCGTTTTGTGTTATGTAACGGTGAATACTTTACATTCGTTTTACTGTCTGAATTAACTGCAACTGCCTTCTATTTCTGGTATTTCGTGGCCTAGTTCTTAATACAAAATTACAACAGGGGCAGTGCTTACCATCCCACCATACAAAAATATCACATACTGAACACATTTTCTGGCCTTGAATGTAGCGGTTTATTCCATGGATTCTTTTTGCTTTGTATTGTGTGCAAGTTCCTTTACAGACCATTTATGAAATTCTCACAAATACGGTTTATGAATCTAAACTACACTGTCTAAAACCACAAAATTTAAGACGAATATTAAATTATGTTGTTAATCTAACTTACTTGTCCTGTTAGAAGTTTTTGCATTAAACCTTTTTTGAGTTGCAAAAGATACTGTTCATGACATTTTTGATCATGAATTTGTTTATCAATATTAGAAATAATGGATACAATATCCTCTTGTTCACTTATCTGAGGACATAGAATTTTGATCTGTTTCAAGTTAGTTCCATTTAAACTATAATTCCCTGCCGTAGTTGTACAAGAACTTGTGATCTGTTTTCTGCCTATCTCTTGTTCTAAAAATAACACAAGAAATTCAGGTACAATTTCATTTAATCGTATTTTCAACAAAATCAAGGAATCCGAAAAGATCATTGGTTTTTTGGTTTCATTAACTACTCTTATTTTTCCAACTAAATCCAAATTCCCATTTTGTCTACAAACAAGCAAATCATTTTTTTGTACCATGTAATTGTCCATCTTGGACTTTTGTATTCTGATAAATCTGTGTATTTCATCTTTCACATAAAGCGTATTACTATCAGATATAGAACCGATCCCCAATCTCGGAATTCCATTCCCGTCATCCCTCTCTATGATATGCTTCCAAACTTTTGGATTGCCGTCATTGCATGGAGTTAAAGTGGAGGCTTGAAGATTGTTCAAGATTCAACCTCCAAATCTACCTCGCTTAGGAACTTGCCTAAAACAATCTCAAGGTTTGGCCTTGTCTTGTTTTTGGCGATGCATTCGTTGATGTCATGCTCTGAGTAGCACCTTCAAAATATTTCTTGATGAAATAATAGTATGCCATCAAGAAACCCTCCGGTCTTGACACTTCTACAATTTGTGAAAAGATCTTTTTGTTTAGGACATCGATCTGTTTGGTTGTCTTGTGTGAAACATAAACAGGAATGTTGATCTTGTCAAACTTCTCCGTACTACTCAGGGGTTTTTATCTCTCTTCATATTGATTCAGCAGATAGAATGCAGAGACCCAATTACTTAAGTGTTAGGTTATTATAGATGATCGCTTTGTGATCGGTTGCCTAGTGATGTTATCTCTTCATTTGGTTCAGCAATCTTATGTTTAGTGGCATTGCTAGGCTTCAAACACAAAATAATTAATTTTAAAGTGAAGTTTTACTATAACATTTATCGGTTACTATGAAAGCAGTAATTCTAATCTCAACTTACCCTAACAAAAAATCAATTACTAAAATTGCAAAAGAGCTTGTAAAAAATAAGACAAGCGCATGTGTAAATATATCAAAAATTTCTTCAATTTATTCTTGGGAAGGAAAGATTGAAAATACATCGGAATATCTTGCCATTTTCAAAACCATGGCTAAAAACAAGCAATTACTAAAAAAGAAAATCCAAGAAACCCATCCATATGATGTTCCAGAAATTGCAGAAGTCGATGTAACTTCAATTAACAAATCTTATCTTAAATGGTTAGTAGACTCAACAAATTAAGATTCTATTGCATATCGTAGAAGAGAGACTATCCCGCCTAAACCTGTAACTCGAAGACCAATATCTGTAGAAGAATCAACACTATAGATTTTGACACCTTTTCCTTCTGCATCATTTAGAAAATCTATCATTTTTCGTTCATCTTCTTGAATTACCTTATCAGAAAATACAAGAGATTCAACTGCACCCATTTGATTTGCATTAAAGGTTTCATTAAATCCCATTGTAAATTTTCTACTTTTTTTGTTTGCAAGAAGCATTACTTCATCAATTATTGATGTTACCTTGGCAAGTTTACTATCAGACATTATTTCTTTCATAGTTTGAGATTTTGTAAATGTGTAAATTCCGTCTTCTCCACCTGAATCAATTCCCTCAACAACTTTCACTTTATATTTTTGAATAAAATTTGCGAATCGTTTTTTTGTTTCGCCTGGACCAAAGATAACTATAACATCATCATTTTTAATAATAGTAGATATTGCTTGTTCAACTTGTTCAAAGAATTTTTCAATTTTAAAATTAGTTTTGTATCTTTTTCCTCCAGAGCCAGAATAAAGATTTGGTAAAAATTCTAAATGTGTTCCTCGCAATCTTCCAATACCACAATCACCTGTATCTATTGCCACAAGTATGAACCCAACTTGATCATTACTTGATTTGAGAAGATTTTTTTCTATTGGTAGCCATTTTTTCTTTGAGATTGTAATTCCATCATTAACTTTTAGAATAAAGGAATGATGTGAACCATGTGGTACTGATTCGTTACTTGATTCAGCGATTATTCCGCCTATTCTTAATCTATCTAAGACATCATCGAGTAAAATTTTTTCTACAGTAAGTGCGATTCTAACTTTAATTCGTTCTCTATCAGGTCTGGAATATTCTTTATCTTGTTTAAGAACATGTGTTGTATCACCAATAATCTTATCATTTTCTTTAATTATTCTACGAAGATTCAAAAGATCATCAGAGTCTTCAGGCATAACAGAAATTGAATTTTCATCAATTGTCTTTGTAATCATGATATTGCTCTAGTTAACAAAAAGAAAAGAGTTTAGTTTGTAACTTCGTTTGTGTTTGTTTCTTCAGATTTTTTCTTTAGATAGTTTTCAACCCAATCTAATGTGAGAACTCCAGATTCTGCTAGATTGGTAAGAGAATTGGCAGATGCTTCTCCGGTTACTTTACCATTGTTTCTTCTTAGTTGTCTCCATTTTAGGGATGTATTTCCACTCTTTGAGTTATAGATTATTCCTAAAACATCTCTTGCGTTAACAAATGTAATATCTCTAATTTTTTTCAAAGTAACTTTATCAGCTGCTTCTACGTAAATTGATCCCAATTCATCTTCTCTTTCAGCAAAAACTTCAAAGTCATCCAAATAACTTCTTGGTGCATAAGATTTGCATGTGCTAGAAATGATAAATCTTCTAAAACTTTCCAATGAAGCAGGCATATCAATTGCAACCATTTTGAATGTTTGAGTTTGAAGCCATTTATCAAGCTTCTTGAAAGACTCAATAGGAATCTAACTCGAATATGGCTGCGGGCGGTGATGAACCTATCCCTTTGAATGATGATGAGGATCTTGAGTTCTGAGCCTGCCTTAGGATTTTAATGGATGATTTTCTTTGAGAGATTATGAAATCTTTAACTGAATATCTAACGTTTAATGTCAAATCACGGAGAGGCTTTGTCAATATTACTCCAGATGTTAGAAAACTTGTAAAAAAGAGTAAGATCCAAGAAGGGCTTTGTCTTGTAAATGCAATGCATATCACTGCAAGTGTTTTCATTAATGACAATGAAAGTGGTTTGCATAGAGATTACGAAAAATGGTTAGAAGGTTTAGCACCACATGAACCAATTGATCAATATGATCATAATGATTCTGGAGAAGATAATGCAGATGCTCATCTAAAAAGACAAGTTATGGGTAGAGAAGTAGTAGTAGCTATAACTGAAGGAGAGTTAGATTTTGGTCCTTGGGAGCAAATTTTCTATGGAGAATTTGATGGAAGAAGACCAAAAAAAAGTTTTAGTGAAAATAATTGGAGAATAAGATCTATCCAAAATCTGCATCACGTTTTTGACTTTGTGATTCATTCTTTCTTGCAGCATCTCGGAATTCATCATCATGATTCTGAGGTCCGTGTCCACACTTTACACAAGCAACTTTGAAACCATCATCATGTTTTTCATATGTTTCACAACCACAAAAACATGCCATGGTTAATTCAAGATTCTAAGAAAATATATCTTTTAGGATAGGTAGGATTTAGTTGTTACAACATTCACCCTTTGGGATAGCATGATCATGAGGGCATTTTCTTGGATGATTTAACATCGTACAAAGTGCATCTGTAAATTGTTTATTCATATGATGCTCAATTCCACAAACCATTTCTTCATTTATTTCCACTTTAAGTGCACTATCCATTAGAACTTCAAGTAATCTACTATTTCGCATCATACTTGCTCCTATCTTTTCACCTTCTTCAGTGAGTTTTACACCTGCCTTGTTGTAAGTAACTAAATTTTGGGTGTTTAATTTTTTGAGCATTTGAACTACGCTTGGTTGTCTAACATTGAGCATTTTTGCAATTGTGCTAATTTTGACATCTTCTCCTCTCTCTTTGATATGCCAAATCGCCTTAAGATACATCTCAACGTGTTCCGCTTCAGCAGTTCCTACAAATAGAACTTCATCATTTAGTGCGTCCATACCTATACCTTCTTTGAATCTTTTAATAAATATTCGAAATATTCCCTTGCAAATCCAGCTAATCCTGCATGATCAGCCCAAATTGCAACAACATCGGAAGAGGTTCCACCAGCAATTTCAGGACCTAGCAAGATTACTACATATCTCTTATCAGATATAATACCTCCTCCAAACAATCCTTTCTTAATTTTCACAGTTGCAACTCTTTTGATTGCCTTTATGTATTCCTTATCCATTTTATCAGAAGTCAATATTGTAATTTCTACTCCTTTATCATGAAGAGATCTTAGTTTTGGTAATGCTTGTTTTACTAATTCCTCACCAGCTTCAGGTAATGCAATCATTACTTCATTTCTGCACGTTTCAACCATCTCTAAGATTTTTGCAGCAATGTTAAATGCGCCTGAAAGAACCCAAATGTCGGGTCTTTCACTTGTTCCACTCTTTTCATACAAAGGAACCAATTCGTTTAGAATAACATTTTGATTTTGTGAAAAATCACTTTCCATCTTTTGTTTTGTAGTTTCTAATCCAGTTGATGGAGACTTGGCAAAATATTTTGTAGGTCTTGAATCATCTGAACCTATCCAACCTTTCTCTTCTAGAGTTCCTAAAACTTCATAAATTTTTGAATATGGAACGCCAGATTTCTGACTAAGATCTGATGCGGTTAGTTCTCCAGATTTTAGTAGAGCAGAAAATGTTCTGATTTCATAGCTTGTAAGTCCAATTTTTTCTAAAGCCTTTCTTGTTTTATCAGATATGCTCATGCGATCTAGTCGATCAGTTTTGATATTTAAATCAGGCATGCGTGCCTCCTAAATTCCACACGGGGGCAAGTATGAAATGCATTATATACTAATTCAGAAAAGTGCCTACAGTAGGCATGGCTCTAATTCAGATATCTAATCAATCTACTAAAAATTTAGGAAAAAAATCTACGATTAGATTTACTCAAAGTATCTGTCCAGACTGTAACATGATTCTTGATGCTGAAGTATTTGAGAGAGATAACAAAGTCTTCATGTCCAAAGTATGTCCAACTCACGGTGAATGCGAGGAACTCTATTTTGGTTCTTATGAAATGTACAAAAAATTCAGCACATATTGGATGGATGGTAAAGGCGCTCATGCTCCAAATGTAATGATTGACAAATGTTCATGTCCAAATAACTGTGGATTATGTTCAAACCACTTGTCTCACAGTGGACTTGCAAACATGATTGTAACTAATAGATGTGATTTAACATGCTGGTATTGTTTCTTCTATGTCAAAAAAGGTCTTGAAGGTGCTTACATGTACGAACCAGATCATACTCAAGTTAGAGGTATGATGATGACTCTAAGAGCAGAAAGACCAATTCCAGGAAACTCTATGCAAATTACTGGTGGAGAGCCAATGCTTAGAGACGATATTGCTGATGTTATCAAAATTATGAAAGAAGAAGGTGTCGACCATATTCAAATGAACACTAATGGAATCAGACACGCAATGGATCCAGAAGCAGCACGTGAAGTTAGACTTGCTGGATGTAACAACTTGTATCTATCATTTGATGGTGTAACTGCAAGAACAAATCCAAAGAATCACTGGGAAATTCCATATGCACTTGATAGTTGTAGAAAAACTGGAACCACAGTAGTATTTGTTCCAACAGTAATCAAATCAATTAACGACCACGAGTTAGGTGGAATTATCAGATATGCACAAAAGAACATGGATGTAGTTCATGCCGTTAACTTCCAACCAGTATCACTAACTGGTAGAATGGGTAAATCTGAACGTGAAAAATATAGAATTACAGTTCCAGATTGTATCCAAAGAATTGAAGAACAAACTAATGGCGAGGTAACTGTTGATGATTGGTTCCCAGTTCCAAGTTGTATGCCACTAACTAATGTAATTGAAGCATTCTCAAGCAAACCAAAATACGAATTATCAATTCACTTTGCTTGTGGTGCAGGAACATACATCTTTGAAGATGCAGAAACAAAGAAGTTTGTTCCATTAACAAAATTCTGTGATATTCAAGGAATGTTAGAACTATTTGAAGATAAAGCAGAAGAAATTCGTTCTGGTAAAAACAAATACTTTACAATGCTAGAAGTTGTAAGAAAACTCAAAGGTTTTGTAGATACAAAGAAACAACCAGCAGGTTTAGACTTGGCTAAGATGTTTGGAAACATTTTGATGAAGAGATCATTTGACTCAGTTGGTTCGTGGCATGTCAAAGGATTATTCTTAGGCATGATGCACTTCCAAGACAAATACAATGAAGATCTAGAAAGACTTCAAAGATGTGATATTCACTATGTAACTCCAGACCTCAGAATTGTTCCATTCTGTGCATTCAATGTAATTCCTGAATGGTATAGAGACAGAATTCAAAAGAAATATTCCATCACTGTAGAAGAATGGGAAGAAAGAGAAGGAGTTAAACTTGAAGATGGTCTTTACAGAGGTCTTATGAGACGTGGAGCAGGTGATGAACTTGCAGCTGGCTGTGCAAAGAGTCAGATGTTCCATGATGCAGCGCAAGCTGTAATGTAATAGAATTTTTTAATCCAAGACCTTAAAAAGTCTGTAAATCATTTTGTTTTGTGAAAATTCTAATTATTTCACCTACACAATCTGGAATTGGAGGGATTGCTCAACATGTACAAGGATTAGCAAAATTCTTGAAAAATAAAGAACATCATGTTGAAATAATTTCCTCAGAAAATACATTTACAATTCCAATTAAAGGATTAAAAAATCCAAGTTTTATGATCTCATCTTTTCTAAAATCAAAATTTAAAAAAAAAATTGATATTGTTCATGCTCATAACATACCTGCAGCACTAGCAATGAAGAACTCATCTGGGAAAAAAATTCTTACAATTCATGGGATTTTTTCTGAACAAATTGAGCAATTACATGGAAAATCAACAGGAAATATTTCTGAAAAATATGAAAAGGATGCACTTTCATGGGCGGATGCAATAACCGTAATTTCAAAAGAATCATTCAAGCATTATTCAAATTTAGGATTTGATGTAACTCAAATTCCTAATGGAATAGATATTTCATCATTTGATCAAAAAGAGAATAAAAAATTTGAAAAACAAATCATTTTTGCCGGTAGGTTATCAAAAGAAAAAGGTATTGAAACATTAATTGAGATTTGCAAAAGACTTCCAGATGATATTCATTTAATAATTATTGGTGAAGGCCCAGAAGGAGAAAGTATTAAGAAAATTGAATCAGAACATAACAATATTCATTATTTAGGAGCACAAAACCATCAGCAAACTATTTCGCTGATAAAAGGTTCTGATATTTTGATACAGCCTTCATTATCTGAAGGAATTAGCTCTTCAATCCTAGAAGCTATGGCATGCAAAACATTAGTCATTACAACGAAAGTAGGGGGAAATATAGAATTGATTGAAAATGAGCAGACAGGCATACTAATTGAACCAAATAATTATGAAAAAATTATTGAACAAATTATTCAATTAATAAAAGAAACAGATAGAAGGATTATGATTACAAATAATGCATATGAAACTGTAAAAAAATATGATTGGAAAGAGGTGGGTCAAAAATATTTAGAATTATATCATTTGTTAGCAGAGAATTGAATCTCAATCCTTAAACATTCGATAATATGATGATTTTTAATGAAATATGTAGTGATTGGAGGAGCCGGATTTATTGGCAGCCATCTAACAAAACTACTCGTAGAGAAAGATCATAATGTAAAAGTAATTGATAATCTCTTTAGAGGAAAAATTAAGAATTTAGAGGATATTCAAGAAAAAATTGAATTCAAACAACTTGATATTCTAGATTTTGAAAATATGAAAAATGAATTAAAAAATGTCGATGGAATTTTCCATCAATCAGCTTTAACATCAGTACCAGAATCGTTTACAAAAACAAATGAGTATAATCAGGTAAATGTAGTGGGTACAGAAAATATTTTTAAAATTGCACATGAATTTGATATCAAAGTCGTTTTTGCTAGCAGTGCAAGTGTTTATGGAAACTCACCCCATGTTCCTATCAAAGAAGATTTTCCTAGAAACCCAATTAATCCCTACGGAAAAACAAAGCTAGAAGATGAAAATCTTGCAGAAAAGTATAGTAAATTAGGCTCAAAAATCATAGGTTTACGTTATTTCAATGTGTTTGGCAAAGGTCAAAATTTAGATTATGCAGGAGTAATTACAAAATTTCTTGAGAGATTAAAGGAAAATAAATCTCCAATAATTTTTGGAGACGGTAATCAGACAAGAGATTTCATTTTTGTAAAAGATGTAGCTGAAGCAAATTTAGAATTACTTGAAAGTAATGTTGAATTTGGATTCTTCAATGTTGGAAGTGGGATTGGAATATCAATTAATGAACTTGCAAATACCATGATGAGATTGTTTAATGTGAATAAAGAAGTGATTTATGATGATTTGCCTGAAGGGGATGTAAGAAAAAGTCAGGCAGACATTTCTCTAATAACTTCAAAAACAAATTGGACTCCTAGAACAACTATTGAAGAAGGATTAAAACAATTTTGAATTAAATTTATTCCTAAAAATCATAAAACTTACATTTTTTAACATAGTTGAATCGTATAACTTATGGAAAAAAGAACAATAGATTGGGTTGATCCAGTAAATAATCAACTATTAACAGAAAATAATGGCTTTCTGGAAAATGATTCAGGAAAATATAAAATTACAAATAGAATTCCAAATTTTGTAAATAATCTAAACAATGAAGAACAAAAACAGGTAAAAGATGCATTTAGCTTTAAGTGGGATGCTGGAACTGAATCAACTGAAACTTCTTTTTTTGAAGAAAATTTGAAAGAAATTTGCTTTGAAATGATGGGATTAGACGAGCAAGTTCTTTCTTTATTTGAAAATAAAATCATTTTAGATGTAGGTGTTGGTAGTGGTTCATCAGCAAGACTGTGGGGAACATTGGCAAAAGAATTTCATGGGATTGATATCTCTACAGCTGTCTATAAAGCAAAAAACACTCTTGAAAAATCTATTTCAAATCTAATTTTAGCTCAGGCTGATCTGAATAATTTGCCTTATGCGGATGAAAATTTTGATGGAATTGTCAGTAATGGAGTTCTTCACCATACCCCCGACACAAAAATTGCTTTACAAAACATAATTAAAAAATTGAAAATTGGAGGATTTTGCTTGTTTTACATTTACAAAAAAAAGCCACCTATACGCGAATTTTCTGATGATTATATTAGAACAAAAATTAGTGAATTAGATCCTAAAATTGCTTTAGAAGAATTAAAACCACTTACTGAATTTGCTAAATCATTACATGAACAGGAGGTTACCATCACAATTCCTTCTGATATTCCTGTTCTTGATATTAAAAAAGGGGAATATGATTTGCAACTATTTCTATATCAGCACTTTTTCAAATGTTTTTGGAATGAAAAATTTGGATTTGAAATTTCCAATTTGACTAATTTTGATTGGTACTATCCTAAATTCTCTTGGAGACATACTGAATCTGAGATACGTGATTGGTGTGATGAATTTTCTCTTGATATAAAATTTATCAAAGAAAAAATGTCCGGATTTGCATGTTTGGTAGTTAAAAAATAGTTTAAAAATTACTTGGATAACTTTTCATATTCTTTTTCTCCCATGTTTTGAATATGTTTTTGCTTCCATTTTTTACTGTAAATTGCTTTTTCAGCTAAATTAGCACAAACATTATAGAATTTGATTTTAAGGTTAGATGAATTATGGTTTATTGATTTGTATTTTGTAACAAGTTCTTCAAAAAGAGTCTGCCATTCATTGGCACATTTTGATGGATCAGACAAGTTCACTACAAATTCATACTGTTTTTGAACCAATTCATTTCTAAATTCTGCTGAATCTACTATTTTGTCAATATATTCAGCAACATGATTTGGATCTTTTGAATTGAGGCCAAAAGGACTTTCTACTTCCTTTCCATCAATCTGATACAATACGTTAGGATCTGCATAATTTACTACTGGTTTTTTACAAAATGCTGCTTCCCGTTCAATCCCACCACACATACCAGCTCTCATCTGCCCCAGTACTGCATCACAATATGCATAATAATTGGGCATTTCCGAACGTTTTATCATTGGAATTAACTTTACTTGTTCAGGGAGATTATCAAAAAATTTTTTACTAATGCTTTCTTCTTCAGAAGTTCTTTTATCATACCAATCTACTTGATGAATTTCAAATTTTGATTTACAAAGTGGTAATGCTTTCCAAATTATGTCTATACCTTTTTCCAATCCTTGTCTTTGAGGACTAAAAAAAGTAAATGTGGTTTTCTTTTTATTAACTGGAGTTACATTTTCATTATAGATATCAGTATCCACTGGGATTCGATCCATTTGAATTCCATCTTCTCTAAATTCCCTCAAAATTCGTACATATTCTTGTCCATATTGAATACATGCAATAGCATTATCAAAAACTTCTTTCAAAAATTTTCTTTCTATAAAATTAAAATTATGAATCGGATTTTTTAGATATGATGGACGTGGGTTTTTATTAAACGGAGCTTTTCGTGCATCATCTCCTACAAAATACATAATGTAATTCAGATCTGCTAAATATGCAATTCTAGCCCCTTCCCAAGAAATGGTCAAACACAAATCATATTGATCTTTGATCTGTTTGATTTTTTCAACTTGTTTTGATATTTTTAATGAATCAAAAAATTCAACATTATTTTCATATGTGTACTTTCCTGGTCCTTTCAATGGAAAATTAATCAAATGAATTTGTGTTTTTTTCATATATTTTTGTAATAGAAAAATATTATTTGCTGTGTCACCTATTGCTAGAACTTTAATCATTGATTTTATTCTTGTAAATTTTACTGTAATAAAATATTTTTAAAAATAATTGATAATCTATTTAAAATAATCAAATGAAACTTGAGTTCCTTTAACCTTGACTTTACCTACGATTTTTGCAGGAATGCCAAAAACTATCGATTTTGGAGGAATATCTTTATTCACATAACTTTGGGCACCTATTAAACATCCACTTCCAATTTTTACTCCCATGTTGATTATTGTATTTGGCCCAATGTAGCAGTTATTTCCAATTGTTACCGGTTTGGTTTTCCTCTTTGCTTTTCCACCAGTTAGTGCCCAATCAACCGTATTGTGAGTGTAAATTTGTACTCCACTACTAATGCTGCAGAAATCTCCAATTTTCAGTCCTCCACCAGTTCCATCAAGAATTGCAAATGGTCCTACCCAAGTATTTTTGCCAATTTTGACTTTTCCTGCAACATAATTATTGTGATAAATACTGGAACCTTTTTTTGCTTTCAAAAATTTTGCTTTTTCCCATCTATCAAACAGTAATTCTCCAAAAGGATCTATCCTGTTTTGTTCTTTTAGTCTCTTGTTTCTTAACAATTTATGTAATGAAATTAGGTTTTCGTGAAGAATTGCTAGTTCCTCTTTTTTATTCATAATTAGTCATTAACTATATCATTTAAAATGATTTTACTTTCATTGAACTACAGATTCTTGTGAAAAATTTAATTAATTAAATTACATGCAGAAATGTTGTTTGCGTTAACTTTTGATACTGATTGGGCAGTACCTGAACTAATTGATGATACGTTGAAAATTTTGGACGATTTTCATTTTTCTGCAACTTTTTTTATCACTAATTCGATAGACTTTTCTAAATTCAAAAATCATGAATTAGCAATTCATCCTAATTTTTCTGGATATTCAGATCAAGAAGAAATTTTAAAAAATACATTGGACATTCTGCCCACAAAGAAATCCAAGGGCAGTAGGTCTCACAAATTGTTTCATAATAGTACCTTAATTGCATCTTATGAAAAATTTGGAATTGAATATGATTCCAATTATTATATTCCGGATATGGAAAATCCTGAACCATTTTTTTTCGGATATGCAGATGTATTAGAATTTCCAATGTTTTTTGCTGATAATGGATATTTTTCAACTCATAATGAGTTTAACATAACTAATATCAATTTAGAAGATCAAGGAACCAAAGTTTTTCTTTTTCATCCATTTCACATCTTTATGAATACTCCAAATGACGATTTCTATGAAAAGATCAAAAATAATTACAAAAATTTTGATTTTTTACAAAATAACGTTAATCAAGGTTCAGGTACTAGAGAATTATTTCTAAATTTTCTAGAGCATATAGAAAAAAATAATATTCAAACTAGTACTCTTGAAAAAATTAATGAAGAAATTAGAATAAATCGTAACCAATAACATGACTAATGGAAATTTAGATAAATTTGATCCTAATGATGAACAGGATTTGAATTCAATTCAATTAATAATTGATTCAATAAGAGAGGCTATCAAGAAAACTAATCTTGATCTTACAGGATTAACGGTTTTAACTGAAGCAGCTACAGGGCATTGGAAATTTACTCCATTTATTGCAGCTATGGCAAATGCAGCATCAGTCATTTGTATTACAAAAAATTCAAGATATGGTGATGTAGAAGACATAATGAAAAATTTTTCCAGTTTGATAGAATATTTTGGATATTCAGAAAAAATTCAAATTTTTGAAAAGGTAAATGAAGAAATTATTGGTAAAGCAGACATAATTACTAATAGCGGACATGTTAGACCAATAGATAAAAAATTTATTGATTCTATGAAAAACACTGCAGTTATATCATTAATGTGGGAACCATGGGAGTTCCGTGATGCAGATTTAGATTTGTCTTACTGTTTTAAAAAAGAAATTTGTGTTCTAGGGGTTAATGAAGATAATGATATTCTTAACATAATGAAATATGTTGAAGACTTGATATTAGAAATTTTCAAAATAAACAATCTAGATTTAAAAGATAAAAAAATTATTTTTGTTGCAGAAAACAAATCAGCACATTATATGATTCCAGCTTTAAAATCATTAACAAATTCATTGTTCTGTGTTAGCAGTTCTATAACTTCTGAACTTAAAAGCTGGGGCGCAAATGTAATTGGAAAATCTCTACATGATGATTCTGTGAGAAATTGTTTAGAAAATTCTGATTTAGTTTTGATAAATTCACATCCGATAAAAGAACAAATTATTGGAGACACTGGAATTAGTGTTGATGAATTAAAGAAATTAGCACCCAAAGCTAAAGTAGTGGTCTTTTTTGGAAATGTAGCCTATGAACAACTCAATAAAGAGGGGATTGAATGTTTTCCAACTACTGCTCCATCAAGTGAACATATGGAATGGAATTTAGACATTTTGAATTCAAAACCCACCTTGGAACTATGTACTTTAGGATTGAAATCTGTTGAAAATTTGGCAAAAGATAGAAAATCAGGTCTGGATGTTGAAACATCTTTCAACAATTCAAAGGAAAACCCTTTCTGTCTTGATTTTTCCAAAGAGCAAAAAGAGAGATATTTTACTTAATGTCGTATGAATTGGTGATTTTCTTTACAATTCCGTTTGCTGTAGAAATAGCATTAAAAATTCCTCCTGCCCCAGGACTGGTTTCGTCTTCTTGTGGAATGTTTGCTAATCTACCTGCATCTCCTTGAATAATTCCTATCCCATATTCATCAGGATATTTTTCAATAAATTCTCGAATTCTTTGTTCATTTGAGTCATCATCAGGCATTATTTCATTTGGGTATAGAAATTTGATTCTTAGAATTTTGCTTCCCTCAATTTGTTCTTTAGTTACCAAATTCATTTCTTCTAGTTTGGTTTTTAATAATTTAATAATTTCTTCATCATTCTTTCTCCAAACTTCATCGGTTTCAAGACACTTAATTTCTACACACAACAACGATTTATTTTTTGGTGCTATATTTTTACTCAGAAAACTCTGTTGAGTTATTCTGAAAAATGGCATTTCAGGATCATAAATCTGTAAAGTCCACCCATCATAGATATTTGGAGAATCCACAAAAAGATATGTCATTATTGAATGAAATCTGTTTGGTGGATCGGAATTTTTTAATTCGCCTGAGTTTTCAAACCATACTAATGTCTTCTCTAATGGAATTGAATAGATAATTATATCAAAAATCTCTTCGTTACTTTGTCCATTATCCAAAAATGTAATTTTTTTACTATTATGATTAATTGATGATATTTCTACATTAGTAAAAATTCTTGCATTATTTTTGATCATATCTTCTGACATTTCATTAATCAATGAACCCATCCCATTTTCAAAATAGAAATTTTTGTAATTTACTTGAATTTCTTGTTGTGGTTTACGCCGTTTTTTTATTATTCGAAAAATTTTTTTAATAGTTAATTTTGGAAATTGTGATTTAATCAATTCTATAGGAGGCTCATCTAATCCAAATCTATTATACAGATACGGATAAAGCCACAAATCATAAAGTGTTTTTCCATAAGATAATTCCAAATATTCTTTACAATTGGTGATATTGTCTTTTGATTTTAATTTGTTAAAAATTAACTCAAATGCAATTTTTAACATTCTTGTTTTAGTAGACCTTAAAATGACATCAGTTAATTTTGGAAATTCACTATGAACCTTATTTTTAAAAAATGCTCTATTGATTTGATAAATTTCTGGAATTTCAATCAATTTTTCTTTTCCCATTAATTGTTCGATTTCAGTCAAAATATCCGAATTTTTTGGAAATGATACAAAATGAGGACCGATATCCATTGCATACCCATTCTCACAAATGCTTCTAGCAAATCCACCTAAATGATTAGCCTTTTCTAGTAACGTTACTTGAAATCCGCTTTTATTTAATTTCCAAGCAATAGATAGTCCTGTAATACCTCCACCTAAAACAAAAACAGATTTTTTTGTTTTCATATCCATGTTGTTGATACTTTCCATGATCATTAATTAATTACAATACTGTTTTAATCAATTTTTAATTTCGTCAAACGGACTAATGTAAAAATATTCATATTTTTTTGCAATATTTTCTATTCCTATTTCTCTTATTTTTTCGATGTCTCTAAAAATATAGTAATTATAGTAAAGATCATCAGCATCCCATCCACGTTTAAACAAATACAGTTCTTTTTGGTTCTTCCATGTACCACCAAAATTATAATATTCAATATTATTTTCAATTGATTTTTTTATTGATTGCCAGATTAGATAACTAGTTGGTTGTAAAGAAAAGTATTCTGGATCATAAACAGGTAAATAATATTCTGCAAAATTTTTGTAATAAAAAACTAAGACATATGCAATTGGGTTATTATTTTTTGTTGCAATAAGAATATCATAATCTTTTCCTGATTCAAAATTTTTTAAAATTATTGAAAATAGATTTTTTGGCTTGGGTCTACCACCTTTCATTTTCATTGAATTCTCATGTAATTCATAAATTTTTTTTAGATGAGATTCATTTTCATTTTCTATCTGTATGTTAATTCCATTTTTTTCACCTTTTCTAACTGACCATCGTACACGTTTTTCAAAATTAGCCCATATTTGATCACTAGATTTATTTTTCAAGTTAGTACATTGTATCATTTTATTCTCTTCTACTTGAAAGACAAATTTTTTTCTAAATGTGTCAGTTTTATTGTAAAATGGGTTATCAATAATAACTGAAGACAAAACATCGTTTTCTTTATTTACTAAATTCATTTTTTCAAGTAATTTTTCATCAATCTTTGTTTCATTTGAGATAGGACCTCCGTAGCTACCAAAAAAAGGCAATGAATTGATTATACTTCCAAATTCTCCTTTTTTCTCAAAAAAAGGCATTATTCCTACTAATTCTTTATTTTCCCTTACTGTAGCAAAACTTGCCTTTATTCCTAAAATAGATTCTAAAAATTTAATGTGATTTTTTGAATGAAAAAACGTAGAAAAATTTGATTTTTTTACAAACTCATCGTATTCACTGAAATCAATTGATGAAATTATTTCAGCATTCATGACTAAGGAAACTTGTTTTGATTTGGCATATAGGACTTGAATGAATTATTTTGTCGATGTATTTGATCATTTTTATAAATATACATACAAAATTCAAAAGGCAAATAATCATGACGTAATAATACTCGTCTTGAAAGTTTTTTTGAAATTTGAAAAATTTTTTCTGGAGAAGAGTAGAAAGTGCCTTTACTTTTGTAATCAACATAATCTGTTGTAAAATTCATTACTACTCCTTTTTTTGAAATTCGAAACATTTCTTTTAATAAATTTTCTAAATAAGAATACGAGTCTGCTTTACTAGATAAACCAACGGCAAATACCCAATCAAATTTTTTATGAAATTTTTCTTTTTCAATATCACGAACTTCGAATGTTTGATTTTTGTGTTTTTTCTTAGCAATTTCAATAAAATCTGAATTAATATCTACTCCAGTGTATCTTACTTTTTTCTTATGTTTGTTAAGATATGACAGTAAATATGCAAACCCACAACCAACATCTAAAATTGTTGAGTTGTTTAAATTCTCAATTTGAGTCATGACCTTAAATCGTAAATCACTTCTTCCTTTTGGCTCACCTAGAGTCGCAGGATCATAACCAAATTTTTCAAATAATTCATTATGATGTTTTATTATTTCATGACGAGTTTTTCCTTTCATAATTCATCGATAATTGATAACTATAATAGATTTTGTTTATCAATTTTATTTAATTTTTGATTGAAGTATTCCGGTGAAGATAAATGTATTGATATTTTTGATAAGATATGATTCCTCATAACAAACCGACATTAGGTGTGGAAGAAGAAAATGCGGTATTGAGAGTTTTACGTTCTGATTGGATTGCTCAGGGTCCAGAAGTGGAATCATTTGAAGATAATTTTTGTGAATTTTTAGGGATTTCAAAAGGTCACGCAGTAGCAGTGTCTAATGGAACCGCAGCAATTTACTTATCATTACTGAGTTTAAACGCAGAAGATACTTCAGTATCAATTCCAACTTATACCTGTTCAGTTTTACGTAATGCAGTAAGTTTCTCTAGGAGTAATGAAACAATTCTTGATACTCAACCAAATTCTCCAAATATCAGCATAGAAGAAATTTCTAACAATAAATCAGAAATTACAATAATCCCTCACATGTATGGAATTCCTGTTGATTTTACTGGATTAGATTCTACAAAAGTCATAGAAGATTGTGCACAGAGTTTTGGTGCAAAGATTCGCGGAAAATATGTTGGATTACATGGGGAATTAGGAATTTTTTCGTTTCATGCAACTAAATTAATCACATCCGGTGGACAAGGAGGGATGATTGTTTCTGAGAACAATAGGCTTCTTGAAAAAATTAGAGACTTGAGAGAATATGGAAAACAGGATGAAACTTTGAGATTAAACTTTCAAATGACTGATATTCAGGCAGCAATAGGAAGAGAACAGTTAAAAAAATTTCCCAGTTTCTTAAAAAGACGTTCAGAAATTTTTGAAATGTATAGAGAAGCTGGAATTGAATTATTAGATATTGATTTAGATAAAAAAGATATCCTAGAACCAGTTAGATTTAGAGCAATAATGAAAACAAAAGTTCCACAAAAGATAATTAAAATTCTGGCTGATGAAAAAATTCGTGCAACTATTCTTATAGAATCATCAGGATTATTAGGTAATTCGAATTTATTTCCTAATGCAAAAAAACTTTCAGAAGAAAATGTTTCATTACCAATTTTTCCATCTCTTTCTGATGATGATGTTCACAAGATAATTTCAGTTCTCAAAAAAAAGAGTATTGTTTAATTATAAGAAAAAATTTATTTGTAAAACTGTTAATAAAAAGTAAAATCTTTACCAATTAGTTAAACAAGGAAATGAAAACAAAAACTCAGAAAATTGATAAGAAACAAATCCGAAATATACTTACTATACGATATAACCCTGAAC
The DNA here is from genome assembly GCA_965215075.1 of Candidatus Nitrosopumilus sp. GTDB lineage: Archaea > Thermoproteota > Nitrososphaeria > Nitrososphaerales > Nitrosopumilaceae > Nitrosopumilus. The sequence continues at coordinate 956,501 of OZ244033.1, forward strand.
AAACAACAATTTTTCCTGAATTAAAGTGGAAATCACTATCAGACAAGATTACTGATGAAAATGGTCAAACAACTCAGAAATTATTAGAAAAGAGTCTTCAAGAATCAGTTCCAAAAAAAAGTAAATCAATCAATGTTTCTTTAAGTAGTGGAATTGATTCTTCACTCACACTTTCTTTATTAAGAAGAATTTTTCCTGACAAAAAAATTATTGCAATCTGCGGAGTTTTTAAAGATGGATTTGATGAATCAAAACAAGCAGAAAAAATTGCTCAAAAATTTGAAGCAGATTTCAAAATTGTCCATATGGAATCAGTTTTTACATTTATGCCAAAAATAATTTCTATTACTGGAAAACCTAAATGGAATACATATAATCATTTAATCTCAAGAGAAGCAAAAAAACATTCTAACTTATTGATAACAGGTGATGGAGCTGACGAAGTTTTTGGAGGTTACTCATTTAGATATAATAAATTCCTTAATTTGTTAGAACCTTCTGATAATTGGAAAACAAAAACTAGAAAGTATTTAGATTGTCATAATAGAGATTGGGTACCTGATCAAAACAAAATGTTTGGTCAGTTAATAAAATTCGATTGGGAAGACATTTACGATTATTTTAAATCAACTTTTTTATCACCGCTATCTCCTTTAAACCAGGTTCTTTTAGCGGATTTTAATGGAAAACTATTGTATGATTTTATCCCTACAGGAAAAGCTATCTCTGAATATCATAATATTTCAATTGTTTCTCCATTTCTTAATCAAGAAATGATTAATCATGGAACAAAATTGGATATGTCTCAGAAATATGATCCAAAATCACAAAAAGGAAAATTAGTTTTACGAAAGATAACAAAGAGATTGGACATTAAACATATTGATAATAAAGTAGGCTTTTCACCTAGTATTCTTTATGATTGGAAAGAACATGGAAAGAATATTTGTACAAAGTACATTCTAAAAAAAGATAGTTACATCTTCCAAAAGAAATTGATTAATTATGATTGGGTGTTACAAGCTGTCGAAAAAATTGAAAGTGATGGGGACATAAGATATCTTAATCGTCTAATTTCCATTTTAGCCTTAGAAATTTGGTATCGAATATTCATTTCAAAAGATCTAAATCCATCAAAAATTCTATCATAGAAGACATTTTTTGGCTAATCTAAATCAGATTAGCCATACGTCAATCTAATTTATTATGAGCATATTTCTCCCATAAAAAAAGAAAATAATCATGACTAAATTTCTTGAAAAACTCAAGGATCTATCTTCAATAGGAATAGCAGATATTTCAGCCTCAGGAATTTCTGCATTATTTTGGTTTTATCTTGCAAATTTATTGAGTCCTGAAGAATATGGAGAATTAACATTTTTCATTTCAATATCTTCCCTAACATCAACAGTTTCATTATTAGGAGCTGTCCACACAAACATAGTCTACACAGCAAAAAAAATTCAAATTCAATCTACATTATATTTAATAACTTTATCAACTGGAGCAGCTGCTTCAATAATGCTTTTCATAATTTTCTTCAATTTAGGAGTAAGTGTTTATGTTTTAGGATTAGTAATTTTTGGATTAGCTACTTCTGAATTACTTGGCAGAAAATTATACAAAAAATATTCAGTGTTTGTACTAACTGAGCGTGTTCTAAAAATAATTTTAGGATTAGGATTTTATTTTTGGATTGGAGAAAATGGAGTTTTATTAGGAATGGCACTGTCGTATTTTCCATATTTGTTTGGAGTGGTTAGAGGTCTAACTTCTAGTAAAATTAATTTTAACGTGATTACTGAAAGATTGAATTTTATCATTCCTAATTATTTACAAACTCTTTCTGGTTCTCTTAATGGTTCGTTAGATAAATTATTGATAGGACCTTTGTTAGGATTTGCAATTTTAGGAAATTATTCTTTAGGATTACAGTTTTATTCGCTTCTTACAATTTTTACAACTGTAATTTCCAAATATATTGTTCCGCAAGATGCTAGTGGGAATGAAAATAAAAAATTAAAAAAAATTGCAATTTTATCTTCAGTTGGAATAGCAGTTTTTGGTTTTACAATAGGACCAGTATTAATTTCATCAATTTTTCCTAAATTTGATTCTGCACAAGAAATTTTACAAATTGTAAGTTGGACTTTAGTTCCTACAACTATAGTTACTGTTTATCACTCAAAATTCTATGGATTAGAAAAAACTAGATTGATTCTATACAGTTCACTAATATGGACAGGAGTACAAGTTATAGGAATAATCGTATTAGGAAGCATTTATGGGGTTTATGGAATATCATTTTCTCTCGTATTAGGGGCTACTGCAAGCGCAATTTGGTCCTTATATGCTAATAGATATTTACTCGATAGGATATAATCCATTAGAAATTTTTGAAATTTAATTTTCTAAAGTATTTTTGATTATCTTACAGATTCTTTCTTGATCTTCATTTGTCAAGTCTTTATGAAGAGGAAGAGTTAATGCATTGTAAAATAATCTTTCAGAATTTTCAAGATTGCCTATTCTTTTGAAATTCTTGTAAGCAGGTTCAAGGTGTAATGCATATGTACCAATTTGACTTTGTATATTTTCATCAGCTAGTACTTGTCTAATTTTATCTCTATATCCTTCTTTTTCTACATAACAAGTATAGGATTGATAAGTTTGTCTTGTTCCCTCTCCAACATAAGCTGGTTTTATACCATCAATTTTTGAAAGTATTTCTCTATAGATTTTAGATTTTTCAATTCTGTCTTGGATGATTTTTTCAATTTTTTTCATTTGGACTAATCCAATTGCACTAAGAATATTGGATAGTTTGTAATTAGTGCCAATTATTTCAAATGAACTTCCTTTTGCACCAAAATGCTTGAATGAATGACAGTATTCAGCTATTTGATCATCATTTGTAGTTATCATTCCTCCTTCACCTGTAGTGATCACTTTTCTTGGATGAAAACTAAAACAAGAAAAATCAGCAATGTTGCCTACAAAGTCATTTCCAATTTTGGCACCCAAACTGCAAGCTGCATCTTCTAAACATTTTAGATTTAGTTCCTTTGATTTTTTGTAAATATCATCTTCTAAAGGAACTCCGGCCCATGAAACAGGACAAAAAACGGTCATATTTTCAGAATAACCATCTTCAAGAATTCCACTAGTCATGTTCATACTATCTATATCTACATCAGTAAGAACAGGGTTTCCTCCAGCTAAAATTACTGCTTCTGCTGTTGCAGGATATGTATAATCTGACACTAGCACATCTTGGCCTTTAACATCAAGGCCTTCAAAAACTGCATGTAAACCAGTCGTACAAGATGTAACAGCAATAGCGTGTTTTACTCCTAGATAAGAGGCCACATTTTCTTCAAATTCTTTAGTTGTTTGCCCCTCAGTAAGGAATTTTGTAGAAAAAACTTTCTTGATTTCATCAATTTCTTCATCTCCAATGTCAGGTACTGCTAAAGGTATTGTTTTATTTTCCAATTACGAATTGGATTTTCAATCTACTTTATAAGGTAATAGCTAAGGAAGATATTTTAAAACACTAACGTAACCAAATGTGATGAAAGTTTTAATTTTAGGTTCAGAAGGATTTGTTGGAAATAATTTAGTTGAAGGGCTATCTAAAAATCATGAAGTTTTTTGTGCAGATATTATTCCATCTAGTAATCATGAAAATTATAAACAATTTGACATTACAAATCCATCAAATGTTGATGAAATTGTAAAAGACGTCGATGTTGTTATAGATCTTGCAGCACATTCTCTAGTTTCTTCACTTGATCAAACAATAGATAATGCAAAAGTCAATATCATTGGGTTACTAAATGTTTTAGAATCTTGTAGAAAAAATGACATTAAAAAAATAATTTTTACTTCAGCATCTTCTCTAATTGGAATTCCAAATTCAGAAAAAGTTTCTGAAACACATCCAGCACATCCTAAAACTGCTTATGGAATATCCAAGCTTGTATCAGAACATTATCTTAGACTGTACAGTGAATTACATGGAATTAATTATGTTGTTTTTAGATTTTTTAATATTTACGGTCCTTTTCAAAAAAATGGATTAATACCAACTCTACACAATAGAATTGTTAATGATGAACCATTAACAGTTTTTGGAGAAGGAGATCAAATTAGAGATTATGTGTTTATTGAAGATGTCATATCATTTTTTGATAATGCAGTATCAACATCAAATGCAGATAATGAGATTTTTAATATTGGAACAAGTAAAGGCACTACAATCAAGGAAATTATAGAAATTTTATCAAAAACTCTCAAAATTAGTCCTAAAATTGAGTTCAAACCTGAACGCCCAGGAGAGATTGGAAATTTTGTAGCGGACACCTCAAAACTAAATTCAATTTTTCAAAAATGTCCCTCAACATCTGTAGAATCAGGAATTCAAAAAACTGTTGAATGGTTAAAACTGAATTAAACAATCATTACCTTAAATTACTCTGGGAAAGTTAAATGAGATATTGACTGCTAAAAAATCTAATCCTTCTAAAAAAATTATTGCTGTTTATGGATTAGGTAATGTAGGAGGTCCTATTGCTGCTGCATGGCTTAAAAAAGGATTTCATATAATTGGTGTAGATATTTCTAAATCTCTTTTGGATTCTATCATAAAGGGAACATCACATAGTAAAGAACCATTTATTTCTGAGATTTTTTCCAAAAATCTAGAGAAAAAATCTTTGGAATTAACTAAAGATGGAGAAAAAGCATCAAAAAAATCAACAATAAAGATAATTTCTGTTCCAGTTGCCATTAAGAAAAATAAGATTGATCTTTCTGCAATAAAGTCAGTATCAAAAAATATCTCTTATGGGTTAAAAAAAGGAGATGCAGTGATTGTTTGTCCATCATTACCACCTGGAACTACAGAAAAAATTATTTTACCAATTTTAGAAAAAAGTGGATTAAAAGGAGAAAAAGACTTTTTGTTAATTTACAATCCAGAACGAATTTTTGAAGGAAGAGCTTTAGAAGACATTGAACAAAATTATCCAGCAATTGTAGGAGGATTGGGTAAAAAAAGTTTGGACTATGGAACCAAATTATTAAAGAAAATTTCTAAGAAAGGTGTTCTTCAAATGTCATCATTAGCAAATACAGAAGCAGAAAAACTGTTTGAAGGAGTGTATAGAGACGTAAATATTGCATTGGCCAATGAATTAGCAGATTTTTGTGAAAAAGTCAGAGTAGATTTTTGGGAAGCACGAAAAGGAGCTAATTCTCAACCATATTGTAAACTTCATTATCCTGGTACTGGAGTTGGTGGATTATGCATTCCTATTTACCCACAATTTGTAATCGAATCTGCAAGAAAATTAGGAAAATCTATGATGATTACTGAATCAGCTAGAAAGACTAATGATTCTATGCCTAAAAAATGTGTATTAGACTCAATTGAGTTATTATCAAAAAATAAGAAAAACAAAAAGCATGCCAAAATTGCAATCTTAGGTTTAGGATTTAGAGGGGAGGTTACAGATTCTAGACTTTCACCAACGTATGATGTTGTTGATGAGTTTTTGAAACGTGGTTATGCAGTAAATGTTCATGATCCTTATATTTTTGAAGATAGTGTTCTTTCAAAAAAGGTTTTGTTAACATCAGATATTAAAGTTGCAACAAAAGATGCATCATTAATTTTTATTGCAACAGATCATAAAGTTTATTCAAAACTTGATAAGAAGAAGATTTCAGGAGCTAAAAAACCAATTTTAGTTTATGATGGAAGAAATATTTTGAATAGAAAAGATTCTTTTCATCCATTTTTAACAACAATTGGAATTAGGAATTAGTTTTGTAGATTTTGTTCGTAGTATGCTTTTAATTTTTTATACAAAACTTTTTTTGTAGGTCCTTTTGGAATTTCATTCATACCATCCAAATAATTAATGATGAAGATTTTTTTTGGTTGTTTAAACCCTGCAAGTTTATTTTTAGAAAATTCTTTCAGATCTGTTTCACTAATGCTTTCATTTTTTATTTTTACAAATGCACAAATTTCTTCGCCTAATAGTTTGTCTGGTATTCCTATTACTGCACATTCATCAATATCTGGATGTTGATACAATACATTTTCAATTTCTGCGGGATAGATATTTTCTCCACCTTTGATAATTAACGAATCTTGTCTACCACGGATATAAAAATACCCATTTTCGTCTTTTAATCCAAAATCGCCACTATGGAACCACCCATTTTGGAAGGATTCTTTATTTTTCTCAGGCAAATCAAGATAACCTTCAGACACATTATAGCCTCGGATACAGATTTCACCTTCAGTATTCACATCTAAGATCTGATTTTTCTCATTTAGAATTTCCATTTCATTTGTTAAGAGAGGTTTACCTATAGAACCTAGTTTTCTCTTTTCTTTAGGATAATCATTAATGCAAGAAAATGAGGTTGTTTCAGTTAATCCATATCCTTCAAAAATTGGCACTGAAAATCTTTTTTCAAATTCTTCTTGAACAGTTCTAGTTAAAACCTGGCCTCCACAAAGTATAGCATTGAGGGTATTGTCTTTCCTAGTTTTTGGAAGGCTTAGTAATATTGAGAGAATTGATGCCATTACACTTGTCCAAGTTGCATTATATTGATTCACAATATCCCAGAAAGAAAACAGACTAACTTTTCCTTTAACGATAATTGTAGAACCTCCAGCATATAGTGGAGCTAAAAGTGTAGTAATTTGTCCATTATTATGAAATAAAGGAAGAATACACAAAGTTCTAGTTTCTTTACTAAAACAAAACCATTCTGAGATTGATTTTGCATCAGCTAAAAGATTTAGATGAGATAGTTTTACTCCTTTAGGATTACCTGTAGTTCCAGAAGTGTATATGATTACAGCTAAATCATAAGTAGAGACATTATTTTTTATTGAGAAAACATTTTCAAAAATTTCAAAATTCTTAATTGAATCTATTTTTTTAAATTTTTCAATTGGATAAAACTCTTTTAGTTCATTCATCTTTGATTCAAGCTTTTCATTAAAAAATATCAAAGAAGCATTACTATCATCAACAATGTATTTTATTTCTCTAGAGGATATATCAGGATTAATAGGAATTATTGTTAATCCATAAATTAATCCTGCAAAATACAAGATTAGAAATTCTACAGAATTATAGAAAATTAATGAAATACGGTCACCTTTTTTGAGCCTAATAGAATCAAGGTAATTGATAGATTTGATAACTAAATTTTTGAATTGTTCATATGTAAACTCATCAGTTTCTTTACCAGGACAAATAAGGAATTGTTTTTCTGGATTTTCATTAGCTTTGGTTAGGAATAATTCTCCCACATTAGTAAAATCTAGATCAATTTTATGTTGAATCTTTTGATGTTCAAGAAGTTTAGAAAAATCTATCATTTTAGATATTTTAAAATTTTATTTTTAATTGCTGGAAATGAAGTCATGTCTAGTGTGTCTGAAAAATCAATTGAAATATCAAATTCTTCTTCAATTGTAATGATTAGCTGAATATGTTTCAAAGAATCCCATTCAGGAATATCTTCCATAGAAGATTCTAAAGTTACATGTTTTGATTGAAGAGTTTCTTTTGCAATCTTTTCTAATTTTTTACTTATTTCAGAGTCATTATTTTCTGTCATAAGGATCATTCCTTTATTTCGATAATTTCATCGATATGTTTTGCCACTCGTTTCAAACCTTCTTCAATTTTATTTACGTCTCCAACTAAAGGCCCAATGGATAATCTTATTGCATTAATTCCCCTTCTACCAAATCCCCAACCTGGAACAAATAATACTCCTGCTTTTTTTAGTGAGTTTTCAACAAATTTTGTTCCATCAGAATTTACTTTTACAAAAAAGTATAATCCTCCTTCTGGTTCTATCACTGGAAAATTGAGTTGTTCTTTGATAAATTTAGAAGTTTTTTCTGCGGCATTTTTGTAAAGTTGCCTAGTTTCATCAATGTATTTTGTTAAGTTATTATTTTCAATTGATTTGTTTATGAATTCTGTAAATGCCATCTGATGTAAAGTATCTGGGCATAATGATGTAGAATTTTGTATAGATTCCATTGCTTCGATCACAAATTCCGGTGCTTCAATCCACCCTAGTCTTCTTCCTAATCCTCTACACCATTTTGAATTAGATCTGATTGAAATAAAATTTTCATTTGGAGACCAAGAAAAATATGAAGGAAAATTTTTGTCAAAAATGAGTTCTTTATATGCAAAATCTACGACTATGAATGCATCAATTTCTTTTGCTGCTTCAAGAGTTGCCATCATGAATTTATCAGATAGAATTTTTGAAGTGGGATTATCTGGAGTAGTTAACAATATCACTTTAGGTTTCTTTTCAATAACATATTTTGAAAATTCATCGATTTTTTTATCTGCTACATATTCCCAATTTTCTTCATCAATTACTGAAAAACTCAATAATTGAATATCAGGAATGCCTGTAATCAATTGTGTAGGATAATTACAATAGTATGGATCAAGTAATAGAATTTTATCACCTGGATCAAGTATGGTTGAAAATAAATTCATTGCCAATTGAGTTGAACCAGAACCGGCTGCAATTTCTTTTTCAGAAATTTTCATTCCATATAATTTATTTTCAAATTTACAAATCGCTTTTTTAAATTCATTATCTCCAAATGTTGCTGAATATCTTCCTGATTTATGAAATGATTCTTGGTTGGATACTAGATTTTCATATGCTTGTCTTAATTCATCAGGAGATTCATGATTTACCCAACCTCCTGCCATGGAAATTAATTCTTCAGGATTTACTCCCAGGCTTTGAATATATTCTGGATCTGCAAAACTCATTATTTGTCTAACAGGGGACATTTTACGCTTGAACTTTTCGGCTTTTTTAGAAATTTTTGCCAATAACAAAACGGTCCGAGGAGAATAAATAAACATTGCCTCGTAGCAACTATATGTTAGAAAAAATTGGTACTGGAATAGATATTGTAGATATCAATAGATTTAGAGAATTGCCTTTTTCATCAAATAAAAAATTTTACGAAAAAATTTTTACTATTTCTGAAATTAAATATTGTTTAAAGTTTCAGGATTCATATTCTCATTTTGCTGGAAAATTTGCATTAAAAGAAGCTTTAATGAAATCACTTAACATTAAAGAAGATTTTTTAAAAATTGAAACAAGTCATAGAGATTCAAAACCTTGTATCGAATTCAAAGGGGAAAATAAAGAAGAATTTATTTTTGAAGCATCAATTTCTCATGAAAAAGATTACGCAGTAGGGATAATACTTTCAGAAAAAATTCATCAGTAAATTCTATTAGGCGTGCTTTTTTAGAAAAGCTTAGATTTTAAAAAGGTCAAAGGTAGAGAGATTATCATTGTCAAAAGACATTTTTTCAATAAATGAACAAGAAGTTATGGAATATTATGGCTTTAAAGGAAGTATAGGTAAATTACAATTAAAATCAAAAATACTTCGTTCTTGGATTTTACATTCACTTGCATATTCTTCAATTCATCCAGGTTTTGTAATAAGTATGCAAAGATCTAGAGGAATATCTATAGGAAATTCGTGTCATTTTGCACCATACGTTTTGTTGGATTTAATTTTTCCACAATTAATCAAAATTGAAGATAATGTATCTATTGGAAGCAATACCATGATTTTTGCTCATTCAAACCCAACAGCAAATTTATTTTTAAAAGAGAATCATTATCCAAGAAAAATTGAAGAGGTAGTAATTAAATCAGGTGCGTGGATTAATCCCGGTTGTATTATTGGTCCTGGCATAACTATTGGAAAAAATTCAGTTCTATCTATTGGAACTGTTATCACATCATCTGTTCCAGATAATTGTGTAGTAGCAGGAAATCCTGGAAGGATTGTCAAAAAGTTAGATTAGTTAATTTTCTGACGGCTTTGCTTTTAGTCGTCTTGATACAGTTACACAAAAAATAACATCACCAATTGCTGCTAAAACTATTGAAGCAGCAATGCCTTCAATTTGATAAAATGTTCCTAAAACAATTATCCCAACAATTAAAATTCCAATTTTTACTAATCCAGTAAAAAATACATAATGTCCTTTTTCACTACCTAAGAATTTTGAATGGTATGTCATTGCAATAGTTGATGGAATAACAGAAATACTTACAATTCTTAAAATTGTATCTGTATCAGTAAATTTTGGAAATACTCGCACAACAATTTCAGGACCAACTAAAAATCCTAAAACTGCTATTCCACAAGAAACTAAAATTATTAGTTTTTTTAATTTTTTATTTTCATTGCCACTGGAATCTTGAGGAAGTAGATATTTTGAAACTATTGTAGGAAGTATTGTTAACATCGATAAAAATTGTAAGCCTAAAGAATAATTTCCTAACAAAGCAAACCCAAACATGGGAGCAATAATGATTTTATCAATTGTTCCAGAAAATGCACCAGTAAGAGTATTCATGAAATTAGAAGAAATAAAACGAATTTTTTCCCTAAATAGTTTAAAATCAATTTTAGTTTCTCGAAATCCTGAAACTATTCTGATTATGCCAATAAAATGTCCAATTGCTATTCCTAAAATTATTCCATCTCTTCCTAGTTGAGTGAATAATCCTAATGCTAAAGCTACCATTAGGATCTTTTGAATAATAATAAATTTTGTATAAGTTTTAAAATATTTTTTTCCTAGTAAATCAGAATATCCAATTGCAAAAATTAGATAGCCTAAAACTAGAATACTGGTAGCAAAGTTATCAACTATGAAGAATACGACTACTGCAGAAATTATTCCAACAGTTAATGCTAGTAAATATAATGTTGCATGAATTTTTACATTTTTTGCGGAATACACAACCAACGTATTTGTAGCACCAAGCAAAGAAACTGCAGCTGCAATTTGTGCAATTGATAAGAAATAACTAATTTCACCATAAACTTCAGCATCAATCAGAGTCGCTAAATAAAGCCAAAATCCTGCTGAAATAGCAGAACCAATAATGTCAGCACTACCAATTGCTGAGATGTCTTTAATTTTACTAAATCTACCACACATATCTTATATTACTTATTTTCATTTGCTTGCTCAAGTATATCATAATTAATTTTGAAGATTTTAACATGGTAATCAAAACCTTTATCTTGTGAATCATACACCTTTTCTAAGAAAGCATAGTTTTGTTCATTTTCATAAATTGACTTAAAAAATTCAGGTCTGTTTTCTTCCAAATCTATTGCTAAATGTGTTAATGAATTTTTTTTAGCATTATCAAAGTATTCTTGAAAATTCAAATTTTCTATTTGAACAATTGTTGATGATTGAGGAAGTGTATAACGGATCGAGAGACCATCTATTCTTTCCTTAAAGAAATAGCTTTCAAACTGATTTGGGTTTGTTGGAATTTGAGTAGTTTCTAAATATCTACTTGCAGGATAGAAATCATTAATCACAGGTTCAAAAGTAATTATTTTTTTAGAAATTTCATAATAATCCTTTTCTAACTCTAAATTTATTTCTCTGATCTCAAGAAAAGCTAAAGAGCCTATTAGGATCAAACTTGTAAGAGTTAATGCTATCAGCATATTTTTTGAAACATTGTTGAGAATTTTTCTGATAGTAAATCCACTAATTACACAAAAAATGGGGTAAAACATGAACAAATATCGTGTATCCAAATTTGAGCCTCCATATGCATGTAAAGCAGGTAAAGATAGGCAAGCTGCAAAAATTAACAGAGCCAATTTTTTAAAATTAAAATTTTTGAAATAGATAAAAATTCCAGTGGGGATAAAGAAAATGAATAATGGGATAAAGCTCCAACCTAAAAATTTAACAAAATTTTCAATTGCAGTTAAAACATATGGAATTCCACTTTTTGAGTTTGTTTCAATAGGATCTTGGGAAACATAAACAACAGTATCAGCAACCCTACCAAATAACGTGTCAAATCCTGCAGCATCCATCTGATAAAAAGTCATAGGCAATAATATCAAAAGAAAAATTATCAATGCTGGTAAGTATTTGAAAAAAACAATATAACGATCTTTTCTAAATTTTATAAAAAATAAAATAGACAATGCAAAAAATAAAAACAAACCTTCAGAACGAACAAGTGATGCTAATGCTACAATTGCAAAAGAAGCATAAATGATCCTGTTTCTATCACTAAGGAAGAATACCATACTTAAAGCACCTAAAAAGATGTAAAGTGGTTCAGTGATGCCAAATAGGGAATTATAGATTAGTCTTGGTTCAAAAACAAAAATTGATGCTACAACAAATGATATTTTATCATCAAAAAATTTTCTGCTTAATGCATAGACTGGAATTATAGTTAATGTTGAAATAGTTATGGATAACCATCTTTGTAATTCCATATACTGAAATGTGTTATCAAATGAGAAAATTTTGAAGAAAAAGGACATAAAAATAGGCCAACCATTGTTTGCAGGGGAATAATTTACAGGAAGAGAACCAGTGATGGCAATGTCTTTAGCATAAAAAAAGTGAGACAATGCATCAAAAGTGACAGGAATTCCAGGCTCAAAATACATACTGCGTATAATAATTCCTGCTCCAAACAATCCAGAAATTATTAGAATCGTTTTCTTAGTCCAAAAGGCAGAAGTTTGTTCTATTACCGAGGTTTGGTTAAGGTTTTCTTTACTATTGGAATCCAAATAAATTCTCACCAAAATGAAACTAATTAAATCATTTTAGGAAATTATCTATTCAAAAACTCAAAATTTTGAACTAGTGTTTTTCACGTACTACATTTACAAGCGAGAATAGCATTATGGAAGTCATAACCAAAATTATTCCTACCAATATACTACCCACACCAATTAATGCAATATTGGTAACTACCTGTCGTGTATCTGTGAATATTTGAATAGTCCAAATGAAGAAAAACAATCCAATCCCTAACAGAGCAGCACCGGGAATTCCATAGAATCTAAATGGCCTTTCTATAGAGATGAATTTTATTGTGTTGAGTAAAACAGAGGTTCCATGAGATACAGGATTATGTGTTGATGTCTCTCCTTCGTATAGAACTACAATTGGAACTTCTTTAATTTTGAATTTTTTTTTATTTGCTTTTATTAAAATTTCAGTTGATACACCCATGCCATATTCTGATGGAGTTATATAATTTAGAATTTTTTTATTATAAGCTCTAAAACCACTTTGAGAATCTGTAATTTTTGTATCTGTAGCTAAGTTTGTTACTTTAGTAATGGTTTTAATTCCTGCTTCTCTATATTTTGGAATGTTTTTTGAGTCGCCTAAAAATCTTGAACCGATTACTATATCACATTCTTCATTTCTAATTGGCTCAACAACTTTTTCTATATCTTTAATTCTATGCTGTCCATCTGCATCAAAACTAACCAAAATATCAGATTCTAATTCCTTTGCTTTGAAAAATATACTTCGTATTGCTGCACCATAACCTAAATTCTTTGAATGATCAACCACTACAGCCCCCATTTTTTTTGCAATATCACTTGTTAGGTCAGTAGATCCATCATTACATACAATTATTGAGTCAGTGATTTCTTGCAACTGTGTAATAATTTTTGCAATATTTTTTTCTTCATTAAAAGCTGGAATTCCTATAGTAAGTTTCAAATTCTATTAAATTGTCACAAAGAGTAGTATTAAAACTGAGAGTTCAAAAAATTATCCTATCAAGAAAGTTCTTCATAAATTTTTGACATTTGTTCACAGATAATCTTCCAATCATATTTTAACGCAAAATTTCTAGCAGTATCAGAAAATTCTTTTTTATTATTGTAAATTTCTTCAATTTTTTTACAAATTTCCTTATTATCTAATTTTTCAAATAAGACTCCTGCTTTTGATAATCCTATAATTTCCTTGTGTGGTTCAATATTATATAAAACCAAAGGTTTTCCACTTGACATTGCTTCTAGCGTGGGAACTGGACATACTTCAAAAGTACTAGCTGAAATGTAGATATCACATGAAGAGTATCTAAGTCTTAATTCTTCATTATCAACTCTACCTACTAATTCAACTTGTTTTTCTAATTGTAATTTTTGGATTAATTCTTGTAAGTTAGGAATATCATCACCTGAACCTACAATTTGTAGATGAGCTTTTGGGAATTTGTTTAATATTTCTGGCATTGCTGAAATCAAAATTCCTGCATTTTTGTATTTATGTAATGCGCTAACAAAAAGTAATTGAGGATCACCTTTTTTGTGTGGTGTTGGTAGTGATGAATTAAAAAAGCTAGTATCAGCTCCATTATACACTACAGTAGCTTCAACATCTCCTAAGATACGTTTCATTTGTAAAATTCCTGTATTAGAAACTGAAATAATTTTTGAGATTTTATTTTTGTATAACCCCATTGAGAATTTGAAGTTTAATTCTTGGATCTTGTTAGCAGCTCCATGATAATGAAAGATTAATGGTTTTGTTGGTTTTTTGGTTAAAAGATAGTAATGAACTCTTGCTTGATGAGAATGAATTATGTTATAATCTAGATAATCAATTCCTTGTGATAACAATTTTGACTTGCTTAGAATTACTTTTTCTATATTATATGGTGGATCTTCGGTAAAAGAAAAGGCACCAATTGCGGTCTTATGTCCTAATTCATTTAACCCCTTACATAGCTCGTTTATGACTGTAGTATGCCCACGAGTAGCGGGATATTTTGCAACTACCATTAAAATTGATTTTTTTGACAAATTATCCCTAATGTTCTTCAGATGGAATAGAAATATGTTTTACTTTAAAATCCTAATTAGCTAATTTATTATTCGTATTAATTTTACAAAAAGACATGAAAAATTTTGATTCAGTGATGATTACAGGTGCTGCTGGATTTATTGGAAGTCACATGACTGATAGACTCCTCGAATTAGGAGCGAAAGTAACTGCTGTAGATAATTTTTCTTCAGGGAAAATTGAAAATTTAAAAAATTCTACTGAAAAAAAGACATTTCAGTTAATCAATGAAGATTTGAATAACTCTGAAAATCTTTCATTACCTATGAAAGATATTGAAACTATTTTTCATCTTGCTGCATATCCAGAAGTTCGAACAGGTTTTGAAAATCCTGAAATCTCGTATAAGGAAAATATTGAAAATACTTACAAGATGCTTGAGAACGTAAGAAAATCAAATGTTAAATCAATAGTGTTTTCGTCATCTTCAGTAGTATATGGAGAACCAGATATCATTCCTACTGAGGAAAATTATGGTCCATTACTTCCAATTTCTCCATATGGCGGTTCAAAATTAGCTTGTGAAGGGTTGATTTCATCTTATTGTAATAATTACGGTATTAAAGGAACAATAATCAGATTTGCAAATGTTATTGGTAAAAGAAGTAATCATGGAGTAATATGGGATTTTATACACAAATTAAAAGACAATCCAAAAAAACTTGAAGTTCTTGGTGATGGTACACAGATGAAATCATATATCCATATTGAAGATTGTATTGAAGGAATTTTGAGTAGTTTTAATTTTACACAAAAACAAGTTGATATATTTAACATTGGTAATGACGATCAATTAGATGTAATATCAATAGCAAATATTGTTTGTCAACAAATGGAACTAGAATCAGCTGAAATTGCGACTACAGGTGGAACCTCTGATGGTAGAGGATGGATAGGAGATGTGAAAAAAATGCAATTAGACATTTCAAAGTTGAAAAACCTAGATTGGCAACCAAAATTATCGAGTAAGCAGGCAGTTGAAAAATCAACAAAAGAATTAATTCAAGAAATTAACTGAATTCCAAATTATAACTTTGTAAAAACTGAGATTACGTCACCTGGAAGATGAGGTAATTCTGTATTCTGTTCATGCATTTTTAGATTATTCTCAGTAACTAGGTTCAAAAATTCATTTTTTCCAAAAAATGCTCGCCACCCTTCTTTGGGATTATTATAATCAACATATTTGCCAGAATGATGGATAATTACAATACCATTAGGTTTCAAGATTCGTTGAATATCTTCTATGTATTTTTTAATAATTGATGGATTAATATGCACAAACACATCATATGACCAAACATAATCTATTGATGAGTTTTCAATAAAACTAAGATCTT
The DNA here is from genome assembly GCA_965215075.1 of Candidatus Nitrosopumilus sp. GTDB lineage: Archaea > Thermoproteota > Nitrososphaeria > Nitrososphaerales > Nitrosopumilaceae > Nitrosopumilus. The sequence continues at coordinate 972,615 of OZ244033.1, forward strand.
TTTCAATCAAATGGTATTTTATGTGATCTACATTCGCAAATCTTTCTTTACATATTTCTAAACACTTTGGACTAATATCAGCTAAAATTAGATTCTTGGAAATTTTCTGTAAAAGAGATGTCCATCTACCACCACCTGGTCCTATTTCTAAAACCGTGGAATCATTTTTGATATATTTTAACATCATATCGTTAACAAGTTCATTTTTCCATTCGTCAGGATCAATTCCTCTGTATTTCTGTACTTCTCTAGTCCATTCATCACCACTATCTGACCAATCATAGTAATCATTCCATAATTTCTTGTTAGCCTCAACAGAATGTGAAGGTAAATCAACTAATTCTTTACCCTCACTAAGTTTTTTGGTAGATAAATTATCTAGAAATCTGTTTCGGAATGTATACCCAACAACATATGAGATAGTCCAGAAAATACTTTTTTCTTTGATTAATTGACGAATTCTTTCATTTCTATTATTTGATGGCACTATGTTTTGTCAAATTTTTACTCATTGTTAATGCTTTCTTTTTAATAAATTTCTCTTTAGCAAAAAACTCATTTTTTAGAATTAAATTATTTTGTAATTTGTTTTTTTAATAATTCTAATGATTCAGATAGCGTAAGAAACCCAAAATCAGTATCAGAAAGTTTGTTGGAATTCAAAGCTTTGTTAATACCAGTAGGAACTCTTCTACCTAGTTGTTTGATTGTAGTGGGCATAATTAATTTAGAATCGTAATTAAATTCTATAGCAATTTTTTTACAAAATTCAAATCTGTTAATTTTTAAGTCTGGTGCAGAGTGAAATAATCCACTAGAATTATTTTTTATTAAATGAAGAATAGAATTAGCAAAGTCATCTACTATAATAGGTGAACTGTATTCATCTTCGACAATTTTTACTGTTTCATTATTTTGTAGTTTTTCAATTAACCATTGAACAAAATTTAATGATTTCATTGAACTTGAAGAAATTCCTGCAAGTTTTTTTGGTAACCATCCATATAGAACACTTGCACGAATGACAAGGTTTTCTGGATATTTAAGAACAATTTTTTCTGCGTCATATTTTGTTTTTCCATAAACATTGATTGGATTGGGCATATCATTTTCTGTATAAGATTCATTTTTTTTTCCATCAAAAACAGAATCAGTAGATAGTTGTATTAGCTTAATTTTTTTTTCATTGCATAGTTCTGCTAACTTTTGAACAATTTGAAAATTAATTCTAAATGCTAATTCATGGTTTTCTTCACAATAATCAACATTGTTTATTCCACTTGTATTGATGATATAATCTGGTTTAACTTCATTAATTGTATCTTCAAGTTTTCCAAAATGTTCTAAATCAATTTTAAATTGTTTAACATAATCTAATTCTGGATTTCTTAGATTATAACTACCAAAAAGATCATAATCATTTTTAGCTAATTGGGTTAGTTTGTGACCAGTTAATCCGCCTATACCAATTATGAATAACTTTTTATGCAATTTTACAAGTAATTTTTTATCATTGCATATCAGTTTTTAGACAACATTTTCATTTATGTGATTTCTAGCATAGATGAATTCAATTGAATTTATTAGGAATCGATTTTGAAGACTGGTTCCATCCAGAATTAGTTCAAAAAAATTTGAAAATTACCGAAAAAAAACCTCAAGTGGTAAAAGGAATTGATAAAATTATTGATTGGTTACGGCAAAGAGAAACTAGTGCAACATTTTTTGTAGTAGGTGAACTACTTGAATCAAACCCAGAAATAATTGATAAAATTCTCCAAAATGGTCATGAGATAGGTTTTCACACAATGATTCATACTAGATTAGATCATCAAAATGAGGAGAAATTTGAATCAGAAATTAAAACTTTTGAAAAAATAACTTCAAAAAAATCTAGAGGGTTTAGAGCTCCAACTTTTTCTCTAAATTTTGAATCTGCATGGGCATTAGACATTTTATCTAAAAATAATTATCAATATGATAGCAGTGTTGTTCCAACAAAGACAAAATTGTATGGATTACCAAATGCAGAAAAATTTCCTTATAGAATTAGTAGTGAAGATATAGAAAAAAATAATCCATCCAGTAATTTATTTGAATTTCCTATAACAACAACAAACTTTTTTGGAAAAACTATGCCCATAGGAGGATTTTACTTGAGATTTCTTTCAAGGTATTTCATTGAAAAAGCGATTATTGCTAGAAATAAAATGAATTTTCCATCAATTATTTACATTCATTCATGGGAATTGACACCTGAATTCATGCCAAAATTGAAGCTTCCTTTCGTGGATAATTTTATTACATATCATAACATTGAGAAAGCTTTTTCAAAAATGGATAGATTATTAGAAAAATTTTCATTTACTTCATTTGAAAAATATTTATCTCAAAAAAATTCTGTTAGTTAAGCCAATTCTTTGCCCATTTACTAATCGAGATGATTATATTTTCAATTCTTTCTGAAGTTTTTTCCTGATTTTTTGAGGTTTGAAGGTAAAAATCAGTAACAAAATTTTCTAAAATCTTTTGATCAGAGATTACTCGTTTTTTTTGAATTTCTTTTTTTCTTTTAAAAATTTTTTTACTTAATTTAATAATTGAAAAAAATGATTTCAATTTTACAAACCCCATTCCTTTTTTAAGAAAATACATTCCCATTCCAATTTCAAGAATTATCAATAATGGTAAGATTTTCAAAATTGACTGAGTAGAATATAATGTAAGAAGGCATATCCATCTATTTCTTTCAAGTAAAAAGAATTTTTTTGAACTCCATTTCAGTGTAGGGCTACCATAATGATAGACAATAGAATTGGGTTCATAATATGAAGGAATATCCAACAGCTGTCCTCTCCAACCATAATCTAAATCATCATGGTATGCAAAGAAAATCGGTTCAATATTTCCAATTTTTTTTATTGTTTCTATGGATGTAAAGGTACAAGCTCCTGGTGCATATCCAACTTTTTTAAATTTTTTATATTGTCCTTTTTCTTCTCCTCTTCCAATTGAATATGCTAATCCTAAAACATTAATCATATTTCCAGCACTACTTATGATGTTTTTTCGTTCTTTTTCTAAAAATAGTGGTTGGTAAAGTCCTACACCATGTTTATTGAATGATTCTATAAGAGATATTAACCAATTAGATTCTACAACTGTATCCGAATCTAAGAATACAATGAATTCTCCATTAGAGTTTTCAACTCCCAAATTTCTTGCGGTCATTCCAATGTTTTCATGATTTTGAATTAGTTTTATTTCAGGAAATTGTTCTTTACATTTTTGATGACTTAGATCTGACGAGTTATTATCAATTAGAATTACTTCAAATTTGCAATTTGGGGTCTTGAATACAGATTCTAAACATTCTAAAATTATCTCACCACCATTATAATTTAGAATGATTATACTTACTAGTGGATTTCCTTCTCTGTTTTTTGACTCTTCTGACATTTCTATACTTTGAATTAAGTTATAATAATTCTATTTTACTATCTTCACATAAAATAAATGATGTATCTTTTGCTTTGTAAATCTCACAATTATAACCAATTATACTTTGTGTGATTTTGTTAACTTCGTTAATTTTACAATTATCCATAATTATTGAATTATCTATAGTACAATTTTCTATAATACAGTTATCTCCAATACTCACATTAGGACCAATTTTCACTTTTGAGCCTATTCTACAGTTTTTTCCAATTAATACAGGACCAGTAATAATAGAATCATCAATAATTTCTGAATTTATATCTGTGATTATTTTGCCATTCAATTCAACATTTCCTGATTTTTTACCATCAAAGCGCTCGTCCATTTCAGAAATCAATATGTTATTTGCATCAATTATATCTTCTACAGTTCCAGTATCTTTCCAATAATTTGTTATGATATCATATGAAATCTTATTTTCTTGTTCAAGTAAATTTTGTAATGCATCTGTAATTTCCAATTCATTTCTCCACGAAGGCTTTAGATTTTTAATAATTTCAAAAATTTTTGGTGTCAATAAATAAACACCAATTACTGCTAGATTTGTTGGTGGTTCTTTAGGTTTTTCAATTATTTTTGTTACTTTACCGTCTTTAATATCTGCAATACCAAATTGAGTGGGGTTTAATACTTCACATAAAAAGATCTTAGCATCACTATCAGAATCCTTAAACTCCTTAATGTTTGCAGAGATATCCTTTATCAAAATATTGTCTCCAAGAAATACAATGAATTTTTCATTTCCTACAAAATCTTCACATAGACCTATTGCATGAGAAATACCTTTTGGATAATCCTGGAAGATGTAAGAAATTTTTACTCCAAATTTTTCCCCAGTTCCATAAAATTCTTGAACTTTATTGGCATTATTTCCACCTATAATTATGGCCAATTCATCAATTCCTGATTTTTTTAACAATTCCAATCCAAATCGAGACATTGGTTTGTTTGCTATTGGTAAAAGTTGTTTAGGTCTTCCATAAGTTAGTGGTCGTAATCTCGTACCATGTCCTGCATGTAGAATAATTCCTTTCATTTTCAATCTACTTCCTAAACTTTTTCCAAGGTGTTGGATCTAACATATCTTCGGTGGCAATTGGCTTCCACCATTCTTCATTAGAGATATACCAATCAATTGTGTACTTTAAACCATCTTCAAAAGAATACTGTGGTTTCCAGCCTAGTTTATCTCTGATTTTTGAAGAATCAACACCATATCGTAAATCATGGCCAGGTCTGTCCTCTACAAAATAGATTAAATCTTCTGGTTTGTTTAACATATTTAGAATTTTTTTAACTAATTCTAAATTTGTAATTTCATTTGAGCCAGAAATATTATATGACTCTCCGGATTCTCCATTTAAGAAAACTTTCATTATTGCATCGCAATGATCTTTAACAAATATCCAATCACGAATATTTTTTCCAGTCCCATAAATAGGAATTTTCATATTTTGTTCTGTTCTAATAATTGTTTTAGGAATTACTTTTTCAGAAAACTGGTATGGACCATAGTTGTTTGTACATCTTGTAATTAAAATTTCAAGATCATATGTTTTTTTATAAGATTCTGCAATCAATTCAGCAGAAGCTTTTGATGCTGAATAAGGATTTGATGGTCTAAACACATCTTTTTCTTTTGCAAATTCAGTCTCTAAGCTTCCAAAAACTTCGTCAGTTGATATTTGGAGAAATTTACATTTAGGATTTTTATATCTTATAACGTCTAAAATTGTATAAACACCCAGTATATTAGAATCTAAAAATGGTTTTGAATCTAAAATACTTCTGTCTACATGTGATTCAGCTGCAAAATTAATAACACCATCTACTTCTGGAATAATTTTTTCGATTAATGTTTTGTCATTAATGTTACCATCAAAAAATTGGTATTGTTCTGAATTTTCAATTTGTTTCAAATTTTGTTTGTTTGAACCAATTAATCCTGCATCTAAATTAATTATGTCATATTTTGGAAAATTTTCATTAACATAATGAATGAAATTACTTCCTATGAAACCCAAACCACCAGTTACTAAAATTCTCATTTATACAATCTCCGCATTTAGTTTGCTTTCGACACGCTCTATAAATCCAAAATTCATTAATTTTACAAATCCTTCGATGTTTTTATAATATCATCTATTCATGATATTAATATGAAAAATGACACTATTCGTTCTTTAAGGCTAGAAAAACACTCTACAAAAGACACGCAAGATGGGCATGAAAATGGTTCTTTGACAGTAATTTGGAGAGATTGGGATGAGATTCTTGAAGTTTCTCCTAAAATGGTCTATACTTCATCGGTAAATCCAGGTGAGATTAAAGGTCCTCATTTACATACCATACGTGACAGTTATTTTGTTTGTATCAGAGGAAAACTTGTATTTATTGCAAAAGATCAACAAGGAAAATATCATGAAATTGAATCAAGTGAAGACGATCCTGTATTAGTACAAATTCCTAAACAACATGCATCAGCTCACATTAATATTTCCAATAATGTTTCAACAATTCTAACACTTGCCAATCCAGCGTGGAAACCCAACGATGATGAGATGAAAAATGTAACATTTGATGACTATGATTGGAAGAAATGGCAGGACTTTTTACAAAAATAATTTAAAATCATGAATATTGCGCTTGTTGATTCATCAACTGATATGGATATATTTTCAAAAAATTATGAGAATTATTTTTTAATTATTGCATTTGATTATGAATCACATAATTTTTTATCATCTAAGAACATAGATCACAAAATATCTGATGACTTTACAGATGATGAAGAATTAAAGAAATTACAACAAGAGTCATATCATTATGCAAAATGGTTTGAAATAGATGAGATTTCTAAATTAATTACATTTAAGGAAATTAATCTTGGAGAATTATTTTTTACTGAATTTCATTATTACTTAGTTCCAATTTTAAAAAAAATTTTTGAAGGTAGAAAAATATTTTCCAAATTTTCTTCAGCTAATTTTTCATCTAGTGGAATTCTTTTAAAAATTTTTAACGAATTAACTAAAAATACATCTTTATTAAATCCTGAAATAGATAAGGAAAAAAGTTTTCTTAATGATTCAATCAAAAAAACATTCAAACTTGGTAAAAAAGAAATTTCATTAAGTTTTTCACGTTCAAAATTTAAAAAAATTAAAAAAAATTCTGAATTATTATTTGATATATTTTTTCACCCAAAAGAGGAACTTTCTTACAATACGATGCTAGTAGAATTTGACCCAATAAAATATGAAAAATTGTTCATTTCCATGCCTAAATTAGATATTCAAGGGTTATACTTAGGACTTAGAAGGCCTGCAATTTGGAATAAAAAATCACTATCAATTTTTAAGAAATCTAAATGTGATATAGCCACTTCAAATGTTCTTACAAACGAACAAAATAAGATAATTGAAGATGGAAAAGAATTTGTAAAAAATAATTTAGATGAATTAGAAGTTATTGAGGAAGAATTTGTAAATTATTTTTCTTTACAAGAAAACTCTTTTTGGAAAATAATTAAAAATGATTTTTTTAAATTATGTCAAAAACGAATGAATGAATTTGTTTCAGATATTATTATAATTGAAGAGGCATTGAAGAAATTAAAAATTGAAACGATTCTTCTCTGGTCAGAACAAAGTTCCACAGAAATTATTACATTAAAATTTTCAAAAAAATATAATATTCCTGTTTATCTTCTTCAACACGGCTATTATTATGACACAAAAGATTCATTTGAATACCTGAGTTTTATGGGTAATGTTCCAAATTATTCTAACAAAGGAATTGTTTGGGGAGAAATATTTCAAAATTATTTAACATCATTTGGAATAGAGAAATCTAAACTTATTCCAATAGGTAATCCATTTTATGATAAGTTAGTTGATAAAATGACAGAAAAAATTAATACAGATTTTATTTTATTAGCAACATCAGGTCCAGTAGATAATATCATTCAAGATTTAAAAATTGAAACCAGAGAAAAATATGTAGAATCAATAATTACTGTTTGTGATATAATTACAAAATCTGGTAAGCAATTAAAGATAAAATTACATCCATGGCAAGAAGAATTTTTTCCTTCAAAGATTGTAAATGAAATTGATCCTGAAATTGAAATTGTAAAAGAAGGTAATATTCAAGATTTAATTCAAAACTGTGAGGTTTTTGTCACGTTTGATATTTCCACAACTATTTTAGAAGCATTCATGCTTGAGAAACCCACAATATCCATTGCTATAAAAGATTATGATTGGAGATTACCTAGTATTTTTGAAAATGAAGCATGTGTTTCTACTAAATTAACTAATTTTTCTCAAATCTTTGATGAAATCTTGTCAGATTCTGAAACTAGAACAAATCTAGTTAAAAGAGGGAATTTATTTTTGGAAAAATACATTTCAAATAGAGTGAATTCCTCAGAATTAGTTCTTAAGACTCTACAAGAAAATCAGAATAGTTAAAATTCTACAAATTTAATTTTTTCATGTTGACAAATCTGAAAAATTCTAGAAGATTGTTAAAAGAGGCAAACAATCTAATTCCAGGATTATCTCAAACATTTAGTAAAGCTCCATATAGTTATGTTGATGGCATCTATCCTACTTATCTGACTAAAGGACAAGGTGCTCATGTATTTGATGTAGATAATAATAAGTATCTAGATTATGTTTTGAGTCTTGGACCAATAATTCTAGGTTATAATTATCCTAAAGTAAATTCATACATAAAAAAACAATTGAAAAATGGTATCTCTTTTTCTATTCCTCATGTATTAGAGCTGAAAGTATCTAAAAAACTACAATCAATTATTCCAAATGCAGATATGGTACGATTTGCAAAAACAGGATCTGATGCATGTACTGCTGCAATTAGATGTGCAAGAGCGTTTACAAAACGTGATAAAATAGCTTATTGTGGAACTGGAGGAGTATGGCATGACTGGTTCACAGTAATTACTAGTAGAAATGAAGGGATTCCTAAATCGCTTAAAAAAATGATTAGAAAGTTTTCGTATAATGATATTGAATCGCTTAAAAAAATTGTAGAAGATTGGAAGGATGATTTAGCTGCAATCTATATTGAGCCGATCACTTTAGAATATCCAAAAAATAATTTTCTTAATCAAGTAAAAAAAATTGCAAAAAATAATGGTTCTGTATTGATTTTTGATGAAGTAGTTACAGGATTTAGATATGCATTAGGAGGAGCTCAAGAACTGTTAAAGGTTAAAGCAGACATTACTACCTTTGGCAAGGGTATGGCTAATGGAATGCCATTAGCAGCAATTACAGGTAAACAAAACATTATGGAGAAGTTTTCAGACATATTTTATTCAACTACATATGGAGGAGAAACCCTTTCTTTGGCTGCATGTCTAGCAGTAATTGATGAGATTCAACAAAAACCAGTGTTACAGCATATTAAAAAATTAAGTAAATATCTATATTCTGAATTCAATAAAATATCAAGTGAATTAGAAGTCAGTGTTAAAATGGAAGGAACTGATGTTAGATCAGTAATTAATTATTATAACAAACAAAATAACTCTTCATTAATTCTAAAAAGTTTATTTTATCAAGAGATTATTAAAAAAGGAATTTTGTTTGGTCCAGGAGCTGCATTACTATCTTATTCACATACTCAAAATGATGTAAAGAAAACTTTAGATGTTTGTGAAAATGCAATGAAACAAATGACGAAAATTAAAAAGTTAAAGCAGCCAGAAAAATTTCTTAAAGGCAATCCAATAAAACCTGTAATGACATTTTAAAATTAGATTGATTTAGGAGTTTTTTTCTAATTTAAAAATAGTTTCTATAGCAAGTTTAGGAAACAACTCAGTTATTTCGTCTCTAATATGTTGAATATTTTCCTCCAAGGACTTGTTGTCATTAAGATTTACAGGATGTTCAATTTTATTAATAACTTCACCCTCATCAATTTCTGCATTTAGATTATGTGCAGAAAGAAAAATAGATTTTTCATTTTTCAATAAAGCTTGTTTAATTGGCTCTGCTCCAGCATATTCGGGTAGTTTTCCTCGATGAATTCCAAATGCAAATTTTTTTGCATTTGAAACAATATTTTTAGGGATAAGATATCTCCATGATACTTCTACAATATAGTCACAATGTGGAAAATCATTGAATTCAAAGTCTTTTGAATCAATTTCTTGAAGATCAATATTGTTTTGACTACAAATTGTTTCAAAAAGATGGTAATCATCTCGAACAGATCTGGTTGGATCCTGAGATTTTGGATTCAATTTATGCGTAAATAATTTTAAAATTTTGATATTTTCATTTTCAATAAATTCTTCTAAAACTGCATATCCATGAGGTCTTGATAAAAAACATACCACAGTAATCATAACAATTTGATTTCTAGTTTAATGAAAATAATTGTTTTGAATGAATTTTATATAATATTTGATTGAGGAACAATTATGATATTAAAATTTCAACCAATTAAAAATTCTGATTTGGAGTTTTTGTATACATTATTAGAAAGTAGAGAAAAAATAGATAATATTTCTCATAAGAAATTACCAACTTTTAAGGAACATACTTCATTTGTTAAATCCAAACCATACAAAAAATGGTATGTTGTATTAAATGGAAAAACCAAGATAGGAACTGTATATTTATCTAAAATTAATGAAATTGGAATACATCTATTACCCAAATTTAAAAAAAATATCTTTTATCAACAAATTCTTGAATACATAATGACAAAATATCCAAAAACACGATTACTTGTAAATATCAATTACAAAAATAATTCATTAAAGAGATTGTATAAAAAAAATGGATTTAAATTAATACAGTATACTTTTGAACGAATGGATGATTGAAAATTAAGATGAAATCTACTATCAAACTTTTTGATCCACATGTTTCAAAAGAAGAAGAAGTTGCAATTATCAAAGTTTTAAAAAGTAAATTTTGGGCATCAGGTTCTGGAACCGGTAGAGTCTTAGAATTTGAGAAGAATTTTAACAGGTATATTGGATCAAATTATTGTTCAGCAGTAAATAATGGAACTTCTGCACTACAAATAGCAGTTTCGCTTTTTGATGTAAAAAATTCAGAAATTATTGTTCCTTCATTATCATTTGTTTCTACTGCAAATGCAGCATTATACAACAATGCCAAACCTGTTTTTGTAGATGTAGAGCCAGAAACACTATGTATTGATCCTGAAAGGATAAGAAAAGCCATAACTAAAAAAACAAGAATGGTTCTTCCTGTTCATTTTGGAGGTATACCTGCTAATTTAGATGAAATTCAAGATATCTGTAAAGAGAATAATTTGATTCTAATTGAAGATGCTGCTCATGCTGCAGGTTCAAAATATAATGGGAAGTACATTGGCACTCATGGTTCAGTTGTATGTTTTAGTTTTCATCCTGTAAAAAATTTAGCAATGCCTACAGGAGGGGCATTAACATTTAATGGAAAACACAGTTCAAAGAATTTTGAACTTTCAAAAATTAAAAGATGGTGCGGTATTTCAAATAGAAAAGATGCGAAATATGATGTGAGAGAATTAGGATGGAATGCATATCTAAATGAATTCTCTGCTGCGATAGGATTGGTACAATTAAAAAAGTTAAACAAAATGAATAAGATAAGACAAAAAAATTCTAAACGTTATTTTAAGGAAATTTGTCTTGAAAATAAAATGCCATATGATGATAATTGTTCATATCATTTGTATTGGATTCAAGTAAAAAATCAAAATTCTTTTAGAAAAAAGATGGGAGAAAAAGGAATTGAAACCGGAATTCATTATTTACCAATTCATAAAATGAAACATTTTCAAAGCAAAAAACGATTGTCAGTTACTGAAGATATATCCTCACATATAGTTAGCATACCAATGCATCCAAATCTATCAGATTCGGATATAGATAAAATCATAAAGTTTACAAATAAATTTTCATAATTTTTAAAATTCTAAAGCCTAATTGTCAAGTAATTTTTCAAGAGAATTAATATAAACAAATTATTTCATATTTGTATGAGTGGAAAGGTTGCATCTGCAATCATTTTAGCGTTTGTTATATCCTTTTCAATATTTGTTTATGTTCAATCATCAATTTATAATAAATCAGATACTGAGGCTGATTTTTACTCAGAAAAATTTGATGATTCAAAATCTAAAGTTTTGTTAATTGGATCTAATTATGTTGGAATGTTAAATGCAACTGTAATTGAATCAATTCTTGAGAAAAAGAACCCAGAAATTCAAGTATTCAATTTATCCACACCTGGAGATAAACCCGAAGATAGAATCATAGAAATTGAGAAAATTTTAGAATTAGAACCAGAAATTGTTGCGTACGGGTGGGATACAGAGCATTTTCCAGTGAGTTTTTTGTAGATAATGAAAAAATTCTTCCGGATCCAGAAGCTGCAACTGATGATTTTTTTCATTCATTAGGTTTAGATTTTCTTGAAAATCCGAAATTTAATATACTATCTGTTGTACGTGACCAAGCAAATATAGAAACTCAGAGTTTAAAACAATTCAACACTCCATTTTTTGATTATACATTACCAATGTACAAGGTAAATCCTAGTTTAATCACAGACAAACATGTTCCAGGTGGTTGGGTACGTCAAATTTCGAATATGGAAGAAAATAATCAATATGATTCGTTAAAAGAAATGATTGCAATATTCAAACAAAATGAAGTTAAAATAATTATTTTTGTTACTCCTCACAATTTTTCTACCATTGATTCATTAAGTGAGAATGATAAAAAAACTTTGATAACATAATTTCTGATATAAAATTAAGTCAAAATATTCCAGTGTATTCATTATTACAAAATTATTCAAAGCAAAATGTTTGGACTTCTCCAGATCATATTACAATTTCAGAAGAGGGGCATATTTTTCAATCATGATGTTTCAAATTTTATTCTAAAAGAGATGGATGAATAATGCTTTTTAATTCTCCAGAATTTATAATATTTTTTGTAGCTATTGTGCTACTTATGGTAATTATCAGAAATAGAAATTTTCAACATATTATTTTGTTAATTTCAAGTTACTTTTTCTTTTATTTTTCAAGTAATTATCTTCTAGTTTTACTCTTTTTTTCAACTTTATTGGATTATTATGCAGGAAGAGAGATATACAGAGCCACAAGTAAAACCAAGAAAAAAATTATCTTGTCTATTAGTCTTGCAGGCAATTTAGGATTATTAGGATTTTTCAAGTATGCAGATTTTGGAATCGAACAAATAAATAACTTTACAACTCAAATGGGAATAGCTCCTATTCCATTTCTTAATTTGGCTTTGCCAATAGGAATTTCATTTTACACTTTTCAAACAATAAGTTATACTGTTAATATCTATAGAGGAAAGTTAGAACCAACTAATTCATTACGCGAATTTGCTTTATTTGTTGCATTTTTCCCTCAACTAGTTGCAGGACCTATAGTCAGAGCAAAAGTGTTTCTTCCACAACTTCATGAGAATCTAGAAAATTTCACAGCATCACGCATTAAACAAATTGTAATTAATAATCAAAATTTGAAAATTGGAGTTACCATTATTGCATTTGGATTTCTTAAAAAAATGTTTTTTGCTGATAATATTGCTCCTATGGTAGACAATATTTTTGGAAACCCCATTGGATTAGATTCATTATCAATAATTTTAGGGACAATTGGGTTTGGAATCCAGATTTATGGTGATTTCTCAGGTTATTCAGATATTGCTATAGGAACTGCTTTGATTCTTGGTTTCAAATTACCAATGAATTTTAACAGACCATACTTTGCTACTTCTCCAGTAGATTTTTGGAGAAGATGGCACATTTCTCTTTCTACATGGTTACGAGATTATCTTTATGTTCCACTTGGAGGAAATCGAAAATCAAGAGGAAGAACTTATGTTAATTTGATCACTGTAATGCTCTTAGGTGGTTTATGGCATGGAGCTTCAATTAACTTCATTGTATGGAGAGCATTACATGGCATATACTTAGCAATCCACAGAATTTTGCAGAGTATTGTTCCAAATCAAGTTAAGGAATTTTGTTCAACAAGAATTGGAAAGATTATTACGATTACAATTACTCAATATTTTGTATTTTTAGCTTGGATTCCATTTAGAGTATCAGAATTTGATAAAATGTCATATTCTATTCAAAAATATATTTTCTTAGATATTGAGATCGCACAATTTATGGATACAGTATCAGAAAATAAAACATCTGTGGCAATTTTATCACTATTTTTACTATTACACTTTATTTCATTAGGAGAAATGACATCATTTCAAAAATTTCAAAATTGAAATTAAGACATTGGACAATAATTCTTTCAATAATTATTATGTCAATCTTATTCTTCTTTGATGAAAACCCAGAAGATTTCATTTACTTTAGATTTTAAAATTTGATTATCCCCAAAGTTTTTCTTTAAAGGTGAGTTTTTTGTTTAAAATAAAATTGCTGAATGCTGCAGTTCCAATTGCAAGTATTAATGCTAATGGATATGTAACATCATATGATTCAACTAACCAGAACATCATAGTAACCTGAACTAATGCGCCCAATGAGCTAAACAAGCTGAATTTTCCATATTGTGAAAGTAGTTTGTTTCTTGAGAAGTCTCTATCTTCAAATGTCCAAATTTTGTTCAAGATAAAATTAGTAGATATAGAAGCAATTATTCCAAAAATATTTGCATGAATATACCACAATTCGGCTAAGCCAGATGTAAAAAGCATAGAAACCAGATAATTAACGCCTATTCCTGATGCCCCAACAGTAAAGAATCTTGCTGCTTTTGAGAGGAATCTTACTGAATCACGTTTTTCATTTGATGATTTTATTTTTCCATTTCGATATAATTTCCATACAGATTTGAAATAATCAATTACAGTAGAGCTATCTAATTTACTTGAACCATGTTTTCTATTTTCAAATGTATATGGAATTTCTTTTATATTAATTCCTTTAGTTTTTACAAGAACTTCTAAAAGTAATTTGTATCCTAACGCATCAAAATTCAATTCTTTTATAATATTTTTCTTAAAAGCGAAGAAACCAGACATTGGATCTTTAGTTTTAACTCCTAATCCTTTTTTTGCAATTAGAGTTGCGATCTTGCTCATTAGTTTTCTTTTTGTTGTCCATCCTTGGATTTTACCTCCTGTAATGTATCTTGAAGCTACAACAAGTTCACATTGATATTGTTTGAATGCTTCAATCATTTTTGGGATAATTTGTGGTGGGTGTGAAAAATCTGAATCCATCACAACAATAGTTTCACCTTTTGCATTTTGAATTCCATTTAATATTGCTGATGAGAGTCCAGTTTTGGCTTTTCTATGAATAATGTCTATAGTATTTTCTGCAATTTTTTTGATGCTAGAGATATAATCTTCAACAATTTTACCAGTATCGTCTGGGGAATTATCATCAACTACGATTGTTTCTGTATAGATTCCTTTTGGGATATTCTCACGAATTGATTTGAGAATTTTCACAATGTTTTGAGATTCATTGTATGTGGGAACAATTATCGATACTTGTGGATTATCCTGTGCCATACCTTACTTCAACCATACCCAGAAACAAATGAATATTAATTTATAATAAATTTCATGCCTAAGTTATCTTTTGTTTATAAAATTTAGAGTGTTATCAGTAGATCGTTTATTGTCTTAAAATTCCAATTTTTGCCTTAGATTGAACTAGAATTATAGATAAAATTAAGACTGAAAATACCAGAATAGGAATGTTAAGTTCAGGAAGTGATTTATCAGGAGAGAGAATATCTCCCCAATGACTTGGAGATGGAATTTTTAATAGATTATCACGTTTTGTTTCAGTTGGAAAAGTTTCAAATGATTTTGAACTAGCATCATAAACTGACAAGAATATTCCATAATTATCTGAACGTTGAATTAATTCAATTGGTATTTTGAATTCAAAACTTGGGTGTGGAATTTTTGAATAACGATCATTTTCATCTGATGGACTACTGATTGCAATAAAATTAGATGTATTAGGAATTTTTTGGAAATGACCTGTTAAAGCATTAACAGAACCACCTTGAAAGATTACTCCCTCATTATGTCCTAATGTTGATGAAAAGCAAAAATCATTTTCATCAGGAATTTGGCTTTTGTTATTTTCACCATCAAAACAAATTGTAGCTTTATCTGAACCTCTGTCTAAAGTATAATCATTTATCGCATCAACAAAAATATAAATAAAATTTTCATAATGTGCAGTTCTTAGAATAATTTGTTTATTTTCAGAATTTATTGTTGTTAAACTACTTGGCTTCCATTCAGTAAGAAATGTCCATTTACCGTCAAAAATTATTTTTTCCATATCGGGAGAGATTGTAATTAGTATAGGCTCTGATGATGCTGATGCATTTTCTGTTGAAAGAATTATTGAGAATGCCAATACAAACATTATCAGTAATTTGTAATACATTTAGTAAATTATTTTAGAAAGAACTATAAAAAATCAATCTATTTCCATCAAGTTTATAGAGATGACAGATGATGTTATAGTATGAACAAAGCTGGGGGCATTGGTATAGCTATAGGCGTTATTGCAGGAATTGCTTATTCAATGTCTTCAACCGAATCTAGCAATGAGACTATTCCAATAGTTGAAGAGATTGATTTGAATGAATCTGTGGAAGAAGAAATCGCTGTTGAAGAACCTGAGCAAACAGGTAGAGAATTGTCAGTAGAATTAAGTGAAACCATAGGACTCAAATCTCCGTAAAAGTGTCAAAATGGATCTATTAATTAGCGATCTTTTGCCATGATGCCTATAATCTACTATTCAGCATAGTACTCAATGAACAGAACCAAAAGCATAGCAGTATTTGCAGGTATTTTTGCAATCGCTATGACAATATACGGTCTATCCGGTGTTTCTGCATCTCCAATGATGATGGCAGCCGTTCCTCAAACACAAGAGTCAATGGGTATGCTAGGACATGTAGAATACACAGTACTTAACAGTAATCAAGCAGTTAAAGCATACCTTCAAACCGACAACGTTGTCGTGTATGACGGAATTGATTGTGCAGGAGAACTAATCTTCGGTACTTCAGCAGGTGGTAACTGTGACGTAGCTGGAACATTCGAATACATCGCAATCGGAAACGGTACACAAGCAGCAACAGTAGATAATGCTGAACTTGAGAGATCAGGTGCAGGATGTGCTGGTGGTGCAGGTGATGAAGGTGAACAAGCAAGAAAACTTGTAGATCCAACAATTACAGTAGCAGCAGCTGGTTCAGACACACAAGTTGAACTTGATGTCGGAACTGATACGTTCAAGTTTGATCAGTACAATGCAATAACCGTAACACAATCAGGTATCTTCAATGCATATATCACTACTAGAGCTGCAGATGGCTCATGTGGAACTCTGGGAACACCAGGAACTACATGGGAGATGTTTGCAATACAAGATCTTTCTGGTGGCGGTGTAACAGTATCTGACGGTGACAGCTTAGCTGTTAAATGGACCATCACAATAAGTTGATCGTATTTTTTTATTAGTCAACTTATTATTTATTTTATTTAATCAATATAACGAAAGTTATTTTTTATTTTTTGACTTGAAAAATTTGCAAGATTTTTTGATTTTACAAACATCACACATTGGTGAAATTGGTTTGCATATATTTTGTCCATACATAACAAAAGTATCATTGATTTCAAGCCAAAAATTTTTAGGAATTTTTTTCATTAATTCTTGTTCTGTGTCTTCGGGAGTTTTGGTATCTACAAGTCCCAATCTATTTGAAATTCTATGAACATGAATATCTACTGGTATTGCAGGTTTTTCAAATGCATAAACTAAAACACAGTTTGCAGTTTTTCGTCCAACTCCAGGTAATTTTACTAAAGTTTCCAGATCATCTGGAACAATTCCCTTATACTGGGAGTGTATAATCTTGGCAACTTCAATAATTCTCTTAGATTTTACATGGTAGAATCCTATCGATTTGATGATTTTTTCTACATCTTTTAGATTGGCATTTGCTAATGCTTTGGCATTTTTGTACTTAGAAAATAATACTTTGACAACTTTGGTTGTATTCTCATCTTTTGTTCTAGCTGAGAGTATTGTTCCAATGAGTATGCTAAATGGTCCTCCTGTTTCTGCTTCATGTAACTCCCTTAATGCGGTCATTCTAGGTGGTTTTACAAAATTCATTGTTTCCATCATTCCACAAAGAATTTTTTCCATGATTGCGATTTTACGTACAAGTATTATATCTGTAATATTGAACGAATAGTATTGGAGTTAACTAAGGAAGAAGAATCTGCATTAAAAGGAGAACAAGGAGAAATTATGCAGATGGCATACAGAATCCTAGTTGCTACAGGAGAAGCAACTGATGCTGAAAAATTAATTCCTATAGAATGGGCACACCTTTCTGGAGTAAACTATAACACAATAGGTGATGCTGGAGAAGAATTCCTTTCAAGTATTAGTAAAGATGCAAGAGTCAAAGTAAAAACAACTTTGAATCCAATGGGATTTGATATTGATAATGTAGAAGATTACGGTTTAGATGAAAATTTTATTTCAAAACAGCTATCAATTAAAAAATCATATGAAACAATGGGGGTGACTCCATCATTTTCTTGCATTCCATATGAAATTTTTGATATACCTAATGATGGAACACAAGTAGCTTTTGCAGAAAGTAATGCTGCAATTCATGCAAATTCCTATGATAATCTAAAAACAAACAAAGAAAGTGCATTTAGTGCACTTGCAAGTGGAATTACTGGTAAAAGTCCATACTCTTCATTAAGAAAAGAAGATTCACCTAATGTAACAATTAGAATGAAAGTAGATAACCCAAATGAATTGACATATGGAATGTTGGGATTTTTTGCAGGTAAAGTTGGAGATACATCAGTAAACATTTCTGGATTAGGAGATATGGATAGGCGTCAATGTAAGGCCATGTGTGGAGGAATGGGAACTTCTGGCACTTGTGCAAAATTTTTGTTTGGTGAAGGAGATCCTAGTTGTGAAAAAATAGATTTTGATGAAAAAGAGATGCAAAATGTTCATGATGAATTAAACACGGCAGAGAAAGGGGATCTCATTACACTTGGAAGTCCTCAATTAGGTTTAGAAGAAATTTCTGATTTGACAAGCAAACTCAAAGGTCGTTCTTTCAAAAAGAGGTGTATGATATTTTGCCCAAGAGCAGTAAAAGAGCAGGCAAGAAAAATCGGATATACTAATGAACTTGAAAGAGCCGGATGTGAGATTCTTTCTGATTGTTGTACTTGTTTAACACCATTAATCAATAAAGACGAAATAGACTCTGTTACAACAAATAGTATCAAGGGTGCATTTTATTTGAAAAATTCTAATGGTGTTGATGTTAATCTAAAATCACTATCTGAAATAGTTGAAGATGAAACACGATGAAGATTCTTGTTCAAGGAAAAATTCAAGGAACTGTATTAAAATCTAAGAATCCAATTAACTTTTTAGGTACAGTTGAAAAAAAATCTGGAGTAATTACAGATAAGAATCATGATTTATTTGATAAATCAATTAAAGATTTAATTCTTGTTTTTCCAGGTGGAGTAGGTAGTAGTGTTGGTGCATATACGATATATTCCATTAAATCAAATAATTCAGCTCCTTTAGCAATGATTTGTAAAAAAGCTGATCTTACAGTTGCAACAGGATGTGCATTAGCAAATATTCCATTACTAATTATTTCAGAAGAAGAGTTTAATTCATTAAAAGATGGAATGAAAATTTCAATAGATACTGAATTGCATAATCCTATAATTTATTAAAATTTTTTAAAATACTAATCATCATCGTCTTTATTTCCACCTTTTATGATTTCACAGTTTTGTAAAGTATCATCTTTGTCTTCATAACATGCATCTTCATCAGCACCGCCGTTTAGCAAATCAATTTCTTTTTCACCTTTAAGTGAGTCATCTCCTGCTTGTCCTTTGAGATCGTCATCACCGTAACCGCCTTTTAATTTGTCATTTCCAGCATTTCCACGAAGAATATCATCTCCTTTATCGCCATCTAATTCATCATCTCTAGCGCCGCCTTTGATGGTATCATTTCCGTCATCCCCATCTATTCATCATTACCGTTACCACCTACAATTAGATCATCTCCTTTATCGCCATCGATCTCATCGTTGTCTGCTTGTCCTTTAAGATCATCGTTACCGTCACCGCCTTTGATTTTATCATCTCCACCTCCACCTCGAATAGTGTCATTTCTGTCATCACCTTCTAGTTTATCATTTCTAGGTCCGCCAGAAATTACGTCATCTCCTTTATCACCTTCAATCTTATCATTACCTCCTTGTCCTTTAAGATCATCGTTACCGTCACCGCCTTCTAGTTTATCTTCTCCAGCGCCTCCTGAAATTTCGTCATCTCCGTCACCGCCGTTGATTTCGTCATTGCCGTCACCACCTTCTATAATATCAGAGCCAGATTCACCGTTGATTTCATCATCACCGTCTCCACCAAAGATTTGATCTCCTCCAGTTCCACCATCAAGAAGATCTTTACCTGCATCACCAAAAATAGTATCATCTCCGCCTAATCCAAATACTTCATCATTACCATCTTCTCCACTAATCTCATCATTACCAACACCACCAATTACACAGTCATTTCCAGCTCCAGCAAAAATAATATCTCCAAAATCACCAGCAAAAATTAGATCAGCTTTTTCAGTTCCTGTAATAGTAGTACTTGGACCACCTCTATTATCAATTAAATTGAATTTTCCTTTGTTTGCTTTTTCTTCTAATTCAGCAATTGTCAAATCATCGCATAGTAGTAGATTTTTAAGATCAATCTGTACTGTGATGTTAACTGATGCAGAACTTGCTGAACCTTCTAAATCAACAATATGAGGGCTAATTTCATGAATTCCTTCAGATAATGTGGAAGTTGAGAGAGATTTTCCTGTGCCTAAGAGACCATCCTTATTTGAAAACCAATCTAGACCACTAGAGAGTATTCCATCTTCAACATCAGTAGCAGTTCCAACCAAGTCAACGGATTCTCCAATTAGGAATACCGAATTATCAGTTGGGGAAACAATGGTAACTACTGGAGGATCATTTTCTCCAAATACAGTAATATCTACAATAGCTGTATCTGAGCCATCATCATCTGAAACTATGTACGTGAAAGAGTCTGAACCGTTAAAGTCTGGATTTGGTGAATACTCAAAACTACCATCTTGATTAAATACAGTTAAACTTCCAAATGATGGATTTGTTAAAAGAGAAGCTGTTAATATTGGATCATTTCCAGGAACACCTTCATTATCACCCGGTTCATCTGCTCCAGTACCATCTAAAACACCATCAGCGGCATTTACAGTTAGAGTTGTTTCCTCTGGAGTTGAATAATTATCATCATTTGGATCAGGAGGATTACATGTGATAGGAATTGTAGTTCCATCTAAAATTTGTCCAGAACCAATCAGTACAACGCCTCTAGTAGGGAAATTTAAGCAAACATTTTCAAAAGTTCCTCCACCAGAAAGATCTACAAAACCATTGTCAAGAGTTACTTGTGCACGGTTTGATAAGAAACCATCATTTGATAAAGTACCAAAAACAACTAAGTCATTTTCAATAACTACTGTTTTTCCTTGAGGATCTAATTCATCATCAACATCATAAGTAGTTCCCGCAGAAATTTCAGTTATTGGAAGAACTATTTCTTCAGTACAATCAAAAACAATTGGATTAACAAGAGTCTGACTAAGATTGTTAGGATCTAAAACTCCACAAAAGACAGTCCCTCTTCCTTGATTTAATATGAATGCAGGAGAAGTATTGAAACTAATTACTGTACCATAATGATCTAATCTGCGCCATTTTCATTAATAATTCCATTTGCTGGTGTATCACCAACAAGTTCGGTTGTTGCATTCTCTTCAATAATTAATTTACCACCACTTTCAACTTTTAAAATTCCAGCAATACTGAGAGTAACACCACTTCAATGATTAATGTTCCACCATTCTCAACAGTAATATCTGATGCATTGGAATCGGATGAAACATTTTCAGTTACACCACTAGGAACTTGAGAAGAAATAGCAAAGGCTTGTTGAGCTGATGGGAAAAATACAGTACTAACTAAAACGAGTAAAACTATGCTTAATGCAACATTACTTTTTGCCATTGTTCTCTAGCTTTTTGGTAAATTCATGACTAATAACGGTAAGTCAAATGTTCCAAAATTGGAAAAAAGAGATTGCTGTCTGTAAAAAATAATAATTACATTTTATGCATGTTATGGGATCTACTTTCTTTTCTTAGTTAGAAACAAAACTCCAACTATGACACCTACGCCTGCTGCCACATAAAATGGAAACAATGCAAAGACATTCTTTGATGGATCACCAGAAAGAAACTCTACGATCATGCTTCCAGAATTAACTGCAGGAGGGTCAGATGTGCTTTCCATTCCATGAATTGAGTAGGCATCAATTGCAAATACGCCAATATCCAGGTTTGTAACAACAATTCGTGCACCATTGTTTACAGTTAATCCAGCCCTTTCTGTGTATGATACAATAGTTTTGGCATCAGGATACCAACCTCTTTCAAGATCCCTATGAACTACGATATAGCCTTCTTTTGGAGTCTGAACAGCAACCCAGAACTTTAAATCAGGTTCTGGACCCATGCCAACTTCAATGAATTCATCATGTGTTTCTTGGTCATACAATCTCAGAACAGCATTTCCATTTGGGTTTGCGTAAAGTACATTGTTATCAATAGTTGCTTGCCAGCTAACTGCGTGAACTTTATCGAGTTGTACAACTGGCGCATCTCTTAAAACGCGATTAAATTCATCAGCGGGAATCTCTATAGTATCAATAATCAATGATGGGTTTTTCATATCTTGAGCAAAAGCTGGCAGAATGGTAAATCCTGTAAAAAAGATGATAGCAATTAGATATTTCACAAGCTACCCCAAGTCTGATTGAATAAAAATCTAATCAACAAATGGTTTTGAATGATTCAAGATAACTTGGGCAACTTCTGGTCTTAGAATGAATTCTGATGGAGCTTGTCCATTTTGAATCATTTCTCTTAGTTTTGTTCCACTAATCTGTTCTTTTGAATCATCATCATGTGGACATGCTTTTGGAGTTGTATATGTAAGACATTTTTTGCAATAGAAGAATGCAGGGAAGAACACTGGAATGATTTCTAGTTCGGGATAATCATCAAAGATTTTTTGTGCTGCAAATGGATCATAGAATTTTCCAACACCTGCATGATCTCTTCCAATAATTATATGTGTGCAACCATAGTTTTGTCTCATAATGGCATGATGAATTGCTTCTTTAGGACCAGCGTATTTCATTTCAGTATGGAGAGTAGCTAACTTACATCTATTTTCTGGATAGTATGACTTTATCATGGTTTCATAACATTTTACAATGACTTCATCAACAAAGTCACCAGATTTTTTCTTTCCAATAATTGGATTTACAAAAACTCCATCACGTGTTGTAATTGATGTTTTTTGTAGCATTTCATGTGCAACATGAGGAGGGTTTCTAGTTTGAAATGCACAGATTGTTTTCCAACCTGCTTGTGCAAAAGCTTCTCTTGTTTGAGTAGGTGTTAGTCTATATTTTCGAATTTCAGTCTCATCAGGTCTTTGAATGTAGTCAATCTTTCCACCAACAAGAAAATCTTTCATAGACATAGTCTTTGCAACGCCTGGATGAGATGTATCAATTGTTCCATAGACTCCTTGTGCTGTTTTTTCTTTATCAAAAGAAAATGTTTCTTCAACATGTAATACTGCAACTCCAACTCCTTGAGGATTCTTTAGTAAAACATCTCCGGCTTCTTTCATTTCAGAGGCAGTTTCTTCATCAACATCAAGAACAATTGGAATTGTCCAAGCTAAATCGTTTGCAAGTCTACCACGAGACACAACGCTTTCAAAATCTTGTTGGCCCAAGAATCCTTCTAATGGACTAAAAATTCCATCAGCGATATTTTCAACATCATTTGCAAGATCTTCAGTAATTTCTAGTGAGAATAATCCGGTTGGATCAAATTTGGTAATTCTGTTAATTAACACTCCACCGTGTGGTTTGATTGAGTTTTCTGACATGCTAACTCCTATATTTATGGTCTATATGAAGGCCGCACTCTTTGTGTTCGCCTTGTTCCCACCACCATCTACCTGCACGTAGATCCTCTCCAGGTTTGATGGGTCTTGTACAAGGCTCACAACCAATACTTGGATAGCCCTTGTCTAGAAGACTGTTGTATGGAAGATTATTCTTTTTGATATATTCTTGAACTTGCTCCCATGTCCAATCAATAATTGGGTTGATCTTTAGAATTCCTTCATGCCCATTATCTAGCTGGAACATTGTTACATCTTCTCTAATTTTGGTTTGATCACATCTTAAACCAGTAATCCAACCATCCAAAGTACTCAGCATTTTGTTCATAGGATGAACTTTTCTAATCTCACAACACATCTTTCTATTCTCTACACTGTCATAGAAGAGATTGACACCTTTTTCTTTAACCATATCTTCAACTTCTTTAGCATCAGGAAATAATACTTCAATTGAAATATTGTATTTTTTACTTACAACATCCATTATATCATAGGTTTCTTGTGGAAGTCTTCCAGTATCGAGAGTGAAAAATCTGAATTTTGGATTAATTTTTAACATAATATCCATAATGACTGCATCTTCAGCACCAAAGCTTGATGCTTTTGCAACCTTTGGATGTAGATTATCTGAGGCCCATTGTAGTGCCTCTTCTGTAGTCTTTATTCTAGAGTTTAAATCATCTACTTGTTCTTGTGTGAATTTTGCCACATATTCAATTGAAATGTTTGTTTTATATTGATTACCCGTAGTTTTGTCCTAAATTATAAACAAGTAGATTTCAGAATAAAAAATATGAATGAAATATCATACGTAGTAGTTTTTCCAACAATATTTTCAAAAAATAAAATTCCTCAACTTATTGCTAACATCAAACACATTCTAAAAATAAAAAATCAACAATTCAAATCTGTAAAACGTGATGGTGATGTAATTTTAGTTGATGCAAATGATCCTGTCTTTGCATCATCAGCTATCAATTTACTTTTTGGTATTAAAGAAATTGCAATTGCTAGGAAGAAAAACAATAATTTCAAAGAAATTGTTTCAGAGATAACTTCAGTAGGAGGTAATTTACTCTTAAAAGGTGAAAAGTTTCTTGTTAAAGTTGAAGGAACATCAAAAGGATTTCTAACAAAAGACGTTGAAATCGCTACAACATCAAATATTATAGAAAAAAAATCAAACTTGGGAGCACATCCTGGAACTGAAGAAGATTATGACAAGTTATTGTATACATATCTTACAAAAAATAATGCATACATCTATATTTACTCAGACGAAGGAAAAGGTGGTATTCCATATCAATCACAAAAACAAAAAGTAATTTGTGCTGTATATGATGAAATATCAGCTGTTTCATGTTATGAGACGATTAAACAAGGATATGATACAAAGATCATAGTTTGCTATAGACAAAAATCTGAATTAATGAATTTAGCCAAAGTAATCAACCAAATTATTCCAAGACTGGTTCAAGAGAAAATTGAATTAGAGTTCTATCAGATTAAAATTAATCCAAATGGTGTAAAAAATTATTTGATCTATGTACATTCTATATTAGAGATAATGCTCAAGTATTCAAACACTCATGTTTCACTGGCTTTATCACCATTAGTATTTTCTACAGATTTTATTGATAAATCAGTAAAACAAGTATTTGGAAAAAAGAAGATTCCAATAATTCCATTAGCTGGAGTTGATACCAATCTATTTGATGAAGCAAAAGAGATTGGATTAGATCGAAGCATTAAAAAATTAGAAAAGATGATCACAATAAACTCTACTGAAATTCCTGAATTTTCAAAAAAAGAAGTAGAGAATACTCTCAAAACTAGGAAAGAACTTTCAATTCAGGTTGGACCAAATAATGTTCATGATATTTTAGACTCGTTTGAAGAAAATCATTGAGAATTTAAACAGCATATTTGGTTTGATATTGTGCTCAAAATAGGAGAATTCATCTATCCTTGGGGAAGTGGTCATTATTCAAGAATGATGAGACTAAATGATGTACTTAGAGACTACATAAAAGAAGAATTTGAGGTTCATTTTTCAAGCAAAGATCATGTCTATGAGAAATTATTAAAAAAATTTCCAGATGAGAAAGAAAGAATTCACGAAATATTGATGCCAACGCCAATTGACGGAAAATTTGGTCCAAGTGTTTCAATGTCTTTAATGAATCTATTATTACCAATTTCAAAAAATCTTCCTCTAGTAAGACAAATTGCAGATTACTTGAGAGAAGAAAGAAAACTCTACAATAAAGAAAAGTTTGATCTTGTAATCAATGATGGGGATATGGGATCTAACATCTTAGCGAGAAATAGAAATATTCCAAGTTTATTTGTAACAAATCAATTCAAACCAAAATTGTATAGTTCAAGATCGTATCTTTATCCTTCACTAATCTTTGTTGCAAAACAAATTGCAAAAGCATCAAAGATTCTTGTTGCAGATTCGCCTCCACCATATACTATGTGTGAATATAATCTAAATTTCATAAAAGAAGTTGAAGAGAAAGTAGTATATGTAGGTCATTTTACAAAAAGCAAGCAGTTTAAGAAAGAAGAAAAATCAGATCTTGAAAAACTAATTGAAGATAATGAATTTGGATATTGGATGAGAACCGGAAATATATCAACAAATGACGGAACAGGACAAAGATATGAAGAAGTATTTCATAAAGATGAAATGAATAATGAAAAAAGAATTATCTCACATGCAAGAAATGATCCAAGTATAGATTGTGTAATTGGCAAGGACAAAAAGAAATACTCTGTTTCAGAAGCTTTAGAGAAGAATATAGATTGGATACAAATTGACATTGGTTTTCTTTCAGAACAAGAAAAGGATTCAATTCTTAATTTGTGTAAATATGCTGTTGTAAATGGTTCTCATACAGTTATGGGAGAAATTATGGGAGCCAAGTCAAAACCAATTATTGGTATTCCAATCTATGATGAACACACCAATAACATAAGATGGGCTGAAGAGAAAAATTTGGGGGTTTTAGCCACAAAAACAGAACAAGTTACCAAAGCAATTTCTACGATTAAAGAAAATTATGGAAGATTTGAGGAAAATTTGAAGGAGTTTTCAGAAAATTTTATTCCTGAAGGGGCTGAAAATTCAGCAAAGATTGCTGCCCAAATCTTGGAAGAAAAGAGATAATACAGAAATTTTAGAATTTTACATATCTGGCACGCGGGATGTTCGATGGGCGAACGGACCGCAAGGGATGATGAAAAAATCCGCGTGTCAGATTATTATCGATCATATTAGAATGTGGGAACGCTTTTATGGAAAAAATTAAGCTAAATCATCAGTGCCTAACTGTCCAGAATGTACAGCAAGAGAGAAAAAGAAAATTCAAGCAAAGTATGAAGCTGAGACTCCAGAAGAGGAAAGAGGCAGAGACGATCTTTTCAAGTTATTTGATGAAATTGACATTCCAATGAAGATGGATGAGAAAAATAGAAGAAATTTCATTTGTAAGAGATGTGGATTGTATGCTACTAGAGAAGAAATTTCAGATATTAGATTTAGACTAAATCAAAAAGAAAAAACCCGAGAAGACAAGCATGATGACTATCTTGATTGGTGGTCAAAAAGCAAAAAAGAGAAAGCTCAGAATTAAGGTGAATTTACATGGCAAAAAAGAAAGATGAGATTCCTGATTGGGTTTCTGACGAGATTCAAAATGCAAAATTTGAAAAGCCAACAGAATTGAAAAAAACTGGATATATTTTAGAATTTTATTATGAAGACAACAAACTTGATGCACAGTTGTATGATCCAGTTGAAGATGGACGACATATTGTAACATTAGATATTGCAAACGATATCAAACTTGATGATTTAGTAAAAGGAGAAGTTTATGAGTTTGTTTTTGATCAGCACAAAGCACCATTGAGTAAAAAAGTTTCAGAATATCTACAAAAAGAAAAAGAGATTGATATGAATGCAATTTACCAATTTGAATTAAAATCACTAGAATTGTTAGACGTAGGCTCAGAATCAGCAGATGACGATATGGAAGAATAAGTCTATTCTTTAGTAGCGTCTAATTGTTTTTGAAATGATTTTCCCACTATTGGGTTGATAAAATATGGAAATGTATTTTTCATCCATACTGCACCTCGCACTACAGAAGGAACTATAATTTCTAGTCTTTTCGAGTTTGCAGCCTTGATTATTGCTTTGGCAACTGTCTTTGAGCTAAGTGATGTTGGAGAATACTTGGGCATTTTTTCAAAAGAAGGATGATCAAAAAAATCAGTTCTAACCATAATTGGACTTACAACTGTAATTCCAACTCCTGAATCCTTTAGTTCATGTTTAAGACCCTCTGAGAATTCCAACATAGCATATTTTGATGCGCAATAAGATGCAATTCCAGGTAAACCAAAACTTGCTGCAACTGAAGCAACATTTACAATATGACCAGATTTTTTCTTTAACATTGATGGAAGAAAATTTTTGATACAGTATACCATTCCAAAGTAATTTGTTTCCATTTGGGATTCAATTTCATCTATTGAAAGATCAGATACAGAACCATATATTGCAAAACCAGCATTATTTACTAAAACATCAATAGAATCAAATTTTTCTAAAACTGTTTTTGATAATTGTTCTACTTGATCTTTTTTTGAAACATCACATTGGAAAACTAAAGTTGAAATATTAAATTTTGTTAATTCTACATAATTGTAGTCTTAATTAACAAGTATAGGTCAGAATATCTCATGAAACGTGATTACTCTACATGAATCAGTGCTTTTTGGATGCAAATGATATCCAACTTGATTATACAGGTGAATGTAAAAGAACAATAGAATCTACAGCAGAGTCTACTGTAATACAATCAGAACCACAAATGGATCCAGAACCACAATCAGTCCAAAAGTGCGGACAGGGAACCATTCTAGTTGATGGCCACTGCCAAGTTATTGCAAATGATAAACCAAAAGAGCAAAAAGGCTTCATAGAGTGGCTAATGTCATTATTTGGAATGTAAATAATACTTTAAAAACATCTATTGTCTGAATAGTCATCACTTGATGTTTTGTGTTGTAGCAAATATGCCGTTATGTCCGCAATACTCACATGGATATAGTTTGATCCTGCTTTTGCATCTTGCACATGTCATGAAATGCTCAACAACGGTTTTCTTTAAAAATATTTCACACAGATACTTCCTTTAAGATTTCGACAATACAATTCATTTGATTACATGAATGGTTCTACTAAATCTCTCAGGAGGCTTTGATGATATCATGGGAAACTGGCAGTACATTGATGATATAATTGATGAATCCCAACTATTTTCTCAAAAGTCAAATGACTTTGAGAGTACGGGAACTAAAATCTCAGTTGTGTTACCAGCTGACAAAAGATTACGATTAATTCGTGCAGTACTAGAGCCAGTATCTCATGAAAGAGACTCTAACTATTGCTATGCAGACATCTTGTTTGGAGGACTAGATATTGGCTCCATATATTATGGCAATGTGGGAGGCAAAGATACAGAAGAGAGACGCGACGTTTTATTGCACTGTGATGGAATACGAGAATTAAAAGTCGACATTACATCTATCAAAGGAGAGTTTGCAGTAAGACTTGAAGGATATTTCATTGATGGTACCACACACAGACCACATAAACCACTACGAATATCAGCCATTCCAATATCATCTGATGACATCCAGATAACTACAGATGCACCTGAGGACAACGGAGGACTGCCATTACTAAAACTAGAATGGTTTAGAACAAAGACACCACAAGACAATCTTTCATGGAAGTTAATTTACACCTTAACTAATATTCCACAAAAAGGTGCAGACATTTTATTTGTTGATGGTTCTTTGGATGACAATGAGGAGTATTTCTACAAGTGCAGGGGTGTCAACTCAAAGGGTGCAGGAGAGTTTTCAAGTGTTATCTCTGCTAGAACTGCAATTGATCATCCCCATCCTATAACAAACCTTACAACTACACCATACAACTCTACTCAAATCAAACTAAGCTGGAGCAATCCTGATGATACAGGTGGTGTACCACAAAAAGGTACAAGAATAGAGATGTCTACTTTTGCAGATTCAGGGTTTGAGACAATACTAGAAGACACTGGCAACCCAAACTCACACCACATAGTTACAGGTCTTGATGCTGGCACCAAATACTACTTTAGGGTATATGCAATAAATCAGCCTGGCAAAGAGTCCCTAATTCCATCTAATGTTGCATCTGCCACACCACTTTATGCAGCACCTGCAAACCTTGCTATAACTACAACGCATGATAATATGGCAGCACAACTTTCTTGGGATAAACCAGCTGATACAAACAACATACCAATCCAAAAAAGCAAGATATTTCGAAGACTTGGAGATAGTGGTAGCTTTGCCCTAGTAGGTGAGATTATTGGAGATGCCATCTCATATGAGGATTATACCATACAAGGCAACAAGGTATACGAGTATTATGTGGTATATGTAATTGATGGTATAGAGTCACTACCATCAGCTGTATCTATAGTGAATATACCAATTCGTGCACCATTGCCTCCTGTCAACTTGAGAGTAACCATACTATCTGAAAGATTGGCCCAGATTCAATGGGATGCACCAGCTGATAATGGCGGATTGCCAATTACAGGCTATGATGCTTTAATATCTACAGACTCTGTAGAGCCAAAAATACATAGCCATGGCAATATTACTAATCTTCTTGTAGACCAGCTATTACCTGGTGTTACGTACTATTTTGCAGTAAGGGCAAGAAATTCTTTGTATATAGGAGCAAACTCTATTATTGTAAATGCCACTACACTCAAAAAATTATTTGGCGACTCTGCAAAAGATATCACAGTTAGTGAAGGCCAAACAATAACTATTGGTGATAAAGAGTACCATTCCATTACCAATCATGGCACCATAATTACAACTGCTAGTATCATTAGATGTGAGAGATACACGCAAGGTGAATCAGGCAAGATACTAGTAGAGCCAACTGGATGTGCTGGTGGTCTCAAGGGAACTACCACTCCAGGTATTGGTGGTGCAGGTGGAAGTTACACTATTAGTCCTGATAGGGGACTGCCAGGAAAACCTGGTGGTATCTCTGAGAAGACCCAGCCAACAAATGCTACAATGTGCACTGACCTTAATGTAATGGCTGGCATCATTGATGATTCTTTAATAGTTGATGCCTTTGCATCAAAATTCAAAAACAACATTATTGGTGGTGTGGGAAGTGATGGTACTGCAGCACAAGAGTCAGGTGATGGTGGGCATGGCGGTTCAGGATATTATATTAGAAAATCAGGCCCTGATTTGAGAGGATTTGGAAGAGATGGTGGAGATGGAGGCAGAGCAGCTGATGGTGCAGACGGAGTACGAGGTGGCGGAAAACTTGCCTTGTATATCCGAAACATTACAGACAAGATAACAATTCTTGCAAACGGCATTAATGGAATAGATGGCAACAAGGGGACTGGTGCTCAAAGTAGTGTTCTTAGCTGCACTGGAAATGGTTGTGCTGGTTGGAGTGCAGGTGATACTGCATCAGAACATGGAACTTTGGGTTCTAAGGGAAGTCAAGGCGGAATCGTATTTTTAGTGTATGATGATATTCCTGATGAATCTGGCATTACAGTTGATGTGTCTGGTGGCTTTGGAGGGTATCATGGAGCAGATGCTGATTCAGAAAATAACACCACACAGCAAAGAGCAGACTCTGGTGATGATGGAGTGTTTGTATATAGAAGACATCAGGAGCTGTCACTCCAGTGAGTGATGAGCTAAACTATCTGCACTATGCATGGGTTGTATTGTCAGCCCCTGTTGCGTTTTTGTACCGCAAGCTGTATTTGCTTCGTGCCGAAGTGTCGCACATTAAAGCAACACAAGATTACAAAAAGGAGGACCTCGATGAATTAAAAAAGGATGTCAAGGAGTTGTCTTCTAAAATTGATGTGTTGTGTGGAAGGATAGATGAGCATCTAAGAAAATAAGATTGATAATCATCTATTATCCACTTTATATCTTTGAATAACCTGAAACAATTATGAGTGAATCTGGTTCACAAAGAGATCGTGCAAAACAATTTGCCGATCAAGTAAAATCTAAAATCAATTCTGAGTTTGGCGATAGGGTTGATTGGGAAGGTGATTCTCCACCAAGCCTCAAGTTTGTCATCAAAAACGGTGATAAGAAATATGAGATGAGGCTAGAGTATCTAAATGGTGATGACTTTGAGTTGTATGACAGAGATGCCAAAACCCAGAGAAATGAAACATTGGGAAAATTTTCATCTCAAAACATCACAAAACCAAACGATTCCACACCTGACAAAGTAGTTGACAAAGTGAAATCACACACCGTTTAACATTTCACGAATACTTCTTTTTTGTTTTTAATGTCTTTTGGCGTATAATGCCAGACATATTGAAAATCAAAAATCAAGTAGAATATGACAACATAATGAAGGCAGTTACAAGGTATAGATTAGAACAGTTATCCCCAAAGAAAAATTTGACTGGAACGTACTGGAAAAAGATTATTAAAGTTAGTGATGTGTCTAATTCAACTTTTTATTATTTTGTAATAAGTGACTCTGTCAACAAGGGTTACTGCATGGTAATCTCAAAAAGACCGTGGGGAATAGATATTGACACTAACGGTACTGTAGAATCAATTAATCCAACTAACCCTGATAACAAAGAGGTATCGTGTATTGGCAGAGAACAGTTTGTAACAGAAACAAATCCACTATTAAAAAAATACGGCTTGCAATGGATCAACTAATAGCATCAT
The DNA here is from genome assembly GCA_965215075.1 of Candidatus Nitrosopumilus sp. Lineage (GTDB taxonomy): Archaea > Thermoproteota > Nitrososphaeria > Nitrososphaerales > Nitrosopumilaceae > Nitrosopumilus. The sequence continues at coordinate 1,005,159 of OZ244033.1, forward strand.
TTACCCATCAAGACGTTTGTCTTATAAGTAAATACATTGAACGGTTCGCAGGTTCAAATCCCGCTCTCTACGTCAAATACTTCCTTTAAGCAAAAAATTTGCCAAAAAATTTAATGAAAAAAATTCTAATAATTTTTGCTGTATTGATTACGGCAGGAATTCTAGTAGGAACAACAACAGGATACGTTCATGCACAAGAACCTACACAAAACGCCATTCTTGCTGATTGGTCATATGTAGTAGGATTTTTGTCGTTTCCAGCAGCTGGCATATATTATAGTAGCACAGGATTTGCAAAAAAGTTTGCACGATCCTTGGCTGGTGAAAAAACCGTACTTGACTATGCCAAGATTGGCAGAACTACATTACTTGGAATTATAGTTGGAGTCATTGCATTTGTGTATACGGCATACAACGGCGAGACGATACATGTTGTAACATTACAACAATTCCTAACACAGATTGCAGTTAATTTGGCAGCTGTAATGACTGTAGATAGGTTGGTGCTTGGCGGATACGCAAAACCAAAGACTGAAAATTCTGGACAAAATACTGGAGGTACCATTACTCATGCAACATAGTCATAGGGCAAAACAGAATCTAACTGATCAACTAAAGGCACAGTTAAAGTTTTTGCAAAAGGATCTGAAACATGAGAAAAAGTCTTTGGCAAAGGCAAAATCTTATCAAAAATGGAATTTGCCTGGTGTAAAATCTATGATGTTACAGCATGAACGTGGAGTCAAAAAGACGCTAGCAGATATCAAACGATTGAAGGTTCGCATCAATAGACGATATAAAAACGGGGAAATCTACAAGATCCTCTAGTTTTTTTATTTTTACCGGGAAAAGATAGTCGAATCTGCATTTGGTATCTGTGGGATATGAAAAAAGATGAGAAAATAATTAAATTTTTATGTTCATGCTATTTTTTCACAACATTGAGCGATAATGGGCAACTTGTAGAAATCATACGTATCAGGAATTATTTGACACATAACCATAAACAGATAACTAAAATAAAACAAGAATACACAATACGATCTAACAAATCTTTGGGGTTTGTTGACAATGTCTTTCTTGCATTTAATGGATTTCTTCCAAATCTCAAAGTAAATGATTCTGAGGGTACGGAATATCCTATAATGCCAAACTCTGATCTTCGACTACTGTTGGAAGCAAAACTTGATGATGGAGAAGATGTAAAAACTTTGCTTGATGATATCAATGCACATAAAATATTTGTAATATGGATCAAAATCCCTCCAAACAAAAAACTAAGTGCAAATGAAACAAGGATACTCTATGTGAACTATGAGAATAAAAAAATCCCCGGCAAGTTAGCCTCAAATTTTGTATTTCTCAATGTATCTGCGGACCTTTCTTTTCCTGTATTTTGGATATTTGAAAAACCAAAGGATTATGATATTACAAGCCAGTACGCGTACACCATTATTGATAACAAACTAAAGAACATAGAATCATGGAAGAAATCAAAATCATTTCATTATGATAATACTGTTGAAAGCTCAGGAATCATTGTCAAACCTGAATCTGACAATGTTGTGATTTGTTATTCTTTTAGACCAAAACCTGCAATTGTGGCATTGCCAGCAGCTTCCATACTGCTTTTGATCTCATTCTCTGCTTTCTTGATTCTGATTCAACACATGACTGCTGGGGGCTATGAATTCCCTTCACACATAAAACAATTGTTGGATTACAAAATCGAATTGAGCATATTTGTGATCTCGTCGTCTTTTATCATACCGCGATTTGTATCAAATCCTGAAATACGCCATAATCTCTTTTGGTTGTATTTTGTGCCTGTTCTACTAACACTGATCTTTTTCTTGATGGGCAATGCTTAATTCATATAGATGTGTAATGAGTGTGAGGTATAACTAACATGGATGAATCAAAGAAAAAAAGAATTTTAGAACTGTATGGGTGTGATGAAAAAATAAACTCTTACATGGTTCATTCTGGAACAAAGATTGGAAACACAACAAAATCCAGATTGAAAGAAGGCCTTTCAGTAGATGATCTATAGAGGCATAGGATCTAACATTCATTTCAACACTCATAACCTCTCTAAGCCAGAATACAATTCTATGCCATGCAACGGAACCTGCACAAAATACAAGGCCCAAAAGATTCAGGGAGAATCTAGATATTTGATGGGCCAAAAACACTGCAGTCTGTAACTATGTGTTGCGGACAAAACCAAAGGGGACCATAACAAGGCAGAGGTTGCTAGCAGTAAACAACATAAAGAGAATCTAGAAATTGCATGATACCATATAATTATCATGACAAAAAGGGGAGAAGAGGTACTGATTCATCTTAACATTGTAGATACAATTGCAGATATTGAGGATGGGATGACATGGTAAGCATCCAATGAAGACATACTGCAAGTGCGAATACCAGACCCCCGTTCCCTGACTATGTGTATCGCAAGTTTTCAGGGTACAATAGAAGACATGAGGAGCTGCCTTGAAAATTATACTTGAACTAATATAATTTCACGAAAATAAGAATTGTATCAAACAAGGTGTAAAGATACAATTTTTTCTTTTGAATGTATTTTTAATACTACATTTTGGTACGGTTAATTTGATTTAACATTACTTGGAGTCCCACAAACAAGTGTGATGATCAAATGAATGCGTTGCATTTTCTATTTTTTTGTCTGGTGCAAACCCTCCAGGATTACAAAATTCAACATAAGGATTTAGTCCCGAAGAAGAGGCTTCTTTTTGTTGGTCTTTGCAGATATCATTAAACTCCCTTCTTATCTTGCTATTCTGTGGAGTCCAGTAATCATTTAGAGAATTTTTTGCAATGATTTGATCACAATTCATGTTTTTCATCTCTTCTATCTCAATTATTGCATTTGGAATTACTACTGTGGTTTGGTAATGTATCGAATAAGGAAAGACAAAACACATTATGGCAATAAAACAAACAATTGGAAAAATCCAATATCAAAGAGATACCTCTTCCATACTATTATGTAGCATATTGGTAATTTAATTGATAGGATATCTGATTTTATCGTAATTCAGCAGCTAAAAAACATGATAAAGTAATTTTTGAAGAACTACACTGAGTTATTGTTGATTTGAAGTAGAGTAAAGGGCGGTCTTTACATGATTTACATGAAAAGACAAACCCATACTCTAAAACATGATTATCTTTGATGATTCAAAAAGATATGATTTATTATAAAATTTTAAGAAAAAATAAAGAGATAGAGTCCCCTACTTGATTGATCTTGCTCTTTTTTGTGCCCTTAGAACTTCTCTCTTCTTCTTTGTGACATTTTTCTCAGCTAGACGAACCTGTTTTTTGAGGGATTTTACCTTGGCCAATACCTTTTTGTGATCACGTTTTCGTCTTGTGACAACTTTTTTGGCATTACGGCGTGCCTTGCTTGCTGGCTTTCGTCTCTTTGGAGTATTTCTTTTAGCCTTTCTTCTGGTTTTTCTTGCTGCCACTGGTTTTTGTGGCTCATAACAGAACTAAAAATACAGCAAGTTGACACAAAACCATCTTTAGATGAAAAAACTTGTTAAACTAGGCGTGAAAATCACTTGAGTTATGGTAGATTGGGTAGTTTAGTTTTAGATTTTTGTAATTTTTGAATTTCAATAATAAGTTCTGAATAATCAATTTTTGATTGTTCTTTAGAATAGATTAAAACTAATTCTTTCCATAAATTTACTAAATTAGTATGGAATTTTTTAAAATTATCTTTACCCACGGTTCGAACCAAAGGACCATCGTCATAGGTTGCTTCAGTTAGATCAAAAATATGTGCAAGTTGATTTCTCAATCCAAATAACTTTGTACATTGGCCTTGTTGAGCCTTTGTAATAGTTTTCTATTTTTGTAATAATTGTAATAAATTTGATATATTAGGTTTTGAGATAAGATCAACTAAATTTGAATTGTAAGAAAACTTTTCTCCCATAGTTTTTATTCTAACTAATTCCATTATCAAAAATTCTAATTTAGAAAAAGCATCAAGAATATGCCCTCTATCTTTTTGTAAATGCGAAAAAAGACTTCCAACAGAATGAGATTCTTGTACGTGTCCATTATTTGTATATGAATATCTATTTTTTCTTACTAAAAAAATTCGTAGATTTTTTGGTAGATTATAGTTATAACCAGCTCGAATAAATTTTGATAATTCATCTATTTGAGTAGACACATTCTGTAAAAATCATACTCGTTTAAAAGAACTATTTCAATTAATTATTATGAGATATGGAATTTAAACCATATAACTTGGTGGACAAAAGAGAATGGAGCATCATAACAACTGTCTTGGCTGCTGGTGCGTTTATCACCATCATATATAACATATCAAATCATTTCCTTGATGCTTTAGTTTCATCTGAAACACATCACGTTCCCATAAACAAAGTGATTTCAGGATTTATTACAATTATTGGAGGATTACTTATTTTAAAGTATTATCTGGTTTCATTGCTCAAGGGAACGCAATCAACCGAAAAGTATCAGGTATAAAAACAACCTAAGAGGTAACAGTACCATTTGTTATGTTAAATGAAAATGGACAAAACCGATGATTAAACTGTTTTTAACTATTTCAAACAAGATACACCATGGATAAAGTCCTGCTAAAGAAAATAAAACAAAAAATTGATGAGACTATTTCTAAAAAGGATGAAATCAAACAGCTAATTGAATCTCTTTCAAATATTGATGACTCAAAATCATTTGCTATGGGTATTATTGTAGGAAGACTATACAATGCATTTTACTATCAATCAAAAAGAATTCTTAACCGTGAACCAACAAAAGATGAATTTAATGAATTTTTAGAATTTATTAAAACTAAGAAATCAAACTTGGAAAATTTATGGTGATGGCTTATTCCATTCCAAGACTTTGATGGTTGGAGTTCCAGGTAGTTTTACCATTGCTCCTTTGAGAGCTTTTTTTGTTGCTTCAACATGGTCGTTTCCATTAACGTATAATTCCATAATGCATTGACCTCGCTTGACTCTTGCACCAAGACTTACAGCTTTTCCCCAAGCTCTTCTCATTCCTTCTTGAAGTCTGTCTGCACCTGCAGTTGCAATCATTTTGTTTTCTCTAAGAAGATTATGTGGATAAATTCTGAGTCTAGAGTAATAACCTGATTCTCCAGTAGTTTTTTCTAACGTTTTGTTTGCTGCCAATCTTGTTGATTCAATCGCCATGTGTCTAAGCTGAATCTTTTCATTGATCAGTAGCTGAACACAGTATTGATATGTCCCTCTTTTACCACCTTGAAATTTTGCAATCTTTATCTGTGGCTTACCTTTGATGTACTCTTTTCTGGTAAAGGGTTGTCCAGTTCCATCTCTGTAATTGGCACCATGCATGAATCTCAAACCAAAATGCCCATATTTTAACGGTTAGACAGCCATAACGATAGTTTCCAATGCTTATATGGAAATCCCTTGATTTTCTCTTCATCATGGAAGAAACTCCTTTGGTTAAAGGTGAAATGGTCTTAGGGCAAGCTTGTATCTCAGACAAGAGCATGATTCATGAGCTTGAACAAAAAGGATTTGGAGAAACTGAAAAAAAGAAATTATTCCTAAAACAATTTGAAACTCTATTCTTACTTTACACTAAAAGACTAATTCTAAAAAAAGGAAAAAAACAGATTGATTTTGATTCTTTCATGAGTTCATGTCAAAAGTCAGATCCTGAAATTCTAACACAATTCTTAATCTACCGTGATCTTCGAAATCGTGGCTATGTCGTAAAAGACGGGTTTGGATTCGGTTCTGATTTTAGAGTTTATGAACGAGGTCACTTTGGTGAAAAAGGTGCCAAATTCCTCATCTTTGGTCTTAATGAAGGCCAACAAGAAAAGATGGGAAATCTGCAAAAAAAGATTGAAGAGATTACTCAAATGGGAAAAGAACCAATCATTGCTGTAATTGAACGCAGAGGCGAAGTCATCTATTATAAAATCAATAAAATGAATTTCTATGAAAATAAAGCTAGATTAGAAGAATCTTTTGATCTTTAATCTTGCATAATCCATTCAGATGAATACTTTAAAAGATTATTTTCTACAGCCCACATAAACTCATAAACTTCTACATATTTTGTTTCATTATCCCACAACTCTTCAAAGTCTTTCATTTTTCTTTCAACTCTTGATTTATCATTCCAAGAAGTAAAGACATCTACTGATTCAAAATCCCTTGTTTGAATAGAAAATGATTCTCTAGATGTTCCAGTAAATGCAACTACATCATCATTCTCATCTATGAAAATACCAATTCTCTCTGAAAATGAATCTGCTACTTGTTCTGAATTAGGTATTGCAATTTTTAATTCCATTTGTCCTTTGTCTACAATATTTTGAAGTTGCTGAATTTTGGAATCTTTGATATATCTGCCTTCAAATGATTTTGTATATTTTTCAGAAAAGAGTTTAGTAAATAATGTCAAATCTGCAGTTCTGAATCTGTGACCCGTAATCATTCGTAATTTTGCCTTACCCCCAGCAAAATTGTCAAATGCCATTGAAATGGTTGCAAGTGTTTGAATTGATAAAAAATCTACACATCTGTCATACTCAATACAATTACTTAGGCATGGAAAGAAAAATTCAGCAACTATATCATTTCTATCTGAACGATATTCTTCTTTAAGTTCTATTTCCCTTAAGCCCAACAATAATCAACCACGATTTTGTTATTTAAAGAAACAATCATAGAATTTTTTTATTATCTAAAATGCTCCCATCGGGATTTGAACCCGAGTCACTGCCTTGAGAGGGCAGTATGCTTAACCGGACTACACTATAGGAGCTTGATAAAAAACAAATTCAATCTCAATTTAAAGGAAATGCTTTGACTTCATGAGTTTGTAAAACTTTGTGAGTTAATTCCTTTATAGAAAATTCAAAATTATCAAATTACATGGATGTGAAAAAATTTGTTGAACAACAAGGATTATCTGGTTTTCCAATAGGTTTGGGTGGCTGTCGCATTTCTGATTTTGATTTTGATTCTTGCAGTTATGATGTAGTTGTTTTTGATGAGAAAGATGACCCTGAACAAATTATCTCTTTTGATGATGAATTTGTTAAAATTCATCACGCATCTATATCTGAAACAAAATCAAAAAGACTCCTTCAATACGACAGACTACAGATTATTCAAGACGAATCTTGGGATTTGCACATGTTGCTATCTAAAATTAATGAAAAACGTGATTCCCTGTTTCACGATTTTGCAAAAAACTCTTTGATTGAATCATTGTTTTGTTGTCAAAAGACCAAAGAAGGAATTTCCTCTTCTGATGTGTTTGCTCCTTGTTGGCAAAAATGTGCTTCATACTTTTTAGCTGATGCAATATCTTCTCTAAACCACCAAAGATCAAGTCCATCACATATGTTGGATTTACTTCGAAAATTAACTAAAAGTTCTATCAATGAACACATCTCTATTGTAACTCAGACAGTTGGAATTGAAAGAGCAACTCCTGTTTTGCTTGAACGAATGGTAAAATCAACTATTGGCTTTTCTGATTTGGTAGAAAAAAACAATCATTCTCAAATCATTCAAAAAAAGCATGATTTTTTTGTAAAAAATTCGATGCTTTCAGATTGTTATTTTTATTTAGGATATATCAACAAAGAAAATTTCATAAAAATTAAAGATAATCTCAATAGAGAACAAGACCTGATCCATATTCTAAAAATTGCCTTTGACATCGAGGCTGATTCAAATCTTTTATCCCAACAGGCAGAACTTGTTCAAAAATCCTGTAATGATCTGCTTGAGATAATATCGAGAGCCTAATTTTCTAGCCTCATGTACTAACCTTTTAAAATAAGTTCGATTTGCACTATATTATGTCAGACGCAGCATGCGGTTGTGCAGCACAAGCAGAAAATAACACTGAATGTGATTGCGAAATGCAAGGTGAATGTTACTGCGATGCTACTTGTGAATGTAAAGCAGACGTTTGCAAAAACGCAGAACACTAAGTAATTATCATTACTTTTTCTTTATTTTTTAGATTCTTCCTCTATGCCCCAAGATTTCACTAATTCTTCAGTAAATTTCTCAGACTGTTTTTCATCTAGTGCAAAACCACAATTCTTGTGTGTAGGAACTACTGTCATACCATCTAGTTTGAATTCTACTTCAAACAGGTGGACTTTAGAACATTCACACATTTCTAAAATTTCAGTAAATTTTCCTCTATATTTGCTTATTTGAAATAACAAATTATTGCGTATTTCTCTGTTTTTTCTTATTCATGAATAACGTTTAACTATCCGTTTTGCTAATTTTTTTCAGATTTGAAAGCAATATTTCTAGTACTTCCAGTTATCACAGCTTTACTTTTAGGTTCCATATTACTTCCATCTGCATTTGCACAGTTTGAAGCAGGTGGTGTTGATAAAGAAGGTACATGGCATGTTGGCGAAGGTCTCAAACACGGAGATTACTTTTCTTACACAATGTGCCATATAGATTACAAAGAGTGCGCTGAATTTGATATGGATATTTGGATCAAAGGAGACATTCAATCTGGAAGTGAAACTAAATGGTTAGCAGAAGCAGTAGTTTATGATGGAAGTAAAATTGTTAAAGGTGAAGTAGAATTAGGAAAAATTGCACCAGAACCAACTGGAGGAACTGAAAACTTGGGAGTTTACCGAGGTGCTTTCAAATCGTCTGTAGCTTGGCTATCTGCATTTGCAACATCAGATTCTGGTACTAGCGGAAAAGGACCAAAAGAGTTCAAAGCACAATCGTGGGGTAAAATTGGAAATATTGGCGGTGAACAAGTAAGACCTACATTAATTGAAACAGTTTCTGTACAGTCTGGAACTTGGGACACAGTACAAGTTTCTTGGAAGACTGGTGGTACTAGAAGTAAAGTATGGATTGTTGATGAATTTCCATTTCCAGTAAAAGCTGAGACATACACTCATGTTTCAGAAGGTATTCCTCCACCAGAATATCGTTTCTCGCTAGTTGAATACAAAGAAAATGTACAAACAAGTCCATTTGCCAATGTTGTTCCAACCGCTGATATTTTTGCTGCACAAGGATGTGAAACTGATTTTGATAAAGAAGTAAGCATCAAAAAACCCACAAACAATTTTGATTATCAAGTACACGTATTTTATGGACCTGAAGATCCTGTCCAAGGATGTGAAATGCAGTGGCTCATTAAATTTATCAGCAAATATGATGATACTGAATTTTTAAACCAAGTTCAATTTAACTTCCTAGTTGTTGATGAAAATCAATTCCCAATAAGATCAGTAGCTCAAGAAGAAGGTAGGCAATTTCTTTACTCTCCATCTGGACAGTACATACTTGATCTAATAGTAAAGGAAGACCCTGGTATTGCAAACTATGTAGTGTATGTTTACGGATTAGCTCCTGATTGGACTTCTCCAACATCCACTCCTGATTTTCTTGAAGTAGATGTTCAAATTTTTGCTAGTGATGGAAGTTCTCCTATGCCTCCAGTAACCCCTCCATCACAACCCGCACAAGAGATTCCTGATTGGATTAAAAACAATGCTGGATGGTGGGCTGAAGGTGCAATTGGTGATCAATCCTTTGTCGGAGGAATTCAATTCCTAATTGAACAAGGAATCATGAAAATTCCTCCAACCTCCCAAGAATATGGTGGAAGTGATGAAATCCCAGACTGGGTCAAGAACAATGCTGGATGGTGGGCTGAAGGTGCAATTGGTGATCAATCCTTTGTCGGAGGAATTCAATTCCTAATTGAACAAGGAATCATGAATATTTCATCCTAACATTATCTACATTCAAATTGATAAAATACTAAATTGATACAATCATGGTAGGTCTTTTCAAACATCCAAAACGCCATATGAAAAAATTGCTCAAAGATGGTGAGTATATTGAGGCTCTAGAGTATGGCAAAAACTTAGAATCAAAGTATACTGATGATCATGATTTTATGTTTATCATGGGAAGCATTTACTTTATTGTAGACGATGCAAAAAAAGCTCTTCCATATTTTGAAAAAGCATACCAATTAGACAAGTCTGATGTTGAAACACTTACTCTGAAAACTAATGTTCATTTGGCTTTGCAGCAAAAAGATGAAGCAATAGATTGTTGCAAAAAAATTATTGAAATACAACCAAAAAACACTGAAGCCCAAAACCTGCTTGCAGAACTAGAGAATCTTTAGAAACTATTTTGTTTTCATTTCATATGCATTTTCCATTAACCAATCACAAAATGCAGTTACTTTATCATCAAATTCAGTCCAGACATGAACTGAATGTGGTAGGATGTCTATCTTCCAATTATCAGTAAACACTCTAACTCCTTCTTTATTCTCATACATGTATGCATCTTCAATTTTTACATCTCCAAGAAACTCTATTGCTTTTTGTTTGATAATCTCTCTATCAATTGGGAATCTCTTTTTATCATAATCAACAATCAAACTCAAATCCCTTTTTCCATACATGTCAAATTCTTCAATTCTACCCTTTTTTGGAAAATTTACTACTAGTTTGATGTTGTATTTCTTGCCTACTTCTTTTCCAATCTCAACTATTCTCGTATATCCCATTGCTGGGTTTTTCTTTAATAGAAATGTAATTTGTGCTAGGTCTTTTTTTAGTTGCCCTTGAAGATCAGAAATAATCTCTGTAAATATCATCATAATACAGCTGAAAAATTCCTATTATAATCATTAATTTTGTGTCAGGATTGGTTTTTTTAGAAGATATGTAAACTTCCCACATGGCAATGCCAATGGATTATGATGGTCTGAGGACTGATGACGCATCAGAGAGAACTGATAATGTTGATGAATACAAACGAACCTGTACTGATTTTATCGAAGATATCTCTCATGATTACGAGGCTTGGGTAGATTATTACAAATTACTTGAGGATGAAGATAAAAGAAGACGTGCAGGAATTCATGCAACCATTACAAGAACAAATGAATGGATTCGAAAAGTAGCCCAATCAATTAAAGCTGTAGATGTTGTAATGAATGATGGAATTCAAAAGATGGCAGAGTCTACTGCTGGAAAACCTCTTGAAATTGGTGTCTTTGTAAATAAACAAGCAAGCTATACTGAGGCAAAGCCTGGAATTATTGATATCAATGTTAAAGGACATGGAAAAGAAGGGCGAAAGATGAAACTTGGATTTCACTTTAAAGATGATAGATTTAGAATTGAATCTACATGTGATGCGTATCTAGATGAAACTGATTTGCCATTAGAAGAATTTGAGATGATGGATGTTCATCTAAAACTTCATGCAGAAAATGCAAAACAACGTGATATTATTTCATTTACTGTAACTGTTAGTGAAGTTGATAGTAGCGGTGCTGAATTTGATAGACGAGGGCTATCAACAATTGTTCATATTGTGTAACTATCTAACAAACTCTTCATCAATATAGTCAATAAACTTGCTAGTGTTTTCAAGTTTAATTGAATTGATTTCTTTTAGGTTGTTAAAGAAGTTCATCTTTAGATATTCATCAGATGCAGTGTACAAGACATCATCTATGTAGAATGTTCTTGAACTTCCCATTCCATAATAACTAGAGTCATCTGAGTGGGTTACTGTTCCTTTAAGGTTAATTCCATCTGATTTGTCCAAACTAAATACATAGAATCCACTCCAACGATTATAGTCTGGCGCAATCAACTTGGAACTTGAGATTCCATCAAGACTCTCAATGTCTCCTGAAACTGGGATTGAAAGAACATTTCTCTTTCCATCAAAGAAGAATGCTTTGTGGTTATGCAATGCTTCTGAATGTGTGGAACTACTTCCGATAATGATATCATCAGCTACCTTTGGATTGCTAACATCTGCTACATTGAATAGTGCAATCTTGATTCCTAATTGTTGGACTCTGCCATTTCCTATCTCTTTTGTGTCTCTTCCAACTCCGATAATATGTTCTTCATCATATGGATGGAGATAATTTGAAAATCCTGGAATCTTTAGTTCTCCCAAAATCTTTGGCTTGTCAGTTGACAAGTCAATTACAAAGAATGGATCAATTTGTTGGAATGTAACCATGTAAAGTCTATCTCCAATAAATCTGGCTGAGAAGATGCTCTCATCAGGTGCAATCTCATCTAATCCTCCAACTATGTTAAGCTGCTCATCTAAGACGTAAACTGCATTTGCACGAATCCATCCTTTGTATTGGGTATAGTATTCGGTAGTTGTTGCAACTCTGAATCTGTCTTCATGTTCATCCATTGAAAATTGATTTAATAATCTTCCTGGAACAGAACCTTTTGCAACATATTCGATTTTGTCTTCATCAATTGATACTTTATGGATAATTGTTTTTCTTGTCTCTTCTTGAATTCTTGCATCATATTCATTCAGTGCTTCTCTAATCTTTTCAAATAGTTCTTCTTTGTCATCTTTGTCCATTTCATTGTATGACTTTTGCATAAGCTCTGATATCTTCATCCATTGAGCAGATGAATTCAATGAAGAATCATTTTGAATTGCTTTAATTTCATCTTGAATTTGACTTGGTAATAGTGGTACTACTACATCAAAGAATCTGTCACGTGATGAATTCTCATAGAAACCAAATGGGAGATTTTGTTGATAAGTCAAATAGAAGTTATCTTCAGAGACATAGAAAGAACCTGTGTATCCCATAAGGAATGTCTCAGAGTTTATGGTATCTCCAAATATGTCGATTGCAGTAAGTGTGTTAAAGTTTGAGAATTGCTCTACATTATCAAAGTAAAATGCATCTGGTGTCATTATTGGAATGGTATCTTCCATAATTATAGGGAGTCTTGGATATTGATGATCAATGTGACTATTTGTAACAAAGTAAGCATGATCTCCAATCATTCGTGCATCTCTGAAATGACCATCAATAGAATAATTCTTGAGAATAGTTGGATTTTCCTTATCAGATACATCTACAATTAATGCATGAGTAACTGGACTGTAAGAACGGCGTGGAACAAAATCATACTGTAGGATGATTTCCTCATCACTTTGTCCGTTGTAAAATATCACTAGTCTATTTTCATTTAGGAACATATTCTGGATGTATTGTGATTCAACATCTAATGCAACCTTGAGGATTAATTCTGCAGACTCTGCTGGGTATGCATTAATAATTGAGAGTGTGTTTCCTGAAACAATGTACACGTATTTTGAATCGTTTTTGAGATAGTCTGGCTCGTCTACGTTTGCTACTTGAACATTTGTAGTAGAATAATCTGAACCTCCTTCACTTTTTTGTAGTGCTACACCGGCTTCTGGAGCTGCAATTGGCATAGCACTATCAAAAGCCATTTCTTCAACTGCTAATCCTGCAGGAAACATTGCTCTGTTATCATAAAAATGACCACCAAATAATGCAGATGCATCAAGAATTGTCTTTAGCTCTTCTTGCGATGAAATCTTTTTGATATCATTAGTTCCTTCAAAATAATCTGATGATGGTTTTTCAACATAGATTATTTCTGGCTCTGGAATTTGTGTAGTTTGAATTGGTTGTTCAACATCAATTGCATACATAATCCCTGCAGTGACAAGTATAGAAGCGATAACTGCAATTGGAATTTTTGAACTCATTTTTTCTTTTCACATCTTTTTTTCAAATCTGACATTTAGTGATTACTACTATTTGGTAGTTTGAGATAAAAGGCTTAGTGAAATTGTAATTTTACCAAAGAATTTACATATACTAGATTTCCACTAACAACTCTAATGTCTGTTGATGAAAATCCAAACGATGAACTATCTGAGAAAATCAAAACTCTTGCTACCGATGATGAAAAAATAAAATCATTTGGAGAGTTATTTACTAATGATTCCAGTCGTGAAATCCTACAATTACTCTTCAATGAAGAGCTTACTGTAAATCAAATTGCTCAAAAGACAGAGATTTCACTTCAACTAGTAAAGTATCACCTAAACAAACTTCAGGATTTAGGAGTAGTAAAAATTTCAAAGATTGAAAAAAACTCAGTCTCAAGACATGAAAGTCTATTCTGCAATAAAGTTTAGCATTGTAATTGTTCCTCCAAAACTATCTGAAAAAACTAAAGAGAGCAAGCTTTTGGTTCGTTCATTTCGACATATTTACAAGGTTGCAGGATTGGCAGTTGCAACTGGAGTTTCTGGATTACTTTCACTATCTCAATTACAACAAGATAGAGTAATTTCAGTTGATGATGCAGTATCTGAAAGACAATTTTCCATGGAAGAGTCTCCCATGGCAAAATCAATTCCTGCTGATGAATCCGCAGAATCTATTGCAGCATCAGCACCTATGATGGCAGAACCTGAATCTGAGATGGATTTTGATCAAGGCATAGAATCACAAGAGTTTGCACAACAGAATTTAGATATTGCGGAAACTGTTGTTGAATCAGGAACAACTTCTCCAGACTTGCTTATTCCACTAGTAATAATCACAGCAATTCTAGGAGGACTAACACTCTATTACTTGGTAAAGTCTTTCAAAAAATAATTAATCTAAACTCACTTCGATTGTAACTCTTTTTTCTTTAGCTCTCTCTTCTCCAGGATACTTTAATTCAGAAATTTTTTTATTCAATTCTTCATCTGTTACCAACTTTGCCTTTCCAGACAAAACATTATCGTTGTATTGAATTTTCACTTGTGGATTGGCAATTGCGTTTTGAAACCAATCTCCGTCTGGTCTGTGTCTTGAAAAATAGATCTTTTCATTATGATTTACTGCTCGAAGCATTACTCCGTGTTCTCTTCCTGTTTTTCTTCCCTTTGTAATTAGAATTGGTCTGAACAATTTTTCTTCTATTTTCATGCCTGACTTTTCTCTGTCAAGTAATTTAACCCCATTGATAGAAATTTCTGATATCTGGTGTGATAAGCAAATCTCAACATCTGAGGCCATGTCAGTAAAACTCGAAGGAATGCCTGCCAACATGGCTACAGCAGATACTTTTACTGGAAAAAAAGTCATTGATAGAGAAGGAATTCAATATGGTAAAGTCAAACATATTCACATCAATCAAGACACACTTACCGTATCTGGTGTGACAATCCACCAAGGATTCAACAAAAACTATTTTCTTTCAGAAGAATACATTGACAAATTTTCTGAAGAAACATTGCTTCTAAGTAGACCTCCAGTTAGATCTGGAATTCCAGTAGTTGACATTGATGGTCGAAAAATTGGAAAGGTAAAGCGATTACACCGACATCCTGATACCAACGAATTAGAATCAATAGAAGTATCTGATGGCTTGATGCATTCTAAAATCCTATCCAAAGCTGAAATTTGGGGAGTAGGGGAAAAAGTCATTTTAAGAATGACCAAAGAAGAATTCAAGAAAATTGAATGATTTCTTTTTCTTTTTTTAAAGCTAGTCTGTTTTTTTAGCACATACTGCACAAACAGGAATTCCTTCTTGAACTGTTACTTCTACATTTGATGCGTGACATTTTTGGCAGAGTCCATTCATGAAGTGAATTCAAAATTCTTCTTTAAATTTTTTATGAGGATCGACTGAATCAATCCTTAGCAATTTATAATTGAAAATTGCAATCAATGTATTGTATTCAATTGAGACAAAATCTCTTACAAAGTCATTTGGAGATGTGACTGCAGTAAATGATGTTACATTTTCAGTAAAAGAAGGAGAGATCTTTGGATTTTTGGGACCTAATGGTGCTGGCAAAAGTACTACAATCATGATTTTGACAACTTTACTGAAACCAACATCAGGCCAAGCTTTGATTTCAGGATTTGATGTGCTTGCAAATCCTAAACAAGTAAGACAAAACATTGGTTATGTTCAACAAGAAACAACTGTAGATGAATATCTAACAGGACGTGAAAATCTCATACTTCAGGCAAAACTAAATCATATCCCAAACAATGAAATCGCCAAAAGAATCGATGAAGTATTGGATCTAATCGAATTATCTGAGAAACAACATGAAGCCGTTGCTACATATTCTGGTGGTATGCGCAAGAGACTAGATATTGCAGGTGGCCTCTTGCATAGGCCCAAGGTATTGTTCCTAGATGAGCCTACAGTGGGATTGGATATTCAGACTAGGAGGAAGATTTGGCAGTACATTAAAAAAATTCATGAAGAGTTTGAGATGACTATCTTTCTTACCACTCACTATATGGAAGAAGCTGATCAACTATGTGATAGAATTGGAATTATTGATGATGGGAAGATTCAGGTTATTGATACTCCAGAAAATATGAAATCTGCAATGGGAAATGAAGTCATATCAATTGTAGTAGAAGGAGAAAATCACGATTCATTTCTATCCAAACTAGAAAATCTAGATTATGTAAATAAAATCAATCAAGATGATGGAAAACTTACTGTCTTTGCATCAAATGGCACAGAAGTCATTCCAAAAATTTTTCAAATCTCATCAAAACTTGAAATAAAAATTACTTCTATTGCACTTACTCAACCAACACTAGATGATGTTTTCATCTCTTACACTGGACATGAAATTAGAGATGATAATTCTGGGTATAATAGAAAACATGAGCATACAAAGATGAAGAGGTTACGCGCATGAACACATTGATGTATGATACTTATACAATTTTTTGGAGAGAGATTAAACGATACAAAAAATCCCGCAGCGATGTTTTAATTAGATTAATTCAGCCTGCAATCTGGATTATTGTTATTGGAAATACCTTTGCAGGAACTCAACCACTAATAGAATCAGTAGGATTTCAAGGTGAATACATTGAATTTATGGCACCTGGTGTCATTATTCTTACTGCAATTTTTACCAGCATCTTTGGCGGTGTTAACACACTATGGGATAGAAGATATGGTTTTATGAACAAGGCTTTGACTTCACCAATTTCATGTTCTGCAATAGCAATTGGAAAAATATCTGCAATCTCTTTGATTGCAGCTTTGCAAGCTAGTTTAATTTTAGGAATTGCATTAGCTATTGGTGTTACATTTCCAAATCCATTGATGATTGCACCAATCATGGCAATTGTAATTTTATTTTCATTAGGATTTTCTGGAATATCTGTAATGATTGCAGCTACTGCAAAATCTCAAGAAACTTTTTGGGGAATTATCAATTTTCTTGGGATGCCATTGTTTATGCTAAGCCCTGCATTGTTCCCATTAGAACTACTTCCAGACTGGCTTGCAGCAATTGCCAAGCTAAATCCTGTAACCTATACCGTTTTGCTGGTAAGGGAGATGATGACAGGAGTTTCTGATGATGGAATTCCAGTGTTGTTGAGCCTTGGAATCATCTTTGCCTTTGTTTTAGTAATGGTAGGGCTTGCAAGCTATGTGTTTACGCGTGAAGTACACAAGCCATTTTGACATAAAATTGACAAAAATTGTAACATTTGCAAACTTTGGTAATGTTTCTCAAATTTCGTTAGCATAACCTGTTGAAACTATCCCTTATTGTCATGATATTTTCTGTAATTTTAGTAACAAATTCTTTTGCTCAGAGCACATTTGGTTTACTTGATTATGAGCCCATCTCCGAATGGGGTGAATTTGGAATAGTTGAAGCTGGACATTTTTCCCATCCTCAATTCATTGCAGTAGATGATGATGGAACAATCTTTGTTACAGATTTGGGAAACAAACGTGTTCAGAAATTTACAAGTGATGGTACATATATTTCAGAATGGGGTAAAAGCGGAAAACAAGCTGGAGAATTTCATTATCCATCTGGCATTGCAGTTTCAGATGATGCAGTATATGTTGCAGACCGTGATCTTAATCGTATTCAAAAATTTTCAACTGATGGACAGTTCATTACAGAATGGGGAGAAAAGGGAATCTATGAAAACCAATTCTTCTTCCCAAATGGAATTGCAGTAAACAATGGAACTGTATATGTTGTTGATACTGGAAATCAAAGAATTCAAACATTTACAACTGATGGAGAATTCATCTCTACATTTGGTTCAAGTGGATTAGGTGAGGGACAATTTCTTACAGCAATTGGAATAGATATTGATGAAGAAGGATTTGTTTATGTTACAGATAGAGGAAACAGCAAGATTGAAAAATTTGCTGCCAATGGAGAGTTTGTACAATCATTTCCATTTAGTGCAGTTGGATATACCTTCTCACCTGAAGCAATAGCAGTTGATCCCGAAGGAAAAATGTTTATTGTAAATGGAGCAAATGATAAAATCTTACATGTGTCTCAAGGCTCTGATTTTAAACTAGGTATATTTGATCAAAGAGGACCATATTTAGATTCATTTAATGTAGTTACTGATATTGCAATTGGAATTAATGGTGAATTACTAATTGTTGATTCTGCAAAACACAACATCAAAACTTTTGAAACTGAATTTTATGTAGAACCAGAAATAACTGACTCAGTAGAAATTCCTGAAGAAGTTGTAGAAGAGATTGAAGATAACACAAAGCCAGAAATTGTCGCTCCAATTTCACTAGAAGTAGAGGCTTCAGATTATCTAACTAGTGTGGAGTATGGAGAAGCAACTGCAACTGATGAAGGAGGAATCAAAGATATCATTAACAATGCACCGGATGCATTCTCCCCAGGTGTAAGCACAATAATTTGGATAGCCTTTGACAATGCTGGATATTCCGCAAGTGCCACCCAAACCATTACTGTAAAGACATGTGGAAATCCACATTCCGATTACAACCTAATTGAAGGAACAGAAGGCGATGATGTCATTCAAGGTACGGATGGTGACGATCTGATCTTTGGATTGGCAGGAAATGATCTAATCTCTAGCGGTGCTGGAAATGACTGCATTTACGGAGGTTATGGTGATGACATCATTTCAGGTGATGCTGGAGATGACACCATCAAAGGAAATTCTGGTCATGATATCTTGAAAGGATTGTCAGGTGTTGATATAATTTACTCTGATTCAGGTTCAGATGTGATTGATGGCGGTGACGACTCCGATAGATGTTATCCTTCTGATTCAAGTGATCTTTTACTAAACTGTGAAGAGTAGATATCTTCTATATAGTCAATAGAGTTGTATTGTCTATCCGTAATCTATGATTGTTATTTGTAAATAAATTCCAAAACACGTTATTCCAATGAGAACAAAGATAACATCAATACTAATGATCGCAACTCTAGTTGCTATCGTACCACCATTAAGTGCAAACGCCGACTCAATGCCAGAAGCTCCCCAAGACAACTTAAATTATGATCTTACAGGAGCTGGTGCAACATTCCCATTCCCTCTAATTGATTTGTGGAGAGTTGAATACAACAATGTATACAACAATGTAAATCTAAACTATCAATCAATTGGCAGTGGTGGCGGAATTAAACAACACATTGAACAAACTGTTAACTTTGCAGCTTCAGATAAACCAATGAATGAGGCAGAAAGAGACTTAGCTCAAGGAACATTACACATTCCTGAATCAATTGGAGGTGTAGTTTTAGTTTACAATGTTCCTGAAGTTCCAAACAAAGGAATGAAACTAACTGCTGATGTTGTTTCAAAAATTTTCTTAGGAGAAATTACAAAATGGAATGACCCTGCAATTGCTGCAGAGAATCCAGGATTGAATTTACCTGACAAAGAAATTGTTACAGCACACAGATCAGATGGTTCTGGAACCACTTTTATATTCACTGATTACCTGTCAACTGTTAGCCCAACTTGGGATGAACAAATAGGTGCAGGAAAATCTGTTCCATGGCCTTCCGGTCTAGCTGCAACAGGTAACGAAGGTGTTGCCGGCATTGTAAAGTCAACAGAGTATTCAATTGGATACATTGAACTTGCATATGCATTCCAAACAGGAATGAGTTTTGCATTTATTGAAAATGCCGACAAGACTGCATTTATCGAACCTGCACTAGACAGCATTTCTGCTGCCTCAAGTGGTGTTGCAGATAATCTTCCAGCAGCTCATGATAGCTGGGTTGGAGTATCTCTCGTAAATGCACCTGGTCCTGACTCTTATCCTCTTGCTAGTTTCACATACCTTCTTGTGTATGACGATCTAAAACCAGTAACTGATAACAAAGAACAGGCAAAGGCAGTCATCCATTTGATATATTGGATGATTACTGATGGTCAAGAATATGCACCAAGTTTACTCTATGTTCCGCTTGCCGATAAGGTAGTAGAACTAGGAAAACAAGGCTTATCCAAAGTAACCTATGATGGTGAAGTTCTTTGGGATTACCAAGCATCTGCAATGTCAAGTGATTTGGAAATTCCACAATGGATACGAGATAATGCAAAATGGTGGTCAGAAGGATTGATAACTGATCAAGACTACATTAACGGACTACAATATCTTATCTCACAAGGTATTCTCAAAGTCTAACCTCATTTCTTTTTACTTTATTTTTTTGAAAACTAATTTATTCTAATCCTTTGTTTTAAATATTTAGAATAATCCTTTGTTTGGTTTTTTTCTATATAGTGTTACGAGTATTATTTACCAATATGTTACAAACGTAGAGAATAAAGATACGACTTATAGTGCAAAATTTTCTCTGTACTTCAATGACTACAAAAAACACAACGATAACTACAACACTAGGTGTTATTGCAGTACTTGCAATTGCATCCGTTACAGGACTACATAACGCATTTGCTGAAGAAACTAGTGGATACAAAACAGCTGATAGAATTTCCACAGTACTTACATTCACATTCAAAGATGGAGTAGAAGTTCTTGACTTCCCTATATTCAATATGGAAGATGATTTTGTAGATAATAATGGTTCCCCAAACTTTTCTGTTGAGAGAGTGGTTAAAGATGCACCTCATTTGCATCAAGCATTAGATTATGCTTTTACTTACCAAACATCTACAAGTCGAAACTATGACTACAAAATATTTGATGTTGATGTAGATTTCATCAAAGATGGAGAAAGTATTAGAAAATTAGATTACAATGAATGTCAAGTTAGTGATTACAATATCAAAACACTTACTGATGATTATGAATCATACATGTCATCAAAAACTGGTTTTGCAATCATTGATGACATTGAATTTCAATGTGCAGGCATAAATCCAATATCTGAATCTGTATCTACAGTATGGAAATCTACGTTTGTAACTACTGAATATCCTGCAACTCCTTACAAATTTGCTGAAAATATTCGAACATTCATCACCTTTGAATTTGATGGAGGTATAGAAAAAATAGAATTCCCTTATTTTGAGGTGACATCTGGATTTTCTGAACAAAATGGAAATGTCGACCCCGAATTTTTGGTTGAGGGAACCATGTTTGACCATCCTCTCTTAAACAAGGCAATTGATAATGCAAGAAATGTTTCAGGATTGTCTACAGGTTCAAATGTTGATTTTGATGCTACAGTAGAACTAACCAAAGTTAATGAATCTGAAAATGGTGAAACATCCTACGAAATTCTAAGAACTTTGGATTATAGAGACTGCCGTGTAATCTCAGCTGAAATGACAACTCTCTTTGATAAAGAAGAGGGATTCACTGGAAAAAGTGGATTTGCATATGTTGAACAAATTGGTTTTTCATGTTCTGGACTAAATCCTTCTAACAATTCCATTGATGGATTGATTGGAGATGCTCCTATCTGGAAAACCACATACATTGAAAACAATGTTGAATCTCAAGAATATCCAAAAGATGGACCTAAAGCAATGGCTACATTCACACATGATAGTGGAATAGAAGTTATCTACTTCCCAATGTTTACACAAACTAGTATACTTGGATTTGTAGATACATTTAGTGATGCAGAAGGTAATGATTCAACTTCTGGTTCTCAAATCTATTCCCCTCCTGCATTTGAATTGGAAGGCACTGTTGGTGATTATCCAATGCTTTATGCTGCTGTTGATAACGGATTATCAATATCCGGTTCAACAGGCTTAAATAGTGGAATTCATGCTTTTGATGTGGATGTTGAATTGTATAATGGTGACAAAGTTGTTAGATCCTTCAATTATGCTGATTGTAGGGTGACAGACTATGTTGTACAAACACAACGTGATAAAGAGGAAAGTTATTTCAAAGGATTTGCACTTTCAAATACCTTTGACTTTGAATGTTTAGGATACCATCCAAACAATCCAGTTTATGACACAATGTTCAACTCTATTGAACATGCACAAACTGTAAACACAGGTGATCTCAGAGAAACTCACTCATGGGGTCCAGGATTCCACATTCAATAAAAAACCCTTTTTTTCTTGTTTTATTTTTAATTATTTTTCAGAGATGATACTTTGAATATTTTCATCTATTGCAACTTCCGCAATATCACTTGAATATTCTGAAATTCTTCTCAAGTCTTCTAAAACAAACCTGATTATAGTAGAGTTTTCGTCAGACTCGGAAACTTTTGACATGATTTGCTTTTCTTCTTCAACAATTTTTGCAATTTTTTCAGCAACTTTTTCTCCTTTGTCAAAGTCATGATTTTGCACTGCTGTTATTGATTCTTCAAAAACATCTAGTGCATTTTCAGATAGTTTCTTAATTTTTTGCATGGTTTTTTTATCAATATTTTTTTCAATGAATTTTGTTCTTTTTGCAATTAAACATGCATGGTCTGCTATTCTTTCAATCCTGCTAATTATTGCTCTATATCCTAAACAATTAGACGGTTTTCTTAACCCCATATCTTGCAAAATATTCTCATTTTCAACTGCTAGAACTAAATTTCGTCTCATGTAAAGTCCAAATCTGTCAACTTCATCATCCATATTGACTACTTCATCTGCATGTGTTGTATCAACTTCTTCAAAACTCTCAATTGATTCTCTAACCATGTTGTTTGCCATTAGATACATTCTCTTAAGTGCAGTCTCAAATGATAATTCAGGTAATCTAGAAAGAATTTGTATAGTTATTTCTTCAGAACTAGATTCAACAATTTCTGTTCCGATCATACTTGATCGCACCAATTCTCTGATACTTCTTGAATGCTCAGAAGAAATTCGAATTCCTTTTGAGGTAATCTGTATAGTGTTATACCCTCCCAGATATGCAGCAATGATTTTTCTTTTGATAGACTCACCAGATTTTTTTTGGCTTGAAGGAATAACTGCAGTAACTTTTTTTCCACTACTGTCATCGTTTTTTGGAAATAATGTTAATGATTGATTAGAATTCTTTACAATTGTAACATTTTCACCAACTTTGATCTTTAATTCGTCAATCCAATTTTTTGGTAAAGAGATAATGTATGTTGAACCACCACTTAGTTGCATTCGTCTAGTCTGTTTTGAGCTTTCTAAGGCTTCCAATTACAATCTATTTGGAAAATTTTGTTTTTTACAATTTAGTTGTGGATCTATATAGAACTATGATCTTCTCATAAAGTATAATGAAATCTTAGATAACTCCATCTTCACGCTTAAAAAATGTGGGAAAAATAAAACTCAAGCCATCAAAACCGAAAAAACGAGCAATTTCAGACAAAGTGTTCAAAATTGGCGCAACTTTAGCTGGAGTTTATGTTCTGATAATGGTTGCATTACTTGTTTTTCAATTATTTACTGAATCATATCCTATTTGGGAAGAAGAGGGACTTGGTTTTATTACAAGTACTGATTGGAATGCTGTAGAAGGTCGTGAATCATTTGGCGCATTGCCGTACATCTTGGGAACTTTGGTGACTTCTGCACTTGCAATGGCAATTGGGGTTCCACTTAGCATTGGAATTGCAATGTTCATCTCAGATGCCCCTGCAAAAATTGGCGGTCCTTTAGGATTTTTAGTTGAGCTTTTAGCTGCAGTTCCAAGTGTAATTTACGGACTTTGGGGTCTTTTTGTTTTTAGAATTTATTTTAAAGATTGGATTGAAAAACCGTTTCATGATGCGTTTGGTGATTCTATTTGGTTGTTCTCTGGAACTCCATTTGGTTTAGACATCATTACTGCAAGTGTTATTCTAGCAATTATGATCATACCGACTGTTTCAGCTGTATCTCGTGAAGTAATGAAAGCTGTTCCTCAACAACAAAAAGAAGCTGCATACATGTTAGGCGCAACAAAATGGGAGATGTTCAAATTAGCAGTGTTCCCTTATTCCAAAACTGGATTAATTGGTGCGTCAATTCTTGGATTAGGAAGAGCAGTTGGTGAAACAATGGCAGTTACAATGTTGATTGGAAATGCTACTGGTGTTGCTGCAATTCCTTCATCACTATTCAAACCAAGTCAAACCATGTCAAGTATTATTGCAAATGAATTTGTAGAAGCTTCTCCAGCATCACTACATCTTCCTGCGTTAATTGGTGTTGCATTGGTGTTATTGCTAATTGCTATTGCAATTAACATTGTTGCGCATATCTTGGTTACTAGAATGCTAAAAGTAAAGGAGGGTGCGATTAACAATTGAGTACTAATGAAAAACGACAAGAGTATCGTGCTTTATTCAAACAAAATGTTGAAAAACGTCTTCTAGTGGACAAGATTGTTAGGATAATTGTTTTTGTCTGTGTTATCATTGCAATTATTCCATTAGGCAGTATTCTTGTTGAAGTTTTCAAAAATGGAGCTGCAGCAATCAGCTATGAATTTTTAACTGAAACCCCTGGAGCAATTGGTTCTGGTGAAGGAGGAATTGGTCCTGCAATACAAGGAACTTTGATCATTATTGGACTATCCAGCTTAATTGGAGTTCCGATTGGTGTGATGTCTGGAATCTTCTTATCTGAATATGGAGATAACCGACTTGCAAAATTGATTCGATTTTTCAACGACGTTTTCATGGAATTCCCATCTATCGTACTTGGTATCTTTGCTTTCTTGATGATTGTATTGATCTTAGGACACTTTTCAGTTTGGGCAGGAGCTTTTGCTTTATCATTAATCATGTTCCCAATTGTTGCAAGAACTACTGAAGAATCCCTTAAGATGGTTCCAGTCACTTATCGTGAAGCAGGAACTGCTTTGGGACTCAAAAAATGGGTTATCATGTTTAGAATTGTAATTTCAGCTGCCAAAAACGGAATGATAACTGGTATTTTGTTATCTGTTTCAAGAATTGGAGGAGAAACTGCTCCTT
This sequence comes from Candidatus Nitrosopumilus sp., assembly GCA_965215075.1. Taxonomy (GTDB): domain Archaea; phylum Thermoproteota; class Nitrososphaeria; order Nitrososphaerales; family Nitrosopumilaceae; genus Nitrosopumilus. The sequence continues at coordinate 1,030,229 of OZ244033.1, forward strand.
TGATAATGACTATTCTTGGAAGTAGTCAATTCTTTAGTAGTATGGATGTGCCAATGGATGCTCTCCCACTAAGAATTTGGAGATTGTCTTTGTTACCCTATGACAGCGCACAACTCCAAGGTTGGGGTGCGGCTCTAGTTCTGATCTTTATCATTTTAGGCATCAACCTTGCTGTTCGTTACTTCTTTGCAAACAAGAAGGGAAAGAGTGGATTATTCGGACGATTAATTAACAAAGGAGTTGGAGCTAAAAATTGACAGCATTGAGCACTAAACCAGTAGAGATGGAATCCCAAGTAACATCTGATCCCCCAGCATCTACTGAACCTGAAAAATACAAAATGATTGCTGAAGATGTTACTATTAGCTATGATGGGATTCAAGCAGTCAAAAATGTAACCATGAAGTTTAAAGAAAAATCTGTCACTGCATTAATTGGGCCTTCTGGTTGTGGTAAGACTACTTTTCTTAGATGTCTTAACAGAATGCACGATATGACAAAGAATGCTAAAGTTGATGGAAAAGTAATGATTGATAATATTGATCTTTACGACAAATCAATTGATCCTATTTATCATCGAAGAAAAGTTGGTATGGTATTCCAAAAACCAAACCCTTTCCCAACAATGTCAATTTATGATAACGTGACTGCAGGGTTGAAACTAAATGGTGTTAGAGATAAAAAAATCCTAAATGAAATTGTAGAAGATTCTCTAAAGATGGCCTATCTTTGGGATGAAGTAAAACATGATTTGAAAAAATCTGCGATAGAACTTTCTGGTGGTCAACAACAACGTTTGTGTATTGCAAGGGCATTAGCAATTCAACCTGAAGTATTATTGATGGATGAACCCGCATCAGCTCTTGATCCTATTGCAACTCAAAAAATTGAAGAAACAATTACAGAATTAAAAAAAGAGTATACCATAATTATTGTAACACATAACATGCAACAAGCAGTTAGAGTATCAGATTATACTGGTTTCATGTATCTAGGAGATTTGATTGAATTTAGAGAGACGAAAAAGCTTTTCACAGATCCTAAGAATGAATTAACTGCAAAATATGTTCAAGGTCAGTTTGGTTAAATGACTCGATTAATTGACCCATCTTTACAAAAATTATCCTACATCATGGCTGAGATGGGAGATATGGTAATAGAATGTGTCTCTCTAGCTATTGATTCCTATCTTGATGGCACAAACACTAAGGATAAAGTTCTTGAAATTTCAAATTCTATTCGTTCAAAATACTATGAAGTTGAAGACTTGACATTTGATATGCTTCTAAAATATCAACCAGTTGCAGATGACTTTAGAATGATTCGTTCGTCTACTGAAATATCTTATGCGTTTTCACGATTTGGAAGATATGCTTACGATATAACTCAAGTAAGAGATTTGTTTGGCGATGTTTCTGAATGCACAAACGCATCTTTAATTGAATCAACAAAAAAAGTAAAACACATGATCAAAGAAGCAGTACTATCTTTTGCTGAACTTGATGTAAGAAAGGCAGTTAAAATTCGTGAAGATGAAAAAGTAATTGACAAAATTTACAAAGAAAGATTGCCAAAATTAATTGAATCTAATAATACAAAATGTGCTTTGGCTGAGGCTCTACTTTTGCGATATTTAGAGAGAATTGGAGATCATGCTGTGTTTATGAGTGACGCAATAAACTACATTGTCACTGGAAAACACAGACCTAGTGAAGAACGAATAGCTTCTCACACAAAGCAAGATTAATCATTATCTTGGTTTTTATTCTAGCAAAATTCTGCTGAAATATTCAAATGGATATTTTACAATTAATTCAAGCTAATCTTCTTACTCCAATAATTCTCTTCTTTTTGTTTGGAATTATTGCTGCCCGAATAAAGTCTGATTTAAAAATTCCTGAGGCAATTTCAGAATTTTTACCAATCTATCTTCTTGCAGCAATTGGACTTCATGGAGGAATAGAGATGAGAAATACTGGATTTGAAAACATGTTGATTCCAATGTTAGTTGCAATTGGTCTTTCACTTTTGTTTACTTTGAATCATTACCAAATTTTGAGAAGATTAGGAAAATTCAATCTTTTTGATTCTTATGCATTAGCATCAACTTATGGTGCAGTAGGCGCAGTACATTTCTCAGTTGGTTTATCATTTTTGAAAAATCAAGGAGTAACTTCTGAAGGATACATTGCAGCAATTCTTGCAGTGTTAGAACCACTCGCATTCATTTTAGCTATATTTATGACAAATATGGCAGTCTCAAAACAGATCAAAGCCAAGAAACAATCTTTTGGAGATAATGACTCTGCTGAAATAGATGTTGGATTAAGTCAAACAAAAACAAAACTTTCCCAAGTATTACGTGAATCTATTACCGGAAAAGCCATTGTCATTCTTCTAGGCAGTATTGTAATTGGTTACATAATTGGTGAGGATGGTTTTGAATCTATTAAGATTGTTTTTGATGAAATGTTTACTGGAGCATTAGTAATTTTCATGATTGAAATGGGAATTATAGCAGGTCAAAGACTAGAAGATATTAAAAAAGTAGGCGTTTTTCTTACTGCGTTTGCTGTAATTATACCTGTATTCAATGGAACAATTGGTGTTCTAGTTGCAACTGTATTGGGATTGAGCATAGGAGGCGCAGTTATGTTTGGATTATTGATGGCCAGTGCATCCTTTATTGCAGCTCCAGCAGTTTTACGCTATGCAATTCCACAGGCAAAACCTAGTCTATACATAACATCTGCCTTAGGAATTACATTTCCTTTTAACATCATTGTCACATTGCCAATTCTATTTACAATATCTACATTTGTTCATACTGGAGAAGGAGCGATAGACTTATTCCAACAAGTTACCGAGGTATTTCGATGAAACTATACAATGTAAAACTACTAACTATTACATGTGAGATTCTTGCACAAAAAAATATTCTTGAAATTTTAAAGAAACATGATATTACTGGTTATACCACTTATGAGGTAGAAGGAAATGGCGCACGTGGTTTACGTGGTCAGGGATTAAAAAATGAAAAAAATGTTAAAGTCGAGGTAATAATGAGAGCGGAGAAACTATCTGATGTTATTGAAGAGATCTCAAGAACAATGTTTGCTGATTTTGCTCTAGTTCTTTATGTTAGTGATGTTGGTGTAGTCAGAACAGAGAAATTCTAGCAACATTTTTCATCTGAACACAAAACTGGAATTTTTTTGCTTGTCTTTGTGACATTTGCTATTAAATCCGATAACTGATTATTTGAAATTGTATACATTGCTTTTTTGCCTTCATCTCTAGATTTTACAATTCCACAACTCTTCAATGTCTTTAGATGATGTGAAACAAGTGGTTGGTCTTTTTTTAATTTCTCAACAAAATCATTTACGCACAATTCTTTGTTTTTTTGTAATAATTCTAGAATCTCAAACCTAGTTTCATCACAGATACATTTTAGAAGGCTGACTCCATTCATATCAATTTAGATTTATATAAACTGATATTTATATTATATTGATGAGCGAGTCTCAGAATATTCTATTTGTGTGCGTGGAAAATGCTGGCAGAAGTCAAATGGCTGAGGCATTTTTTAGAAAATATGCTCCAAAACAATTCAATGTAATTAGTGCTGGAACTATTCCTTCATCTCAACTTAATCTTATAGTTGTCAAAGTAATGAATGAGATTGGAATTGATCTAGAAAACCAACAACCAAAATTACTATCAAACAATATGATTGAAAGTTCATACAAGACTGTCAACATGGGTTGTATGGATAAAGAATCATGTCCCTCATTGTTTGTAAAAGATGTACTTGATTGGAACATTTCTGATCCAAAAGAAAAGTCAATTGATGAAGTACGAAAGATTCGCGATCAAATCAAAGAAGAAGTAATGAATCTAATTTGTTCTCTTAAGGAAGATAATTAATGACCTATTCCAATTTACAAATTTTTACTGTAGAGTTAATTGGAACTTTTATTCTAGTAATTTTTGCTACAGGTTCTATTGTTTATGATGCTGAGGTATTTGATGGAAAGTTAGGACTTCCTTTTGCAGCTCTTGCACCATTTATTGCATTATTGATTGGTGTGTATTCTTTTGGAAAAATCTCTCTTGCGCATTTTAATCCTGCTGTTACTATTGGATACTACATTACAAGACACATTACTAAAATTCAGATTGTGTATTATTTTGCAGCAGAAATTATTGGTGCTTTATTGGGTTCTTTTTTTGTTCTAAATTTTATTGGAGAAAAAGCAAATCTTGGCGCAAATGCTCCAAACTATGACTTTTCATTATTTTTGATATTTCCTGTTGAAGTATTATCTTCTGCAATGCTTATGGGTGTTATCTTTTATGTTGTGTATACAAAAGGTTTGAAAGGATTTAGTGGTGTTGCAATTGGTGGAATTGTTGGGTTGGACATTTTGTTTCTAGCTTTTATTTCTGGAGCATCCATGAATCCTGCAAGAGCACTAGCTCCTGCATTATTGTCTGGAACTCTTGGTGATTTGTGGTTGTATTGGACTGCTCCATTTATTGGAACCATCACTGTTGCGTTTTTGTTCAAGGATAAATTTGCCAAGCAAAGAACAAAATCCTAGACTAATGTATGCCTACATAGATTACAGAGTTTTACCAAATCTAAAGTCGCTTTTCTTTAGTTTTGGATAAGCGTAGGAACAACATGATTCCCTCAAGTTTTGAGCAAAATTTGACAATTTTACGCCTGTGTTCAGAAATTTTGGCTTCAAATGAACATATCACTTTTGTTTCCTCTGTCAACAAGAATGGAAGAGTAATTGAATTCAAAGTAAAAAATGACAGAGTAATTTCAAATCTTTCAAAACAAGAAACTGAAATGTTTTTCATGCAAAGAACACTTCAAACTTCCCTGTGCATGGACTTTGATGATTTGATTGGCCCTCTTGACTGTATTATTCTTCAACGTGAAACCCTTTTTGAATTTCTTTTTCCATATTCTGAAGGTTTACTTTTTGTTATGTCCGATTTAGATGTAATTCCTAACTACCTTGGAAAAAGAATCACATTCATGCTTAGAGATTTTGAGTGGCGAACAAAAAACCCTATTCCACAATAATGCCTGATGAAAATTGTAGAAGATGTGGATATATTCTTAAAAATTATTTAAAATGTAAAAATTGTAATATTTTGTTACAAGAAATTTGCAGTAAGTGTAATGAAAAAACATTACCTAGATACCATGATTGCTCTAAAATTATTTTAGCCTGATAATAATCCTGAATCTATATTTTTTAAAATTTTTTTACATATTTACTGTAAATCATTTAGGATGTTCTTTTAGATCTCAAATTATTTGATAGATTATGCAGAAAATCAAATGTCAAAAGTGTGGAAACGGTGAAACTGAAATTTTACGAAGAGGAAAATTTTCAAACGATGTATTGTTTTGTCCTTACTGTGATGATATATGTAACAAATTAAAGTAAATTTCTATATAGATTACAAATTTTTAGTTGATTACAGAAAATAATAGCAATTGTGTTTTATTGAATTTTATCGTATTATAACCAATGACTGCTACTGCCTTCCTTGAGCATGACAATTTCTCATTTTCAAAACTCTTATTGTCAAAAGAAGTAGCAGACATCATAAGCAAGTCGTAAAAGAATCTACCCAGACGGTTCATCAAACATGCAATGATAGGGAGAAAAACAACAGGTGATTTATTGGCTGAAAATGTAAATTTTCAATGTAGTCCAAACTGTTGGTGTAAAAAAGAAAAATCTGATGAATATCTCTATTCTTAATTCACGCCTGAAAATTAGTCTTTTACGAATAATAATGACCTAGTTTAGACTATGATATTGAAAAATTCAAGGCTATTTTCAGATTCTAAAACGGTGATTCCCTCAGGTGTCAATAGCCCTGTTAGGTATTTTGAACCATATCCATTCTTTACAAAAAAAGCAAATGGTGCTTATATTTGGGATGAAGAAAACAATCAATACATTGACTTTTGCAATGGTTATGGAGCATTACTTTTAGGACATAGACGAAACGAGATCATAACTTCTGTTACAAAACAACTATCAAAAGGAACTCTGTATTGTACTCCTACTCAAGCTGAAATTGAATTATCAAAATTAATTGTTGGAAATTTTCCATCTGTTCAAAAAGTAAGATTGGTAAACACTGGTGGTGAGGCCACAATGACTGCAATACGATTAGCAAGGGGCTTTACAAAGAAGAAAAAAATAATAAAATTTGAAGGATGTTATCATGGTGCACATGATTCTGTTTTGGTAAAAGCAGGTTCTGGCGCTGCACATCAAGGAGTCTCAGTTTCTGATGGAGGATTAGATGAAGTTTCGAAAAATACTTTGGTTGTACAATACAACAATATTGAAGATTTACAAAAAACAATTCAAAAAAACAAAGACATTGCAGGAGTCATTGTTGAACCAATACTTGCAAACATGGGATTGATTTTACCTAAAAAAAATTTCCTGTATGACTTGAGAAAAATTACTAAAGAAAATAACATTCCACTAATTTTTGATGAAGTTGTAACTGGATTTAGAGTTGCACCTGGTGGCGCACAAGAACATTTTGGAATAAAACCTGACATTACTACAATGGCAAAAGCACTTAGCAATGGTTTTGGAATAGCTGCAGTTGGAGGAAAAAAAGAGATTATGGATTTGCTTTCTCCTGGAGGTAAGGTCTATCAAGCAAGTACGTTTGCAGGAAACCCTGTAGCAGTGAGTGCTGCAATTAGCTCAATTAAGACAATAAACAAAATCAAAAACAAACTCTACTCTAAACTTGAAGGATTTAATCTGTTATTTGCTACTGCCTTGGATGATATGGTAACAGACATGAAAATCCCTCACCAAATCAACTTTACAGCCTCAATGTTCCAGATTTTCTTTACAAACAAACCTGTAGTTGATTATGAGACATCAAAAAATGCTAATGCAAAAAAATTCCAAAAAATGTTCAAAACTTTACTGAAAAAAGGAATATTCATTGCACCATCTCAATTCGAAGTTGTCTTCTTATCTGATGCTCATACTGAAAAAGATCTAAACAAGACTCTTGATGCATACCATGCAGCTTTAAAGTCGGTGAAAAATTGAAGTACATAGTTGGTGCACGTGGTAGTCAACTGTCCATAGCTCAGACAAATCTGGTAATATCTGAACTAAAAAAAGCAAATCCTGACACAGAATTTGAAATCAAACCTATTACTACTAAAGGCGATACTGATAGTAGACCATTATTTACAATAGATCAAAAAGGAATCTTTGAAAAAGAAATTGATAGAGCAGTAGCCCAAAAGGAAATTGATTTTGCTGTACACAGTCTAAAGGATGTTCCATCTCAACTAGATGGTAGTCTTGTTTTAGCATGCATTCCAAAACGTGAGGCAGTCAATGATGTTTTTATTTCACCAGACGGCTCAACACTTGATTCTATTAACCAAGGAGCAGTTATTGGTACTAGCTCACTACGAAGAGCTGTTCAGATAATGCAAAAAAGAGATGATGTCAAAGTAAAACCAATTCGTGGCAACATTGAAACTCGAATTAGAAAAGCATCTGGAGAAGATTATGATGCGATTGTTTTAGCTCAAGCAGGAATCTCTAGATTGGGGGTTGATGTAAAGTCTACTCCTTTATCTATTGATGATTTTTCTCCATCTCCAGGACAAGGTGCAATTGCAATTGTTGCAAGAAAAGATAATTCTCAAACAATATCGATGCTAAAAACAATAGAGGATCCTGATTCTAGATTAGAAATTGAAGCAGAACGAGCCTTGTCTGATTACGTTGATTCTGGATGCAGATTTCCTGTAGGTGCTTATGCAAAATCAAATGGTTCTGAGATGACTCTAACTGTAATTGCCTTTTCTGTAGATGGCAAAAAATCATTACAAGTAAACAAGACTGGTGACAAAAATGATCCTCAATCACTTGGCAAAAGTGCAGGAGAAGAATTACGTGAGAAAGGAGTAAATGATCTTGCATTAAATTGGAGAGAAAAAGTGGAGGAATGGAACAAGTCATGACTGGAAAAGTGTATCTTGTTGGAGCAGGACCTGGAGACAGTAAACTGATAACATTGCGAGCAGTAGAATTGCTCAAAAAAGCTGATGTTGTTTTGTATGATAGATTAGTTAGCAAAAAAATCATTTCAATGATACCAAAATCTACAGAAAAAGTCTATGTTGGCAGAGCTGTAGGTGATGACACAACTCACCAAAACACAACAAATGATTTGATGGTAAAGTATGCAAAGTCCAAAAAAAATGTTGTTAGGCTAAAAGGTGGCGACCCAATAATTTTTGGACGTGGTGGGGAAGAAGCAGAATTTCTAAAAGAAAATAAAGTAAAATATGAAATTGTTCCAGGAATTACTTCTGGAATTGGCTCTGCAACTTATGCAGGTATTCCATTAACTCACAGAAAACATGCTTCATCTGTAGTCTTTGTAACAGGACATGAAGATCCTGAAAAGAAAAAGGAGATTGTAAAATGGAAGAAACTTGCAAAATCTGTAGACACTATTGTAATTATGATGGGTTTGTCTAGAATTGATATTATTTGTAAGCAACTAATAGCTGGTGGAATGAATAAAAATACTCCTGTTGCTGTAATTCAAAATGGAACTACTTCTAAACAAAGAATGATCAAAGGTATCGTTACTAACATTGCAAAAAAAGTCAAAGCAAACAAAATCACTCCTCCCACAAACATCATAATTGGTGATGTGGTAGATCTTTCTGAAACTATAGGGTGGAAATAATGCTTGATGGAAAAACTATTGCAATAACTCGTTCAAAAGATGACTCTTCTGAATTTATCCAACTTGCTGAACAAAACAAAGCTACTCCTATCCCACTACCTACGATTGAACTAGTCAGTAAAGGAGAGAAAATTGTAGATGAATTTTTAGAGTCTATTGAAAAATATAATCCTGATTATTCTGTTTTTATGAGCTCAAAAGCAGTTAAACTACTATTTGATACTGCTAAACAAGCTGGTAAACTTGATAAATTACAATTAGCAGTAGCAAACACAACTGTGATGTCAGTAGGACCAAAAACCACTATCGCTCTTGAAAATGAAGGAATCAAAGTTAATCATCAACCTGCAAATACATTTTCTTCAGTAGGTGTTGGGGAAGAATTTACAAAACTAAACGCTGTAGGAAAAAAAATAATTGTCCCACGTAGTGGTGCCTCCACCCCATTCCTTAAGGAACTTCTTAACAAGATAGGAATTGATGTATTAGAGATTCACCTCTATGATGTCTGTGCATTTAGAGATACCACTCAATGGAATGGTTTTAGAGAATTATTTTCTCAAAACAAAGTTGATGGAATTGTGTTTACGAGTGCATCCTCTGTACGAGGATTCTTTGAAATAATGTCCAAAGATTATGAAAATAATGTTTTGCTTGATAATCTTTCAAAACTATCTGTAGTGTCTATTGGACCATTTACAGCAGATGAATTAAAAAAGTTCAATGTCAAAAATACAGTAGCACAAGTACATACTGTTGCTGGCTCATTTGATGCAATGAAAAATACTCTCACTATTGCATAATCTATGATCAGATTCTAATACTTTGGAAATTATATCAAACTATGGAATATGAAATTGAAAAGAAGATCCACATCACATGTCCTCATTGTGAAAAACCAATAGAGACAGAAATTGAAATTGAAATCGAAATAGAAGACAAGAAAGAAAAAAAGAAAGAGAAGAAGGAAAAGAAAAAAGAAAAGAAAGTCAAGAAAAAGTCAAAGAAAGTAAAAAAGAGCAAAAAGAAGTCAAAGAAGAAATCCAAAAAATAGATTCTCTAACCTCAAAAATTTAGCTCGAGCTATTTAGCTGTGCCTATTTTTCCTCATGTATTTATAATATAACGGGGTTATTTTGCTCATGGCTACTGAAAATCTTGACATGGATTATTCAAAATATGATTTTAAGGACTCTACTGAGATGTATGTCCACCTTAGCAAGAAAGGCTTGACTAAGGAAACTGTAATTGGCATCAGCAAAATGAAAGAAGAACCACAATGGATGCTTGACTTTAGATTACGTTCTTATGAAATTTTTATGCAAAAACCAATGCCAACTTGGGGTGGAGATCTTAGTGTAATTGATTTCCAAAATATCTATTATTATGCAAAAGCATCTGAAAAGACAGAAAAGAACTGGGATGATGTACCAGAAGACGTCAAAAATACTTTTGACAAACTTGGAATTCCAGAAGCTGAAAAGAAATTCTTAGCAGGCGTTGGTGCACAATACGAATCTGAAGTTGTATATCATAACTTGAGAGACGATTTGCAAAAACAAGGAGTTCTTTTCTTAGATACCGATTCAGCTCTTAAAGAACAACCAGAAATTTTCAAAAAATACTTTGGTAAAGTAATTCCTCCAGAGGATAACAAATTTGCAGCATTAAACAGCGCAGTTTGGAGTGGCGGTTCTTTCATCTATGTTCCACCTGGTGTCAAAGTTGACATGCCTTTACAAGCATACTTTAGAATTAATGCAGAAAACATTGGTCAATTCGAAAGAACATTGATCATTGTAGATGAAGGTGCAGAAGTACATTACATTGAAGGATGTACTGCTCCTGTCTATTCTTCAGAATCTCTTCACTCTGCAGTTGTAGAACTCGTTGCACACAAAGACGCAAAACTAAGATACACAACAATTCAAAACTGGAGTAACGATGTTTACAATCTTGTAACCAAACGTGCTTATGCATATGAAGGTGCAACAGTTGAATGGATTGACGGAAACATTGGAAGCAAACTAACAATGAAGTATCCCGGTGTTTATCTTATGGGTGAAAGAGCATATGGTGAAACTTTGTCCATCGCATTTGCAGGAAAAGGACAACACCAAGATACAGGCGCAAAAATGGTTCATTTAGCACCAAATACTACCTCTAAAATCACATCAAAGTCTGTAAGCAGATTAGATGGTCGTTCCACTTACAGAGGATTACTTAATGTGGCCAAAGGTGCTACAAACGTAAAATCCACTGTAAGATGTGATGCCTTGCTATTAGATGACACCTCAAAGACTGACACCTATCCATACATGGAAATCAATCAAGAGGATGCAACAATCACTCATGAGGCAACAGTTGGAAAGATTGGTGATGAACAAATCTTCTACCTGATGAGTAGAGGTTTCACAGAAGAAGAAGCATTGTCATTAATTGTCAATGGATTCATGGAACCATTCACCAAAGAATTACCAATGGAATACGCTGTTGAATTAAACAGACTCATCAAACTAGAGATGGACGACTCTGTGGGATAGACTCCCAATTTCATTTTGATTAATCATGTCTCAAACTCTTTCAAAACTTGACAAAAGCCACATCGATGAGATTTCCTCATCAAGAAATGAACCAGACTGGCTAAAAGATTACAGAAACAATTCTCTATCTGTTTATGATAGTCTACCAATTGAGATGTCTCCATTATACAACAAATACACTGATGCCAAAAAGATGGATCCTGACAAAGTATCTCTTTCTGCCTCAACTACAGAAACCGTTCCAAGTTTTCTTAGTAAAAGATTAGGTGAATTAGAAAATGAAATATGCATTATTCAAATTGGAACATATATTCACAAAATCAATCTACCTGATGATCTAAAATCAAAAGGACTTGTTATCTCCTCATTAGAAGATGCAATTACAAATAATTCGGAACTTGTAAAAAAAGCACTAGAAGATTCAAACTCTAAAGATGATAAATTTACAGCATTAAACAATGCAGCCTTTAATTCAGGAGTGTTCATTCACATTCCACGAAATCTAATCTTAGATAAACCGATTCATTTCCTTTCATGTTTATCTGAAGACGGATTATCTACGATTGCAAGAAATGTAATTTTTGCAGATGAAAGTAGCAAAGCAACAATTGTTCAAGAATTATACTCACCAAAATTAGAAACACAACAAGCATATCTTGAATTATTACACACAAACCTTGCTGCAAATGCACAACTCGATATTACAACACTACAAATGATGGATCAACACGCAGTAAACTTTTCAACCAGACAAACTGACTTGGCACAAGATGCCAATGTGAATTGGTATTCTGGATTGTTTGGTTCTATGTTATCAAGATACAAGATTGACTACTTCCTAAATGGCACTGGCGCATCATCAAATGATTCTGAAGTGATTTTTGGAAACAATGAACAATCCTTTGACATTCAAACAAATGTCAACCATGAAAGTCCTGCAACAGAAGGAAGAGTTGTTGAAAAATCAATTCTTAGAAACAAATCAAAATCTCTGTTCAAAGGAATGATTAGAATTAAAGAAAATGCTGCAAAATCCAACTCATTCTTGTCTGGACGTTCAATCCTCTTAGACAAGGATGCAAAATCAGACGCAATCCCAGGATTGGAGATCTTTACTAATGATGTTAAAGCCACACACTCTGCATCTGTTGCTCAAATTGATGAGGAACAAATCTTCTACCTTAAAACTAGGTGTCTTAGTCATGAAGAAGCTGAAAGAACAATTGTTGAAGGTTTCTTAGAACCCCTTTCTAGAAAAATGTCTTTCCAGGTTCGAGCTTGGATTGCTTATCTTATTGAATCAAAATGGGATAACCGTGAACTCACTATCAACACCGATGAAGAATTAGCAAAGTTTGTTGAAGTTGAAGAGACACGTTACAACGAAGACGCCGAAATCGAACAACACTACAAGTATAGGTGATTTTTTTGTCTGAATGGATAAAGGCTTGTAATTTAGAGCAAGTAAAAGAAGGTCAACTTTTTGGATTTACGCATGATGATAAGAAAATTCTCTTGGCAAATCTAAAAGGGAAAATTCACGCAACTGATTTGATTTGTACACATGCTGTTGCAGATCTTTCAACTGGTTTTCTAAGTGATGAAGGTGTTAGATGTCCATTACATCTTTCTGTTTTTAATCTAGAGAATGGCGAACCTCAAAATCTTCCTGCTGAAAAACCACTTAATGTGTACAATGTTAAAATAGACGACAATGAAATTTACGTGGAGGTTTAGAAATGCAGAGTACACAATCATCTTTTGAAAATTTAAGAAAAGATTTCCCAATACTTGAAAGAACTGTTAGAGATAACAAACCTCTTGTTTATCTTGATAATGCATCTACAACACAAAAACCAAATCAAGTAATTGATTCAATTAATGATTATTATCGAAATCACAATGCAAATATTCATAGAGCAGTTTATGCATTAGCAGAAGAAGCAACTGAAGCATACGAAGCAACAAGAGATAAAGTTGCAAATTTTGTTAACATCAAAGATAGACAAGAAATTATTTTCGTTAGAGGCACAACTGAAGCAATTAATCTAGTAGCGTATGCTTGGGGAAGACCTTACATCAAAGAAGGAGACATTATTGTTACAACTGAATATGAACACCATAGCAACATAGTTCCATGGCAACTCGTCACTCAAGAGAAAGGTGCTAAATTAGAATACATTGGAATGGATGATAATGGTGAGTTAATCCTAGATGATCTTGACAAGTATCTTGCAACTGGTAAAGTCAAACTAGTTACCTTTAGTCTCATGTCTAATGTTTTAGGAACAATTACTGATGCTGAAAAAATTATTGCAAAATGTAAGGCAGCAGGAGTTCTTACACTAATTGATGGAGCACAAGCTATTCCTCACATGAAAGTTGACATTGAAAAATTAAGATGTGACTTTTTCGCATTTTCTGGCCACAAAATGTTGGGTCCTACTGGAATTGGCATTTTATGGGTTAGAAAATCAGTCTTAGAGACCATGAGTCCATTTCATGGAGGTGGTGATATGATCCGAGAAGTTCACAAGTATGAAACAACTTGGAATGATTTGCCATACAAATTTGAAGCTGGAACTCCAAACATTGCAGATGTTGTAGGATTTGGAGCAGCAATTGACTATCTTACAAAAATTGGAATGAATAACATTAGAGAACATGAAATTGAACTAACAAAATATGCTATTGAGAAATTATCCAAAGTCAAAGGGCTTCATATCTATGGTACTAACGATATTTCAAAACGTGGTGGCGTAATTTCCTTTAATTTTGCAGATGTCCATCCACATGATGTCGCACAAATTATTGATGAGGAAGGAATTGCAGTTCGTTCAGGTCATCACTGTGCACAAGTTCTGATGGAGCGACTAAATGTTGCAGCCACATCAAGAGCTAGTTTTTACATTTACAACACAAAAGAAGACATTGACGTTCTAGTCAATTCATTAAATAAAGTGGCTGAGGTGTTTAAGCTATGAGTAGTAATGCAGACATTTACCATGAAATGATAGTTGATTATTCGAGAAATCCTGTAAACTTTGGGAAAATTGAAGATCATGATGTAACTTTTCATGATTCAAACCCATTATGTGGTGACAGTATTGACATTGATATGAAAATTGATGACAACAAAGTTACTGATATCAAATTCCATGGAAGAGGTTGCGCAATTTGTATGGCATGTTCTTCTGTCTTGACTGAAATCACTAAAGGAAAGAGTCTTGATGATGTAAGAAATATTGAGAAAAATGATGTTTTAAGTGAATTAGGCCTTGAACATCTTCAAGCCGTTCGAATAAAATGTGCTTTGCTTTCATTGAAGGTACTAAAATCTGCTCTCTATACCTATCTTGGTCAGCATCTAAAAGATTCCCAAGATGTGGATAAACTAAAAGACGAGGCAGCAAATCTGTACTAGTATGAGTGATTTTACTCCTGCCACTCCAGTAGCTCTCCAAATACGAAAAATAATTTTTGAAAAATTCAATGATGTTGATACTATATTCACAAATGATGAAATTTTTGAAATTTTAAAAACAAATGGTGACATCGATCCTTCCTGGATAATTGACGACGTTGAAAGTTTCATCAACGAGCTATGTGATTCTGGTCTTGCACGAAATATTGCACAGAATTTTACTACAATCCATCTAAAACTATTTGATCCCGTTGAAAAACTTCATTGTAATGCTTGCAATAACGATATCCATCTAGGTTCATCTAAAGAAAGAACCTGTCCAAACCCTTCTTGCAAATCTTCTATTTAGAATTGTGTTTTGTTGCAGCTTCTTCCAATGCATTGATCATTGGTAGCTTTTCACCTGTCAGATAAAGAACTAATGCTCCTCCAGCTGTACTGATATGATTAATTCTGTCTGCCAATCCTTCTTGCTTTAATGCAGTTGTAAGGTGTCCTCCACTAACAATGGTAGTTGCCATTGAATTTGCAATTGCTTTTAACAGTTCTTTAGTTCCAAATCTAAAATTGTCTTTCTCAAAAAATCCTGCAGGACCACTGATGAAAACTGTTCCCGCACCTGCAATTAATTTTGAATAATATTCTACAGTCTTTGGACCTAAATCATAAATCCTATCTCCTTTCCCCATCTCTCTTACATCCATCTCTACTCTTTCCCCATCTTTGTCAATTGCAATATCTACTGGAGTGGCAAAAACATCAGGATATTCACCAATCAAAGTGTGTGCTTTTGCTACCATCTCTTCTTCCCTTTTTACACCCAAAGCTGATTTGATTCTGGCTTGTGCCCGCATGAACACATTTCCAATTAATCCAGTTAACAAAACATGATCAGCACGACCGTTTTGAATTAATAATTTAATGGCTTCGAGTCTGTCTGGAATCTTAGAACCTCCAAGAACTATAACATGTGGTGCTTTGGCTACTGTCATTATCTCATCTAGATTTCTAACTTCTCTTTCTACAATTCTTCCCGTACATGCAGGCAAAACTTGTGGAAAACCAACAATTGATGGATGTGATCTATGAGCGCTTGGAAATGAATCCAGCACACAAAGATCAAACAATTTGGATAAACGACTAACCATAATTGTTTTTGCAGCTTCTTCTGGAGAAAATTCATAATTTTCTTCAGCACATAATCTGAGATTATCTAAAAGTAAAATATCTCCATTTTCTAAATTCTTAATTGCATTTTGTGCAGATTCTCCAATCACATCTTCGACATATTTTATTTTTTTATTCATTAATTTCTCAAGAACTTTGGCATGTTTGTCCATTCCAGTATAATCCTTGTTTCCAACCCTTCCCTGATGTGATGCGACAACAACCTTGGCATCTTCAAGTGATTCTAATGTCTCAATGGCTTCCTCAATTCTTTTGGTTCCAGAAATCTCCATTGCTTCAGGATCAATTGGGCAATTCATATCTACCCTCAAAAAAACGGTCTTACCTTTTAGGTCAAAGTCATCAAGCGTAAGCACCTTCACGCCCTTTCTATTATGCACTTGGTTAAATTCTTTGAGCCGATCAGAATTATTTTCTCAAATTTTATTTCAAACTATGATTGCTATGATTCATTTATTGATAAAAATTAAAAGATGTATACTTGAGGTTTAATTAATTGCAAAATTGGCTTTTTGATATACGGTCGCGTTCTTTTATATTACTTACAATATTGTTTCTTATTCTAACTGCCTTGGTGTATTATGATGTAACTGAAAGTTTTGATCAAAGCGTTGTTGGATTCTTTGCAGAAAATGTTGGAAATCCCACAGTTGACCTGTTCATGCAGTACATCACAGAAAGTGGTGACGCATTTTACATGATGGGCTTTGGTATTTTGATGTTAATTATCCCCAAAACTCGTAGAATTGGAATTACATTGATGATACTTATTGTAATTTCGACTCTACTTACAGGATACATCAAATGTGGAATTGATAGAGACAGACCTGATTTTGAATTTGAAGGTGTAGAATTCCCCGTTGAAATTAGCCGAGATACATTTGCACTCTTCTGTGAAGGTGGTTTTGATGCATCATATCCTTCAGGTCATGCTGCAAGAGCCATGATTTTTGGCATAATTTTGGGCTATGCTCTATCTGAGCGATTCCCCAGAGGTGCGTATTTACTATTCCTATATCCTGTCATGATATCCCTAAGCAGAATCTATGTTTTACAACATTATCCAATGGATGTAATTGGCGGCTCAGTTATTGGAATAATGTTGGCAGGTGTTTTGGCAAATAGAACAAAAATATACAAAATCTTTGATAAATCAAAAACCTAGTTTTTCTAAACTAGTGTTGCTTATCAGAACTATTGCATAATGTTCATCATCATGATGATATGTCCAATATCTTACATCCCGAATTTCATTTTTTTGTCTTAATCCCTTTGTAACTCCAGTTGTTACAGTATATCCAATTCTTTTTGCAATCTTTGATTCTTTTGGCATTAAGACCTTGAATCCCTCATCTCGATCTTTGAAACCAAGTTTTACCATATTTTCAACTGCTTCAGAAGCATCTTTTTCGTCTTTTAGATCATATGTTTTTGCTATTGGTAAATCTTTTGGATGAAAATCCATATTTTTAATGAAATCCCTTAACTAATATTTTTTAAAAAATGATTTTTGCGATCAAGATTAGTTAATTTTCTTAACTGGAAAGTCAAATCATGATTATATCCATAACTTAATCAACTCCTATGTTTTGATTGATTCGTTGGCATCGCTAGAAAAATTAGTAGTTCAACTACGTCAAAAGAAACAAGAAGCAACAAAACTTAGGAAAAAAGCTGAAAAACAGCTAAAAGAGGTCCGTTCTACTGAAAGACGATCTACTTCTGGTCTAGACACCATAGATAAGAAAATCGAATCTGAACGTGAAGATGTTTCTGATGTTTCAACAACCATCAATCAAAAGACTTCTCAGTTAGAGAGTATTGGTAGACTTCTAGCAACTGCCCAAGAAAGACTGACTATAGAAAATGAAGCAGTTGAACAAGCCAAACAAGAAATTGAATTTTCTGATAACCCTGATGAAAAAGCAAATGCTGAAGCTAGATTGCGTTCATTAAATGATCATATTCAAGAATTAGTTTCTGAAATCAAAAGCAGACAAAAGACTGCCAAAAAGATAGCCGAAGATGTGGCTAAATTTGATACAATTAAATCCAAAATTACCACAAAAATCCAAAAACAGACAAAATCCAAGCCTTCTTTGCGTGAAACCATGACCACCAGTCACAAAGCAGCTGAAAAATTTGTCAAACAGTTAGAATTACGTGTTAGAGCAGAAGAATCTGCCAAAAAAGCATTAGAAAAGGCATCTAAGAAATTCCAAGAATTGTTAGAAAAACAACGTGAGGCTGCAAAAAAGAGAGCTGCAGCAAAGAAGAAAGCAGCTAAAAAGAAACCAGCAAAGAAAAAGGCAGCTAAGAAAAAAGTAACTAAAAAGAAAGCAAAGAAGAAAGCAGCTAAAAAGAAACCAGCAAAGAAAAAGGCAGCTAAGAAGAAAGTAACCAAAAAGAAATCTAGACGGTAATCATCATTAGATTATAAAATATAGAAAGAAAAATTTACTGAGGATTAAATTTTTTCCATGTTTCCGAATTTCCCTTTTGTTAAGGAAACTTCGCCTTTGAATTCATTAGTGTAACCATTTGTGATTCTTACGTTGTCTCCAATTTCTACAGCTTTTATGTCATCTCCCCATAATGTTAGTTTCATTTGGTTTTCTTCTGATTTGTCTTCATTAGCTATTACTGCATCACAAACGTCTATAGTTCCACCACTTTTGAGATTTACAGTTCGTGGTTCTGGCTTACTAATGACTTCTGCTTCAACATTTACTCCACTTCGCATTGTTTTTGCTTGTGAAATTGGTATGTATTCTGCCATTATTTTTGAATCAAATTTGCGCAATTATAAGCTTTGTCAAAAAACTGCCAAACTATGGATCACTTTTGATTTTTTCATAATAGAAATTGAAAAATAATGGACATTATCCAATCTCATTGCAGAGGTATCGAAGCCCGGTCAACCGAGAGGGACTCAAGATCCTCAAAATAGGAAATCCCTTCTCTTAGGAGTTCGTGGGTTCAAATCCCACCCTCTGCATTATTTATCTTAAAATCAAATTCAGAAAATTTTGAAATTATACAACTAGTGCTCTCTCTTTTGTCACTGAATGGTTTGAAATTTGTTTATGCATTTCAGCAACTTGTTCGTCCTTGAAAGATAGATTGCATCTAAAACACTTCCAAACTACCTCGGACATGTTTAAATTTAGGCGTAATTTGCTTATAAAGATATTGCATAAATGATCCTAATTGTTGTAATCTGTGATCATTGTTTTGAAAAACATGAAATTTTTTTAATTTTTAGGATCATAATGAAATTTCTTCTTGACTAAACCAAGATACAAGGGTTTAGAAGCAAAAAAAGTCACAAGATCATAGAAAAATGGTAGATATCTTTGAATTTTTTGGAGAGTATTCGTATTTTGGAATATTTCTGGTTCTGATTGGGGTAAATGCTTCTCCAATCTTAATGCCGCCTAGTTGGATTGTTTTGACATCATTTTATCTGCTAGACCCAAGCCTGAATATTTTCATCTTGGCAGTGGTTGGTGCAACTGGAGCAACTATTGGAAGATATTTTCTAAAAAAAATTAGTGGATTGTTTAGACGATTTGTAGGCGAAGAACAAAAATCTAATCTTGACATTATTGGAGAATACCTGAATAACAAAAAGTATGGCCATGTTATCGCCTCTTTTCTGTTTGGTGCAACTCCACTTCCCAGTAATTTCTTGTTTATCACATATGGCCTCATGCGTGCCAAAAGCTTTGGAATCTACGTTGGATTTTGGTTTGGACGAGTAATTTCTTACATAATTATGATATACTTTGGAAATGCCGTTTTGGCTCCCTTTTTGGAGATATTTGAGGATAGACTTACCGGAATTTTGATAATTGATGCAGTTGGAATTGGCGTGATTGTTCTTTTTGCATCTGTAAACTGGACAGTATTAATTACTCAGAAAAAACTAAAATTTGTCAAACCCAAAATTTGGAGATTCTAAATGAAAGTTCTCAATTCTCTAAAAACAGATGTAAAAAAAATAATGGAAAATGACTCTGCACATGATTTTGAGCATATTATGAGAGTATACAAAAATGCACAAAAAATTTGTAAAAAAGAAAAAGCAAATGAGAAGCTGGTTCTAAGTGCTGCATTGTTACATGATATTGTTTCATATCCAAAATCTCATAAACGCGCAAAAATGTCCTCAATTGAGAGTGCCAAAAAATCAAAACAAATCTTAAAAAAATATGATTATTCTGAAGACGAGATTGAAATTATCTCTGACGCAATTCGTGATCATAGTTTTTCACAGAAAAAAACCCCTGCAACTATTGAGGGAAAAATACTACAGGATGCTGATCGATTAGATGCATTAGGGGCAATAGGAATTGCAAGAGTCTTTGCTACTGGAGGTTCATTAAAACGACCATTTTACAATATTGATGATCCCTTCTGTAAATCTCGTTCTCCTAATGACCAAATTTGGACCGTTGATCATTTCTTTCAAAAATTACTTACACTTGAATCCTTGATGAATACAAAATCTGGAAAAACTGAAGCAAAACAGAGAACTAAAGTTCTAAAGAATTACCTGAAACAACTAAAACAAGAACTCTAACCATAATCAACATATCTGTCGTATCGTTTTTCAATCTCTTTGTTTAAACCTGATTTTATTTTCTCATATTCTTCATTTTTTCTAAAATCAATGTATTTTTGAATAGCTGCAAATTCTTCTTCCTTTGGATAAGATTCAAAGATTGGTTCCATCATTTTTAGATATTCGATTGTCTTTTCTCGAAATTCTTCTCTTGTTGGATGCTTGTTTCCTTTCATTCTAAACCAAACTGATGCCCAACTTGAGCCTACCACATGTGGCAATAAGTCAAATGCTCTTTCAATCTCAAAACGTTCGTCGTTTCTCATGATTCTTGAAGGAATCTTGCAGCTGATTTTGCAAAATATGTTACCATCATATCTGCACCTGCTCTTTTGATAGAGTACAGTATCTCTTCTGTGATGTTTTTTTCATTGATGTATCCTTGTTGTGCTGCAGCTTTTACTATGGCATATTCTCCAGAAACACTATATGCTGAAACAGGAACGTTGAATCTTCTTCTTGTTTCTGCAATCAAATCCAAATATGCTAATGCAGGTTTTATCATTACAATGTCTACTCCTTCATTGATATCTGTCTCTACTTCCATCATAGCTTCTCTAGCGTTAGTAAATGGAACCTGGTATGTTTTTCTGTCTCCAAACTTTGGTGCACATTCTGCTGCGTCTCTAAATGGTGCATAAAAGTTTGAACGATGTTTTGCTGAATGAGACATTATTGAAACATCTTTGAATCCTTCTTCATCAAGTGCTTTTCTTATAGCTGCAACTTGTCCGTCCATCATTGCAGATGGAGAAACTGTATCAACTCCTGCTTTTGCTTGACTAACAGCAATCTTTGCAAGTGTATCCAAACTTGTATCATTATCAATTTTGTTTCCTTGAATAATTCCACAATGTCCTGTGGATGTAAATTGACATAGACATACATCTGCCATTATCACCATTTTGTCTCCAAAATTCTCTCTTATCTGAGATATTGCTTTTTGAACAATTCCATTATCATCAAAAGCAGAAGAACCTGCATCGTCTTTTTGTGTAGGAATTCCAAATAACATGATTGCAGAGATTTCTAAATCACTGATTGTTCCTACCTCGTCATTAACATCGTCTAATGGAAGTCTTTCAATTTCTGACATTGATTCTACTTTGGTTCTAGTTTTTAGATCTTGGACAAATACTGGACAAATGAAATCTTTTGGAGAAAGTGTAGTTTGCTGCACTAATTCTCTCATTTTCTCAGATGTTCTTAGTCTACGAAGGCGTTTTGTAGGAAATGACATGTTAGAAATTCTCTTTGGGTAAAATATAATCCTAGTCCGCCTGTTTTTGTCTTTTATAGTCAAAGAGTTTGCCTGCCAACTCTACTACATCAGGTTGACCTTGCTCTGATGCTTTTCTAATGTTGTTCATAGGAGTTGCGACAATACTTTCTACTACTGCCTTTGTTAATTCGTCAATAATTTTGATTTTTTCTTCATCTTTTTCATTTAACATTTGAAGTGCTTTTTGCAATTCTTTTGCTCTAAGATTATCAATATTCTTGAAAACATCTTTTACCAGCGGTTCTGCATCTAGTCTTTTCATTGAGGCTTCTAATACAGATACTTCCTCATTAATTATATTTTCAATGGTTTTTACCTTGTTTGCTCGCGCGTTCATGTTCTTTTCAACCATTTCGGCAATCTGGTCTAAATTCATCAATTTCACACCGCCAATAGTTGCAACTTTTTCATCAACTGTTCTAGGATTTGACAAATCTAAAATCATCATTCCCTTGTTTTTTTCTTGCATTGCGTTTGTAATTCTATCATATGTTACAAGAAAGTATGGGGCTGTAGTTGCAACAAACAACACGTCATAATTTTCAAAGCCTGAAAGAACTTCTTCAAATTTGATTGGATTGCCTCCCATTGTTTCACAAAATGTCTGTGATCTAGAAAGAGTTCTACTTGTAACATCAAATGCATATCCTCTTCGTTGTAAGGATTTTGCAACAAGAGTTGATACTTCTCCGGTTCCAATTAACAAAATTTTCTTTGTTTTGAGTTCATCGATATTTTCTTCTGCAAGTTTCACTGCCATAGAGCCAACTGAAATTCCTCCCTTGCCAATTCCGCTAGAATTTCTAATTCTAGTTCCAATCCTAATTGCTTTGTCAAATAATGTGTTAAGATGTTGTCCTGATGCTTTTCTTTCTCTTGCAGATGTGATTGAATTTTTTATCTGTCCAAGAATCTGTTCTTCTCCTAACACCATCGAGTCTAATCCTGATGTTAATTTTAAGAGATGATGTAGTGCTTCTTGGTTTTCCTCAACTTCAACATTTTCCTTGAATGCTTCTTCCTCTAGTCCAGTTATTGATGCCCATGTTTTTTTGATCTTTTCTAGATCATATGTTTTTGATTTTCCAAATAATTCGATTCTGTTACAAGTTTGAATGATTACACATTCATCTAATCCTGAATGTTTCTTGAATTGTTCATAAGCATCTTTTTCATCCTTTATTGTAAATTGTTCAAGAATGTGTATTGGTGAATTACGAAAAGTTACACGTGCATTGATGATTTTTTGATTCATACCCAACTCCTCAATATTGAAACTGCTCGTTTCTCGGCTTTTTTCACCTGTCTGTCTTTTATTAACTGATCAATCTCATTATCATTCATGATAGCACGTAAAGCATCTCTTCTACGAATTTGATTAGATATTCTTTCTTTTGCCAATTCTCTTGCGATCTTTTGAATTTTGATTTGAGCAATGTCCTGTTTTGTAATAATTTTCTTGAATACCTTCTCTGATTTTGATTTAATTTTTTTAGACATTGCAGGACTACGACCTCCTGTAAAAATTGCGATTTGTACCATGTTTTCAAAATCAATTATTGCAGGATTTGAAAAATCACTTTCCTCAGGATTATCCGAACTATATGCGATAATCTTTCTTCTTTTTGCTGCATTGATAATTTTTTGATTAAGGTTACTGTTATCTGTAGTTGTAATTATCATATCTGGTTTGAATTTTGAGATAAATTTTGTATCTGTAATTTTTTGTTTTTTTAATTTTATTTTCTTTGTTTTTGACAGCTTGTTTATCTGAGAATTTACTTTTTTACTAATTACAAGAATTTCATAATCTTGCTTTAGTAGGGAATTGATTCTTTTTAGTGCCTCATTTCCACCTCCAATTACTATTATCAGTTTATTTTGAAGGTTAAGATCAACTATCATCGATCAAAAAGATTCCAGTTTCTATTTATGTATTAAAAATCAATGCGTAAAATTCTAGCTACATTTTTAATTGAATTAGCAAGTTACTGACATATTGACTTCAATGGATGAATTAGACAAAGAATTACTAAATGAAATTCAATGGACATTCCCACTAGTAACAAGACCATTTGATGCAATCGCAAAAAAATTCAATACTACTACTGAAATTGTAAAAGAACGTCTAAACCATCTAAAAGAGATAGGTGTACTAAGACAGCTAAGCGCAATTTTTGATACACGAAAACTTGGTTATACTAGTTCTCTTGTTGCAATGGAGATTGAACCAGATAAACTAGAATATGTTGCAAACCAAATCAATCGTCATCCTGGTGTTAGTCATAATTATGAACGTGATCATCAGTTTAATCTCTGGTTTACTTTAGCAGTTCCGCCAGGTTCTGATTTGAAAACAGAACTTGACAAGTTCAATGTGCTAAAAGGAATAAAAGAAGTCAGAATGCTTCCTACTTTACAACTCTTTAAGATTGGTGTAAAGCTTGACATGGTTGAAGACAAAAAACATGAGGTTGCTCCAACTGAAGACAAAAAAGAAATTAAAAATGTAAAATTTGAACTAACTGAACAAGACAAAGACTTTATTCGTGAATTACAAAAGGACATGGAAATCATTGATGAACCTTTTATTAAAGCAGCAACAAATCTTGGTATTACAGAAGATGAATTATTTGAAAAAATGAAATACTATGAAGATATTGGTGTTATGCGAAGATTTGCTGCAATTTTACGTCACAGACAAATAGGGTTTACTGCTAATGGAATGATAGTTTGGAAAGTTCCTGAAGAAAAAATCTCTGATGTTGGAGCAAAATTGGGCGCATTCCCACAAGTAAGTCATTGTTATGAAAGACCTACCTATCCTGATTGGCCATACAACGTGTTTTCAATGATTCACTGTAAGACTCAAGACGAAGCTCATGAGATGGCAAAAACAATTCAAGATCAAATTCATGTTGATGATTATCGTATTCTCTTTAGCTCACGTGAATTCAAAAAAACTCGCGTTGAATATTTTGTAGAAAATTCCTTTACTCTAGAAGAAACAATTCCAGTTTCTTAGCGTTCA
This sequence comes from Candidatus Nitrosopumilus sp., assembly GCA_965215075.1. Classification (GTDB taxonomy): domain Archaea; phylum Thermoproteota; class Nitrososphaeria; order Nitrososphaerales; family Nitrosopumilaceae; genus Nitrosopumilus. Next base: position 1,055,120 of record OZ244033.1, read on the forward strand.
TTTTCATCGTGTCCTACAACGTGGACTGTACAAAAATACTGATCATTCATGTTACAATAGTATAGAGACGCTTCTCCGCATTCTTTGCATGGTGGTTTTTCATCTTGCTCTGATAATTTTGTGTGATATACCTTGCTTCTACTAGTAATGGTAGAATCCTTGTAAATTCTAGTTAGATTGGTATAGTATTCTAGTTCTCCTTGATTTAGAGGCTCTTCTTTCTTGATTTTCTTGATAATTGCTTCCCATTTGTCATACTCGCCAATCTTAGCAAGCTTCATTCTTTCAATTACTTCTAACGTTTTTTCTTTGTCTAAAGTAAAATCCATTTACAGATTAATTTGCAGGAATTGTTGCCTTTAACTCATACGAAGGCCATGTGTTGTACAAATTATCAATCTCTTTCATATCTGCTGCTGGAATGTATTCCCCTTTTATCATTTCAGCATAATTGATTATTTCTTCTTCACTAACTACAGTTGGAAAAACTGATGCAAATCCTTTCTTTGACATGATAAACTTCATTGCAAGCTCTGTAATGTTTAGTCCATTTCTTTCTGCAATTGGTCTGAGTTGTTCTACTTTTTCTAATGATGCTTTAATCCATTCTCCTTTTCTAACTGATCTATGGTCTTTTTCATCAATTTTTGTATCTGCCTTTACTTTTCCTGTTAAAATTCCTGATGCTTCGGGAACTCTAACTAAAATTCCAACATCTTTTTCAACTGCTTTTTGCATCAATTCATTTCCAGGAGTTTGTTCTAAAATATTATACACTGTTTGAACTGCAGTTACATTTGGTCTTTCCATTGCTTCAAGTCCTTCTTGTGTCCAGCCTATTGCAGGACCAAGAGCAACTTGATATGTTTTGATCTTTCCATCTGCAATAAAACTATCAAGCATATTAAAGATAGAATCATCTCTGATGTGTTTTAGCTTTGGATTATGCAATCCATACATATCTACATGATCTGTTTGTAATCTTTCTAAACTATCTCTTAATGCCTTTCTTGTAAAATCTTCATCAAATCTTTGTGGAAGTTCACTATGACCAATTTGTTCGACTTCTGAAAAATCATATCCATATTTTGTAGAGATTACAATCTCATCTCTCATGTCTTTGAAAACTTCACCAATCAGTTTCTCACTTTTTCCTTTGCCGTACATGTCTCCAGTTTCAAAGAAGTTGATACCAACATCGTATGCTTTTTTGAGCATACGTTTTGCTTCATCTTCTTCAATCTTTTTGCCCCACCAATCAAGAGCAATGGCCCATGCACCAAATCCTAATTCTGATACTTTGATGTCTGATTTACCTAGTCTATTGTAATGCAATTTTCTACCTCAAAATTTGAAATTTCATCATTTATGTCTATCCAAGATTTGCAACCATGATATTGCTAATTTTTGTGAAATTTTAGCCTAAACTAGTGATGAGTGGCAAAATGTCTTTCTTGACGCACACAATCATTGGAATATCGTTTTTTACATATGAAGAAACTTCAGTTTCTCTCAAATCCATTATGAGATCTTGGAAATCTCTAATGTTGTCAACTTCAAATGCTAACATAAAGTCTTCATCATGAATTCCAAAAGAGTATGTTGTGTTTAGAACAATTTGAGGATATTTCTTACTAACTTCAATATGTTCATCCATTATTTGTTGTCTCTTGTCTTTTGGTAAAAGATACCATTCTCTTGTCTTTGTAAATGGATATACAATGACATGCTTTTTTGGATCTTTTCCTGTAATGAATCCATGTTCTCTGTTTGGTTCTTTTACATACATTGATGGTCTTGTGCATGACATGTATGTCATTGAAGGTATGATGTATTTTCCAAAAACAGTTTTGTACAATTTTTCTATGGCGCTCTGTATTTCTTCTACTGATTTTGCTGCAAACCACAGCAGGAAATCTGTGTCATCTCTTAAACCCAAGTTAGAGTATGATCTGTACATGATTCCTGAATTATTCAAAATATTTTCAACTTCTTTTGCAGATTCTTCTTTAGCTAAATCTGCCATCCATCTCCATTTAGGATCGATTTTGAAAAATGAGAAATTAAAATAAAATTGATCATTATTTTCTGACATAATTTCTCCCAACTTGTGACCTTATTTTAACATAAACTAGATTTTACACTGTTCAATCTTAGTGTCATTTGCCTAGCTTGAGATGAGTGTTCATTTAGGCGGTTTTTCTGTAAAGTTAGGTGGATAACACCAGACAAATTTTTACTAAACTCACATCAACACATTTTGGACTCGTAGCACAGTCAGGATAGTGCGGGCGGCTTCGAACCGCTAGGTCGAGGGATCGAAGCCCTCAGAGTCCTTTACTTGACAATCTTGTATGTGGCTTTGTCTATTAGCTCCAAGTCGCCTTTTTTCTTCATTCCATACGGGTTGTTTCGTATTCTATGTCTGAGGTTTGGCATTACGTATTCTAGTTCCTTGTCTTGAGACAGTATGGAATGAATCTCATCTAGGGTGAGTGTATCTTTTTTTGCAAACTCTCTTTTAATCTTTTTGGTTACAGAATACTTTGCCATTGCTCTTGTTGCTTATTTGTCGTTTTAACTTTTACCATAACTCGTTGTGAGAATAAAGTGTTGGCGGTACGCCGACTAATCACACGTCAAACTTCAAGGAAGGCTCAGCCTTTGTGCTTGCATTGTGTATTCTAAATGATATCTGCTATCCCCTGTCAAACGTGATTATTGTCTTGTTGTTGTCTTCCCTTTCTACATTGATTATCCTTGTCGGAAACCTCAGCCTTGATACTTTGTTTTGAGGCTTTATTGAATTTGAGGGGGTGTTTAGGGTCTCATGAAGATTGTACCCCTGAACTGTTACAATATTCTTGTACTTCATTATCTTGTAAAAGTCATTTTTGCCTATCAGGTATTCAAGTAATAGTGACGGAACGTTTTTGTTGTCACTGACCAACCTGCAAATCTCATCTTCAAACGCTTCTAAGAGAGGTACGTAATATTCTAGTATCTTGGTGGGAATGTCACTCCATAACAGTTCGTCTCCATTCTCTTTGCCTTCTTTGACTAGTTCTCTGACCTTGCCAAATATTGTGCCAACTTTACTCATGTATTTTTCAGAGCAGTTCAAACCAAGCCATTTTTGGCCAAAATCTATGCGGTCTGAGAGTCTTGAGTGCTTTACTGCACTATCCTCGTTTTTGGCAGAAAACCCAATCTCCCATTTGTTTTCTGCCCTTATCATCAACACGTCTCTTATATCGCCACACTGGCCTTGCTGGTCTGACTGAATTGATCTTGTTATCATGTCATTGTCATTGAGAGGGTTTTCAAGTCTTGGCTCCAGTGTTGCAATGTGGCTTATAGCTGCATTGGCAGCCTTCTGTATTTTTTCTGTATGTCAGATTCATAGGATTCAAAAGATTCTTTTGCGTTTTTGTATGCTGCATCTTTTTGAATTTGCACTTTTTGTCCGTTGTTTGTCTTGTTGCATGTTGCAACTAACAAGGCATATTCAAAAGCCTTACCTGATTGTGTCTGAGTGGCCATTATTGTGCAAGACTGTTTATTTCTGCCAAGTCATCACTGAAAATCAGAACTTCTCTTGACCTTTTATCATTTGACATACCATATTTCCATTCAGGATAATAAAACGTGTAATCCTCATAAAACCCATGAATCTCTTCACAGTCATTATAGGCCAATATCCAGTTGTCTCTTTTTTCAAGGATTTCAGACAGTCCTTTATGATCAAACCCGTCATGCAAATCCCCTTTGTTACCGTAAAGTCTCTGGTTAATCAAGTATGGCGGGTCAAGATACAACAATATGTTTTTTTGCCTTTGGTATTGATTCCTTGAAATCAGCTTATTCTACATGAAGGTTTTCTATCTGAAAATTCTTGATTCTCTCTATTGAGGAAATTGTGAATCGTGGGCGGTCTGGTGACATTCCCCCTGATAAAGTGGTTCCTGAAAATGATGAACGGTTAAGCACGTAAAAAATTGCAGCCCGTTCGTATTTTGAGCGGTGTTTGTGTTGTGATTTTTGCAATTCGTAAAACTCGTCTTTGGTTAACGGATGATACTCTGATAATATCTGCAAGTTTTATCCTGTTGTTCAAAAGACACTGCCAAAATTCCACCAATGGTTTGAAATTGTCATATCCATAAACTTCAATTCCGTTGTTTGCACAGGCAACTCAACAGAACCTCCTCCCAGAAATGGAGAGCAAATCACTTTTGTCTCCTGTGGAATGAAGTTGGATATTTCCACAACTCCTCTGGATTTACCGCCTACATATCTTAGGGGTGACTTTGGCTCTTTTTTCAATATCATCATTTTCTCGTACTGCCTTTTTTGGTTTTCTTTGATCGGTTTTTGCGTGATCGATTCCAATATGGAGTCTTACATTTTGGACAAATTACGGGTTCCTCTTCGTGTTTCATTGACCTAGGTGGCCATTTGTGTCCACATCTGTTGCATTGATATCCCTTGATCTGAATTATAACCATTGTTTTTAATACTATTTAATAAAGACAATATTTTATAAACTTTTGAATAGAAGAATATGTTTATATTATATAGAAACTATACTTTAGACGTAAGAAAATGAATACAAACTCAAGACAACAAAAGGCAAAATAGATTTTCTCAGAAGCCAACAAAATTAGAAAAATCACAAAGAACCAATTCAGCGTAAATTCTCAAAGGGATAGTTTGGAATCCTATTTGGTAAGAAGATTGCCTGATACTGGCATCTGGATTTGTGAATGTGCGGATTTTCATTACCGTTTAAGAACATTGGATGACAAGCATTGCAAGCATATCAAATCATGTATTTTACTGCAAAATGGAATTAATAAAGAAAACAAGATAGAGCAAATATCTCAGCCTCAAGTATGTCCTAAATGCAATTCAACTACAATAGTAAAAAATGGCTACAGAAAGCTCAAGGATGGAACAAAAAGACAAAAACACAGATGCAACCAATGCAAATACAGATTCATCTTAGGTGAGAATGGATTCTCTAAGGTTTCATCAGACCCTAAGATAATTTCAGAATCATTGAACTTGGTAATGAGTGGAATGTCATACAGAAACATTGCACGACACATTGAGACAGTACACCAAATCAAGATTAGCCATGTGTCTGTGAATAACTGGATGAAAAAGTACACTCAGATAATTAAGGAATATGTTGATTCTCTAAATCCTGAGTTAAGCGATGTTTGGAGTCTTGATGAAATGTATCTCAATGTCAAGAATACTCAAAAGACAGGTAAAGGGTTTCATGACTGGTTATGGAGCATAATTGACCCAAAAACTAGATTCTTGATAGCTACAGAAGTCTCAAAGAAAAGAGAGATTTCAGATGCTAGAAAGATTATCTCAAGTGGAAAGAAAATAGTGTCAGAGAATCCAAATTATGTGTTAACTGATTCATTAAATTCCTATCAGGAGGCAATAAGAAAAGAATTTGAAAATAGGGTTGCTCACATCAAAACCAAATCATTGAAGGACGGATTTGTGAATAGGCCTATTGAAAGGTACCACAATGAGATCAGAGAAAAGCTAAAAGCTAGGCGTGGTTTAGGCAATGATGAATCAGCTCAAACATTTACTGAACTTTACAAGATTTATCATAACTTTGTCAAACCACATCAAGGATTGGATGGCAAGACTCCTGCCGAGGTACTGGAATTGATCTCAATCTTGGCAATGACAAATATCGAGATTTAATAAACCAAGCTGGAAGAAAATCAAACTTTGTAAACAATTTGGGAAAGAGAGTCAAAAAAGTTTCAATAGTTAATGATGTGACTCTATCAAAGTGACTCCTACAAGTTGGATTAACAAGCAGATTTGGAGAGAGATAAATGATATTTTGAGACTGCACGAGTTTGCATGGTTGTCAAATGGGAAAGATAGTTGTTGGTTGAAAATAAAAACTAACTAACTATCTCTTTTGGATTAACAGTTTATGAGTCTTGCCACCACTTGTTAGGATCAAGTACTGCAAAATACACTTTTTCAATGTGATTGCCGTATGATATTTCCACATAATAAATACCCCTATGTTCAAAATCTATGGAGTGAATTTGTGGTAGATAGAAAAAGTATTGGTTTTTGTGAAGATAGTATGTTTTTGCTTCTGTTGTATCCGCATTGGCACCTTTAATGCCATATCCTCTAAAGACATCATCAATACCCTTGTATTTTGATGGTCGTTCTGATTCAACCAATGTTCTCTCTGAGGCGATAGGCTTCCAAGTCATATATCCCCCATCTACAGGTTTGCCGTCTAGATGGTTAATTTGCCAATGGACAAAATCTTTAAGATGATATTCTATATTATCATCACAATTGTAAACAAAACCAGTTATCCAAGGCCTCTCGCCAAATGTTGCCCATGATTTTTGAATATGTCCAGTAAAGACACATTGTTCATATGATTGTTCTTCTGCAAATGCAGGAATAAAAAAGAGTGCTAAAAATGGAATCCTGATTAATAATTTCATGGTGTATTCCATTATTTCTCAGTATATTATAATGATATGTTAATGATTATGAGGTAAAGCATTACTTTGTGATGATAAAAAAATTTCAGATTACAGTCACTATTTCAAAGGATCTGATAGAATGGGTTGATCAGGAAATAGAGGATACAACCAGATTCTCCTCAAGAAGTCATGCTGTAGAATACGCACTAAAGACACTTAGGAATGAAAATAAGTAATCTTCTAATTCCTCATGTCCATAATTTAACACTTCCTTAAAATCAAGAAATTTCAGGAAATGCCACGAGTTTGGAAGTGTGCTAAGTGTTAGTGACCCCCAACTTTACACCCTGTCACCCTAAATGAACACCAATCTAAAATATAGGGCAAATGACACTAAGATTGAACAGTGTACTAGATTTCCGATTGTAAACTTTCAAAATTTTCTGATTATTGATTATGCTGTTTGTTCTAATACCCAGTCATATCCCTCTTGCTCTAGTTTATCTGCAAGAGTTGCATCACCAGTCTTTAGTACTTGACCTTTTGCAAATACGTGAACAAAGTCTAGTTTATCTAAGAATTTTAGAATTCTAGCATAGTGAGTAATTACAATAACTGTTGAATCTTTACCAGAGACTTGACTGATTGCTTTAGCTACTGCTTGAACTGCATCAATGTCTAAGCCTGAATCTGGTTCATCTAAAATTGAAATTTTTGGTTTTAGTACTGCCATTTGTAAAACTTCTGCACGTTTCTTTTCTCCTCCTGAGAATCCTTCGTTAAGATATCTTGATAGAAATTCTTCTTTTAATCCAACTTTCTCCAAGTTTTCTTTAAGATATTTCTGAAATTCTCTTACTGTGATGAAGACTTCTCTATCATCACCTTCTAGTGCTTTGCTCAAAGAGTTGTAAGCTGTTCTTAGAAAGTGAGAAAATCCTACACCAGCAACTTCTGTTGGATATTGAAATCCTAAGAACAAACCTTTCTTTGCTCTTTCATCTGCAGTTAATTCCAAAATACTTTCGCCATCAAGTAAGATATCCCCTTGTGTAACTTCGTATTTTGGATGTGCAAGTAAAGTATAAGCTAGTGTACTTTTTCCTGAACCGTTTGGTCCCATAATAGCATGTACTTCTCCTGGTCCTGTCTTTAAATTGACCCCTTTAAGAATTTCTTTACCTTCTCTTGTTACATGAAGGTCTCTGATTTCTAATACTGCCATGTTGCGCTTTGCTTCATTTCTCTATATAATACCGACGAAATTTAGCTGATCCTAATGGAAATTTTTGATAATAAAATGAAAAGAGGGGGGGGGGGTTAGTATTTGGCCAGAGATGGTCTCAAAGTAATTTTGAGTTTGTAGCTTGTTAGAATCTCTTTACATCTATTTCTGATAGTAACTTCTGTTACTCCTGCTATGCTTGAAACATCTCTTTGTAGAACGTTTTGTCCTAGCAAGACAGATGCCACGTACAAATATGCTGCTGCAATTCCATTTGGTGCCTTTCCATCGGCAATGCTACTATCTTTGGTTTTTTCAGCAATTTCCAAGGCTAGTCTTTCAACTCTGACCTCAGTCTGTGTCATATTTGCTATCTTTGAGATGTATTTGTCCATGGTTACAACAGGGGCTGTTAGTTGTCCCATTTCCATTACCATGGTTCTATAGTATCTTGCTGCAAGTTTTGTTTTTGACTTAACATCTTTTGGTGGACAAATTCCTCGACAAATTTCTTCTAGTGATCTTACAACGTCACATTGTTTGCATGCCATGTAAATTGTAGCAGCTGTAATACTAACTACTGATTTTCCCTTCACATCAACATGTCCGTCCAAGTTTCTGTATATCATAGAAGCAGTTTCCAAAACATTTTTTGAAAGACCAAGACTGTCACATGTTTCACCCATTTTTGTTAAAACATTTGCAAGTCTTCTCTCTCTTGGTGAGGAAACTCTTACTCTTTGTTGCCATTTTCTGAGATTGTGCATTTGATTTGCAACTTCATGGTTGATTGTCTTACCACTGAAGTCTTTTGCACTAATTGAAATCTCAGTTGTTATTCCCAGATCATGTTGGGAATAAGTTGTCTGTCCGGTAGCTCTTACTAGCTTCATCTTGTCTTCGAGATTCGAGCTAATTGTTTCTGGACCATAATCTGCAATCTGATCAGCGACTACAACGCCACAACCAGAACAGATTACTTCACCATTCTGTTTGTCATCTACTAATGTAGATTGACATTCAGGACAGTTTTGTGTTTCTAGTATGTTCATTTTTTTCTTCTCCTAAATTTTTTCTTTGAATTGTCAGGAGAATATTCTGTTGCGAAAACACTTTTGCCAATGTATTTTTTGATGTTGTTTGTTAAAGGAGTTGCAGATGCGAATGGTCTTCTAACTGGACCAATCAATTCCATTACTTTTGCAACTCTAGTTTCCTTTTCGTCGCAGAGTATTTGTCCTTCAACTAATTTGTTTGATAGTTGAACAATTACCCTGCCACTACCGGCTAGGTGCATTATTTCGCCTACCTCCTGCAATTAAAAACAATGATCATGATATTCTTATCATAGACTTCTGTCAACTTTACTTTAGCTAAGAGCTAGAATTGATTTTATTTTGATTGTTTGGACCTTTTTGAAACTAGTTTTTCCGAAATTTTGTTAAGAATTTTTGTCTTTGAGGATCCTTTTGGTAAAACAACGTATCCTGATCTAACATATGGTCTCTTTGGAAATCTTACTTTGTCATCTGATTCTTTAATTTCAAATCCTGCAGCTGTTGTTGCATCCATCAATTCTTTTAATGAAGGATCAAAAACACATTTCTCTAATCCTAATCTTCGACCTTTAGATTTTTTTAAATTCTTGTTGAAATAATCCAACCAGATTACGACATGTTCATAATCTTTCATTTTATTCCTTTAGTAAAACTGCGTTAACGATTCCGGTTTGTCCTGGTTTAGAAACTACTCTACACTTTCCTTCTTGAGTTTCTAATATTGCACCTTTTGTAATTATGCCACGTCTATTGTAATCATTGTTTGTTGCATTTTCTAAAACTTTTAGAATTTTTGCTTTCTTTACTTTAGCATCACCTGTTGCAAGATTAACAAAATCAACTGATTTCAAAGATGTTTTTCTATTTTTTCCACGAACATGTCTTGTAATTGTTACTTGAGGTCCATTAACAGCTTCGTTTGGATATCTGTCAGTTTCATACTTTCGTCTAATTCTAAGTGGGTGTCTTCTTCCTCCAGTTGTTTTACTGGTTGCCAAATTCTCTACGGATTTTCTCACAAAACCCTGTCTAAATCACTCTAATTTATACAAAACGCAAAAAATTAGCCTTAATCCGATAAACCAACTAGTTCTGTAACTCTTGTGTAGCAGTATTTGTGTGGGCTCTATTTGCTGTCTTTCTAACTTTGGAAAATAATCTTTGTTTTAGATCTTCAGCGTCTCCTTGAATTCCAAAATACTTTTTGAATTTTTCAGTTGTTGAGTAAATTTTCATTCTTCCAACATTTTGATGACTGATGTAATCTAATTGACGTAGTTCTTTTAGATGTGCATAGACTCCAGAACCTCTTGTCTCAACAAGTAGTTTTGATGATATTGGTTGTTCATATGCAATGTATGATAATGTCTTTAGTGTTGCATTTGGTAGAACTGGTTTTGAAGCATATTTTTTGACAGTGTGACTGTATTCTGGTTTTAGCTGAAATACGTATGAGCCATCTGGAAGTGTGACTACTTCAAGTGCTTTGAAGGTAGACTTTGTCTTTTTCATGAGATTGTTGAGTATGTCTTGTGTTTTTGTCCTAGATTCCGTGCCTGAGGCTCTAATGATGTCTTCTATTCTAAGTGGTCTGCCTGCTGAATAAAGTGCTGCTTCTACTCTCGCAGTTGCTTCATCAATATTATCTACTTTAGCCAATTATCAATCTCTCCTCTAAAATCTAGTTAAAGAAATCCTTTCTCTATTTTTGATCAATTTGTTAACTCTTCTTTTATTGCTATAATTTTGATATCGTCTCCAACTTGCTCAAGGTCAACTTTTTGATCTCTAGCCAAAAACAGTGCTGCAAAGAAGCAACGAATTGAATCAACTTCGTCAAGTTCCGCTATAATATCTTGAAGTAATCCAGAGCCTGTAGACGAAATTTTTTTCATAATCACATCCTCATATTTTCCAATAATACTTTCAAGTGAAATGAAATATTCTTGAAAGTCTGGTGCTTCAATAGGTTCAATATCTAATTGTTTATTTCTTCGTGATTGAGGATTTGCAATCGTTCCTATTAGATTCTGAAGTAATCCTAACAAATCATCTAGTGAAACTGGATATGTTGATTCATGTCTATATGGTATATTGAGTAACTGGATATCTACATCTGTTCTTTGATGCATTGGTTTTTTCTCCATTGCCGCCCTTTGTAGTGCAAAAATGCTTTCCACCTTCATTCTATAAATTAAGGATGATGACAATGCAGCCATTCCTGCGACTTTAAGATCTTTCTTGCCTGATTTTTCTAGAATTTTTACCAGTAAATTCAAAATTTGAATTAAATCAATCTCCCAAACGTCTTTTTTAGCAACAGGTGATGGACTAAATAGAATATTTACTGGTTCTTGAGAAATACTATTGGGATTTTGTGATTCGCTCACAAGTAAATTTTCTTCCTATTCAATAATATCTAAGGGCTCTATTTTTTTCTCACTTCCAGTCAACTCTTATATTGTTAAGGCAAAAAACGCATTTTATGAAATCTGCCAAAATTATGGCCCCAAACGAGCCTCTTGAAGTATCTGAATCTGAGACTCCAAAACCTCAAGGAAATCAGGTTCTACTCAAAGTAAAATCTGAAGGGGTATGTCACAGCGATTTACACTTGTGGGAAGGCGGTTATGATCTTGGTGATGGTCAATTCCTAAAAGTTACAGATAGAGGTGTAAAATACCCTGTAACTCCTGGACATGAAATAGTTGGAACTGTTGAAGAGCTTGGTGATAGTGTTACTGGCGTTTCTAAAGGTGATGATGTTCTAGTGTTTCCTTGGATGGGATGTGGTGAATGTCCTGCATGCAAAGTTGGAAATGAAAATCTATGTGATACCCCAAAATCTATGGGACTTTTTCAAAATGGTGGATATTCTGATTATGTTTTAGTTCCTAATTTCAAATATCTAGCAAAACTTGATGGCGTTGATCCTGACTCTGCAACTTCACTTGCGTGCTCTGGACTTACTGCATACAACTCTGTTAAGAAGGCTAATGCAAACTCACCAGGATTTTTAGTTATTGTTGGCGCTGGTGGTTTAGGATTAATGGCAATTCAAATTGCTAAAGCAATTACAAAAGCCAAAATAATTTGCATTGATAATGATGATAAAAAATTTGAAACAGCCAAAAAGATGGGTGCAGACTTTGTTGTAAATACCAGTGTCACTGGTTCAATAGCTTCAGGAACTGGAAGTCCAGTCGACAAAATAATTTCTATTTGTAATGGTAATGGTGCTGATAGCGTAATTGATTTTGTTAATGCTCCTCAAACTGTAAAGGTGGGATTGGGAGTTTTAAGAAAACGAGGCAATTTAGTACTTGTTGGACTTTTTGGTGGTTCTTTTGAACTATCTCTAGTTACAGTCCCACTCAAATCAATTACCATCCAAGGAGCATATACTGGAAATTATAATGATATGGTTGAACTTTTAGACCTTGCAAGAAAAGGAGTCATAAATCCAGTTATTTCAAAAAGATATACTCTTGATGAGGCAAACACTGCGTTAGAAGATCTTAAAGCTAGAAAAATTATTGGCCGTGCTGTGATAAACCCATAGTTTGATTCAACACTACAAAATTTTATTAAATAAAAAAAATTGATTATGGTATTGGATGCAAAAACTAATTGTGAAGTAGCACTAACTCACCTTAAATAAGCAATTCATCATAACTCATAATCTATTTCTCAATCAAGCTGAATCTCTCAAAAAATCAGAGCAACTCAAGTCAGCTTTATTGTATATGTTAGCTGCTGAATGTAAGAATAGACAAGGAAAAGAATCTGAACATGAAATTAAAGAAGCTGGAGATTTGTTTTTAAAATATGCAAATTCAAAAAACTCTCAAAATATTAAAGGCGCATTATTTTGTGCTTCAAAATGTTTCCTAAGTTTAGGAGACTTTGATAACGCAAAAGATATATACCAAAAAGCAAAAACTATCCTTTCATCTACAGTTGAAGTTACAAGACTAATTGTAATTGTCGATGATAGTAAAGCTATTGCAATCAAATTACAAAACTATGTTGAAAAATTATGTTACTCTGATATCCATGTCTTTGAAAATGGAAAAGACGGTGTAAAAGAATGTAAAAAATTATTTTCTGAAAATAAAGACCCTGTTATTTTACTTGATATGGGATTGCCTGACTTGGATGGTGATGAAGTTGCAACCAAATTACTAAAAGACAAGGCAACTCTACAAATCATTATCATTACGGCTGATGAAAAAACAACAAAACGTGTAAACAAAACAATAAGCACTGGTGTATCTGCATTTATTCAAAAGCCCTTCACTCTTGATGAAGTTAAAAAAACAATAGATGTTGCAGAGTCTGAATATTCGTTATTACAATAAAAGCAAAGACATATTCAAAATATTTGCATCTTTGATATCAATTTCATTAATTCTATAATCAATTAGTTCTTCAGAAAATTTTTCTACAATTTTTTGAGATATGTTTGATTTTTCACTTTCAACTTGAACTATTGCCAACATATTCCACTCTCCTTCCATATTTGCAACCATAAGATAATTGTCTAATTTTGTAATGAAATCCTTGATAAAATCTTTTACTGCTTCAAGAGACTTTGATGGTTTTAATCTCATCAATACAGCTTGATATTCATTAGTTCCAGAAACATCTGTAAGAACAGCTTTGTAACCTTTGATGATACCGCTCTTTTCTAATCTTTCAATTCTTTTTCGAATTGTCCTGTCAGAAACATCATGACCTGATTTTTTAATTCTGATGCGATTTCTTTTGATGGTGTTCTAGCATTACTGTTTAGAATTTCGATAATCTTCTGATCAACTTTATCTAGATTTGACCATGCATCCTCACTCATGCACAACAAAAGTTCTAATGCTTTTTGAATTTTTGTATGAAATAATACAGACTTTCCAATTTTGGGACTTTATTCTTCTAAAATCCAACCTGATTCTAGAATATGTTCATCTTGCTCTTCTCCAATTCTTGTGGCATATCTCCAAATGAATGTAGAATTTGTATTCATTTTTTCTTTGATCTTTAGAAGTGATTCAATTTCAGAAGTCAAATTCTGATCTGCTGTTCCATGTTCTTTACAAAATTTACATTTCTCATCAAGTGTGATTGGATTTGATTCAATCAATGGATAAGTCATACATGCAAGAGGTCTTTCATTGTAAATCTTACACGGAAATCCTCCATGTGGTGATTTTTCTCCACTTTCTGTATCTAAAAAGGGACAAGTGTTTCCATTTTTCTCAATACCTATCAACTGATATGCCAAAATTTTAGTTGGCTCAGTGTTTCTGTCTTCTGAAATTCCAATTCTAGGTAAAATTTTGATATTCTTTCCAATAGACTTTGCTAATCTTTCAATTCTTTCTTTTTCTTCAGGTAGTATTAGTACACCAATTTTTCCAAATTTTTTGCTGGGATAATATTCTCTTTCAATACAACACTGAGAGCATTCTTCTATGCATCTAAATTCCACATGTTATTTTACGCATATTAGGTAAAATCCCTTGCGTATTGTTTATGCAATTCATGCTTGTCAAAAACCTACCAGTTATATGCTCATAATGTAAATTACAATCATGGGTAAGCGCCAAGTAAAAAGTGAAAGTGCTCTAAAAGAAATTCGTCTTCCAGAAGAAGGTGAACTTTTTGGTAGAGTCTTAAAGATGCTTGGAGGAGAAAATGTCCTCATCAAATGTGATGATAATGTTACAAGACGTGGACGAATTAGAGGAAAACTAAAACGTAGAGTTTGGATCAGAGATAATGATATTGTAATTATTACTCCTTGGGATTTTAAAGAATCAGAACAAGGTGATATTGTTTGGAGATTTACACTTCCTCAAGTAGAATGGTTAAAGGCTAATAATCACATTCCAAAAGATTTCTAGACTCTATTTGTCATTGGATTGATCCAATTTTGATGTCTTAGTTAATATAGTCAATATATTATTGCAAATCAAATGGAACAAGGTACCGTGAAATGGTTTAACCGTACAAAGGGCTTTGGTTTTATCGAAAGAGAAGGTGGAGATGATCTGTTTGTTCACAAATCAGATGTTGACGGATTTATCAACGAAGGCGATAAAGTAGAGTTCGAATTGGGCGAAGGTAGAAAAGGACCAGCAGCTCAAAAAGTCAAAAAAACAGCATAGGCATAGAATTTTTTAATTTAAGTTTCTTTTTAGTTTCTTAAATCGGTCTATCTTTTTCTTATTTTTAATTTCTAATCTGATCTCATAGAATATTTGTGGTCCCAAGCGAAGGAATTGAACCTTCGACAACCCGGTTTCTGTATGCCTGATATGCTGTTATTTGGTCAGCCATCTAAAGCCAACAACTACAGCCGGAAGCTCTACCAGGCTGAGCTAGCTTGGGACAAGGAAAACGAAGATCTATGCTATTAAAAAACTATCGTAGTTACACTTGTTCTACGATCTTAGAGATCAGTAAAACCATAAATACCCTCTAGAGTTGTTCAAGATTTAATGTCCGAACTACAACTATCCTATTCTGGATATGTTTGTGCTCCGTATTTACATACTCATGAATCTGTTGAACTAAAAGAGTCTTGGATAAATTCTAAAAATATTGAAAAATTATTTTTTGTAACGGGCACATTTTCTAGTGAAAGTAAACCATACTTTTCTGATTCTACAAATCATTATCTTCTTGCTAAATTCAAGGACAGTGAACTAATCTCTAAAGATTTAACTAAATTTAATCAAGACAAAACCTCTTTCTTGTTTAATATCAAAGATGACCTCTTCCAAAGAGAAGTTCAAGGAGAAACTAATTTTGTTACCGTCTATTATGTAGAATATGGAGAAGATCAACAACAAATTGCAAATATTTTGCTAAAACGTGAGAAAATTGAGAAGGCAGGATTGGGAAACATGAATACTTTTTGCACCGTTCCTTCAAAATTCACATTCCCTTACTCTGAAAATATTGTCGTAATTGAAGTTGCCAGTGAGAAAAGTCATCAAAGTGTAAAGAAATATTGTGAACAAACAAGACGTGATGTCACAAGAAAAGGAATGATCATGACAAACTTGATGAGTCTCTCAATTCTTGATCAATTAAAGTAGAAAAGTTAAATATTCTACCAGAAACTGTTTTTTCATGAGCAAACCTTCTGATCTTGGTTCTTTGAAAATAGGATCTTACATTCTATTGCCACATTCTGATCAACCAAGTGGTGAGCCATGTAGAATTGTTGAATATGATACATCAAAACCAGGAAAACACGGTGCAGCAAAGGCAAGAATCGTAGGTGAAGGAATTTTTGATGGTCAAAAAAGACCTCATGTTGGCCCAGTCAGTATGCAGATACATGTCCCAATGATTAACAAAAAAGTTGGTCAAATCATATCAATTAATGGCGATACTGTCCAAGTAATGGATTCAGAAACCTTTGAGACAATTGATGTTACTCTGGTTGATGATGAAGTTAAAGGAAAATTAGAAAACGGACAAAATGTAGAATATTGGGTCGTCATGGATAAAACTAAAATAATGAGGATTAAATCTATTTCTTAAAATATAACGCAAAATATACTATGTCTGTGATTTTACGAATAAAACAGGCACAGTGGCGCAACAGAATGTCTCAAGAACACAAATGCTTTAGGAAATTCATTGGATCACTTAATGCAGAAAGTTCCCGGGAAACGTACGGTTACAAAATTCAAAAATTCATGAAATTTGCAGTTGATAGTAATCTGGTAAAACACACAGAAGATTTTGAATCATTATTGGAGTTTGATTCTGAAAAGATAACTGATATGTTAGAAGATTATGTTTTTTTCTTACAGGAAAGGGGAGATATTGTAATAGGGACAGAACTTAACAGAACCTGAACAAAAACATACACGTATTCAAATGATAAGATTAAACATTGAAAATCAATTAACACATATAGCCAAAAATGATTCTTATCACAAAAATATAACAAAAATACTTGAAGACATTGATATGTTGTTAGAGACTTGTTATAATCCTAAACTTCCATTAAAGTATCAATTATCAGTATGGAAAGACAATCAAGAAAGGATTTTAGATACTACTAGAAATACCATTGATGTGGCAAGAGATGAATTAAATATTGAATTATGATTATCTTGCAGATCTAAAAAGCCAATCTTGATTTACCCTTTACATGATACAGTAAGATACACTTGGCACAACCAACACGACAAAAACTTTTGTTGAATCGTTTTTTGACAATAGACAAATCGTGTTGGCTTGTAATGTTATTATGATACCATAATACAAAAAGATGATCTATTCATTCATAAACTGTATTTTCTAGATATCATTCCATAAATGGTATGCAAGGGAATCTGCCATAGATACAAGGCACAAAAGCCACAAAATAGCGGACGTTACTCTGCAGGCCAGAAGAGATGCTCAAACTGTGAGATCTTTGTATGGTGGGATGGCAAGTACTGTCCATGCTGCAACTATGTGTTAAGGACAAAACCAAAAGGGACCATAACAAGGCAGAGGTTGCTAGCAGTAAACAACATAAAGAGAATCTAGAAATTGTGTTGTATCATATAATTATCATGATAAAAGAGGAGAAGAGATACTGATTCATCTTAACATTAATGATGCAATTGCAGATATTGATAATAGGATGCCAACTCTATTACCACACACCAAAAGATAATCACAGTTCCGCAAAGCCATGATGCTACTTTGCCGTTGTTGATATCTACAACACTTGAGAATCCCGAATCTGTCCAAGATGATACACTTGACGTGACTCTATTGCAAAACGGATACAGGCTGCCTTATATGATAGAATCATGGAACAAACAGACAGGCTCTCTTGTATTGTGGGTATTGCCTGCAAACAATCATGAGATAGTGTTACAATATGGTGGAGTTCCACAAACAGTCGATGATTCTATATGGGATGCATTTTCGCATGTATATCTTCTGCATACTTCTGGCTCTGACCTTGCAGGCAATGCCCATGCATACTTTCATGATTCACATACTGCAATAAACTCACCATACTCCGATTATACTACCCCCAGAACCCTTACTATTCTCTTTGAAGAAGACGGAGATTCTGGCATGCTATGGAATAATGGACCTGGTACATCAGCATACAGAGATGAAAACATCTCAGTTGATGATGGCACCATAACTTTTTGGTCAGACCATGAGGATGGCACAGAGTTTAGAGTTCAACATAACATTGAAGCTGGAACCCATGTTGCATCATACTCTTTTTTGCCATCCTCTAATGGAACAATCTTAAGAGAGTTTTATGTTGATGGCATGCTTGTTGGAATAGATGACTCTGGCGCAAAAAGCAACATGAATCCAAACAAATTGTTTATTGGTGCAGATCAGGATGGCACAAGTTACAGAGTTGCAGGAGACAACTTTTCTGGCAACATACGGGCCGTACTGTACTCTGAATCAGCAAACATAACAAGTCTACATGATGCACTTTTGCCAACACTTGTACAGTCTGCAGAGACTAGCAATACATCACAACAAACAGATGTTATACTAGATGGATACAATCTGTATGAAAAAATTACACTAGATGACTCGTATGGTGTTACCCTTGTTTTAACATCTTTGAACTTTCCTGTCTTTGCAACAACTGATGGAACTATCCTAAATCATTGGAGCAACTACAATGGATATTGGGTTGATGTGCCACCAAGGACTAGTGTTATCTATTCCTACCAAGGAGTAGCAGACACGTCTGATGACTCTGCATGGTTTGATTATGCTGCAGTATACTTTGCAGATAATGTAGATGTTACTGGAAAAAACACTATGAACATACATGGTGATCCTATATTTGACGATTACATGAGACTTGATGGTGATGATTACCTTACAATAAAAAATCCAACACACAACTTGTTGCCACTGGCAGTAACAGTTCTGGTGCTAATTGATGACCCTACTGAAGGACCAATATGGCAGTTAGATACAACAAAATCCAATTATCATGATGAGGTACTATCCATTATACATGATGATACATCAAAGAGTATTATCGCAAATACAAACCATTACGGAATAACACACACAATGAGTCATCCAATACAAAACGGATTACATGCAGCAACTTATATCATCAACACTGATAACACACGCTCTTTGTATGTTGATGGAGAACTAGTGCAACAAGATGCTGTTGAATCTTTGTTGCCAATTACGCCAAACCGAATGAGTATAGGTACTGACTATGGATTCAGAAACAACATATTTGCTTACTATACAGGAGATATTGGAGCTGTTATGTATTCAGATATAATTCCATCAGAGTATGAAATACAAACCCTTCACAAATCCTTGCTTGCAACTCAATGATGTCATATATCTTTTGAGATGTTGTAGAAAAAATTCAAACTCAGGAAAAAGAAACTCAAAACTTGTTGCCCTTGAGATCAAC
This sequence comes from Candidatus Nitrosopumilus sp., assembly GCA_965215075.1. Lineage (GTDB taxonomy): Archaea > Thermoproteota > Nitrososphaeria > Nitrososphaerales > Nitrosopumilaceae > Nitrosopumilus. The sequence goes on from OZ244033.1 coordinate 1,074,341, forward strand.
AAAACGTCTACAACAAGGGTTACCTAGAATATCCCAAAGTTTGAAACTATGATGTTTTTGGATTGAATGAGTAGGTCAGTTTCCAACAATTATTTTTTTATGCTTTATGTCTTGACTTTGAATCATATTTTCTACTTATTTATCTTGAACATGTCCAGATTCATTTCCTACAAACTTTGATCCCAAATATGCTCCTTGGCTTAACCCCATAAGAATCAGCAATGTTGGAGATACATCTGGAAGAAATAAGTACCTTGCATCCAGTATAGTAAACTGGTCAAACACAATATATAGATAAATCAATATTCCAATCACGGTCCACATGAACATCTGCAAACTGGCAAGATCAAGATTGCCTTGATTGTTATAAAACATGGCTCCAAATGACGGTGGTGTCTTGTCATCTTGTTTGCTGGTTGTTTTCTTACTTGCCTTTGAATTTATTATTGGTACTGCAACACTAATGCCCATCATAGCCAGTAAATTTTCTGGAATGTTTTTTATCAGATATTCAGAGTCTGCTGTATAATCAGTGATGACAATTCTTGTGATCTGTATGGAAAGAAAAGCAAAAGATACTACCAATGTCCACAACAAAAACTGAAATTTGGAAAGCGTTGGAAATCCATGTTCGTCTAAAATGATGCTTCTAAGAGACTTTTGTCTAGACAGTCGTCTAAAAACATACACAGTAAAGATAATTATTAAAAAAGATACAATAAATATCCATAGATATCTATTTTGCTTCATACTATCTGAATTCAAGTTTCTTATTTCATTATTGTTGGATTGCAGTTGATCATCTTGTGCAAAAGCAAAAATATCAAAACTTGTAAATGCTGACATACTCTGTTGATCAGAACCATGTAGAGTCAGCACAAAACTTGAGACAACCAAAATCAAAAACTTTTCTTTATAGTTTTTGAAAACACTTGTATTCAAGCAACACTGCTGATATACTATTCTATTTATTTTATACTTGTTCAAACCTTGCATATCTGAGTACACATTATGAGATGTAATGTTTTTGACATCATGTTATATCTGATACGCTATTGTTTTATTAGAAAGGGTAAAACAAGTTATATTTTTGAAAACTTGTATTTGTTAGAATCAAGTCTCTATGTTCAAAGGCCACTGACCAATTTGATCTTTCTTAGATGAATTTTTTTCAATAATGTTCTTGATTGCAGTACGAAATTTTATCAAGGCAACATTACGAGGATCAGAGTCATCTGAAAAGTGAAGTTTTGTATCAATTCCCTCATCAGGAATAAATGGTTCATAAGGTGAAGAAAATGCAAATGTATTATAAAAGGTCATCATTTCACCTATTGTTCCAGTCTTTGGTAGATAAGTTAGCAGTTCCTTAGTCGACATGTCTTTGTCAGGGCTTGGAAGATCTGATATTTGAAGACATGGTGGAAAATTACCCACAAATGTCAGATATGGGTTTGAGGATGAACGCAATCTTGAAGTGCCATGAACAGTAAGGCGATAAATCAGGCTTGAAAGAAAGGATTTGAGGTCATTTTTGGTCTTTATTCCTGATGTCAATCCTTGTATGTTTCCACCATCCAAACTGGATGTTTCTTGTATCCATTTTTGAAGCTGTTTGTCTTCTATAATGTCAGAATCATCATTATACGTAGTATCTACAAAAGTATCAATGTATTCTTCTACCGCATCCCAAATTTCAATTAAACTGGCCACAATTGGGTATTGATCCCAGGGTTTATTACAAGTAAAATCTTTTTCTGCTATGCCAAATCGTTGGAGGGTAGCCTTTGGATCATCATCAAAGAAAGAACGTTCTTGAGCATACTTGTTGATCAATTCAATGAACTGTTCTTTTGTATCTAGAGAAGTTGGAGGTGCAATATCTTTCCATTTGTGAAATAAGAAGTTATTAAATGCAATCAAGTAATTTGATTGTGGTGATACCAATTTATGAATAGGGTTGGATGGACTGAGTTCTTTATTCATGATATCCAACACTGCAGCTGAGATTATATGCCAATGATAAACGTGTCCTAACCATATGCCAAATACAGTTATTGATGTTTTGGCAGCTTGAAGAGCATATAACCAAGTTTTACTAGATGGAGTATAATTGTACGATGTTTCTCCAGATCTAGAAACATGAACCGCAATAGGAGCTAATTCTCTTGTTTTTTGATTTTGTTGCAACAAAGTGACCGTACTTGGAGTGAATCGTGTAAAACCATTCACTTTACTGGGTTTAAGTATATCAAATATTCTCATGTCAATAAAATACAATAACTCTTCTTTAACCAAATTATCCCAGTCATCATTCCACATTTCTCCAAAAAGAGTTTTTATTTCTGAGAGATGATCAGATTTTAATTTTTGCAGTATCAAGAGATTATAAGGTAGGCCTCCTTTTGCAATGGTTGGCCAAAACTCTCTATTTGCATCATCAATATTCTCAAGAGTTGCAGCAAATTTATCTAAAAATGGTTTGTTCTCAGTACGTATGTTGTCGTAGTTGGTCCAAGACATTTCAAAATCTTTTGCAGTTTCCAAAGATAATTTATGTGAATCACTTGGAAGTATGGTTCCATACATAAAGTGATATGAAGTATGAGTTTTACCATTGATGGTGTACTTGTGATTGTAATGCCATTTTGCAGTAAAGTATACCTCCGCAGAACGCTTTACAAGTTTTCGTCCAGTCTTGATATGATCAAACTTTTTAGATTCTGGAAGTAGTGGAACATTTGAGAAATCCCCTAGAGTTGGCAATAAGTGTGTAATGTGTAACACAGATATAAGGATTTTTTGAGGGAGCTCATCGTGATGGTGCCTCTTTTTATTCCGTACATGGTCATGTGTATGTTGCAAACTTTAACTCCGATAATGTTTCTGTAATTGATACTTCAACTAGAACAGTAATTGCAAACATAATCACAACAGGCGATTCACCACGTACACTTGCCTTTGATATGACAAACAACCAAATGTATATCACAAACTTTGCATCTTCAGATATCTCTGTAATTGATACTAGCAATGTATCTGTCTTTGCATTTGAGACTATGCCTACAGGTAGCGGCACTATAACAGTAGACATTCCAGAAGGAATAGCCCACAATCATAAAGGCAACGCCAGTGTTGCAGCAGAACAATTTATCATAACATATGAGTAGTTTATACTCCGAACCAAAATATCCTACATTAAAGCAACCCAAGACTACAAAAATCAAGACTTGGATGAGCTAAAAGAGAAACTAGATGCTTTGTCCTCCAAAGTTGATGTTTTGTGTGGAAGAATTGATGAGCATCAGAAAAAGTAATACTATGATCTAGTTTTATATCCTTTAGCAGATCACTCTACCCTGTGATAAGAATCGGCTCTGAGATACCTGACATGCATATGCAGGTACTGCACCAAGACAAAATAAAAAAAGTAAGATTATCCCAATACAAGGGCAAGTGGCTCATTTTGATATTTTATCCTGCAGACTTTACCTTTGTGTGTCCTACAGAGCTTGAGGAGGCAGGTTCAAAATACAGTGAATTTAAAAGTGTAGGTGCAGAGGTAGTTAGCATCAGTACTGATACAGTATACTCTCACAAAGCATGGCATGACAGCTCTCCATCCATACAAAAAATATCATTTCCGATGGCATCAGACCCGACAGGAAAGGTATGCAAAGAATTTGGAACATACATTAAAGACGAGGGAGTCTCGCTTCGTGGTACGTTCATAATAGATCCTGATGGTATACTTCGTATGATGGAGATAAATGACAACAGCGTTGGACGAAACACAAATGAGATACTTCGGAAACTACATGCAGCCAAGTTCACAAGAGAGCATGGAGATGTATGTCCAGTAAATTGGGAACCAGGGCAAGAGAGCCTAGACCCAACGCTTGACAAAGTAGGAAAACTCTAGTAATACAGATCATCCCAACAACTTTTGTGCCATGTTTTGTATCTGCCACCCTTTGTTGTGTGGGTGTGGATACGATCACCCCACCTGAATAGCTTGTTACATTTGAGGCACCTTGTTTTTACAAATCTTGTCTCCAAGGATGGATTGTCAATTGTGATGTCTTTGTTGCCCATGATATTAGTGTCTAGATTTTCTCCAATATGAAAATAATCTAGTCTATGTTGAACAATTCTCTGATTCGCACCTCATCTTCACTTTCCCGAATCAAGAGGTCTCCAAAAAGAAACTCTTTTGGTTTTGCCATGAGCTTTATACCTGACATTGTCTTATATTGTTTGTCGCAGATTCTGTAAAGACAAAGGCAAGAATTAGCAAAATACTGGAAACGTTCCAAAATGTAACTGAAATTCATCATGTTCCAATAAAATAGTTCCTTTAAGGTAATTTTTTACCAAAATTTTTGATGAAAAAATTCTAATGATTTTTGCTGTATTAATTACAGCATGAATTCTAGTAGGAACAACAACAGGATACGTTCATGCACAAGAACCTACACAAAACACCATTCTTACTGACTGGTCATATGTAGTAGGATTCTTGTCGTTTCCAGCTGCCGGCATTTATTACGCCACAACAGGATTCGCAAAAAAGTTTGCACGATCTTTGGCTGGTAAAAAAACCGTACTTGACTATGCCAAGATTGGCAGAACCACGTTACTTGGTGTAATTGTTGGGGTGATAGCATTTGTGTATACGGCATACAACGGCGAGACGATACATGTTGCAACATTACAACAATTCCTAACACAAATTGCAATAAACTTGGCAGCTGTAATGACTGTAGATAGGTTGGTGCTTGGTGGATACGCAAAACCAAAGACTGAAAATTCTGGACAAAGCACGGGAGGTACTATTCCCCATGCAACATAGTCACAGGGCAAAGCCGAATCTAACTGACCAGCTAAAAGCACAGCTGAGATTCTTGCAAAAAGACTTGGAGCATGAGAAAAAGTCTTTGACCAAAGCAAAGTCATACCAGAAATGGAACTTGCCTGGTGTAAAATCTATGGTATCGCAACATGAGCGTGGCGTCAAAAAGACGATAGCAGATATTGAGAGGTTGAAAATCCGAATCAAAAGGCGCTATCAAAACGGGGAAATCTATAAGATTTCTTTTTAAATTTTTTATTTCTCAAATATCTTTTTGAAATACTAAATCCACCTGAGGTTACAAAGTCACGAATTTCTTCTATAGAATAATGTTCTGAGGACCAAGTAAATTTCAAAAAATACATGGATTCTTCAGATGTGGTATTTCCTGAAGAGATGGATGAGATGATTCCAAAAGATACTCCGCCATATTTGGATAATGGAGAACATTATGTAGAACGAATTGGAAGAGCATTGAAATTTTTCAAGCAATGTGCTCTTATTGGTCCGAGTGGAACAGGAAAAACACACATCGTGTATCTTGTTGCAGAGTTGGCAGGATTACCAATGTGGGAAATCAACTGTGGTTTGACAACATCGGTTTTTGATTTGTTTGGAGGATATGTTGGGTTAGGAAAAGAGAATTGGATTGACGGTTTGATTACAGGATGGTGTAGAAAAGGAGGAATTCTATATCTGGACGAAGCAAACATGATGAAACAAGACGTTGCAACTAAACCCAACCCTTGCTTGACCAAAGTGGTCACATGGTATTAACCGAAAAAGACAGCGAGATTATCCACAGACACAAACATGCATACATGATAATTAGTATGAACCCTGTTTCATCTGAATTCACAGGTACTAAACTAATCAACGCTGCTATGAGAAGAAGAAGGAGTGTTTGGTTGAATTTTGATTACATGAGTGTTGGTGACAATGTTGATGAAAAAGAAATTGAGATGGTTTCAGAAAGAGGTGGAATTGACAAGTATGATGCAGAAAGCATTGTAAAGATTGGAGCTAAAATAAGACAAGAATACAAGATGGGAGATCTTCCTTACGGACCTTCTGTAGGCGATTTGGTAAACTGGGCAAAGATTTGTTCTGATGGTGCATCAGTTCCAGAAGGGGGAGATGAAACGCTAGTTCCAATTACTAGTGATGATCCTGAGGTTCAAGACGAAGTAAGACATATCATTAGAAAAGTTCTAGAGAGTCAAGCAGCAACAAAGAAGAGACAGGAGTAATCTAATTGAAAGACACCATCCAGGATATGGCTCACCAGTTATTCTTCGATATCTGTGGAAAAAACCAATTGATATTGACATGTTCTTTTTGGATCAAATTCATTTTCCTAGAATTGACTATGAACCAAGAATGATTGTGTATATTCCCATGCCAAGAGAAATGCAAGAATTGCAAGTAATTCAAGGAAATGCATTTTCAAAATATGAAGAAGCAAGACCTACAATCTTTGCACTATATCTTGCATCTATACTTCATGCTGCAGGACATGCAAAAGTCACAAATTTTGACAAATACAAAAAATGGTTCGATGGAAAAAACAAAAAGCGAGCATATAAAACATTCGAGTTTATTGAAGATATCAGAATAAATGAATTTTTGAAAACAGAATATCCTGAATATTATTCTGAAATAAAAAAAATTGAGAAATACTACGATGCAATTAATGAAAAGAGAGAAATCGAAGATAATAAAAAATACTCAAAAACAATATTCTCACAAAAATTTGTTAAAGATATCAAAGAACAAAGAGAAGATCTAAGAAAGCAAATTTTAGCAATAGACACAGAAGAACAAGATAAAATTATTCAAATTGCAGACATAATTTATGAATCGTCAAATATTATTTCTGACCAACGACTTCCATATGCAGATCATTTTGCACATCCAAAGAGAATAGAAAAATGGATTCAGGATCCTACAATTAACACAGAAGGGGAATTCCTAGACAATGTAGACAGACCCAATGACATTTGGATTGACCAATTAAAGCGCAGAGAGAAAGTTAAGAAAAAGTATGGTGGAATTACAGAAGATTTAGAATTTGATAAAATTGATTTTGCACCAGAAAATATTGGAGAATATCTCAGATTAAAGAATGCGACACACTTGTTTTTGAAGAAGATGTCATCTCAAATGAAGATAACACCAAATGTTATGGATGAAGGTATGCCAGAAGATATGGGTCTTTTGCAAATGCAAGCCGCTATCCAGGCTGTTGCAGCTCAAAACAACAGCATCCAAATTTTCGAACAAGATGACTACAGAAGAATAGAAGAAGAATGGGCAATTGTAGTAGATACAAGCAGTAGTATGATGTTAAAATTTGATGAAATGAAGAAATTTGCCATTTGCCTAGGGGAAGCTGCCAATGAAGTCAATTCTAAAAATGGAAAATGGGGATTTTTTACATTTAACAATAATTTCACAATCGTAAAAGACCACTACGAAAATTATGATCAAAACTCAAAATCCCGTATTGGAGGAATTGAAGTTAAAGGACTTTCATTTATTGCAGATGCAATCAAACTATGTTCAAGGATTTTAGAAAGAGAAAACATTGAACGTCGCTACATATTTTTGGTTACTGATGGCCAAGCATTAGGAACTGCAGAGGTAGATGCAAAAATGGAAGAAGCAATTGCAGCTGCAAGAAAAAAAGGAATTAGTGTAATTGCAATTGGAATTCCACAAGGAGTAACAAAAATTTTCTCAATATGTATGCCATATGAAGGATTAAGGAAGACAGTAGCAAAATTCCTTAATGCATATCAGATTATGGCAGGCGACGATTTGTAGAATGTTGTCAGTAAAAATTTAAAATTACAAAATTCAAAAAATCCAAAATAGGAAAATTCGGTTTTAGTTTGTATATTCATTTGAAAAATAATAACTTAATACATGAATACAAAATTACGTAAAAGATTAGGAATCAGTACAGTGCTTACAACTGTCATCATCTTGGTGTCTTCAGTTGTACTTGGTTCAGGTGTTGTTTTGTATGGTACTAGTCTTTTTCAAGGCGGTACACAAACTGAAAACATTACAGTAGCAGGAACTAAACTTTGGGTACATACTACATCAGAAGATGGCCTAGCTTGGGGAGCATCAGGTGTTAGAAATACAGGAGACAAGGTCATTGCAATAGATAAGATTCAGATTCGTGTAGACATTCCATTCTCACAATGGTATCCAGATACATCAATCGTAGATACTACGGTATTCCAGCAAGCACTCAACCACACTGGTTGGAGTGGTACTGACGGAGAACTCGCAGATATTCATGGATGTTCAGGTACAACAACAATTAACATTGACCCAGATTCAGGTGGTTCAATCACAGAATGTATTCAATCTGACGCTGCAACAGGTCCTGTGTCATTAGACCCAGGTCAAGCTGCCATTATCTACTATCAGTTGACTAATGGTACAATCACATCACTAGACTCTGGTGTACAAATCACTGTCAGTGTCTTTGCAGGTAAGGCCGGTGGACCTCAAAGCGTGTCCGTAATTGGAAAAGCCCCTTAGGATAAGTGGGATTTTTTTATAACTTATCCAACAAATCTTTTTACTAAACATTCAAACAAACATTGTTTTATATGTCATTATTCAGATACGAAGTGTATGAGTGTAATATGATGTTTCATACTGTTCAATATAACTAAAAAATGAAGAATTTTACATAGAAATGGGCAAGAAAAAAGAAGAGCAATGTCTAGAGACATTTTTGAAACTTTTTCATCTAATTCAGAATAAGGGATTGAAGATGTTTTTCCATCTTCAGACATAAAATGATAAGCAATTTTTTGAGGATTTAATTTTACAAATTTTTCTACAGAAGATTTGTAAATGTTAGTTTTACCATCAACAAACCACTTAGACCATGCACCTTTTACTGTATCAAGAGTTTTGGAATACGGTACATCCCATATTACTCCAACATCTTTTGTCAACTTCTTGCCAAAACCATTCTAAATCATCTTTAGCCTTTTGAGATAGTTCTTCAATTGAAGAAATATTGTGCTTTTGCATAAACTTGTAATATTTGATTCTTCGACTTGTTTTTGTGTAGGAATAAATTCAAAGTTTGACAAGATTTAATTTTTACAAACTATACGAATGTAAAAAGATTTTTTGAATTATGAAATATCTACTCCAAGACGTCTTGCACATGCAATTGCAGCTTTTCCATCATCTTCAGTAATACCAGCTTTTTCTAATTTCTGAGTCCATTCAGTTCCAGAATTCATGGTGTTTTCGCGATAGTATTCCCGCAAAATCGTGCCTATTTGTTCGTCTAATCTCTGTCTAGTAGCATTATTCATGCCCGCTTGGAGAATTGATGCATCAGAATTTGCTAAAATTTTGATAAATTCAATGTCCTCAAGAGATAATTCTGGCATTAGATTCCTATCTCTTTTTTGAGTAAATCTAAAGTGAGTTTAGGATCTGCCTTTCCTTTGGTTTTTTGCATTACTTTTCCAACCAAATAGTTTATTGTTTGAGGATTAGATTTTGCTTGCTCTACTGCATCTGTTTCTTCAGTGATCACTTCTTGAATAACTTTAGTTAATTCAGAGGAATCAGATACGTTTCCAAGATCAAGCTCAGAGATTATCTGTGATAGGTCTTTTCCAGTCTTTACAATTTCATAAAGTGCATTCTTTGCGGAATTTCTTGAAATTTTCCCAGATTGAATAGAATCAACCAAATCACTTAGATGTTTTGCAGTAATCTTTGATGATTCACGCTTTTCTCTAGTATCTATTAGTCCCATTAAATCAGTTGTAATGATATTTGCAATCTCTTTTGCATTAGAATCAGTATGTGCTTCTTCAAATAAATCTGAATAAAATTTATCTGATGACAAAACATCCGCAACTTGTCCAGGAATATTATATTTTGAAACATATCTTTCTTTTTTAGAACTGATACTTTCAGGCATTCCTTCCTTTAATTTTTCTTGAGTCTCAGAATCTATTGTAACCCAAGGAATATCTCCTTCCAAGAAATATCTGTAATCAAGTTCTTCTTCTTTTGAACGAGAAGAGATAGTTATCTTTCGTTTATCATCCCAGTGACGGGTTTCTTGAACAATTTCAATTTCACGTGAATGCAAACTTTCTTGTCTTGTTATTTCAAAGTGTACTGCTTTTTCTAAATCATGAAATGAACCAATGTTTTTGATTTCAACTTTCTTCCCACCTTCAATTGATACGTTAGCATCTGTTCTCATTGCACCTTCTAAACTTGGATCTGAGACACCAAGGTTTTCAAGTAAATCAGATAAAATATTTAGAAATTCTCTGACTTGTTTTGGATTTTCAAAATCAGGTTCGGTGACAATTTCAACTAAAGGAGTGCCTGCTCTGTTGTAATCTACCAAAGTGATTTGATTTTTTGAAGAACTTCCTTCGTAAACTAGTCTTCCAGGATCCTCTTCTAATTGGATTCTTGTGATTCTGATTTTTTTGTCTCCAACCATAATTGAACCAGGACCGCCAACACTAGTATCGCCATAGATGTTAAGCTGTGTAATTTGGAAGTTTTTTGGCAAATCGGGATAAAAGTAATTTTTTCTAAAAAATGCAATTTTATCTGGGGTACTACAGTTAAGTGCCATTGCAATCATTGTTGCTTTTTTTACTGCTTCCTGGTTTAATCGAGGTAAACTGCCTGGCAACCCCATACATACTGGACAAATATTTTCGTTAATTTCATGATCACGATAGTTTGCTTTACATGGACAAAATAATTTGCTTTCAAGATTTGTTAATTGACAGTGAATTTCTAAACCTATTTTGGTCATATTGGAACCTCCGGCAATTTTACGGTCTGCTCTAATGCATATGCTGCTTGTAGCAATAATTTATCATTCATGGAATCTGCCAGTAATTGTATTCCAATTGGTAGTCCATTTGATACCGCAAATGGGATTGAAATCGCAGGTTTTCCGGTAAGGTTTGCAGTAACTGTATTGATATCAACTAAGAATAATGATACAGGATCATCAATCTTTTCACCAATTTTAAATGGCAATATTGGAACAGTGGGCGCAATTAACAAATTAAATTTCTTAAATGCTTCATTGATTTCCTTAGTTAGTTTGGATTTTACTTTGAGAGCTTTTAGGAAATATTTTCCTGCATGTCCAGCTGATGGAACAAATCCACCAATGATCATTCTACGTGTAACTTCAGGACCAAAGTTTCTTCTTGCTTTTGCAATGTAAGAATTAAACTCGTATCCCTCTACTGGAAAATCATATCCATATCTAAGATTGTCATATCTTGCAAGATTACTTCCAGCCTCTGTAGCAGTAATTGTATAGTAAGCTGCAACAGAATACTTTACCATATCAAGTGAAACTTCCTCACAGGTTGCACCCAAACCTTCAAGTTTTGTTATTGCATCCTTGGTTGCAGAAACAACTGCAGGATCAGTACCTTCAGCCATCATCTCTTTGATCATTCCAATCTTTTTTCCTTCAATTCCAGAATCAATTCCAGAAAGATAGTCTTCATTTTTATTATCGATGGTAGTGTTATCATTAGAATCTAATCCAGAAATTATGTTTATCATAAAGGCATTGTCTTTGACAGTTCTAGTCAAAGGTCCAATCTGCTCAATACTGTTTGCATAAGATATCAAACCAAACCTGCTAATCAATCCATAAGTTGGCTTGTAACCTACTGTAGAGCAAAAGCTTGCAGGGTTTCTAACAGAACCACCAGTATCAGAACCAAGAGATGCGACACATTCAAAGGCACTAACCGAAACTGCACTTCCACCTGATGAACCACCAGGAATACAATCTATGTTCCAAGGATTTTTGCTTGGACCAAATGCACTAAATTCAGTAGTAAGACCCATTGCAAACTCATCAAGATTTGCTTTCCCAACAAACACAGCATCTTGTTCTTTGAGTTTTGTAATTACAGTTGCATCATATGGTGCTACAAAATTTTCAAGCATCTTTGATGCACAAGTAGTTTTAGAACCTTTGATGCAGATATTATCCTTAATGGAAATTGGCATTCCATAACAAGCACCTACTTTATCACCAGATTTTATTTTTTTATCAATCTTTCTGGCTTGATTAACTGCATCATCATTTACTGACAAAAATGCATGTAAATTTTCATCTACTTTATGTATTCTTTCAAGAGTGCTAGCTACAAAATCTTCAGCAAAAATGTTTCCATTTTGTACTTCTTGTACGTAATCTAGGGCAGAAATTTTTAGATTCATTAGGACATCTTGGGTGCTCGGACGTAGGTTCCTTTGTAGTTGTTGAGTTTGTCAATTAGTTTTTCATCAAATGGAATGTGTTTATCTTCTCTAAGTTCGGATATTGGAATCTCTTGCATTGAAATTTCTTCAGATTCTACACCTGCAGAATCTAAAATATCAAAATAATCAATCATAGCATGTACTTTATCGACATATTCTTTATGATCATCAACTTCTATTTTCATAAGTTTTGAAACATGCTCAACCTCTTCTTCAGAAACCATCTACTACGCCTAGGAGGAGTAATTTTATAGATGTTATTATTTCAACTGGTTTTACGGATTATTCAGATTTTTGAAATCAAGACATTTCTGATCAAATTCACCCGAATACTGTTCGCTGTTGAGTTTCGGATCTTTGACGTATATTTCACAAGTTTCAGGATCGATAAATTTTCCACTAGAATTGTTGCTGTAAAATTGTACTACTAAAATTACAAGCAATACAATTATCAAGATAATTGGGAGTTTTTTTGAAGCAATGTCCATGGCTTATGGAGTTAGTCTGTCAACATCTCTTGGATAAAATGTAACATCTCTAATGTTTTCAGTTCCAGTTAATGCCATGATTAATCGTTCTAAACCAATTCCACATCCTGCATGTGGTGGAACACCATAATCAAATGCACCAAGATGATACTCAAATGCATCCGTCTTCATTCCTTTGTTTTTCATTCTCTCAGCTAGTTCATCACGCTTTTCAATTCTTGTACTGCCTGAAGATAATTCCAAATCACCAAACATCAAATCAAAAGATTCAGAGATTTTTGGATTTGACTTGCTAGCCTTTACGTAAAATGGTTTAGGACCTAATGGCCAATCTTTAATGAAATAGAACCCTTCAAGACCAATCTTTTTTAGATTTGATGGATACAAATCATCTCCCCATTCTGTTTTTGCACCTGCTTTTTGCATCTTGTCTACTAGTTCATCATAAGAATATCTTGGAATAGATTCAGGAATTTCTGGTATTTGAAATTCTGTATCAGGGTTTTCTTTTGCATAGTTTTGTACTGCAGTAATTGAAGTTTTTACAATCTCTTCAATTCTATTCATTACAACATTGTAATCAACAAATGCTTCTTCAAGATCAATTGAAATTGCTTCAGCAAGATGACGATTTGTTCTAGAGAGCTCTGCTCTAAAGATTGGAGCAATCTCAAAGACTTGTTCAAAACTCATAGTAAGTTGTTCTTTGTACAATTGCGGGCTTTGTGCCAAGAATGCTTCTTTATTATAGTAAAATATTGGAAACAATGCTGCACCACCTTCAGTAGCAGTTGCAATCATTTTAGGAGTGTTAATTTCTGTGAATTTTTGTTCTCCAAAATATTCTCTAATTGATTTTAAGACAAGACTACGAGTCTTGAAGATGTGTTGTAATGCAGTACGTCTAAGATCAATTGGTCTAACTTCTAGTCTAGTGTCAATGTTTTTGACTGTTTTTGCAACTGGTTCAAATGGGGGAATTTTTTCAACTTCAGAAAATACTCTAAGATTTTCAGGAACTATTTCAAATCCACTAGGTGCCTTTTCTGATGCTTTTACTTTTCCAACTATTGCAATTGATGAATGGGCTTTGAGAGACGAAATCTTTTCACGAACATCATCAGGACAATCTCCTTTTTTTGCAACAATTGACAAGTTACCATTTTTGTCACGAATTGTAGCAAAGCTGATGTTTCCATGACCACGAATAGTCAATACCCATCCCATAACGGTAACCTGAGTGCCATCCATAGAGGCGTTAATTTCATTGGAATAGTGAGATCTACGTAAATCACCTAGTTCAGTCTCTATCATAACTCACATTACTCCATTTGCATGGTGTAATTAATTTTTCACTGCTAGATTTAGATTAAATTACTGCAATTAATCTTAGAAACTGTGACTCTAACTAACAAAGAAAAAATCGTTGCAGTAATCGCAAACGGAATTGCAGTTTTTTCATTATTACAAGAAAGAGAGGAACTACCACGAAATACCACCATGTATGATTTTGTCCTCAAAGTGATTCCAGAGGATCTCAAATCGGAACTAAGCGTAGAACTAATTGATGAGGTATTCCAATACGTCACCTCCGCACACAGTTCATAGAAAATTACGTGCTTCTCATATTTTCTTAAATTCTATCAAAAATGAATAAGTGGGATGTTGGATTTTGCCAGGTGAAGTCCATTTCACAATAGACTACGAACTTTAGGTTTTGTATTATCTCCCATTCTATTTACAATAATTATTTCATATCCAATAGAAGGATTAGTTTTTGAGGCCAAACTTGTTTTAGGATTAGCAATATGGATGACAGTATGGTGGGGTACAGAAGCTATTCCATTTTATGTCACTGCATCAATTCCATTATTTGTATTCCCAATACTTGGTGTAGCAGATATTGACAAAGTAATTTCTGCATATGGAGACAAGTTGATATTTTTATTGATGGGAGGATTTTTAGTTGCAAAAACAATAGAAAAAGTGAATCTTCACAAGCGGTTTGCGTTAAATACACTAAAAGTAGTGGGAACAAAACCAAAAAATATCATTTTAGGATTTATTATTGTCACCTGAGCCCTTAGTGCTTGGATAACTAATACTGCAACAACACTATTGATATTGCCAATTGCAATTGCAGTTATTTCACAAATAGAAATTAAAAATAAAGACAGATTTGCTGTTTATTTGATTCTTTCAGTTGCATATGCTGCGAGTCTAGGGGGATTATCTACATTAATTGGTACTGCACCTAATGCTCTTTTTGCTTCTCTTGGTGAATCATTAGCAGATATTGAAATAATCTTTTTTGATTGGATGCTAGTTGGAGTTCCACTTAGTATTGTTTCTCTTTTCGTGTTATGGATATACATGACTACAGCTAAATTAGATAACAATAATCCATTGTTGAAAAGCAAAAACATCATTACAGAAGAATTAAGAAAACTTGGAAGTTGGAGTAGAAATGAAAAAATTGTTCTAATAGTTTTTGCAGCAACTGCAGTTGGGTGGGTTACACGAGGATTATTTTGGAAAGATTTGGCTCCGTTTGTTGGAGACCACGTAATTGTTCTAGTTGCAGTAGCCGCACTATTGATACTACCAGCTGGACGAAAAAGAGAACGTTTACTGGATTATAGAACAGCAATCAAGATTCTATGGGGAGTCTTAATCCTAATTGGAGGAGGTTTGGCTCTATCTAGTGGATTTACTGCAACAGGCCTTGATACATGGATAGCAGACAAATTGTTGTTTATCGGGGATCTTGACTTTTTCTTGATTGTTCTAATTATTGTAACCATTACAATGCTAACAAGTGAGCTCATGTGCAATACTGCAGTAGCTGCTTTGTTGTTACCAATTATGGCGGTATTAGGAAGTGCTACAGAGCTAGACCCGATTTTGTTTATGGCACCAGTTGCATTTGCTACAAGTTATGGATTTATGATGCCAGTGGGAATTCCACCAAATGCGATTGCAATTGGCAGTGGACATGTATCAATCAAACAGATGGTTCGGTACGGACTACCTTTTGATCTTATCTGTATTCCAATTGTCACGGTAATGATGGTACTTTTGTTACCTTTGGTTTGGGATAACTTTCACACATAGTTCATAAAGTCCAACCTACTAGTAAAGACATAACATGACAGCAATTGCTACTCTTGGTTCTCACTGTTCTCTCCAAGTACTCAAGGGTGCAAAAGATGAAGGATTGAAGACGCTTTTAGTTTGTGAAAAGAGACGTGAAAAATTGTACAAAAGATTTCCATTTATCGATGAATTAATCATTGTAGATTCCTTCAAAGAAATACTTGATCAAAAGGTCCAATCTACATTGGAACAAAATGATGCAGTACTCATCCCACACGGAACACTGATAGCTCAAATGAGCTCAGATGAAATTGAATCCATAATGACACCAATTTTTGGAAACAAGTGGATTCTCAGATGGGAATCAGACAGAGAAATGAAAGAAAAACTCATGAGAGAAGCAAACCTACCAATGCCAAAACCAGTTACAAATCCTAGTGAGATTACAAAACTATCCATTGTAAAAAGACAAGGAGCTGCTGGGGGTAAGGGATACTTTATGGCTGCATATGAAGATGATTACAATACAAAAAGAAATCAGCTTATCAAAGAAGGAATTATTTCAAAAGATGAAACACTCTACATCCAGGAATACGCTGCAGGTGTTTTAGCATACTTGACATTTTTCTATTCCCCATTAAAAGATGAGTTAGAATTCTATGGTGTTGATCAAAGACATGAATCAGACATTGAAGGGTTAGGAAGAATTCCAGCTGAGCAACAAATGAAATCAGATAAAGTTCCTTCGTTCAACGTAATTGGCAACAGTCCCTTAGTATTGCGAGAATCATTGTTAGATGAAGTATATACAATGGGAGAAAATTTTGTTGAAGCTTCAAAGCAAGTTGTTAAACCAGGAATGAATGGGCCATTTTGTATTGAAGGAGTATATGATGAGAATGCAAAATTCACATCATTTGAGTTTTCAGCAAGAATTGTTGCAGGCTCAAACATCTACATGGATGGCTCTCCATACTATTCACTCTTGTATAATGAGCCAATGAGTATGGGTAAAAGAATTGCAAGAGAGATTAAAGAAGCAGATTCAACAAATCAACTAGACAAAGTTACTACCTAGTCAGTTTTTACAGAAACTTCCATTCCATGTTGGGATTTTATGATATACTTGTCTCTAATCTTTACACTTACCCAATCAATTATCAAAACTGTTATCAAAACAACTAGCATGAAGATTGCAGCTTTGCCATATTCAAAGAATTTGATATAATTGATGATGTAGAATCCAATCCCACCTGCTCCAACCAATCCAAGAATGCTGGTTTGTCTTACATTGTAATCAAACATGTAAAGCATTTGACTAAGAAGATGTGGAGCTGATTCTGGAATCACAACATAACGAATCAACTGCCATTTTGAAACACCAATAGAACCTACTACATCCATAGGATCAGAATCAATGGTTTCAATTGATTCGTATTGTAGTTTTGCAACAAATCCCACAGTATACATGATAATAGCTAAGATACCTGCAAATGGACCAAGTCCAACCATAATTACAAACAAAATTGCCCACAAGATGGAAGGAAACGTACGTATAGCAGCTAACAATGCACGGACTGGAGCATAAACATACTTGCTGTTTAGATTTCTTGCAGCCAACATACTTAGTGGCAATGCAATTGCAACACCAACTACAGTTCCAACAAAGGCCATCTGAATAGTTTCAAGCATTGCCCACAAAGCTGTAGGAATATGTTTTGGTTCTACAAGTAACATTTCTTCAGCTACTATTGCAAGGTTTGGTAATCCTTCAACAAACTCTATTGGGTCAGCGCCAACATTGTATGATGCTGCTACAACTAGTGCAATGATTAATCCAATTATGATATTATTTTTAGGACTCATCAGCATACATCTCCATAATTTCTTCAGTACTCATATTGCCTGTTTGGAAATCAACAATTTTGTCTCCTTCAACACCAATCTCTAAGACTTTGTGACCTTCTTTGATGACTGCAACTCTGTTTGCATACTCTAATGCTAATTGCATATCATGATGCACCATTATTGCAGTTAAATTCATTCGGTTTTGTGCTTCGGCAATCAAATCCATGATATCATGTGCTGTAACATAATCTAATTCAGAAACAATTTCATCTGCTAACAAAATAGTAGGATGCTGCATTAAAGCTCTTGCGATAGCAACTCTTCTTTTTTCTCCACCACTTAACATGTAGGCTTTTCTATCTTCTTTTCCTGACAATCCAACTTGTTTGATAATTTTTTTTGCTTCTTGAATTTCATGTTCAGGAAATTTTTTGAACATTGATTGTATTTTGCCTAATCTAGGCAAAGCTCCAATTAACACATTTTCTAAAACAGTAACATTTTTGACAAGACCCAAACTTTGCGGAATATATCCAATTGTGTGCATCATGTTTTTGAATTGTTTGTTATGTCTGTCTGGAGATACATAATCTATCTTGATAGTTCCTTTACTTGAAATCATCATACCATTCAATAATTTCAATAATGTTGATTTTCCAGAACCTGATTGGCCTACAATAGCATAGTTTGTTCCTCTGTCAATGGAAAGATTAACTCCTTCTAATGCAAAATTTTTAGAATCATATGATGTCCAAACATCATTCATTTGGATAATCTTTTTTGTAGCGATTGATGAAAAAGAAGGGTTTTGGGGCATCTGAATTAGTTTCATTTTCAGAATTCCAGTTTTTATTTGCTCTTGTCGTATTTGTCAAGAATCAATTGATCAAGTCCTGTCAAGGCATCAATGAATGTTCCAAAGTCACCAATATGCATACTAGTGGTTGTTGGAAGTAGAGCCTCTGCACCATACAAATCCGTCAATATGGAATTGTGTTCATCATAGTTGAGTTGGAGCAGTGCATCAACAAGTGCATTTTTGGTACCCTCTGACATGTCAGAGTTTACCATGAATACATGTGATGGGACAGGTCCAATTGTAGTAACTGGACGTAATTTTGCTTGATCCTCTAATTCAAGATATTTTTGAGGAGCGATATCTGAACCAAATGCAGCATCGACATTTCCATTGAGTAGTAATTCAAGTGCTGCTTTGTATCCTCCAGTAAAAGTATAACTTTCAAAGCTATTTACTAAGGCAGATTCCAAAGCAACAATATCGTCACCTTCAATGGTAACATGACCGTCAGTAACTAGAGTTCCCATAGGTCTGACAAATCCAGAAGAACCAGTAATACTGGTAAATGCTACTTTTTTGCCAACAGTGTCTTCAATTGATTGAAGAGAGTCATTTTCTGCTAGAGTCCAAACTGTTGCTTGGTAGTTTATCTTACCTTTTACAACTTCTGCCAAAACAGCTTCTGCACCTGTTCTTTGATGGGTAATCCATGCAGGTCCAGTATCCATAAAGGCAGCATCAATGTGACCAAATCTCATACCTTCGATAATGGTTTCATAATTTGTTGGGACAACAATCTCAACATCAATTCCTAATTCACTTTCAAGGAATTGCTCTAATGCTTGAGCTTTTGGAGTTAGTTCATCAGCTTTTTCAACTGGAATAAATCCAATAGTCAATGTATCAACATCTACTGATTGTGATTCAGATGAAACTTGGATGATATCATTTTCTACAAGGAATGTAATACCATTTAGAAAAGTTGCATCATCTACTTGTCCTTCAGCCCACCATCCTGCATTGGTCTTTATCCAGTCTGGAACAGTGCTTTGTGCTTGTACACTAACTAAAGGAATGCTTGCAACACTGATTGCAGCAATTGCTACAAACAATGCCATAGTTTGTCGTTTCATGATACTGAAAATCTTAGGACGAGCTAAGTTATTTAAATCAGATTTTCATTCCATAGTTTCATTCCAAGTCTATAGAATGAGAATGTGCTTGATTATTTTCTAGCTATAGGATCTAAAGGATTGGATTTTGGATTTTTCTTATTCGGATACAAATTCAAACTTGGTTCTAGATTATCTAAAGTAATCTCTACTTTTCCAATTCTGCTACGATATTGTTTGATTTTTTTTCCTTCTGAAGATATAACATACTGATCAATTTCAGCCAATGCAAGATCTTCTAGAGTAGATAATGTTTTGTAAACTGTCGAAAGGGAGATTTTTAACTCATCAGCAATTTGTGTTGCATCTTTTGATTCATCTCTGATTGAAAATAACGCTGCTCTAGTACATACATTGCTTAAAGATTCAATGATTTTTTGAGTTATATCAAATTCGGATAATTGAATGATGTTTGGGTTAGACATGTGATCACTTTATTGGAACAAGAGTCAATACTGGTTCTGGTTTTTTAATGGAGATATCGGCCTTGCTAATTCGGCTTCTATACACTTTGTATTTTCGTCCTTTATCAGAAAGCATCCATTTTTCAACTTTAATTAGTGTAAGTTCTTCAAGGTCAGCTAATTTTTTGTAAACAGAACTGAGAGGAATTTTTAGAGTGTCAGAAAGTTCTGCAGCTGTATTTCCTTTCTTAATTATTGAAAACAATATTGCTCTAGATTCAGAATCAGCTAAGGCCTCAATTACTTTTTGAGTTATATCATATTTTTTTAATTGTGGTAAAGTTAATCGTCTTGACATGCAAATACCAAAAATAATCTAGGATATTTAAACGACATGTTTTTGTTCTCGTTCTAGAGATTTAGAATAACTAATTATATGATGGAGTAGTTTCTTTATGAAGATTAAAGCGGTTCCAAAAGAATCCCAGGATTATAGCAACTGAAGCCCAAAATGAAGATACGCCAAGTACAGACATTATTCTAAATTCATTAACAAGGCTCATTGGAGCAGTGATTTCATCAGGATTTTCTGGCATTGCAAAAAATACTGCAGATATGAAAATACCATATCCAACTAATGCAACAAGTTTTTTTTTGTTTTGGAATTTCTTTGATAATTTGTAAAAGCCAACTGCACCAAGTCCAGAAATTGCAATGAATGAAAGATACAAAATGGCTCTAAGCACTACTGTTTCTCCATCCCCTACAGTAGGAGGATTGGCAGGATATTTGATAAATGGAATCAAATACATGGTAAACCACATAATCCCAGATAACACGAGAGCTTTTTTGATGTCAGTATTTCCAGGTAATGAGTTTCTAGACAGTGCATAAATAATTCCAAATAATGCACCAATTGAAGTTCCTAAAATTACACCAGCAAGAATTTGACCACTCTTTTGCCAGATTCGATATCCTTCATATTCTACCCAAAACTCGGGAGTGTCTTCTTCTTCACCAGAGGCAAAAAGATTTTGGTTTTCAATTCCAATTGCTTCATCAAGATATGGTTCAACAATTGCAAAATTCACAGTTCCATGAATTAGTCCTGCAAATGCACCAGAAAGCAAAACAGCTACAACAAAATAAGTTTTCATGTTTTAGACCCCTAATGACATGGGAACCCAGCGGCGTGTCTCATATCATGAGTAAGCTCATGGATGTAAAGATCAGAAAATGCCTGTTCCCCATAAACTAGACTAAAGATATGTCCCTGATCAAACCCTACAACAAATAATCCTGCTGCAAAAACAACTGCCAATGCAACAATTGCAAGTTTTGATACGCCAGATTTTGAGACATTAATTTGTCTTGATTCAGACATAGAAATTATGGTTCTCTGAATATATTTAAGCTCTTGGATAAGGATGTGATTTTAGAATATTCAGGAGGGAATCGACATATTAGTATGAGATCTAACATACTGCTCTTTTTGTTATATTTTGACCTAAATTTTTTCATAAAATGAGCACATCTAGGATAGATTCGGAACAAAAAAACTATGAAAAATTGATTTCAGAGATCATTCAAGGGGAGTTAATTGATCTCTACGGACCTGGAGGATACAAATCAATAATGCAGACAATGAAAAATAATTCTGGAAAATCTGAAAAAGAGATTATCTCAAACTATGAATTGTTTGCCAAATTAACTGAAGGGATATTTGGAAGATTGGCTGAGCCAAAAATTCTTGAGCCAATAAAATTGACGATCGCAAAAATTGGTGAAGAAAACATACAGCAAGAACAAAAAATTATAGAGAACAGACCAATGAGATTATTGATTGCAGATGATGAAACAGAAATTTTAGAATTATACAAGACGTTTTTTGAATTCAAAGGTAGAGAAGTTGAAGTTACAACAGATGAACATAAATGTGTTGAAGCATACAAAAGAAAATGTAATCCAGAAAAACAACAAAATTATTTTGATGTTGTACTAGATCAAAAAATGCCAATTATGACAGGATTACAAGCAGCAGTAGAAATTCTTAACATTAATCCACAACAAAAAATAATTTTTGCGTCAGGATATTTAGAAAAAACATTATTGGATGTATTAACAAAATTAAACAGAGTGATTGCTGTAATTGAAAAACCATTTTCTTTGGATGTGTTAGATCATATGATTAACAATAGTGTGATTTTTGAAGAATTGGAGAAAATCAATTTAAATCAAGAAGAAAAAGACATTAAAGAAAAAATGTCTGAAGTAATGACTGTTTTAGAAAAACAAGTTTAGTGAATTTTAATTTCATATCAATGATGTAAGAACATATTTACTTGAAATAGATTTGTTCACAATATGTCAAAATTATATTTGCAAGTAATTCCAGTAGTAATTGGGATTATTGCAGGAATGTTTCTGGCATTTTTTCCAGAACAAGAAAAGGATTCTAAATTACTAACTACAAAATTAATTGAAAATGGTTCTCCGATAATAGGAAATTCAGATGCGCCGATTACGATTCTTGAATGGGGGGGATTACCAATGTACTTTTTGTTACAAATTTCATCAGAACACCTTGGGCATAATTAATGAGGATTTTATTAAAACAGGTAAAGTCAAACTTGTCTTCAAAGATTTTCCATTAAATGGTCCTGATTCATTATTTGCAGCTGAGGCAGCCTATTGTGCTGAAGATCAGAAAAAATATTGACAATATCATGACGAACTATACAAAAATTGGGGAGGAGAAAGAACAGGATGGATTACCAGAGAATCTTTAGATAGATTTGCTATGACTGTTGGCTTAGATTTAGAAGAATTCAACAAATGTCTTAATGAGCAAAAATATCTAGATAGAGTTACAACACTTCACGAATTTGGAAAAGAGATTGGAATTGATGCAACACCATCATTTTTGGTATTCAATGATCAAAAAATCATCAAAATTAGAGGAAACCAGCCTCTAGAAGTTTTTCTAAAAACCTTTGATGAGTTGTGAGTTAAAGAATCAATTAATATCTGCCAAAATAGGAGAAACCACAAATGAGTAAAATCAACATTGAAAAACAAGATTCTGTAAAACTTTACAAAATCAGAAAGACCCTTGATGAGTTGTCTCAAAAATCAGGAAGAGGAACCGAACTAATTACAGTATACATCCCAAAGGGAAAACAACTTCATGAAATTATTAATGCTCTTCAACAAGAACAAGGAACTGCAGATAACATCAAATCAGATCTTACAAGAACTCATGTTGTTGATTCTCTGGGAAAAGTAGTTCAAAGATTGAAGCTCTACAAAAAAACTCCAGAAAGAGGATTGGTTATGTTTTGTGGAGCATTACCACCAGAAGGAGGAGGACCATTAGGAAGTGAAGTTGTTCAAGTTTGGGAAATTGATCCTCCAAAAGATTTGAATCAATACTTGTATCGATGTGATGATCATTTTCATGTAGATATTCTAAAAGATATGCTCAAGGATGACAATCTAATTGGATTTTTGGCAATTGATGCAAAAGATGCAGGGTGGGGATTATTGCATGGAGATAAAATTGAGGTGTTATCACAAACAGGTTCAGGAGTAGCTGGAAAACACAGACAAGGAGGACAATCTGCAAAAAGATTCCAAAAACTTAGAGAAATGGAATTAACATATTATTTTAACAGAGTAGCTGAAACTACGCAAGAATATTTTATCGATATTTATCCAATCAAAGGTTTAGTTATTTCAGGCCCAGGTCCCACAAAAGAGGATTTCATCAATGGGAATTACTTGGAATATAGATTACAAGACATGATTATTTCTACTATTGATTCATCTTATTCTGGTGCAGAAGGAATTAGAGAGGCTTTTGTAAAATCTGTAGATATCCTATCTGATTTTAGAATGGTAGAAGAAAAGAAACTGGTAGAAGATTTATTCAAAGAGATAAATTCTCATTCAGGATTAGGATCATACGGATTAAAGGAAGTAATTGAATTTTTAAAAAATAATGTTGTAAAGATTTTGATAATCACAGACAATACAAATTTGCATAGGATAGAAGGAAAATGCAAAAGATGTCAAAACATCCAAGAAGACATAGTTGAAAGACCAGAAGTTATTCCAAAAAAGACAGAATTAACAAACAATCCGTGTCCAAGTTGCAAGGCAATGGAAGTAGAAGTAACAGAGCAAGATATTGTAGACTACCTACAACTTATAGCATCAAAAACAGGTTCTCAATTAGAAGTTGTTTCGGGTTCTGCTGAGCATGGAAACATGCTTGGCAGTTTAGGCAATGTAGGTGCCATCTTAAGATATAATCCTGGACACGCTAAGTAAGAAAATTTCTAATCTTTTTTGCAAGTTCTGAGAGTTCTTCATCACTTGAGATTTGTCGTTTAGTCCAAATAGTTCCTTTACTGTTGTATCTAGGAATGATATGAATATGAACATGTGGAATTATTTGTTTGGCAGCTCTGCCATTGTTCTGACCAAGGCTAAAGGCATCAGCACCAGTTCCATCTAGAATGGCCTTTGCGATTTTTGGCACAATTGAAAAAACATCTCCTACAGCTTCAGGAGCCATATCGGTAATTTTTTCATGATGTTTTCTTGGAACCACCAAACTGTGGCCTACATCAATTGGATATTTGTCTAAAAATGCAATGTGAGATTCATCTTCATACAAAATGTGGGCATCTCTTTTTCCATCTAAGATATCACAGAAGATGCAACTCATAGGGATCAGCAAATTCTAATTTTATTTATTGTTTTTATCGAATGGTTAATTAGGGCAAATTTTTGAATCTGAATATCTCATGGGCCGAAAAGAACGAAGAGAGCGTGAACAAAAACGTGAAAATTATGCTTCTAAACATTCAGCAGAACAAAGAAAACAGAAGCTTATTGCAGTAGGCGTTTTTGCTGTTATTGCAGTTATTGTAGGATATGCAGCTTGGATATTTGCTACAATGGACCAAAGTACAGCACCTGGGGGACCTGAAAATGCAGGAGCATTAGGTAGTGACCATGCACATGCAGGATTATCAGTGATTATTTTTGGAGATGAATTTGATTTCTCAGCTCCAGCTTATCAAATTAAATCGCCTTGGATTCATTTTGAGGGGCGGGATGGAACCACAGTTCACAAACATGCAACGGGAGTTACATTAGGATATCTCTTTGAATCATTGAATATGCCAGTAGATGAAGAATGCTTTGTCTTCCAAGATGGAAGAAGTTTTTGTACTAATGATGATTACGAACTTGTCTTTTACATTAATGGAAATCCAGTACCAGATGTTCGAGACCATGAAATTATGGAAGGAGATAGAATCCTAATTTCATATGGCGCTGAAACTCCTGAAGAATTAGAATCTCAATTGTTAAGATTGGAAAATCGAGAATTAGTCAAGTGAGAATATTAAGAAACTCTAAATTATAGCAAACAAGATTTACGTATTATGGAAATTTCTAGTAGGAATGTTGTAGAAGGAACAGCTAGAGCTCCTCATAGAGCAATGTACAAAGCAATGGGGTTAAACGATGATGATTTATCAAAACAATTCATTGGTGTTTGCCACACAGGAAATGAGGCAACACCATGTAATATTCACCTCCCAAGATTAGCTCTCAAAGCTAAAGAAGGAGTGTCAGCTGCAGGAGCAACACCAAGAGAATTTTCAACAATTGCAGTTAGTGATGGAATTGCCATGGGACATGAAGGAATGAAATCGTCTTTAGTATCTAGAGAAATAATTGCGGATTCAATTGAACTAATGGTTAGAGCACATCAGTATGATGCTCTAGTTGGAATTGCAGGGTGTGACAAGAGTTTACCAGGAACGATGATGGCAATGGCAAGACTAAACATTCCATCAGTGTTTGTCTATGGTGGAACAATAATGCCAGGACTGCTTGATGGTAAAGAACTCACAATTGTAGATGTTTATGAAGCAGTAGGAGCTTATGACGCAGGTCAACTAACATTAGAATCTCTAAAAAATATTGAAAACACAGCATGCCCAAATGAAGGCTCATGTGGTGGAATGTTTACTGCAAACACTATGGCTTCAATTTCTGAAGCAATAGGTTTAGCATTACCAGGAAGTGCTAGTCCTCCTGCTTCCGATGAAAGACGAGATGAGATTGTTTATGATACTGGAGTATCTTGTGCTAAACTTTTAGAGATGAATATTAGACCAAAGGAGATTTTGTCTTTTGAAGCTTTTGAGAATGCCATTACAATGTTAAACTCTGTAGGAGGTTCAACTAATGGAATATTACATTTGTTAGCACTTGCAAATGAAGTTGGTATCGATTTGTCATATGATGATTTTGAAAGGATTAGAAAAAAGACTCCTCATTTGGCAGACATGAAACCTGGTGGAAATTATGTAATGAACTCTCTAGATAAAATTGGCGGAATTCCATTTGTTCTAAAGAGATTATTAGACAGAGGATTACTTAACGAAAATTGTATGACCGTTACAGGAAAGACAATTAAAGAAAATCTTGATTCTATAAAAATTTCTGAAGCAGAACAGCATATTGTAAGAACGACAGAAGACCCACTTCACACAGTTGGAACAGCAGTAATTCTCAAAGGAAGTCTTGCTCCTGAAGGAGCTGTAATTAAAACAGCAGGAGTAGAGATGACAAAATTTACAGGAAAAGCCAGAGTGTTTGATAGAGAAGACTTTGCGTTTGATGCGGTATCTAAGGGAGAGATTGATGAAGGTCATGTTGTGGTGATTAGATATGAAGGACCAAAAGGTGGACCAGGAATGAGGGAGATGTTAGCAACAACAGCAGCTATTGTCGGTCAAGGATTAGGAAAGAAAGTAGCTATGGTTACAGACGGGAGATTCTCAGGAGGAACTCGTGGATTTATGGTAGGCCATGTTGCACCTGAAGCATGTGTCGGAGGTCCAATTGCATTGGTAAAAGATGACGATGAAATCACAATTGATACAGAAACTAATACTATTGATCTTTATGTATCTGAAGAAGAGTTAGAAAATAGAAGAAAACAATGGAGTCCACCTAAGCCAAATTATACATCTGGGGCGCTAGCCAAATTTGCAACGCTTGTAGGCTCAGCAGCAAAAGGTGCAGTTACAACTGCAAAACCTTAACAAAAGATCAATTTGTCCACAATCCTTATAGATCACGATCAAAAATAGTTCTTAAAGATAGCAGCAAAAAGAAAAATCATTGCTATAATCAAATTACTGTTATCTACTACAGGTTTTATCAATACAAATTTTAGAACAAAAGTTCCAAAATTGGAACTTTTCATATTTTGTTATATTATTAAAATTGCATAGCCTATTGCCATTTGAAATAAAATACAAATTCAAACAGGATAAGAAATACTATACTTGTATTTTAACACAAAAACAGTATATGAATTTCAAAAAACTACCCATCGTCAAAGAATGCGAGGTCATGAAAGATAATGCCAAAAATGTTGCAGAATACATGAAGGAAATGGATCAAGCGTTTGAGTTAGCGGTAAAAAATGATGGCAGACATATTAGAAAGCTTTCTGAAGTAGTAACTTAGGGAAATAATATCTTCAGTGCAATGCAGTGAAGACCAACCCCAATCGCAATACCTACATATATCATTGCATTTGACATGACCTTGATTTGGATTTTTTATATTAATCAGATAGCAGCTATGGCCGGAATTATGGTATATGCTCACGATAACCAACAAAATCATGTCCCCGAAGATGCAGTGTTAGCACCTGCAGCAGAACAAGGTTCATTTTCATCCTCATCAGGAATGAGGGCAGAATTGAACAAAGAAAAATGGCATGAGGATCCTTTCGGAGACCTTGCACAAGAAATTAGAGAAAAGAATGAGACATAATCTTAATTAGATTATGCATCATTTTTTATTTTCAAATCCAATTATTGAAAATATCATTTTAGGAACAAATTTTTGAATTCATGCAAAAAGTCATTTATCTAAGATACGCGTAATAATACAATGCATCAGTGTTACTATTGCGAACAGATGTTTGATTCAAAAGAGGAATTATACGAGCATGTTGAAATTCACTCAGATATTGAAAGAAATAAAGAAATCATGAACAGAAAAAAACAAGCAGCTAAAAGAGATTAATCGTTTCAGGCTAAACTTAAAAAAAATAGAGTAAAGGTGATAATTTTTCAAATTCTGGAATAGATATAACAACTCTGCCAAAAAATTTTATGGATTGGGTTGAAGCAATTCTAAAAAAATCATGTGACAAGACACTCACGAAAGGAGAAGTACTTCATAGTCTTTTCCATATGATTGAAGTAAATGAAGAAACATTAAACAAAATTCAATCAGATAAGCGAGATTTTGGTCCTGAGCTTGAAGAATTAAAACAAACTGAAATTAGAGATTTAAATTTTCACCTCAAATATTATAGAAGCCTAGTAAATTACATTAGTTCCATCCCAGAGAGTACAGTTATTGTAAAATAACTATTGTTCTCATGAAACAGTGTATATTTCAAATATTCTAGGGGTAGATTTTTTCTTTTGAATTCCCCATTCTTCTGGAGTATGGCCGGAATTCAGTTCAGAGATTTCACCCCAATTGAATTTAGATAATTTGGCAGTTTTCATAATTTAAAATTAAAAAATTTGTTTATAACAAATTGGTATACAGTGCAATGCAAGATATTAACATAATTTAGCAAAGAGACGATCATATTCAAATTATTTTTCTAAATTTTGTCCAAAATTAGTTTGATCATCATAATCTTGATGTATTTCAAGTAATTGTTTTTCCAATTTTTCAACTTCTTCACCAATCATCTTTCCTGAATCTTCTTTTGCAAATTGTTTTCTTTGTTCATCATTTTTTCCTCTAGTAGGATATTTTTTTCCATAAAATATTTTTTGCAATTTGTCTAAATTTTCACATTTTGTTAATTCTGCTAAATCAAAATGTTCTTGTTCATGTTTAAGTAATGTATCATTTGCATTAGGAGATCTAACCCAAGATAACAATCTATGAAATTCTGTAGAAAGTTCAATGTTTTCAATAAAAAAGAGAATATCACTTCCCAATTTTTCAGAATTGACAGTCCAAGTGTATCGGTATTTTATAACGCTATGAGCATCTTCAAATACAGCAGGATGTGACTCCGCTTTAAAATCAGACCACTCTAAAGGAGAATTTTTAGACCACACTAAAACATCAATTTCACTCATACCAGCACTCATACATTTGAGAATAAAATTATTGACATTAACAAAATATCATCTAAATTATGATCTTTTACCATCTCGCCCACTAAATTTTCCAAAAGATTGAGGCACATCAAATCCCAACCATGAATAATTTGGGTTTTCTAGAGATTTATGAAGATTTTGATGTTCTATTAATTCAGAATCCTCCCAATTCCCATCATGAAAAAATTCACATTTTTCAAAACGATTGTTTTTCTTTACACCTTTACAGATTATTAGCAAGGAATAATGATTGTTTTTGGAATTGAAAAATTTTTTGTAATTAAAAGAAGTGTTGACGGCAGACGAATTCTAGGGTATGGTCGGTTAAGGCAAACGTAGGAACTACCGCCAACGGATGACTCGATAATGTTACGGCAAATTAGACTATAATGTGGTGTATGTACATTTTGAACACATACTCTTGTGCCTGTGATAATTGATTTGATTATCGAGGCTCAGTTTTTAGCCTCAACATGGATCATTTTTTCAAACCATTTTGAGCAAAGTTCAAGACATGTTCATTTTAAGAACTTTTGACGAAACTAATCATTACAAATATTGGAAGCAAGGGGTTGCTGGTTTGATATCAGACGTAACCCCCAAAGAGTCGATGCGAAAAGATATCATACTTGCTTTCCCAACTCTAAACTATTAATCCCAGATAATTCTAACAATATTGTTGTTAGGGAAATTTTATGTTTGGATGAGCATATCGATTGTTTCCTTAGCAGTTGGATTCATAATTTTGTTTTCATGACTATGGCACAATTTCAAAATTCGGGTTGCAACCTAATTCAATAATAATTTCATTAATTTGTTCAATTAACTCGTTTTGTTGATCAATCATTATATTGATTTTGTTAGCTTGTGAATTAACTAGATTTAGAGCTCTTTCAGCTTTTTGATATTCTTGTTGTGAAAGAGTTTTTCCTTCATAGTATTCATATTGTTTGTAATATTCATCGTATTGAGATTGCTCTCTAGATATTTTGACATCTAATGCACCTAATTCTGCACGAATTTCTTTTTCTTGTTTAAGTAAAGCATGTTGACCAACATAGAGTTCTTCGAATCTATCAGGCGCAACATATACCTTTGTGTCAAAATTAATTTCAGGAGATTCATCAGAATACATTAAATGTCCAGATTCACTAGTATGACCTAGACCTAATGCATGACCTATTTCATGCATTAGAATATTAGTTACCATATTTTCGTCATTTTAAACAAAGTTTCCATTACAATCCTCATCACCAATTGATATGTCTAAAACACAATGACTCAAAATTCCAAACAATACTGAATTACAAGTTGCAAGTCCAGTATGAGCGGAAGATGCAAATTTCTGCCATCTTATTTCGATGTTTGAATTTCCAGATTGTATAAATTCTAGATTAGAATTGCTTGCTTCCCATGTTTTAATTGCTTTTTTCAGTGCATCAATTGGAATTTGTTTATCTGGAACAGAAAGAATATTTTCAAAAGAATAGTATACAATTCTGTTTTCATTGGAAGGAATAATGTTTGAGACTTGTTGAATATTTTCTACTGTAGGGGATAAAGCAGTAGAAGAATTTGAGCCAAATGGAAGCATGTCTGCATACCACATATAGCCTAAAACAGCCAACACGCCTACAATAACAAGAACTCTTTTCATGACTAAAGCGAGTCGCTTCAATAACTAAAACTTTCTATGAAAATATACTAACCTTAGTTGTGATCAAAATCTAACAAGGATAGAATTTGAAAGATAATCATTTTTTTTCGCTCTCAGTCAATAATTCTGAATTAATTTTTAATAATTTAGATATATCTTGAAATGCAGGATATTTTTTATCAATTGAAAAAAAGTTCTTGGCAATTAGGACATTGAATTACAGAATGAATGCCCCAATCACATTCAATCTCGTCAATTAAATCAAAAAATACGTCATCATCACAAATACATCGTAATTTGGTTTGAAGTTTTTCAGAAAAACCCACAATAAAACATTATTAAAATTAAATATATTTTAATTGTGAGATGAAAACAGATTCAAGAAATGACAGAATGTCCTACATGTAAGCTTGCAATGGAATCACATTCAACTTCGGAATTAATGGAATGTTGTATGAAACAAGTGGGAGAAGAATTTACAGAAGAACAAGCAGGCATATGCCCAACTGCAAGCATGAAATTCCTAAGCATTCAGATAAAGAGCTTGCAGAATGTACATTAGAGTTTTTAAAATCATGGATCAACAATTGACACAAGATAGAATTAAACAATAGAAAATTAGAAAAAAAATGTGATTGAATCTACAAGAAAATTAATTGAAGAGTTTTCACCTATGTGGACCAATAAACAAGTTTGGGGGTTTGATCAATTAAATGAAAATTTGACATTTGACTTGGTATACGTAGAACCAGGAGAATTTACCGTAGAATCTTGGAATGGAAAGTTATCGTATCCCGATTCAGAGTTCAGAGATGCAGTAGTTAGAACTTTTGAAAACATGGATGAAGGTAAAGAATTATGGATTGGAAATAAGGGTCTTGGCAGGCTTGAAAACCAGTATGTATCATATCTTATGGCAGTTATGGTAGATATTATGATTGAAGAAGAAATTTGCCTGAATTTTAGAAAGGAAAATGATTGTTTGGTAGTTTCAATTGATACAAAAGCAGATTTGATTGATTGTAAAGAATTCTTTGAAGAATTTTACCATCTTGCAACTGGTTTCAACTATGATGTAGATACTGGCATACCAGAAGATGAAACAGAAGCTGAAATTTACCTAACCAGATTACAGGATGAATTTGATGAGAAGATGAGTAGTAAATTGGGTGAAAAGTATTTGCCAGGAAATAATGATCCTGATACAATACATGCAAACAATGCATAGCTAAAATACTAGAAAATATCAAAAAATTCATTGTCAGAAAGAAAGCCATTTAGAAAGTTTAGAAAAAAAGGCCTTCATTAACTACTGAACAAAAAATTGAAAAGTTTGTAATTAGAAATTCAAAAAACGGATATTTTACAAAAATAACAACATTATCATACAAATTTGAAGTTTCAGAAGCAAGAACATGGGAGATAATAGGAGAATTGTTGTCTGGGGGAATGTTGGAATCTATTCATGATGAAAGAACAGGAGAAATGAAACTTTGTGAATCTGGGAAAACATATTCGATAATGGATTTGGAAAGAAAAAGAAAAAACTAATACAATTAAGAAAAAAAATAAGGTAAAAAAACATGGATGAGGAAAATTTACCTGCTCAGTGTCATCCAATAATAAAACCAAAAAAGAAAAAGAAAGAAGAAATGAAAAATGAAACAATGTAAATTATGTGGAACGCCATTAGGAAAGGAACCAACTACAGACGAATTAGAAAAACATTGGAAAAAACACCACAGTTGGCATTGGGAATCAAATAAAGAAAAAACTCCTCAAGAAGCATTACTAAAAAACTAGAGTACGACGTCTTGGAATAGTGGTCGTTTATAGCATGCCTAAACCACTACACGAAGGCATCAACATAATGTTAGGCTCGAGATATAAAAGAAATATCAATTATACTTCAAACATTTGTTTAATTCATATCAAAAAATAAAACTAATTTTTAGAAATTGTATCAGATGACTTATCAATTTTGATGGACATAAGAGACTATGAGAGGCAAGATAGTATGAATGAGGATTTTGCAGAATACACAGAATGTAAGTCATGTCAGCAAGCACTGATTTACTGTGGTTGCAACTGTCCTTTTTGTGGAAAAAGAGAAGAGTATGAATGTGAGACTGTACCTCTAATCGCACCCTGATTCTCTTTTTGTCAAGCCTAGCCAAAAACAATTTTTCAACTAATAACTGCGAAAAAATTTACTCTCGATCGGTAATATTGAAAAATTGAAAAGTATCAATGTCCACGATACTAGCATATGATATCAAAGCACGCAAAAAAGTGCAAATGGAAAACCCAGAACCATATCAGATGAAGAATGGGAACTGGGCACTAAAAGGAACTAGCTCTGAAACTGGAATCAAATTATTCAAAATTGTCGGAAAACAAAAACCAGTAATTGAACCAGAAGAACTTCATGTTCACTCTACACAATCACAAAATCGTATGAAGGGATTCTTTCATAATCTTGTTTTTGGTAGAAATTGTGAATGTGGAAAACACTGCTAGTTTTATTTTTTTAGACATTAGACATTAATTACTAAATTTTTAAGAAAAAACATGTCATATGAGATTGATTGGCATAGAGGACAATATGGGATTGCATGGGCGTATGAAAAAGATAGGTTAGTCGTTTCAATGGTTTTTGAAGATAAAGAAGAGGTGTATTCTATTGCTAAAGAAGTAGAATATTGGAGTGAAAAATTTACCAGAATGACAATTATTGAAAAAGAAGATGATGAGTTTGCAATATGCTGTTATCAAGATCCACCAGTATCAAAAACAGACAATCATGTAGGCTTGTTTAGAACTGGAATGAAACAAAGTGGAGGATATGAACAAGCAAAACCAATGATTGAAGAAAGATCACCATTTCTACAAATCGTTTATGCTGAAGATATTAGAGACATGCACACATATGAACAAATTTCAAGACTTGTACCTATGAGAAAGTGTAGAATCATCTCTGAAAAAGATTTGAAAAAACAAGAATTTTTTTATGAAAAAACTGCTGATACTCAAAATTAAAAAATGGTGAGATTCAAAAGCTCATGGAAATTTGAATTGCTCACCATTTATGGTCGGGTAACAAAAATTATTCAAATTTGATATAAAGAATCACTACTGATTTGTTCTAATCATTGATACTGATGAATCGTTCATCTGTGTTAAATAGAAATTTTACTAAATCAAAATATGCAAGATAACAATTACCAATCATCCTGGGAAGAGGCAATCGGAATTTCTTGGTTAATTTCAGAGGAATAAAATGTCAAATTTCAGCCTGAATTGTAGTCCAAACTGTTGGTGTAAACAAAAATCAAAAAACACCGACGAATCACCTTAGATTTTGCTAAGGTTTTCATTTTTTAATACATAATAACCAGATTATTGGATTTTTAGATATTCAAAATGCATTGTGATGATAAAAGAACATTGTATGTTTTGAGAGAGTCTATTGAAAAAACATGGAAGGAATTACATGAATCAGATTTTGCAAATCAAGAATTGGTAAAAAAACTCAATCAAGAGATACAAGAGTATTTTGAATACAAAAAATCTTTAAATTAATTCTTTGAAAATTCATCAGAATCTTTTCCTAGAAACCTATCAAGCCATTTAAAAATGGGCATTTTCCTTCGTACACAACATAATTATAACATTATGATTAAAAAGCAATTCTGAGAATGTTGGATCAACTTAAGTAATATTTCTGAGAATCTATTGAGAGATGGATTACAAGAATCTTTTGAACAGAATAATGGATTCAGACATCAACATCAGACACAGTATAATCACAGACACTGAAGGAAACATCCTTGCCACAAGTCATCGTGAAGGTGTAACAAATTATCTATCACCAGATGAAACAGCCGCTTCTCTCAAACGAGCAGCTGCTGCATGGAAAGGAAGAAAAGAATTGAAACCAAAAATTGGAGATGGTCTTTATGCAGTTGCTGCATTTGAAAAGATTACAAGAATGACATTTCCAGTAGGAGACAACAATCTAATTTTTGTGAGTCTTGGTTCTGATCAAGTTAGAACAGATTTGCATGAAGGAGGACAAAAACAGATTGTTGAGCACGTATTAGGCATCTTAAGTCGTGACCCAACAAGAGCATAAGACGAATCAAAGTTGTCAATGATAGAGCACACCAAAGAGTGCAAATACAGAATGAATAATGATATGCCACATGTAAATTGCTATTGTAAATGCCACAAAATATTCATGGCTGAATCAACAAAAATGGAATCAAAAACATTTTGATTATTTTTGAGGATCAGAATTATCTATTATTTCTGTAACATTTGTAATGATAGTCTCTTTGATTTGGGTTTTAGTCATTCCAGATGTGGTCATTAGCTTCATTTGATCAAGTAAGGCAAAATGTACTCTTCCTTGAAGATAATCAACTACTCCATAACCTTGTTTTGGAAATTCTGTGACAAACAAATCATGCTCAGAACCATCGGTTTTTTCTGTCATAAGTAAATTATCTATTTTCAGTTATAGAATTGCATAACTTCATTAAACTCGATAAAAAACAGATTTTGTGACAGAATTCATCCATAATCCATATGACAAGATTTACGTCCGAGATATAATTAAGCTAAATCTTGATGATCTTATTGGAATGATGTCATCTTTAGAATCTGCCAATGCTTACTGGGTAGACGGGGTATTGTTTGCAAGTTTTGCCATGACAGAATCTGAAGAATTGGCAAAAAAAGAGATGCAAAACAAAATGTATCTAGACAAGATAGTTTTTGCAAAATATGAGAGATACACTAAAACTGTCAAATCATCAACAAATCTTGAGATCGGGGTACTGAATATGCAAAAAAGCAAATTGTATCAGGATTTGATTTCCTGGCTTAAATCTCAGCCAGTTTGGGATGAATAATATCAAAAAAAAGAAAAAATTTAGAGGTTATTGTAATGAATAATGGACATTGCAAAATAGCACAGTTCCGCTAGGCAATGTTTTGGCAGAAATACTAAATCCATCCTGAAGGCCTTTTCCACAAACATAGCATTCAACTGCAGAAACAGATGATACAATTCTCTCTGATTTTCTGTGAATCTGCATATCTTGCATGATTGTTTGTTTGACCTCCTGCATGGTACTTTGTATACGATCAAATATGATATAAAGGTACCGTATGCTACAGTAATATACCCGTACCTAGAAAATCAACTAATTCAAACAAAATCATTATTGGGCAAACCTACTCATCAATTTAAATAATAAACCACTTGAATTTTGTCTATGGGTGGACACCTTTGGAAACTCGCAACCGAAAGTAATACCACTAGAGTTATCTGAAAACCAATTTCAAATTTACAATAAAATTTCTCGAAATTATTCTCATTCGTTTCTGTTTGAATCTCTAACAGGTCCCGAAGTTTTAGCTGAAACATCAGTAATGGGGTTTGATCCTAAGATAGTATTCAAAGGATATTCTGATAAAGTAGAAATCATTCAAGATGGAAATATCACAACTATCCAGACACAAAATCCATTTGATGAATTAAAAAAATTACTTGGGAAATCTGAAGATCAAAGTTATAGATATCTTGGAGGAGCAGTAGGAGTTGTCAACTATGATGCAATCAGACTTGTAGAAGAAATTCCAGATTCACATGCCGCACCACAACCATTAATGGAATTTGGGATTTATGATGACGGGATATTATATGACAATGTACACAAAAAACTATTTTATTTTTATCATGTTGAAAACAGATTTGAACAATTCAAAATAACTGAAAATTCATTTGAAGAGTTTCATTCTTCAGAAGTAATCCCAAACATGGATAAAGAAAAATTTTCTGAAATTGTTAACAAAGCAAAAAAATACATTCATGATGGAGATATTTTCCAAGTTGTTCTTTCAAGAAAATTTACTTTTGATGTTGATGGAGATAATTTGACATTATACAAAACATTAAGAAAACTAAATCCTTCACCATACATGTATCATCTTAAACAAGATGAAAAAACCACTATTGGAGCATCGCCAGAAATGTTAGTTCGAATCACAAATGACAAAGTAGAGACATTTCCAATTGCAGGAACTAGGAAAATTACAGATGATGAAGAAATAAATAAACAATTAGCAGAGGAGTTACTTCATGATGAAAAGGAACTTGCAGAACATACCATGTTAGTTGATTTGGATCGAA
Organism: Candidatus Nitrosopumilus sp.; assembly: GCA_965215075.1. GTDB lineage: Archaea > Thermoproteota > Nitrososphaeria > Nitrososphaerales > Nitrosopumilaceae > Nitrosopumilus. Next base: position 1,111,412 of record OZ244033.1, read on the forward strand.
ATGATATTGGCAGAGTTTGCAAATATGGCTCAGTTCATCCAGAATCATTAATGCAAATAAAGCGATTTAGCCATGTTCAACACATAGTTACGCATGTTACAGGCAATTTGGCGCCTGAAAATGACATGTTTGATGCATTCAAAGCAGTTTTTCCAGCAGGAACAGTTTCAGGAGCACCAAAAGTAAGGGCAATGGAAATAATTGATGAATTAGAGACAGAAGCCAGAGGCCCATATGCCGGTGCAGTAGGATATTTCTCATTTAATGGATGCTGTGATTTTGCAATAGCAATCAGAAGCATCTTCATTGAAGGAAAGAAAGGTTTTGTTCAATCAGGGGCAGGAATTGTTTCAGACTCAATTGCCGAAAATGAATTCAAAGAGACAGAACATAAAGCAGGAGCCATGCTTCAAGCATTAAAGGAGGCAACTAATTGAGATTTTTAATTATTGATAATTATGATTCATTTGTGTTTAACATTGCACAATATCTTGGAGAATTAGGAGTAGAATCGGACGTGATTAGAAATGACAAAATCACACTGGATGAAATTAAACAAAAAAACTATGATGCAATAATGATTTCTCCAGGTCCTGGAACACCTGAAGATAAAAAATCCTTTGGAGTATGTAGTGATGTGATCAAAGACATGGGTTCAACGACACCAATACTTGGAGTGTGCTTAGGACATCAAGGAATCATTCATGCATTTGGTGGTAAAGTAACTAATGCAGGTTGTGTCAGACATGGAAAAACAAGTCCTGTAAAACATAATGATGCAGAATTATTTAGCGGTGTAAAAAATCCATTTAAGGCAACCAGATATCATAGTTTAGTTGGAGACAAAACAATAATTCCAGAAATTTTAGAAGTTACTGCAACTGCAGCAGACGATGGAGAAGTTATGGCAATTAAACATAAAGAATATCTTATTGAAGGAGTTCAATTTCATCCAGAATCAATAATGACGGAAGATGGTAAAAAGATTCTAGAAAATTTCATAAAGAGAGTAAAACAAAAATGATTTCAGATTTAATTAAAAAATTACAAGACAAGACAGACTTGACTTATGATGAAATCAACAATGTCATGACAGATATTCTTTCAGGAAATACAACAATTCAAGAAAATGCAGATTTTTTGTCTTTACTAGCAGACAAAGGAGAGACAGATGATGAATTACTTGGAATGTTAGATAAAATGCAAGAATTATCACTCAAAATTGAGCCTAAAAACACAGGTTCCATTATCGATATGTGCGGTACGGGTGGAGATAAACTGCAAACCTTCAATGTCTCAACTACTGCATCATTTGTTGTAGCAGCTGCTGGCGGAATTGTTGCAAAACATGGAAATCGTTCAAGTTCAGGAGTTTCGGGAAGTGCAGATATTTTTGAATATTTTGGATATGATCTAAACCAAGAACCATCAAAACTTGCTGAGATTTTAGAAAAACACAAAATTTGCTTCATGTTTGCACAAAAATTCCATCCGGCAATGAAACATGTAGCAGCTGCAAGAAAACAATTAGGGAAAAGAACGACATTCAATCTTTTAGGGCCATTATCAAACTCTGCAGGAGTTAAAAATCAACTAGTAGGAGTATTTTCTATTGAATATCTTGACAGATTACCTGCAATTTTGAAAAGAAAAGGTGCCCAAAATATTATGACAGTACGTTCAGATGATGGGATGGATGAATTTTCAACAAGTGCTACAAATAGAGTATGTATTTTAAGAAATGACAAGATTTTGATGAATACAATTGATCCGGAAGTTGTAGGATTACACAAATCATCACTTCACGACATACAAATTAAAACAAAAGAAGATGCAATCAAATCATTTGTAGGAGTTCTTAACAACACAGCAAACCAAGCCATGATTGAAACTGCGGCATTAAATGCCGCTGGAGGCTTGATTGTTGCAGATATTGCAAGTAATTTTGAAGAAGGTGTAGAAATAGCATTAAACACAATCAAAGATGGAAAAGCAATCAAACTTTTGGAAAACTTTGTAGCAGATACAGGAGACATTTTAAAATTAAAGGAGATAATTTAATGGCCGAACACATTTTAAAAAAATTGGTAAACAATTCCCAAGCTGCAATTGATGATGGAACATACGAGATTGATGCGCATTTAGAAAAATCAAGCAAAGATTTCCTTCAGATTATCAAAACAAACCCACATCCAACACTTCTTACAGAGATAAAATTTGCATCTCCATCACTGGGAAAAATTAGAACGCTTACAGATCCTGCAAGCATAGCAAAACAAATGATTTCAAGAGGTTCAAAGGCACTATCAATTCTGACTCAACCAAACCTATTTCATGGATCACCAGAATATTTCATGAAAGTAAGAGAAGCAGTAAATGTCCCTTTGTTGATGAAAGACATTATGATTGATAATATTCAGATAGATGCTGCAGAAAAGATTGGAGCGGATTACATGTTGTTGATTCAATCATTATTTGATCAAGGATTTCTAAAAGAAATTGATGAGTTTGTAGATTATGGCCATAGAAAAGGATTGAAAATACTTTTGGAGGTTCATACAAAGCAAGAATTTGAAAATGCATTAAAGACAGAAGCAGATCTTATTGGAATCAATAACAGGAATCTTGACACATTAGAAATTGATCTAAGGACAACTGAAAAAGTTCTTGAAGGATTTGAAAAATCAAGACCAATTTTATCTGAAAGTGGTATTGAAACTATAGAAGATATTCAATACCTAAAAAAATGTGGAGCTGATGCCTTCTTAATAGGATCAAGCATCATGAAAAGCGGTAATATCGAAGAACAAGTCAAGAGATTGGTGGGAGCATATTGAGATATCCTAAAAACGGTAGATTTGGTGAATTTGGTGGGAAGTATATTCCAGAAACACTGGTTCCTGCAATTGAAGAACTAGAAGAAAACTATCTCAAATTCAAAAACGATAAAAATTTCAAAAAAGAATTAGATTATTATCTTAAAGTCTATGCTGGAAGACCAACTCCATTATACTATGCAAAAAATTTATCAGAGAAATTAGGAGGAGCCAAAATCTATCTTAAACGAGAAGATTTGCTTCATGGTGGAGCTCATAAAATCAACAATACTCTAGGCCAAGCCTTGCTTGCAAAAAAAATGAAAAAAAAGAGAATTATTGCTGAAACGGGAGCAGGACAACACGGTGTTGCGACAGCAATGACATGCGCTGCATTAGGAATAAAAGCAGAAGTATACATGGGATACAAAGATACGATTCGCCAAAAGCTTAACGTATTTAGAATGAATATGCTTGGTTCCAAAGTTCATCCAGTAAAATCAGGTTCAAAGACACTAAAAGATGCAATCAACGAAGCAATCAGAGATTGGATTACAAATGTTGAAACAACTTACTATTTACTTGGTTCAGCAGTCGGACCACATCCTTATCCAGTGATGGTAAGAGACTTTCAAAGTGTGATTGGAGATGAAATAAAAACTCAAATGAAAAAGATTAACAACAAAACTCCTGATAATATTATAGCTTGTGTTGGTGGAGGTTCAAATGCAATTGGAACATTTTATCCGCTAGTAGACACTAATGCAGAAATCATTGGTGTTGAAGCTGCTGGACAAGGATTAAAATCAAAACTACATTCAGCAACGCTTTCTGCAGGAACTAAAGGTGTACTTCATGGAATGATGACTTATTTGTTGCAAGATGAAGAAGGACAAATTACAGAAACACACAGTATTTCAGCAGGATTAGATTATCCAGGTGTTGGACCTGAACATTCCTACTTTAAAGATACTAAACGAGTAAAATACAGATCAGCTACTGATGCAGAAGTAATTGATGCATTTTTGATGTTAGCAAGAACGGAAGGAATCATTCCAGCTTTAGAATCAGCTCACGCAATTGCAGAAGCAATCAAAGTTGCAAAGAAAGGAAAGAAATCAGAAACTATAGTAGTTACACTTTCTGGACGAGGAGATAAGGACGTTGAAGAAGTTCAAAAATATCTGAATAAAAATGTCAAAGATTAAAGAAAAGTTTGCAGAACTTGAGGCTAAAAATGAAAAAGCTCTGATATCTTATATCATGGCAGGATTTCCTAATGAAAAAGCAACCATTGCAACAGTAAGAGGTCTGGTAAAAGGGGGGGCAGACATTGTAGAATTAGGTTTTCCATTCTCTGATCCGCTAGCTGATGGACCCGTTATACAAAATGCAAGTACCATTTCTCTTGAGAAAGGAACCAAAATCAACAAGTTCTTCAGTATTGTTAAAAAAATCAGAAAGGAGACAGATGTTCCACTTGTTTTAATGACATATACAAACATCTTATATCATAAAGGATATCCAAAATTTATTGCACAAGCAAAAAAAGCAGGAATTGATGGATTTATTCTTCCAGATATGTCCGTAGAAGAATCAAAAGAATATCTCAAAGCTGCAAAAAATAATGCGGATACAATATTTTTGATATCGCCAAATACGAATAAATCAAGAATACAAAAAATTGCAAAAGCCTCATCTGGATTCTTGTATCTTGTTGCAGTGTACGGCACAACAGGAGTCAAGACTGGAATTAAAAACTACACATTGAAAGCAATCAAGCAAGTTAAAAAACAGACAAAAGGGAAAATTCCTGTAGGAGTAGGTTTTGGCGTGTCTAGTCCAGAAGATGTGAAAAAAGATATCAAAGTTGGAGCAGATGCAGTGATTGTCGGTAGTGCTTATCTAAAACTAATTGAAAAAACTCCTCAAAATGAACTAGAATCAAAAATTTCATCGTTTACAAAAAGTCTCAAGAAACAAACTTTGCCATAAAAAAGAGTACCGTCAAAGAAAGGTGGTCAGCATTCAAACTGTTATGGAGGGGAATCTCTATTTCAGTTATGACCGCCCAACTAGAGGCTCTCAAAGTAGTATATTCAAAGAAAAATAAAAAACTCTTGTTAGAAATCTCTAAAACTCGTTAAAAAATTTAAAAAATTTTTTTACAATTGTAAAGATCACTATTTTTGCATAAAAATTACGCATGAAAGAATGTAAAGTGTTAATATAAATACGCTCCAGAAACATCAAAACATACAAAAACTAGATACTTGTTTCATTAATGTGCAGACGAAGTTTATTTTTGTCACAGGTGGTGTGATGTCTGGCCTTGGAAAAGGCGTAACAACTTCCTCGATTGCAAAATTATTACAATTAGCAGATCAAAAAGTCTCATGCATCAAGATAGATCCGTATCTTAACTATGACGCAGGAACAATGAATCCAGTAGCCCATGGAGAAGTCTTCGTCACAGAAGACGGAGGAGAATGTGACATGGATATTGGCAATTATGAGAGATTTCTTAATCAGAACATTCCAAAAAGCCACAACATCACAACTGCTCAGATATACTCATCAGTAATTGAAACAGAAAGAAAAGGAGACTATCTTGGAGCATGTGTTCAAATTATTCCACATGTAACTGATGAAATTAAAAATAGAATTAGAAATATTGCAAAAGAAGAAGACCTCGACTTTCTAATTGTAGAATGTGGAGGAACAGTAGGAGATATAGAATCACTTCCATTCTTAGAAGCACTTAGGCAAATGAGAGTTGAGGAAGGCCCACAAGGAGTAATTTTTGTCCATGTAACACTGGCGCCATCACTAGATGTAGTTGGAGAACAAAAAACAAAACCAACACAACACAGTGTCCAAGAATTAAGAAGAATTGGTATTCAACCAGACTTTTTGGCAGTAAGATGTACACTTCCATTAGAAGAAAAAACAAAGAAGAAAATTGCAATGTTTACAAATGTTACAACAAAAGATGTTTTGTCATGCCATGATGCAAAATCTATCTTTGAGGTTCCACAGGTACTTTATGACCAAGGAATAATGGATTCAATGTTTACCAAATTTGGAAAAGTTGGAATGGTAAATGCTTCAGCTAATTGGGATAAATGGAATGAAATTGCAAATAACATGGTAAATCACGAAGACCAAAAAGTAAGGATTGCAATGGTAGGCAAGTATGTTGCACTTGCAGATAGTTATGTAAGCGTAAATCATGCACTAAAACATGCAGGAGCACAGATAGGAAAATCAATAGACATTGATTGGATAGATTCTGAATCGATTACAGATTATAACATATTGTCAAACTATGATGGAATTCTTGTGCCAGGAGGATTCGGTACTAGAGGTTCTGAAGGAATTATTCAAACTGCAAACTACGCACGTGAAAAAAATATTCCATATCTAGGAATTTGTTTTGGATTTCAATTAGCAGCAATTGCATTTGGAAGAAATGTTTTGAAGTTAGAAGATGCAAACTCTTCAGAAATTAATACAGAAACAAAGAATCCAATCGTAGATTTGTTGCCAGAACAAAAAGATGTTTCAGATATGGGAGGATCATTAAGATTGGGAGCAAATGAGATTGTTATCAAAGAAAATACCAGTGCACAAAAGATATACAACACAGTTACAATCAGTAAACGTCACAGACACAGATACGAGATCAATAAAGAATACATTCCTGAATTTGAAAAAAATGGAATGATATTTTCTGCTGAAAGTGATAGTGGAAAAAGAATGGAAATGTTGGAGATCCCTTCACACAAATTCTATTTGGGAGTTCAATTCCACCCAGAATTCAATAGTAGACCAGGATTCTCCGAAGAGTCATTTGCAGCATTTGTCAAAGCAGCATCTGAAAAATAATTTCCCCAAATGTGGGAATTTAGAAACTCTGTATATATTATGAAAATAATATTAGATTCGCGGTGACAATGGCAACGTGTAAGGAGTGCGGTAGTGAGTACGAGGTAGGAGTAAAGGATTGTTGTTCAGAGGAATGTTTTAGAAAAATATTCAAAAAAGAATTGATGAAGCAACCAGAAATGAAAAATCACACACTACCAAATTTTCCAAAGATGATGCATAAAGTCATTCAATTTTAGAAATTTCATAGATTTTTTGTCTAGCATCACGAATTGAGACTTTTTTTTTGACATAGCCTTTTTTCAAAAGATGACTCAAGGCTAAACGCACTGTTCTATCAGGAAGCAAAGTTTTGTTTGCAAGGTCTTTTTGTGTTAATGCACCCTCATATTCCAGCGTCTTTAGAAGTAATTTAGAACTTGGAGGCATACTGAGTAATTCTTCAGCCAAATGAACCTTTTTTGCAAGAGCAGAGATAGCAGTAGAATCTTTTTTGAGTCTGATAATTTTTGCGGGAGGTTTGAATTGTGTGCATTCAACGGTCTTATTTACTTTGTATCTATCCAAACCATCTAGAACTACTTCACAATGTAATCTAGCAGATATATCATCAATTTCTATTGAACTGTCATTTGATACAATAATTGGTCTTCTTGTAACATCAAGAGAGTTTACAGAGATTATCTCAAAGACAGAAGAATCTTGGAACAAAACAGGACCACCAACAGACATGGAATACGCAGAAGAACCAATTGGTGTAGATACAATAATTCCATCACTGTTATCGTGCCAAACTTCTTCGCCGTTAACACGTAACGTATGTTCCATGAGCATTGCACTTTTTGATGAAAATACTGCAACATCATTTAGTACTGGATAGACGTTTTTCCCATCAATTTTTACACCAAGACGAGGTACTTCTTCAATCGTATACTTTTGTTTTTTTAGGACATTAACATAGGTTGAAAATTCACGTAGATCAATTTGGGCAAGAAATCCACTTGTTTCACCTTCACTAATACCCAAAACAGGGGATGTAGAATCAAAAGTTCTATGAAAATAGTTCCTTACTCCTTTATCACCGCCTAATACGATGATACAATCTGCTTGTTTTCCTTTTGATTTTGTAAGTGTAAATGATTTGATTCTAGATTCATCTAAAATTTTCTTTATGGTTTTAGCTGCATTGTCTGTGGTTCCAGAACCGTAGATAGCTATTTGCACAGATGAAACAAACTATTCAGTACAATAAAAGAATACTGTATTACAAATCTCGAAATTTTACCAAGTTATAGAAATATGACGCATTAGTCTGAATTGTACCTTTACGAGGAATTTTTTGTAAGTCTACATCCTTTGAATCAAGTGCAGCCTGAGCAGCACCTCCTGCAAAACACAGAGCCCACAAAAAGTCTTTTTCTTTAAGCATAGTACAACAAAATGTAGAACAAAAGATATCACCAATTCCAGTCGTATCATGAATTTGTTTATTTGGAAGGGTGATAGAATAGACTTTGTCTTTTATCAAAAGAGAAACCTCAGTCTTATTTGTCATCAAAACATATTCAACTCCTTTTTTTTGTAATGCAACCATCATTTCATCATGTGAGCCATTGACTAGTTTTTGTGATTCTTCAGGATTTACTTTGATTGCGTTAACATTAGTTAAATCAAGATCAGTGTTTTCTAGAATGACATTATTTTGGGAATCTTTTTGTCTCAAAAACCCTTGTGGATCAACAAAAATGAAGTTTGAATCATTTTTAATTTTTTTAAAAACATCATCAGAAATTTCATGAAATATAGGACTTACAATATGTCCATCTGCATTAACGTTAGAATATTCTATTGGCTCACATTCATTTTCAAGTTTTAGAGTTCTATCTGCGCTTGTAATTGAAATAGCAAATTTTGTAGTTTTTTGTTTTGATTCAGAGTTTATGAGATTGATGTTATGTTCAGTAAGATATTGTTTTGGAAAATCGGGTCCAAATTTAGTATACAAATCAACATCAAATTTGAATTGTTTTGCAGTAATTCCACAATAACATGCTGCGCCCCCAATTTGCTCGTATTTTTGTTCCCCTATAGAGATAGTATCAATTGCACAATGAGAAAATACTGCTAATTTCATTTTTCTTGAGTTGTGGGAGTATAGATTTAGTTTTTTGCATTTAGCACTTCATTACAGTCTTTACAGATAATTTGCCTCTTAGAAATTACCAATTCAACACCAGAACTAAAGCAGTTATGGCAGTCCACGCATTAACTATCAATTGAAATTATTCGATCTAAAATTAAAACATGGAGTATTTTTTTGCCTGTTTTAGGCATGATTTTCTTGGACTCCACAAGAATATAAGGAGGCAAATTAGTTTATGTTCATGCCATTAAAGCGTGCTAGCAGAGGCCGTACTAAGGGAGGAAAAGGATCCTCAGGAGTTGTACAATGTACAAACTGCGGTCAAACAGTTCCTAAAGACAAAGCAAAAAAAGTCACATCTAGACTAAACTTGGTTGAACATACTTTAGCTAAAGAGCTAAGAGCACAAGGAGCATATATTGCATCACCAACTGTCTTGAAATGGTATTGTATTTCATGTGCAATTCACTTTAAGATTCTAAAAATTAGATCTGCAGATAATAGAAGAAAACGTGGAAAACTACGATAGAATTATTCTTTAATGTTCTTTGCAGTAACAATCATTCTTTGAATTAATGTAATTCCAGCAATTATTACAACAATAATTACAGCTGGTTCCATAAAGCCAATAATACCAATTATCGCAATTACCAAAAGACGTTCAGCACGTTCACCTATCCCAACACCTTGTAGTTTTATGTTAAGTGCATCAGACTTTGCTCTAGCGTAACTTACTAGTAATGATAATGTGATTGCTAATAGAACTAGATATGGTTCTGCATAACCACCAATCAAAATTCCTAAAAATATTGCAACTTCAGCAATTTTATCAAACATTGAATCAAGATACGAGCCTATCTTTGAAGTCTTGCCAGTAACTCTTGCAACTTGACCATCAACCATATCAAAAAATCCAGAAACAAGTAACAAAATACCACCAATGATTAATCCAAATTCAATGCCTAACCCATAAACAATTGCAGACAAGAATGCAAAACCTAATCCTACACATGTCCAAAAGTTTGGAGACAATCCTGTAGATGCAAATCCTTTTCCAATCTTCTCCAGGGCAGGTCCCAGAGATTCTCGCAGATTATTTAGCACGTGATAATCCCAACAGTACTAGCTAATAAAGTAACTAGGAATAAAATGAAGACAAAATCAAGTCAAAAATTTCAAAATGAGCCTATTTGTTTTGAGATAAATTAATCGCAATTAAGGTGGACATGATTTTAGCTGCAAGAGAAGCAGTTGAGCCATTATCATGATATGGATTAAGTTCCACAATATCTGCTCCAATTACTTTGGTTTCTTGAAAAGAATAGATCATATCAAACAACTCCCTAGATATAATTCCAACTGCTTCAGGATTTCCAACTCCTGGTGCGAGCCCAGGATCAAGAACATCTAAATCAAAACTAGAGTAAACAGTATCAAACGTAGAAACATGGTCTTTGAGTAGTTGTGGGCCTTTTCCATCACGAATTTCTTTATCAGAGATTGTTTTGATGTTGTGTTCTTTAAGAAATTCGAGTTCCTCTTGTACAAATGCTCTTGCACCTACATGTAAGATATTATCAGAACCACGTTCTTCTACAACCCGTTTTAGATATGATGCATGACTTAATTTGATATCTGCAAATTCTTCTCTTAAATCATAATGAGCATCAAATACGACATAGCCTGTTTCTTTTGGAAAACTTGTGTAGGTTCCATATGTAATGGAATGTTCTCCTCCTAAAATGAAAAGTTGTTTTTGTTTTGCAATTAATTCTGTTGTTACTTTTTTCACCATATCTTGCATTTCAGATGCAACTACAGTGTGACAGATATTACCTAAATCCTCAATGCGTACTGCTTCTAGATCAATTCCAAATTCAGGATGAAAAATTTCAATATTGTTAAATGAATCACGGATTGCATCAGGTCCAAATCTACAACCAGGTTTGTACGAATGAGTAGCATCAAAAGGAACACCAAATACAGTAGCTACTGGATCTGCATCCTCGTTTGACCCTGTAAGCAATGGATTGCTATTCATGAATAAATCAACAAAACTCATTTCTTACACCATTAGTTGTGGTCTCTTTGAAAGATGTTTTGGCAAGTTCAGACTTGAAAATGGTTTTCCATTTGTCTGTTCATTTATCTCATTGACAAAGTCGTCAAAAGACAGTTCTCTAACATCTCCTGTCTTTCTATCACGGATACTAAGATTGGCAGAATTTGCTTCTTTTTCTCCAATTACCAAGATGTATTGTATCCATTCTTTTTCTGCTTCACGAATTCTCTTTCCAATACTTTCATTTCTATCATCAATATCTACACGTACATTGTTTTGAGAAATTTTATCTGCTAAAGTCTCACAGAAACCAGCAAATTCCTCTTTTAGTGGAATAACTCGTACTTGTGTTGGTGCAAGCCATAACGGAAATTGAGGTTTTCTTCCTTCTTTGGAATCTTTAGCAGCTTTTTCTAGTAAAGCATAGATGATTCTCTCAATTGCGCCACTAGGAGAGTTGTGTAAGATTATAGGATGTTTATGGGCATTATTTTCATCGACAAACTCAATTCCATATCTATTTCCATTTTCTACATCAATTTGATCTGTTGAAAGTGCAGATGCCTTTCCCAGGTTATCAATAAAATTAAATTCCCATTTTAAGACAAAATAAAAGAATTTTTCTTTCCACATTTCAACTAGTACTGGTTTTCCATGTTTTTGCATTAGTTCTTCAATTGCAGATTTATTTTCATTGTAAAAATCTTCAGTAAATCTAATTGCCATATCATAATCAGATTCATCTATTCCAAGTTCATGAAGAACACTTTGAGATAAATCAAATCTAACCTTGATTTCATCAACTGCTTGAGGCAAGTCTTTACAAAATGCATGACAATCAGGCATCGTAAATGCACGTAATCTTCTAAGACCAACAAGTTCTCCAGACTGTTCTCTTCTAAAGCTGTATCTTGTAAGTTCGTAAAGTCTGTATGGTAGATTCTTGTAAGACATTTGGAATTGGTTTGCCATTAAAAATTGCCCAAAACATGCTGCAAATCTCAAAAAGAGTTTCTTGCCTTCAGAATCAATATTGTACTGTCTTGCAGGAAATCGGTTAAAGTAACTAACCATACTAGGATGTTCTGAATCATACATGATCGGGGTTTCCACTTCATAACCACCATACTCTTTTACTCTATCAGTAACATAGCGTTCAATCAATGATTTTATCAAACGTCCATTAGGGAAAAATCGCATGTTTCCTGAATCAGAAGCAGATTCATAATCCGCAATAGCCATCTTCTTCATCAGTGCAACATGTGAAGGTGGTTCATCAACATGACGTTGTTTTGATGATTCGTATTTTGCTAAACTTTCTAATTTTTTATGATTTGAAAAATCAAAATTATCAATGTCAGTCATAGTTCCATCATGAGACATTATCTTCCAATATGATTTGATTTTTGATTCTCCTTTTAGAGCCTCAGAAGCATCTTCTTCATCCTTTGATGAGGAAGAATCTTTTGTAACAACTTTAGAGCTCTCAGCGAGTGGATGTCCTTTAACTTGAACTTTGTAGGATTTAGTCCATCCAAATGGGGAATGAGACACATCAAGCTCTTGCGCATTTTCCTCCATTTCTTTAAGAAGAGTCATGGCAACAGAAGGTTTTGCTAGGTTTGAGCTTAGATGGGCATAAGGATATAACAGTAATTTTTTGCAGCCAATTTTTTCCATAGAATTTTTTATTTGAGATATTGCATTTTGTGCTACTGAAGAATCATCCCCATCCTCAATGGTGACAAAGGCAACCACAATTTCTTTGAGTCTTTGGGGTTGAGGATTTTCTATATCTTCAGCTGTTTTGATCTCCTTTTTTGTTGGAGTATACTCTATGCTATCACAATGTAATTGGAGTATACGCATAATTTCAAACAGATAGCACAATTGAATTAAGTGTTTTGAAGTCATACATTTTGGAGAGTTTGTGAGTATCTTTTTTGATCTTTGAGATAGATACTGAAAGATTCACTTTATCTGAGCTTATTTTCGAATGTTTAGTAGATGAAATTAGCTTATTTGTTTGCTCCAATGGTGCTCAATTTACATCAAGATATACTTAATGCTGTTATGTGTGTGGGGATATTACATACACATTGCTTTATCAAGATTTTAGCAAATTTACTCAGCATGAAGGCACAGATTGAACTTAGTTCTATATCTATGAGTAAAACCGACCAAAATATGAATAAAGTAGACAAATATGATGTCAAGGCAAGCATAGATGAAATTGAAAACGCCGAAGATCAATCCGTGTTCAAATATGGATTTATAGCCTTGTCAAATCCTAAAAATGTAAGATTGGCAATTGAAGGAATTGCAAGAATCTCTGGAGATTCAGTTGAACAAAATGAAATCTTGAATAAAGATGAAAATGATATTCCTAAAATTCTTACAATGATATATCAGGAACTTTTTCCAATATTTTTCTTACTCTCAAAGAGTCTGAACGTTTCTTGCCCACCACATCAAATTGGTGCAATGGGAGAAGGAATTCAAGAAGTTGAAATGTCAGATGATAATGAGACAGTTGAAAATGAGGCATCTCAAGAGGAAGCTCCATTAGATGCAGAAACTGCCCAATCTGAGCCTGAAATTCAAGAAAACTCTACTGAACAAGAACTAGAAAAACCTGACATAGCCCAGCCTACCGTGTAAGTCAATTATCTTACATACGACTAGTAATACGTAATTTTTGATGATTTTTACTATTGCGCAATCGTACAAATAGTAAGTATTCTAGTGATACTCTAACAAGAACCAAGCGAGGAATTGCAAACATTGTTACTAGTGCCATAATTTTGACTGCCGTCACTGTTATGGGTGTATTTTTGCTTGGATGGTCTCAGACCAGTATCACACAACAACAAATCGAGATGGAAGAGGTCTTTACAACTCAGATGAATAGAATCAATGAAGATATTCTTTTTGAAAATATTTGGTTTGCAGTTCCTTCTCCTCCTAGCATGACTGAAAATCATCTTAACATTACAATGGCAAATATTGGAATTTTAGGTCTTAACGTTACACAAATTCAAGTTACCAATGTAACTGGAACAAATAACACAGCTTTTGATTTTTATCTTACTGATGGTGGAATTGTAAAATCTGCATCACTTTCTGTAAATGCAACATACCAATGACAATCAGGTGATGAACTTGAAGTGCTTGTTTTTACTGATAGAGGAAACCAATTCAACACACAGGTGGTAGCTCCATGAAGTCACGTAGAGATCTTAGTGCAGTTGTTGGTACTGTCTTTCTAGTAGCAGTAGTTATTGGAGCCTTGTCTTATGTTTCATTTAGTTTAGAAACAATGGGAAATTTTTCTGAATCCCTAATTGCTGAAGAATCAAGACAAAAAGACAAACAAGATGAATTGTTTGAAATCACATCCATTGAGGTACAACAAGGTACAAACAAACTTGATGGGAACATAAAAAATTCTGGTGAAATTCCGTTGGAAATAACAACTCTGTATATTGATGAGTAAGGTGTCAATGATGTTGTGCAAAAATTCGACATAAATACTTCAATTGCTCCGGGAAATACTGCTGACATTAGTGATTTAGTTGATTTTACAATGGACCCCACTAAAGGATACAACATGAAAGTTGTGTCTTCGCGAGTAGTAGAATCATTTTATGTGAATTCTGCAACACAGGGAAACTTGATTATGGATATGAGATCAGTTCCAAAATATGTTCCAAGTTCATTTACAACTACTCTTTTGTATAGCGTTGTAAACAACATGTCAAACAACAATATTTTGTACAACATTACTCCCGAAATGACTGAAACCACTTTATCTGGAACAGATGTATTTGCTCAACTTTCTGGCCCCACTCTTGCTAGCTATCCCGTTTTAGCTCCTGGGGATATAGCCGTTTTTGAATACGTTTACACCATGACTGGAGATGTTGATAATGCAGTTCGATTTAACGCAACACTTGCTAACAGCCTACCTGATAATTGAGCATCAACTGATGTTACTATAAAAGAAGTAACTGTTGCTACACAAGCAGGTACTGCTTTAGAATCATTTGGATTATCAACTGAACTTGCACAAGAAATTAACATATTGTATTTTCACGATGAAAATAACCTAACTCCAAATAATGAATATCATATGGATGGTTCTGACCCAGTTGGTGGTGGAACTACTCTTACTGCTAGTAGCGGTAACCTTCAATTCCTTTCAGCAAATGTCACTTCTAATACAACCATCGTTAATGGTACATTCAATATGAGATTAACATACTGGTCTGATTTGGCACCTTCAGGAGTTCCATATCCTGATATGGCATGGCATTTTTCATGTGATGAATGCCCAAGTGGAGATACCGTTGAATCTACTGGAAATATCAACGATGATGATTTTGATAAACAAAGTTCTGTAACTCATGTAACATCAGGAGGTCCAGATAATGATCCATGCTATACCTTTGCTGGAGGAGATGACTATTTGTTTGCAGAATAGGACCCAAACAGTGAGTATACAGATCACTCAAACATTGGAAATGAACCAGTAGCTACTGCTGTGTGGTTTAGAATTGATGCAACTTCTGATACATACATGCCAATTGTCCGCTGGGGAGATGATGATAATGATGGTAATGACGATGAATATGAAATTGCATTAGGCGATGAAAATACTAGTTCAAGTAGCGGAAATGTTGTGTATAGATATGCTACTGATTATCACAATGACCGAACCAAATGTGAAACTACTGATGGTCCATATGATGATGGAAATTGGCATTTTGCAGTAGGCACTAGAAGTGGGGACGATGACTGTAAGCTGTACGTTGATGGTGTCCTAAAAGACGGCGAAGAAGAATGTGATGGCTGTGGTAGTAGTAGCATCGACGTAGATGATACCAATGATATCTATATCGGTTATGATGGCGATGGGCAAGAGATTGACGGTGATGTTGCAATGATGTATCATTGGAATAATCAAGAACTTTTAGCAGACGATGTCCTAGAATTGTATTATACGAACTTTGGAGATAATGGAACCAGAATCACTTGGACTATAGAGAGAACTGATCAACTTGGAGTAACACAAGAAACAATTTTCACAGGAGAACAAATTTTACCCTTCCATGATCCTGCAGCAAATTCTGATTCAAGTACCCGTTATCAGGAAATCAGAACTGGTGATGATATATTTGAAAAATATCAATTTGCAAATGCAACATTTACTACTACAAATGCTACTCTAAATCAAGGAGATAGGTTAAAATCTATAATTAGTTGGCCAGGATCTAACCAGAATTTAGACATCAATGTGAGATTTGATGATACTGACTCCAGTTTTGGTCCTCCAGGAATGGATCGTCCAAGTTATATTCAAACACCCCATGTTGATCCAACAATGCCAACTTTTATCACGTTTAGTAATGATGATGAATTAGAATACCTCGTATTTAATAATGGACCAAATGGTGCATGGTTTACTTCTCAAGAAACAAGATTTGTTATAACAACTACTGATGGTTTGAAACCATTTGGAGGAATAATAAAATCCATCAATGGTTCTTCACTTGACCCTGATACAGACAGTATATTCATACCTGATCAAAATGCAGCTGAGCTTGAATTTTACAGGCTAGCAAACCCCCCATCTACAAACCCTCCTGGAAACACACGTGCTGATCATGGTCAATATAACGCAGCAGTCCTCTTGAGTGGTTTTGATGATAAAGGTGAAACCTTCCTGAGAACCATAAATGTAGGCTTTGTAAACGTAGTTGATTGAGCCTGATGAGATCTGTAACATTTCGGTACATACAACTTTTAATGTAATTTTCAGACGCTCAAAAATCATTGCAATCAGCTGAATCTACAGATCCATAGGAATCTACCCCAGAGCAACAACAAGCTGCTGCCCCAGAACAGGTAGACCCAAATGATGTTAATGCAAAAACCCTAACTCAGCTTAACACTCTGATGGAAGAATCTCTTCAAATCTATGAGTTAGAAGACCAAAAAACCAATGTTATTGATGATTTACATAATGCTCTACAAGTAATCACTGAATTCTTAAGCTTCTCAGCAAACGTTCATCCTAAAATATTCAATCTACCTGATGATGCAACTGTAACAATGTTGCCAAATCTTAGTTTAATCATTAAACTTGGAAATGGAAAGACTGAAACTAAAAAATTCACTGATTACAACCCTGAAACAATTACGGAAATTGTTGAATATGTAACTCCAATACTATTAGAGCTAATCCAGGCTCAAAAATCATATCTTACTGAAAAGATTACCTTCTTGAGAACTGCTACAAAACAACTCAGTACCCTAAGCCAATTAAAAGAAAACCTACCATCAATCGTAGTTCCTTCTGAGGACGCATAAAATTGAAAAATCTCATTGAGAGATTTAACTCTGTTAATTCTCTAAAATCTAATTTAGAAAAAGAGGTTGAAGAGACTGAACTAGTAATCAAAGAATACTCAAATCTGTTAGGTGAAAAAATCAGAAGCAATGAAGAATCTTCTGCTGATGATCCTGAATTTCTGGCCCTAAAAGCAAAACTGACAGGAGAGCCTGAGAAAAAAGCAGAAAAGAAAAAACCTGATGCAAAAAAGAGCCTAGAAAAAAAGAAAAAATCCAAGAAAGGTCTTAGCGATAAATGGTATAATCTAAATGAAATCCTTGTGTATAATGGAATGGGCCTTAAAGGAGAATTGGAACTCTACTTCAAGGCAATCGATGAATTAAAATCAAAATTAGAAAATCTACAAAGAACATTAGCCACACTAAACAATGTCATAGAAAAAGGTCTCAAAGAAGAAATGGGTTGCATTGCTTATCGAGGCGATGAGGGAATTTTGGAAATAGACTTCCTCAAGTCAACTGGAATGAGAGAAAATTTCACCCTAAAATTGATCTATTCTGGTAGAGCAATTCCTGTTGAAAATATGATAAAAGTAGGAGTTTAGTGAATAAATCATACCTAATCATATCCATATCGAACATCAAAAAATTAAGCAGTGATATTGAAAATCACCTGTATTTTATCCTAAAAGATAACAGTGAAATGTTATTCTTTACAAAAAATGCAAATTCCTCAGATGAGCCATTTGCAATGTGGACAAACTCAAACTCTCTTGGCTATGCCATGAAGTTATTGTTTGAATCATTATGGGCAAGCTCCAAAAATATTCATTTGTAGTAATTTGTATGAAAAACCCTTGTTAGAAAAATACTAGTCTCTCTCTATATAGAAAATTTTACTTAATTTTTCTATATGGATGCAACTTATCCCAAAGTAAAAACTGAAATTCATGGTCTAGATTCTATAATTTCAGGAGGAATGAAAGCAGGTCGTACAGTAACTGTTTCTGGCCCTCCTGGAAGTGGAAAAACCACATTTGGTTTACAGTATCTATATTTTGGTGCCAAAGACTTTGATGAATCTGGAGTTTACGTCTCATTAACTCAAAATATTGATGATATCAAAAATGACTGCAAATCATATGATTGGGACTTGGATGTTTTAGTTGCAGAAGAAAAAATCCTGATGGTTGATGCTAGACCATTTAAGATTAAAGAAGAATTGATTGGAAAAGATGATTCATTATATCGAGGCGAGCAATTGTCTTTTGAACATCTCACCAAATTACTTCTAAGCAGTATCAAACGTATCGGTGCAAAAAGAGTAGTTATTGATTCTCTCACAATTCTAGCAATGCAGTACAATGATCAATTTTACATGCGACAAGGATTACAAGGAATGGTCCAAGCACTTGAGAATTTCGGTGTTACAAGCTTGATACTGTCAGAATTTTCTGAATCTGATCAAATCCCATTAGAGTGGTTTGTAACATCAGGAATTATTCAACTTCGTCACACTAGAAGAGAAGACACTATGGAGAGAACCATTCAAGTGACTAAAATGCGTGGAATAAAACACAGTGAACAGTTACATCTCATCGAATTAGATTCTGATGAATTGCATGTAATGCATCCTAGATTAGTTCCTTGATTATTTACTTTTTCTGATTTGCTGAACTACCATTGGCAAAAATGCCCCAACATCAGATACAATTCCTAATGCTTGCCATGTCCCCCTGTCCATTAGTTTTGTAACTGTTGGTTGATTGATATCTACAACAATTACTTTGACATTTGCTGGAAGCATATTGCCAGTTGCAATAGAATGGAGCATAGTTGAAATCATGATTACCATGCTTGCATCTTTGAGAATCTTTTTGTACTCTCTTTGTGCTTGCGCAACATCTGTAATAACATCTGGCAATGGTCCGTCATCACGAATTGATCCTGCTAAGACAAATGGTACTTTATTTTTGACACATTCGTACATTATTCCTTTTTTTAGCTTCTTGGTTTTTACCATGTTTGCAATGGAACCAGCTTTGAAAACTGCATTAATGGTGTCCATGTGATTTCTATGTCCTTGATATGCCAAAGTTGCATCATGCACGTTCATTCCAAGTGATGTCCCTAATGTCGCATATTCAATATCATGGACTGCAAGTGCATTACCTGCTAAAATGCCATCAATGTATCCTGTTCTAACTAATTCTGATACAGCATCAGCTGCTCCTGTGTGAACTATTGCAGGACCTCCGACGATGACAATTTTTCCTCCTTTCTTTTTTGTATTGTGAATGTCTTCAGCTACTTTCTTTGCTATGTGCTGGGTAGGTCTTTCACTCGAACTTGTGCTTCCCATAAACTCAAAGACATTAACACCTTCTCTTGGACGTTCTGGAGGGGTGATTTTGATACCTTCTTCTCCTACAATGATTTGATCGCCTTTTTTGACATCTCTTACTGGAACACAAAACGCTCTGTTTCCTTCAACTACAATACATTTGTCCATCATCATATTCTCGACTTGAATCCATTTCCCTTTGTGGAATACTTGGGTGTGATTGTTTGTGGTGCTGTAGAAATTATCTGGCATTACATAATTTTTTGGTGATCTTTTTAGAGTAATTGATTTTTGAGTTTTAGATACTGCACCTTCTCGATAAATTGTTTCTAAAAGTTCATCAAGATGTTTTTGGTTTTTACCTGATACAAGTAATCTTGCGTAAGATTGATCTTTTTTCCTTTTTCCTATATTGATTTCTTGAACTTGAAATTCTCCTTTCAGGTCCATTATTTTATCAAAGATCTTAGTTAAAATCAACGAATCAATCAAATGACCTTTAACTTCAATCTCTTGGGAATACTTGCTCATTTTACTAGTCTCTACACCAACATAACTAAAGCTTTACTTTTCATGCAGGTTCAAAATCATACTGGAAGAATTACTTTACCTTCAAATTTTGGAATGTTGTCTTCTTGGAAAGCTTTTTCAAGATTTTCTTTTTGTTCTTTTGTAACTCTTTGAACTATTGTTTTAGATGCTCCACTTTTGTCAACTAATGCAAGTATGTACCCACTATTATCAGTTAGTACAAAACCTGCTGATTCATCAACAAATGCGTATAGATTCTCTTCACCAACAGGTTCCCATTTATCTGATCTAGTATCTGTCAATGCTAAAGCTGGCATTGCTTTTCCATCTGTTAATTTATTCAGATATTCTCTTGCTTCAGCAACTCGTTTTTGTCCTAATTTTAGGGCCTGAAAATATTGCATATTGCCCAGTAATCTAATTCTTATAAAAATAATGTTGCCTGCAAAAGATTGTTATACAATCTTGCAACTCTTGTAATAATGCCATTAACAAATAATGTCATAATCAAATTAAATGAAATCACAACTATGGTTGAAAATAAATCAAAATTATCAGAATCCGAGATAAACGAGATTAAAACCATCTTCAAAAACCTAGTTGAGAGTGGAGAAAGATATGATGTTGATGAAATTGAATTTTGGTTTGAAAACGAGGGAAGTTGGACTACAAAGGAACCTCGAATTAGGATTGTAAATCTGTCAAATTACATTCAAGATAAATTTCAACAAACTGCGCATTTGAGAATTATTTCAGATGATGATTGTAGTTGTGGTCACTAAGTTTCCAATTGCTCCAATAGTCTGCTGACAATTTTTGCATTTTCTGTTCTTTCTTTAAGAATTTCGTCAAGACGAGTTTGATCTTTATTTCCTTTGGTAATCATTTCAAAATACTCGTCATCAAGATCATTGTTTGTCTGAAGTCTTTTGACAACTTCAAACAATATGCTTATTACTTGCTGCTGTGCCTCAATTAATTCATCTTTGTTTGGTTTAGACATCAATTATCCTCTGTGATTTTTCTAAATAATTCTTTTAATTTTGGATTCGTAATTTCTCTATCTGCTGAGTCAAAAAACGATTTTAATTTTTCAGCAGAATATCCGTCTTTTTCATAAATTTTTGCTTGGAGTGCCATTTCCAATTTGTCAATCTGATGGACTAATTTGGATTCATTAGAATTGTTTTGGAGATATTCTTGCCAAAGATTTGTGTATTCTGATTTTAATGAATCAGGCAAACTCTTTACAATTTCATTAAACGCATTATCTTCCAATTCCAACTTTTTGTTTTTGTCAATTTGTTCTGGTGTAAAATCTCCTATTTTTGATTCAGCTAAATCATGTAACAAAACCATTTTTAGTGTTTTTTCAAAATTATAATCTTCTAAATCTGAAATTAACATAGTCATTATTGACATTGAAAAACAGTGTTCTGCTACAGATTCGGGGTTGTCATGAGATAATTTATCAATCCATCCTTGCCTGGAAATTTTTTTCAGATTAGCTGCATTATTGAAAAAATCTAAAACCATCTTATCTATGAAACCTTGAATGTGTTTACTAATGAATTTTCATATTTCGAACAACATAATAGTTGAATTTTGTATCGTATAATGATGAAAATTTACACTAAAACGGGTGATGATGGAAATACGGGATTACAAGGAAATTTACGAATTGGAAAATCTCATCCTCGAATTATGGCTTATGGAACAGTTGATGAAGCCAATGCTGCATTAGGGATTGTTTTGACCAATACTCTTGATGAAGATATTGAGAAAATCCTTGTTGAAATTCAAAATGAATTGTTTCTAGTTGGAGCAGATCTCTCAAATTCAAATCTTAATGATACAAAAAACCGTGTTTCATTAGATATGATAGAAAGACTTGAACAACATATAGATAAATTTGAATCAGAACTACCACCATTAACAAATTTCATCTTACCTGGAGGAGTAACTTCTGCAGCTCAATTACATTATGTTAGAACCGTGATTCGTAGAGCTGAAACATTGATAGTCCAATTAAGTGAAAAAGATGAAATTAATTCTAATTGCATCAAATATCTTAATCGATTATCTGATCTATTTTTTGTCATGAGCCGTTTAATCAATAAAAGAAATGGCAAAGATGACATCCTCTGGAAGTACTAAATTAGCATAATTTAGGCACAAAAGTGAACATAAAATGTTCAAAAGCACGTTCACTTACACTGTTTCTTATTCTAGGTAGCGCACGCTTATATAGAAAAGTGAAAAAAGGTACGCACTAAGGAACGTACTTGAATGTTCAAGTACGCTACCTGAGTACGCTACCTAAACACCTCTAGAGGACATTGAAATGTTCAATTAAAAATCATAATTCTTTGAATTCTTTAATTTTTTTATTTCACATACCTAGATCTATACACTTAGCTTTGTCTTTATTCTAAAATGAAAATAGATATTATTCATTTCTACTTCTATACATAAGAGGTCTAGACCTTATGTCATTGTATCACAATTACAACAAATACACCAAATCCTCTCTATTGTACTATGGTACAATGATGAGACAGTTTTCATTATTCCATTTGATGTGATATAATCCAATTTGTATCTCAAATTGTAGTTATCTTTCTGATGTCAATATTTCATTTTATTGTTGAAATTGCATACAATACAACCATTACCAAGTTATACTCATTCTAGTATAATTTCTCCAAAATGTCATAATTAGAGACAAATCATCGTAATCTCTGACTCTTAAAAAGAACAAAATTTCAGATCATTCATGGAGGAATCCGAAGTTGAGGTGATTATAGATAAGACACTGAAATCCCATGAAAACAGACAGATTGATAACATTTGGAAGAATCCAAGAAAGGCTCAAAGTATGGGATTGCTGCTTTTTACAGCCGCATTACTTGGTTGGGCTCTATTTGGTGCTAATCTTGCATTAGAGGATGCCAAAGATTCTAGTCCTTTGATTGAATCGTTACTTGAAAATATGGACTGCCAATCCCTCAAAGAGATTATGACAGACGATGAACTTCAATACTACAAATATCAAAATCTAGTCCAAAAACATATGCTGGCTGAATGTCTGTAATTCAGTTCCATTTTCTCCTTTTTTCTGACTCTTAAAAATCTCCAAAATTATGATACATTATGTCATATGCTCAGATTCTCATGTCAATGACACAAAATTATGTAATTGCAGCCAACATGTCAATTAACAACGGTGATCCGTATTCTGCTACAATGTTTTATGAAAATATCAATATGCTACTTCCCCCTGCACCAGAACAAGAAATCAATGAGTCCTCAGACAGTGAGGATTTTACCATCGAAGGGACTACAGGATATCGAGTTGATTTATCTGAGATAAAACCAAAATCAATAGACAAGCACTCTAAAAAATCATATTTAACGGAATCCCTAAAATCTGATGTCTCTCAGTGGGAGTATCTCTCTAAACTCTCAGGGTTGGTAATGGAAGCAATAGGCAAGTTTGCATCAGATAACCAGAGTGCACTATAATCTGATGGTACGATGACAAAATACAGATTCACCACATATAGAAAGCCTGAATGGTCACCAGATAGAAAACCTATCCCCTTACTTCAACATCATTCAGTAGCTGCAATGGCTGATGCCATTTTACAGCATAATACAAACAATGGGTTTACTGGGGTTAATTTTATCGGTGAATCTGGTACTGGAAAAAGTACCGTAATGAATACCCTAATCCACAGGATTCATCAAAAGAAAGAGTATGCGGTTCATTGGTTTTCAGACTATGATATGACCAAACTTGTGGAAATACTAGACCGTTTACCAAAGGCGCCAACTATCCTAATCTTTGATGATGCAACAGACTCTTTTCATGATTTGAAGGATTCAGAGATAAAGAAGATAGCCAAGAAATTGACAAGGGTAAGACACGATGTACAGGCTCCAGTAATCCTGTTTATTGCATTTCACTATTCTAGGGCATTGGAAAAAATATTCAGAAACGTATCAATAAAAATAATGACTTCAATCAGTGATGAGGAATTTGTAAACTATGCACAGCTGTTCCGTTCCACTGAAGGCTACAAGTTAAAACAGTTTGAGAGAATTTACTATAATCAGACATTTCATAGTACCTTTTCATTTTCTTTATCTCAATGGACAGGTCAAAAGTTGGTATACAAGACAAACGATCCTTTTCGCTGTGCCCTAGTGGCCGGAGTTGGAAAGTTACGATTCATGCTATACCCTGCTGAATCATGCAACAAATGTGCAAGTGATGCACATCGCACCAAGACCCAAACTCTTACACCGCAAGAGATGATTGAACTGTTACAAAAAACATATTCAAACAGTCTGATAATGCAGGTACTGCGCCAATACCTCTACTCTACAAAATCAATAGATATGTTGCCAACAAACTATCGCTCACTATGGAACAGACTCTCATACATTGACAAGAATTTTTTTATCGACTGGGAAAAGGTAGGAAAGCAGTCAGAAATTTCACTAAAAACAAAGAGAAAGAAAGGGTACAATTTCACAAAAAAAGCAACTCTACTAAAAAAGGAACTGGAAGAAAAGGCAAAAAACAAAATGACGGATACTGACAAAAATTCAAAAGAAGGTAACAAATCTCAGAATGAAAGTCCTGACTCTTAAAAAGGAAAACATGATAATTATCATATGGCTAAAAAATCAAAACATCTATGTCCTATATGCAAAAATGGACAAATATGTAATGACATTATAATGCATGGTTCTAGGTGGAATACATAACTCATGCAAGAACCAGAAAAAGAATTCTCCGAATATGAATTTTGGATATTCATTCTAACCGTGTTTCATTCAAATCAGTACACACAATCATTATCAATACCCCAACAACAGGCATTATTGCAGGTAATCAGAAAAGAACAAATTTACATCTTAACTAACATCTGACTCTTAAAAATGATAATTCTCTTGAATGAATATGGATTGTGTAACAGAAACACAAGTTTTAGTGATTGGTTTTGGTGGCATTGTTGTTGGTTGTATGTTAGGTATTCTTATTGCTCTTAAGACCAATAACAAAAATAATGATTCCAATCATAATTCCAATAACTCAGATAAGAGATAATTCATCGTTACTAATTTTAATAAATACGGATATTGATTTTTGTATTTGTGGAAAGAATAAACAAAATCCAAAAAAACCGATTACTATACCTGTAATTTGAATATTTTTATTCATGTATTTTTGATATTTTTTATCCCGCTAAATATCTGACTCTTAAAAATAACCAGATGTATAAACAATTAACAATCCTTTGTTATTGTCAGGGGGGTTTAACCCTACCATGAATCCCTCTGACTCTTAAAAATGATAAATTCAAAATTATTTCATGTCGTTTTTGTATGGTGTAATATTTGGTATTGTGTTAATTTTTGGAGCTGCTTTTTTCCTGATTCCATCTGAGAGTACAATCCCACCAACTCCGGCATTCTCAGGTTTTGTCATTAATGATACACAATACAATGCTACAAAATACAATGATGTATTTTCCATTGATTCTCAAAATAAAACAATTCTAATTTCTACAAACAATACTAGAATAATCCTTGATCTAAATACACCAACCAACCAAACACTGGGCGGATTATTCACAATGTCATGCCCTGCAAATCAATTCACATCAGCAATAAATAACACAGGGCATCTAGTTTGTTCTGTTTTACCAACTCCTAGCATTTCCAGTCTAGGCGGTATCTTTTCTGATACTTGCACAGGAAACCAGACCATGTATGGAATTTCAAACAATGGGAGCATAATGTGCAGATGAAAAAAATAATTTTTGTATTTTTGTTTGTGCTTGCTACTGTTGTGATCCTTCCAACAGAATCATTTGCACAGACTATACCGTGGGCTGATAGCACCATGAATTACAGACACCAAATTACTATAAACTCATCACAGGTTTCAGGAAATACAAATCTAATCAATTTCCCAACATTAATCTCAATTCAAAACGGACTGAATCTAAACTCAAACAATATCCAAAGTAACGGTGCAGATATTCGATTCTATGACAATTCAGGGAATAATTTAGATTTTGAGATTGAATCATTCAGTACAAATCCAACATCAGGATCACTAACTGCATGGGTTAAACTTCCATCTTTATCTGCAACTACCGATACTATACTTTGGTTATATCATGGAAATACTATCGTAACAGATGCACAAAATCCAGGTGCAGTTTGGGGAGATTACCAGGCAGTCTATCACATGGAGACTCTGACAGAGAGTGTCACTGGACAGACTGCACCATCACCATCAGGAAACATATCTCATCCAAACGGCAAGGTAGGCAAGTCTGCAAGTTTTGCAAATGGCGCTTTTGTAACAGGCAATGGAATAGACGGCCGCAACGGCTATTCTATAAGTGGCTGGCTGACACTGCCAACAAGCGATGATTTTGGAAACAGCAACATAGTTGTAAATAATCACCAGTGGCTTCGAATTGATCCTGACGGCGAGGCTCAAGACAGGCTGGCATTGTTCACTACAGATGGCGCAAGTCTTGAACCAAGAGTTGGAATAACATATACCACTGACACACTATTTCATTTTGCATACACCTGGGATTCATCAACTGGACAATTCAAAAGCTACAGAGACGGAGTCTTACAGCAAACCGTAACAAGAACTGCAACCCTGCCAGCACCGGATGCAACCACGAATATCCGCAACTATGATTCAAAGATAATTGACGAGCTGCAGTTTAGAGGAAGCGTAAAGTCTGCTGACTGGATCACTGCAGAGTACAGCAACCAGAACTCACCTGATACGTTTCTATCCATTAGTGCTATGGAAAACAGACCGATTACATCAACAACTACTCAAACAACAAATCAAAATTCTTCAAACACGATAGACAGTGGATTATTCATACTGATGCTAATTATCTCATTACTCTGTTTTGTATTGTCAATAAAGTACGGAACAGCACTACTATTCATCACTATAATTCTGACGTTATCGCTTGGCATTGCACTGATTGCAGGGTATGACGTGGTAACTGTAGAGACCACAACAGTAAATGAAGAAACATTCACTACGACAAAATGCCTCATTTGTAATAATGGGGAATGGCTTGGGTGGAGTTTGTTTTTGTTTGGGATGTTATCGTCAATGTTTTTCCTACTGCAAACGTTTCGAGGCAGATAGATCATGAGTTTGCTATTAATTCACATATTTTTTATCTGCATAAACATCGGATTATTCACCGTACAAACAGCAACTAGTACAGACTTGGGAGCAATTCCATATCCTGATTCCATGAGCAATGAAAGCACAGGCACTTTATCCCAAATAACAAATCCTTCCAACTCTACAGACGGAACACCTTTTGACTTTATTACAGAGACTGCATTTCAGGGGTCTAGGGCAATCCAAATAATGATAGATGCCATAACTGGCGGATTTATCTTTAATGTCATATCATCATCAATAATTCCATTACCCGAACAATTTGTTATCGGTGTGAAAATTCTAATCGGATTTCTATTGGCAATACAGATCTTTTATTTTTTCACTGGTCGTTCATCTACACATCTCACATGATATAATTACAGAATTATTTGTGAAAAACTGCAAAAGTGGGTCATTTTGTTATATATGTGATATTGTCAAGGCTCAGCCGATGATTACTGGCGCATACATCATGGGTTTCATTGGTGGAGTAGTCGGATTTTTGATTGGCGTGCTGATATTTTCCTCAGTATCAGCTGCCATCACCTGTCCTGGATACAACGCTACCACTGGAGAATATGATACCACCACACTAGGATACGGAGAATGCAACAACGGTAAAACGATAGCTTGGGCTGTCATTGGAATTTTGCCTGTATCATTCTTCTTTGCCCTCTTTGGTGTGTTTGGTGGATTCGGTCAAAAGCAATAGCACACGATCCCACCAATACACCAACCCCTCTTTTTTTCTGACTCTTAAAAACAATTCCTGAGTTATTGACACTATGGCAGTCGCAATTATCATATCTGTGTTTATGTCCATACTCATGATAGGTGTCGGTTCATACATCCTATATCCTATAATGGGTACCATAGGAGATTCAGCAGTATACCTTGACTTGCCATTGGAATATAAAATAAAAATAGACCAACAGATGGCAGTAATTGCCAGTTTACCAATATCAATGGTGGCAGTTGTTATAATTTGGGCTTTTTTGAGATCATCAAAAAACGATCAGTTCAGGGTGTGATGGTATAATGGATAGAAAAATTATTTTTTCATTTTTGATTTTTGTAATTGTACCGTGTGTCAGTTTACCGTTAATGGTTTCAGCGTATGCAGTTGACTATCAGGGGAACAACATTCTAAATTATCTGCATTACAATCAAACGGCAGGAAGCAATACAGTATTCTCAAACAGTACGGGGGTTTATGTCTCAGGTGAGGGCACTGTTCAAATAAAATTAAATGTCAATAGTGGAACTGTTCACTTTAATCAGGATGGTTTCACTTCAAATGATTTTTACTATGGAGTTCCAAATGATTCAACTCCATTGCCACATACGCCAACATCGGTCAACACTTTCTTCAAATTAACAGGTTCAACACAAGCTCCGGACAGAGAATGGGGACAACACAATACACATTATGAAGGCACTAGTTTGTGGGGTGAGACCCTAACACATTCACATCCAAGTTGGGCAGGCCATCATATTCCTAATGGTGATCATTGGGAACTGTACACGCAACCAGATTATCCATTATTTGCAGAAGTTGGAACGTCCGAATTTACAAAAACCAATATCAATTATGACGTGTTTGCACGACTCGTATTAAACTCGACTGAAACAATACATCTAAGGGCAGAGAATTATATTTTAAATCCATCAGTAATAATAAATTTCACATCTACTGTTCTATCAGATAGAATTATCCTCGATTGGGAATGTCCTGTATATGATGGGATTGGGTACAATAACGGATGTACAAACATTTCAAACTACAACGTATTAAGAGACGGGATTTCCCTAACTAATACCACATCTTTGTCTTACACTGACTACACGTTTGCACCAGACACTACATATGATTATTCCATAATCACGACAAACACAAATTCTGATAATTCAGTTGGTGCATCTTTGCAGGTAACATCATTGCCTGAATTTGCATCTCCTGTATTGCAACTGAACCATAATGGCGACTCTATAACAATAACTTGGACTGATCCATATCCTGACGTTACACAGTTCACAGTAAAGAGAATTACAGACGGTAAAACTTGGAATGTATCACCAGAACAAAAAACCATAATTGACAATGATGGAATCATACTAACTGACACGTATTCTTACCAGATTCAGTCACGTACTGCCAACACTGTAAATGACTGGAGTCCGACATACTCTATAAGCTATCCTTCAATTAGGATGCTAAGTTTCACATATGATACAGTGTTTGACACAGTACAACTATACCCAACCATACAGACAAATGAGAACGGCCATGGTAATCTAACAAAATTTTCTGTTAAATTTAATCCTGACACCACATGGTATGACATACCATACTCTAACACAATACCAAACAATGCTAATTTTGCTTATCCTAACACCATGACATACACACTAGACAGTACCACAATAAACAATTTAAAATCAGTAACTATACTTGCAGACTTTGAGACAGGCGGTGATCCTGAAAAAACCATCACAGTATCAGGACTATCAGTTCCAGTATACAAAGCAGACCTTACAGGGGATAGTAAAACTGCAACTCAGATCAATTTCAATTCGAACTCTTTTTCATTACATCTAAAAAAAGAATCACCGCAGTATGGCATCTCTTGCCAGTATGCAGATTTGACTAACGGTACTACCTGGTACAATCAGACAACATCTGATGTTTATTCCCTGAAGGTTAATACTGGCTCATACAAGGTATATGTGGACTGCTGGAATGCAGATGGAACAAAAATATCATCATCAGTGTACCAGAATGATTCATCCCAGTATGGGTTTAGTTCGCTTGATAATTTAGGCAGCATATTTGGCAAGTTTGCAGGTGTATCAATACCGTTACTGTTTGTGATATTTGTCGGTGCCATATTTACTGCAAAGAACGCTCACATGGGAGTATTGGTTTTAGGTGGAACCATAGGAATTATGGGAGTATTGGGATTTCTCACAGTAGAGCCGCTGATGTGGGGTCTTATTGTTCTACTAATAATATTAGGTCTATTCACAGGTAAAAAGTCCTGACTCTTAAAAACAAACAAGAATATTTTATATTGTAATGTTCAGCATTGTAAGACATTTCCCCATACTGGAATTATTATTTTCAAACTCTCCTTTGGCATTTGTAATCACAAAACAAAGGCAATTAAAAATTTACAAGATAAAGCCAATACTAGGAAAATTCTTTCTAGCAGATGAGGGCTTTTTTGTAATTGACTCCTCAAAGGTATTATCTATATTCAAACAACGAGTATACTTGTATGATGCAAGTAATATCAACCCACTACCAATTACACAACTTGCAGAACTGGAAAAATTATCCAAAACAAAAGACTATGAAACTTTTATGGACAGATACAAGGACATATTACAAGATGATTCAATTGAGGATTTCCCTAGTCCAATAGACCCACAAAACGACAAGGCACTAAATGAATGGAATGCCTGTGATCCTCAACTAATTGCAGTTGGAACCAGCCATTTAATATCCATTGAAAAGCTGTTACAAAAACGCTCAAACTCTGTTGTAACAAAGTTTCCTGTCATGATAATTGTTTCAGGTATTGTAATTACCTTCTTGATTATTTTGTTTGGCCCTCAAATACTATCAATGCTTGAATCAGGCTTTGGCGACGTATTCAACAGCATATGATATTTTGGCGGCATCATGGCAGTAGACAATACATGTTATTTGGATGCAACCTGTGACATTGCCAACCAGCCATTTGAATCATTTTTAGCACCTGTAAGTCATGCCTTTACAACCAGTATCAACGGTGTAACACTCGACTTTTCAATATTTGTAATATGGGGTATCGTATTAGGGATAATTTGGTTTAGGACACACAGCACTAGCATCACTGGAATTATTGGGATATTTCTGGTCATCATACTGCAGCAGGTACTGCCTGAAACTGCAGTAAACATCGGTTATCTGTTACTGGCAATATCAATCGGTGTCATGCTGTACCAACTGGTAATTAAAAAGCCCAAGTGATAATCTGACTCTTAAAAGAAACAAAAAGAAAATAATAACATGACAGAATTAGAACTATTCAATTATTCATTACTGATATTTTTAACTGGAATATCTTGCTATCTTGGTTTCTGTCTTGGAAAGTTTGAGAAAAAATCATCTACTTCTTGATTTGATTACCTTGATCATAATTCCAACAGACAGAAAAACAATACCCACTATCAAGATGAGATTTAAAATTTGATTTGAAATATCATTAGAATCGGGTTTGATATCAAAAACACCGTACAGATAATGTACACCAAAAAATACACCCAATGCCAAAATTCCAATGAAAATCATTTTGTCTGTTCTTGATATGTCCGACATGAGTTAACTTGAATATGCTTGGCTAAATGTCTGACTCTTAAAAACAACAATTTATCAGATTCTATTGTACCATGACAAATGAGAGAATTTTAGATTTAGCAGATTCGGCAGCAAAGCACGATGATGAGAACATTTACCGTCTTAACCTGCTTGGCAGAACAACAAAGGGAAAGCCGATAGATGCAATGATTTTCAAAAAAATGGCAGAACTGCTAACTCTCATGAGGAATGCACCGCCACAGATAAGGGAGATTTGGCAGGGTCACTTTGATGGGTATCTCTCTGCAATGACTGTGACATCGTCTGAGAACGGATGGTTTACAACTATGGCGACCACGATATCCACAAAGCACGAGCAGACAATTTCAGAGCAGAAAAAACAGACCAACAGGATGTTCGGTCTTGGTGGAAACAGCAACAATCAGCAGGCATAGTGAAATGAAAAAAATATGTCGCGGCAAATACCATGTATCGCAAAAAAGCAGAACCCCTAAAAGATTCTGCGATGTTTGCAATTCGTATGTCAACGAATCATGCATTACAAAGAAAAGAAAAAACTGTCCATGCTGTAATGGAATAACGACAAAAAAGAAAGATCATGGCATGGCAAAGGCGATATTAAACAAGGCGACACTAGAATCAAAGCACATCATAGAGTCATACAATCTAATGCCTACAAACAATGAAGTCTATTGTGTGATTTTTGTAAAGTATAACCACTTTACATATTCTGTACCTTTGCAAATATTGGCCAGATACTGCGAGGCGTTTCAGAATCACACCACAGGGAATCACGATGAGTTGTGGTCTGAACAGATGAGAGATGACTGCTCATTTAGCTGCATACTGAAATATTGTGAGAAGAGAATAAAGTTTGTAGGGTTGAGATAAAATTAGCATACCAGTTTGATTTTACGTATTGTCTCTTTACCAAAATCATTAACATTAACAATTTTCGATTTACCGTATCTTATTCTCTTATCTTTATCTAACCACGATTGTATGTCCTGATATTTAC
Source organism: Candidatus Nitrosopumilus sp. (assembly GCA_965215075.1). Classification (GTDB taxonomy): domain Archaea; phylum Thermoproteota; class Nitrososphaeria; order Nitrososphaerales; family Nitrosopumilaceae; genus Nitrosopumilus. Next base: position 1,144,165 of record OZ244033.1, read on the forward strand.
TTTCTTCAATGATGATACAATCTTTTGTTGTATGTTTTGATAATCTGTCACATAAATTAACTGGAACTCCATAAACATCAGATTCTTTTGATGTTTTTATTTTTTCAATAGTTCCAGCAGTTATTGTTACTTTTGTACAAATACCTTTACCGTATTTCTTAAAGTTATGAATTATGTTTAATGCCGATTGACAAGCCTTTGGTGCATTTTGGAACGTTGCCAATACTGCATCTCCTAATTCTTTTATCACAACTCCACCATTTTCTTCTATTAAATTACGACATATTTTATTATGCTTTAGCATTTCTGTAATCGTTTCTTCTTGATTTTTGATCATATTTTTTGTAGATTGAGTTAGATCAAAATGTGCTACAGCACATATGCTGAGTTCACGCTCTAAACTTTTGACAAATGCTTTAGCATCTACTATTTTTTTATAATGATTTGCATCAAAGGAATTCCTAGACATTTTATTTAACATGGTTTTTTTGAATATTTACTTTAATAATAATTGTAAATAGATACCATCTACTATCTTCAAGTCTAATATTTTTTGTAAATCATCTTTTACACCAGTAACATCTATGATTTTTTGTTGTGCGTTGTTTTTTTCACATCCCCATAACTTTGATTTTGCTTTTATTTGATCTGCTTTTAGAGGTTCCAAATCCAATGTAAGATTAATTTTTTTAGAATAATCCTCGATTATCGATACGCTCTTTTGAATTTTTGACTTGTCATAACCAGTAAGAATTATCTGAGCTGTTTTGGTCATATTCTATATTGTTTTCCTAGACTAAAATAATTACTATTTTTTAATTTAATTGAATATTTTGTTAAATTTGTCAACTAACAAACCAGATTTTTAAAATTATATAATCTTTTCAGATCAATGGTTCAATTTAACGATCATGCTCAAATCTGTCAAAAGTGGGTCATTTTGTTATATATGTGAGATGCGTAACTCTCAGCCGATGATAATTAAGGTGATATTATGGTAATATCTAGTGATGATGTAAAAAGAGATTCAGATTTTTACTCAGGTGCAAACACTGATGATAGTGGAGCAGATACATACCAAGGTGAAGAGGTAGGGGGCGATGGTGTCGCTCAAGGAACAAGTCAATCAGGCGGCTCATCAGGCAGTTCGTCATCAGGATCAGCGGCTCAACAAAATTTCGAGGACGGCTCACATTCAGGCTTTAGCCAAGCCAAAGATGCAGACCCGTATCGAGAAGACCAAGTAGGAGAAATAAGAAACACTGATGACTTTTCCCAGACAGTACAGCAAGAGAAATCTCACTCAGGCTTTAGAGGTGCCGAAACAAAAGCAACAATTCAACCATCATACACAGGTTTCCGAGATGCAGAATCAAGATCAACAACTCAACCATCACATTCAGGCTTTAGAAGAAAAGAGTCAAATCCAGCAAAAGAATTCTTTGCCGAACCATTGCCAAATCAATATTCCCGTGGCGGAAAAAAGATACATCCACAATCAAAAGAAGGTAAAACAATTCGTAGCATTATATCACGACAAAAGCACGAAAAGAGAATTGACACACTGCAAAAGCAGATGACCAGTGAAATGCGAAATGCAAAGAATTGGAAGGAAGCACTGGCAATCAAGAAAAGATACGTCTCAATAGAACCAGCACTTGGAACCGCACAAAGAAAAATAAAAAACGGTCAGGTTACAGAAGAGACAGGAATTAAAGGAGTGGGATATGAAGAACCAACAGTTGAGGAAACCGCATCAGAATATATCGAATCCCCAACTTTACCAAAAGCAGAATTGCAGCCAGCCCCTAAACTGGAACCATCCAAACTTGAACTAATTGGAGATGACAAAGACGAGAACTGGTTTACGCCTTTTCCATCTGCATATGCAGAGGAAGCAGAACCAACACCACAACAAACCACACCGTCAAACCCCAGAGCCAAACGCCCAAGAGCTCATGATCCTAACACAGTTTACCTTAACGAAGACAAACAGGCCGTATCAGTCGGCGGAGTTCCATTAGAGGCAAAAAACCACACTGATCAAGAACCGACATGGAACCAAAGAGGCCACAGAGCAAAACAGATGATAGGTGCAGCACCATCAATGTCAAGAACTGAAAACTCAATTACTGACTTTATTGAAGGGTTGGCAGCTCCAGTGCAAAATTTAGTACAGGGAGCAGGTGAGTTTTCAAGAAATGTCTCAAGCTATGCACAAGGTAGACGTTCAGCAGGTCAATCCGAATACGAGTATCAAAAATGGATTAGAAACGAAGAGCCTGAAAAATACAAGGAGACACTACTTGACAATCTGATTGATGGCAAGGAGCCGACCAGATCACCATCTTACTATGTGGGGTCTGCAATTACTGACGTTGGAATGTTCGTGGCTCCAGTTCCAGCAGGTAAGGGAGCGCTAGCCGCTAAAATTGGAATTGCATCATCTCGAAATTCCAAAAAGGCTCAAAGAATTGCACAGGCAACACAAGAGACAGGAATAATAGATGATGTCGGAGCAGCATCCAAATTCAAAAGTACTCCAGGTAAAACCACAAAGACATCTGATCCAGTAAGGACAAGAATCAGACAGGAAATTTTTCTAAAAAAGATGAACCGTGTAAAGTACAGGAATCTCTCACCAAAAGAGAAAAAGATAGCAGATGAGGAATTCCAAAAAATTGCACAAGCTAAAGAGACAAAGGCCAGAGAGGCAAAAACAGTAAAGCAGGTAACACCAGACCATTATATCATATCAAGGGGTACGGAATCAGACCCAGCTAAATTCTCAACCACATTGATAGATTATGGCAAGGGCGGAAAAACCAAGAATCTTAAAAATTCAGTTGACCGTGACAAGTCACCTGACAGCATAGACATTCGTGGAGATGTAGATGATACCACCAAACAGATGCTAGACTTGTTTGAGCAAAACAATAGACAGTTTGTATCAACCAAAACTGTAAGAGCAGATGAAGCATTCGTACTTCGAAAAGCCGAGGAGACAGGACATCTAAAGCCATGGGCTGACATGGATGTTTACAGTACCAAAGATGCCCAGTATTTGGCTGATACCTCATTGACATATACCAAAAACGGAATTCCGTTTATGAAGCCACCAAAAGAAATCGAAAGAATTTATCAAACTCTAGCAGTTGGTCAAAAACCAAAGGGGCGAAGTAGTGGGAAACAGGGTCAGGATATAGGGGATATTAATTACGACAAGATACTAGTGGATAAGGGATTAGATCCACCAAAGCAATCAAAGAGAACAGGTACTAAATCAAGTTCTAAAAAATCTGCCGAAAAATCATACTGGGATGCATATGAAGAAAACTATATTGAATCTAATCTTACACACTTACGACAAGCCGAAGAATTAGAAAAAATGTTTGAAAGTACGGCCAAAAGTTCTTACAAGAAAAAGACTGCAAAGACACAGGCAAAAGTAGACAAAACATCAAAGGTATCTACAGAGTTTGGCGTAACTGTAGACTCATCTTTTGGCACCATGCCACCAGCATTAGATAATACTTTGGATTATGACATCAGTCCAAAAGAAACAGGAGCAATGGATATGAATGTAGAAGTTGGAATGGGTCAGAACAGTTTACAAGGATTCTCACAAGATGCAATAGAAAAACAGGCCAGCGACATGCTACAGGATGCAATGTTAGATAAGAAAACACCGCAAAAGAATTCACAGAAAACTAAAACTGGAACAGGTCAAAGATTAACTCCTGATATTGTTCCGGCCTTTGATGAGGATTACATCAAAATTCCAGGACTCAGGACAGGACAAGGATTTGATGGTAAGTTGACGACATTTACGCCGACAGTTCCGCCGACAATTCTACCACCTGAAATCAATATCCCAATACCAAAAATCCCACCTTTCATATCTCCTGACATGTTATATGGTGGCTCTATGTATGGTTACGATTCCCGCTTTATGGACAAATACATGAACAGAATGATTGACGTAAAGGACAACCCGTTTGGTGATCACAATCTGTCACGTTCAGTTATCTCTTTTGGCGAGATTGATGATGATTATTTTGAGGAGAAAGATAAGAAGAAATCAAAATCAAAAGGAAAGAAAACAACTTCTAAAAAGAAATCAAAAAAGAAAGAGGTCAACTCTTGGGGTTTTTAAATTTTGGTTGAATCTACAACTGCATTTATTTTATATGGTTTAACAACAGGTTTTATTTTAGGAATTATAGCACCATACACATTATCTAATCTAAAGATTATTTGGAAGAAACGATCGCAACAATACCAAATATCCAAAAAATAACAGAAACACCAAACACAGCCCATGAACTTTCAGTGGTCATTTTTTCAAAATATTGTAAAAGCCTCCATCCAACAAACAATACTATAAATCCGATAATTACACATATGATTCCAAATATCAATGATTTTGCATTGGACATTAGATGTGATGATTTTTACTCGGCTAAATGTCTGACTCTTAAAAGAAACTGAAACAACTAGCCATCTATGTTTGATGTGATACTTTCCCATGAATTTGGAGATATGCTTTTAATTTTTGGTGGATTTTATTTAGGTTTTGTAACAAATCATTACAAATCAAAAATAACATCATTTGCTAGAAGAAATAGTAACAACCGCAATAATCACACTAATTCCTAGAAAAACAATTCCAAATAATGCAACTATCCCATGGCTTATTGAAATACCCACTACAAGCATTATAACACCAATTATCAGAAATCCAAGAATGACTTTTATTTCTTCTGAATCCATCTGATTTTTAATTTAATACGACTTGACTAAATGTTTTGTTTGTAACTGGATGATGAGTCTAACAGAAATTGCTTATGATATAGACATTATGAAATTCTTTATCGTTAACTGCAATTCCTAAACCGTGTTTTGTAAATTCATCATCAAATATATTTTCAGTATGGCCTTTTGAATTAACCCAACCTGTTACTGCCTTATTTGGAATATTATTATTACTGCTAGAATGACCAACATGGATATTTTCTGATGTCATTTTATAATAATTTGGATATTCAGGATTACAATCATAACCGACTTTTTCAAATCTTTCATGAACTCCATCACCATTTAAATCGTAATGAGATATATGATCATGTAATGCTATATACTCTGCATATTCTTGGGCTATGGAATTAATCTTAGGATCAAATGTTAACGGTGCAACACCAGCTTTAATGCGTTTTTCATTAATTAGTTGGTGAATTTCTTTTTTGTATCTTTCAATATCTGATTCTGTTATTTCTATTGATTCATTTAGATTTTCATTTACAGGGTTTGAAAAAGCATAATCCTTTTTCATCGCATTTTTCCATTCTCTTTCTTTTTCATGTTCTTCATTTATATTTTGAATCACTATATTTTCTTTTGTCAAACTTTCAAGTTCTGTTTTTGTATCATCAATCAAAACATTAACTTGGTTTTCATAATTTGAATATCCAAAAATACCAGCTAGAACAACAATACTAACTATTGAAATTATAATAACAGGAATTGTATTTTTATGTCTGCCACAAACAGGGCATTTTGAACCCTCAAAGTTTAATTTACATTTTCCACAAAAGCCAGCCATTTTACATCAATTATACAATAATCACTAATATTTTAACAAATTTTTCTGTTTTTTTTTAGATGCGATCAGTTTCATAAAGTACCTGTACCGTAATATAAGGTAGTGAGAGTTGAACACGGAAAATTAAATTTCGCCAAAAACATAACATCCGTTCAACTCCCACATTTTATAATGTAATTTTAAATTATAATTAAATCAATCAATAAATCTACGATCTGGTTTTTGATCCCTATCATTATTCCATTATACAAACTGTTTATTAACAAGCGTTACTAACTAAAAATGCCAAAAACATGACTCAGGAAAATTTACAAACTGAAAGATGCACTACACTAGCCGTCTTACCAGAAATCTTAATGATGAATAGGTCAATCCTGTTTCCTCGTTTGGCAACAAAGGAAGGGATTGTTATTGATGCGATCTAGTATTGTAGCCATTTTTACTCAATTCGTTACGACCCCTGAACCTTTGGTTTTCAGGGGGGTTGTTTTTGAACAATAACAATTCCACATTTTCACAGATTCTCACTTATCAGCTCAGCACTACAAAAAAGGAAGACATCATGCGTAGCATCACAATATCGAGTAGTGTATCCCTCAAAAGAATTGGCAGGATTTTTTGCAAACCTGTGGGCGATTACCGCAAGATGTGTAACTTATCATTCTTGTGCAATGACAATAAAAGACTTCTTTACACTTGGGATGAGGCGACTGTTTTTTTTGCAACCTGCCATTTATGCGCCTTGTTCCATTTGGCACTTTTTTTATAATCTAAAAATTGACTAAAATCCTTCTCTCATCAGAAAGACTTGTATCAACATACAAGGAAAACCAAACCAAAATATCCGAATTAGAAACAATCCAAGAAAAATTAAAAGATAAAAACCAAAACAAGAAAAGCAGAATTAATTCCAAATATTATGATAAAATAAGAGCGTTAGAAAAAGAGCAAAACAAGATACTCAATGATCTAGAAAACAAAATGCAAAAGATAAACTCAAACTATGAAAAGAAAATATCAGAACTATACAATCCAATAACTGATGTGGAGAGAATTATCTATTTTCTAAATCAAGAGAAATTGGAATTAAACTTTGATTGTACCAAAACAACGAATTATAACGATAGACATTTGGAACTAATAGAACAATACACAAAAGATCATCTTAAACTTGGATGCTACATTGCAGAAAACAACAGACCAAAAAACAAGTATTCGTTAATCATATGTGGCATTTGCAGATTCGGTGATCATGATCGAGATTCAAAAATACTGAAGCTTCCTTATGATTACGGCGTATCATTGTACCATAATGAGATACAATGGTGGGATATTGCCATAAATCTAAAACGTTTTGATAGTATAGAATCAGCTAAAAAATATCATGAATCTCACAAGATAGAAAAAATCCTGAAATCATTTCTTGTAGAGTATCATACAATACTGGAAGAATACGAGGAAACAATTAACAGTTATTCACTAAAAGATTTTGCAGAAATTATCAAAACAGAGGATGACTAAATGATAAAAAGAATCCCATTAAACCCTGATGATATGACCGTTGTAAATGACGGTACATTTGAGAACGTCATAGTATTAGGAGTTGAGCAAGACAGGGGAGAATCACTAAAACAACAGATACTAAATGACGATATCTTTGTGACTGCAATTAATGAATATGCCAAAAGTGATGGTCTGTCCATTCATGAATTGCTGGTAAAATACGAGCAGTACAAAAGAATCACCCAAAGACTAGAGTCAGAACACAAGAAATTCTCAGACTGGGGATATGAAGGGCTGCAAAATACAGGAAAAGAGATTCTATGCCTTACAACATATTGTATCACTGGCAAAAAACCACACGAGCAATAACCAAACAATCATGAAACAAAGACAAATAATAGATTATATCATATTGATTCCGATTTCAATCACTGTTCTTTATGGTGCATTCTTTAATCATTCTGATGACATGGCCAGCATAGTGTTGGTACTGGGCTCATTTACTGTTGGAATGTTTCTTGAAAGATTACGAACGCCTAAATCATTTCAAAAAAATACATGCTAAAAATATCATGAAAAACTATCTTTACATCCCTTTTTGCATGGTGATCGTATTCTATTTTGGATTTGCTGTCGCAAATTGTTTTTGGTCAGTTGGGCTTGGATTAGACAACATTCCATACAACGAAACATTATTCATATTGACATGTCTTGTATTGTGGCTTGTATTTGGAAACAAATTGTCAAGCAGATTATATGAAATCTTTGATAAATCCAAAACGGTCAAAAAAAGTACAAATGCCTGAAACATCATTCTCGGAATTTTGCATATTCTCACCTATGTTAAGGGATTCACAAACACCAGGAATTATCAAACTTCCAAAGATAATAATTCCAAAAGTGAGAACCATGATCACAAGTAAGAACATCAACAATGCGACATTCATCTAAACTGGCTAAAAATACTCCCTTGAAAAGCAAAACATACGACATCATACTGTTTTCAGTAATCACACCATCAGTATTTCTTATAATGTTGACTTTTGGATTTGCAGTTTTAGGAATTTCATATATGGAATCTGAAAATCCAACAATGTTTGATGACACCATAATGTCTTTTGAGATACTTTATTGTTTGCCCTTGATGGCATTATTGTTATTTATTTGGATAATAATTTTGATTGCAAGCAAAGACTACATACACACATCCAAACAGCTATGACATTAGAACAGATCATTTTATATCTTAATTTCTTTGGACTTGGGGCATGGTTAAGTTGGATTGTTCTTAGTTCCAGACACCAGAGATGCGATAACAACAATGATCCCAGTAACTAAGAGAAGAACCATTGCATCTAACATGTGTTTCTTCCATTGTATGTTGACATCTGTAAGAATGAATTCCAATGACAATATGGCAGATATGCTTGATATGATAAACAAAATCCCAAGAAATATCAGCCTCAATGCTTTATTGTCAGTCTAAACTGGCTAAAAATACTCCCTTGAAAAAACAATTCTGCACATCTTGCATGGACTGTAACAGGTCATGGAGCTGTTACACAGTATCACAGGCAACACAGCTAAAACACATCCATGACAGCTCAGAGTATCATCACTGTACAATAGAGTAACATGACAAGAAAGAGGCTGGGCAATTTCTCAAATCGTGCAAACGATGATGAGTCAAAGAAAAATCGCAAGGATAGATATTATGATTTAGCAATAAATCAAAAGAAAAGACAAAGTGAGATACAGTCAATTTTAGGAGTTGGAAGAACTACACTATTCAACATTAGAAATGAATTAGTCAAGGAAGGAAAAATAGTATTAACTAAATCAGGTCATGTAAAAAAGTCAGAACAGCAAAAGACATCAGAAACATTTGAAATTTTAGAACAGACCGAATTCGTAACAAAATACGAATCAGTGCAAAACATGGTGAATAAATGCAAGCTGATTGTAAGGGGTCAGGACAAAATCAACTCGTTTTACATCATATGCAATACCTTGAAATGCTCGCCTGATGCATTTCTAATCTCAACAAAGGAAACAGTATCACTATTTGACGAATTCACAGAACTATTCAAGCAGGGAAAGGCATCTTATGTCAATGACAACTCCCACACCATCATGAAATCAGGTGATAATACGTCTGTTTCAAGATATTCAAAGGCATTAAGAAAATTCTTGTCATCAAATGACAAGCCACTGCCTGAGAATATTGGCGGCAATCTTTCAGGAAAGAAAGAAAATTATGGAGCATACAGTACCGTTAAACTCTCAGATACAGAGTATTTTGCAGCCCTAAAATTCATGGGGGAAATTGATGATGGGCATAATGATGAATGGAGAGCATTAACTGCATTCACACACGATGCATATCCAAGACCTTCAACTACGATGAAATACGAATACCTTATGAAACCAGTCGAGAAGGTAGTAGATGATGTTGTAACTTTGCGGCTTGCAGACCGAATATACGAGCCAAAACAGACAAAGCATTTTCCAAAATGGGTATTTAGAAAAGAGTCAGTTGATGCCTTGCAATATGTGTCACACGGAAAGAGACTGATTAACCATATCGGACATGTTGATGCAAAGAAACTATTTGCAAAACACTTGCGAGAATTCTATCATTCCATAGGAAAGATGGAGCTGAACAAAAAATACATGAAGGGAATTGATGTAGAACCATACTATTTCAACGAGAGACCAATACATTCCCTGAGACACTCAGGAGCCCACTTCTCAATGAGAAATTCAGGCTTTAATGCAACTGTGGTTCAAAAGTTCGGGTGGGATGATCCGGCAATGATTACTCAGGTTTATGCAGAGATGGCAGACGAGGAGATACTGGATGACGGTGTATGCCATTACTGTAATCCCCCAAAGATTGACATTCCAAACTCTGACAGGTTGTTTTGTTCATTAAGACACTCACTGGCTTATCATTCCAACGGTCAAAAAGCAAGATAGTTATTTTCATGGAATTAAATAATACGACATGGTTTGTACCATTTAACAGAAAATACCTTGACTGCAAGCACTGCGGTACCGAACTCAAGAACCAACCAATGATATCAAAGAGAAAAAACAAGTACTGCGTATTTTGTGCCATACTACTAAACATAACAACAAGAGAGGAACTATCAAGTGTAGGGTACAACCCACCGCAAAAACAATTTCTAAAGACATTGGAGCGAAAAGTACAGCGACTATCATCAAGAAAGATACCGTTACTATAACACCATGACAATTAATGACATACAAAACAAAGTTACAAGGAAACAACTCGATGCAAATTTTACAGACTAGCATAATCATGCCAGCACCGCCTGAAAGAAGAGTAAACTATACAATAAAACGTGAAGAGTTGGAGCTGTTTCTGACAAAATACCCAAATGTTCCCCTAAATGCAGTAGCCAAGCAGATATTTCTAGAGTCGCTCAAAAATGACGAAAAGCCAAAATCAGAATCTAATCTAAAGCCATCTGTAACACTCAAAGACAAAAAGACAGAACAAGAGACACTGAAAATAAAAATTGACAACCAGCTAAGGCTGATGCGTGATCTTGGAAAGACACCTGAACAGGTGGCACAAATCATCAAAGACCCCGATTCATTTGTAGTCTCAGACCTGCCAGACAATACAAAAAACAAAAAGAAACTATCCGAGGAGCAGTGGGATTATGTCTATGGCTGTCTAATTGAAGGGTACAAGAAACTACCTGATAACAAAATGCGAGACTGCATACCTTGTGGAGAGTCATTTTATACAGATGAGGATGCACGAAACCACGTAATCAAACACCACCACGACAAGATACAGCTAGCAATAAAGGGTATGGGATATTAGATACAATGGAAGATCAAAACGTTGTCATAATATTGGACAAGATTAAAAAACTCATCGAACTGGGCAACACGCCAAAGGCAGTATCTGAAATTCAAACCATAATTACACAGCTAGAGCATCACATCAGAAAAAAGAAAGGAAAAATAATCACTCCCTTACCCATAGTTTCATCTAAGGAAATATCTCACTCTAAACAATTTGCACTAGATAACCGCAAAAAGATAAACGAGATTATCACTTTTATGAATAAGAGGTTTGCATTATGACAGTCTGTAGATGGTGTAACAAGCCAAAAAAGGATCATACGACATTTGGATGGAACTACTGCCAAGGCAGATTACACAATGCAGACTCTACAGGATATAGGGGCGGCGGCATAGGATGACAGATTCATTTGATGTTTGGTGTCCTGTTTGCAGAAAAAGAATATCTGAAAGCGAGAATATGAGTACCATAAAGGACAAGCTGAACGTTTGCAGTAGATGTGACTGTGCCTTTGTATTTGCGTTTGTGAAGAGTTTTGAAACAAAATAATGTCAAAAAGAAACATCTGCAAAATCTGCAAGAAACCATACTATTCTAACGGTAAGATAACATTTTGCAATTAAACAATAACAATACTCCGTTAATTCTCACATTTGCAGAAGATACGCCGTATATCGGCCGTGGCGAGTCAATAGTTAAAATGATTCTCTCAAATCTTTTGAGAAATTGCACCATACGACAGCAAGTAAACATATCAAAACTAATCTCAAAAGAGGATTATGATACCCTTGATGAAATATACCAAAAGCACAATTTTGATTTGGTAATTTATAGAAGCGACTGCATCATTGTACTAGAGGTAAACTACAAGCATGGAAATATTCCTTGTCAGAAATGGAACAATGTATTTGATCCAATACTGAGAAAAAACAGAATAATTCCAGTTACCATAAATGACTATGATTGTAGAAACCTATTCAAGTTAAATTCAAAAAAACAGCATGCCCTATCTTGGGATGATTACAGGGATGTAATTGACTCGCTAGACATGGCAAAGATTCATCCATAAAATTGAGCAATACACAGTTAGACCTTTTTGGTTTTGCAGTATCTTACCAGTGCAGAAAATGCTCTAGATGTTTTGGCACTATGGAGCAGTCATCAAGACACCATGCCACACGACACAAAAAAAACAATACAACAAAAGTCTCTATTAATTTCACGCTGGAGAATTTCTGCCTTGTCTCAACCAGAAACGTCACAATTCCAAGGGTGAGATAATGGCCAGAAAGTGGAACAATCCGGCATACCTGTGCGACTACTGCCACAGAAGAAAGGATCATCATACTGCATTGCAGGCCAAGGAGTGCATGGATATTTTGAGACGCTCAGCATAAATGACCAGCAACTACGCCAAAAAAAGGCAAAAACCATGGCTGAAAATTTCAGTAAATGGAAAGAAAAGATTTGGAGGCTATCCCGGACTTGCTTTGACTGCCCTGCAAATATCTGAATACATTCCAAGAGTAAAGACATTCATAGAGCCGTTTGCCGGACTGGGAAGAATCTCAAAGCACGTAAATGCCGACAGATTCATACTAAATGACAAATCAGAATACGCTTTATCATTTCTAAAGAGTCACTTTAGAGCAGAGGTGACAAACTTGGACTTTGCAGAATGCATCAGACTATACGATAGCAAGGATGCGTTTTTCTTCATTGATCCGCCTTGGCATTATGATGTGTATAACAAAAATTCCAACTGCTACTGTGACAGACTGCCATTGGACTATTACACAGAGATATTTGAATTGTTAAAAACCATAAAGGGAGACTGGATGTTATGCAGTGATTACAGGGAAGCCAAAATCAAAAAGATGCTGTCAAAATCAGGCTATCCAATGAAGGTCATAACATCAAAAAAGAAATTCATTGGCAACTATGCAAGAACCAGAATAATCTCAAACAAACCATTCCAGCGACACAACCAAGCGACATTATTTTAGAGTATCATGATTTATCTCTGTAGATTCTGCAAAAATATCAGAACAGACTCACAAGATAGGATATGTTACGAGTGCAGACCAATCCAGCTAAGGATAATCTGCCAAGATTTGGATATTGTTAACATTGAATACTAGTTTACACTCATTTGTTCTTGTCTGTCATGACTTGGGAATGCCTAATGTTGAATATGAATATTTGATACGACAAAAGATAGCAGATAAATCAATAGAGCAATGGGCTAATTATTCCGTAAATGAATTCACAAGATATCAAAAGATGTTATCTCCCTCTGAAAAAGATGCTTTGGCCGAATACTTGGTACAATGTGAAAAGAAACTACATCCTGAAAATATTGCAAATAATTTATGATATGACAGTTAGAACTCCACAAACATATTATTCTGACGGATGGGTTGTTACATTTACCACAAAAAGAAAAAAGACATTTTATGATATTCTAAAATGGAATAAATTAGGAACAAATCAATCACTAATCAAATCAGGCAGACTCATTGATGAGAAACCGCAATCACTCATCACAGATTTAATCAACGGTGATGCTAAAATGGGGGATTCTGTATGAGAAACAAGCTCGAGACAGATAAAGTAAAGACAAGAATCACACAGTTACTAAGTCATGGCTCTCTGAATGGTTCAGCATTGGCAGTAGTGATGCGTTCTGAAAAATTTACGCCTCAACAACTCAAAAACGCATTAGAAGAATTGGAATCTGAAAAGGCAATTAAAAAAATATTGCGAACCTATAGCTACAAACTTGTCGATAACGTCATATCAATACACAAATGCTCTAATTGTATTCAGGGCAAGCACGTGTATTGTCATTCTATTTCATGTGATTGTGAATGCAATGATGCCCAGGAGATTAAGGCATGAGTTCCCGCATCCCATTAGTAAAACTATGTGATGGGGATTTTGACTTTATCCACTGGGAGAAGGACAGCGGTCAGGAAAAAGAGTCCTTTGAACTGATGATTTATGGAAAGTCTAAATCACACTGCATGCAAATCAAACAACAGATATTAGATAATCAAGAGTTTATATCCAAATATCATAAAGAACTCAAAGAATTACAAAAAACATCCAACAATTCATTATCCGTTGAAGATTGTGACAAAATGATCAAACAACAAAAGAAAACGAAAATAACTTAAAATGTTGTTTATGTGATAATGAAATTTTAGAATGCCAAAAATTTGATAAGGTAGTATGGTATGGAGATACCCGTTATTTTCATTATGATTGCTCTATAGTATTAATTCATGATGAATTATGGAGTCGTGTTAAATGAACATCACAAAAATTGTGAAGGGTTTTGGTAATGATTAAACAAACTACACATCAAGGAACAATAAGAAAAACCTGTTTTACTCAAAACTGTATTGATGTAATGGATTTCTTTTTACAAAACCCAACATCATACTATACACCGTATACTGCCTCACTATCAATGAAAAAATCACATCCAACCATCAAGGACTGTATGAGACTGCTAAAGCAGAATTCATATCTCTCAAAACTATCTGACGATGGTACAGTGTATCATATCACAAAAGAGAACATGGAATTTTGGCACACTGATTTTAAGAGCCATGTATTGGCACTTGCAGAATCCAAAGAATAACAAATTTTGAATGTATTACTAAATATTCTATTAATGACAAGAATACAAAACTCTAGTTTGTTAGAACAGATGGGTTATGCAGATTACTATTATATTGTGACATACCCTACTCTGCTTTTTTCATTAGGTACTGTGATATGGCTTGTCTATCTCATGGAAACAAGGCTTTTTCCTGAAAATACTCTGACTCTTAAAAACAAAATGAGTCAAACTATACTAATGGCAAAAGATTACGATGGGTTGGTCTTTAATCCGTTTGGTGATGATTCACCAAAACCTAGAAAATCAAAGAAACATTCCACTAAAAGAAAACCATCAACTCGTAATGGTAAAACTGATCCATTCTCAAACAATGATGGTCTAATGTTTAATCCGTTTGGAGATAATAATTCTAGTTCTACACCAAAAGAGGATTTGGGATTTGAGGGGCTAGTACAGGCTGGCATGAATGTAAAAAATACAATAGATGTCATAAAGACAGTACACCAAAACAGGATGGACACACCAACTGATCCCGATCACATACTGGCCAGAGCCAAGAACATCAAGGCAAGAGAAAAAAAGAAAAAAGACGTGCAAAAGGCTCGAGATTACATTATTGAACATAATGCACAAAAAGAGAAAGCAAAACGAGAGGCAATTTATCACAAATATGGCTATATCAAAGGCAGAGAGATAATCAAAAACCAAGAACAAACCAAAGCACAGCGACTAAGAAAGTTTTTGAGAAGATAACTTGGGCAAAAAATACAGGCAGCGATGCAAAAAATGTGGTGGCACTGCAAAGAGAATCAGAAAGTGGTACCATTTTCACGACAATACAATACAATGTGTAAAGTGCGGCCATTCTTGGTATTCTGCTGACTCTGCAAAGAAAAAGATGCCATTTGGTCTCTGACTCTTAAAAGGAATCATACTTTAGAGGATGCAATGAAGTTTTACTGTATTTGTGGACATAGTAGAGGAAAACATCACGAACCACTAAAAGACAGAAAAGAAGTTGGTGGATGCAATAACCTAAACTGCAAGTGTCTAAAGTACTACTCTGATAAATCTAGAAACAAAAAATCACAAGAGATTCTATTAAAAATTCTTTTCAAAAAAATCTCTCCATTTTTTATCTTGATGTTTGGGGTTTTGTTAATTGACTTGTCACTTGATAATTTGACAGATAGATTAAATATTGATTTTACTGGCATGATTTACTTTTTGATGTTTTGGTTTGTGTCAATGTATTTTATGTTGCTCAAGCCAATGGAAAAAATCAGAGTTAGAATATTTTCTAGGTAAATAGAATGAGTACAGAAACAAAATATAGTTCTAGAGAAGAAGAACTGGAAGCATTAGAAAAAAGATTTGCAATAGAAGAGGAAAATTATCTTTGTAGCATTGATGAGATTAATGAAAAATGGGATGATTTAGAAAATGAATAAAATATTAATTTTTATTGCATTGTTTATTATTGGTTTTGCATTAGCGTTTTCATTTGCAGATTATTCATATGCAGACAACACACAGACAGATAGAATACTATTAGAGATGTGTCTGCAAAAGTTACAACATGGAATCGTTGATAACTGTAACAACATACGGCATACCATCAAGGAATCATATGTAATCAAAAAATCAGACGTTGGAATTATACTGTCTAATTCCTGTCTTACCATGATAAAACACAACATTACAACTAATTGCCCCAGTTATGATTTATTACAAAATACATATCCCAATGTAATCATTGATCCTGACAGTAACATTATAAACAAAATCAGAATAATTACAATCTCTACTGCACTACCAGATTACAAGATACCTGCAAATTCTACCAGTACGACCCTCAAAGATAATTCATTTGGCTATTCGTTTGGAAATTTAAGATATGTTGATAATTTGTGCAATGATGCAATAATCACGCCTAGCTTGGCACTATTGGGAGATACTATTTGGCATATGGAAAATAACTGCGATCAGAAATATACAAACATTGACACGATAAAACAATACAAAAAAGATGCAACTCCAATCAATCATTCAGATTACACATATTACAAATACAAATCATGGCTAGATGATACAATCCAAAACTGTACTAAACAATACGGCATTTGTAAATAATGAATACAGCCTATCAAATTTTACATCAAAACAAAATCTCAATGCTTATAGATTATCTTTTGCAGACTAAAAATGATGGAATTATACAATGTCATGAAAAGAGAGGACATCTTGATTCGTCTTGCAGTGTTGATTTTCATTGGCGCTGGATTAAATGCATGTCTGATTATATTTGCGGTTCAACAAATCAGAGAACATGGAACAGAACCGAAAGAAATTCCATTTATTACCACATCGCCCGAATTAACAATTTTGTATCTTGGTGTTGGTATATGTTACAGTTTGGCAACATCCTTGACATTCAAACCAAAAAGGATCGTATCACCATTTTACATACAATTAGTTACTGCAACCATTCTGATAACAGCGACAATAACCTTCGAGTATTTCAAAATCTCCGACATTGTTCTTGCTCAAGATTTTATAGAGAATACCCTCATTTTATTTCTGTTAGCATATGGCTGTTTAGCATTTGCAGGTCATTTACAAAGATGGATTGTTAGGAGATTATTAGGAGTGAATGGAACAAGAGACAACATTCATGAAAAAACATACTGCATGAATGTAAATTTTTCTCACATATCCAAAATCTTGAGTCAAAAAGATTTTCTAAAAAAGAATGGATGGATTGTTAAAGTCAAATCAGAAGACACAATAGTTTTACAGACAACCAATGAGATGCAAGAAAAACACACGCTTGCATTAGTCTCTGATGGAAAAAATGAAAACAATTGTTTTTTGACACTGACATCATATCTAATCAAATTTGATTGGTTAAGAACACCTGATAGCGTTATAGATCATGAAGGAATCATGGGCGGGATAGAGAGACTTGTAAAAAAAGACAATGAAAGTATGAATCTTGTTGAAATAGACAAGGATCAACGTTCAACTCATCTTGCATTAGAATACACACTAAAAGTAACCAAATCTCCCTTTGGGGAACTAGCCAATTATCCAAAAAGACACATCATAGTTGTTGGATTCTTGTCCATAGTCATGGTGTCTGTATCCTTGTACCATGTTTATGATCCTGTGCGTGTTCCTTTGGATACTGTGATTAATGCATTCATCTTTGTATCGCTTGGTATTGTAGCTGATGTTTATTCTACAGTCAAAGAAAAAATTCAGAGCAAATAATTCTTAATATCAAATATTTTTAGAATGATGAATCTTGATTACATCCTTGGATTTTTTTATCATAGCAGAAGTAATTTTTGTTACATCTGCAATGCTCAGAATAAGACAAAACTCCAAATCCTACGTCAGACCAAGTTGGTAAATTTTGGAATTGAGTTATTGTTAGAATGATTTGTAAATCTTGCAATCATTCTGATTCAGATCACAATGTTAACGCTGTATGTTTTGCAGAAATTAAGACAATTACCAAACATAGAATTCCTATAGCTTGCAACTGCATGAAATTCAAAAAATAAAATCATAAAAACCATGAACAAGATGAAACATACAAGATGCAATATCTGCGGTAAAAACCTAGAGAATTGCACATATGATAACATGATGGCACACGTACACTCTCATACACTGGATAAAAACCAGAAAACCTTTGAGGATTTCCAATCCAAAACATACTAAAAAATTATTTTGAAAAATAACAAGTTTCTACAAAAGTTCAAAAACAAACAATTTGAAACAATGACACAGAAAGAGATAGATTTTTTCATAGACGATCATTGGCTGGAATGGACTATAAGGCATAATCTTAGTCCTCTAGGCCATTTAACACTAATTGGTAAAAGGAAATACATAGATGGCTTTCAAGAGGAAATACAGCAGATAATAGATGAATTTGTTTAACAGAGATATTTTTGGTTTGTTTTGAATATTTCATTTCCTGACAAAAAATATAACATCATCTATGCTGATCCGCCTTGGCAGTATGGATTTTTCCACAAGCACAACAAAACAACAAAGACAGGATTAAAATCAAAAATGACTGGTTCCGCTCAAATGATATACGACACTATGAATATTGAGCAAATCAAAAAATTACCTGTGGATGCAATTAGTAAAAAGAATTCAGTTTTGTTTCTGTGGGTTACCATGCCCTGTTTGAATTGGGGATTGGATGTCATAGAATCTTGGGGATTCCAATACAAAACCTGTGGATTCACATGGGTCAAGAAGAACAAATCTGGTATTGGTTATTATCTGGGATTAGGAAATTACACAAGGGCAAATGCCGAATTATGCTTACTTGCAACAAAAGGAAAACCATTACCTAGATTATCTAAAAAAGTTCATTCTGTAATTGACAAACCATTAACTATTCATTCAAAAAAACCAGACATAGTAAGAAAGAGGATTGTCGAATTATTTGGAGATTTGCCACGAATTGAGTTATTTGCCAGAACCAAAATACACGGATGGGATGTGTGGGGGAATGACGAGAAATTACAGATGGAGCCGTTAGAGAATTATTGACATTCTCATTGTATTCTAACACTATCTGATAATTGATATAAAAGACCAATGATAACTAACATCGCACCAAGTTTAAACATTTTAGGATGTGCAATCCCATAATTCTCTTTTGGTATTTTGATTTTCATTTGAAATAGATAAGATGATGATGTAGATACAAGCAAGAAAATAAATCCAAATATTTCATAAATAATTCCTATTGTTTGTACATGTTGAATTGTTTCTATATTTACGGATATTGATATAATAAAAATAATCATAGGAATTATGGTTAAAGTAACGAATAATCTAAAAGGCTCAGTTATGTATTCGCCAAAACCCATGTATGCTATGAAAGAAAAAACTATTTTAATTTACTATTTGGAGATTAGCACATAATTTAATCAAAATGATATGATTCCCAATTCTGATCATAACAATTTTTAATCAAATTAATTATTTTATCTTCAACAAATTCAGGAAGAATATCTTTTAATTCAAATTCGTCTGCAGGTGCCGAACTCCCTCCACCTCTTGGCATATATTCTAATGTTTTAACTGTAATTTTACCTGATTCTTTAAGACCAAATATTATTTCAGGATAATTATGATTGTGAGGATCATATTTGTTTTCAAGATTTGGCGGAAAAATTTTAAAACTAATTTCTGGTAATTCTTCTTTTGATGATAAACCTGAATTAATATCACAACTTTGATTCTTCTTCTTTAAAAATTCCTTAAATTCTTTCATTACTGGTTCAATATCTCTTTTAATAATAACAATGAATTCTTTCTTTAAAGTTTCAAGAGATTGTTCATGTTCTTCTTTCTTAGATTCAGTTTCAAGTAATTTATCATTATAACGATCGATATATTTTCCAATCTTTTCTTCTAAATTCATTATCAATGTTAAATATTCAAAACTAATTAACTGTATTCAACGATCGCCG
Organism: Candidatus Nitrosopumilus sp.; assembly: GCA_965215075.1. Taxonomy (GTDB): domain Archaea; phylum Thermoproteota; class Nitrososphaeria; order Nitrososphaerales; family Nitrosopumilaceae; genus Nitrosopumilus. Next base: position 1,164,252 of record OZ244033.1, read on the forward strand.
CCTTCGGCGGATTTATTTTTCTATAATCTAAAATAACCTCTCTTTATGTTTTATCCCCACTCTTGATTTGGGTAATTTTTTGTATATTTCTAATTGAACATTTTATTAATTTCTGGAAGAACTAAAAAGACAAACTTTAATTCCTCATCAAAATCTTTTTTTTCTGTGGCGCGGTAGCTCAGCCTGGGAGAGCACTCGGCTGAAGACCGGGCTGTCGCGCGTTCAAATCCCGCCCGCGCCACTTAGATTATTGTTCTAATGGCATTATCCATGATTTTGGTAAAAGATTTCGAGGTTGTTTCGATAAATCTACATTAGGATCAACAAGTGATCGTGGTTCTCTATCATTGAAAGTTATCAATGCTTTTACTTGTATTTCAACATCGTCAAATCCTTCTCTTTGTTTAATGTCCTCAGCAAGATAGTAAGCATATTGTAAAATCATATCTGGCCGCTTTGACATTTTTAGAGTCTGTTTTTCAGTTAAATCAAACAAGGGATTAACTTCTGCTGTTTCCCCTGTTTCAGGATTAGTAGCATAAAATACAATTTCATAAGTGGCCTTATCCCGTAATTTCATATGCCATGAAAGGATATGTCCCGGATACAAAAAGTGTCTAAACGGAACCGCTAATTGCACAACAACAAAGACTAACAATAACGCCACAATTATCTTCTGGTTTTTGGTTAAACTAGTAACTAGCTTGAGATATTCTGAACGTGTTTTCTTGTGTTTTCTTTTAACTAATTTTCTTGGCCAACTTGGATCAAAAAATACAAGAGTTGCTAAAATCATGAATAGTGGAAATATTCCAATTGTGAACAACATTGAGTTTAATGTGTGAAATGCAACTAGTATCAGAAACATAGGAAGTCTTGTCTTTTTCCACAACAGAAAAGGAACAGCAAGAAGATCTACAAATAGTGCGCCATATGCAAAAAGACTCACCATCCATTCTTCTCTAAAATAAATTCCAATGAGAGGGAAATCCGGTCTTTCAGTAAGCCATGAACGCATTGGTTCTCCTCGTAGCCAATCCTGATCTATTTTTGCAAGTCCGCCGTAAAAATAGACGACTTCTAATTGGAAATGTAAAATCCATAGCGACCAATACGGTGCCACATCAGATTGTTTTTTACGATTACGCCATGCATCAAAAGACAATGCTTTGTTAGCTGGAACAAAAATCATGAGAAAGCTAATCAACACAATCAAGTAGAAATGGTTAAGATATCGTGCTTGATCTAAAAAAAATGTACGTAAATGCCAAAAAAAACAGTGGTATTGTTATTCTATATTTGAAGCCAACTACAATACATATTGAAAGTATTCCTAATGCTGCAAAATGATAATACATACCATCTCCAGGTCATGGTTGTATCCAATCAAATCCATAATATGTAAAAGTAAATTTTGTGGTCACGTAATATCGTGTAACCCAATCATGACCAACATATCGAATTACGTCCCAAAACATTATTGCTCCAAAAATTATTCGAAAATATACTAAAATCGCAATGTCTACAGGCTCAAAAAGACAAGCTTTTGAAAATCTCTCTTTAATACTCATCATGGATGATATAGGTTATTCTTATAGAATAAAATTTTATGAGAGTTGTATTGTTTGATGACGTTGTCTATAGTAACCTTAACAGGCTCAAATCCTTTCAGATACATTTCCATACAATGTAATTTTCAAATTTGATTAATCAGAGTCATTTTTTATAATGACATAGTGTTAAGTAATGATTTGTCGTAGTAATACTGGTTTTCATTTTATTCCCTTTCCTTTACAAAATAAAGAAAAGGTGGAAAACCTTTCTAAACATCAACTAGATTATAGAAATTCTTACCAGATGATGATTTTTCTAATACGCATTTTACGGGTCCCAATGGGGTTCCATTGTTCACGTCAGTTCTAATCTTTTGATTATCAAATTTTTTCACAATTGCTACTCTAGTAGTATGAAATTTGTTCATAGATGTGCCTTGAATTTCAAATGTTTCACTAGTTGTGATTTTGACTCCTTTGGTAATCTCATTTCCTTGTGTATAGTCTGAATCTTCTATTCGTGTTATTGTAAATGCCTTATCGTCGATTTTTGCCAAGCTGACTGAATCGCCCATAGTTGCGTAATCGGCTAATGTTGCTATTTCCATTCACCTCCTCATCTATAAAATAATCAAAAACATGATAAAGTAAACTCATGGTTAATTCTTGACCCAGATGGCTACTATTTTTAGTGCTTATGATTTCAATATCTTGCCAATTTAGATAATTATGAAAATCGTAATGAATGATCGCAATTTTACTAATAATTCCAATAAAAAATTATTCTGCATAATCTTTAAAAGCCAGCCTACCTCTTGATTTTCGACATTCATGGTAGAGAAAAAAACCACAAAGAAAACTAAAGCAAAAACGTCAACTAAAGCAAAAGCAACCACAAAGAAAACTAAAGCAAAAACGTCAAAAACTAAGACAAAGACAACAAAAGGTAAATCCTCAAAATCTAAAGGTAAAAAAACAAAAGATGAGCCAATTGATGATATGGGCATTGTAATTGTTGATGATGATATAGAGATTGATCAAGAAAAAGTTAATGAAGAAAGAAGGGCCTATCTTGAAGAAGCACGTTCGCAAGAAGCGTTTGACTAGGAATCTATCCGTTTTAAAAACATAGATAAATCATGCGAGCGCTTTGTTTAATTACAGTCAAACCTGGGAAAGTAGATTCTGTAGTTCAAATCTTAAAGAAAAAACGTAAAATTGTCAAACAAATTATGGTTGTTACTGGCAGAGCAGACATTAGCGTTTTGTTACAAGGAAATATTGATGAAATAAACAACATGGTAATTAATTTCAAAAAAATTAAGGATATTGTAACTACAGAGACCCTAATCGAAGTGGAGGTTAATTTAGGATGGTAAGAGCAATAATTTTAGTAAAATCTCCCAAAAAACTAATTGCAGCAAGATTGCGCAAAGTAAACTCTGTTTCAGATTCTTTTCCAACTAGTGGTCAATTTGATGCTGTTGCAATTATTGATGTGGAACAGTTGGTCCAAATTAAAGAAGTTGCTAATCAAATTCAAAAAATTAACGGTGTAGAAAGGACTGAAACTATGGTTGAGGTTCAGTGAAAACCATTTAAAGAACTACGAGGTAGTGTACCTGTGAATATCAAAAAAGTCGGAAATGTAATTTTGGCTGTTAAGGATATAGACAAATCTATCCAGTTTTATCATGAATTAATTGGTCTTCCAATTAAGAATCAAAGAAGATCTTGGGTTGATTTAGGTACTTCTGGTGCTTTGCTGAGTTTGCATCCAGCTTCATTGACTGAACAACATAGTGGCGGTTCAATTGATAATGGAATCACAATCGGTTTTCTTGTTGGCGATGTAAAATCTGCCATTGAAGAATTAAGAGAAAAAGGTGTTAGAATTCATCGAGACATAGTTGAAAAAGATGCAGGCAAAAATGCAGTAATTATGGACCCTGATGAATATCTCATATCATTATTCGAACCAAGCTTTGGAGATAAGGCAGAACAAACTGGCGGATATCATGGATTTACTCCTGCCTAGATTGTTTTTTAATCAAAGCAATAATTTTATCCAAAGATTTTTCCTTTCTATTTATTGAAATATAGAAAGTAACATCTCTTTTCTGTAAAATCACAATTACTACTTTTTCATGTTGCAAAATCACATGTTCCAATTTTCCAACAGTACTGGCAGTATTCTTTCTTAGTGACATTAAAGTAGAGACAACAAAAAATTCATTTTTTACTTGTTTTGATTTTAAAAGAGGTTTCAAACTTGGTTTCACTATCCCGGTTAATGTTCTACCATAGACATTGATCACTCCTACATATCTAATATTATTTGAAATTTTTAGAATGTTCTGACATTGTTTTCTGTATTTAATTATAGTATCTTTCCATTTTTCTGCAGGGGTTTTTATCATAACCAAAATTGAATTCTTAAACTAATAAGGATTTTTGCAAATTGCAGATTTTAGAATTAGGATTTTGGGGTTTCTTAATGATTATTAGAAGAATTTTCTTTTTCTAATTTTTTCTTTAATTCTAAATTTTCTTTTAATAATTTGTCATTCTCGGTTTGAAGTGTTTCAACAGTATTTTGTCTATTATACAATGGGTGTCCTGGTGGTACTATTGTGGAATTCATAGTTAATAGCCCTGCGGCATATTGTTGATACATTTGTTGAAATCCTCGAAGTTTTTGATTGATCATAGAAACATCTTGTGAAAACTGTTCCTTCATTGGATTTTCATATACTCTAAACATTGGATGTGTTAGTCCAGGAGGTAATCTGGGAAATTGTAATGCAAGATGCGGAATATTTGGATTCAATCCATAAAGATCTTGTAGATGTTTTATTGCTGTATTGTCCATGATTTTCTCAGATATTTGCTATATTTCTGCCTTGCTTTAGGCATTTGATATACAGTTAAGCTAAATCTTAGTCATTTTTGCTCAATTTGAGTTGATCGCAGATCCTTATCTATCCCTGGTTTAGATCGCTGATACACATGGCCGGATCAAAAAAGACATGTCTCAAATGTAAAAAAGACATCAAAGAAGAGGAACTTCACAAGATTGTAATCTATGTTGTTCAAGAAAAGTTCACTGAACATCACTATGAACATGTTGAATGTCCAGACAAATTTACTGTTTGATAATTTTATCTAATAATATTCAATTATCCTTTGTGTTCATACACTTTGTAAATCTCTCCACTAACTCTAGAACGATATTTCCATTCGTCATTACGCCAGATTATTTCAGTAAATTCTTTTTTTGAAACAGGGTGTAATTTTTCATATACATCACTTCCAATTAGTATTTGGTTTGGTTTTGCCATGTTTTGAATTTTAGCTGCAATGTTCATTGCAGGACCCATTAAATCGACATGAGAATGTTCTGCATCTGCACCATATCTCACAACGATGTTTTGTCCAAAGTCCAATCCTATTTTAACCATCAAATCAGGATAATCATATTGATTTAGAATAGGGTTTATTCCTTTTTCAATTATAGTATTCATTGATTTTGCACAATTAACAGCATTGTCTGCTGCTAGTAGACCGCTTTCATCAGCTACAAAATATCCAATAACTGCATCACCCACAAATTTTAAGACATAACCATGATGTTGTCTAATCGCCGCTGCCATCTCTTGTGAGAATGAGCTAACAATTATTGCAATTTTCTCAGAAGGCATTTCCAATGTCATTGTGGTTGAACCAACCAAATCCACATAGAGAACAACCATGTCTAATTTTTCGAATACATTTTTTCTAAGAAATTGATCAGATTCGTCAACCAATCCTGAATACTCGTACCCTTTCTTTAGGGCAGCCCAAACTCGTTTTTGAGTCTCCAAAATCATAGATTCAGAATCAAGTGTTTCCACCTTGTTTTTGCTAAGAAGCATATCCACAACACTGATGTCGTTTTTTTCAGCATCTGATTGTGGAGCATTTTCAGAGTCTTTTGTTTCCTCAGTCATGATGGATTCTCTCTATTCTAAAGGAAAATCAATCCCACATTTAGGGCATTTTCCTCTATTTCCTTTGTATCCATCATGATAATACTCTGTAATTTCAGTACTACAATTGATACAGGTAATCTTGACTTCTCTGCCCATGCCTGAAATTACTGTTTTGTGTATTTAGAGATTGATGATAGGTTTAAGGAGAGTAATTGGTTGTCTTTTGTTATGCGTTTAGGCACCAGATCTCCTGACGAATTCATCAAAAAACTAAATGAAAAAAATAAAAAAATCCAAAAATTGTATGCATCACAGATAGAATCACTCACTAAAACAATCGACACAAAAGTTATGATGGGAGATTCCACTGTAACTGAACAAAAAACATTTGATCCAAAACTTGTTAGCAATTACTTTCAGAAAATCAATAATTCATTAAAAGGATGGTCTCTTCAAGATGTATCAATTTCTAACAATGAAGATATCAGAAGAATTTTTACTAAATTTGAAATACTTGAAGGAAATTATTTGTTGTCAGGACACTTATCAATTCAATTTCATGTTTTGCTATATTACAAACCTGATCAACATGTGCTTGATTGCCAAAAAGAACTATCTGAGATTGTAGATATGACAAAAAACAAAGAACAACAAATTTCTGACAACAGTGATCAATTTGTACTTAGCAAACTCAAAGAGATTGGATACAAAGACTTGGACCATAGTAAGTTATTCGAAATATTTTATGAAAATGATGAATTTCGAGAAAAAATTTATTCTGAAATAGAAAAAGATGCAGGAGTAGACTTTCAAGAACTTTCTGAGAAGAAAACAAAATTATTCAATGAACTTGATTCTCTCTTAGTAGAAACTTATCAAACAACAAACACTTTGATTGATGATACAAGATTAGTTAATGGTGAAGAAGGGTGTTTGTGTACTATAGATTTAGAATTTATTAAAAATAAAGAAGGACTATTTGATCCAAAAAAAATGTCTTCAACAACTCAAGAAAATATAATTAAACGGTTGGATGAATTAGAACAAATAATAATTTCATAATTATAAACCAAGAAATCGGAAAATGAGAATTTTCTCAAAAGGGAGTTCCGATCTCTCGATATATTTTGAACGACATTTTTGAACTATTTAGGTATTATCATAGAAATTGTTCCTATGAGTAATATACGCATGAATTTTGACTAATGATGAAATTTTTCTATGAAAGAAGTTTATACTACATCTTTCTAGCATGATTTCCATGAACCCAACATACGATGAAGTGATCAAAGCAAATGAAATGCGAGGAGATGAAATAAAGAAAACTCCGTTAATTCATTCGCCAATATTTAGTGAATTAACAAAATCAGATGTTTATCTTAAAGCAGAGTTTCGACAAAAGACAGGTTCGTTTAAAATTCGTGGTGCATATTACAAAATAAAATCATTATCCGAAGATGAAAAGAAACAAGGTGTTGTTGCAGCATCTGCAGGAAACCATGCACAAGGTGTTGCATTTGCATCATCACTAGAAGGAATCCCTTGTACAATTGTAATGCCAAAAAATGCATCACCTGCAAAAGTTTCTGCAACTAAAGGATATGGTGCAAATGTAATCTTAGAAGGAATAAACTATGATGAATCTTCCGCAAAAGCAAAACAAATAGCAGCAGAAACAGGTGCTACTATGATTCATGCTTTTGATGATCCACAAATTATAGCAGCACAAGGAGTAGTCGGATTAGAAATACTAGATGACTTACCTGATGTTGAAGAAATTTATCTTCCTATTGGAGGTGGAGGTTTAGCAGCTGGTACTTTAATTGCAATAAAAAAAAAAAATCCAAATATCAAAATAATTGGTGTTCAATCAAATTCATTTCCATCTATGTATGAATCATTAAAGAATGGTTCTTTGATTGCAAGTGGAGGAGAAAGAACAATAGCTGATGGTGTCTCTGTAAAAATTCCAGGGCAATTAACATTTTCAATTATTAAAGAACTCATAGATGACATTGTACTTGTTGATGATAATGAAATTACTAAAGCAATGTTCTTGTTAATGGAGAGAATGAAATTTGTTGTTGAACCAGCAGGAGCTGTAAGCTTAGCATATTTGATTTCAAAAAGACCTTCTCCTGGGAAAAAAGTTGTTGCAGTTTTGGCAGGAGGAAATGTGGATATGTATCTACTAGGCCAAATCGTGGACAAAGGTCTGGCTGCCATGGGTAGATTACTAAAGATTTCTGTATTATTGCCTGATAGGCCAGGTACATTCAAGGACATTATTGATGAAATTGCAAAAGCAAATGCAAACATAATTGAAGTTGTTCATGACAGACTCAGTTCAGACATCAATGCAGGTTCTGCAGGAGTAACACTGAGTCTTGAAACTCAAGGAAAAGAACAAGCAGATTTGCTAATTGAAGCACTAAGAAAGAAGAATATTCAATTCACGTTATTAACATAGGTTATTTGAATTTCTTTTTAGCAAATTTTGAAAGACCTGTTTTTTTAAGTTCATTAGATTCTTTGAGAACTGAATTATGTTGATCAGATTTGTGTTTTTTGAGTTTCTTTTTTAAATCTGGAAATTCATTTGATAAAATTTTTGTTGCATAAATTCCTGCATTTCCTGCTTTGTTTATTCCAACAGCTACTACTGGCGATCCTGACGGCATTTCAGAAATTGACAATAATGAATCCAAACCCCCAAATGCTGAGAATTTTGAAGCGTCGGCTTTTTTAGGATGCTTGTCATTGTAAACTAGAATTGGTACGCCAATAACAGGAATCACTGTATGGGATGCAATTATTCCAGGCAAATGTGCCGCACCTCCTGCGCCTGCAATTATTACTTTAAACCTCATCTTCTCAGCATGTTCTGCATACTCTGCTAATCTTGCAGGAGTTCGGTGAGCAGAAACAATTTGATCTTCATGTTTGATTTTAAATTCATCTAAAATTTCTGCTGCTCCTTTCATGATTCTGCTATCAGAACTAGAACCCATGATAATTCCAACCAAAGGTTTTCTTGAATAGGCCATCATTATTACAAAAACTTAGAGCTAATTATCTATACCTATTGCAATCATTCTAACATTAGATATTAGTAATCGAAAATCAAGGGTTTTGTTGTAATGGGAAAAATTCTTGGAATAATTGGAGGGGGACAGTTAGGAATGATGATTACAGAAGCTGCTAAAAACATACCCGAAGTATCCAAGATAATTGTTTTAGATCCTACTGAAAACTGTCCTGCAGTTCAAGTTGGCGCTGAGCAAATTATTGCAGATTTTAAAGACAAAGACGCAATTATAGAATTATCTGAAAAATCAGATATCATTACCTATGAAATTGAATCTGGAGACAGTGATGTCTTAAAATCTGTTGAGAAGAATACAGAGATTAATCCTTCTCCTGAAACATTAAGAATTATTCAAGACAAATTTTTACAAAAATCTTTTCTTGCTGAAAATAATATTCCGGTTCCTGAGTTTATTAAAGTAGAAAATATAGAAGAAGTTAAAGAAGGATTAAAAAATTTTGGATATCCTGCATTACTAAAAGCACGGAGAGATGCATATGATGGAAGAGGAAATTACAAAATAGACTCAGAAGAAGAAATTCAAAAAGCTTATGAATATTTTAATGGCCAAAATTTAATGTTAGAAAAATTTGTCCCGTTTAAAATGGAAGTTTCAGTAATTGCATCAAGAAACACTAAAGGCCAAATCAAAACGTATCCGCTTGTTGAAAATATTCATGAACATAACATACTTTGTGAAACAATAGCTCCTGCTAGGGTGTCAGAAGAAATAATTAAGAATGCAGAACAAATTGCAGAAAAAACCATGACAATTCTCAAAGGTGCAGGAGTTTTTGGAATTGAAATGTTTGTTACACAAGATGATCAAATTGTAATCAATGAAATTGCACCTAGAGTTCATAATTCCGGACACCATACATTACAATCAAGTGAAACATCTCAATTTGAACAACATCTACGAGCGATTCTTGGTTTGGAACTTGGGAGCACTAAATTAATCCATAATACCATAATGTACAATATTTTAGGAACACAGGGGTTTGAAGGAGAATACAAACCATTAGAACTTTCAGAAGAAAATCTATTCTTGAAAATGTATGGAAAAAAAATCTCCAAACCATTACGGAAATTGGGTCACTATAACCTAGTTGGAAAAAAAGGAGAGTCAATTGAGCAACTTTTAGAGAGAGTGGAAGCGCTCAAAAACAAGGCGTCAGTCCAATCTGCTAATTAAGTTTATTAATTGTGACGAAAAAAATTCTGTATGGCATTAACTGGTTCATTGATCCTTGCTGGAATTGCAATTGGATTGCTTGTACTTTATGCTGCAGATGTAGCAGTTGCAATGTCTTCAGATAGTGATCATGGATTTTTACCACTTGATCACATGCAAAGAGGCATGGGTCTTGGGGGACCTGCATTGATATTGCCAATAATTGCATTTTTCATTTCTAGGAAAGAACCATCAAAAGGATTGGGAGTAATGATAATCATATCAGGCATCTTAATCATTATTGGAGGAATTGTTGTTCTAGTAAATCCTGCTCCTGCTGCTGAATCTTCCGATAGAGATCCAATGGCATCAATGGCAATGATGTTTATTCCTGCAGCAATCCAATTGGCTTTAGGCGGCATTAAAATATCTAAATCCTAAATGAAAATACATGCCAATTTGTGCCAAATGTAGCAATGATGTCAAAAAAGTATACGATTGTGACCATACTGATTTTGAAGAATTTTGCGTAGAATGTTATACCGAACTGCATTACTATTTGACAGAAAAGGAGTGAGAATATGCTAACCGATAGAGAAATTGCCATTTATTCACTAGGAAAAACTGAAGGAGTTCATTCGATTGCCGAAACTTTGGGAAAAGGATCAGATGATGAAAAATACATAGAACCTTGGAATAAAACCATGAAATTATTAGGGATTGAAATGCCCTTGAAAGATCTAGAAAAAATCTACAATGAATTTGCAAAGAAGATGGAACAGATTATAGATTCTAGTGAAAAAACAGAATACTCGACAAAAGAGAAGAAATTTAAAAAATAGAAAATTTTCATATACTCTAACAATTAGATGAATACAAATGAAAGCAATAATTTTAGCTGGTGGTCGTGGAAAAAGACTAAAACCCATAACTGATTATGTGCCAAAACCTCTTGTTCCAATTAACAACACACCAATAATTGAGTGGCAAATAAAATATCTAAAAAACTTCCATGTGAATGAGGTTCTAATTTGTTCAGGTTACAAAACAGAGATGATTGAAAATTATCTATCTGCAAAAAATTTGGGTGTTAAAATAAAATTCTCAATTGAAACATCTCCATTAGGTACTGGTGGGGCAATAAAAAAAGCTGCAAAAATGATTAAAGACAAATCATTTTTTGTAATAAATGGAGACATCATTACAAATATCAATTTATCAAAACTTGCAAAAACAAAAAATGCAATTGCTGCAATTGAATTACAACAAAAATTTGGCGTTTTAGAAACTAATGGAAATAAAGTTACAAAATTTTCTGAGAAAAAGAAAATACCAGATTTGTGGATGAATGCTGGAATTTATCATCTTCAAAAGGAAATCCTAAAAGATTTACCGACCAAAGGCGATATAGAAAAAACACTTTTTCCAAAATATGCTAAAAAAGGAAAGATAGATACAGTAAAATTCAAAAATGTAAAATGGTATTCGATTGATTCCTTCAAAGATATGGAAGAGAGCACTCTAGAAGTATCTAAAATAATAAAATAATTTTAAAAAAATTTATTCGATTGGGGTTTGATTGGATCTCCAACTTGCAACCATACAATATGCAACTTCTTCTACAAAGGATTCATCATTGCTAAATGAAGTGTACTTTGTAGCATCGTCCCAAAAAGTCATGGTTTCAGTAGGTCTTCCAGCAAAACTTTGCTCACTCATGCCCTGTTTTATCAGATCATGATGATAATACTCAGCCTCAATCAAAATTAACCCATTACTAAACAGCAGATACACTAGAATATCCAATACGTATAGGATTTTCATGCGTACTGCATGTAGTTTAGGCTCATTACTTTCAATTAATGAGATACAAGAATGCACTCAAATCCTTTCAAACACGAATGCAGATACTGTTTGGATACCTGAAACCTGGGGGATGGAAAATTTTTCAATGCTTAGCACAGTGTCTGCTAAAACAAGAAATCAAAAAATAGGTTCATCTATTATTAACATCTATTCAAGAAGTCCTTCTTTAATTGCAATGGGTGCAGCGACAGTTGATACATTATCAGATGGTCGATTAATCCTGGGTCTTGGAACAAGTAGTTTTCCAATCGTAGAAACGTTCCATGGATACAAATTTGAACAACCATTACAACGGATGAAAGAATATGTAGAAATAATTCGATTAGTGTTATCGGGTAAACAAGTAAACTATTCAGGAAAAATTTTCAATTTGAAAAACTTTTCATTGTTAATAAAACCAAAAAGAACATCAATTCCAATTTATTTAGCTGCAGTTAATAAAAAAATGGTTGATTTAACATGGGAAATTGCTGATGGAGTAATTTTCTACTTAAGACCAATAAATGAATTGAAAGAAACTGTTTCAAAAATGCAATCAAAAAATAAGATAGATGTTACTTGTCAATTAATTACATGTATTTCAGAAAATTCAGATGCTGCGATAGATAGAGCTAAAAAAACTCTAGCATTTTATGTTTCAGTTGGAAAAGTATATAGAAAATTTTTAGCAGAGCATGGATTCAAAAATGAAACAACAAACATATTTGATGAATTCAAAAAATCTGGATTTAAATCAAATCATGAACTAGTAACTGATCAAATGTTAAAATCACTTGTTGTTGCAGGAACTCCCGAAGAGTGTAAAAAACAACTTCGGAATTTTAGAGAAACGGGTTTGGATTTACCTATAATTCAATTTAATCCTGTAGGGGATACAATAGAATCATTTAATTTATTGACAAAAACATTTTTGGAGAATTAAAATGAATAAAGTTGGAATTGTTGAATACGGCATAACTCCTTTTACCAAAAAGAATGACAAAATAGAAGCAGTATTATCTAAATCCATTAAAGATCTTTTTGAAAATTCCTCTGTAGATAGAGATGAAATTGATTCAGTTTTAGTATCTACCAATGATAATTCCAAATATCTTTCCCCCATTGTTTCAGAAATGGCTGGAATTACACCCAGAATAGCCCATACTATAGAGAATTTGTGTAATTCAGGCACAAATTCCATAGTTTCTGCTTATTCCTATATTGCCTCAGGATTAGCAGATATGGTTCTTGTCAGTGGTGCCGAAAGAACAGACAACCCAGGACAAATTCTTCAATGGGATAATTCCAGAGGAGAATTCAAACATCCAATATTTTGGGCATCTATGTTTACAAAATCATACAAACGAGAATATTCAATTTCAGATGAGCAACTAGCATTAGTTTCTGTAAAAAATCACAAACATGCAAAAGAAAATCCTAATGCTTTATCTCAAAAAACTTATTCAGTTGAAGATGTGATCAATTCTAAAAAAGTAACAGAAGATCTTAGATTGTTAGATTGTTCAAGATCATGTACTGGAGGAGCTTCAATTCTTTTAGCATCTGAAAAAATTGTGAAACAGTATTCTAAAAATCCTGTATGGATTACAGGAATAGGCCAAAAAACAATTTCTGCTGGATTTACCAAGAATTCAACACTAGTTTCTATGGAATCAACTACAAACGCAGGAAATGATGCACTGAAAATGTCTAATCACAGTACTCAAGATGTTGATGTGATGGAATTACACGATGCATTTTCTGTATGTGAACCAATCATACTAGAATCTCTTGGTTTTTCAGAATCAGGAAAAGGTACAAACATGATAAAAGAATTTCATGAAACAGATAATTACAAAATTAATCCAAGAGGAGGATTAATTGGTTCTGGACACCCACTTGGGGCAACTGGAGTAGCACAAACCATTGAAATTACTCAACAACTTCAATCATTAGCAAATAATCAAGTAAATGATGCAAAAGTAGGATTGATACATAACATGTCTGCAGCTGCAACATCTTCAACAGTTTTAGTTTTAGAAAATGAACTTTGAAACTGAATTAGAAAAAGGATTTTTTTCTATTCCCCAATGTGAAAAGTGTAACAAAATAGTTTGGCCACCATCAGAATTTTGTGATGAATGTTTTGGCAATGTAATACTGAAAAAAGGGGATTTTGAAGGTAAAATTGTTGAATTTTCAAAACAAAATGAAGATTATTTTTGTCTAGTAGAAATAGAGAATAGTTTCAAAATTATGGCAAAAAAAACTACAATACCTCAAATAGGCCAGTCTGTCAAAATCTCAAAATGTGGAATTTCAGAAGGAAATTATTTCTTTATTGTTAACTAAACTTTGTAAAAATGTACGGAGTTTCTATCTTTTGATCAAAAGTCCAGACAGTTGGTAATGATACAGTATCAATAACATTAAGATTATGTTTTTCAATCAAACTACTCCAACCTCCATTTTCTAAATTACTGGATAATTGTCGTTTTGAATGACTACTTGTAAAAACAAGAGTAGCTGTTTTTGAAAGATTATTGATGGAACAAATTTTTTCGATGATGTTTGTTGCTAATACATCGCCACCCATTTGAGGAAGGCCTCCGATAAAAAATACAGGAGTATCTAATTCTAATTTAGAATAATCATATTCTAATGCATCATCACATATTGGATTAAAATTTTGATTCGTATGTTTACAAATTACATTTTGTAAGTCAACTAACATTTGATCAATCTCTATGCTAAATGTATTCATTCCAAAGATATTCCCACAAAATGCTATACGTCCATCACCAGAACCAATGTCTACCAATTCCTTGCAACCTAATTTTGTTGCAATTTCAGCCATAATGTAAGCAGACATTACCCATGTTGGATAGAAAGGTTGGCAGCTAGACCCATGTTTGATACTATTGAGCCAATACTCGTTAATGTCTCCTTCATATACTGTGCAATCAATTCCTTCAAGATTTTCTTTGTATGAATTAAAATAGATTGGATTTTTTTGTGTAAATTTATGAAGAGATTCTAAATGTTCTGTGGGAATCGGGAATTTACTTGAAGAATTAGATGGAATTACCTCTTGTATGTGAGCATTTCCTGAATAATTACTTGCAAAATTTTGTTTAATTTGAATTAAGTTATGGGCAGTCGTACTACTCATGAATTTTCTGAATAATTGGCCTTGATAAACTCACTGTATTTATGATGAATTTGATAGATATGCTAATTCTTGTTCTACTTTTTTTAATTCTTCAATTGTTTGATTTAGTAATTGTTTGATTTTGTCAATTTCATCAGGAGAATCCAAGACTAATTGAAATTCCAATTGTTTGAGAGTGTCAAGATAGAATTCTCTTTGTTCAAGCAATTTTTCAAAAATTATCTCATCTAACAACACCATTACAAAATGGTAGTATTTTAGCAAATTATCAACAATATGTACAGGTTATTCTCTAATTACCTGCACTACTATTATCTAAAAGATACAAAATATGTCAATGCGTACAAGAATTGTTAGTGTAACATTACAAAGACAAAAGAAAACTCGTAAAAATAATCAAAAAGCTGCTCGTACCAGAAGACAAAGAGGGTATCAGTGGGAAGACACACTGGTAAAAAGATTCAACAGTTCTGATAATTGGAAAGCATTTAGACTAGGTTCACCCAGCATAGCCCTTCCAGATGTATTAGCAGTAAATACTGAAAAAAGCACATTGTTTACTATAGAAGCAAAATCTGGAACAAGTACATCATTGCCAGTTCCATCTGATCAAATTGAAAGGTGTTTAGAATGGATAAAGACATTTGATATTTACAAAAAAAGGCAGGTTCTATTGGCCTTCAAATTTCTATCCAAGAAAAGAATTGGTTTAGGCAAATATGAAAGCAGAGAATTAAGAGAATTTTACAAAATTTGGGATGAATCTCTAGAAATTACTGACTGTGTTTGCACATATGAAGGGGAATTTTTTGCGAAAATAGATGGAACTAGGAAGGAACTCTTTCTAAAAGAATGCTCAATGCCATTCAAAACCAAGCAACGAAAATAGTGCCTAACCTGGGATAATTTTCAAATCGTTTTTTAAGGATAAATAAGAACTAGAAATATTGTCTGAAGAAAAATCTGGTGAATACGAAGAAGCACAATTACTTTGGAAAAAAGAGGCAAAGAGAATTCAAGAAATTAAAAGCGGTGCAAGTTCTGCAGAAATTGAACCTGAAATCAAAACTGAAGACACACCAGAACCTGTTGTAGAAAAACCAGTAATTGAAACAAAATCTACTGAAATTAGTTCTGCAACGCTATTAGAGACAGTTTCAGAACCTGAGAGTAATTCTAGAGTACGTTTTGAAGAATTTACAGATGAAAGAATTTTGATTAGTCATGATGCTTTTGGAAACAAGCAAATGAAGATCAAAGTTCTCGAAGTTTCTGATGAAAATCCCCCTGTTAAATGGAAATTTGGAGATAGGGTGAAAGTAACAAAAATCCTAGTCACAGTAAAACATCTGGACACGCAAGAAGTCGAAGAGGGTGAATTTGACATTGAGGCTATTGAAAGAGAATTGGCTGAAAAAAGACACTATACATCAACAAACAGATGGATTCCTGCAAACGATATCAAAAATGGATATGTTGTAGGTTCAAAGCATATACGATTAATCAGTGATGCCTCTGCATTAGACTATATTGTGTTTTAATTAGATATTACATTAAATGCACAATCTATTCTCTGAAAAACATTATAAACATAAGAAATTCAAAAATGGTATATGAGTTCAAAAGAATTCGAAGTAAATGGAACAGATTACAGAATCATGTTAACTGAACAAGTAATCGGTCATGTAAACAATCTAAAAAATCTCTATAATGCTGCATATGAAGATCCTGAAAGTTTTGAAGATGTAAGTGCAGAGATTTCAAATACCATCAATGAAATTGTGAGTACTGTAGAACCAGAGGCAGAGGATAGTGATTTTGATGGATTAATTCAAGAAATTATCAAGGCAGTAGAAAACAAAGCTGAAGAAATTGAAAAAGAGTTAGCAGAAAAAGAAAAGCCTACCAAAAAATCAAAATCTAAATAATTTTACCATAATTGACCCTAAACTCATAAAAAATTGTGGTATACGTTATATTCTAAATAAAATAACTATCATTATGTCTGTAAGCTGTGAATGTGGAATTTGTGGTCATCATAGTGAATCAGAATGTCTTGAAAAAGAATGCAAATGCTGCTTAAATTTTCATGAAAGATCAGGTTCCAAGAGAAAATAATTTTAAAAATTAACTTTCTTCTTTAAAACAACTACATTTCTTTGCAACATGTCTGTTACAACCAAAAAGCTTATGATCACGACATCCACACAAAACACATTTTTTTTCAGTCATATCTTCTCAACTAATTCCTGAATTTCCTCCATTAATTTTCTCTCATCTAAAGCTTCTAATATCTTCAATCGCATATTCTTGATTCTACTTGTATCATCAGAATACAAAGGACCCATAGTATCAATTTCTTGCTCAAAATAGTAATTTTCTAAATAATGAGTTGCTTTTGTTCGTACTATTTTGAAATCAGAAGCAGTAATTTTTAGAGGATCTACCTTGTTAGAAATTACTTTTAAAAATCCATTAATTTTTAGCATCTCTTTTTTAATATTATCAAGATCTCCTGGTTTATCACTAATTTCTTGAAGAATAGTGTAAGAGTCCAATATTTGGAGGAGAATTTTTTTCAGATACTCGTTATATGTGACCATAATGATTTTTGAGATTAATCTAATCTAAAGATTTACACATTTGCTTTAAATTATCACCAGATATCTGTAATGACAATGCAAGGGGATGCTTATCTAAAATGTATTGATCCACAATGTGGTTTAGAATATCCAATTGAGAGTACCAATGTACAATGTGAAAAAGGCCATCTATTAGATGTAAAATACAAAAACAAAGCATCAGATAGTCTCAAAGAAGTATTTTACAAAAGAAGAAATCCTCAAGGAAGCATCTTTAATGAAAGTGGAGTTTGGAGATTTCGTGAACTGTTAAACTTCTGCCAAATTGATACTGAAGATATTGAACAATGTTCAAAATATTTAGTTTCACTTGATGGTGCAGAAGGCAGACAATCAAAACCATATCACATGTCAAAGGCTGCAGAATTTATTGGAATTTCAAATGATAATCTATGGTTACAGCCTGAAGGATACAACCCTAGTGGTTCTTTCAAAGATAATGGAATGTCTACTGCTGTAACTCATGCAAAAATGATTGGCGCGAAGAAGATTGTTTGTGCGTCTACTGGAAACACATCAGCATCAGCGGGGATGTTTGCAGCAAATGAAGGAATAAACTGTGATGTTTACATTCCTGCAGGACAAATTGCACCAGGAAAATTGAGCCAAGCATATCAATTTGGAGCTCAAATAATTGAAGTTGATGGAAATTTTGATGATGCATTAAAGCAGTCATTGGAGGATGCAAAAAATTATGATGGATATACTGTAAATTCTATTAATTCATTTAGAATTGAAGGGCAGAAAACAATTCCATTTAGAGCACTAGAATATCTGAACTGGGAAGCCCCTGATTGGATTGTTTATCCTGGCGGTGCATTAGGTAACACTTCCAGTTGTGGAAAAGCATTGATGGAACTCTATGAATGGGGTTGGATTAAAAAAATTCCAAGAATTGCTGTGATTAATTCTGAAGGTGCAAGCACGCTTTCTGATTTGTATAATGGAAAATTTGAAGGGGAGGAATTAAGATGGAATAAAGGAAAACCAAACGCCGAGTTAATTGATAGATATTATGAACATCTAGATAAAGAAGGCATCAGACCAAAAACAAAAGCAACTGCTATTCAAATTGGAAGACCTGCAAATATTTTGAAAGGTTTACGGGCATTAGAATTTACAAATGGAGTAGCAACAACAGTTTCAGATTCAGAGATGCTTGATGGAATGTCAATTGTAGGTCTTAATGGATTTGATTGTGAAATGGCTTCTGGTGCATCAGTTGTAGGAATAAAGAAATTGATGAAAGAAGAGATAATCAAAAAGGATGACGTAGTAGTTGGAATTCTTACAGGAAGACAAAAAGATGCAATGTTACCAGTAGATTATCATAGTAATCCTGAAAACAAATTTGCAAAACCTCCAAAAAATCAGCCTCATTTTTAGGCTCAGACTTTTTTTTGACATCTCAATCCTTAAATTCTCGTTTTACGTATTGTTCTACAACCAAGAGATGGTGCAAAAAAACTAAATGAATAACAATTGTTGTTCTAAGAAATTTTTCGGAGGAAGATCATGATAGATTTATGGATTGAGATGGTAGCTTTAGCTACACTTATTGGTTTATCAGGATTTTTTAGCGGATTAGAAGTTGCACTAGTAGGAGTAAGAAAATCCAAAGTTGTTCAACTTCTTAATGAAGGAAAAAAAGGAGCAAAAGCACTACACAAACTAAAGACAAACCCTAGCTGGATGATGTCAAGTGTTAATCTTGGCAATAATTTAGTAAATGTAGGAGCTTCTGCACTTGCAACTAGCATAGTAATTAGACTATTTGGAGATGAAGGATTAGGTATTGCTATTGGAGTTATGACATTTTTAATTCTGGTATTTGGAGAGATTACCCCAAAAACATATTGTAATGCCAATGCCACAAAAATTGCTCTAAGATATGCACCAGTTTTGTTGATATTCAGTTATGTGTTCTACCCAGTAGTAAAATTCTTTGAAATTATTACAAAGGGAGTAGTAAAAATGACTGGAAGTAGTCATACACCACCACCGATTACAGAAGAAGAAATCAAAGGAGTTATTGATCAAGGTTTAGAAGAAAAAGCCATTGAAAAAGAAGAAATGGAATTGGTCCATGGAGCATTAAAGTTTGATGATACAGTAATTCGTTCGGTCATGACTCCAAGAACAAAAATGTTTACACTAAATTCAAAAATGTTACTTTTTGAAGCACTTCCTCAAATTAATCAAAGTGGGCATTCACGTATCCCAATTTACGGAGATACTCCTGATGATATTGTTGGTTTCATTCATGCCAGAGATGTTCTAAAAGAATTAGAAAAGGAAAACAAAATGACAAACCTGGAACAAATTGCAAGAAAACCTGTATTTGCATCACAAGAAAAAATGGTTAGTTCGCTATTGAAAGAAATGAAAGGAAGAAAAACTCACATGGCAATAGTTGTTGATGAACATGGTGGAGTAGAAGGTCTTGTTACTTTAGAAGACTTGCTTGAAGAAATTGTTGGAGAAATTGAAGATGAAACAGACCTTACAAGACCTACAAATTATGAAAAAATTGATCAAGATACGATAGTAACTAATGGTGACATAGAAATTGACATTATCAATGAAGTTTTCAATAGTAAAGTTCCAGAAGGAGATGATTATGCAACACTTAGTGGATTACTACATGAAAGGTTACAAGATATTCCTCAAGAAGGAGATAAAATTGAAGTCGATGAGCTTCGAATTATTGTAGAAAAAGTTTCAAAAAATATCCTACAAAAAATCAGAATTGAGAAAATTAGAACTTAATCTTTTTTAGCAAAATGTTCTTGTAATTTTTGTTTTTTCTCTTTCATATGAAATATTGATTCAGTGTGTTCAAATGCTTCATTATAGGATCTATCAAACAGCATTGCCTGCATTAACATATGATTTTCTGGAATGACAATTCCAGTTTGATCATCTGAATACATCATTTGAACTGTATCACCAATTGAAGTAGTCATGTTTGCATGAATGTGAATCATGTTTGTATCTGTAAAGTTAAAGCCCATTGTTTGTGCATAATCTCGAACATCTTTCGTTCCTTTAGCAGTCCATAATGTTGCAACACCAAATTCATCAGTGAAAAGTTCATGAATTTCGGATAGTTTTGGTGCAACGTCCTTGAATCGAACGTCCATTATGTGTAAGTGCATTTGTCGTGTAGGAACTTTGATTGCTCTAACAAATAAGGGAGCATCTTTTCCAAAGTATGTTTTTACATCATCACCATGATGAGGTTTTTCAGTCATCCCTATGGTATCTGTAACTTTTTTTTCAGTTTGTTCAATATCTGCCCATCGTCTTACCAAAGTAACATCAAATCGAATTATTTCCTCTCCAAATTTATCACGTAGTGGTTCTAAGATACGTCCCATTCCAGTCACGTTGCAGCTTCCTTGCATCACATGATGTTTTCCTATTGCAAGGTCATAATTTGCTCTAGAGTTGAAAAGTAAATCTGAGACAGCTTCTGAACCCATAGTGGATTCTCCTCCTTGATATATTGCAGGAATGTTTCTTGGCTCATAGACATTTTTTTTGTTTTTGTAACCATGTCCACCAGGAGCAGCATCAATTACCAAATCACAATCATCAAGTGCAGACTCAATAGAACCGGCAATGTTATAATTTGAAAAAGCATCTAACTTTTTTTCAGGGACATAAACATCAAGACCTTTAGAATTTGCAATCTCCACTTTTTCATCAGGAGAATATTTACCAACACCGATAACTTGAATTTCAGGATCATCTTTAAGAAAAGAAGTAATTCTACTGCCAATAGATCCATATCCATTAACAAAAATTTTCTTCATGATGGGTCTACGAATATTCCCTTTATTTACATTAGTTCGAATCGGAATTGCTGAAAAAAATAGACTGGAAGGAAAATTTTGATGACGGACTCACATATAATCAGAAAACAGGCATTATCAATAACAAAAATTAGACAAGAATTTCTTGATTACAAGATTAGCAGATGCTATAAAGCAATCAAAAGGAGATTGGGGTAGAAATCAATACCTTCTCAAGAGAATCAGACAAGATAGAGAATTCATTAATTCAGATAGACTGTATCTGGAAACATAACATATGACAATGATGCAATAAAAAACGAACAAAAAAGAGATGCAAATAATCAGAATCTGCTTTTGATCAAGATATACACCAGATGCATATACTTTAACCGAGAGGCTAACAACAACAGGGCATCGATGATCAGATGTGCACAGTATGCTTTTCTTGTGGGACTCTCAACATTACCTGCATTCATAATTTTCTTGATTAGTTAATATTTTCAATTTTCTAAATAATTCCTTTTACTTTTTTTAATGTAGTCATTCCATTGAGCTATCCAACTGATGATGATGCACATGAGAATCACGAACTAAGAGAAGAGGTAAGAAAACTCAGAGAAATCGTACATGACATTTACATCCCGCAGTCAGAAAACGTCGGGCCAACACATAGGAATCTTATCGGCTATTCGTTTGGGAATAACAAAGCATCATCCTCTGGCGGAACAACAACTGTAACTGATAACTCTAAAATTAAAAACTATGGAACCGTGTCTGGTACTGTAACCATCGACCAGAATTTCAAATCACATAAGATGACACTTGGTGGAAATGCAACTATTCAGTTTGATAGTAACATAAATGCAGAAAATCTCAAGGAGTTGTTATTTGAGATTATTGTTCCAGCTGGACAAAATTATTCTGTATCTTGGGATGAAAAGGTAAAAACCACTGGTTCCATCAAAATTCAAAACAATGCATCACTTGACATCTCAAATTTTTTAGTTGGATTTAGTAATGATGGTGGCCAGACATATCAGATATCAAATGTATCAGGAAAAAAAGTTATCTTGGGCGATGTTGGAAACGTATTTCATTCTGGGGAATTAGACCCTGAAGACTCTTTGGGCTTTGACTTGGACTTTTACATTCAGGAAAACACGTTGCATTTATGGCGTAAGCTGAATGGAGCATGGTCTGATCTTGGAGCGATGCTTGGCATTAACGGAGAAAAAGGAGAGCCAGGAAATGATGGAACAAACGGCATTGATGGAAAATCCATAATTCTAGGACAGGCAGACCCAATACTCACTACAGGATTCTCGCAAGGCGACTCGTATCTTAATACCATTAATGGTGCACTCTTTGAGGTTGTACAAAATGCACAGACAGGAATCTTGGAATGGGTGCAACAAATCCAGACAATCTTTGGTGAGAAGGGAGATGCTGGAGATGTTGGTCCACAAGGAGATTCAGGTCCACAGGGAAATCAAGGAGAACAAGGAATACAAGGAGAGCAAGGCCCACGTGGAACAAACATCATATCAGGACAAGCTGATCCGATAACTGTTGAAACAGGATTCATCGAAGGTGACAAGTTTCTCAATGTTGTTAATGGAAAATTGTTTGAATTAGTTTCAAACGCACAGACAGGAATTTTAGAATGGATTGAGCAGATTGGCAGTATTATTGGTAATGATGGCTCAGATGGAACAGATGGTGAAAATGGCAATGAGTGGTTTGCAGAAAGTTCAGGCGATGTGTTGTCAACTAGTATAGGAAAGATTGGAGATTTTTTTGTTACAAGTACCAATGTTTTATTGCAAAAGATAGCAGAGACTGCTGATATAGCAACTTCTTGGGGCACACTACAGACTGCGTTTGGTGCTAAAGGCGATACTGGTGATACTGGACCACAAGGTGAAGATGGATACAATGTTCTAAACGGTGATGGTGCACCATCTGCATCTTTAGGAAGACAGTTTGATAGTTATTTTGATTATACAAACAAGGAATGGTATGTCAAAACCAGTCTAGGTTGGCAGCTGCAAACTAACCTGCAAGGAAATCAAGGACCAGCAGGACCAAAAGGCGATACTGGAGATACAGGACCGCAAGGCATACAAGGAATCCAAGGAGTACAAGGAAATAACGGAGACAGAGGAAACAAGTTTACATCTGGCTTGTTTAATCCTACATTTGCAGAAGGCGACAAAGAGGGAGATATGCATCTTAACATATCAACTGGCTCTTTGTGGACTGTAAAGGATGTTGATGGTACCCTGACTTGGATACAGGACATTTCCACAATAAATGGCACTGATGGAATTGATGCAGAGCCAAACAACCTTGGAGAGATGTCAGGCGATACTACGATAGATTTGGATACAGTATCAAAGGACTTTTTGTCAGTTGTAATTGATGGCAATACTGACATTTCATTTTCAAATATTCCTGATGTTTTAAACCTTGAACTAAAAACAATCATGAAAAGTACGGGCCATACGTTAACCGTAGCTGGTACTGCCTTGGATGTTGCATACCAGTCCGGCGACGTGTTCAGGTGGAAGATTGTAACGCTAGATGGGGGTGCTAGCTTACAGGTGTCGTTTCAAGATAACCTAGAAGTTGAGAATTTTCCCGTTTCCTTGCCTGAATCATTTGAGTTTGTCGGAGTATCAGATGCAGAGATTGAGGCAAAATGGAATCCTCCAAACACTGGAAATGTGCCGATAACGTATGACTTGGCTTATTCAACATCGCCATCAGTTGATGAGAACGAAACGCCAAATGGGGATGATATTGTATTTGTAAATGATATTTCTGGTATTGAAAAACTAATTGAGAATCTAAATCATTCCCAAACGTATTATGGATGGATTCGTGCAAAAAACATCATTAGTACATCAAACTGGGTAGGCCCAATCCAGACAAACACAGATGCACCACTAACTGATGGAATCTTGAAGTTTTCTGTAATATCACCAGACTTTCAAACAATAGTTGGAAGCTGGGTGTCTCCACCACACCGTACATACAGATATAACTTTACATTAACTGATGAACAAGGAGATGCAGAGATAATCAGGTACCAGAGCTTGAGTGAATCCTTTACAAAAAAGAGACTAAAACCAAATGTACAATACTCTTACAATTTCAAGGTGAGAAATGAGTTTGGCAGAATTATTCTAGAGAAGAGTGGTACCATAACTACCGTACCTCTTCCAGTTCCTGAAATTGTAGCTTCTGTTAGTGGTACTACAATTTCAGTTGATGTTACAATTCCAGCAGGAGTTGATAAAGTTAGATTAGAACATGACATTAGAAATAATTTTTTAACAATACCGATACCTTCTCAAGACATTCATAGAACCATTGGATCAGACATTAACCAACCAGAAAACAAAACCATAACTCTGCCAAACAAGAATCCATCAACACATTACTATCTTAGGGCATCCTCAGAGTTTCTTGGAGAACTTTCAGAGTTTTCTAAAGTAACAGATGTGACTACTGGCTCATACCTTGCACCACAACCAATCTCCTCACTTAGAGTGACATTTCCCGAATCAGGAATAGCACGAATAAGGGGAAGGTGGGGAAGTGACTTTAGAGGAGAGTGGTGTGTTATTAGCAGATATCAAAATGGCGTGGCAGGATCAGTTCATGTCATAACTATTTCCAGATCAAATGAACCAAGAGACATGGATGAAAGAGAAAACAGATTCGAGGTTTTAGCAGATGTATCTGATGGGATTGGACAGTCTTGGACATTTGTTGCAACACCTGAGAACCAAACAGATGCAGGTAGTTCTGATACGGATTCCGTTGTAATTGAGTAGAAAATTACATATAATTGCAAATTTTTATTCCAACATATGAGATTT
This sequence comes from Candidatus Nitrosopumilus sp., assembly GCA_965215075.1. GTDB lineage: Archaea > Thermoproteota > Nitrososphaeria > Nitrososphaerales > Nitrosopumilaceae > Nitrosopumilus. The sequence goes on from OZ244033.1 coordinate 1,189,384, forward strand.
TTATCTTCTATCTTGGTTTTATTGTCAATCTCATTTATGGTTCCAGTTTTTGCAGAGCCTATTGTATTTGAAGACGGTACAATCAGAACAACAATTTTGCAGACTCCAGAGTTTGATGTTGATGTTTCTGAATTTACAGAAACTGACCAAATTATTTTAGATGTAAAATTCGAGAATACTGGCACAAAAAAATATGGAATCAACTGGGCAATGACACAGCCTGACGAAAGAGGAATGGATCCTGATGAATTTTACAAAAGACATCAAGACCAAAGAATGTTTTACATCTACATACTAGATGAAGACAAAGAAAAGTTGGATTTTGAATCAATAAAGATTACAACTGATGATGATTTTATTTTACCACATGGTACAACTGAAAAGTACGATGACAGATATGTTGTTGAAGTACTGAACATTGATGAATTAGTAGAACTGCTAGAGAGAGGAGCAAAAATCCAAACAACACTTTACATCTCCTCACCACAACTTGAGGCAGAAAAAGAATATGAATTGAAAGTATGGACTTTTACTAAATTTGAACATGACTCACTAACATTTACCATCCCACCACTCCAAGAACAACAACAACCAGACCCAGAGCAATCTCAAATAATACAAAAAGAGCAGCCACCTAAAAAACCAAAGACACCAGAGTCTACACTATCAATAGAAGAGCAGATGGCATTGCAACAGCAACAGGCACTAGAGCAAGCAGAGCAAAGAAAACAGCAAAGACAATCAGAACAAGAGCCACCAAAGACATGTCCTTCAATTGGAGAGCCAGTATGTGGAGTAGATGGTGAGACCTACATGAATCAGTGCTTTTTGGATGCAAATGATATCCAACTTGATTATACAGGTGAATGTAAAAGAACAATAGAATCTACAGCAGAGTCTACTGTAATACAATCAGAACCACAAATGGATCCAGAACCACAATCAGTCCAAAAGTGCGGACAGGGAACCATTCTAGTTGATGGCCACTGCCAAGTTATTGCAAATGATAAACCAAAAGAGCAAAAAGGCTTCATAGAGTGGCTAATGTCATTATTTGGAATGTAAATAATACTTTAAAAACATCTATTGTCTGAATAGTCATCACTTGATGTTTTGTGTTGTAGCAAATATGCCGTTATGTCCGCAATACTCACATGGATATAGTTTGATCCTGCTTTTGCATCTTGCACATGTCATGAAATGCTCAACAACGGTTTTCTTTAAAAATATTTCACACAGATACTTCCTTTAAGATTTCGACAATACAATTCATTTGATTACATGAATGGTTCTACTAAATCTCTCAGGAGGCTTTGATGATATCATGGGAAACTGGCAGTACATTGATGATATAATTGATGAATCCCAACTATTTTCTCAAAAGTCAAATGACTTTGAGAGTACGGGAACTAAAATCTCAGTTGTGTTACCAGCTGACAAAAGATTACGATTAATTCGTGCAGTACTAGAGCCAGTATCTCATGAAAGAGACTCTAACTATTGCTATGCAGACATCTTGTTTGGAGGACTAGATATTGGCTCCATATATTATGGCAATGTGGGAGGCAAAGATACAGAAGAGAGACGCGACGTTTTATTGCACTGTGATGGAATACGAGAATTAAAAGTCGACATTACATCTATCAAAGGAGAGTTTGCAGTAAGACTTGAAGGATATTTCATTGATGGTACCACACACAGACCACATAAACCACTACGAATATCAGCCATTCCAATATCATCTGATGACATCCAGATAACTACAGATGCACCTGAGGACAACGGAGGACTGCCATTACTAAAACTAGAATGGTTTAGAACAAAGACACCACAAGACAATCTTTCATGGAAGTTAATTTACACCTTAACTAATATTCCACAAAAAGGTGCAGACATTTTATTTGTTGATGGTTCTTTGGATGACAATGAGGAGTATTTCTACAAGTGCAGGGGTGTCAACTCAAAGGGTGCAGGAGAGTTTTCAAGTGTTATCTCTGCTAGAACTGCAATTGATCATCCCCATCCTATAACAAACCTTACAACTACACCATACAACTCTACTCAAATCAAACTAAGCTGGAGCAATCCTGATGATACAGGTGGTGTACCACAAAAAGGTACAAGAATAGAGATGTCTACTTTTGCAGATTCAGGGTTTGAGACAATACTAGAAGACACTGGCAACCCAAACTCACACCACATAGTTACAGGTCTTGATGCTGGCACCAAATACTACTTTAGGGTATATGCAATAAATCAGCCTGGCAAAGAGTCCCTAATTCCATCTAATGTTGCATCTGCCACACCACTTTATGCAGCACCTGCAAACCTTGCTATAACTACAACGCATGATAATATGGCAGCACAACTTTCTTGGGATAAACCAGCTGATACAAACAACATACCAATCCAAAAAAGCAAGATATTTCGAAGACTTGGAGATAGTGGTAGCTTTGCCCTAGTAGGTGAGATTATTGGAGATGCCATCTCATATGAGGATTATACCATACAAGGCAACAAGGTATACGAGTATTATGTGGTATATGTAATTGATGGTATAGAGTCACTACCATCAGCTGTATCTATAGTGAATATACCAATTCGTGCACCATTGCCTCCTGTCAACTTGAGAGTAACCATACTATCTGAAAGATTGGCCCAGATTCAATGGGATGCACCAGCTGATAATGGCGGATTGCCAATTACAGGCTATGATGCTTTAATATCTACAGACTCTGTAGAGCCAAAAATACATAGCCATGGCAATATTACTAATCTTCTTGTAGACCAGCTATTACCTGGTGTTACGTACTATTTTGCAGTAAGGGCAAGAAATTCTTTGTATATAGGAGCAAACTCTATTATTGTAAATGCCACTACACTCAAAAAATTATTTGGCGACTCTGCAAAAGATATCACAGTTAGTGAAGGCCAAACAATAACTATTGGTGATAAAGAGTACCATTCCATTACCAATCATGGCACCATAATTACAACTGCTAGTATCATTAGATGTGAGAGATACACGCAAGGTGAATCAGGCAAGATACTAGTAGAGCCAACTGGATGTGCTGGTGGTCTCAAGGGAACTACCACTCCAGGTATTGGTGGTGCAGGTGGAAGTTACACTATTAGTCCTGATAGGGGACTGCCAGGAAAACCTGGTGGTATCTCTGAGAAGACCCAGCCAACAAATGCTACAATGTGCACTGACCTTAATGTAATGGCTGGCATCATTGATGATTCTTTAATAGTTGATGCCTTTGCATCAAAATTCAAAAACAACATTATTGGTGGTGTGGGAAGTGATGGTACTGCAGCACAAGAGTCAGGTGATGGTGGGCATGGCGGTTCAGGATATTATATTAGAAAATCAGGCCCTGATTTGAGAGGATTTGGAAGAGATGGTGGAGATGGAGGCAGAGCAGCTGATGGTGCAGACGGAGTACGAGGTGGCGGAAAACTTGCCTTGTATATCCGAAACATTACAGACAAGATAACAATTCTTGCAAACGGCATTAATGGAATAGATGGCAACAAGGGGACTGGTGCTCAAAGTAGTGTTCTTAGCTGCACTGGAAATGGTTGTGCTGGTTGGAGTGCAGGTGATACTGCATCAGAACATGGAACTTTGGGTTCTAAGGGAAGTCAAGGCGGAATCGTATTTTTAGTGTATGATGATATTCCTGATGAATCTGGCATTACAGTTGATGTGTCTGGTGGCTTTGGAGGGTATCATGGAGCAGATGCTGATTCAGAAAATAACACCACACAGCAAAGAGCAGACTCTGGTGATGATGGAGTGTTTGTATATAGAAGACATCAGGAGCTGTCACTCCAGTGAGTGATGAGCTAAACTATCTGCACTATGCATGGGTTGTATTGTCAGCCCCTGTTGCGTTTTTGTACCGCAAGCTGTATTTGCTTCGTGCCGAAGTGTCGCACATTAAAGCAACACAAGATTACAAAAAGGAGGACCTCGATGAATTAAAAAAGGATGTCAAGGAGTTGTCTTCTAAAATTGATGTGTTGTGTGGAAGGATAGATGAGCATCTAAGAAAATAAGATTGATAATCATCTATTATCCACTTTATATCTTTGAATAACCTGAAACAATTATGAGTGAATCTGGTTCACAAAGAGATCGTGCAAAACAATTTGCCGATCAAGTAAAATCTAAAATCAATTCTGAGTTTGGCGATAGGGTTGATTGGGAAGGTGATTCTCCACCAAGCCTCAAGTTTGTCATCAAAAACGGTGATAAGAAATATGAGATGAGGCTAGAGTATCTAAATGGTGATGACTTTGAGTTGTATGACAGAGATGCCAAAACCCAGAGAAATGAAACATTGGGAAAATTTTCATCTCAAAACATCACAAAACCAAACGATTCCACACCTGACAAAGTAGTTGACAAAGTGAAATCACACACCGTTTAACATTTCACGAATACTTCTTTTTTGTTTTTAATGTCTTTTGGCGTATAATGCCAGACATATTGAAAATCAAAAATCAAGTAGAATATGACAACATAATGAAGGCAGTTACAAGGTATAGATTAGAACAGTTATCCCCAAAGAAAAATTTGACTGGAACGTACTGGAAAAAGATTATTAAAGTTAGTGATGTGTCTAATTCAACTTTTTATTATTTTGTAATAAGTGACTCTGTCAACAAGGGTTACTGCATGGTAATCTCAAAAAGACCGTGGGGAATAGATATTGACACTAACGGTACTGTAGAATCAATTAATCCAACTAACCCTGATAACAAAGAGGTATCGTGTATTGGCAGAGAACAGTTTGTAACAGAAACAAATCCACTATTAAAAAAATACGGCTTGCAATGGATCAACTAATAGCATCATTTACCCATCAAGACGTTTGTCTTATAAGTAAATACATTGAACGGTTCGCAGGTTCAAATCCCGCTCTCTACGTCAAATACTTCCTTTAAGCAAAAAATTTGCCAAAAAATTTAATGAAAAAAATTCTAATAATTTTTGCTGTATTGATTACGGCAGGAATTCTAGTAGGAACAACAACAGGATACGTTCATGCACAAGAACCTACACAAAACGCCATTCTTGCTGATTGGTCATATGTAGTAGGATTTTTGTCGTTTCCAGCAGCTGGCATATATTATAGTAGCACAGGATTTGCAAAAAAGTTTGCACGATCCTTGGCTGGTGAAAAAACCGTACTTGACTATGCCAAGATTGGCAGAACTACATTACTTGGAATTATAGTTGGAGTCATTGCATTTGTGTATACGGCATACAACGGCGAGACGATACATGTTGTAACATTACAACAATTCCTAACACAGATTGCAGTTAATTTGGCAGCTGTAATGACTGTAGATAGGTTGGTGCTTGGCGGATACGCAAAACCAAAGACTGAAAATTCTGGACAAAATACTGGAGGTACCATTACTCATGCAACATAGTCATAGGGCAAAACAGAATCTAACTGATCAACTAAAGGCACAGTTAAAGTTTTTGCAAAAGGATCTGAAACATGAGAAAAAGTCTTTGGCAAAGGCAAAATCTTATCAAAAATGGAATTTGCCTGGTGTAAAATCTATGATGTTACAGCATGAACGTGGAGTCAAAAAGACGCTAGCAGATATCAAACGATTGAAGGTTCGCATCAATAGACGATATAAAAACGGGGAAATCTACAAGATTTCTTTTTAAATTTTTTATCAGGGTATTGTTTTGTTTAAAATAATTGCTAATTTCTGATTGATGTATAGTAATTTTTACTATATTTTAACAAACAAGTATGTTCGGATATTTCTGATAGTAAAGTAAATAATAGTTGCATCTATGAAAATGAAAAGTAAAATGGATTACCTGAAAATAATCTCTGCCTTGAGATTAGAAAAACATGTTGAGGGAGGATATTTTTTTGAAACATTTAGATCTAAAAAAACCCTTACTGATAATAATGTGAAACGAAACGCATTGACTTCGATATATTATATGATTACACATAAAAAACCAATAAGCCATCTCATTTCTAACAAGTCAGATCTTGTCATTTACTATCATCTTGGTGGTCCTCTAAAAGTAATCTTGATCAAGCCTGATGGAAATTTAGAAGAACATATTTTGGGTCCTGATATTTTAAATGGCCATAAGCTCCAACTTGTTACTCCTGCAAATTGTTGGAAGTGTTATGAATTGTTAGATGGAGAATATAATTTAATTGGGGAGGCAGTAGGCCCAGGATTTGATTATGAAGATATGCAAATTATTCATACTAAACAGTTAATTGACAAGTTTCCGCAACATTACACAAAAATGAAAAAATACCTGGCTGGTAACTAGTTTTAATTTTTTGCATGTTTTTAATTATCCTTTTTTGAAATGACTTGTAAAGCCTGCTCCAAAAGAGTAAGTATTACCTAGAATTTTATAGATGCAATTAAAGACAACAAATATTGAAAAAAGCAAAAACTAATACAGAATTAATCAAAAAAGGAAAATTGTCTTACCACTGGGCCAGATCTCACATGCAAATTTTAGATAATACAATTAATCGTTACAAGAAAATGCAACCTTTAAAGGGAATTATCATTGGCGTTTGTCTTACCATTACAAAAGAGACATCTGTTTTACTAATTGGTATGAAAGAATTGGGAGCAACTGTAGTCTGTTGTGGTGGTGGACCTCTAAGTACACAAGATGATATTGCAGCGTTTCTTATATCTAGAGGAATTATTACATATGCATGGAATAAACAGTCCATAAAAGACCATGATTGGTGTATTGAACAAGTTCTAAAACATAAACCAATTATTCTTGTTGATGATGGTGCTGAGTTGAACACCAAAGTACATTCTGATGATAGATTTCAAAATATGTTAGTTTTAGGTGCAACAGAAGAGACCAATACTGGTGTTACCCGAATTAGAATATTAGAAAAACAAGGCAGATTAAGATATCCAGTAATTTTAGTTAATGCAGCACATACAAAGCATATGTTTGATAACAGGTATGGCGTAGGTCAAAGTACCATAGACGGGTATCTGCGTACAATGAACTTGCTTGTGACATCAAAACGTGTAGTGGTTGCTGGATATGGTTGGGTTGGACGTGGTGTTGCATCAAGATATCGTGGAATTGGTTCCAAAGTAATTGTAACTGAAGTTGATCCTGTAAAAGCACTTGAAGCTCATATGGATGGATTTGAAGTAATGCCAATGGCACAAGCAGCAAAGATTGGAGATGTGTTTGTCACTTGTACTGGAATGACTAGTGTAATTCGCAAAGAGCACATATTACAAATGAAAGACGGCGCAATCCTGGGAAATGTCGGTCACTTTGATGTAGAAATTGACAGTAAATTCTTGTTAAAATCTTCAAAGTCTGTCAAGCAAATCAGACCAAACCTTGATGAATGTGTTTTAAAAAACGGAAAAAAAGTCTACTTGATTGGAAAAGGCAGGCTTGTAAATCTAGTTGCGGCAGAAGGCAATCCTCCTGAAATTATGGCACAGTCTTTTTCAAACCAAATCCTTTCTGTTTTGTATATCATGAAAAATCACAAAAAGATGAAAGACAAAACCATCAATGTGCCTAAAGAAATTGATCAACAAATTGCAGTTGATGCACTAAATGCAATGGATGTCAAAATTGATAAATTAACTATTAAACAGGTAAAATATGTTGATTAATATAAAATGTTTTGGTCAAATTAGATCTTATAACATTCATAAAATAATATCATTTCAAACTATTTTGATATGATGACCTGTAACGGAACCTGCACAAAATACAAGGCCCAAAAAGTTCAAGGGGAATCGAAATATTTGATGTGCCAAAAACACTGCAGTCTGTAACTATGTGTTGCGGACAAAACCAAAAGGGACCATAACAAGGCAGAGGTTACTAACAGTAAACAACATAAAGAGAATCTAGAAATTATGCGATATCATTATGCAAATCATGACAAAAAGAGGAGAAGAGATACTGATTCATCTTAACATTATAGATGCCGAGGATGAGGGTTTTGTAGATGATACATTTGGTTGAGTATGGAAAGTTTGGCAGATGCAAGAGAGTATAGGCTTTATTTTGAACTATTCCTATCATTTTACTTAATAAAATAAGAATAAAACATACTCGTCTAAAAAACATTTGAAAGTCTTGATATCGTACAGGTCACAGTACAGCAAAAAGTCAAGGTAAGGATTGCAGGAATTGACGCACCTAAAACCAGAGGGAAGAGAAAATCAAAGAAAGGAATCAAAACTGCAAACTATGTAAAAGAACTGCTGCCAAAGTGGAAACCATTTGTGTATGTGTATTCAGGGGAACGGGATTCCTTTGGAAGAGAGTTGGGTGATTTGATTTTGTCCGAAGAACGATCTTTGAGCCTTCATTTAGTGTCTATGGGATATGCAAAGGAGATCAGATGATAGTATCAGGGTCTCAACATACAGAGTACCTAAGCAAAAAATCCTATGACTCTTTCACAAATTTTCTCTCTTAACTCGTCTGTTTTTTGTATTTCTTCATTTACAGAAGACAACTCTATTCTTACATCGAGTTTTTCTGACATGTTCTTTAATGTTTCATGTAATCCCTTTGAGTATACATCCAATGCATAACATATTGTTTTTTTGACCTCATCAGATACATGATTGTTTTCAGCAATGTCATCAGGCAAGTTATCCATGAATCTGTTTAGTTGTATGATGTGACTGTCTATGGATTCTGATATTATTGATAATTTGGGACTTATTGTTTCCCCATCACCTGATATTGACTTTAATCTATCCGTGTAGTAACTGACAGCCTTTTTTATGATTGACTTGTGCAACGTGTCCCTGATATCGTTTTTTATTAATATTGGTTGTGGTGTTTAGTCATGTAAACAGATAGAGACGCCACGTTATTGATTAATTTTGATCAGTGAGCGGTTCTGAATCATCGTCTTTTGTTTCTGGTGTCAAATCTTCCAGTGGAATTTGATTTGCTTCACTGAAAACACATGGCCCTGGTGCCCGAAATGGGGGTTGTGGGTGAACCTATGTGATTGTAATATTTTCTACCACTACAATCCCTAAACAAAATTAGAGTATTACATAAAGAAAATGGAGGAAAAGCAACTGCTCTAAACTATGGAACAGTATATGCTAAAGGAGATGTAATAGTAATTGTAGATGCAGATACAATAATTGATCGTAATTCTCTTAAAGAAATTGTAAAAGGATTTGAAATCAACGAACATGTTGCAGCTGTTGCAGGCAACATCAAAGTAAGAAACGGAATGAATTGATTAACCAAATATCAAGCTTTGGAATACATTACAGGAATTCAAATCGTTAGAAGGGCACTCGATATATTTGGTTCAATCACAATGGTTCCTGGAGCATTAGGAGCATTCAAGAAGTCATTTTTAACAGAAGCAGACGCATATGGGAAAGACACCATAGTAGAAGACTTTGATCAAACAGTAAAACTCCTAAAAGCAGGATTAATCATACAAGGTAGTACTAAAGCTACAGCATATACTGAGGCCCCAAATACTATGAAAGATTTTGTTGCTCAAAGAAAAAGATGGTATCGAGGAAATATTCAGGTACTCAAAAGACATTCTGACGCACTCATAAATCCTCGATTTGGTTATTTGCAGAGATTATCATTACCTTATTTCTTTTTAGGAATGGTTGTTACGCCTATAATCGGTTTTGTTGCAGCAATTAATGCATTAGTAGGTATTGCATTAGGAGATGGATGGTACATTTTACAAATTTCTCTAATTTTTGTAACTGTTCACTATCTGATGACAGCATTAGCAAACGGATTGATGGGGAAGATCCAAAGTTAACTTGGCATGTAATATTTCTTGTTTATGGATTCAAACAAATCATAGACTTTTTGCTACTAAAAGCAATTATAGAACAATTAACTAAAAGAAAAGCTACTTGGACTAGTGCAAAAAGAATAGGGGTTGATGGAGATAAATAATATTTTTTTAATAGCAGTATTAATCACATCATTCATAGTTTATGTATCGTTTGAAGATGTTTTTGCAGAAGAACAAAAAACAATTCAAGTTGAAATAAAATACACTAATGGAGATATAGCAGATCATAATGAAATGAAAATTCTAGTCTATCAAGACTTTGATAAAAATCCAATAATTGAAAAAAGCTTAGAAAGCAACCCTGAACTTATCACTGTTCCAGAAAATCATCGATACAAAATTGAAGTTTTTGCTAACGGTATGTATGCTGGAGTAAATTATGTTCAATCATTAACTAAGTCAGAAGAATTAGAGATAGGAATTCCACCTAGCGTCTTCTAGTTTGAATCTATTTTTACATTTTAAACAAAAATACTCCATAGAAATTTCTGGAAAGAATTCCTTGCAATTATTACAAATGTAATGATTTTGCATAACTCTATAATCAACACCTAATGCTTTGATCTCTTTTTTACAATTAGGACATGTATCGTTATCATAGGTGCTTTTTTCAGTGATATTTCCACAATCATAATGTTCAATTAGTTTACCTAGTTTGAAGTCAGAACTTTTGCAGTTTGGACAATAAAAAATCTGAGATGTTCTAACAGAATCACATTGATTACAAGTAACTTCTTTTTTTATCTTCTAATTTCATTATTTTTCCTTCTTTTTCCAATTTTTCTAAATAAGACAAAATAAAATCATCAGAAAAACCAAGAATGTTTGTAATTTTGTTTAGACTGATTTGATTTGCAGATTTTAAAATAAAATCAATATGATCTTGTGTTTTTTCTTGGGATTGTTTTACTGCTTCTTCTAATTCTTTTACTTGTTCTGATTCACGTTCAAAGAAGGATTATTCTTCTTCTAAAATTGTTATAATTTTTTCAATTTCATGAAAACGAAGAGGTTTTTGAATATAGTGATATGCACCTAATCCAATAACTTCTTTGATTTTTTCATCTTCTTTACTATTTGCAGTTTCAATGATGATTTTTGTATATGGTTTTATTGTCAAAATTTGAGACATGACAGAATGTGCATTAGTATCAGGCAGATTATAATCCAAAAATACCAATGGCGTCTCTTTGGTATCGACAATTACTTTGAAAAGAGATATTCCTTCCTGACCGGTGGTAGTAGTGTGCACATCATCATATCCCAATTTCTTTACAAATTCAGTCAACAACATACCTACAGCAGGACTGTCTTCTATGATTAGCACAGGGGATTTAGAACTCATTATTGACTCTCCAGTATAATCTAGCATAAAAATTGTTTATTAAATAATGACTAGTGAATTTAACTACATACAATGAATATTTTCTACGTATTACCAGCAGTTATTGTTTTTACTCTTGGTTTTACTATGAATTTTGCTTTTGCAGAAATTGATCCTATTAGCGATATTGATTTTTGCAAACAGGCGAACTTGAAACAAATGTAAATCAATTTCAAATAAGCAATGAACTGACTATTAGAGAATTCTTCAATGGAAATATTATTCGTGTATCAGGACAGACTGCTGAAGGATTTCCATACATTACATACTCAAAAGTTTCAAATGATAAGATCAATACACATGGAATAATTTTCATTGGAGGGAAATTTGTTGATTTGAATTTTGATGAGAAAACAACAACTATAGAACCTACAGAAAAAAATGATGATTTAGCAATATCTATACAATATACACAAAGAGCTCATTCAAAACAAGTTGTGCAAATTGATGTTAAGATTTTTGATGAACAACAAAACAAACGAAATGATTTTCATCAAAATTATGGACATATTTCGGACATGAGTGTTAGTATTTCTATTACTGATGTAGAAGGAACAATAGTTTTTTCAGATGAAGGAATAACTAATAAGGAAGGATTATTCGAATCACAATATACAATTCCTGATAATTCTAAAAGAGAGACATTAACAATTACAATTAATGCTGAAAATGATGAATCAAAATCTTTAGAAATACTACAATTATTCAGTCTAGGAAATATTCCAACAGATAATTGAGAACAACTTCACAAAGACTAAATGGGTTAAAAAATTCTAAAATTTGATGATTTATGGTCCTTCGCTTGCTATAGGATCTGGAATTTCAGCAATTGTATTAGTTATAGTGTTCTTAGGGTTGATAATATTTCTAAGGAAACGGAATTAGTAATAGAACCTGCACCAACTGTCCAACAAGCAGGACCACCAAAAGTTACTATGGAGACGTTCATGGGTAATGGGTCACCAATACTGGGAGGTGCTAACGCACCTGTTACGTTAGTAGAATTTGGAGATTATCAATGTCATTTTTGTAATGTCTTCTTTCATTCTACAGAAGATGAGATTCTGACAAATTATGTAGAAACAGGCAAGGTCAAAATGATCTTCAAAGATTACAACATAATTGGGTCAGACTCTGTAAACACATCATATGGAGCACATTGTGCAAATGAACAAGGATTGTTTTGGGAATACCACGATATTTTGTACACTAATTGGACTGGAGAAAATAATGGATGGGCATCTTCAGAAAATTTGTTGAAGTTTGCTGAAAAAATTGGTTTAGATGTTGAATAATGGTCTGAATGCATGTTATCTAGTACTCACTCTCCAACAATTCTTGCAAGTAACAACGATGCAAAAGCTCTGGAATTAACGGGTACGCCTGCATTTTTTGTCATTGGTCCTGATGGAAAAGTTTCAAGAGTTTTCGGTGCACAACCACATGAAGTGTTTGAAAATATTTTTGAAACAGAATTAGAAAAGTGAAAAAAATAGCGATCAAATAACGAAAAAAGGACAAAAAAAGTACAAAATTTCCCTTCCTATTAGATAGAAATTGACACAATAACCTTATTAGTGAATTATCGTGAGGCAGCTTATGGCAGCAGGAATTGATGATATTGCAATATACATCCCTAGATTGTATCTTGATGCGTCAGATTTTGCAGCAGCCAGAGGTTTAGACCCTATCAAACTGCAAAAAGGTCTAGGTATTTCTCAAATGGCAATAGTTGATGCAAACCAAGACCCAGCAATTCTTGCAGCAAACGCATGTTTGAAAATTATGCAAAAAAACAAACTATCTCCAGAAGATATTGGAAGATTATACGTTTCAACTGAATCATCATTTGATGAATCAAAAGCAATGAACTCCTACGTTATTGGAATGTTAGAACAGGTTTATGGTCAAGGTGCATTTGAGCACTGTGGAGGAGTTGAAACCAAATTTGCTTGTGTTAGTGGTTCTTACGCATTATATGATAATACAAATTGGATTAGAGCCGGAGAAGCAGAAGGAAAGTATGCTCTTGTAGTGGTATCAGATATCGCAAAATATGATATGGGTTCTAGTGGTGAAATGACTCAAGGAGCAGGAGCAGTTGTAATGCTTCTAAATGATGAGCCAAGACTATTGGCGTTTGATCCTAAAGTAACATCAACATCCATTAAAGACGAATATGATTTTTACAGACCATTTGGGAAAGAAACTCCAATTGTTCATGGGCAATATTCTAATTTACTCTATATGATTCAAGTAAGAAAAGCCCTTGAAGCTTACAAGGAAAAGGTAATCTCATCAGAATTAATCAAGATAGAGCCGGATGAAACAATCCTTGATCATATGGATTACATCAACATGCACTTACCATACAGTAACATGGGGAAAAAAGCATTAGCATATCTAGTTAGACATGAATGGCGTCAGTTACCACGATGGAAGGAAGTATTACAAAAAATAGGAATCGAGGAACCAATACCTAAAGACCCACGTGGAACAATTGAATCAGTATTAGGCGATGAAGAGTTTATGGTAAAAGACCATGAATTTACTAAATTATTTACTCAAACACCTGAATTCCAAGAAGTATACGAAGCAAAACTTGCAAGTTCATTGATTGCATCAAGCATGATTGGTAATCTGTATACTGCATCACTATATTTGGGCTTTAGAAGTAGTCTCGAGTTTGAATACCAAAAAGGAATTGAGTTGGAAGAAAAACGAATTGGATTTGGCTCATATGGTAGTGGAAGTAGTGCAATGGTGTTCAGCGGAGTCATTCAACCAGAATACAAAGAGATTGTAAAGAACATGAACCTAGAAGCAGAGATTGGAGAAAGAAGAAAACTAACTTGGGAAGAATATGAAAAACTTCATGAAAACAAGCTAGCACCAAGCGAATCAATGATGGATGCAAAGAAAGAATTTGTCTTAGTTGATGTAAAAACTGAAACAGAGTCTAGAGGCGAAAGACGTTACATCTTTACTGAATAATGCAAGAAGAGGTAAATCCAGTAAAGGATTTTCTATTTGATTACATCAGTAACTCAAAATCAATTCCACAATTAATTTCTGAGAAAAAATTTGACAAGGTAATTGATGAAATCATAAAGAATTGTTATGATAAAATCCTCACAATGGGGGAAAAGATGAAGTAGTTGGGGTTTTAGCAACAGGTATCCTTCATTATTTACTAACAAATGCACTAATTACAAGTCAAAGAAAGATGGAATTTCAAGGAATTGAGTTGGACATAGTCATTCCAGATACTAAAACACTAGAAATTGATCAAAAAAAGACATTATTAATTTGCATTCCAAAGTCATCAGATACTAAAATCATTGAAGAAAAAATATCTCAATTCGAAAAAATTCAAACTGTAAAAGAAAACATATGGCTTGGTTTATCTGAAAACGTCCCAATGGAAAAAAATCTTTTGTTTTATCTAAAGAAAACAGTACGTTTTCAAAAATCATCTTTGAAATTGCTCAATTCAGTAATGTTGGAGGAGTAAACAAATTCAAAATTTTACGAGTTTAGCTCTTATCACGTATTATTTGATCAAACGCACAACTAGCTGTAAGATCACCTGTAACATTAACCATAGTTCTAATCATATCCAAGATTCTATCTACAGAAAGCAATAACAATATTCCAACAGGAGGGATTCCAACTGTTATCAGAATTGTAGATAAGACAATTGTTCCAGCTCCTGGAACAGCAGGAGTTCCAATTGAGGCTAAAAGTGAAGTAATAATAATCACAAGTATAGAAAGCACACTCAACTCAATTGCAAAGAGTTATGCTAAAAAGAAGACAGCAATTACTTGATACAAAGCAGTACCATCCATATTTACTGTAGTTCCAAGAGGAATTACAAATTTCGAAACACGGTTATCTAACTTGAGATCTTCTTCGGCAGTCTTTAATGTCATTGGCATTGTTGCCATTGAACTTGCTGTTGAGAAAGCCAATGTTTGCAGATTACGGAATTTTGAAAATGTAGAAGAAATAGGTCGTTTTGCTACAAACTTTATGATCATTGTGTATACTAGCAGCATAGCTCCAAGACCAAGAACTACAGTTACCATGTATACCCCAAGTCCAGCCATTGTTTCCACTCCAACTTGTGTAATCATACCTACAATCAAACCAAAAACGGCAAACGGTACAATCTTTATAGCCATAAGTAAAATGTATAACGTAATTTTTTGAATAGATTCTAGTAAATCCAACAGTGGTTTGACTGAATCTTTTGGAAGAGCAGCCATTGACAGACCAGCAATAACTGCCATCACCAAAATACTAAACATCTGTCCTTCAAGATAAGAAAGAATTGGGTTTCTTGGAATAATGTTTGATACGGTATCAGGAATATCATCTAAGGAAAATCCTTCTGTAACTTTTAAATCAGCTTCAGAAAGATCATGGGTTTCTTGAAGTGCAGTAAGATCTAGAATACTTCCAGGAGCAATAATTGATGCAAGAGTTATTGCAATTAGAATTGCAATTGTTGTAGTAATTACAAAATAAACATCAATTCCCAATCCAAGAGTTTTCATCTTTTCTTTTGCTCTTAAATTAGCAATAGCAACGACAATTGATGTAAAAATTAATGGAACAATAATCATCAAAATTACACTCAAAAATATGTTAGCAGGGATTTTGAGATATGATACCATAGCATCTAATGTATCATCATCTAAACCGAGACCAACCTCATCATCAAAAATCAGCCCTACACCTAGACCAATGATTAATGAGAGAATTACTTGAAGCCATAAATTTTTGTAAATGTAAGATTGAAACGTCATTTTATTCACTTTAAAATTAATTCCATGTTAAGATTTTTCTTAAAAATTCTGTGCATAGAGGAGTCACTCATGTCTTTGATAAAAGGAATTGAACCTAAGATAGGCACGCCAGTTAGATTTTTCAAATCACGTGTTAATTCTTTAATTTTGTATCCATCAGAATCAAAATCATTGATGATTATTCCTTTGATTGGAATTTTGTATTTTTGACACATTTTTACTGTCATTATAGTGTGATTTACTGTCCCTACTCTACTTCTTGTAACAATAATTGATGGGATTTTCATGTCTTTGATTAAATCAGTAACAAAATAATCTTTGAGAATTGGTGTCATAATTCCTCCCATTCCTTCCACTAGAAGCATGGAATGTAATTTCGAGAGTTTTTTGTATGCTGTTAATACAGAATTGATTTTTGGTTTTGTCTTTAGGTTTTTCCAAGCAGTATATGGAGAAGCAGGAATTGGGAAAAATTGAGGATTTATAAGATTTTCAGGATCATTTATCTGAGCAGCATTAGATAAGATCTCAACATCTTCAGATTTGTAACCCTTTTTTTGTGCTGTACCTGCCGCAAAAGGCTTCATTACTCCTACATCAAAGCCTATTTTTCGAAGAGTTATAGCCAAACCTGCTGTAATGTAGGTTTTGCCAACATCAGTATCATTTCCTGCAACAAAAAGTGATTTCAACAGAATCTGTCAAGAATAATGCTTGATTAACTTTATCGTTGAATTTTTATGAAGATCCCAATTATTCAAGCTACTTGAGAAATTCCAGTTATGTATGGCATCCAAATACTCAGATGAAAGAATGGTCTGAGTTTAGCAAGATTACAAAGGCAAAAGGAGTCTGGCTTACAGATTCTAAAGGAAATAAGATGATTGATGCTGTTGCATCGATGTGGTGCAATGTATGGGGCCATTCAAATTCTCAACTAGTCAAAACAATCACAAATCAAAGCAAAAAACTACAACACTCTTCAATGTTTAACCTTACAAATGAGCCTGCTGAGAGATTGGCAGCAAACCTAGTGAAAATTTCTCCAAAGATGCACAAGGTGTTTTATTCAGATAATGGTTCGTCTGCAATGGAAATTGCAATCAAACTATCACTACAGTATTGGAAAAATATTGGTGAAAATAAAAAAACACAAATTGCAACAGTAGAAAATGGTTATCACGGAGATACTTTTGGCGCAATGTCAGTTGGATATGTTCCAGAATTTTTTGGTAAATTCAAAAAACAACTATTTTCAACAATACAGTTTCCAGTTCCAAACAAGTATAGAGTTCCAAAAGGATTTTCATTTTCAGATTATCAAAATTATTGTTTAGAAAAAATTGAGAAAAGATTAGCAAAAAATAACAACATTGCAGCTTTTATTATGGAAAGTGGAGCACAAGTTGCAGGGGGAGTCATAATTTATCCAAAAGGATTTCAAAAAAAGATTAGTCAGATTTGTAAAAAACATGATGTGTTGTTTGTGTTAGATGAAATTGCAACAAGTTTTGGAAGACTAGGGTCAATGATACAATATGAAGAACAGAAAAGCATACCAGATATTGTCGCATATGGTAAGATGTTAACAGGAGGGTATCTCACAATGGCTGCAACGTTGGCAACAAAGAAAATCTATGATTCATTTTTAGGAGAGTTTGATGATTGGAAACATCTATTTCATGGACACACATACACTGGAAATCCAATTGCTGCAGCAGTTGCAAGTGAGAATCTCAAAATGTATCAAAAAAACAACTTAATTAAAAAAATTCAAAAAACATCTAAAGTTTTTGAAAAATACTATCAAGAAATTTCAGAGATAGACATTGTAGGAGACATTAGACACAAAGGAATGCTCATGGGAATCGAATTAGTTACTGATAAGAAGAAAAAGACCCCAATTCATCCCAAAAAATCAATCAACAAGATATTCTTTGAAGAAGGTAAAAAGCAAGGAATCTACCTCCGAACTCTTGGGAATATCGTCATGTTAGTTCCACTCCTGGCAATCTCAGAAAATGAGTTGGATTCTCTCCTAAATAGGACAATTAAGACAATTCAGGCTGCAGCCCCCAAGGTAGTTTAAGCGTTAACCCTTCGTATTCGCCAAGGTTAACATTTCCATTATTGTTATAAATGGAATATTGGAGAAGAACATCATGAATACTCTAGAATTTATCAAAGAATGTCAAGAAAAAGTATTTTCAGGAAATGGAATTTCATCTGAAGATGCAGAGAAATTAATCAACATTCCAGATGAAAATCTAAATGATTTAGCAAGATGTGCAAATGAAATTACACGAGATTTTAACGGTGAAAAAGTATATGTTGAGCAATTAAACAATATTAAAAAAAATGCATGTAGTGAAGATTGTACTTTTTGTGGACAATCTGCATTTTTTGATACAGGAATTGATACGTATCAATTACCATCTCCTGAAGAAGTAGTTCAAAAAGCACAAAAAGCAAAAGAAGAAGGTGCAGAATCATATTGTCTTGTAGCTGCATGGAGAGAACCATCTTCAAAAGATTTTGAAAAAGTATGGAAGATAATTTCTGAGATTAACAATAAAGTTGGAATAAGTGTAGAATGCAGTTTGGGATTTCTAACAAAAGAACAGGCAGAAAAGCTAAAAGAACTCAAAGTAAAAAGATACAATCATAATTTAGAGACTGCAAAATCAAAATTCTCAGAAATTTGTGCAACCCACACTTACGAAGATAGATTAGAAACATTAGGAATCGCAAGAGATGCAGGGCTAGAACTTTGTACTGGAGGAATTATTGGATTAGGAGAATCACGAGAACAAAGATTAGAGCTTGCATTAGAATTAGGGCGATTATTTCCTGAAGAAGTTACAATAAACATTCTAGTTCCAATTCCTGGAACACCGCTTGAATTACAAACAGAACTTCCAAACTCTGAAATCATCAGAATATTTTCTGTGATCAGATTCTTGTTACCTGAATCTGTAATCAAAATTTCTGGAGGAAGAGAAACACAGCTTGATGATGCAGGAGAAGAATTACTTCAAAGTGGGGCAAATGGAATCATTACTGCTGGCTACCTCACACTAGGCGGAAATGAGGCTAAAAAAGACCGCAGTATGATAGAAAAAATTGGCCTCAAAGCATAAGCTGGATTTTATCAATTCAGAACTCCAAAAGATCAAAAAAAATGATCTGCACAGAAAACTACGATATGGAAAAGCCCAAGGAGCATACATTATAATTAATGGTAAAAAACTCCTCAATTTATGCTCAAATGATTATCTTGGAATCCCAACAACAAAGATGCAAATCAACCAACTTCAATCAAGTTCAAGACTAGTATCAGGGAATGATCAAACATACAAAAAATTAGAAGACAGCCTTGCCAAACACAAATATCAACAAAACAGTTTGATTTTTCCTACAGGATATATGACAAATCTTGGCGCAATCTCAGCAATTGCAGAAAAAGGAGATTTGATTCTAAGTGATGAGCTAAATCATGCAAGCATTATCGAATCATGCAAGTTATCTGATGCCAAAGTTTCAGTGTACAGACATAATGATGTATCAGATTTACAAAAAAAACTAAAACAGAAAGGAAAAAACAAGTTTATCATTACTGAAGGAATATTTAGTATGGATGGAGATTTTTCATCATTAAAACAAATCACAGAAATTTCAGAAAAAGCAAATGCAATTACAATAATTGATGATGCACATGGAGATTTTGTTGTTAGTAAAGACGGTAAAGGAACTCCAAATCATTTTGGTGTGGCAAAAAAAATTGATGTATACATTAGCAGTCTAAGTAAAGGATTAGGATCATTTGGTGGATATGTTGCATCAAAAAATAACGTAATTGATTTATGTATTAACAAATCAAAATCATTTATCTATACATCTGCACTTCCGTCATTTTTAGTTGAACATTCAACAAAGAGATTCAATTCTAATAGGGAAAAACAAAGAAAGAAACTAGAAAAAAATACAAAAAATATCGCAAAGGGTCTAAGACAAATTGGGTATGAGATAAACTCTGAAACTCACATAATTCCAATAATTATTGGAAACGAAAAATCTGCAATGGACTTTGGGAAATATTTGCTTGCTAATGGAGTATTTGCACAACCAATCAGATATCCAACTGTTCAGAAAAACCAAGCAAGACTGAGAATTTCAGTCACAGCCTGGCTATCAGATAGAGATATTGAGAAATCTATAGAAATTTTTGATAAAGCCTACGCAAGAATAAGATAACTAGCGCATAGCATCAAAGCCACCTAGTGCTGGAGAGCCAATAATTACAGCAAGTGTAACTATAATTCCTAATGCAATCCCCACTATGATGAAACGCTTGTTCATACAGAAATTACGTATATTCCCAGTTAAAAACGGATTGCCATAAAATTGGGATAAAATATGGAAGAATACTTTAAAGTAAAAATTGGAATTTTAAATTGTGGCTGAAATAACTCCAGCAGTAGCTACACTAGCAGGACTTGGATCTTTTGTTGCACCATGTATCTTGCCTATGATCCTGCGGTTCTGTTAAGTTTATGAGTGTAACTTCTTCATGTTAAGTGTTATCATATTTCTGATATTTCTAAATATCATTTCTTCTAATTCATCTACTTTATTAAACAATTCCTTAAATTTTTCATGTAGATTTTTTTGAAAGCTCTCAAAATTGAATTCTGATTTTTTCTTATGAAGTTCAACAATATCTAAATTGGATATATATGCTTCTTTTCATAATGTCCCATTCTTCTTCCAGTTCTTGAAGTTTTTTTGTTTCATCAGGTATTTCCATTTCTAGAGACTTGAAATAGTCTAAAAATTCTCTCATTTTGTTTGTTTTCATATCTATGTATTTTTTCAAGGCCTTCTCTCATAATATCTATTGCAAACATACAGTTATCGACTATACTTTTAGTCATCTTCTTTTTTGATTTTACAGCTATCAGTATTGTATAGGTTGTTTTTAGTATTTCATTAGCTCCATCCAATACTTCCATCATGCTTGAGCTTCTGATACGCCAAATCTACAAGAACGCATCACTTTAGATAGCGTAACTAAATGTAAAAAATTTTCCGATTGTGTAAGATCATCAATAGACATAGCTAATATCATCGAATTCTTGGCTTGTTCCAATAAGGTGATTTACATTTTACTGAAGCACAATTCTTAGGTGATTCGTTCTGACTGTACCATATCTTGTCGCAACGGTTGCACTCATGTCGCCAGTAATCACCATCTACTTTCATACTCATACCATTTGATAGAAATTACTATCATATAACCTATTCCCGTATATGTGTTTAAAGTATAGTGTTATATAAGGGTTAAACACATAGCATAGCATAAACACAAGAAAAGTTAGAGTAAAGGGAATTATCGAAAAAGACAACCAAGTAAGAAGATTAAATGAGGACACTTAACATGAAGAAGTTACACTCATAAACTCAACAGAACCGGACATATAGTTGCATTAATTGTATCAGAACACTACCATACATTACTGCATGGAATGACAAATACGCTGATCAAGACTACTAATTGTTGGAATCCATTCACCTGAATTTGAAAAAGATCCTGAAAACGTAAAGATGGCAATTGAAAAACACGGAATCAATTATCCTGTTGTAATGGATAACGAGATGGAGACATAACAAGCATTTGAAAATAGATACTGGCCAAGAAAATATATTGCGGATCATGAAGGTTACATTAGATATGATCACATTGGAGAAGGAGCATACCAAGAAACTGAAAAAATTATTCAACAACTTTTAGATGAAAGATCCACTTCACTTGGAATTCAAGTAGCATCAGCTGCATCACTTGTAGATATTGAAGAGTTTGAGCATACAATGTTTAGAACTCCAGAACTATACTTTGGATACCACTTTGCTCAAAACATAAATCAACTTGACAGTAATGATGGCTTTCAGCCAAATAGAATAGTAGCATATTCAGAACCTGACAAGATTGATTTGCACAAGTTCTACCTTACTGGAGAATGGCAAAATCATAATGACAGTATGGAGTTGATATCAGAGACTGGCAGTATCCAGTTGCTATACAATGCAAAAGAAATAAACATTGTAACTGAAAATGATGCAGAATTAGAAATATTTCTAGATGAAGAACCAATTTCTGCAAAGTATTCAGGAACTGATATCACCTCTGGAAACAAGATGATAGTCTCAGAGCCTAATCTCTACAATGTAGTAAACAGTGAAGAGAATGCAACGCATATCATGGAGATTAAAGTGACTGGTCCAGGCTTTCAGATATTCACATTTACCTTTGGATAGTGTAACTCCAAGTAGTTGTAACTCCAGTTACACTAGCTAGGGTGACAAATCAGTTTAAAACAAAAATTTTGACCCATATCGGGGAAATAACGTATGTTGAACAAATCTTGGAGCAAAACAGAAGGAGAAAGCATATCTCAAAAAATAATGAGCAAAGTAAAGCCTGATGAACCACTAAAAAACAAGATTGATTTTGCACAGAAAAAATTACAATTTCAAATTACAAAATTAGAAGGAATTAATGTAAAATTACAAACAAAACATGATGCAATCTTTGAAAAGATTGTAAATGCTCAAAGAAACAACAAAAACGGCTATGCACACGCATATGCCGGAGAATTAGCACAAGTAAGAAAGATGAAAAACATGGTTAGTGGTGCAAAACTTTCCATGGAACAAATCAAACTCAGATTAGATACTGTCTCAGAACTAGGCGATGTGGTTGTAACACTTAGTCCATGCATGTCAATCATCAAAGGATTAACCCCATCACTTAGTGGAATTATGCCAGATGCAAATGCTTCAATGCAAGACTTGTCACAAATACTTGGCGATGTAATGTCTGGTTCTTCAATGGATGTAGGGGGAAGTCTTAGTGCAAGTACTGAGACAAACGCAGACACGCTTGCAATTCTAGAAGAAGCACACAATGTGATTGCAGGACAAACAAAATCCTCAATCCCAGACGTTCCAGAGGATCTTAAACAACAAATCCTTGAGAAAAAATCTGACGTATTGCTTTAGAAATAAATTCTCATTTTAGATTCTAAGAATTTCGAAAAATATTCTGAGTTAAATAATGAATCCATTCTGAAAGTTTCAATGACAAACACAAGTCTGGTCGTATTCATGGCAGCAATCATAGTTGTTGGAGTACTTGGAACAAGTTTTGTTCAAGATGCTGAAGCCCTAAAAAGCAAAAACACAGCATCAGGTAGTACTGACATCTGTGGATTGTCTTTATGTTCTGAATATCCAGGTGGAAAAGCTGCTTATGAAGCTGAATGGGTTTCAATGTATATAACATCAATACCTACAACAGAAATTGCAGATACAACATATGCAATTAACGAAGTGAAAGCTCCAGTTTCTGCACATAATGCTGACAAAGAATATCCAGCTAAACTAGATGTTTTTATCCACAAATTCGAGTTGGATAAAATCTCAGATGATGAAGCTTTAGATGGCATTAAGGAAACACACATGGGTTTTGTTGATCTTTACATCACCTCTAATCTAATTGAGGCAGTAGATGAAACAATCAGCTTAATCGATGCCGGTAAACTATCCGGAGGAGAAGCAGTTGAAGCAGTACACTTGACAGCTGAACCACAAAATGTTAATCCTGAATACATAGGAGCTTTAGATGAAGTTCTACACAAGTATGAATTGGATGGTACATCAGCAGATGATGCATTAGCAGAAATCACCAAAATTCATGAAGGATTTACAGGACTATACATTACCTCTGATGTCATTGAAGATGTAGGTATACAACTTAACATCTATGATACTGGTAATGTTTCTGTAGAACGTGCAGTTCATAAAATTCATGAAGTGATTGAGGATGCAGAACTTGCGGCAGCAGCTGCAATGTCTGACGACGGTATTCCAGTAATGAAAGAATTACCACTAAATCATATTGATATGCCAGCAGGTTCTGGCGTACCAGGATGTGAAGAAGGTGATTGGTGTTGCATGCCAGATGATCTACATGTTCATGTTGGTGACACAGTAACATGGGTTAATTCTGACACACTACCACACACAGTAACTTCAATAAGTTATGATGGAGAAATCATTGGTCTAGATGTTCCAAATGGTTTTGATAGTGGTATGATGTCTGGCGGCGATGAATGGTCACATACATTCGACGTTGTAGGAGAGTACTACTACTATTGTCAATTGCATCCATGGATGGAAGGCACAGTGAACGTTCAATAGGAATTATTTCCTCTTTTTTTCTTTATTTTTTCACAAACAATTCTTTAGTAATACTAAATAACAATCAGAAATTTTCTGATTCATGCTAGCTAAAGGTCCTGTAAGCATGACATGGCAAACAATATTTTGTTTTATTCCAATAATGGATATTGTTGCATCATATCGTGTCAAGAGATTCCGATGGTACATGGTAATAATGCTTGGATGGGGAGCTCTTTCAACAGTGATACAAATGATAGTATACCCATTTGAAGAAGATTCGATTTACACAACAAAAGTATTCTCAGAAGAAACAGGATTTAATTGGGAATATGCAATTTTAGGACAAACACCTGAATTAGGAATTTCATTGATAATATTTCACAGCGCAATCACATATGCAATAGCAGTTTTTCTAATTAGAAGATGGTCAAAGAAATGGAATCTTCAATTTACTTAGACTTCTTTTTGCTTTTCTGAATTAGAATTTTCTTTATTCTAGATATGGTAGGATAACTGTACCCACGTCTGCGATAATTTGCAATCATCATCTTCCAATTTTTTAATCTCCATTGAGCTTGCTCAGTAGTTACTGAATGAACCTCTTTTTGGATGATACTTTTTCTTCCAACCTTGAGAGTCCCAGCATCTTTTGCGGACCAACGATTTTTAGCAAATTTTAATCCAGTGAGTATCTCGCCAACAGGCATTTCTTTGAAGTATTCTTTGAGTTTTTTCAACTCAGCATCTGTGGGTTTTTTTGAGATCGGTAACTCTGTGATAGGTTTTGCCACGAAAATTCTATTGTGTTATCCTTTAAGAAAATCTTGCTAAAGCAGAATTAACCAAAATAGGAAATAAAGTTCAGAAAATGAAAGTATGAAGTTGCATTCATAAATAAATTAGATAAATATGCTAACAGATCATCGATTGTCGTAAAATGGGGAGACGTGTTACTGTAGTTTTAGATGAAGATGTGATCAAAAAACTCAGAAATATCCAATCAAAGAAGATCAGTAAGACCACAGATCAGTTAGTTTTTCAAATGTAATTAATCAAGAACTCCGAAAATGTGTGAAATAAAATTTAGCAGTTCAATGGAATGTTTGAATTCTTACATAGTGTGTTATAGATTCCAAATCCGATAGTTATTGCAGCAAAAGCAGCCAAAAGAACCAAAATGAAATAGTTTGTCTTTTTGCCCATATGTAAAACTGCAACAGTGGCTATAAAATTGTCACCAGTATTATTCAACGCTGATAGTAAAAGTGCCTTTAATTTTCGGGTCTTGTAACAATGAAATTATTTCTCTAGGAATTACATCAGATGCCTTGTCACACTTTACAGCCAGTGTTCTAGGGCAAATAAAATCACTTTTTCTAATTACAATATCTTCAGAATGAGTCAGTATCAAGTCAGGATGGCCTTTTCCTTCTAAAACAAATTCATGTTCTTCCACTTTAATTGAGAAATTAACTTTAGATTCAGGAGTTTTGAGTTTGTTTTTTAGGTCTTCAGGCAAATCTGCGCAACTAGAGGTGGCATTGACGCCCACAATACAATCTCCTTGAGGTGTCAAATGAGATTCTTTAGTAATTTCTATAGTTTTTTGGTGTGTTGAACGAATATTTTCATGCCCTGAAAATTCTATCTCAAATTTCATAAAACCACCAAGTAATCCTACAACAAATTAAGCTTCTTTCTAGGCTCCGATCAAAGTACCTAGAATTTATAATTATGGGTATACTTTAAATTCTGCTTCAAAAGCATTGGAATCAAATGCTTCCTGCACAACAAGGTTACGACAGAGCAATCACAGTGTTCTCACCAGACGGCAGACTTTACCAGGTAGAGTATGCAATTGAGACAGTAAGACGTGGCACAATTGCAGTTGGCGTAAAATGTAATGATGGAATTGTCATTGCAGTTGAAGAAAAACCAAGAAAACTACAAATCTCAAATGTTGCACAAAAGATTTTCCAAGTTGATGATCATGTAGGAATTGCTGCAGCAGGATATATTCCAGATGCAAGAAGTCAAGTGGATAATGCAAGATTCTTTTCTCAAAGTAACAAAATGATTTACGATGAACCAGTTGAAGTTGAAACTATTGCAAAACATTTAGCTGATCAGTCACAGCAATATACACAATATGCAGGAGTAAGACCATATGGTGTTGCATTAATTTTAGGAGGAGTTGTAAACAAGAAACCACAATTATTCCTAACAGACCCAAGTGGAACATACATCTCTTATGATGCAATTGCAATTGGTTCTGGTTCTGAACAAGTTACAGACTTTTTAGAAAAAACTTACAAAAATGATCTTTCATTAGATGATGCATCAGCGTTAGCTGCTGCAGGAATTTATCTTTCAAATGAAGACAAAGAAGGAACAAGTCACATCAGAATGGCACATATCAAAACAGAAAGTGGATTGTATGAGTTAGTTCTAAATGAGCAGGTTATAAACTATGCAAACACAGCTAAAGAAAAATATCCACACGAACAAAAATAGTCACTTTTAACTGTTAGCGAGATTAAAGTATATTGAAATTATCAGTAGCCATTCCTGAATCATCACTTTCAGATGAATCATTAAAGATAGACAAGACTAGAAAGATTTCAGTTCTAGCAAGAGCATGTTCTATTTTCAAAGTAGATACAATTTATGTCTACCAAGAAGGAAGTAACAAACAAGACGGAAATCTTCTTGTTATGATTCTAAAATATTTAGAAACACCTCAGTTCTTGCGAAAAAGATTGTTTCCAAAAATGAATGACCTAAAGTTTGCAGGAGTATTACAACCGCTAAGAATTCCAAGTCATGTTACACCAGCAAATCCAAAGAAAATCAACAGAGGAGACATCAGAGAAGGAATTGTAGTCAGTGTTAAAGGTAAGAGGTTTATAGATGTTGGAATCAATCAAC
Source organism: Candidatus Nitrosopumilus sp. (assembly GCA_965215075.1). Classification (GTDB taxonomy): domain Archaea; phylum Thermoproteota; class Nitrososphaeria; order Nitrososphaerales; family Nitrosopumilaceae; genus Nitrosopumilus. Next base: position 1,216,632 of record OZ244033.1, read on the forward strand.
TAGTACCGTTTTTTGGTAAAACAGGAATTGGAAAGAGAGTAACAGTGCAATTCAAAGAGGGACATCCAAAATTTTCAGTAAAGGAGATCAGTAAAAGCGAAACTCCAGAATATTGGGGATACATGGTAAAAGAGAGGGCAAATTTGTTTTCATTAATCAATGAATGGAAAGGAAATATCATCATAACATCTAGAAAAGGAAAAACTGCAACAAAAGAGCAAATTGCAAAATATACAAAATCAGATCAGCCAATATTGTTGGTTTTTGGGTCTCCAGAGAAAGGAATGCATGAAATCTTGGGAGGAAAGATGAAAAATGTACAAAATGCAAAGTCACTAAACTTTTTTCCAAACCAGGCAACACAAACTGTTCGTTTAGAAGAAGCATTACTAGGAACTTTATCAATAATTAATGCACAAAGTGTGTCATAGTATGGCTGAAGGAAAAAATTTTTTGTTATTGGCAATGGGAATAGGAGCAGTATGTATTGCCATTGGGGCATATACAATTTGGAATATGATATCAGATATTTTACAACCGTAGAAAATTAAGCACAGTTGGTTAACCAGTTATTTGTACTAGGTTAACCAAGTCTCACATGGTTTAATAAAGGGAGTTCGACGATGTGTTTTATCATTGGGCGCTAGAAAAAATCACCAGCCACGTAGAGGAAGTCTTGCATACCTACCTAGAGGACGTGCCAAAAGCATGGAAGCAAGAATCAGAGCATGGCCAAAACTTAATTCTGAAGAACCAAAGATTCTTGCCCACTGCGGATTCAAAGCAGGATGTGTCCAAGTAGTCAGTATTGATGATCGTGAAAAGGTACCAAATGCAGGAAAACAACTTGTAAGTCTTGGCACAGTTTTGGCAACACCACCAGTACTAATCTTAGGTGTTAGAGGGTATTCAAAAGATCACGATGGATTTCATGCAGAGTTTGATGTTTATGCTGAAGACATTCCAAAAAGCATTGCAAAAGAAATTACATTAAAAAATAAAGAAGGTGCATTAGAAAATGCAGAAAAAAGATTAAGAAAGATTAAAGAAATCTTTGCAATCGTTGCAGTTTCTCCACGTACAGTTGGATTAGAACAAAAGAAACCATACATCTTTGAAGCTTCAGTAAGTGGAGGAGATATACAAAAACAATTTACTCATGTTAAAGAATTACTTGGAAAAGAAATTAAGATTGATCAAATTTTTGAAACTGGTGCAAGTGTTGATGTTGCAGCAATTACTAAAGGAAAAGGATGGCAAGGAGTCATTCAAAGATATGGTGCAAAAAAGAAACAACATAAATCAAGAAAGACAGTTAGAGAGTTAGGTTCTCTTGGTCCCATCTCACCACAATACATCATGTATACAGTTCCAAGAGCAGGACAAATGGGATTCCATCAAAGAGTTGAATATGATAAAAGAATTATGTTAATGGGAAATACTGAAGACAATGAAATCAAAATTAATCCAGATGGCGGATACAAACACTTTGGATTAGTTAAAGGAGATTTTATCGTTCTAAAAGGTTCAGTTCCTGGAACTTATAGAAGACTGATTAAGCTAAGAAGTCAAATTAGAAACGTTCCATCAAAAGTTACCAAACCAAACATTTTGGAGGTTGTAGTATAATGAAAACAACAGCTTACACAACTGCTGGAACAAAAGAGGGAGACGTAGAATTACCATTAGTTTTCTCAACACCATATAGAAGAGAATTAATTCACAAAGCTTTCACTAATATAAACTCACACAAATTCCAACCACAAGGAAGACACCCAACTGCAGGTATGGATGTTGTTGCAGACTCTAATGATCCTCCAACAGGACAAGGTGTTTCTCGTGTTGCAAGAGCCCGTGGTGGCGGTGGTGGAAGACAAGGTCAAGGTGCAGAAGTTGCCTCAACGAGAGGAGGAAGACAAGCACATCCACCAATTGTTGATAAAGTAATTCACAAAAAATTAAACAAAAAAGAAAGTAAACTAGCACTTTGTTCTGCAATTGCAGCAACTGCATCAAAAGACTTGGTAGAATCACGCGGTCACAAAGTTGAAGGAATTGAATCATTCCCAATTGTAGTTTCAGATGATATCGAATCGGTTTCTAAAGCAAGTGAGATTGTCAAAGTATTAGATTCACTAAAACTATCACAAGATGTTAAAAGACTAGAAACAAGAAAAGCACGTTCTGGAAAACCATCACTAAGAGGAAGAAGTAAAAAAGTTGGAAAGAGCGTATTGTTTGTTACAAAAGATTCCTCAAACATTAAAAAAGCAATTGGTGCACTACCTGGCGTTGAAGTAAGAAATGTAAATGAACTAAGTGTATTAGACCTGGCTCCAGGTTCTGATCCAATTAGATTAACAGTATATTCTAAATCTGCAATCGAAGAGATTGGAAAGATCAAATCAACACATCTAGAAATAATGGTGAAAACACAATGAATGTAGAACAAGCAAACAAAATAATTGTCAAACCATACATTACAGAAAAAACATTTGCAATGGTTGAAAATGAAAGTAAAGTTTGCTTTATTGTTGAAAGATCTGCAAGCAAACCAGACATTGCTGAAGCCGTAAAGGCACTTTACAATGAAAAAGTAACTAACGTAAACACAGCTAGAACAATTTATGGCAAAAAAGTATTTGTTCAGTTTGAAAACGCAGAAAAAGCAAGAGACCTCGCAACAAAGATAGGAATGCTATAATATGGACCGTAAAACTCGAAGAACACTAACAGAGGAGAAGAAATTTGGTTAAAGAATTTGCATATAGAGGAATTCCAAAGGAGGAATTAGAAAACATGTCCCTAGGGAGACTCTTCCAATTATTCAATGCTAGACAAAGAAGATCACTCACTAGAGGAATTACAGATGGAAAGAGAAAATTAATTGAAGAGATAAAATCTGCAAAAGCAGGAAAACTAAAGAATCCTATCAAAACTCACGTTAGAGATTTGATTGTTCTGCCATACATGGTAGGAGTTACAGTAAATGTTTTTTCAGGAAAAGAATTCAGACCAGTTGAAATTAGAACAGAAATAATTGGTCATTACCTGGGAGAATATGTCATTACAAACAAGAAAGTTTCACACGGAGCACCAGGAGTCGGAGCATCTAGATCAAGTCTCTATGTACCATTGAAGTGATTATTATGGGTAGATTCGGTTACGCTTTCCAAAATTATGATGCAACAAGACATGTACGTGCTGCATTAAGAGAAAAAGACATCTCACATAAACATGCGCGTGAAGTAGCAGTCGCAATCAAAGGATTATCAATAGAAAAAGCAAGAGATTACTTGATAGATGTAGCAAATAAAGACAGAGCAATTGCATTTAGACGATTCAAAACTCAAGTTGGCCACAAAGCAGATCCTGGAATGATGGCAGGACGTTATCCACAAAAGACCACAAAAGAATTCATCAAAGTTTTAGATAATTTAGAATCAAACGCAGAATACAAAGGAATGGATTTAGATAGATTAAAGATTGTAAACGCAACTGTTCACAAAGGTGTAGTTGTAAAAAGATTTACTCCAAGAGCAATGGGCAGAGCTACACCAAAGAACAATGTACTAACACATGTGGAGCTAGTAGCTCAGGAGCTTTAGAAATGTCTGCTGTGAAAAATGTAATCAAAGACAACTATAACATGATGCTACTCAAAGATTATCTAAGAGAAGCAATCAAAGAAGCAGGATTTTCACACGCAGAAATATCAAAGACACCAACTGGAACAAGAGTTGCACTACATGTTACAAGACCAGGAATTGTAATTGGAAGAAAAGGTTCAGGAATCAGAGAACTTACCGATAAATTGGCAACAGACTTTGGATTAAAGAATCCACAGATTTCAGTAGTAGAAATCAATAAGCCTGAACTTTCACCAAGCGTAATGTGTAACAGAATGGCATCTCATATTGAGCGTGGAACTGCCTTTAGAAGAGCAACCACGTGGACTCTAAAACAAATCATGGAGAATGGAGCCATGGGAGTTCAAATCACAATTTCAGGAAAACTAAGAGGGGACCGCTCAGCATTTGAAAAGCACACCGCAGGAATTTTACCAAGAGCAGGACATCATGCAGAAGTTATTGTTGCAGAAGACATTACACACGTTGAAACTGCAATGGGATTAATTGGAATTAGAATTAGAATTGCTAAAAAAGAAAAGTACGTACCAGAATTTGAAATGAAAGCAGAAAAGCCAAAGAAAGCCAAACAAGTCAAAGATGCAGGAACAGGAAAGATGAGAGACGAAACTGCTGAAGAAAAGAAAGCAAGAACAGAATCTGAACAAATAGCAATGGAAGAAGAAAGGATGAAAGACCTTGAAACATTAGAAGAAGAGGAGGAGAAACTCAAATGACCAGAATCAGCATGAAAACTATTAGGCAACTAAACGAAAAAGATCTAAAAAGTAGGATTCAAGAATCACGTAGTGAGCTTTCAAAACTCCAAACAGATGCAGCAAAAGGAACATTACGAAAAGAAAGCGGTAAACTAAGACCAATACGACATGACATAGCAAGAATGCTAACTAGATTAAACGAGATGAAAAAAGAGAAATGATTACAGTAGATAATATCACATCACATGAATTTATTGGATTAAACACAGAGATTACAAAATCTTCTAATCCACAAGTTGTAGGATTAAATGGAAAAATTGTTGATGAAACAAAATCAATGTTTACAATAAACACCGCAAAAGGAATAAAATCAATTGAAAAAGATTCTAACAGTTGGAAATTTTCAATTGAAAACAAAGATGTTATCGTTGGTGGTTCCAAAATTGCAAAAAGATCATTTGATAGAATAGGAGGAAAAGCATGACTTACAATATCGGATTAAAAGTAAAAGAACCAAAAAGAGAATGTACTGGCAAACACTGTCCTTTCCATGGTGGATTAGCAATTAGAGGAAAACTCTTTGATGGAAAAGTTACTGGCAGTAAAGCAAAGCAAACCATTACCTTACAAAAGGATGCACCAATTTACTTTAGTAAATTCAAGAGATATGCACGTGGTAAAAGCACAATTCATGCCCACGTACCAGGCTGTATTAACGTTGAAGCAGGAAATCATGTATTGACTGCAGAATGCAGACCAATCTCAAAATCAGTATCATATGTTGTTGTGGAGGTTAAAGCATAATGGCAAAGCAAGCAGGTAAAGGAGTAGAAGAATTCCGCCCATACGTAACAAGATCAATTCCAATTGGTGCAGAGATTGTTTGTGCAGATAACTCTGGTGCAAAAATTTTAGAAATAATTAATGTTCCAAGACATAAAACTAGAGTATCAAGACTTCCATCTGCAGCTGTAGGGGACTTTTGTAATGTTGTTGTTAAGAAAGGTCCGGCTGAATTAAGAAAACAAGTCTATGGCGCAGTTATTGTTAGACAAAAGTATGCAGTTAGAAGATTAAACGGTGTAAGAGTCTGTTTTGAAGACAACGCAGCAGTTCTAATTACTCCAGAAGGAGAAACAAAAGGAACAGACATCAAAGGACCAGTAGCAGCAGAAGCTTCGGAGAAATGGTCAAGAGTAGCTAACTTGGCATCAATGGTGGTATGAGAAGATGAAACCAACTAAAATGCGTAATCTTATGATTTATCGTGCAACATATCACACAAAAAGTAAACAACTTGGTGCTAATCTATCAAAAGATCTTCAAAAGAAATACGGAAAGAGAAGTGTCCGTGTACTTGAAGGCGATAGTGTAAAAATTGTTAGAGGGGAATTCAAAGGAGTAGATGGAAAAATTGCAAAAGTGTCTACACAAAAAGGTAGTGTTGCAATTGAAGGAATAAAGAAAGAGCAAACAAGAGGAGAAAAATATGATGTTTACATTCACACATCAGATCTTATTGTTACATCACTCAACTCTGATGATAAATGGAAAATTGCAAAACTTGAAGGTAAAGATCCTAGAAAGATGCCAAAAACAACTCCAGTAAAAAAAGAAACAAAAGAAGATGCTCCAAAAGAAAAACCAAAGGAGGCATCAATGAAAGAAGAATCAGTAGAGGAAAAACCAGCAAAGGAATCCCCTGAAGAAACAAAAAAGGCTGAAAAAAGGAGGATAAAGAATAATGGTAAGCATTTCAGGCAGTAAAAAACTCAAGCGTCAAATGTCTCCACAGTTCTGGGGAATATCAAGAAAAGACAAGAGATTTGTAATTACAGTAAGACCAGGACCACATAAGAAAAATTATGCTGTACCAACTGCAGTTTTCCTGAGAGATATGCTAAAGATTGTAACAAGTCTAAGAGAAGCAAAGATTGCAATTTATTCAGGCAAAGTAAAGATTGATGGAGTTGTTAGAAAATCACTTCATCACGCAATTGGATTAATGGACGTAATAGAGTTAGAAAACGTTTCAGATATTTACAGACTTGTTCCAACAGAAGGAAAATTATTAGAACCAATCAAGATTAACGAATCAGAAAAATCAAAGAAATTAGTTAGAGTTGTAAGTAAAACTACAATTAAGAAAGGCAAAATGCAAATTGGATTCCATGATGGACGTTCAACAATCACAGACACTAAAGTAAATGTTGGAGATACTTGTTTGATACAGATTCCTGGTCAAAAAATCCTTGAAGTAATTAAATTAGAAGCAGGTTGCCAAGGTTTGGTAACACGTGGAATTAACGCAGGACAGATTGGAAAGGTTGAAGGAATTGAAGAAGGTTCGTTTATTCTTCCAAAAAGACTAGTACTTGCATTAGCAGATAGAAAAATTGAAATTCCAGCTGACATCATCATGCCAATCGGAAAAGAGGAGCCAATAATTCAATTAAAGTGATAATATGTCTCAAACAACAGAATCCCCAATGAAACAAATTCGTTTAGAAAAAGTAGTTCTAAACATGGGAGTAGGAAAATCAGGAGATGTGATTGAAATTGCAAAGAAAGCTCTTGATCAAATTTCAGGAAAAAGATCTTGTGCACGTAATGCAAAAGAAACACAAAGAGATTGGGGAGTTAGAAAAGGAGAACCAATCGGAGCAGCAGTAACAGTTCGTGGTGAAGATGCAAAAGCGCTTCTAAAAAGATTGTTAGAAGCAAAAGGAAATACCGTTAATGGAAAATCATTTGATAACTTTGGAAGCTATTCATTTGGAATTAGAGAACATATCGATATTCCAGGCGTAAAATACGACCCACAAATTGGAATTTTAGGATTAGGGATTTCAGTTGCGTTAACCAGACCAGGTTACGGAATTAGAAACAGAAGTAAACACAAAGCAAGTGTTGGAAAATCTCACATTATCAAAAGTCAAGAAGCAAAGGATTATCTAGTTAAAGAGTTTGGAGTGACCGTATCATAATGGCAAAAGATAGATCATACGAATTTACTGGAAGAAAAAAACACGAATTTGGGCGTGGTTCTAGATGGTGCAAAAGATGTGGAGATTATACAGCAGTTATTCAGAAATATGATCTAATGATATGCAGACGATGCTTCAGAGAAGTAGCAACATCTCTAGGATTTAGGAAAAACCGGTGATATCATGCCAGCAACTAACATTTTAGCAAATCTATTTGTCACATTATACAATAATGAAACAAGAAGAAAATCAGAATGTACTATTCTTCCAACATCAAAACTTGGGATTGAAGTTCTAAAGACTCTACAAAAAGATGGATACATTGGAGAGTTTGAACATGTTGATGATAAAAGAGGAGGAAAATTCAAAATCAAACTATTAGCAAAAATTACAAAATGTGGTGCAATTTCCCCAAGATTCAAAGTAAAAAATGATGAATTTAACAATTGGGAACAACAATACTTGCCAGCATATGATAGAGGAATGCTTCTAGTTACAACTAATCAAGGAGTAATGTCACATCACGAAGCAACAGAAAAAGGAATTGGAGGATTTTTGATAGGATATGTCTACTAGACAAGTTGAAAAGTTTGAAGATGAAGTTGTAATTCCAGAAGGAGTTAAAGTTACGCAAAACAAACACATGTTAGCATTTGAAGGACCATTAGGAAAAACTTTCAAAAGTTTTCGTACCATACCAGTAAAAATCGAAGTTACAGAAGGCAAAATTCTCTTAAAAACAATTGAGTTTAGAAAAAGAGATTATGCAATACTTCATGCAGCAAGATCATTGATTCGAAATATCTGTGAAGGATTAGTTGAAGGCTACACAATTAAAATGAAAGTTGTCTTTGCACACTTTCCAATTACAGTAAAAGTTGAAGGAAAAACAATCTTAATTGAAAACTTCCAAGGAGAACGTGCTCCAAGAACAACAAAGATTATAGGAAATACGAAAATTATTCCAAAAGGCGAAGACGTAATTCTTACTGGCGAGGTTTGGACAGACATCACACAAACAGCAGCAAACATCGAATTAAAAACCAAAGTAAAAAACAAAGACCACAGAGTTTTTTTAGACGGTATCTATATATATAAAAAGAAAAGAGGCATTGAGAAATAAAATTTCTGTATTTTTCTAATGACTTTAGATGTTAAATTTATAGATAATCAATCTTAAATCAGTTCCAGTCTTTTTTGTGGTAAACATTGGCTCAATTTTACTAAGACTTTCCTCTGGAATTCTTGGACCTGAATCTTGTATTTTGATTGTTACAATTCTTTGTCTGAAGTTATAGTAATGTTGATTTTACTTTGATTATCCAAAGCATGAACCGCATTATTGATCATATTAGAGAATGCTCCTTCTAGTTTTCTATCATCATACATTATTCCAATATCATTTTCAGGTAGTGAATTTGGATTTCATATGGAGATTGACGAATTATTTAATGCTAATTTGATAATTCTATGTGAGGAATTTGAGGATTTGTTTTATTCATAGTGTAACAAAAATTCTGGTATTATAGCTAAAATAAGCAAGTACTTTTCCTTTTTTAATGAGTATTCAACATGCAATAGATGTTGTTATATAAGACCAACAAAAGAACATATCAAATACACAAAACAAGACTAATACATAGTGAAGTAAGATGCAAGATTGGGCAAAGTGATATATGTTTTATGTAATCTTCATTTCAAGATGTGCTGTACCTACTCATTTAGTAGATGTTTTGCAGTTTTGTAACTGTTTTCACTTTGTTCATTCCACATTACCACCAAAAGTCAACTAGCAAATTTAATTTATAATGAATTTACATATTTACCAATAAAATTATTGCAGAACATACACCCATTATTGCATACATGTATTTTCGATACTTTGGGTTATTTGTTCGTAACATTATACAATACATTACAAAAAAGTATTTAAGAATTAATAGAGATTCTCATCATGATATTTTTTACATTGCTCAAAATGCAATTCATTGTACTGGAACAGGGCAAAGATGGGATGAATCTTGTAATTTTAGATCCCCTAACTTGCTACGGTCTGAAAAACTCCTCATTTTGAACAGTATCTTATTTTTTGGTGTTAATTCAAAATTGCCCTATCATTCTTTTGTATCAAATAGATGTGAAAGGATTTGCCTAGATGATGCGATCTGTGTTAACATATTCAAATTTCTTTTTACGGCACATAACCATTACACACGTTTTTCAAACTAATTTTGCTTCATTAATTCAGTAATTTATGATGTTTCGGTTTTTCTCAAGATTATGTTTCGAACCTTAACCATTTTTCTTGCCAACATAAAGCCAGCACCAGACATACAACTCCCAATAATTATGTGGAGTAGATTATAATCTTGTTGTGGTGCAACTAGTACCACATACACAAATCCACCCATCATTAATATAATACCGAAAGCAGCAAATATTGCCATCATGACGGATACTTTCGAAGGGATAGAGGGCAATAAAGTAACCTTTGGTTGTAACTCATCAGTGAAATCTAAATCCTTACAAACATCACAACATCTGTGACGTTTTTTGTTTGTCCAAGTTGTAGTTAAAAAAAAGAACTCCTGATAGCATGAATCACACCGTCTTTTTGGAATTGTAATCTTTCCATGTTCATCAAAGTCTTGGCCAATTTTTTCCATGCAATTCTTACAAAAATATCCAGGAATTCTCCATTGTTTTTGAAAGTTGTATTTTTTCCAACCTAATGTTATGTTACAACCAGAACAAGAGGTCATTTCTTGTCCCCTCCTGAAGTTTCTGGAACAGTCTTTTTTCCTCCAAATACCTGAGCGATTCCATTTCTTGCTTCTATTATCGGTAAAAAGATTATGAAGAATGATGCAACACTTACCCAAACTATTGAGATGCCTACCCAAATACTATAAGCCATAATGTCAAAGACTACACCTGCAAAGATTAGTGGCATTGGCCAAGCCACAATTAATACCAAAGTCATGATACCGCCGCCCGTAATACTGAAATTGAATGCCTTCTTCAAAGTCTCTTCATTTTCAGTGACTGTGGCAGATTCAACTTCATTTAGTTCTACAAGTGTAATCTTCTTCTTGAGATCAGTCCAGTCAAATTTGGTTTTTACTACAAGACTTCCAATAATAGTGATGAGACCTCCTGTCAAAATTCCTGCAATATTGCCAAATAACATAGAGTGGTTATGACCAAGACTATCGAGATTAATTACTCCGCCAAATTCTGGTAAGGATATAGCAACTGACAACCATGTTGTTAATGCGACACCTAATCCAATTATTGCACCTAGAGTAGCAGCTATTCTGTTTGTTCTTCTCCAGAGTATTGTTAGTGCTATTGGAATTACTGCTGCGCCAATAATAATGCCCATTGCTAAGTAGACAAAACCTAGACTCAGTCCTATGTGTAATAGTACTACTGCCAATCCACCCATACCAAGCCCAAAGCCCACAATTGTTGCTCTAGATATCTTAACGAGTTGTTTACCTGTAGCATTAGGATTCACATATGTTCGGTAAATATCATAAGTAATCAAAGAAGACACTGCAATTAACTCTGCAGAACCTGCAGAAGTTACTGCCATAAATAACATGGTTAGGACCATAATTGCACCAAATTCACCCATAAGTGCAGTTGCAGCTGCCGGAACTACTAGACCTAATTGGACTTGTGTTGATGTCAAGTCAACATCAAGTGCCACTGCCGTCAGCCCCATCGTAGTTGCTAGTGTAAATGGAATTGCAAACCAACATGCACCACCTAGCAAGAACCCTTTAACAGTTGATGATGGTTTTGCAGCAATTGCTCGTTGCCAATATGCTTGATCAACAAAAACAGTTCCAAAATTCCCAACAATGTTGATGATGCCAAACATTAGACCCCCGACAGAAGCCATTGTCAAGAATGCACCTGCAACATTTCCCTCAACGGGATGCAATTCTGCTGCTTTCACTAGTTTATGATACATTCCTTCAACACCTCCTGTGATGTCAGAATTGATGTATACTGCTGCAACAAATGTTAAGATTACAATAAAGATAATAATAGTATGCATATAATCTGCCACAAATGTAGCTTTAAGACCTCCAACCAAAGTGTAAATCATTACACCTATAGGGATCAGAAAAGCTGCAAGAGATATATCCATTCCAGTAAGTCCATTGACAACTGCAGAACCCCCAAGTAGAAGCATGGCAGTTACAATCATGTTTGTCATCAGTGCAAATACAAGAAAAATTTTGTGAGAACCGTTGCCAAATCTAGCACGAATAATTTCTAGGAAAGTATGTGCATTAGGTGCTTTACGTTTTAACTCAATAGCCAAAATTCCGAATAATAAAACTTGGATAGATGCTCCTGCTGCATACCAGAATGGCCCACTAATACCATATTGATATGCGACGGTTGATGATTGGAGTAATGTTGCAGCCCATGTCCAAGCAGAAACAATAGCAGCAGCAGTGAGACCAGTTTTAATGGTTCTCCCAGCAGTGTTAAACATCTCAGAGGTCTGGTTTACACCAAGATATTTTTCCTCTATCTTTACCTCTACTGAAATTATTACAGCAAAAACTGCACCTAATCCAACAACCACCGCCCAACCAATCCATTCAGGTAATGCTTCTCCAATTTCAAATCCTTCAGAAATTGTACCTGCTGCAAAAACAGTTTGTGGAGTACCAGTAAGCGTAGCTACAGTTACAAAGAAAATAGGTAACATATAAAGAATAAACGTCTTATCCACAAGAGTAAGTAATTTAAGATTTACTTATTAATTGAACAATTATAGTTTTTTATATACTCACCTTTAAAATACGAACAATATAAAAAATAGATTCTAGTCGACGTCGACAATAGTTGAAAAACTTGATGAAGATCAACTTAATTTAAAACAAATTATAAAGTCGAGTCATAGAGAGTTTGTCTGCCGGATCAACTGTTGCAAGTTTTCCATCAACTTTAACTTCATATGTTTCTGGATTAACATCAATTTTTGGAGTTAAATTATTGAATAACATGTCTTTTTTTCCAATAGAACGACAATCTTTCACAGGAACTAATTTCTTAAAAGATTTAATTTCAGATTCAATACCATTGTCTAATGCAAGTTGTGATGTAAAAGTTACCGAAGTAGAATTTTTAGTTTGACCAAAAGCTCCAAACATAGGACGATACAATATTGGCTCGGTTGTAGGAATTGAGGCGTTTGGATCACCCATTATAGAATATGCAATAAAACCACTTTTGATGATCATCTTTGGTTTTACTCCAAAGAACAAAGGAGACCAAACAATAATATCAGCAAGTCTTCCTGATTGCAAGGAACCAACATAATCGGAGATTCCATGAGTTATAGCAGGATTAATTGTTATTTTTGCAAGATACCTCTTTACTCTAAAATTATCATTTCTTGGGTTGTCTTCTGGTAGACTACCAGTCATCTTTTTCATTTTGTCAGCTGTCTGCCAGTTTCTAGTAGTTACCTCTCCTACTCTTCCCATAGCTTGGCTGTCTGAAGACATCATACTCAAAACCCCTAGATCATGGAGCACATCTTCAGCAGCGATCGTTTCTCCTCGAATTCTAGACTCTGCAAAAGACACATCTTCAGGGACTGAAGAATTCAGATGGTGGCAGACCATCATCATATCAAGGTGTTCTGCTAACGTGTTTACAGTGAATGGTCTTGTAGGATTGGTAGATGATGGAAGTATATTGTCTTCTCCTGCTATTTTCATAATGTCTGGAGCATGGCCACCACCAGCTCCTTCTGTATGATATGTATGGATCGTTCGTCCTGCAATTGCCTCAATAGTATCGTCTACAAATCCACATTCATTTAGAGTATCAGTATGAATTGCTACTTGGGTATCGGTTTTGTCTGCAACGCTTAAAGCAGAATCAATTGCAGAGGGAGTTGAACCCCAATCTTCATGCAATTTTAATCCACAAGCTCCTGCTTCTATTTGTTCAAGTAATGCAGTTTCAAGAGAATCATTTCCCTTTGCTAAAAATCCGAAGTTAAGTGGGAACTCATCTATTGATTCAATCATTCTATGAATATTCCATTTGCCAGGAGTACAAGTTGTCGCATTTGTTCCATCAGATGGTCCAGTTCCACCTCCAATCATTGTAGTTGTTCCACTACAAATTGCATGGATTACTTGTTGCGGAGAGATAAAATGAATATGAGAATCAATCGTTCCGGGTGTACAAATTGTATGCTCTCCAGCAATTATCTCTGTGTTTGATGAGATTGTCATATCAACACCATCCATAATATTTGGATTTCCTGCATTTCCGACACCAATAATTCTTCCATCTTTTACTCCAATGTCTGCTTTAACTATTCCCAAAATGGGATCCATTACAATAGCATTGGTAATTACTAAATCTAGAGAATCGGCTCTTGAAACTCCACTTGCTTGTCCCAATCCATCTCGTACACTTTTTCCTCCACCAAAAACAGATTCATCTCCATATTTGATCAAGTCTTTTTCAATTTCGATAATCAAATCAGTATCAGCGAGTCGAACTCTATCACCAGTTGTGAGTCCAAACAAATCAACATAATTTTTTCTTGGGATAGTCAGAGTCATTTCATAACTCCTTTGAATCCTTTTTTTTCAGCATTCTTAAATGCCTCTTCTCGTTTTTCTTCTAAGCTTCCGTTTACCAAACCACTAAAACCATAAACAACTTTTTTCCCACCAAATTCTGTTACTTCGACCTGTTTTGTTTCACCGGGTTCAAATCTTACAGAGGTTCCAGCAGGAATATTGAGACGATAACCATAAGACTGTATTCTTGGAAATTCTAGTTCTTTGTTTACTTCAAAAAAGTGTGTATGTGAGCCTACTTGTATTGGTCTATCTCCAGTATTTCTAACACTAAGCAAAGTTGTAGGTTTTCCTATATTAGCAAGAATTACTTCTTCTTCTATAAAGTATTCACCAGGAATCATAATTATCACACAATAGGGTCATGAACAGTTACAAGTTTAGTTCCATCATCAAAAGTTGCCTCCACTTGGATAGAATGAATTAGATCAGCAACGCCTGGCAATACGTCATCTTTTGTTAGAACTTTTTTTCCAGAACTCATTAGTTCGGGAACTTTTTTGCCATCTCTTGCACCTTCTAAAATATGATCTGCAATAATTGAAATTGCTTCAGGATGATTAAGTTTCAATCCCCTATTCTTTCTTCTACGAGCAAGCTCAGATATAACAAACACATTAAGTTTCTCTAATTCTCTAGGAGTAAGCATCAATGAACAGAGTTGTACATCAGTGTATTTAATAATTAAAAACATGGCAACATTCTAACAAAGTATAACTTTATGAGAAAACAAAGTTATTTGTGTTAGAAGTTAATGCACCGATCGGAAATATTTTCCTAGATGAAGAGTTTAATGATCTAAAAGAAGTGAATTTTGAGAAACTCCAGATTTCACGAATAGAATTAGGAAAAAAGATCTTGAGAAAAAAGACTAATTGTGGGACAGATATTGGTTTGAAGCTAGATTCAGGAATAAAACTACGTAATGGAGATATCTTAAGAAATAATGGGACAAAAATCATTGTAGAACAATTACCAGAGAAGGTAATTTCACTCAGACTAAAAACTGAAAGTATTAATGAAATGATGATACTTCTAGGCCATATTATTGGGAATAGACACAGACCAATTTCAATTCAGAGAGAGGAGATACTGTTTCCAATTCAAGCAGAATCTGAAAAGGAGGTATTTTCAAAATTATTTCACAATATTAATAAATGTATAGACATGAGAGTAGACGAACGAATATTTTCTCCTCATTCAAGTGCTGATGTACATGAACATTGATGAGATAGAGCAAGAACTAAGCTCACTACAGTTATCTGATTCTTTTTTCCCTATGGGAATTTTTACTAGTTCGAATGGACTAGAGTATCTCTTTTCAGAAAAAAAGATTCAAGGAATATCTGATTTAGTAGAAATGATAAGGATAAACATTCTTCAGCAAATTGGTCCAACAGACTGTGTTGCACTTTCATATGTGTTTGATAATGCAAATGAATTAAATTATGACAAGGTTGTTGAAGCTGACAACGTTATTTTTGCTACAAAATCAATTAAAGAAATTAGAGATGCATCAGTTAGATCAGGAATTCAATTAACAAAATGTGTCAGAGAATTTGTCAAAGATAATAAAATTTTGAATTTTTACCAAAACAATATCTTGGAAAATAAAGTACATGGGGTTTTTCCTGTGGCTTTTGCAATTTGTTGTAATGCTTTGAAGATTAAAAAAGAGAGAAGTATGATGATGATGTTATATGGTTTTACAGTAACAATTGTTGGAGCTGCATTACGTTTAGGATTAATTCAACATTTTGAAGGGCAAAAAATTATCCATAAAATTAAACCGATAATTGCTCAAGCTATCAAATGGAGTTCAAACAAATCACTTGTAGAAGTATGGCAGTTTGCACCTCAGATGGATATAATTCATATGTCACATGAAAAGATGGATTCTAAAATGTTTATTACATAAAAATTGGATTTTTGGATATGACTCATATTCCTAGGATTGGGATTGGAGGACCTGTTGGTTCAGGTAAAAGTATGCTGATTGAAAGACTGGTTCCAATGTTGGCGGAGAAAGGATATAGTATCAGCATTATCTCAAATGATGTAATCTCAAAAGAAGATGCAGATAGAATGCGAGATAATTTGGCTACCAAAAGAGGATTACTTCCTGAAAACTTAGTCATCGGCCTTGCTACAGGTGGATGTCCTCATACTGCAGTTAGGGAAGATCCTTCGATAAATTTGTCAGTTATAGAAGAGATGGAATTACAACATCCTGATCTTGATCTAATAATTATTGAGAGTGGCGGAGATAATATCACCACGACATTTAGTCCAATATTAGCTGATTATTTTATTTACATAATTGATGTTGCAGGAGGAGACAAATATCCTAGAAAAGGAGGATTAGGAATTGAAAGTTGTGATCTGTTAGTAATAAATAAGATTGACTTAGTAGAGTTAGTTGGAGCAGATCTTCAAGTAATGAAAAGAGATGCACAAAAAATTAGAGATAAAAAACCATTTGAGTTTGTAAACTGCAAGACAGATGAAGGAATAGACAAAGTAACACAATATATTATCCATGATGTTCTATTAGGTAGCCTACCAAAATCAGAGATTTCACAAAAGGTGTGATTTGTGAATAATCTAGAACACCACACACCTAAAGACATACCAAATGAAATTCATTCATATGATGGAAATGTAAAACAGTTAGGAGTTGGTAAGTCCGGAAAGGTAGGAATTTTAGATTTAGAACTTCAAACAAATGACAAAGGAAAGACAATTATGACAAGACAGTTTTCCCAAGTGCCTTTACAAATTCAAAAAATACTATATCTTGAAAAGTCACTTCCTCAAATGGCATATCTTTATGTGATTTCTCCATCTGGCGGAATACTTCAGGGGGATAGATTCAGAACAGATGTAGCACTAAAAAACAAAGCTATTGCTCACATGACAACTCAAAGTGCCACAAAAATCTACAACATGAATGTAAATTTTGCATCTCAAATGCTAAACATTTCAGTTGATGAGAATTGTTATTTCGAATACATCCCTGATCAGATAATTCCATATAAAAATTCTAGATATTATCAAAAAGTTGAACTTAATGTTCACAAAAATTCTACGTTGATTTATTCAGAAATTCTAACCTCAGGAAGAGTTGCCATGAAAGAATCTTTTGAGTACGACATATGTTATTTCAAAACACATTGTAAAGATCAATATAAGAAAACTAGATTTTTAGAAAACATAAAGATTGAACCAAAAAAGCAAAAGTTAAGAAACTTTGGGATATTAGGTGAGTATGAAATAGTGGGTACTATATATATCTTAACTAGAAAAGGCATAATTGGAGAATTACAAAATGATATTGATAAAGACTGGAATTCGGAAGTTTTAGTGGGAACATCAATTCTTCCAGACGAGTCAGGAATAATAATTAGAATGTTAGGAAAAAAGACCGACAAGATTTTTGAAGTAGTTTTTAGAATTCTTGAAATTAGTAGGAAAAAAATTCTTGGCGCCTCATTTAGCAAAATTAGAAAAAATTAAAGTTGTAGGTCTTTTCGTATTATAATATTTAGGATAATCCTAATACTAATAAGAAGGTTTGATCATTAATGATAGATTATTCTCCAAACAATTCTAAACCTCAATAAGAAGATCAAGAATAATAATTCTCATAGTTTTTAGTAAATGAATTTAAAACCAATTCTTTTGTTTTTTACTGATGAATCATTCATATTGACGTTCTTGTTTCAAATCACTTTTTCAGCTTTTGCCATAGTGATTGAATTCCATGGGTGATCTCATTTCAATCAGATATCACATACATATGTTTTCAAATAAAATTGAAACAGTAATGTTTTTTCCAGAATGGGTGATAAAATAGAATGAAAGTTATAGATTCCCAGATTAGGAATTTTGATAATGGACTATGATGAACAGTAAAATACAATTGACAAGTAGATAAATTGATGATTTCAGCTCTGTCGTAAAACTAAGCCAGAACTATTTAGGATTTTTTGAAAGTATAGTTGCAATTTAACAGAAAAGAAGATTAAATCAAAAATTACAAAACTTGAGGAAAATGTGTTAATAAAAGACATACAATTAATGTAGATAAAGAAAAAATCAAATGAATAATTTGTGTTGTTCTTGTTATATTTAGAACATTATAAGTAATTATCTAAGAGAACATAGGATTAAAAATCTTAACAATACACTAATTGTTTTATTTTCAGGTAAAATGCATGGAGAGTATGAGGTAGATAACAATAAGATTAATCTGTCAAATGAGATGGTAAATAAGAAAAATAATATTTATCGAAATATATTTGGACATATAGTCCAAACATATGAAAATAGGATTTTTGCCCATTCCTAGAAGAGCATAATGCATATAATGTTATAATACTGAAGAAGAATACAAAAAACTCTCAGAGAATGGACTCATTTATTATGTCTTAAAAACCAAATAATAATAAAATTTTTGAGAGTTAACTGTGGAAAATTTAAGACAAATTCAATTTTTTGTTAAAACTTCTATTAAAGTCTAAATATAATATTTTTGTTGATCTGGTGAATGTGAGAGGTCATTGTAAATGGAAATAATTGATAATTCAATAATTGAACCTATTGAGATTAGAATGATACAGCCGTCAAAATTTCCTGTGAGGTACAGATTTCCAAGTAACTCCACTGAAATTGTAAATCTAAAATCTAGCATCATAGAACATGGGTTATTACAACCAATTGTTATAAGACCATTAGATCGTGGATTTGAGATCGTAGCAGGTCATCGACGATTTGTTGCATGCAAATCAATGAGATGGAGACGCATTCCTTGTAAGATTAGAGATTTATCTGACAAACAGGCATATGAAATCCAGATTACTGAAAATATTCAAAGGAAATCAATGGATGCAATAGAAGAAGCTGAAGCATATCAAAAATATGTAAATGAATATGGTTGGGGAGGTGTAAGTGATCTTGGCAAAAAGATTGGAAAAAGTGAAGAATATGTCTCTCACAGAATGCAGCTTTTAAAACTGTCTGACGACATAAGAAAAAAGATTGTTCAAAAAGATTTGAGTGTTAGTCAAGCATTAGAGTTAACCAATATTGATACTTTACTAAAGAGTAAATTTGCAGATGAGATTGTAAATAACAAACTCACAGTTAAGCAAATCAGAGTAATGAAAAAGAAAGCAAAAGCTGGAGAACTTTACAAACCCATACATAACAAAGATTCAAAACCGCTTAATTTAGTAAAGAAAAGTAATCTTGCATTAAAGATCACACTCTCTAGAATTGATGAATTAATAGAAGATGCACACAGTCTTGATTCAAAACAAAAAGTAGAGATGATCAAATTCCTAATGGGAATTAGATTAAAAACTCACTCAATGATAGATGAAATTATTAAATTTAAAAAGAGATATTCTCAATAAATCAAGAAACATAGGATACTTTTGTACAAGAGAGGGAAATAATTAAAGCTAAAAAAAGACTTGATGATTTTGTTCTAAAAATTTTAATTTACAACTGATCCTAAAACCAACCATTTAAGACAAATTCTAATGCTCATTCAGATCTATAAATAACAATATTGATTTCATTTCCATGTTTAAAGAATTAACTGATTCGCAATGGAGTTACATACAACTGTATCTGACAAAACCAGAAAGAATTGGCAGACCAAATTGATGGCAAATCAATCCTCCACACATAGAAGATTTTAGCAACTATAAGAAAAACGAATATAGAAAAAGATTCGCTCCATCTAATCAAAACAGCTCGCAAACAAAATAAAATTAGCTGCAAAAAAGGCGCAACATAATCGGATTTGATGGATTCAAGAATATAGATACAAAGATTTATGTTGTAGTAGATCAAACGGCCTACCAGTACATATTAAATACAATTTTGCAAAGGAACACGATAACACCAAATCCATTGATATTATAGAAAACATCAATGACTTGATGACATCATGATAAGTCAAATTGTAGCAGTTTATGCAGACAAGTGTTATGACGCTGCATACATCAGAGATTATTTGATCCGCAGATTGGTTGTTGCATACCATACAAAAAGAACTCCAAATTTATTGTGTCAAAGAATCAACAAAACGTCTACAATAAGTCAAGATAAACTAAACCATTATTAAATGAAATTGCAGACATGTTAGGAGATCATTAGATACCATAATATCACAGCAAATAACAAAGAAATTGCTTACGGTAGAAGTGACAAAATACATAAATCCTTTGTAGATACTTCTTAGCATTTTTCAATTAACGTGAATTTCATTCACATAAAGTCACTAGAACAAATTAAGGTCTCAAGTTTTGATGAGCTGATTTGTATTGATAGTTACGCGTATAGATAGATGACCATTATAAAATCAAAGATATGTAGGATATTGAAAAGTATAGTTTGATCTGCTATGAGCAATACAAAAGAGACCAAGACGTGATGTAACAGAGACGAGCTATGGCAGTTAGACATTACTGTTACAGTAGATCTCAAAAAAGAAGCACTTAAGAAAGATGACAGCCTCAATATACAGTAACTTTGGAAAGTTTGAGAATGACAATAAGTTAAGGGTGAAAGATTTTATAGAATTATTTCAAATATAAGAAAAGAAAATCAACTATAGGGAATTGGGTTGATGTAATCAACATATAATATCGTGATTATAAAAAAACTACTCTCACAAAATCCAAGAGTGATGAAATAACTGCACATGTTCCAATCCCCCAAAAGAATTTTTGCAAAATTTAACTAAGCTTTATTTTACTTTGATCTAATGTACATAGTCGCAAAGATTAAATCACTTTCATCATCAAGCAAATATGTTGCCGCTCTAGCTCAGCGTGGTAGAGCATCCGACTGTTAATCGGATGGTCGTCAGTTCAAGTCTGATGGGCGGCGCCTATTATTTCTAAACTTAGTTTTGAAACATTATTTTTCAATATGATATGTTAAAACATAATTCTAAATTAATTGTATTTCTAAATTCGAATTAGAAATATTAAATAATCAATAGTAAATGGTGTATTCAATTAGACAACGTAGATGTAATAGATAATCACAAATTTGGAATAATGCAGGAGATTTACATTGGTCAGAATTAGAAGGACCAACAGATATTGTTTAGATTGTGGAGCAAGATTAGTCTATTATCCTAGACTATCAAATCCAAGGGCACCAAACGAATATAGAGTACTAGTTTATGCGTGTCCTGATTGCACAGATGACTTTGAAAAACCAAAAATGTTCTCAATTAAACGCAATCAGGTTAAAGACCCTTTAGAAACTGTAGAGATAGAAATCACACAGATACAGAAAAAAGCATCTGCCGTTGCAAAATAAGTAATGAATATGTGTATCCTGAAAAACGAAGAAGTGAAGCTTGGTTTTTGTTACCAATTTTCTTTAGAATTATTGTGGGATTAATTACATATTTTATAAGAAAACAAGATGATCCAGTCAAAGCCAAGAACGGTTTGTATTTAGGAATAGTATTAATGGTTGCTGGAATTATTTTGAACATAATCTTAGCAGCAACAATTTCTGCATTTGATTCAGGTTTTTAATGTAAACGTCTAAGTTTTACAGATAAAGATTTAAATTGTTTCTAAATTCGAGTTTAGAAATTTAGACATGTAAACATTAGATTTAGAATCATATAGAACTAGATGAAATTATCTGCATGAATGTGTCTAGAATGAGAGACAATGTGGAAAGATGGTTAATTCATGAAGGACTCTCATTTGAAGATGTAAAAAATATTAAAAATACGTTTCAAATCCTAGTCAAACATGCAGGTCCTGCTAGGGTTCCAGTAGAAATTTTCGAACCAAAGGCTCAACAGAGGATTCTTGTAATTGGTTCCAAAGTAGTGATGAAAAACAATCAGATTACAAGATATTTAGGATTTAATGATGAAGAGAAACAAAGATTTGAGAAAAAAGTAGCAGATTATTGCTATTCAATCCAGGCAATCAACAAGAATGTCACAGAAGAGGGTAAACGAAAAATCGGAGTTTATATTGTTTTAAATAAGGAAGAAAATATCAATCAACAAGGAGTTTCGGATGCAGTGTACAGAGTTTCAGAAATGCATGAAAAAACTGCAAGATTTCTGATGAAAACTTTCTAGAAAATAGATGATTGATCAGTCCTACGTTCCACATCTTATATCCAAAATTTTCCATTCAATAGTATGAAAAGAAAAACACAATCAAAACCAAGAGAATTTACTATTTCGTCAGCAGAACTGACAAAATTTGGTGTGGGTAGGAAGAATGAATAAAGATCTTATAATTGATACGGCCAAAAAGGCAAAATCACCATTGAACTTGAAAAACATTAACTTACAAATCCGTTGTTTGAGGAGGATGTTTTACCATCTATCTTAATCTGGATATTTGTGTGTATTTTCAGCAAATATACAACTAGGCAATACAAAATATTGTGACAAAATATATGGATTTATGGTGGAATATTCAACAATAATAGGGAGCGTCTCACTTTATCGTAAAAATTCAGTTTAGGAGGTCACGATAACCCGACAGATCCATTATGAGTACAGCTATATAGTAGTTAATCAAATGATGGCAGTCATCATAGATTTAGTTGACAAATTAGGTCATCAGTAATGCCGAGTTAATCAAATATAATCAGTGATATTTTTTATAAACCCATCCATTTTTGACAGCTTACTAAATTGGAGTTTTTCTAAATTTATGCCTAAGCGTTAAACCCCCTATGAAAATAATATCATTTAGGCGTAATGTGGTTTTTTTAAAATTAGTCATTTTGGTGGGGGGTTTAACACTTGAACCTAGATATAAAATGCAACCGTCAATTAATGGGGATCTCCCACCAAAACATGTGGCATCTTTTATTGTTATGCGTAAAAGCTAAACCCCTCTGATTTTGATAAAAAATAAAGAAAAAAGTAGTTTTTTCTACTCTGGTGGAACTGGTGGTTCGTCGTTAGCTAATGGTCCAATACAGACATACTGTAATGTAGTTGGATCATTATCATCTGCAAATTTTGGAGTTAGAACAAATGCGAGACCATCAGTTCCTGGAATAGCTCCAGCATCAAAGTCTTTTTCACCACCAGCTAATGCGGCAGTATAATCTTCTTCTCCTAATTCAATTTCTTTGGCAACAAGTGCTTTTGCTTTGATTTTCAACTTTTCAGAAGGATCATCAAAGGTTAATTCACCTACTTGTAGACCAGATGCACATCCAGAATCACCAGGTGCACATAGTGCTGCCGGACCGCCAAATTGAATAATTGGGGTCAATGTAGTAGGGTTTTGTTTCTCACCATCATAAAATCCAGCATGTGAAGTAATTGCGATTGCTGTACCAGCATAAGAGTCAGTTGGAACTGCATCAGTTAATATTGCATATCCTCCAAATGGAGCTTCTTCTACCTTATCGACAAGTTTGAATTTCAGTTTTTCAATTTCGTCGTCATCCACTTTCACGACAGTTTTTTTTGATGCCAGTGATTGCATCTGCTGCTACAGGAAATGCAATCATCATGGTGAAAACTGCGGCAAAAGTAATTCCTAAAAGGATTTTTTTTTGTCATTGGTACAAGTACAAAATAAGCATAATTTAAGCGATTCTTACTATCACAGCTAATTTGTCACAAAATAATATGAAAAGATCAGAACCTACGAGATTGAGAACGATGACTAAACACCCTACCAAATCGGAAATTTAGTCGATCAAGATTGTTATGTCTATGACAAACACAGGATTATCTACTGACTTTTCATAGTATTATTGATCAAACCTGGTAGGGGGTTTTAGGCTAATTTTCCGCGGATTTTATGTGATTTTAGTGTGATATAGTATCAGAGTTCAGACCTACCCCTCTCACAAGTGCCATTTTTTGCACAAGGTCTGGACTTTCGTCCTATTTTTTGCGTTTCAACTATATACCAAAACAAATTCCAAGTTTTCATGATTCGACTTGGTATGGTAATTGTAATTGGTGCGATAGTTGCGACAATGGGTGCAGGTATGTACATGTATACACAATACCAAACAAATTACATTGAAACTGTTGCAGGTAAAACAGTAACAGTGGGACCAGTCGAATATGTAATAACTTTTGAAGGAACACATGAAGGAGACAAGAAAACTGTGCCTGAAAACACGTTTGTGATGGTTGGAATTAGTGCAAAAAACATTAGCGCAGAACCAACTGTGATGTCAGGAGGGCAATTTTACATCATAGATGAAAAAGAACAAAAGCACGAGGCTGTTTTTGGTGAATTTTCTCCAAAAGACTTGTGGTTAGAAAAATTAGAATCAAACAAACCAATTGAGAGAACTACACAGTTTGATATTCCGTTTAATGAAGAATCTCAATACAAAATAATCATTAGACCACAAAAAGATCAATCAACTGTTGATACAGCTGTTGTTTGTTTGATAAATTGTTGATCGCAATTTTCAAAAAATCTAAAAAAAGTGTCAAATTTTTCTATTGTTTACGTAATTATGTGTGACTCTTACCATATAACTTCAATAACTTTTGCAAAAAGTTATGGCAGTATCTAAAGCCAAGAGGGCAGCAGCTAAGAAAGCAGCAAGAACTCGAAAGAGAAATGCTGCAAAGAAAGCAGCTGAAGCCGCAAAAGCAGCTGCACGTCGTAAGAGACGAACAGCAGCAAAAAGAGCTGCAGCAACTCGAAAGAGAAGTACTGGCAAACGCCGTGCAGTTCCAAAGAGAAAAGCAGCTAAACGCAAAACCGCTCCAAAGAGAAAGGCCGCAAAGCGCAAAACCGCTAAGCGAAAGGTCGCTCCAAAGAGAAAGGCCGCAAAGCGCAAAACCGCTAAGCGAAAGGTCGCTCCAAAGAGAAAGGCAGCCAAACGCAGACAACGTTAGACTGTCTTTGCTAACTTTTTTCTATTCACATCCTTAATTTATTATATTTCTAAATTCGAATTTAGAAACATTTGAAATTACTAGTCTGACATCTTTAGTTCAGGCAAAACAAAAACTTTGTTTGGTTTGATTTTTAGGATTACACGTTTTTCATCTTCACGTTTGAATGGATAATGTTCACGTCCCATGTATTGTTGTGTTAGCTTGTCTGCATGTTTATAATCATAATCTGGAATTAATTCTTCAACAACACCACAAACTGTTGTCATGTCAAGTGGGTTGTCTTTGGATACAACAGAAACTGCAACACGAGGGTCGCGTAAAACATTTTTGTGTTTAATTCTTCCTTCTGCAGTGTTAACCATTACATAACCATCTTCATAGTTTGCCCAAACAGGAGAGACTTGTGGTGAACCGTCTTTCATTATTGTTGCAATAAAGACAAGATTTTTTTCAGAAAATAGTTTTACAGCTTTTTCATCCATTATTTTTCATCACGCCAAATTGTTGAAAGTTTTTCTACCTGTGTAATGATTTGTAATGCTTTTTCGTTGTCTTTTTCTTGCATTGCTACTGAAAATTCATATCCTAGTTTGATCGCCTCAGGAGAAAGATCTTTAATTGATTCTAAATCACGGCCTTCTATGCATATTCTCTCGCCTATTGCACACATTTTCCAATTATCTGACATTGATTGTTGTTCTTGACCTAATTCGTTTTGAACTTGCTTACGCCAGTTTGTCAATGTCATCTTTTCAATGAGGTCTTCAGTTTTTTGACTGTAAAACACTCGTACCATGTAAGAAATATCTTGCATAATATACTTAGGTTTAACGATTATTTTTTGCCGTTTTCAAACACATTGGTCATGGCACGATTCATTATCTCCATTACCAAGTATTGAGAATATTCTGTAGATTTTTTTCCTTTAGACTTCTCAGTCTTGGGAGTTAAACCTTTGAGAATCTTTTCAATTTTTTCAGACGTGTTCTCAATTAGTTTTGAATATTTAGATTCAAAATCTTCAGGAGTTTCAAAATCTAACAGTTTTGTTGAAGTACTGTAAAATTTTGTTATCGCTCCACGAGATTCTTCAATTTTTACAATTTCAATTAATCCAGAATCTTTGAGAATCTCTAGATGGTGTCTAACTGTGGTTAATGCTTTTTTGTATCCAGACTTTTTGAGGGCTCCAGTGATTTGTTCAGCTGAGAGTGCTTGACGATACAAAAGTTCCACAATTTTTGCTCGTGCAGGGTCTTCAATTGCACGTGCGTGTTCTATGCTTGTCGCAACAATACGATTTACTTTGATTGGTTTTTCTAACAGAGTAGACATACTGTGAGTACTGTTTCAGTCTGATCTAAAAGATCCTTGTATCATATTTTTTGTCTAATCGCATCAATTTTTTTTTATTTCTAAAAATTTCATACCTCTACAAAAAATATCGTTATTGATACAAGAAATATCATAATGCTATCAACGTGATTGATTGCAATACAAGATTTATTGTAGTGGTTTTAGAAATTTCGTAAATTAGCAAAAACGGTAGCTCTGGGGGATAATGTTCTCTGATGACGTGTCAATACGTTATTTTGTAAAATTTCAAAAATACAATTTGAGTTGAAGGTTAGCTTCTAGTCAGCTTTGAATCAATAATAGAAGTTATAAAGATTTAGCAGTTAGTTTTTCATATGCAGTGACATAGCGCTGTGTCATTTTTGAAATTATTTTAGAAGGAATTTCAGGTGCGGTAGGTTCTTCTCCTGCATCACGTGCATCATCAAATTGTTTTTGATAACCATTTGCAGTTAACCAGTCTCGTAAAAGTTGTTTATCGTAAGCTTCTTGGATTTTTCCAACTTGAAATGATTCTTTTGGCCATAATCGATATTCATCAGGACCAATCGAATCACCTAATGTGATTTTGCCATCTAAAATTCCAAATTCTAATTTCAAATCAGCTAAAATGAAACCAACATTATCAGCAATTTGTGCCATCTTTTTGTAAATGTCAATAGAGGTTTTTTCTAACCAATTGTATTGCTCTTCATTAACTAGTTTCATCGCTAATGCTTTTGTTTTATCTACAGGAATATCATGTTCAGATTTTGTAGTAGGATCAAAGATTGGTTCAGGAAGTTTTGCAGCAAGGGTTGTATCAGTTCCTTCTGGAACTTGAACTTCTCCTTTTTCCCAACGTTTTACTAAACTACCATAAAAATAACCTCGCACCACACACTCTATTGGGAGCATTTGCATTTTTTTAACAACAATTTCAGTATCAGATTCTCTACGGACAAAATGATTTGAGACAGACAATTCATTGAACCAAAATTCTGCAAATTTGCATAACACCTCACCTTTACGAGGAATATCCTGTTTGAATTTGACATCATATGCAGAAACCCTATCTGAGAACTTGAAGAGAATGGTGTTTTCATCAACATCATAGATGTCCTTTACTTTACCACTTGTAAGAAACTTCAAACAATCACGCTTGATTTTGATCAGATTTAACTGCTAGGAAAGGTCAGGACCCCATCATTCCAACCATTTTAGGCATCTCACGATATGCCTTGTTGACAAAAATATCATTATCGGCACTGATCATCACAAATTCCATTGGGTTTTCTGGAGGAGGAGACACGATGATCTTTTGTCCTGCTTTTAGAGTTCCAAGTTCCAAAGTATTGCCTGCACCAAAATTAACATAGATGTTTGTTAATGGTTGAGAGCCAGTGTTTTGAATTGTAACTCTACCCATGGTAAACATTCCTTGTTCATCTAAAAGAGGATCAACATAGATAGCATAATCTTGTGTGGATACAGACATTTTGAAAACATCTCCGCCAAAAATAACTCCCATTATTACAATAACGCCAATACCTATACCAATGAATATGGGATACTGATTCACAATTCCTGTATTGTTTTTATGATAATTAAGGTTGATTACTTTAACGCCATTCCAAAATGCCACCATTTCCTTAATCTTCATGGCAGTGTCATTAGGTTCTGCATAATACCATGCACAATCTTTGTTGGTTTTTCCGTTAACTGTAACTGAATAATAATTTGCCATTCCTTTCCATCCACAAAAAGTTGTCAAATCAGTTTTTATAAAATACTTTTCTTTTATTGAATCAAAAGGAAAATAATGATTTCCTTCAACTACAACTGTATCATCGCTTTCAGCAATTACAACATCATTCCAAATTGCTTGCATATTATTCACCTTTCATGTCTTCACGACTTCTAAACTCAGGAGTAATTCCAAGAGAATCGTAATTTCCTGAAGAGCATGTAAAACACATAGAATCTTTTGGAATTCCAACTGCAGTTGCAAGATTTTCTGCATCATTATATCCCAAAAAGTCTGCCCCGATGCTTTTTCTAACCATTTCAGTGGTTTCTTCTTCTGTCATTTCATTTCCATTTGAAAAGGTAGCAAGTTCTTCTTGTGAAGGAAAATCAATTCCAGCATAGCATGGGAATTTAATTGGAGGATAAGTAATTACCATGCTAATTTTTCTTGCACCAGCTCTACGTAGTGCTTTGATAATAGCCTTAGAACTGGTTCCCCTAACCAGACTATCATCAATTACAACAACGTGTTTTCCATCAATGATTTCATGTATAGGGATAATCCATCTGTTAATTTCAACTCTGTCTGTTTGGTGTGGTTCAATGAAGCTTCTCAATGGACCTTTCTTGCTGTATCTATCTTTGAGTAATCCTTCATCAAAGGAAACACCAAGTTCTTGTGCATATCCTAATGCAGCTGGTCTTGCAGAATCAGGTACTGGGATTACTAAATCAGCATATTTAATTGGGAATTTTTTTGCCAAGAATTTTCCAATGTTTTTTCTTGTAACATAGATGTTAGTTCCTTCCATGTTGCTTGAAGGATGTGCAAAATACGTAAACTCAAAAGAACAATGTGCGCGTGCAGGATCATCAGAGAATCTTTCTGTTTCTAAACCATTTTGACTTAATCTAATTAATTCACCAGGATTAACATTTCGTTGCATTTTTGCACCAACTGCAGATAATGCAGATGATTCAGATGCAACAATGTATGTGTCATCAGATTCTTTATGACCCAAAACCATTGGTCTGAATCCTTTTGGATCACGAGCAGCATAAACAGAATTATCATCAGAGATAAACGTAAAACAATACGAACCAACCATTTCATTTTTGAGAACAGAAAGCGCTTTTCCCATCTGACCTTTCTCAGAGATTAATGAAACTAATCGCTGTGCTGCAACAAGAGTGTCACTAGCATTTTGGGGAGTAAAGGAACATCCACCAACAAGATTTGATAATTCTTGGACATTTGCAATAGTTCCATTATGGGCAACACAAAGGTCTTTTACTTTAAGAGGCTGGGCATTTTCAAGGGAACTTTTGCCCATTGTAGAATAACGTACATGTCCAATTACTGCAGATGAAGCATATTCTTGCGCAATTGATTTGAATTCTGAAGAAGAAGCCGAAACTAGGCCAATTCTTTTGAGAGGGGTCTTGTTTGGAACTGCAATTCCCCAGGCTTCTTGGCCTCTATGTTGTAAAGCACGTAAAGCATCAATTACCATAGGCACAACATTGGTTCCACTTAAGCTAAAAATTCCAACTACACCACAATTCTCCTTTGGTTTATCCATGAAGTACCAAATCCCTTAACGAATTTACCCAGGTCTTTTGCGCTTTATCAACTCTTAGATCAATGATCGACTTTGTTCCCTTTACAAATCCGATTTTATTTCCTTTGAATTGACCAATCTGTTTGAATGATACTTTATTCTTTTTGAGAATAGTTTCAAGTTTTTTGAGATTTTTCTTATCGACTGTTAGCAGATATCGTGAATGGCTTTCTGAAAACAGTATTCTATCAATATCAAGTTTTTCACCAGGAATTTTTTCTAATGAAAGTTTACATCCGATTTGATTCATCATGCAAAGCTCAGAAACTGCAACTGCCAATCCACCTTTGGAACAATCATGAGCAGATTTGAGTAGTTGATTTTTAATAGAATCTAAAACTGCTTTCATATTTTTCTTAGAGTCTTTGAAATTAACTGAAGGGCATTTTCCACCAATGAATTTGTGTATGTATTCAAAATATTCTGAACCGCCCAACTCATCTTTTGTGTCACCAACAATCACAATACAATCACCATTAGTAATTCGTTGGGGAATTAGAGGAGTTTTGTCTATTAATCCTAAAACTCCAATTAGTGGAGTAGGTTTGATTGGACCATCAGGAGTTTCGTTATACAAGCTAACTTTGCCACCAACACATGGGATCTTGAAGTCTTTTGTAAAGTCAGTTAAGCCCTTTAAGGATTCTAAGAATGTCCAGAAAATTTCAGGATCTTTTGGAGAACCAAATTGAAGATGATCAAGCATTCCAATGGGTTTTGCGCCAGTACAAACTACATTACGACATGCTTCTTCAAAGCAGCCAATGGCACCTTCTCTAGGATTTATGTAACATTGTTTTGGGTTACCGTCAATCTTTACAGAAAGGAATTTGCCATTATCTAGGCGTAATACAGAAGCATCACGTCCAGGTTTCACCACAGTTCTAATTCCAACTTCATGATCATATTGTCCATAAACCCAAACCTTACTTGCAATATTTGGTGCACCGAGTAATTTCATTAGAGTTTTAGAATAATCAGAGGTTGGTTTGAGTTTCTTTTCTTGTTCAATTGTTTTAAGATATTCAGGTTTTTTGGAAGGTAAATCAAGAAGTGTTGCATTTACAACAACATCAGTTGGAAGATTAGCATATGTTTTTTTACCTTTTTTGACATGCATGTGGTTATCAGACTTTACACGTCCAATTACAGAACATGCAATACGGAATTTCTTACAAATCTCTTGTAATTTTTTTAGTTTGGCTTTGTTTGTAACAATTAACATTCTTTCTTGAGATTCAGATACCATAATTTCATCAGGATGCATGTTTGATTCACGGGTGTGAACCATATTGACGTCCATTTCAATTCCTACACCTAATGCATCAGCAGTTTCAGAAACTGCACATGACAGTCCACCGCCGCCAAGGTCTTTCATAGCATTAATTAGTTTATGATTTCGTGCTTCTAAGATTGCTTCAATGATTAATTTTTCAATAAAGGGGTCAGGGATTTGAACTGCAGAGCGATCTTCAGATTCCAAAGAGTCGGATGCAAATTGTGAACCACCTATTCCGTCTCTTCCAGTGGAACCACCAAGCAAGACAACCAAATCATCTTTCTTAGCATGATTTTTGATCAAGTTTTCTTTTTTTCCAAATCCAACTGCTGCAACATCAACTAATGCATAGTTTTGATAACACTCATCAAATTCAACTTCACCACCAATTGTAGGAATTCCTAAACAGTTTCCATAATCTGCAATTCCGGTTACAGCATTTTTGAATAGCCATCTTGCTTGTTGATCTTTTTCTATATTTCCAAAACGTAATCCATCAAAGATTGCAATAGGTCTTGTTCCTGCAGATAAGATATCACGAATTACTCCACCCACACCTGTTGCGGCTCCACCATAGGGTTCAACAGCAGAAGGGTGGTTGTGACTCTCAATGTGTGCAGTAACGACATAGCCATCACCAACATCCAAGACTCCAGAATCATAACCTTTCTCAGTAATAACAAGAGGGCCCGACATAGGTAACATTTTGAGATGTCTCTTTGAAGATTTGTAAGAACAATGTTCAGACCATTCAGCTGCTACAATCTGTAATTCTGTAGAAGTCGGAGTACGACCAATTTTTGATTTTAATTCAGATAGTTCTTGAGGTTCTAGACTCAATTACTAACACCCATTTTGGTTAGAAGAGATTCAAAGATTAACGATGATGGTTTGTTGTCAATTGGATTAATTTCAGATTCTACTGCTCTTTCAGGATGGGGCATCATTCCAACAACATTTCCTTCTTCATTACAAACACCAGCAATTCTATTGGATGAACCGTTTACAACTTGATCATATCTAAACACAATTTGATTTTTTTTCTTTAATTGTTTTAGAGTATTGTCATCAACATAATATCGCCCTTCACCATTAGCAATTGGGATTGGAATTTTTTGATTTAATTTGAATTGGTTAGTAAATGGAGTTTTGTTATTTTCTACTATGAGATTTGTCCATTCACACATAAAATTAAGTGATTCATTTTTGAGCAAAACTCCTGGAAGCAATCCTGATTCAACTAAAATTTGAAAACCATTGCAGACTCCTAAAATTGGAATTCCTTTTTTAGCCATTTTTTGGACATCCTTGATGATGGGACTATGAGCTGCAATTACTCCTGCTCTTAGTCTATCCCCATAAGAAAATCCTCCTGGAAGAATTACTCCATCAATATTTTTTGGTAGTGATTTTTCATGCCAGAAATATTGTGCATCAAGATTAAAGACGTCAGTTAAAACATGGTATATATCGCGATCGCAATTACTACCCGGAAAAACTACAACTCCAATCTTCACATTGGTAATTGCATTTAGAGATATTTAATTGGAAGCGAGAAACACCTAGGCATTAAAAACGTCAATTGTCACTTTGCTTACCATAGGATTGTAAATTCGTAATTCATCACAGATTTCTTGCACCTTTGATTGAGCAGTTTTTTTGTCCTTTTCTTTGATTGTAAACTTTAACATCTTTGCAGTCTTGATTTTAGAAACTGTTTTGTGTGTGCCTTTGAGAACCAAATCGTTTAGAATAGTATCTCCTTCAGGATCAC
Source organism: Candidatus Nitrosopumilus sp. (assembly GCA_965215075.1). Classification (GTDB taxonomy): domain Archaea; phylum Thermoproteota; class Nitrososphaeria; order Nitrososphaerales; family Nitrosopumilaceae; genus Nitrosopumilus. Next base: position 1,249,258 of record OZ244033.1, read on the forward strand.
TGATTCCAGGTTTATTTTCAATGGTAACATGAACATCAAAAGTGGTCATTTACGCTTTGAAAATTTGAAACGAGGTTAATCTATCTTCCGAAAAATTTTCTGCTTTTATACTTATTTTGAGAGATACATCAAGTATCCGACTCTGAGGACTTGTATTGTAAAAGATATCGCCAGCCCAGGATCGGTTACTTATTCATATTTTCCTTAACATATTCTGTATACTTTCGATAAAGTCCAGATTGATATTGAGGATTTTCAATGATTAAGGAGTTGTTTTTTAGATCTTCTTTGGATTGAAACATGTTCTTTTCAAATATGCCTTTTTCATCAAGTATGATACAAATATCTTGCCACGCAGAAACTTCTTTTGAATTTCTATTTGCAGTAGCATAATACACATACAACAATCGAAGTTTGTTGTATTCATCAAGAGACATTTCTTTGCCTAAAATGTAATTTCGCTTCAAAGTATGAAAATATTCAAGGCCTTTAGCTGTCAAAACAAAATCAAAAAGTTTAGGATAATCATCAAGCTCAATCGGATGTAATGGATTTGTTTGTTCAGTCAATTTATTAGAAATAGGGTTAATCCATGTAAGATTTGTATTTTTTCACTATGCCTTGAATTTTTTGAGTCCTTCACTAACAACCTGATTCAGTACGTATGAAAAGCTCACAGATTTGGGTGATGACTTAATCATCTTGGCTTGAATACTTCGAAGCTTTTCTACATTTGTAGAATTCAGCACTACAGTGATTCGGTCTCCCAACCTACTAACTACGTCGTTTTGATATAAAAGCAGAACTTATGATTTTCATCACGTATATTGGAATTTATATCAGAATAAATTATCAATATTCATAATGGCAAGATCAAGATATTGGAAAATTACTCCAGATGAAATGGATGATTTTTCTTATGATGAAAATAAACTACTAAATTGGGAAATCAAATGTGTCAGAGAACCAGAAGACGAGGCACGCTTTATCGGAGTCTTCATGTATAGACATGGAACTGCATTTGATTATGAATCAGTAAAGGGGATCTGCTTTTATCATAACAATATTGACCGCAAAGAAATTCCATCAATTACTAGTTTTCTTCATGGAAAATACAAGGGAAAAGAGATGGAAAAAGGAGAAAGAGTTTTCCTAAAAGATTCAACTCAAATCTTCTCTAGCAAAGATATTGGAGATTTGGCAAAAGAGATGGAGACAAAATTCAACACTAAAGCAATCATCTCTTTAGAGTTTGAAGATTTAACCCAGGAACAACTTAAAGAGGCAGGATTACCTGAAGCAAAATTATTACCAATTCCCGGCAAATAGATATAGCTTGGAACAGAAAATATACTCATGTCTGAATTGGAAGGAATCAATCAGCATTTAGAAGAATTAAGAAAGCGATTACTACGGATTGTATTGATAATTGGAATAATCACAGTATTCCTTCTCACCTTTCATGCTGAACCTGTTCAAGTTGGTCAGGTTACATTGTACTATCCAACTCCTGAACCACTAAACAATATTGCAGCACAGATAACAAATCACATGAAAGTAAATCTAGTCCCAGAGGATGTACAATTAATTCAAACAGCGCCTGGACAAGCTTTCTTTGCCCAAGTGTACATAGCTGCACTGGTAGGAATTGCAGTCGGAATGCCTATTATTGTAAAAGAATTGGTTGGGTTTATCAAACCAGCTCTTAAAGAAAATGAGATTAATGTCAGTAGAACCATTTCGCTTCCAGCAATAGGATTGTTTGCAGCAGGCTGTATCTTTTCATATAATCTAGTAATTCCCTACATCTTAGAATTTCTATACAGATACGGTGAATCAGCAGGACTAGTAACTTTTCTTAATGTAATGGATTTTGTTACATTTGTTTTACAATTTTTGTTAGCATTTGGATTTTCATTTCAGCTTCCTCTTGTAATGTATGCAATTTCTGCATCAGGGATGGTAGACTCAGACTTTTGGAGAAAGAATATCAGATATACAATTGTCATTATTGTGATCTTTGGCGCGATAATTACTCCTGATGGAAGCGGTGTTACAATGTGGTTTATTGCAGGTCCTATGATTGCATTGTATACTGCAGGCATGATCATAATTGAGCGTAAAGAACGAAAAAAGTTGAAGACTTAAATGGAAATTTGGTGAGTAAGGAGTAGAATGTTTGGAATGGGTGTAGCCAGTTTCATTGCAGGACAAGAATGGATCTTTATCATAATTATCGCTGTGATATTCATTTTTGGTGCAAAGAAAATTCCCGAGCTTGCAAAAACCTTTGGAAAAGCCAAAGGAGAATTTGAAAAAGGAAAGATTGAGGGCGAGAAAGAGCTCAAAGATTTCAAGGATAAAGAGTCAAAAGATGACTAGTTTTCAACAAGACACAAAAAATCATCCATAATTTTGTTATAGTGCTCTGCAAATTTACATTTACCAAGCAAATCAGCTATCTTCATTTTTCCCTTTAATTTCAAATTAACTTCAGTGAAAATTTTTGTTCCTTCTGAAGTTTCAATAAATTCTTCTTTAAAGTGACTTCCTTTTACGTCGCCACCAATGATAAAAACTTCATGTGAAATTGGTTTTTCTGTAACATGTTTTGCCATAATAACAAATTCATGTTCGCCAAGATTCAGATGTTCTTCAACAACAGAGACATTGTCACGTGTTGAACGAACTCTAACTGAAGGATAATGTTGTGGAAGTATTTTTTGGTAATTCTCAAAATTTGACATTATCTCAAATACAGTTTCTCTGTTTGCGTTAACTGTTTTTTCTAATGAGAATTTTGGCACAGCATTATAGAGTACCCCATCTAGGGTATAAGTCGTGCTCTATATCAAACTGGTCTAAGCATTTTCCAACGCCATGATTTACAATGTCATCAATGGTTTTTGGTTTTGTATAAAATTCTGTAACTGGGGGCAAAATTACAACTCCCAATCGAGATAATTTTAGCATATTTTCTAAATGAATTGCAGAAAGAGGGGTTTCACGTACCATTAAAATCAACTTTCTAGATTCTTTTATTGTTACACCTGCAGCTCGTGCAACCAATGTATCATCATAACCGTTAGCTATTGCAGATAATGTTTTCATACTACAAGGTGCAACAATCATTCCATCAATTCTATGAGTTCCACTAGAAACACTTGCAGCCATATTTTTTTCATCAGAAATTGTGGTTGCAAGTGATTTTACATAATCAACTGTGTGTTCGGTCTCCAGGGGGATGCATTTTTCACCCCACTCAGACATTATCAAATGAGTTTCAATGTTTAATTTTTTTAGAGTCTCTAGCATTCGGATTCCATAGATGACTCCAGTACTGCCTGTGATTCCAATAATTAAATTCATAATTCAAATAAGATTTCAGAGTATTTTATCTATTAGATAGAGAAGTGTGCTTAGCACTAGAGATTTTGGACATCATCATTTTCTGTAGCCTCTAATTCTTTTCTGAGTTTTCTACGTCTTAGCCACATAGTTATTCCACCTACGGTCATTGCTGTAAGTAAGATAACACCAGCCATCTGTAACTCAAAATGATAAAACACATCTGGTTTTAGACACCAATCAAAAAAAATCTTGTGCTTGTCGATCTTGCCTGATGAAAATTAGCTATATTAGATCCCCCAAACAAGGGATTATGTGATTAAAAGTTCTGAAATTAAGAAGATAGTTAATGAATACTCTGATGTCAAGATAGGAATTCTTGGTAGTCACTCTGCACTTGAAGTAATGGATGGTGCAAAAGATGAAGACTTTCAAACTACAGTATTTTGTCAAAAAGGAAGAGAAGGACCTTACCAGAGATTTAATCGTGTGGCAGATGAAATTGTAGTATTAGATAAATTCAAAGACATGGCATCTGCCAAAATTCAGAAAAAATTACGGGAATCAAATACAATTATTGTTCCACATAGATCACTTACAGTTTACCTAGGATACAAAACAATTGAGAACACATTCAAAGTACCAATATTTGGAAACAGGAAACTATTCCAAGCAGAAGAGAGAACAACAAAAAAGGGACAATATTACCTCTTAGAGAAAGCCAGAATAAAATATCCAAAACTGTTCAAAGACCCAAAGAGAATCAATAAACCATGCATAGTCAAAGTTCAAGAAAAAAATAGACCACTAGAAAGAGCATTTTTCACAGTTTCATCTTACAAAGATTACAAGGAAAAATCAGAAGAAAAAATCAAACAAGGAGTTATTGCAAAAAAGGATCTTCAAAAAGCGAGCATTGAAGAATTAGCAATCGGAACATACATGAATTTTAATTTCTTCCATACTCCAATCTCAGACCAAGTTGATTTTATTGGAATTGAAAGAAGACTACAAACAAATCTAATGGATTTCAATGCACTCCCTGCAAAACAACAACTAGACATTGATGTTGATTTGCAAAATATCGAAGTAGGTCATACACCTGCAAGTATAAGAGAGTCGTTACTTGAAAAAGTAATCAAGATGGGAAACAAGTTTGTAGCAGCAGTAAAAAGAGAATATGCCCCTGGAATTATTGGTCCATTCTCATTGCAGAGTGTAATTACAAAGGATTTGGAGTTAATTGTTTACGATGTATCGTTAAGAGTACCAGGAAATCCAATTGTTGCTACTACTAGTCCCTATACAAAATATCAATATGGACAAACATTTGGAGTGGGACGAAGAATTGCAATGGAGATCAAACGAGCTCAAGAAGAAGATCGTCTTGATGAAATTATGACATAACATTTCATACATTTAAACATACAAAAAATTACCACTAGATGAAAAATCAATTCTGGTATAAATACAAAATTTATGAATTTCTGAATATGACAAGACGAGTTACTATAATGGTCGAAGCAGAACTAGATAAAAAAATTAGTGCATATCAAGCAAAAAAATGCAAAAACAAAATGAATCGTACAGTTATTCAAGGGCAGTTAATGATATTTTGAAAAAATATTTTCAAAAAGCAGGATAGTCTCAAAGAAACTTTTTTGTTGCCCTAAAAAATGCAAAAAATATACCTAGAAATATCTTTGTTAAAGAAATAATCCTCATATCAAAAGAACCACTACTTTGTCCCACATGTGAAAAAAAGGACAAATTAGAAAAAGACATCATCAGAGAAGAAAGGTCAGACGGGAAAACGATTCTTTGTATTAGATGTGAAGCGTTAATTGTAATTACAAATCAAAACCTAAGGCAAGTCGAATTATCTTCAAGAAAAGACGACATTATTATGTTAAAAGAACCACATTTAATTCGAAAAGTTGCATACTAGTCTTGGGATTTTCCCAATAATTCTAGAATAACATAACTTCGAACACTTGCAATTTCCCAGTCTCGAAGATTTGCATTTTTACATTCTTCTTTAATGATTAGCCCTGCAAGACCATCACTCCAAATGTGACGATTTGGGTCATAAACTTCAATAATTTTACCACGTTTTTTTATCTTAATTCCACCATGACATCTTTCTAAAACCCGTAAAGCAACTTTTTTGTAGAGTTTTTCAAAATTTGCCATATTAGAAAATAATCATCTCACATCAAAAAGCTTCTGATTTTTCGATAACAATATACCATAGAATTTTTCAATTAAATTGCTGATGATTAAAATCCCAAACTAAGCTATCACTGATAGATGATGAGTTTGCCGAATTATGAAGCGTGTTTTGTTATTATGACATTTTATCACTGACATTAATTGTCATGGATAGCGGAGGAGATAATGCTTCTGGATTATCAATACTTTCCCAAACAAATACTTGAACGTGATATGTACCAGATTCTGTTGGAGTTCAGGATTATGCTGGGGAAAATGATTGTCTAGGAATCAATGATCCGGTTAACCAAGACAAGGAAATCACAATGTTATCATCATTTCTAACTTGTGTAATGTATGCAAAATTTTGTGTAACATCTTGATTATTTGAAATGTCAGCCATTATCATGATTTGTTCATCAACCAAATGGGTTTTTTCTTGAGACACAACTTCAGTAGTCATCGGTTCTGCAAAAGTAAATCCCATACCAGTAATGAATACAAATACAGAAAATATCAGAATTTTCATAATTTCTATTAAGAAGATGGATATTTAATCTAGCTAATGACAGAGTTACCTAAAAATTTTCCAGAATACTCTATAATGTATAAGACACTTTTAAAAAAATCAAAGAACTAGAACAAACAAAAATTTCTCAAGATGATGAATTAAAGATTCAAAGATATCAAGCAGAATTAGATAAAATCAAGAAGATGTTTCCGGGAAACTTTTTTGAAGACTAGGCTTCCATGCTTTCTTTAAGAAGATTCTTTCTTACAAGAATTGGAATATTGTAATAAGCACCCAATGCCATTGCATCTGAAGCACGATAATTACGTAAAACCATGTCTTTTTTGCCTGTAAAGTACAGATTTGCCCTTAATACTTCGCCACTTTCATAGATTTTTGCTTTAACGAGAACTAATTCATTTTCTTCGCAAATCTCTTCAATCATCTTGTAGATTGATGGTGCAGGTTCTCCTTCCTTTTCTCCAAAACTTGAGATGTGTCTAACAACTTCTCCAGAAAATGCTCTCATGTGGAATTCTTTTCCATCATCAGATTTGAGAACAACCATTCCTTCAACGGCATAAGGGTCAACGAATCCTACATAATCAATTTTTACAGATTCATAATCAGGCTCTTGTGCTTGATCAATATTCATAGTACGCATAAACTTACGCTCCAGTGCTTATAAAGATAGCAAAAATTCTGGATCAAATTACATAGGTAAAAAATTTTTTAACGATCAATGCTTGTACGCAATCCCAAATTATTTAAAATCCCTAACTATGGGTAGCTTAATGTCGACAAATCCAGAACGTGCTGTATCTTACGTTCTAAACAAGTATGTAACAGAATACATGGACAAAGATGTTCTGATACTTAGCCAGAATACTCTGACTAGAGAAGCAGCTAGAATGTTACGGCACTATGAAACGGATGACATTATTGTTACAGATGACAATCATCTTCCAGTTGGGATTGTTACCGATGAAGATATTCTGAGTAAAGTAAGTGATGTTACAGTTTACGCTGAAGCCACATTTCTCAAGGATATCATGACTGCACCATTAATCACAATTAACGAAAAGGCAACACTGCAAGACGCACTTCATAAAATGAGAGACAACAATATTAGAAAACTTCCAGTTTTGTCAAAGAAAAATCAAGTTGTTGGAATGATCTTTCAAGCAGCTATTGCAAATATTATTAGAAATGCAACAGCAACATCACCTAGACTGCTGAGCCCACCGGTAAAGGCGGTACTTGGCAATTTAGGATTTGTGTTACAGTTTGCAGGAGTTTTGCTTTTGGTTCCTGCCATTGTTGCAACAATTTTAGAAGATACAACAACTGCAACAGGAATTTACTTGACTACAGTTCTTTTGCTAGTTACAGGATTTTTTTTGAATTCATATGGAGAAAAATCCAGTCTAAATCTTCAACAGGCGTCTATTCTGGTGTTTTCGAGTTTATTTTTGCTGTCATTGTTTGGAACAGTGCCGTATCTGTACGTGTTCCCAAGCGATGAAACAAATGTAGAAGTGTTTGGGAATGCATTTTTCTCAAGTGCTGCAGGATTTACTACTGGTGGAATATCCCTATTTGATGAACCAGAAGAACTGACTCAGAGTTTCACTTTCTATCGAAGTTATACACAGTTAGTAGGAGGTATGAGTTTCATTTACCTGGGAATTACAGCATTTTATCCAGAATCAAAACTTCAATCCATGCGTGGTTTTATTTCTGGAAGAACACTTCACATGAAAGAGCTCTTCTCAACAATTACTGTCATCTTTGCAATTTACATTGTAATTGTTGCAACATTATTGTATTTCATTGGTGAAAAAGAAGACTTACTGGATGACTTTTCATTAGCAATGAGTACGTTAGCTACGGGAGGATTCATACCGACATCAACAATTCTTGATGGAATGCTTTGGCAAGAACATATGGTGTTAATGGGAGCAATGATTCTTGGTGCATTACCATTTACATTCCACTATGCATTTGTTAGAAAAAAATTCCTTGCACCAAAACTTGGAAAAGAAGTTCTAACATACTTTGCAATTTTAGGTGGTGCAACTGTTTTGTTTATGGGAATTAGCGGATTGAATCCTATGGAGAGTACATTTTATTCTGTGTCAGCTAGTACGACAGCAGGCCTTCAACAACAAAGTTTGGCAGGATTAAATGGTGGAGCACATACAATTTTGATAATTCTAATGTTCATTGGAGGATGTGGATTTTCAACTGCAGGAGGTTTGAAAATATTTAGAATATTCACTTTACAAAATTGTAGAACACTCTTTAACAAAGCAAAAAGAATGAAAATGTCACATCAGGCAAAAAAAGAGACAATATCTACGTTAATCATAATAGCACTATTTCCAACAATTTCTGCAATTACAGGATTACATTTGGCAGCGATAGAAGATGTGCCATATCAAGATGCATTTTTTGAATCAGTAGGAGTAATTACTACAGGAGGACTCTCAGCAGGAGTAATTGACTTTGATACAGATCCTGCAACAAAAATAGTTCTAGGATTTTTGATGATATTTGGAAGATTAGAGATAATTGCTATCATCTACATCTTTGTTCCTAAACTAAGCTGATAGGATTTAATTTCCTAGAAAAAAGAACCAAATCATGACTGAGCAATCAGAAAAAAGCACAACTAGAGGAAAAAAACTGATTGTATTAGGTTTTGTGACTATTGGAATATTGTTTTTCTTGTATAATCGGTATCAAGACCCAGAACTACTAACTCCTAGCGCCATTGATTCTATTCAGAGGATTGCATATGGATTCTACATTACACTACTAGCATCATTTGGAGCAATAGCATTTGGCATGTATAGATATCACAAAGAGAAAGTTGAAAATAAAGGAAAAGATCTTTCAACAATAATTGCATTAGTAACATGGAATTCAAAATCACGAAAAATCTTTGTTACCACGTTTATTGGGTATGGGATATTTTTTTCATTAATTTCAGGAACATTAGTCTATCAACCAGAAGTTAATTTTGCAATTCATTATGGAGCAGAAATTCCATCAAGTTTTGTTGCACCATGTTGTGATGCACCAGGATACATACCAAAGATTATTGTATATTTAACAGAGCATGTTGGATTACAAATAATTCCAATTAATTTGGTGTTACAGATTATTGTTTCATATTTAGTAGGATTAAACGCTTCAATTGCTGTAAGTGCATATTCTATTTCAAAGAAGGGGAGAGGATTAAGTACTGTCGGAGCTGCGACAGGATTATTCATTGCATGTCCAACATGTGCAGGTACATTTCTTTCAATATTCATAGGAACTGCAAGTGGAATTGCACTATCTGTTGCACTAACACAATTGCAGACATTTTTTATAGTAATTTCGATTCCAATTTTACTTGCAACACCTTACATTATGGCAAGAAAGTTAAGAAACCCTGATGGCAGTTGTAAAATAGACAATAATTAAGATTTGAACCATTCATTGAATTTTCTTACATCAGGTCTTTTCCAGTCACCAATATCATAACTGTCACGTCGTAAGAATTTCAATGTAAATTTGTAAATTAATTCATCATGATCAACCTTTTCCAATATTTTGGTCCATAGGAGTTTTCCGTTATTATCAATCTGTTTTTTAAAATCAGGGTTTAGTGATTCTGCAATTTCTTTGCACTGTTCTAGTGTTTTTCCATTTTTATAAGCACGAACACGTCTATCACAGCTATCCATAATTAATGACGGTAAAAATTGTAAATAAACCTAATTTGTGGATGTTTCAAATAATAGTGTAAATGGGAATTCAATCAGCAACAGAATATGTCGATTTTTTTATTAATCTCAACATGGGAGAAAATGTATCTTTACTTAGCTTTGTGAATAATGAAAAAATAATATTGAAACAAAAACTAGAAAACAAAAATCTAGAAAAAGAGCCCATTAAAAAAGGAATTGAGATTTTAGAAGGGTTAATAGATGAAATAACCAAAATTGGCGAAAAAGCAGTTATAGAAAAATATCAAAAAGATTAGAACTTCTTTAATTTCTCAACAATGACCTTTAGAATTTCTTCATCATCAAGAAGAATTAATGGGAAATCGTTTTCTTCACTAGCTTTACGAAACTCTATGTCTTTTGTGACAATGATCATGCCATTTTCACGGGCATAATTAATGATAGAATAATCCGAACCAAGTTTTTGTCCAGTATTTTGTAATTTACGTACACTGTATGCATCATAACCAAGATCTTTTAGTTTTTCATCCATTCCATCTAAATTCTCATCAACTAAAATTTTCATATTGTTAGGTTATTTCAATTCAATATTAGTGTAAACTAGGAACAAGTACTTATTTTCAATAAGACAAGTATAGTTGTTGGACATTAAAGAAGAAGACAAATCAGAAGAATCTAGGATCAAACATTTTACGTACTACAAGTCATTAACCAAAGTGATTTCTGAGATTCAAGATGAAAAACAGCAAGAAAAGGATCCTACAATATTAAAACATCTAGATGAAAGAATTGAAGCCATGGAAAAAGACAAAAAAAGGATAAGAGAGATGTTCCCAAATATTTCAGAAGAGGAATGGAATGACAACACCAACTGAAAAAAATCACAATAAACACTTGGATATGCTTCAGGATTACAAAATTCACCTCATAAAATACATTGAGGAACTTGAAAGATTAGACAAACAGTCAGAATTTGCAAAAAAATGGAATGAGACACCATTAAAGAGAGAAAAGAAGAAGTCCAAGTAGTTGATAAAATTCTAAAAAATTTGATCAGATTCTAATTATGATAGTTCTGGGTTAAATCATAAAGTGAAACACAAAAATCATCAACAAGTTCCGAAGATATTCCATCAAACCACGCAATTTCTTCAGTAATTTTGTATCCTTGAAAAGCAGGATGTGATTTGACATTTTTCATTTTATTTTCAAATAGCTTTTTGAATTCTTCTTGTTCTTTGTTTGTTAAATTATAACTGCATGGCATCAAATCAATTTGAACAAAGTAATTTCCATGTTGGGGATTGATTTTGGCTTTTATGAAAGGCTTGTTTTGTTGTTGACATTCTCTATAATGCTTATCATATTCAAACATCTTTGAATCACCAAGATATTTGTGAAATGTCATAACTTTTAGAAAGAAAAGATGAACTAAATATCTTTTACAAGCCAGTAGTGATTTTCTTTATTTTTGTGATTAGACGAATTTTAGTATTAATTGGCATTTCTGGCTCCATTGTAAAATAAACGATATTTCTTCTAGTGTAGATAACCATTTGAGAAACTTTTTCTCTTTCTACATGGACATAACGAACTTTACCTAATGATCTATCAAATTCTTTTCTCATTGCTCGTCTTTGGGCAACTTGTTTACAGAAATGCTCTTCTTCTTTTTGAGATTTGAGATTAGTTTTTCCGGTCTTCATAATTGCTTCACGGATATTTCCCTTAGGATCAATGATTGCAGTAAATCTCATTTTAGAATCTAAATTGAGAATTTTCTGAACAATATCTAGCAGATCGTGTTTTTTCTTTCCTGCCATATCTGAACTCAAAAATTTCTTCACTAAATATAAGCTATTGAAAACATTTCATAGTTGTAAAACATTCAAGTCATGATTAAATTATCAAAATACTAGTATGTATTATGGATGAATCGATCTCAAAAACTCTCGCAAAATTGGAAGTGCAATCAATTTTAGAAAAAACACGAAAAGTCGACATTCCATCAGAAGACAGAATGCTTGTAATTACCAAAGAAACAGGTGAACTACTAAACATGATTTTACGCCTAAAAAATGCAAAAAACATGCTAGAGGTGGGTATGTCAACTGGGTATTCAACTATATGGTGTGCAGAAGCCATATCCGAGCAATCAGGAGAAATCATCACAATAGAAAAAATCCAAGTAAAATCAAGAGCAAGTGAAAATTTTCAAGATGCTGGAGTATCAAAGCATATTACGATAAAAGAAGGAATAGCCTTGGAAATTTTATCGGAGTTAAATTCAGAAGAGAGATATGAAAATCATTTTGATTTTGTGTTAATTGATGCAGATAAAGAAAATGTGATTAAATATTTTGATTTAATTTTTCCAATGGTATCAGTAGGAGGAGTAATTGTAACAGACAATATGCTTTATCCTGAAAAAGATAGAGAAGAGGTGAAAAAATTTTCAGACTATCTGAAAAATAATCCAGATCTCAAAACAATCACATTACCTATTGGAAATGGAGAAGAAATAACAACAAAATTAAGATGATTATTTCTTTGCTTTAGAAGGTTTTTTTGTTATTTTTTTAGTAGATTTTTTTGCTTTAGAAATAGATTTTAGTTTCTTGTCTTTTACAGCAATTGTTTTTTGAGTTTTTGTTGTTGTTCTTTGAGTTTTTGATTTTTAGTTTTAATTTGTTGTTCAATTTTTTGACGTTTATTTTTCAGAGATTCAACTGCTTTTTCTTCTTTTTTTAGTTGTTTTGTGAATTCAGTTTGGGATTTAAGACGTTCTTTTTCTTCTTGCATTTTTTTGTGATTACTTCTTTTTCTTTAGAGATGATATTGATTAAACTTAGTCGTTCTTCTTTTGCTTTAATCAAATCTTGTTCTTGTGTTTTGGTTAATTTTTTGTTCATATTCTTTTCTGTGGGAAATAAGGTCTGTTAGTTTTGTTCTACGTAAAGTAATTTCATCTGTAATCTTTTTTTGTTGATTAATTTTGTGTTCTTCATCCTTAATGTTTTGAGAAATTTCTTAAGTTCTTTTGATTTATCTTCAGTACTCCAACCTTTTGGCAATGTTCCTCTAATTTCAGTAGTAGTGGAATCCTCTATGTTTGACTCTTCAACAGGCTTTAGTGGAGGAGGTATGTATTCTACTTGTTCTGGTTTTGGAGTTTCAACTTTTACAATTGTTTCTAGATGGACAGGTTGAAGTTTGGATTCTAAATATAGTTGATCAGAATGGTAAAATGGTTTATTTTTTACACTGTTCCAAACTCGGGACATTTCACAGGACTGTTCAATTAGGGACATGAGCAGAATAAAATGATCAAAAGGTCATTATTATTTTATCGAAACTGTGACTTCGGCAATATTCTGTAAATTATCAACAAGTTCTTTTTTTATGGAATAAGCTTTTTCATACATGTTTGCTATGTCCTTTTGTTGTTCTATGTCAATGAATCCCTCATTTGTAACAGATAGATGAAATGTGATTGTGCTGGATTTTCTCTTTTCCTAGTTTATTTGAAAAATTATACCCCAATTTTTTTATTGAATTTTGAAGTATATGTTTAACATATTGTGGATGTATTTTATCAAAGTATTCTCCTTTAATTTTTAATGCTCTATGATCCTCATTTGTTGCAAACTTGCCTTTTCTAAAAAAGAAGTAACCGACTGAGCCATTTCTGTTCCAAGTAAGACAATCTTGATAATATTTTACCTTTTCAAGGTTTGGTTTTATGTAGCCAAGTGTAGTGCTTTCAGACTTAGAACACCCATAAACAGGAATGGAGCCTTTGTTTTCTTGGCAAAAATCTCTAGTGATCCCAGAATTAGTTTCAGGAAAATCAAATACTTCTGAAATACGATATTCTTTCATAGTTGTAGATTCTTCATTTATTTCAATTTCAGCATTTTCTAGCTCTAATAATTCTGAATCAATCTGATTTTTCATGATATTTACCATGCTAGATCTTGAAACTATGTCTCGTTGTTTTTCCACATCTATTTTATCATCCCTAGTAAAAGGTATACTCACATCTACTAATTTCATATTTGATAACGAAGCTCGTAAAGACCTATCAAATCCCAACTCATGTTTTTTTAATTCTAACTGGTAAAGAAGATATTCGGGTAGAATATCTTGATGTAGGATTTTTATGGTGCCACAGTGATCCGTAGTGCCAAACTTTTCACCTTTTAATTTTACATTAAATTCAAAATTTCCATCGATTCCCCACAATACATAATTATGCTCAAAATCACTCAGATTCCACGCATCAAGATAACCAAAAGGTTTGAACACATTTGAACTGTAAATTGGAATTTTACCTTTGGATTCATAAACCTGTTTTTTTGTTACTCGTTTTCCAATTTCAATTTCAAAATATTTTGAATTACTTAACAATATTTCTCTGTTCATTGTAACATCTCTAGTTGGGTGTTAAACTCGTGAATTTGTGTTTCTATGTCTTTTGATTTTTGTATAAATTCATCTAAACTAAGAATTATTTCCTCATCTTCAATTCCTAACTCAATTTTCTCTTCCTTACTCCACCACCTATCAACTGACCAAGAAAATTCAGGGTTAAATTTTTCAATATCAAATATTTTACATTTTGGATTAGTTGATGTGAATCTATCCTTAACTGCCATAAATTGTTTGAACAAACAGACCATTTCCTTAAGATCATTTTTGTCCATCTTGAATCGATTAATATCTAATGTTTCTCCCACATAGCTTACAAGGTAAGTAAATATTGGTTCTGTTTGTTCTATTTTCTCTCGTTTTTCATCTGAATCTTCCGATTTTTTTGTCAATGCAAGAATGTATGTTTTTTTTGGAGTTGTATAGAATGTGTTTATAGGTAATGAAATTATGCCGTCTATATAGCATTGATCTTTGATGAATTTTCTTAGATCATCTCCATTACTTCTATTCAATATGCCATCAGGGATAACGACAAAAGATTTCTTTGACGGTCTAAGACTTCTAATTATCCACTCTAAAAATAATCCTTCAACCCCCATTGCATTTATTTTGTAGAATTTTTTTAATTTTGCATCTTTCTTGATTCTTTCTTTATAGTTACTACTTCCACTTGTAACATATATGGTGGATTTGTCAATATCAAATCATACTTGTCTTTTTCTATACTTTCAAGAGTTCCCATAATACTGTTCACCGTTAGTTTGAAAGTATCATTAAACAAGACAGAAAAATCATCAATTAGCTCAGAATTTGTCTTTAATAATTCAGACAAAAATAATAACATGTTTGCTTTTGCAAGTATGATTGTTAGTTGTTCATCAGTTTCAAATCCTTTATCAAAACCAGAAAAATTTAATCTTGGCTTGATTTTTCCTGTTTTGATAGGATAATAAAACTGAGTATTATTTTTGACTTTCATAGGTTCTAAGATAAACCCTCCACCCCACACGCTGGGTCGCATATTTTGGAGTCTTCCTCTAGTTTTTCAATATCCGACATCTCAATCATAGAATCAATCACGTTTCGTGGTGTGAAGTACCTTCCCCAATTCTTTGTGCTGTTATTTTGTTTCATAAATTCTTCAAATACTTTTGATTTGAAATGTGGATCTATGTCTTTGATTTCTCCAAATTTATCAAATCTTTTTAGTATTTTGTAGAATACAAGTCTGTGTTGTGGAACATCCTTGTTTAGTACACTTCCGTTAATAATCGTGGTTCCATCATGTTCAGAAGGCTTGAACAAAGATTCAAGATAAGGTCGTACAGTATTCATATAATTTCCAAAGGCCTCAGTTGAATCTAATTTTATAATTTCGTGAAAATTTACTGGATGTCCATCGTTGTCTTTATCAAGAATATTTAAATCACTAAGATATTTGAATATGAAAATCTCAACAAAAGTGTAAAGGCATTTTTCTGGATCTCGTCCTGTAACCGACCAAATATCCTGCCAAATTTGCTTTGCAAGACCAGTTGGATCTTTTGATTCATCTTTTTGTAATTTTGAAATAGTTTTACTTATTGCATTTCGTATCAAGTCCATATGTTCAATACTGTTTCGAGTATTGATATTCAGTCGTGTAATATCCATTTCATCTGTTTTTTGGTCTATATCAAATTGTTTAGTAAAATCATCATCATTTTCATCGGTAATTAGAGAATAACTGCGATTGATTTCTGAGCAATCATCATAATACTCATTATCAAAATTTTTATGATTTGGGTTAAACCAAATAAATTTAGACTTATCCGTAGCAATTCCAACTTTTGTCTTTAGAACTTGGGCATAGTTGTTACACTGTTCAATTGCTTCTTTTTTCTGTCTTGAATTTTTCAGGAGATTTATTTTCTATTACTGCAATAACGGTTGGTTTGGATTTGTTTTTTCTATTCACTAGTAAGGCATCAGGTTTTTTATTTTCATATTCTTTGTAGTCTCTATTTGGAATTATCTTGTATTCTTTGAGAGTTGAGATGGTTGTTGTGCCCAGATTGTAATACTGATACTTTCCTACTTTCAAACCATGCTCTTCATAACCGTCTTTAATAATGTCTTCACTCATTTTTTATTCTCCTTCCTTTTCAAAGGATGTCTTTTCATGTATTCCTCCATTGCTTTCTCTAACTCGATATTGGCACTTCGTGTGTTTCTATTTTTAGCGAGAGAATAATCTTGAAATTTCCACCAAAGGCCATCTTTTAGGGTTATGCTTGTCTTCTTGCGAGGCTCTTGTTCGCTCAATACAAAAATAATAAGGGTACCCTTATAAAAGGTTGAAGGTACAACCGTGTTTAAGGTTTTTATAGTTATACCGTTAACGGTATATATGAATAGAAAACAAAAAGCAACTCAAATCTTTTCAAAAACAAATTCAATCAGAAAGATAACAAAGAATCATTACACAGTAGAATCACAAAATTCAGATAATACATACAACGTTAGACGATTGCCAAAATCTGACGTATGGACATGCGAGTGCAAGGATTTTCATTTTAGACTGAGAAAGCTTGATGACAAGCATTGTAAACACATCAAGAGTTGCATTATTCTCATGGATTCTGTATCGTCACAAAGCAAGATAGAGACAACTGAAAGACCTAAAATTTGTTCTAAATGTTACTCAACTGAGATTACCAAACATGGATTCCGTAAACTAAAAAACGGTACAAAGAGACAGCGTTACACATGCAAGAACTGCAATAACAGGTTCATTCTAGGCGAGAATGGATTCTCAAATGTAACATCTGATCCCAAAATAATTTCTGAATCACTAAATTTGGTAATGAGTGGAATGTCTTATCGCAACATTGCACGACACATCGAGACAGTTCACCAAATAAAGATTAGTCATGTTTCTGTGAACAATTGGATAAAGAAATACACTGTCCTCATCAAGGAATATGTCGATTCTCTTAATCCTGAATTGTCTGATGTTTGGAGCTTGGATGAGATGTATCTTAACGTCAAAAATACAAAGAAAACAGGGAAGGGATTTCATGACTGGCTTTGGAGTATAATTGATCCTAAAACAAGATTCTTGATTGCTACCGAAGTATCAAAGAAACGGGAAATTTCAGATGCAAGAAAAATCATATCAAGTGGCAAAAAAGTTATTACAAAAAATCCAAACTACGTTCTAACTGATTCTCTAAACTCATATCAAGAAGCAATAAGAAAAGAGTTTGAAAATAGGACTGCACATATCAGAACCAAATCATTGAAGGACGGATTTGTGAATAGACCTATTGAGAGATACCATAATGAGATTCGTGAGAGACTAAAGGCTAGACGTGGACTAGGTAATGATGAATCTGCACAGACATTTTCTGAATTGCTCAAAATTAACCACAACTTTGTAAAGCCTCATGAAGGACTAGATGGTAAAACTCCAGCTGAGTCAGCAGGAATCAATCTTGATCTTGGTGATAACAAGTATCTTGACTTGATTAAACTAGCAGGAACCAAAGTGAATTTTGTGAATAATCTTGGAAAGAGAATCAACAAGATAACAATAGTCAATGAGGGAGATTCAATCAAAGTAACACCTAGAGGATGGATTGATAAACAGATTTGGCAAGAGATTAATGACATTCTTAGACTACATGAGTTCAGCTGGTTATCCAACGGAAAAGAGAGTTGTTGGCTCAAACTTGTCAATGCCTAATTTTTTTTGAACCTGTCATGTCCCTAATTGAACCGCCCTGTGAAATGTCCCGAGTTTGGAACCATGTAAATATTTTAGATTCTTGGGGAAATTGAGAATTTGAATTTTTGGCTAGCAAAGATCATGATTACAATTGAAACGCCAAGAATCATCAACACCAGTGGACCAAACTCTGGAACAATAGTAGTACCTACAATTGTTAAAATTTCAGAATTTGATTCCAATGGAATTATTAGGATATTAAGATCTCCATCACGGATTAATTCAAATTTTGTAGTTTTTTCACCATCAATCCAAATGACAAATGGACCATCAATTAATGCAGAGGGTAATCTTAATTCTAAATCATGATTATCAGATTTTGCCTCGCCAATTATTTCAAAGATAAGGGATTTCTGTTCTTCATCAATGGTAGATGTCGATAAAACTCTGTTAAAGTCATATTCTACATCAAAGTGGGTAGAACCATCACCGGTTTCTTTTCCAACATTTGGGATTATTGAATATCCGGTAGTGACTAAAATTGTTCCATCCATCCAAGGGTGAACTATACAGTAGTATGGATAATCACCTTTTTTAGTGAATTTGTAGGAGAATGACTTTCCAGGTCCAAACAATCCACTATCAAACAGATCATCAGGGCCATCTACAGCACTTCCAGATGTTACAGTATGTGCAGCAGTATCAGCATTTTTCCAAACAATTGTATCACCAATTAGGATTTCAACATCACCGGTAGTAGAACCATCTTTTTCACTTTGCCAAAAGTATGGAGCGTCAGGACTTGCAGAACCTGTAGGGATGTTTACATTGTAACTAGTCTGAGCAAATGCTGTGGCAGTAAGTGGGATCAAAGCCAAAGCAGCAATAATAAGAAAAAGGGATTTCACACTGATAGTCATTTAGTTTAATTAAAAGAGTTTACTGTGTTCATAAAGACACACAATTTTGTTCTTGTTATTTATTAGATAGAAAATCAAGGATTTGTCATGAAGATGGGAAAAGGAATTGTTGTTGGGGTATCCATGTTTGTGACAGGATTGGTAATGTTTTATTCAATAGAATTAGGTCAAACAGACCCGGTATTGAGATTTTTCAAGAATGTAGGCACATTTATGGGATTAAGTGGAATGGGTGTCACTTTGGCAGGAATTTTACTTCATCTAATTAGTAGAGGAGAGCCTCCCATCAAAGAAAATATTGATGTCTAAGCTTGCCAAAGCATCTTTTTGTATTCATCTACTGTTACTACAAATTTACAATTTTTACAAAACAGAACCTCTTTGTTTGAGAATGATTTTATGCTAGTTGGAATTCGGCCACAATACAATGAGTCTTTTTCACAATTTGAGCATTTTGCCAATAGCCTCTTCATTCCATGTTCTGTTGTAAGGTCTATCACACTGTATTGGTTTTTTTGATATATTAGCAGTATGAAGGAATCACACTAATGCTAAATGGGTAACCAAATTATAGTGATACAAAAAATCATCAACAAGAAATGTCTGAAAAGATTTGGATAGGGGCAGTGTATCTAAACAATGAAGGAGGATACGAGATAATTCTAAAATCTTTAAGACATTACAAAAAAAGATTGCAAACACTTGGCAACAGTCCAGAATTAAAAGACGCTGCAGCTATGTTTGCATCAGTGTTAAACCAACAAGCTGTAAAAACAATTCCTCAAATTGATCAAACGATTCAAAAACTTCAAAATAGTTTAGGAGATGTTCAAACAGTCAACAGCCTCAATGAAGATATTCCATTTTTAGAAAAAGCCCTAATATGTTATGAAGCAGATATTGAAAAAGCCCAAAACACAGATCATGAATATTTTGTAAAATTAGTAGGAGATATGGTTGAGGCAACTAATGATCTTAAGATTATAAAATTGGCACTTGGAAAAATAAAGGAATATTCAGAATAGCATTACAATCCTTGCAAATACCAATCCAGGTACGGAGTTAGTGCCTTGCATTGTTTCTTCTTTTCAGCCTCATTTTCAGCATCCAAAATCTTCTGAATTTTCCCTTGCAAATAGTCTGGAATCATTTCATTTTTGAAATGAGGTTTTATTTGGTCTAAAATTTCGAGGAGTTTTTTAGAAGGAGTATTCTCAAAATCTTTGAGGATTACTTTAACTTGTTCTTCTAAGGACATGTCAGTATTTGAAAAAACCCATTATTATTTGATAGAGTTAGAGGACATCATCGTCTTCCCAGGTAAGACGGAATTTTCCAGTAACTCGAAACATATGGATCTTGCCACCTTTCTTAAAATTCAATTTGTAAGATTTGTGTGAGGTGTCTTCTATTTCTAAAGACACATCTTTTTTTATTGTCTGAAATACAATCGGGTTGTTAGAAATTTGTTGCCAATCTTCTTCATCAAAATCCATATAGAATTTACTGTATAGTAGACCCATAGTTTATTGGTAAAAGATACCACCATAAATAACTAGATGAAATCCTATTTATCCAGCGAATCTTGAGGCATGATGATTCCCAAATAACTCACTATCGTTGGAAATATTATCTCAAAATCTTTGTCATGTCTGATGACTTCAAAAACTTGGTGAATTAATTCCTGTATTGTAAGGTGTTCGTCTCGATACAATGTTTTCTTGGGGTTTTTTGCAGAATCTAAAACAGTAAAGCCATTATCAGTTCTTAGTAAATTTCGTAATAGAGAATTTGCAATTACAATTTTTTCATCAATGTCCTTATGAGGATAATCCGTATCCAGTCTTTTGATTTCTGATTTTAAATCATGAAAGGAGTTGTTTGTGCTTCTCTCAATATGTTGTTGTGATTTGTGTTCATAATTTTCAGTAGGTTGATAGAATTTCATATTGCCTTTTGTTTGAACTGCGATAATCTCCTTTTCAACAAGAGAATCTCGAGTTTTCTCAAAAGTTGTTTTTGCCATGAATTCTGGAACTATTAATTTTAGCAATGCGTTATGATGCAAATTTGGGTTATCTTTGATTGTCTCTAGTACAACTCTTTCACGCCCATACATTTCAGGATCGGGCTCAAACTGACTCATCATTACTAGGTCGACATATATAATACAGGTCAACTATTAATCATTATCGGTAGCAGATACAGGAAATTAACTTCTAATTCCATCAGAATAAATTCTTAGAGGGTCAAGATAGCTTAGCCATACTTCAAGTTGTTCATATTCACCTATGGATTCAATTTGACCTGAATTTACCGCATCCTCTAAACTCAGATGGCCTCCAACTAGGAGCTTATGTGTGGAAGTATCCATAATCAAAGTGTGATCTTCAAATTCACTTAGACCTGAATTAACTGCCAATATTCCATTTCGAAAATGCATTGTAAATTCTTGATCAGTGTCAGAATAAATCACATGAAGAACATATTCATCATTACCAGTTTTATCAGGATCAACTTTAGTAGATAATGCCTTTAGGACTTTTTCGATTGGTAATTCAGATATTTGTTCAGGACTTGTTTGTGGAACAGCATTAGGGTCAATTGTTATCTTTCCTTCAAGTTCTAAGGCACTAGTTAATGCCCAATGTCTTCCATCAGCTGAAAGCATTCGTTCTCCTATAACACGTAGTACATATGCCTTGAGAAGTTTTGCTTCATCATTTTCAGAATCTGCCATAATAACATATGTTGCAAGTTCTGCAGCCCAATTATATTCATCATTTTGAATTGCTTTCCTAACTTCATTAATGCTTGAATCAACTCTTCCTAATCCGTCTACGATTTTTTGAGCACGTTCTTGTTCAGATATAGGAAGTAAGAAAGCAGGATCACCTTGATACCAACCTAGATTGCCATAGTAGATTTGTTTGATATGCCATGGAATTTGACCCCTAGCTTGTGTTAACCATAGATGTTCTTCAAACCAACTGGGAAATTCAATCATGTGAGATAATTCGTCTGCAGTATAACCATTATTCATACCACGGATTGTTTGATCATAGATGTATTGGGTTGGCATCTCGTGTAGAAATTAGAACATCCATTGCTTCTTCAGGATCATTGATTGGTTTTACATGAGAGGCTACCACGTGTTTTGGTTCTAACTGAATCATTTGATCAAGCGCATTAACATAGTTCATTGGGTCTCTATAAACAGATCCTCTGAGGGTATACACATTTGGGAAAATTCCATAAATGTTATCACCAATCAATAGTGGTGGTGGAGCACCATAATAATCAGGATGGAATTCTTGAACAGGTTTCTCTGCTTTTTCAACTCTAACAGAGCCTTCAAGAATCTCAGCAAGGCCTAATTCTTCCCATCGGTCTGCAGTGTCAGGTTCTATACAAATGTAATCTTTGTAAGCAAATCGGAAAACCATAATGTTCCCTTCTCTCTACACCCGGCCTGAATATCCTCTTCAGTTTCAGATTCTACTGATGCAAATGTAAATGGTACAATTCCAGAGGATAGAATGATTAGTGATAAAGGTAAAACTAGGAATATTCTTGCCTTCACTGTAATTTTTCATAGGTTACATATTATTTCCAAAATTAAATTAACATCAGTAAATTATTTGGTGAACAATAATAGATCATTTTTGAGACTTTGATCGTACAAATATTTGACATCTAAGAGAATTTTGGCTACACGTAACCCATTACTGGAAATTATATCAACAAAATATGGTTGGAAAAAGAACAGATCATTTCAAAGCTTAAAGAAAGTCTAGATAGAGACTTTGGAGGTTATGGCAGGACAAAATAGGTAATTGAAAAATTAGAAGAGGATCTACCACTGCCCAATTCTGATCACATATACATTGAAAGAATGATCAAATTATGTGAACCAGTAATCATCGAATCAGAACCAGAACCTATTGAAGAAATTATTCTATCTGACGATTTGATAAAATGTTACCATTGTGACCTAGAAATAAAACTAGACGAAAAATCAGTAAGAAAAAATGATTTTTGGTTTCATCAAAAATGTTTTGAAAAAATTCCTATTGTAAAGACAGAAGAATCAGTACCGATAGTTGAAAAGCCTCCCAAAATTATTAGAGAACCGATAGTTGTTAGACAAAAAGCATCATATCCACAAATGGTATATTCAGCAGGATTACTAGCTTCACTTACAGGCACCACATATTTTCTTGCAGGTGATGTAATTGCATACGTGGTAGGTGTTTGTGGAACTGCACTATACTTTGCAACATTCAAATCACAATTTACCCCGAAGAGAAAAGCAGATGCGTCAATTGTTAAAACAGGAATTCTAGGATTTGATTCTACATTATCAGTTGGTTTGAAAAAAATAGTTCAGTGGTTGTTTCAGGACCTCCAGGAAGTGGTAAAACAATATTTGGATTACAGTTCATTTATTCGGGAGCAAAAGAATATGATGAGCCAGGAGTATTCATATCATTATCCCAAAGCGTCAATGAAATAAAAAATGACTGTGAATCTTTTGGTTGGAACATAGAAGATTTAATTTCAAAAGAAAAAATGTTAATGATTGATTTACGTCCGTTCAAAATTAAAGATGAAGTGGTTGGAAAAGATGAATCACCATACAGAGGAGAACAAATTCCATTTGAGCATGTAACAAAATTCATCTTAAACAGCATCAAAAAAATAAAAGCAAAAAGAATTGTCATTGATTCAATTTCAATTCTAGGAATGCAATATTCAGATAAATTTTACATGCGCCAAGGTTTGCAAGGAATGATTCAAGCACTTGAGAATTTTGGAATTACATCATTATTGGTTTCAGAGGTTTCAGAAGATAGCGAAATTCCACTAGAGTGGCTTGTCACATCTAGGATTATTCAATTAGATAATCAAATAATAGATAATGAAATGAAAAGAACAATCAAAATTACCAAACTTTGAGGTATTGATCATAGTGAAAAAGTTCATCCATTAGAATTAGGAAGTAATGGTCTGTACGTTTATGAAAATTAAGATTCAGATTCGGACTCAGAGTCTGCTACTTCATCAAGTTTCTTTTTGACTGCTTGATTAACCTCACGTTCCAATTTTGATTGTTCCTCTTCAAGTTCTTTTTTGAATCGTTTTTCCCAGTAATTTTTGACCATCTGAATTCACTCTGTAATCTGGGTAGAAGAACATAAGATCTTCGAAGAAAAATGAGCTTAGAGTTGTTTTGATAGAAATTGTCCATTAGTGCTAAATACAAATTTTGAAAGACAAGTCATCTAACACAACTTGGGACAAGATGAGAAATCATCAAAATCCCATGAATTCATTAAACCAAAGATTTGATAATCTCAATTTCAATTAAAAAGATCATGCAAGAATCCATTGAATCTTTGTTAAAACAGGGTCAAACTTGTTTGAATCTTGGAAATCCAAAAGAAGGACTTGTAATTTACAATAAAATTTTATCAGAAGAACCTAGACATGTTGAAGCACTTTTGAAAAAAGGACACGTCTTGGGTAAACTCGCAAGATATGAACAAGCAATTATTCAATATGAACAGGTATTGGTTCAGGAATCAGGAAACCTCTTGGCATTACTTAACAAAGGATTGGCCCATCATTACATAGGAAATTACAACATAGCAATAGAATGCTTTGACAAGGTTCTTGCAGAGAAACCAAAAAACACAACTGCACTATACAACAAAGCATCATCATTAGTAAAATCAAACAAAATAAAAGAAGGATTAGAAGTTTTATCTCAAGTTACAAAATTAGATATTTCATTTAGAGTAAAAGCTAAATTTGATATAGATTTTCAAGAAATTAAAAAATTAAACGAATTCAAAAAAATCACTTTGTAGTGAGCCTGAGACTGAACATTTGTTCAAAAATTTGAACATAGTCTTATGTAAAATAATTCCGCATAATATCACATGAATCCATATACATCTGAGGGTTCTATATTTTCATCAAGTAAACCAAGAGAGATTCCTTGGTTTTTTGCACCAGTAATGTTAGGATTAATAGGACTGATAGGAATTTTCAAATGGTTTAGTTGAAATTCTATAATTCGAATAATCAAATTGTAAGATTTACAAATATAGCTGCATGATCTGATGATTCAGTATTTGGTTTATCCACAGTTTTAAAACGAGGGCCACTGTTGATAAGTTTGATTTTATATTTTCTATTTATGGCCAATCCTCTTCGTTCAATTATGGGTTTTCGTGAAGAATTTTTCTTTTTGAGATCTTTGGAAAGTAATAGATAATCAAATTGTTCGGCATGATCTGTTTTATCATAATAATGAGTCCAGGGTTCAGAAGATTTTTCAACAATATTCCATACTCCAGTATCTAATAATGGCTTAAGGGCTCCAGAATCAGGAGAATTATTTAGATCACCTGCAACAACAAAATTACCGGAAAGTTTCTTTCCAAATCTTTCGTGCAAAATTTCAGCAGTTCTCTCAGATTGTAATTTTCGTTTTTTCCAAGATTTGGATTTTTCTGGATTTGTGTCGGGTTGGCCAAGTTTTGATTTAAAATGATTTGCAAAAATGGTGATAGTTTTTCCAATTTTTGATGGAGAGATAATACGTTCAGATATAGGATAAGTTAAGATTTTTCCTTTGTAATCAGCTCGTAATGATTTTCCTGCTTTATCAGTAACAGCAATTTTAACTTCTAAACAATCTCGTGAAAAAATACTAGTCCATCTATTTCCACTTTTGAATCGCTCAAATTGATGTGTCTTTACTGAAATAATCGGATATCTTGAAAGGATTGCCACATCAATTAATCGTGGATCATTAGAATCAATTAATGCGCCAAAAGGATAGGTTCCACGAAATTTAGAATTTAGTGAATTGTATTCTTTTTTTTAATTCTCGCTTCAAATTTCTTGGATAGAGATATTTTTTGTTAAATGCTTTTGGCGTGTCAAGATTTTTTATCTCTTGTAAGGCTAGAATGTCAGGATCATTTGCAAGTATAACTTTAGCAGTATTCCATCGTTGGTTTTTTGCAAATCCCTTATAGGATAAATTACGTTCTGCGGAATTTAGCAGCCCGCCTTCCATCTCAATTTTATCCATTTCTTTTTGGACTTGTAAAGCAACGACTCGATAATCTAGCAGGTTCTTTAGATTTTGGTCTTTGTTTCCAACATTTTTCTTTGTAACTTTTGGATAAATCTTGGTGATACTAGGAATTTTAAAATCAAACAGTCTAGATTCGCCACTTTTTGCAAGGGTTTGTAGATTTGACTTTGTTACTTTGTTTCCATCTTTTCTTGAAATTACTTCTTTAGGTAAAAATCCAGGATATTCATACAGAGTTTCTAAAACTGTGTCTTTAACAAATGATTCAACTAAAGTCGTAGGAATATCTGATACTGAGAGATATTTTTTGTTGTAGATATTCCTTTTTTTCTTCCTCGTTTTACATAAAAAAAATCGATATCTTGAAAAAAGATTTTCACAATTAAAGGTGTCATCTTTAATTTTCAACAAATAGATTTAGGAATTTTATTATATTAAGATGATCATACAAATCTTATAATTTTTTACAAGTTTTGAAAATTTTAAAGAGGTTATTCCTTGTCGATGAATTCGCCAACACCAGGGGGTTCAGGTGCAAGTCCTTTTCGTTTTCTGATATCAGCAATTGCAGTTGTTAACATAGATTTTGGGACTTCAGTCCATGCTTTGAATGAGGTATTCCAAGTTGCACGTCCTGCAGTTTGACCTCTCATTTCTTCAGATAAGGTAAATGTCTCAGAAGCCGGAATCTCACCTGTTATAATACTTGATGCACCTTTTTGGACCATATCAAGTACTTTACCACGTTTACCAGAAAGAACAGTTGCTACGTTTCCAACTACATCAGTTGGGACACGAACTTCTATTGCTAGAGTTGGTTCTAATATTGCAGTTCCAGCAGTTAGTAAAGCTCCCATGCATGCTCTGCGTGATGCTGGGCCTAATTGAGACAAACCTCTGTGAGCAGTATCTTCATGAGGTACAAAGTGAGTAAATGTAAATTTACAGTCTCTCATCTGTTCTTTACAGAGAGGTCCCTCCTTCATTACTTCATCAAATCCAGAATTGATAGAATCAGTAGATTCTTGGACAAACTGAACACCTTTAGTTCCATTAATCAAAACATTTCCACGTGAATCAAATTTCATAACTCTCTTGATTGTATCAGTATCCCAACCAGCGCCTTTGAGCAAATCAGACACTACTTTCTTATCTTTCATATCGCTGATTTCACCAGTTCTAAGCATTTGTGCGATTTCAGGTTCTAATGGTTCTACTTTCATGAAGATCTTGTTGTGTCTGTTTGGAGATTTTGACATTATTGGTTCACATCCTCCTTTGACAGTTTCTCTATAATTGATCAAAGGCTCAGATGTGACAATCTCTACTTTTGCGTCTTGAATTCTATGGGTTGCAACATCAAGGTGTAAGACACCCATTCCTGCAACAATAGTTTCACCGCTCTCCTCATCAATCTTTACGACAAGGTTTGGGTCTTCAATGGTGAGTTGTTTGAGTACTTCAACTAGTTTAGGTAAATCTTTAGGATGTTTTGGTTCAACTGCAACTTGAACAACTGGTTCTGAAACATACTTTACACCTTCAAACATCGGAATATCTTTGACAGATGAAATTGTGTTACCTGCTCTAGCCTCAGTTAATCCTAATAATGCTGGAATGTTTCCTGCACCAAGTTCTCCAACTTGTTCTCTTTGGTTTCCCATGAAAAAGTTTACAGACTGAATTCTTCCTTCACGTTTTTCATCAATGATGTTAATTGTTTGTCCATCTTTGATAGTACCAGAAAATAATCTTCCAATAGCTACCGGTCCTGCGGCTGGATCTAATACCATGTTTACAATCATCATAATTGTTGGACCAGTATCATCGCATGCAAACAGTGCTTTCCCAACATCGGAATCTAAATCGCCTTTCCAAATTTGTGGGATTCTATACTTTACTGCATCTGCTGGTGCTGGGTGATGTTTTACAACCATTCCAAGAACTGCATCAGCAAGTGGGGCTTTTTCTACAAGTTCTGCAACCTTTTCATTTTCATAAGCATCAATTACATCTTTGAATGTAATTCCTCTTTCTTTCATTAAATCTACATTAATTGCCCATCTATCTTTTGCAGAACCAAATGTAACACTTGCATCTTGAATGGATACTTTCCATTTTTCTTTGTATTCGTCTTCTGCATATGTATCGATTAGTTGGTTAAAGTTAGAAACTACATCTGCTAATTGTTGTTGCATTTTCTCAGGAGTTAATCTGAGTTCTTTGATTAATCTGTCTACCTTGTTGATAAACAAAACCGGTTTTACCCTTTCTTCAAGTGCCATTCTAGTTACAGTTTCAGTCTGAGTCATGATGCCTTCAACTGCATCACATACAACAACTGCACCATCAATCGCTCTAAGGCTTCGAATTACCCTTCCACTAAAGTCTACGTGTCCAGGAGTATCAATCATGTTAATGACATATTCTTTTTCTTTTTGAGAAAAAAGCAAAGTGACATTTGCTTGATAAATTGTAATTCCTCTTTGCTGTTCTTCTTTATCAAAGTCCATTGCTAAAGCCTTACCTGCAGCAGATGGGGCAATAATACCAGAATATGCCAAGAGACTATCACTCATGGTTGTCTTTCCGTGGTCAACGTGAGCAATAACACCAAAGTTACGAATCTGATCCTTGTTCTTGATGATTTTGAGAACCTCACCAGTTGACTTGAATTTTACCATATTCGCACACCATTGGAATCAGCTATTAAACCTTAGCCTTCCAAAAGATCAATAGATCATTTGGTTACTTACATTACGGATTTTTTTTGCCGTGACAAAATGACAATCTTTCTTTCTTTTCTTTTTGGCCTCAAAAAGTGCAAGCAGTTGAGAAAAGAATGTACAGTATAACATCTGAGAAATCTTCTCAGACGGGATTGTTGGGTGAACCACATTAATCCCAACTTTTTTGAGATTTTTTACAAGTTGTTTGTTGTGAGAATTTTTTTCCTCAAAGATTATCACAATATCGCCTTTTTTGCTGAAAATAACTCCATGTATGAAAACTTCTCTATTTTTGAATAATGTACATCATAACCTAGAATTTCATAAAACTTTGCTGCACAATACATGGCCAAAGGATAGGTATGTAAAGTTCCCAAAACAAAGATTTTGTTTGTGATTTTGGATTTTTTTGCATCAAACTGTGCTTTAGAAAATAGTTTTGAAGGGTTTGATATTTTGAAAATTAAAGAAAAAAGAAGAGGATTATTTCTCAATGTTTAATTCTGCTTCCAAATCAGCTACGTCAACTTCTGGAATTACTGGCTCAACGTGGACAATACCATTTTGAGACAATGGAATTCTAAAGCCATTTTCCATGTTTTGGATTTTGGCCATTGACCAGTCAACTACAAAGTCTCCTGGTTGATCATGGGTTGGTGCATAATGACCTCTTAGAAGAATTCTAAAAGAATCACCGTCTTCACCTAATGTTCCAGTTCCATGTAGTCTTAGTTTTCCATTAACAGCTTTTCCTTTCAAATCCAATGTTGCTTCTCTTCCTTCAACAGAAATATCTGCAGTAGCTTTTACTTTCCAGACACCATTTCCATGGTGGACAGCATTTCAGTCAAGTCCTATTTTGGAATCATAAGCTTGACCAGCAATGAATGCCCATCCATCAGTGCCTCCATAAAACTTTACTTCAGCTTGTCTGTCTGGAGCTACATCAGATACTGCTAAGAATGCATCAGTTCTAGCTGGTGAAACATCTTCAGGAACAATGTCGATAAATGCATCTTCAGCAAATGCATTTGTTGCTCCAAGTGAACCAAAAACAAGTGCTGCTAATACAGGCAATGCAAATAGCAACGGATGTTTTTTGTTGTTTTGCTTCATGTGAAGGAAAATAGAAATTTTCTACTTAAGGAACAAGCAGAACTTATCAGAATTAATAATCAGTATGATTTCTTTGTGTCAGCAAATTATGTTACAAAATTTTTAATCATGCCTAAAATTCGAATTTAGTTTTCTTTTCCATGGATTTGATCTTCCACTTTAGTAATGCAATTTGAAGTTCTGTGTTTAGTTTGTGCATTTCATTTTCATATTTATTTTCAGATTTTGGAGTCTGAACAATTGAACTAATTTCAAAGAAATTATGGGAAAATGTGATAAAACCACTAGTTTGTTATTTTGATAACATATCAAATTTTCATCAACTTTTCTCACGAAGGGAAATAATCGAGCGTAAAATTAATCCTGAAATTCCTAAATTTGTAGTGAGAAACTTAGTTGCTCGTTGGAGGGGTTCATTACCTCGAAATCCTTCATCATAAATCATTTCAATTGAACCTTTGTCTGTTTGAACAAAAGAAGTAATCAATGAGAAAACCCCTAATTTTTCATCAGTTTTTTCATTGTAAAGACGAAGTTCAACTTTTGAAACTTTGAATTCATCTTGGATAAAATTTCCAGATGAAACTAAAACTTTGACATCATCAGGGGGTCTATTAACTCGGTTTGGATCATGCAGATCTACAATGTCCATTTAATGATAGTTAGATACATCCCTACATAAGTGATGATTATTTGAAAATTCATAACATAACATAACATTACACATTTGTGAAACGTTGCGCAAGTATTATTTACAGTAAAAATAATTTTTTCAGCATGGATCCTCACAAATTTCATGGTAAAGATATTCCTCACATAAAATTAAATCAAAAAATGACAATAGAGAAATTAGTAGAAGTCTTTGCAAACTCAGGATTTAATGGGAGAAAACTTGGAGAAGCTGCAAAACTTTATGCTAAAATGATTGAACAAGATGCCACTGTTTGCCTTACTGTAGCTGGTGCGATGACACCAGTAGGATTTGGAGGAATCATCAAAACACTAATTGAAAGAGGATTTGTTGATTGGATTGTTACAACGGGGGCTAACGTTTATCATGAAGATCATTTTGCATGGGGTTTGCCAATCAAACAAGGGGAACACGAAGTTGATGATATGAAGTTATATGAAAATGAGATAGTTAGAATTAGAGATGTATACATAAAATTCTATGAAACATTAGAAGCACAAGACCAAATTGTTCAAAAAATGTTTGGGGATGACTTTACAAATGAGCCATTTACGACTGCAGAATTTTGTAATTTAATGGGAAAACTAAGTAAGGAAAATGCAAAATATCCTGAAAAAAGCTTTGTCACTACAGCATACAAATATGATGTTCCAGTGTACATTTCAACAATCAAGGATTCTTCAATAGCATTGAATTTAGCAGTTCACAGATTAGAAGATAAGATATACAAATTAGATTTTGTAAGAGAAATTATTGAACAGGCAGCAATTCTTTATAGTTCAAAAAAATCTGGACTTTTGATTTTAGGTGGCGGAGTTCCAAAGAATACTGCACAACAAACAGGACCGCTATTAGGCCAAATTCTAAGAAGAGATGACGGCGGACAAGATTTTGTTATTCAGATAACCGATGCAAGACCAGATACAGGAGGATTATCTGGAGCAACACAACAAGAAGGAAAAAGTTGGGGTAAAGTTCAAGATGCACAAAAAGGAATGGTGACAGTTTATGCAGATGCAACCATAGCATTTCCAATTCTTGCACTTTATGTTTTGAGTAATCAAAAAAAGAGAAAACCAAAACGCCTATACAAAAAACTCGATAAATTATATGCTAAATTAAAAGATGATTATCAAAATCACCCACTAAAAGCTAAGCAAAAAAAGAAGAAAAAGAAAAACTAACTAAAATTTGTCAAAACGGGCTCGCTCAAGTTCTCTATCATCTTTAGATTCTTTTTTCCATTCTTTGTAATGTTCCTTACAAAGAACAGTTTTCTTCCCTGTAGAATTGACTCGTAAACCAGCATTTTCTACTTTGGTGGTATTTAGAGAGCGTGCACCGTCTTTATCACATCCTTCAACGTTACACTTTGCACCTTTAGCTACAATTCCCATAAGATCTATTGAGGAAGATATTATTTATAGTTGAAAAAATTGCAGAAAAATCAATTTCTATTTTTTCTTATAGTGGTTCATCGTTTATAAGAGGAATATTTTTTTCTCAAATTATGGGTGGAGCAAAAAAACCAACTGCCGCAAAAAAAGAAAAAACATCTAGTCCAAAAGATTCAAAGAAATCAAAAAAGGACAAAGGTGAAGGCGGTCCAAAGAAAGCAGAGATCACAGTCAAGGTTAATGAACAACAAGCAATGAAAATTATTCAAAACTCCAAAGTTGTTACAGTTCAAGATTTAGCAAGACAGACAGGAGTTAAAATCTCAGCAGCAAATGCATTTCTAAAAGAATCTGCCACTAAAGGAACGGTAAAGAAAGTTGGCGGATATGCAGGACACCATCTATATCAAGTAGTTTCTTCATAGAGACGAAATACATCTCCAGATTTTACATCCTTTAATGCATCAATATTTTCACCTAGTTTTCCAATTGGCGTCATCTTCTTTCCAGATTCTACATCATTAACAAAAAAGCAGACACTTCCAGTTGAAGGCAAAAATGCAACGTCTCTTTTTTTAAATTCAGATTTTGCCCTTTCAATTCCTGAATCAATTACAGTTTCAAAATACAAGATACTCTGTCCTAACAAATGTGCGTGTCCTTCCAGTGGTAGAGATCTCAAAATTATTCCAACAGTTCTTGGAGAAAGATGTCGTTTTAGATCACAAATGACTTTTCCTTTACCTTGAATTTTTAAAATTAGTTGTTTTTTAGAGACTGATGAAGTGCTCAATTCGTACAGTTGAATGATTAGAATATATAACGTTTTAAGAAAAAGCCGTTACTTGTCTGATGCTGAAAAAACTGAATTATTAGAAGCTCCAGAAACAGAAGCTGTAGAAACAGAGCCTGAAGAAAATGCAGGATTAAACAAAGCACTTGATACTTATCGAAAACTAATTGAGAAAAAAGATGGTGCCGAACCACTAACAGAAAAAGAACAAGAAGATCTTGAAAAAAAGATTAAAGAAATCGAAGAAAGAGAAGTTGTTGAGAAAGTTGAAGAACATGAAGCGGCAGAGATACCTTGTGAAAAAGGTAAAGTCACTATTGGTCCACCAGCACTAACAAGATTTGAAAAGGCAAGAATTATGGGTGCAAGAGCATTGCAGTTATCTCTAGGTGCACCGCCATTCATACCAATTCCAAAAACTGCAAGAATTTCATTGGATATTTCAATGGAAGAACTTGATCAAAGAGTGATCCCAATCACAATTAGAAGAGTACTTCCAAACGGAGATTATCAGAATATCCCAATCGACTACTTTGAAAAATGAATCAATCGTCGATAAAACTTAAAAGAAGAAAAAATTGCTGATTGTTGAATAATGCTCATGGAAGAGTCAAGTGAACAGTATGGTCAGGAGCAGACCGCAACGTCTGAAGGCACCATCATAAATATTGGAAATGTACCTGTAATGCAATCAGCTGTAGAGGTATTATCAATTCTAGGAAAAAAGAATCAGATTATTTTAAGATCCAGAGGAAATTCAATTCCTAACGCAGTTGCAGTTGCCAATATTATCACAGAAAAGATGTTAAAAGGAAATTCCAAAGTTCAGAAAATTACATTGGACACAGAATCAGCTGCAGGGATTGGTAAGATGACATCAACTATTGAGATAATTTTAAACAAAATCTAGTAAACGCTTCCAGGACCTTTTAGAAGCATATTTTCACATTCTTTGCAAACTTGCTCATCAATATCAGATTCTAAATTATGATGTATTTCACAAATTAAAAGACTTGATTTTATGTAATTGCAAAGTCCAATAAATTTTGAGAGACTAGCTGGTGTGTAGGCCATGTCTGAAGAAAGATTATCGCTTAATTCATCAATCATATTTGCAACTTCTTTTTCAGCTAAAAGTTTTGCAATTAATGATGGATCACCACGTGTGCCTCGTATGTAATTACTAACTGCAGCTTGAGTAACACCAAGCATTTTAGAAATTTCATCTTCTCTAATGTTGTGATCTTCTGCAAGTTTTTTTGCAAGAATTGCACGTAATGCAGGGATTAGAGTCTTGGATTCAATTTCTGCAGGAAGTAGCATTAACACTCAAGGATTCTATAAAGAATTTAAAGTTTGCAATAATAGATTCTATTTTTCAGGGCAGAATCATTAGGCATAGCTATTTTAATTTCAAAACCATGCCTTTTGTATTGGATGAAATCTCCAAGAATCTTTACAGTGCTTTAGAAGAATCCTGCAACTCCTGCAAAGCAAACTTGATTTCATTATCTGGAGGATTAGATAGTTCAATAATTGCATATTTTCTAAAACAAAGAAACCCAAATACAGTAGCAGTCATTGCCGAAGATTTTGTCTCAACAGATCTCACCTACTGCCAAATGGTTTCAAAAGAGATGAAAATGCCATTGTCTATTTACAACGTAAAAACTAAAACAATTCTTGAGGCAGTTGAAGAAACAATCAAAATTCTAAAAAATTTCAACGATATTGAAGTTAGAAACAATGTCACAATGTATCTTGCCATAAAATGGGCAAAAGAAAATGGAGAGGATTCGATAATTACTGGGGATGGGGCTGACGAATTATTTGCAGGATACAGTTTTCTAGTAAACAAACCAGAATCAGAATTAGAAGGAGAGATCAAGAGAGTTTGTTCAGTAATGCATTTTCCAACACAAAAAATTGGTAAAGCATTGGGAATTAATGTTGAGTCACCTTTCCTAGATGGTAAAGTAATCGAGTTAGCTGAAAAAATCCCTGCCAATTTCAAAGTTAAAAATGAAAATGGAAAGAGGTTTGGTAAATGGATTCTACGAAAAACATTTGAAAACTATATTCCAAAACAAATTGCATGGAGAGAAAAGTCACCAATGCAGGATGGGTCAGGCACTGCAGGACTGACAAGTTTGTTTGATTCAATTATTGAAGAAGTTGTGTATGTTGAAAAAAAACTAGTTACAGAAAAAGAAGAGGATGTCATCATTAGAAGCAGGGAATCAATGCACTACTATGAAATTTACAAGAAATTGTTTGGTTCACCTGTGGACAAAAATGAGAAAAATGTTTGTCCTTATTGTAAGCATAAAGTTAAGAATACAAAATTTTGTAGAATGTGTGGGGCGTATCCCATCTAGACATTATTTTTGTATTTACGAGGTTTTTTGACAAAAATGCGCCTGCATCCATTACAGCAAAAATAGAACTTTTTTCCATCATGTTCGTGAAGTAATGCTAAATCTTCATCAAGTTCAATTCCACAAACTGGATCTACTGGCATAAATTTTTCATAAATGAATTGTATTTATAGATTGAGCAAAAAGAGAGCAAATTTAATTTTGCAAATTTAATGTTTTGAGAATAACGATTTGAATTTGCTAGTAAATTTGCGAGTTAGAATAGAAATTTTTTCAATATCTACTTTTGATTCTTTATTGTTTTTTATTACTGTAATAGATTCAATTGTTTTTTCATCGCTAAACACATCTTTTTCAAAGCATTGTTCACAAACTTTCCATTCGGTTAAGGCACCACCAGGTTCTGAAGATTTGTATCTTATTCTATAACTAAATTGTGTCTATCGCTGCAGATTTCCATAATTATACAGTAAGTTTTACTGTTTGTTTCTTTAATTTTGTGATTACATCTGAGGTCATTTTAATAACATGCCCAATTTCATCATCATTTAATTCATCCCTATATTCATCAATTGAATTTTGGACTATAGAACCAATCTCTTTTGTTAGTTCAACCATTGCCAAATAATCAGAATCTATTTCGTCATGGAAGTTCATTTACAGAAATGATAAATTTTTCATAAATAAGGATCACCAAAAAGTCCCAAAACTGGAAATAATATTTTAGGAATGAATTATATCAAGAATTTTCTTTGGCAAAGAGCCATAGTCTGCGTCAGGCTCAGCTACTACATACAAGATATCATCATTAATTATCACACTTATTGCAAGAGCTCTTTGACGTGAAGCCATAGCAAAATTCACAGAGCCCAATTGCTTATCAAACTCTTTTCTCATTTTAACACGTAATACCAACTCCATGAAAATCATTTCATCATCCTTCTCATTTTCTAGGGGTTCGACATTCTCTTTCATTCCACCTGCAACCAATCTACCTCGTTCGTTGATTACTCCTGCAAATCTGATTTTAGGGTCTACAGACAATACTGCATCACAGATTTTTGTGTAATCGTAAATCTTGGCTGACAAATTTCTCGCTCTACCTCAAAATATCCCACTTATTAGCTTTCCATAAAATTTTTTTCTTGATAACAGAATCAAGATGTTAATTTCTTAACTAATGCCAAAAATTCATCTTCTTGAATTGGAGGAATCGACATTATCTCAAGATTTTCAGAGACATGTTCAGATGATTTTTGTCCCACTAGAGGGGCAAGAACTCCTGGAGAAGAACGAATAAACTGTAATGCACGTAATGAAGGTTTTAGTTCATTGAATTCGGGCATAACACCAGGTTGCAGTAAACGTCCTTGCATAAATGGCGCACTTGTAAAAACACCAATTCTTAATTTTACAGCAGATTCTAAAGCTGAAACATTCTTTCCTTCAAGTAATTGATTCTTTCCAAGCAATGCTTGATCATAGTACATGTTAAATGGTAATTGGATAAACCGAAATCCATGTTCTTCTCCTCCAATTGATTTTGCCATGTTTGCAACATCTTCAAGAGATAGATATTGTGGGTTATCACTAGGAACTCGGAAACATTCCCATGTAGCCATTCCATAGAACTTGATTTTTCCTTCATCACGTTTTTGTTCATATAATTCAAAAACAGATTGTAGACTTTCTAAGAATTGTTCTTTTGATACATCTTTGATTTGACCTTCAACTGCATTATGCAAATACATCAAGTCAACACATTCTAAACCAAGATTTTTCAGACTTCTATCTAATTGATCAGAAAGATAAGTTGTAGTCATACAGTGATAACCTGATGAGACATCACCCTCTTTCACAATTCCTTTTTGAGCATACTCTTCTTTTACATATTCCCAAAAACCTAATTGTACATCAGCATCATTTGTAACATAACCGTTTTTAGTACTAACAAAAATCTGATCACGGGAAATTTTTCCTTCTTGAATTAATTCAGATAGTGCGTTTCCAACAGAGCGCTCTGCTTTTTGTGCTCTGTAATTAATTGCAGTATCAATAACATTGATACCAGATAAAATAGATTGTTTTATAGCATTTGTAACAAGTTCATCTGTTCTGGCATCAGGATCACCAAGATAAGTTCCAAGTCCCACATTAGATAATGTAAGATTTACAAATTCGTTGAAATTAGATGAATTTATGCCTGAATTTTGAACAAATTTTTTTGTTCCTTCAGGAGTTGCAAAACCAGAAATCATAGAGAAACTCGTTATTTACTAAATTTATGTTTAAAGTGACATCCCTATTAGGAAACTAAGAACAAACAATACATCTGTGATTCTGCTAAACATCAAAGTAGAAGACATGAAAGGAATAAGATCATCAACTGAATCATAGTTTTTCTTTAATCCAATTCCAGATTTTATCATTAAGGGTACACTGAGAAAACAAATCAGAGATAAAGTTGGAAATAAGTTCAGAGATACGCCAATTATGATTGCCCCGTATGATATGATAGGAAATATCCAGAATAATTGGGCGGCTTTTTGTTTTCCTACTGCAATAACCAAGGTTTTTCGTCCCTTTGATTTATCTGCATCATGATCTGGAAACGATGCTATAAACAAAACCAAGGAAGATAATGTACCAACAACAATTCCTGCAAGAATTGCTTCAATTGTAATTTGTCCGGATTGAATAAAATAAGTTCCAAGAACAATCATAGAACCTTTTACAGCTACAAAAAATTCTCCTAAGCCAGAATCAACAATTTTTGTAGAATAAAAATAGATAGACAAAATTGCAAAACCCAAAATTATTGCGACAATAATTCCATCAGTGAGAATAAAGTAACCACCAATAGTTGAACCAATTATTAAAAATACAATACCTGCACGATAAACAGAAGAGGGTTTGAGTAATCCTTCTGGCAAAACACCTGTGCCACCACTCATCTTGGTTCGTTTAGTTTTTGTATCAATACCACGTTTGAAATCCCAAAAATCATTTAGTAAATCCACACTAGCATGCAATGCCATTACTCCTGCAAATGTCAATACTGCATCAAATGGTTCAATAGTAGAATTTTGCCACCAATTAAGGGCCAAGCCCACAGATACTGCAATTACTGATGCAAGAAGAAAGCTTACACGAATGACACGAAACCATATTGAGAGCATCATTGTCACTATGAAATTTTCAGTATAATATTCATGAGTTTTGATTGTAGTTACTCTTTATATCAAAATGAAATAAAACATGCCTATGATAATTGGAAAAATTTCTGAAAATGAAAAGACGGTTAGATTAGATATTGAAATTCATTGTAATAGTTGTGGAAAAAAGGTACCTGGAGGAATAAAAACAGGGGAAGAACATTCCCAAGCCAAAGAATTCAAAGTAGAATTAGAAAATTTTAAGCAAAATTATCTTTGTGGAATTTGTAGAGATAAGAAAAGGGTAAAAAATTAGATTTCTTCCTCCTCTTCCCATTCTTCTTCCAAATCTGCTTTGCTCTTTCGTAAGAACATAAACACAACAATTCCTACCATCAAGATCACACCTATTACAATATAGATTATCCATTCAGGAAGCTCTAGATCAATTGCATCAAATGCTCTAGGAGGAGCATCAACATTTACAGTAAAGGAATCTTTTCCTTCAGCATAACCTTCTGCTGTTGCAATAATATCAAATGAGATATCTGGTCCCTCAAAAGCAGTCAAACTTACAATTGTACTTCCATCAGAACCAGTTCTAACTTCTCCAGGAGTAATTAATGCATCATCGGCAGTAGTTATTTTAAGAGATGCGTTTGGTACAGATTCTGTATTTTCATCATCAACAAATAGTCTAAATTCTATTGGTTTATCAACTTTAACTTCAGTTGCTAGTCTGCCAGTGAATACTTTCAATTGAGTTTGAGATGAGGCAGTGTTAATTAATGAAGTAGTACCATTAACTCTTTTTACACTTGCATGAATTATTGAACTCCCAACAGAACCAGTTGTTTTAATTGGAAATGTTGTATAAGATGTACCCATAGGGATCACTGCATCATCAATTACCTGAATGACAGAGTCTGAGGATGAAGTGATTTTGGATTTAACATTGAATTTAGGGATTACTGGATTTCCTTGTAGATCAACTAATTGGACAATTCCTACATTCTCTTGATGATTTGCATTAATTTTTGCTAGAGGCAATATAACTTGCATTTTAGATGATGGTTGTGTTATGAAAGTAGTTTTCCCTTCCAAATCGAAATCAGCATTTTCACCAATTGGATTTACTTCAAGGTCCACACGAGTTTCACCAACTGAAACATCGAAAGAATCACTACGTAATTGTGCAAATGTGAATGTTGAGCCTTTATCAATTTCAACAAGGTCATTAGTAGGAGTAATCAAATATTTTCCTGGTTCTTTCATAACTTTTGATCTTTGTTTTCCATCAAGTGAAACTAAGAAGACATCAAAGAACCCATCACGGTCAAAAATCAGACTATCCTCACCAGTAGGAGAGAATATTCGTACCTCTTTTTGTGCTAATGTATTTACAACGTTTGTAGTAAAGGGATCAGTACCTACACCATTTACAGAAGTAGATATCACTACAGGTCCTGTTTTTTGTCCGGTTGAAATTTCAGCACTACCAAAAGAATATGAACTAGTAATTTTTCCACTATCTACAATCTTTGCTAATTCATCATCACTAGAAATGACGTTGATTAATTGAACATATCCATCTCTGTATTGATTTTCTTTTGCTTGTATTGGGTAAAGCTCATCTTCCTCTAAACAATCAACAGAAAACAAAATCATATCTTCAGGATCCAAATCTGTATTATGTTCTATCTCATCACTACCAGTTCCACTTTCTTCATCTTGTTCGGCACAATCAGGATGAATTTCAACTTCAGTACCATCAGGAAGTATACCATCATCATCCTCATCATCTTCAATTATTGATAATTGGTAAGTAAAGTAAGCAGTAGAGTTACTAGGAATGTTTTCAAGTCCAAACATTCCAACAGTATGATCATAGTCTTTTACATCAAAGCCAAAATCATAGCAATTGTGTACAGTTCGCTTAAGATTGTTGATGCCCTCAATGGATGTACCTACAGTTTGAAAAGTATTAGTAGCAGTACCATAACCTTCAGCAGCAACACCAATCAAAATATTGTTTTCAAGAAGGTTTTGTAAGCTAAATTTATCCTGTAATAAATATCCAAATTGTCCTTTCTTTATCATAGGTTTTTCAGACTTTAATTTACTCAAAGGCATTATTGTTTAACAACATCTGGTCAAAGACAAAATCAAGTGAGGGAGATTTTGAATGAATAGATGTAGTTGTGGTTATGCAACCAAATGCAGAGATGAGTTTTGTGCTCATTTAGCAGCTGGATGGAATGATCTCAGAATAGAACACGAAATCAAATACTCAAACTAGTGATTCATCACTAACTTCAATTGGCTTTCTGCCCATAAAACCTGAATCCTTTTCATGCCAGAATTTTATCTCTGTTTCACCATATTTCCAGCACAACCACACTTCTTCATCAAATCTCTTGGAAGGAAAATCAAGTAGTCCTTGCTCTATGCTTTTAACCACAACTCCAGTATTTTCTAAAATTTCGACAGATTCATAAAATTTGGTGATTGCAGAATTTAGTTTTTGCTTCAGTGTTACATATTCTTCAAAAGAGTTAATCGCAGACATGCTCATTTGTAATTGCTGCTCTAGCTTTGTAACTTCATTTTTTTTAGATAATGCATATTCGTATTTTTTTATAACATCAGGTAATGCTTCATTAGCTTCATTTGTGGTAAAAAATGAAAACATGTATCTGCTCAGAAAAACTCGATTAAATATCTTAGGCGCAAATTTATTAAGAATTCACTCAGAGTGGCAGATATGAACGAAGAACAATTAGAGATGCTAATTACTCAAACCATCAAGGGGCAATTGCAACAATTCCATCATATCTAGAAGAAATCAAAGCAAACAAAGAGATTTTCAATGTAGAGAATCCACACGAATTTGTTTTTGGGATTGTAATGGGAATGGCTCTTGGGATGAGGGGGCCATACTTAGTGCACAAAAAAAGCACCCACAGCAGAAGACCAAATTAAGGTGAGAGACATTGTGTACAAACATATTCCAGAAATAAGAGAGTGGATTTTCAGTTGATAGAATTTAGTGAAAAAGAAACAGAATTTCTAGAATCTCTAGAGGAAGCTAGAATTGCTACATCTCATAATGATGTACCACATGTAAAACCTGTCTCGTTTGTGTTTTTTGAGAATACAATTCTTGTTGCAACAGATTATGATACTAGAACATATTTGAATATCAAATCAAATCCAAATACAAGTATTGTAATTGATGTGTACAAATCTTAAGCCCATGAAGTAGTATGCATTCAAGGCAAAACAGAACTTGTTGAAAATGGAGAACAATTCAAAAAATTTTATGAAATTTTTCGTGAGAAATTTGAGTGGGTGTGAAGAGATCCTTGGAAAGAAAACGAAGCACCTTTTTTGAAAATAATTCCAAATAATAAAATTAGTTGGGGATTGAACTAGAAGGTCACTTCTTGTTCAATTTGAGAGTGTAAAGCCTGAACAGAGATTGGTTTTCGTAAGATATTACGAATTCCAAGATTAAGCAATTCTTGTTCTTGAAGTTGGTTTATCTCCAATGCACTGACAACTACAACTTTTGATAATTCTGTAGGTCTTCTAGCCTTTAGATCCAAAAGAAAATCAACCCCACTGTATTTTGGCATACACATGTCAAACAGAATTAGATCATAGTCCTTGTTTACTGCCAATTCTAACCCTGCCTTTCCATCAGAGATACTAGCAAAGTCATAGTTTTTGGTTGATAAAATGTCGGCAAAAATCTGGCTTATTTCAGGAACATCTTCAGTGTGAAGTATTCTCATACTATATGAAAAAGATTTGAATTGATAAAAACAAGTTTGCTCATTTGAACAAACTAGAAGATTTATCGAAAAATATCATAATTCTGGTTTGAGCCCAAGTTTTATGGTCAGATCGTATTCAAACATTACTACTTTTTGAAACTAGAAAAGAAAATTTATGGTAAGAATGAGTATTAATAGAAAATTGGAAAGTAAGATCTTTACAAAAAGAACATTACTTTTGTTACTCACAGGTGTAGGACTAGTTCTTTTTTGGAGAGGGATTTGGAAAGTTCCAGCAGATTCTTTTCAGAATATGTCAGCCTTATTGTAGGTTTAGTAATTTTGGTCGCAGTTGCAATTTATGAAAGAAGGCAAATCTTTCAATTCTTTGGAGGAGGCAAATAAACTCAACAAATAAAGATATGAGAAAAGAAAAACCATCATGTCAAATAAGATAAAATGCTCTCACATTCTAGTACAAAAACAAAGTGAATCGCTTGAAATTTTAGATAGAATAAAGAATGGAGAGAAATTTGGCAAGCTTGCAAAAGAATTATCAATTGATTCAGGCAGTGCCAAAAAGGATGGAAATCTTGGTTACTTTACCAAAGGTATGATGGTAAAACCATTTGAAGAAGTTGCATTCAAGCTGCAAGTTGATGAAATCTCAGAGCCTGTAAAAACAGAGTTTGGATACCACATAATCAAGAGGCTAGGATAATATTATTTTGAAGATTTTAGCTGTTTTGCCTTTTCAAAATCATCATTAATTTTTTGACTAATTTTTTTGTAATCAGCACGAATTTCTTTATGAAATTCCTTCTCTTTTTGGAGTAATTCTTTCATCTCTTTTGCTTTATCAGTATTTGGGGTCAATAATATAGATATTAAAAAAAGAGTTTAGAAGATGACTATCAATTTCCACACCTAAAAAACCAAAATAAAATACACAACATTTTTTTCGATATCAGAAAAGGAGTATCATGGTACTAACAGAGCAAATGTTAGATGAGATCCTATCATATTTGGAAAAATCCCTCAATAATTTAGTAAAAGAGACATTTGAAAATTTAGAATTTGAAGGAGGGTTTCAGGATGCAGAAAATTTCCTCCAAAATCAATTTGAGATTAGATTGGAAAATTTACTTGTAGCAAAAGACAGTAGTATTCATCATTTAGAATCAGGAATGAAAAACAAAGTAATTCATAAGAAACAAGAGATTTTTACAGAAATTTTAAACCAATATAGAAATTAGATAAAAGCATCCAATCCAGTTTTTTGTGATTCTATTTCTTGATTTTTTTCTAAAACTTTGGTCATTTTTTCACCCATAGATTTTGCAGAAGACATCTTTCGTTTTCCAATCCAATAGTATGTTTCGTCAATAGTGTTTTTTGCAATTAAAACTACAAGTTTTCCAGTATCCTTTCTTCCAGTTCTTCCTCTTCTTTGTATAAAGCGGATGGAGCTTGGAACATTATCATAAAATATAACCTGATTTACTTCTGCAATATCTAATCCTTCTTCACCTACACGAGTCGCAACTAAAACTTGGAAGAGACCATCTCTGAATT
This sequence comes from Candidatus Nitrosopumilus sp., assembly GCA_965215075.1. Taxonomy (GTDB): domain Archaea; phylum Thermoproteota; class Nitrososphaeria; order Nitrososphaerales; family Nitrosopumilaceae; genus Nitrosopumilus. Next base: position 1,292,858 of record OZ244033.1, read on the forward strand.
TTTGGACAGTTTCAATTTGCTTTTTTTGTTTAAGACCAGTTTCACCTGCTTTTCCAATTAAAATCCCTGCTGAAACTCCCATCTCAGAAAGTTTATTGAAAATCAAGTCAACAGAATCTCGATAACTAGTAAAAATCAAGGCTTTTCCAGGAACAGATTCGATTATTTCTTTTAGTTTGGGAATTTTTGAGTGTTCAATTCCTCTAGATTGAGCTTCTTTTGCAAGATGTACTGCCCTAGTGAAATTAGGATCAACTTCAAAGAGTTCTTTGACTCCAGCTCCTTTCTTTGCTCTTGCACGTTCACAAAATTTCAAGAAAGGAGTTATTCCATGGGCTTCAAGAATATTCAAAGCATAGTGAATTCGAATTGCAGTAAAGAGAGGTTTTGCTGAACGTCTATTTTGATTTAGTACAAACTGTCGAATGCGAAGTAATGCAGAAAGAGATTGTTGCTCAGCCAATTTGATTCCATTTTTTCGTAAGATATCATATCGTTCATCCAAAGCTAATTTCAGCAAAGTTTGAATTGATTTTAATTCTGGTGGAAGTTCAACGTTAATCCATTCAGTGTTTGTCTGTTGTGTGTATGGTTTTACATCAGGGCTTTCTTCATTTCTTTCAGCAACACTGACAATCTTTAATCGAGTTAGAATTTTAGTTGCTTTTTCTTTTTCACTAGGAAGAGTTGCAGTCATTCCGATAATTCTTGCTGAAGAATTTTCAAATCGCTCTGCAATTCCAGAGTAAGCATAATCACCAACAGTTCTATGTACTTCATCAAAAATAACAAGATTAAATTGGTTTGAAGAAACTATTTGTCTATCCAAATCATTTTTTGTAATTTCAGGAGTGGCGCATATTACACTATTATTCCATAATTTAGTTCGTTTTTCAATGGAATCCTCTCCAGTGATTAGTGAAATATCATCTAAAGTCAAATTATCTTTTAGAAATTCATAATGCTGGTTGACTAAAACTCTGGTTGGGGCCAAAAATAATACTCCTCCAGTTCCTTTTGCAAGATATTCTGCAATTACTTGTAAGGCAACTGCAGTTTTTCCAAGACCAGTAGGTAGAACTATGATACAATTTTCTTGTATGGCCTGATTTGCAAGACTGACTTGATATTCTCGTTTCTCAATAGAATTTTTTTGAACATATTTTTTTTCTATATATTCAGCCATAATACACGTAAAAATTGCAATTTATGGATTTTATGCTTTTGTATAGCAAAATGTTAGCCATTACTCAATTATCCACATCTACATTTACTATGAGATTTCGAAAAAAGAAAATGTGAAAAATAGGATTAATCTAATTTTTTCTTGGCTTTGTTAATCATTCTTTCTTCTTCACGAAGATGAGATTTCAAAATGCGTGCATGTGCTTTTTTATGTGCAGCTAATGCTTTGTTAAGAGATTTTTTGGTCTTTGCTCTTTTAACAGCATTCTGAAATTGTCTGTGAATGATACTTACTTGAGCTGAATAGCCTGCCATTGAATTGCATTTGTGTAGATGTTAAAGAAGTTTGTGTACATATTATACAGATTAAAATCTATTTCAAAAATGATCGCAATTAAATTTCTATTATCGCGATCCATATATTGAACAGACAAACAGAATTGGTGTGAGTAGTTCTTTTGAAAGACCAAATTGGGATGAATATTTTATGCTACAAGCAGAGCTTGCGAAACTTCGTTCTAATTGTTTAACCAGACAGGTAGGAGCAGTGATTGTTAGAAATCACAGACAATTAGCGACAGGATACAATGGAACACCTCCTGGAATCAAAAATTGTTTTGAAGGAGGCTGTAAACGATGTCAGCTTAGAATGGAAGGTAAGATAGAATCGGGTGCATCATTAGACAGATGTCTATGCAATCATGCTGAGGCAAATGCGATTATGCATTGTGCAATTTTAGGAATTGAGGCAGGGGTAGAAGGAGCTGTGTTGTATACTACTTTTGTTCCATGTTTAGAATGTACAAAAATGGCAATTACAATAGGGATTAGAAAATTTGTTTGTCTTGATTCGTATCCAGAGACTGATTTTGATTTGCTTAAAGAAGCTGGAGTAGAAGTAGTGCAACCAGATAAAAATAAAATTGCAAAATGGGCAAAAGAACTGGTAAATAAGTACAAAAATTCTGTGTGATAAAATGCAAGTAAGCGTAGCTGAGACTGAAAAAATTGAAACAATGCCACCATCAATGTTGGTATCAGCCACATATGATAATAATTCAAAATCTGCTACTTTGAAATTCTATGAGCCAAAATCACAGAAACTATTCCTATGGAAAGATGAAACAGGACACAAACCATATTGTTATTCAAGACTTGCGCCAGATGAATTAGATTTTCTTCAAGAAAGAGATGACATTCTTGAAATTAAGACTGTTCAGAGATACGATTTAATCAAAGACAAAGAAATTAACATGTCAAAAATTACTGTAGCTGATCCTTTGGCAATAGGAGGAACGGCAGGTGACAAAAGTATCAGAAACATAATTGAAGCTTGGGAAGCTGATATCAAATATTATGAAAATTATCTATATGATAGAAAACTAATCATTGGAAAATACTATGAAATAGAAAATGGAAAGATAAAACCTCATGATTTGGAAATTTCTGACGAAGTAAAAATTGCACTAAAGGGTTTACTTTGGGATAAAGTAGATAGTGAAAGTGTTGTAGATGCGGAAGGATTCAAAAATTTTATTTCAGAATGGGCAGATTTATTGAATCAGCCAATTCCAAAAATAAAAAGACTAAGTGTGGATATCGAAGTAGAAGCAGAGATTGGAAGAATTCCAGACCCAAAAATTGCAGAAAAAAAAGTAACTGCAATTGGATTGAAAGGCTCAGATGGTTTTGATGAAATTTTCATACTAAAAACAGAAGGAACAGAACAAGGGATAAACGAACTAGAACAAAATGTCAAAGTGACATTTTATGAAAAAGACAAAGAAAAAGAAATGATTCAAGATGCATTTGACATTATTGAACAATTCCCATTTCTGATTACTTACAACGGAGATGAATTTGATTTACCTTATCTTTACAATAGAGCAGAAAGACTTGGAATTGACAATTCAAAGAATCCACTTTACATGATGAGAGATTCTGCAACTCTAAAACATGGAGTGCATATTGATTTGTACAGGACTTTTTCTAATCGTTCATTTCAAATCTATGCATTTAGTCAGAAATACACTGATTTTTCTCTAAATAGCGTTTCCAAAGCATTACTGAACAAAGAAAAAATAGACTACGGGTTAGAATTTGACCAGTTAACACTCTATCAAACTGCAAATTATTGTTACAATGATGCTTTGCTTACATACGAACTAACCAGTTTTAACAGCAATTTGTTAATGAATTTGCTAGTAATTATTGCAAGAATAGGAAGAATGCCAATTGACGATATTGCCAGAATGGGAGTATCACAATGGATTAGAAGTCTACTGTATTATGAACATAGAAAAAGAAATTGCTTAATCCCAAAAAGAGAAGAGCTTGAACGAAGATCAGAAGGGGTTCTTTCTGATGCAGTAATCAAAGACAAAAAATTTAGAGGCGGTCTTGTTGTTGAGCCAAAAGAAGGAGTTCATTTCGATGTTGTAGTGATGGACTTTGCTAGTCTATATCCTAGCATCATCAAAGTAAGAAATCTATCTTATGAAACAGTAAGATGTCCTCATGAAGAATGCAAGAAAAATACAATTCCTCAAACAAATCACTGGACCTGTTCAAAAAGAAATGGTCTTGAATCATTGATTATAGGTTCGTTAAGAGACCTCAGAGTAAATTACTACAAGAGTTTATCAAAAAAAGAAACACTAACAGAAGAACAAAGACAACAGTATACAGTAGTCAGTCAAGCACTTAAGGTAATTCTAAATGCAAGTTATGGAGTCATGGGTGCTGAGATATTTCCATTGTATTTCCTACCAGCAGCAGAAGCAACAACAGCAATTGGAAGACATACAATTTTAGAGACAATCAAAAAATGTGAGGCTACAGGAATCGAAGTACTATATGGGGATACAGATTCATTATTTATCAAAAATCCTACACAAGAGCAAATCAAACAAGTCATAGAACAAGCAAAAAAAGATCACGGAGTAGATTTAGAAATTGATAAAACATACAGATATTGTGTTCTTAGCAATAGAAAGAAAAACTATCTTGGAGTTACCAAATCAGGAAAAGTAGATGTAAAAGGTCTTACAGGAAAAAAATCACATACTCCTCCATTTATCAAAAAATTATTTTATGAATTACTTGATGTCTTATCCAAAGTTCAAACACAAGAAGATTTCAACAATGCAAAAAAAGAAATCTCAGAAAAAATTGCAGTATGTGGTAAAAAAGTAGAAGCAAAGGAAGTCCCACTAGAAGATTTGACATTTAATGTAATGCTTAGTAAAGCACCATCGGAATATGTAAAGACTATTCCACAGCATATCAGAGCGGCAAAACAATTAGAAACAATTAGAGAAGTAAAACGTGGAGACAGAATATCATATATCAAAATTCTAAACAAACCAGGAGTAAAACCAGTTGAAATGGCAAAAAAAGAAGAAATTGACTCTAAGAAATACATGGAATTTATGGAATCAACATTAGAACAAATTACCTCATCAATGGATTTGGATTTTGATACAATTTTGGGAAAACCAAAACAAACAGGATTAGACGAATTTTTTTGGAACTAGTGTAAAGCATGGAAATTGACGGAGTTTTATTAACCCTACTTGGAACTGCAGCTGGAATTTTGATCTTAACTGGGTGGGTAGAACAAATCTACAAGGGATACAAAACAAAGAGTCTAAAAGATGTCTCAAAATTTTTGATGATATTCATCTCTGCAGGAGCAATTTTGTGGTTAATTTATGGAATTATAGTTTCAGATGTGTTCATTATAGGCACAAATTTGGCAGCAATTGTATTAATGATGATAGTCCTTGGAATGAAACGCATCTACGATAAACGGTTACAACAAAATTAATCTAATCAAGGATTAAATAGAATATTACAAGGTTCAAAGAAGATGTTTGTAATAAATTGTAAAAATTATAAAGAAATTTCAGGAGATAAAATTAACAAGTTTGTAAAGACAGCAGAAAAAATTTCAAAAAAATTCAAAGTAAAGATATCTATAGCCCCTCCACAACACCTCATAGGAGTGGTTGCAAATAGTTCAATTCCAATTTTAGCACAACACATAGATGATTCAAAGGTTGGAAGTACAACAGGTTTTATAATTCCAGAATTATTGAAAAAATCCAAAGTTAATGGGTCATTAATTAACCACAGTGAGCATAGAATTTCAAGTAATGAAATAAGGAAACTAGTTTCAAAATTAAAAGATCTAAAAATGATTTCAATAGTTTGTGTCAAAGATGTTGCTGAAGCAAGAAAATATGCAAAACTAAATCCAGATTACATTGCAATAGAACCTCCAGAGTTAATTGGATCAGGAAAAGCAGTTTCAAAAGAAAAACCAGAGTTGATCACAAAAGCTGCAGCGGCAGTAAAGAGTGCAAAAAACAATACAAAACTACTTTGTGGTGCAGGAATTGTTTCAGGTGAAGATGTAGCTAAAGCAATAGAATTAGGATCTAAAGGCATTCTTGTTGCAAGTGGAATTGTAAAATCTAAAGACTGGAACAAGATAATGACTGAATTTGCCAAGTCAATGGTTTAATACCCCCTTTTTGGGACTTGATAATCGTAAAAAATGAAATCAGTTTATGCGTTTGAAGAGGCAGATAGCAAAAACAGAATGCTTCTAGGCGGAAAAGGAACAGGGTTAAGCGAAATGACTCGACTTAAACTTCCAGTTCCTCCAGGATTTACCATAACAACTGAAGTTTGTAACAAGTATTATCAAAATTACAAAAAACTTCCAAAAGATGTCATGCCATTAGTTATGAAAAATATTGAAAAAATGGAAAAAAAAACAGGTAAAAAATGGAATTCAACTAAAAACCCACTATTAGTGTCAGTTCGTTCTGGTGCAGCAATTTCTATGCCAGGTATGATGGATACAATTTTGAATTTAGGATTAAATGAAAAAACTGTTGAAGGATTAGCTGAGCAAACAAAGAATCCACGTTTTTCATGGGATTCGTATAGGAGATTTATTCAGTTATTTGGAAAAGTAGTGTTTGGTGTAAATGATGAAAAATTTGATCATGTGTTAGAATCCGCTAAAACCAAACAAAAAGTAAAAGACGATAGTCAACTAAACGTTGAATCATTAAAGAAAATAGTAACAGAATATAAAAAAATCTGTAAAGCATATACGAAAAGGAAATTTCCAGATTCTCCAAATGAACAACTAGGATTAGCAATTGAAGCAGTTTTCAAAAGTTGGATGGGAGAAAGGGCAATTGTTTATCGTGAAAAAAACAACATTACAAAAGACATTGCAAATGGAACTGCAGTTAATGTTGTTGCAATGGTATTTGGAAACATGGGAGATAGTAGTGCAACAGGAGTAGTGTTTACAAGAAATGGTCACAATGGTAAAAAAGAGATTGAAGGAGAATATCTTATCAATGCTCAGGGGGAAGATGTGGTTGCAGGAGTTAGAACAGGAAAGAATATCACATTATTGAAAAAAGAAATGCCAAAATCATACAAGGAACTAAGCAATGCCTGTTCAAAACTAGAGAAACATTTCAGAGAACCACAAGATATTGAATTTACAATTGAAGAAGGAAAATTTTATTTGTTACAAACAAGAAGCGCAAAAATGAGTGCAGGAGCATTGGTAAAAACATCAGTAGATATGGTAAAAGAAAAATTAATTGATAAAAATAGAGCACTTACAAGAATTCCTGCACAACAACTAGAAGCGTTACTCCACAGAACAATGGATGAATCAAAAATTAAAAATTTCAAACAGTTGGCAAAGGGAATTGCAGCATCCCCAGGTGCTGCAAGCGGAATTGCAGTATTTGATGTAAAAAAAGCAATAGAATTAGGAGAGGCAGACAAAAAGGTAATTCTGATTAGAAAAGAAACGAAACCTGAAGACGTTCCTGCATTCTTTTCTGCAGAAGGGGTTTTGACAAGTTTGGGAGGCAAATCATCACATGCAGCAATTGTATCAAGAGGCATGGGTAAACCATGCATAGTAGGTTGTGCAGAATTAAAAATCAATTATGACAACAATACATGTTCTGCAAATGGTAAAACTGTGAAAGAAGGAGAGGTTGTTTCCATTGATGGTAGTGTAGGCACTGTCTATATTGGTGAAGTTCCAACAGTGGAACCAAAAGTAACAAATGACTTTAAACAAATTTTGGAATGGTCTCAAAAAGCAAAAAAGATTGGAATTAGAGCAAATGCAGATACACCAGAAGCCGCAAAACTTGCAAGAAAGTTTGGAGGCCAGGGAATTGGTTTGTGTAGAACTGAAAGAATGTTCAATGCAAACGACAGAATTGGTTTGTTCGTAGATATGATTATGGCAGAAAACCTTGAGAAAAGAACCAAAGTTCTAAAGAAATTAGGACAATTGCAAAAAAGTGACTTTATACAGATTCTAAAGGCGATGGAAGGATACGAAGTAACTATCAGATTACTTGATCCACCATTACATGAATTCTTGCCAAATCCTGAAGAATTAGCTGAAAGAATTCACAAATTAAAATTAAAAAAAGCAACTAGTGAAATCAAAAAAGCAGAAATTGTTCTAAAAAGAGCAAGAGAACTTGCAGAAGTAAACCCAATGATGGGACATAGAGGAGTAAGAGTCGGAATTACATATCCAGAAATTTATGAAATGCAGATTCGTGCAGTCTTTGATGCATTAGTAACATTAACCAAGAGAAAAGTAAAAGCACATCCTCAAATTATGATTCCGCAAATTAGCAGTATTGCAGAATTAAATCACATCAAGAAAATTTATGATTCCATCAAAAAAGAAATGGAGAAAAAACACAAAATGAAATTAAACATCAATTTTGGAACTATGATTGAAGTAGTAAGAGCAGCATTGACTGCAGATGAGCTTGTCAGTACTGCAGAGTTCTTTAGTTTTGGAACAAATGATCTTACTCAAGGAACATTTAGTTTCAGTAGAGAAGATGTTGAAGGAAAATTCCTTCCTGAATACATGGAAAAAGAGCTTCTTGAAAGAAGTCCATTTCAATCAATTGATGAAAACGGAGTAGGCAGTCTTATGAAGATTGGAATTACTCACGGACGTAAAGCCAGACCAAACATGGAAATTGGAATCTGTGGAGAACATGGAGGAGATCCAAGTTCTATCAAATTCTGTCACAATGTTGGTCTTAGTTATGTAAGTGCATCACCACATAGAATCCCTATTGCCATTGTTGCAGCAGCACAGGCAGCAATTGAAAAACCAAGAAAGAAAAAGTAATTTTTTGGAAAATAAGATAAATACTTCTCATACTTGTTTTTGATATGGCAAAAAGTGTCAGCTGTACAGATGCAGGCAAGGATTGTGGATGGTCTGCATCAGCAGAAACAGAAGAAGAATTATTAGAAAAAGTTGCAGAGCATGTCAAAGCAGATCATAAAGACATAGAATTGACTGCAGAAAATGTTTCAAACATAAAATCACTCATCAAAGAAATCTAATTCTTTTTTTAACACTAGATGATAATCAAGATCATTGTTAAATATGATTTTGACCTATATAGAGTAACAAGAAGCCGTTTTTCTGCGTAGTAGAAAAACTGGTTTGGAAAACACTTCATGTTAGGGAAACGTCCTAGAAATTACGTGTTTTCCATGTATCTCGTTGAAATTAATACAAACTAAATACCAGAATTAACAATATGGATTATGAGCAAACTCAATGCTACATCAATTGATCATGTCAATATGAAAGTCAAAAATCTAGAACATAGTGTAGAATTTTACAAAAAGTTATTTGGTTTTGAAGTAAAACAAGAAGATAATCCAAACAAGATTGATGTACCATCAAAAATCATCGGAAATGATTCAATCAAACTTTGTATGTACGAAGTTCCAGATATGTCGCCTGAAGGAGGTATTGCTCATTTTGGATTCAACATCTCAAACTTTAATGAAGTTGTAGAAAAATGCAAAGAGCAAGGCGTTGAGATACTCTATGGAGGTCCAATAGATTGGGAAAAATCAAAATCAGTTTACATTGTAGATCCTAGCGGCTATGAAATCGAGTTAGGAGAAGTAGTAGGTGGGGGATTATAGAGAATCATTATGTTTTAAAACCAATCAATACTATTGCTAAACGAAATGCTACCTAGAATTGATTCTATCAAGCAAATTAGGCAAAAACTAGGCATTACGCAGAAAAAACTTGCTGCAATGACTGGAGTTAGCACGTCTATGATTAATCAGATAGAGTCAGGAAGAAGTCAACCAAGTTATGATACTGCAAAGAAAATTTTTGAGAATTTAGCAAAACTAGAAGGAGAGTCATCATCTCACACTGCAGGAGATTTTTGTAGTAAAGATATCGTTAAACTAAAACCTACAAACACACTCCATGATGCAATCAAAAAGATGCATCAATTATCAATTAGTCAAATTCCTGTGGTTAGTGGTTCAGATGTTGTAGGAGTAGTTTCTGAAGATGGAATTGTAAAACACTTGGCAGACTTGGGAGAAGCAGAACTAAAAAAGGCAAAACTTGCAGATACAATGGATCCTATCCCACCTATAGTGGATTTTGATACTCCAGCAAATGTTCTTGTTCCTCTAATTAGATATTCAAAATGTATTCTCGTTACAGAAAAATCAAAGATCGTAGGAATTATCACAGCATCAGATACTTTGAAAATGATGGAGTGATCATTTTTTAGGATGAGAACATAGTTCTGCTAATACACCATGAAGCGACTTTGGATGAATGAAAGTTACTTTAGTTCCAGCAGAACCAGGTCTTATTTTTCCAAGAAACTGAATCCCACATCCTTTCATTCGTTCTACTTCACCTTCAATGTTATCAGTTTCTAATGCCATGTGGTGTAATCCTTGTCCTTTTTTGTCTAGAAAGTTTTTGATAGGACTTGTGTCATTTGTTGGTTGCATTAATTCAACACGACCATTTTCTAAGTGAATAATTGCTACTTTTACTCCCTCAGTTTCAACAGTTTCAAATTCTACACTATCAACACCTAATGCTTCTTTGTAGACCTTGGCTGATTCTTCTACATCATTTACAGCAATTGCAATATGATCAATTTTCATTTCAAACGATGTTACATCCACACCTATTTTAAATTGATTATTAGAAAAATATTTTGCAAAATAAAGAATTTCATCTAATTATATGAAATTATTAAAATAACATTATCTGCTAGTTGATTTGTATGGCCGGTTCAAAAAAATACATAGTGATAGGAATTATTGCAATTATTATCATTGGGGGAATAGGATTTGGAGATTATAATGAAATTGAAAAAGAAAAAACAAAAACATTTTCTGCAATTAATTTAGAATGTTATGGTGAAGAAGAATCAGTTTGTATCGGAGTAATTCTTCCTCGCTCAGGAGATTTATCAACACATGGTAATGAAAATTGGGAAAGTATGAAATTTGCTGAGAATAAAATTAATGAGAAAATAGAAAATGAAGGATTTGTAAAAATCAAATTGATTGGGCAGATTCTGCCACAAATCCAGCTATTGCTCTTGAACAGATAAAAAAACTCCGTGCACAAGGAATTAACGTTATACTTGGTCTTGAATCTAGCCAAAATCTTGCATATGTAATTGATTATGCAGAAGATAAAGACATGCTTATAATTAGTTGCTGTTCATCAGTATTTGATGATCAATTTGTTTCAAATAATTTAATTCGACTAGTCTCAAATGATTCTAAACAAGGAGCAGGACTAGCAGAATTATTACATGATGATGAAATCAAAACAATAATTCTTGTTTGGAGAAACGATATTTGGGGCAATAGTCTTCATGAACAAGTAAAAAATAATTTTGAAAAATATGGTAACGTTGATGATAGGATAAACTACATCCAAATTCACCATCATCAGTTTCAATGTCAAAATTAAATGAGATGGTAAAAAATCAAGTAAATAAAACTGGAAATCCAAAAGATGTAGGAGTTTTATTTCTAAGTTTTAAGGAAATTGCACAATTCATGAAAGTTGCAGAAAAATTTGACACTACTTCATTAGAAGAAGTAAGATGGCATAGCCCAGGAGCCATTACAAAAGAACATGAGATAGGAAAAAATCGTCAGTTTTCAAAAAATATTGATTTAACAACTGTGTAGGTAACTCCTTCCTCAGATCCAAAAATGCAACAAGAGATTATGGAGATAAAAGATTTGTTTGTAAATGAACCAAGCTCATTTGTATATCCTTCATATGATTCAGTTCAGATTGTAGGAAAAGCACTTCAGATCACTCAAGGGAAAACAGATCTTAAATCTATGACAAATGCATTAAGAGACGTTACTTCAAATCATCATGGAATTGTTGGAATAACAAAATTGGACAGTGATGGAGATTTAGCGCATGCAAATTATACAGTATGAAAACTGGTTGACGGTAACTGGGTTTCAGATTGCCAAAACTGGCGCAATTAGCAGTAATGATAAATCACTCATTACTCTGTTTGTGAGAATCATGGATAATGTAAGATGAAAATGTCTATAGTATGCATTTTTCAAAATTCTATCATATTTTTCTTTTTCATCTGCCACAACAAACAAATCTTTATTGTCTTTATTTTTCAATTTTGCCTCCTCATCAAGCCAAATAGAAAGATGTTCTGGAGTATCATCTAACCTATTCAACATTTCTTCTCGAAGCCAAGGTCTTGAAGTAAAGTAGGAAAATCTTAGATAGCCTCCCAACACACCAAATATCAAAATGAAAAGAGGGATACTCAATCCAACGTCATCATCACTTGGGTTTACCGAATATTGACCAAAGTGTAAAACCCAATCTAATCTTAATGGATCATCAGATTCCAATTCAGCATTTTCATTAATATCATCGGATTTATCAGGTTCTTTTAAAATAATTCCAACAGGAGATTGGGTTCCATATTCAACATCTGAACTAATAAAAAATAATACCATGCACAATACAAATACTGACACTAAAGAGAATCTAGAGACACGAAAAACAGATAGGGATAATTTAGGACCACCAATTTGAGTCATAACATACATCAATCCTGCAATAGCAAGGACAGCAGCAATTGCAATGTAAAAGGCAGGAATCCAATAAAAATCAGTTACATGAACTTCAGTTTTTCCTATTGTTTCTATTTCAGAATGAGCGGTAATCAAATAAGTTCCAGATTCAGAAAAAGCAAAACTCTTATCTTGAAAGCTTCCATCTTTTGCAAAAACGAGTGCAGATTTTATTTCATCTACTTCTTCACCAAGTTCGGCATTATCAAAGTCATCTTTAGCATAAGCTTTTAGTAAAATCATTCCATTAATCGGATAGTTAGTTCCATTAACATATTCTCCAGAGATCCTAACAGTTTCTCCAGCAAGGTGATTAGTAAGATGAGTAGTGATAACAAGATAATGACTTGGTTCTTGTTCATGTGCAAAGGCAGGATTAGTCATAAAAATTACTAATACAAAAACAGGAATTAGCGTAATGCTAAAAATTTTTGATGCCTAATCCATATCATTTTACAAAGTCGTAGTAATAAATAACTGATCTCGTCAGTTAAGAAGGTATTACGCTCATCTTAGCTTAATTTAGAAGACTTCTTTTGGACGATATTCTCCAAAGACTTCTCGGAAAGTATTGCTAATTTCTCCAGTTGTAGCGTATGCTTTTGCAGCAGTAATTATGTAAGGCATAAGATTTTCATCAGTTTCTGCTGCACTTTGCATTGCAGAAAGAGATTTTTCCCATTTCTTTTTGTCACGTGACGCACGCAATTTTTTGAGGGCTTTCTTTTGTTGAATTTCAATTCGGTCATCAATTCTAAGTAATTCTGGTTGTTCTTCTTCCTCAGAATACTTGTTAACACCTACAAGAATTCGTTCGCCATCATCTGCTTCTTTCTTTAATCTGTAAGCATTTTGTCTAATTTCAGATTGGAAGAATCCCTTCTCAATTGCCTTAACAGAACCACCCATTTTTTGGATTTTCTTGAGATATTTCCAAACCCCATCTTCAATTTGGTCACATAGTTCCTCAAGATAATAAGATCCAGCCATAGGATCAACAGTTTTTGTAATTCCGCTTTCATGGGCTACAATTTGTTGGGTTCTAAGAGCAATTTTTGCAGATTCCTGAGTAGGTAAAGCCAATGCCTCATCTCTAGAGTTTGTATGAAGAGATTGAGTACCACCAGTAACTGCTGCCATCGTCTGAATGGCAACACGAACAATATTGTTATCAGATTGTTGGGCAGTTAGTGACTCACCACTAGTTTGAGTATGGAATTTTAGTTGCATGGATTTTGGATTCTTTGCATGGAACATGTCTTTTAGAATTTTTGCATAAACTTTTCTTGCAACTCTAAACTTTGCTACTTCTTCAAAGAATTCTATTGTACAACAAAAGAAGAATGATAATCTAGGAGCAAAGTCATCTATCTTCAATCCTTTATCTAAACAAGTTTGAATGTATGCAATTGTGTTTGCCAAGGTGAATGCAACTTCTTGAGTAGCTGTACAACCGGCTTCTCTCATGTGATAACCAGAGATTGAAACAGGATACCATGATGGAACTTTTTCTGCACAAAATCCAATCATATCACCAATTAATCGCATTGATGGTTGTGGAGGATAGATGTACGTATTTCTTGCAATGTATTCTTTGAGAATATCATTTTGAGTTGTTCCACGAAGTTCATGGTTTTTGAAGCCTTGTGATTCACCAACCGCAATATAGTATGCAAGTAATGTTGATGCGGTGGAATTAATCGTCATTGAAGAGCTGACTTTGCCGAGAGGGATTCCATCAAAGGCGGTCATCATGTCTTTAATGGACGTAATTGAAACGCCAACTTTTCCTACTTCACCTTCAGCTTGTGGAGAATCTGAATCATATCCAATTTGAGTTGGCAAATCAAATGCCATGCTAAGACCTGTTTGTCCTTTTTCGAGCATGAATTTGAATCGCTCATTTGTAAGCTTTGCATCACCAAAACCAGAATACTGTCTCATGGTCCAGAATCTATCACGATACATTCCAGGATGAATTCCCCTAGTGAATGGATATTTCCCTGCATCCTCTGTAGATTTCTTTTTAGAAGATTTTTGGTAGATTCTTTTTACTGAGAAATTTGAATCAGTGAAAATTTTCTTTTCAGTTTCCTTTGATTTTGGTTTTTTTGCAGTCATATTATCACTTCTTTAACAAGGATTTTGTTATCTTATCTCCTGCTTCGTAAGGGTCAATGCCTTTTGTTTGTAATTTTTTAAGATGTTTTGAAACTGATTTATCTGAATGTAACATGTCATCAATCTTTTCTTGAATGTTATTTAAAACAATATCTTTTAGTTCTGCCTCTAATCGTTTTTGGTCTTTTTCTTTTTTAGATTTCTTTTTAGTCTTCATTAAATCCTTCAGTGTTTTGGCAAATACCGTAATTCCAGTATTCTTTTTGACTGAAGTTTTGAGAATTATTGGATTTCTAATTGAATCACCAATAAAGTCTCTAACTGCATCAAAGAGTTGATTGGTACCACTAAGGTCACTCTTGTTTACAAGATAGATATCTCCGATTTCTGTAAGTCCTGCTTTGATTGTTTGAATACTATCACCTGTATGAGGATTAAAGACAACAACGGTAATATCTGCAATATTTGAAATTTCAACTTCTGTTTGTCCAGCTCCTACACTTTCAATAATTATTGGATTAAATCCAGCATATTCTAAAACTCGAATGCTATTTCTTAATGAATGAGAAACAGCGCCAGTTGCACCTCTTGATGCAATACTTCGAATGTATGTTCCTGAATCGGTAGATTCTGTCATTCTTACTCTATCTCCCAAGATAGCTCCGCCTGTAACATGACTTGTTGGATCAACTGCTAGAACTGCGGGTTTTGTGCCTAATTTTTTCAATGCTACTGCTGTTTTGTTAATCAAAGAGCTTTTACCAGCACCGGCAGGGCCGGTAATACCTATTATGATTGAGTTTCCAGTATTTTTGAAAATTTTCTTTAAGAGTTTCTTTGATTCCTTTGGATCATTTTCAACAATTGTAATTGCCTTTGCAATTGAACCACGTTTTCCTTTTTTTAAGTCATCAAGCAAAGCCAATAACAGTAAGATTTCAAAGGTGCAATAAAATCTTGTGTTCGATCATGGTCTAGAATAGATTACAGGAGGAATAGGGTCGCCAAGTGGGTGAATCTCAGTCTTTAATTGAACGTGTCCAAGTTCTTGATGTTCAATTTCAAATACAACAGGATGAATAGGCCAACCATATTTTGGAGGATTTGAAAAAGGAACTATTTCAATAAACTCTGAATCAGAATATGTTTTTTGAAAAGATTCCTCCATTCCAAGAATTTCCATAATTACAGATGAAGTTTTTTCAGAATTATCATAATAAGAAATTTCTACATGGCCAGAATCATAGTAAATTGCTTCAACTTGAAATGTTTGCCGCAAAACATCCTTGTCATCAGTTCCACCACCAGTTAGAAAGACAATTGCTAAAATTGTGATTACACCAAGAAAAATAGGAGGTCCAAGTTTTTTAGCCATTTTTGAACTCTTTTTTCATTTTTCGTAATAATTTTGAATGAATTCGGATTTTTTCTAAGGTTTGAGCTTGCGTTCTTTCAGTTCCAGGAGTAGGGTTTTTCTTGAAAAACTTCTTGATGTCTGATTCCATAGAATCATCTGCAATCAAGGCAATACTTGCTACAATTCTATTAAACAAAGGATTACCATAACCTACTTTTTTACTTAATTTACCCCAATTTTTCTTAAGCCATGGCCACAAAATCTTTTTTCCATATGGATTTGATGCAATTTTCATGATTGGTAATTGCATATTTTGGGAACGCACTTCAGAAGTTTGTGAAAATTGTAAAGTTTTGATTAGTAGTTTTTCATTACGAAAACTACACATTGCTCCTAAGAAACGTAACTTTTCTTCAGTGGTTTTTGCTTTTTTGTAGAGTGTAATCAATTGTGAATGAGTTTTTGCATTTCCAGTACAGGCAACAAGAGAAAAGACGGGTTCTCTTATATCAGGATGAAGTGTTGAGGGGTTTTTCAAAAATTCCTTGAATTTCTTTTGAGCTTGTTCTAAAACTGATTCATCGCCTAGTTTTCCTAATGCAAAAATTGAAAACCCACGTAAAAATGCGTCAGTGTGTTTGTCAGTTTTTTGTGGAGTCCATCCAAGATGAGACAGAATCTTTCTAAAGTAATTGATAGTATAACTATGAATTTCCTCAGAATAGTTTTCAAAATATGTCAAGAATGACAAAAAGTTGAGATTGTTTGCAACATTTGTTTGTGGCAGATAAGAATCTTCATCAAAGAAAGCATCTGAAAAGTCCAGATAATTTTGAATGTCTTCTTTACCTGCAACACATAATGCAAACAAATCATTTTGAATTGCCCATCTATCAACATGAGAGATTTGTTTTTGATCAACTAACATTTTTAGATCAAGTAGTATGCCGTCATCATATTTGACACGATAAAATCCAGTTCTTCCAATATTTGCAACAAATCCAAGACCTTTTGGAGCCTTTAGTTTAGTAGATTTTTTGGTTAACAGTTTTGTTTTGGTGTCTTTACCTAATCCGTATGTAATTGGTACATGCCATAAGCCTCTTTGAGTTTTTTTAGTTGGTTCCATCAAGAATCGACTTTGTTTTACAGTGAAAGTTTTATCTTTTTGAGAGATATCAATTTGAGGGAATCCGGGTTGTTTTAGCCATGTGTTAATCATTGAAGCGACAGGCATTTTTGATGCCTTGCCAATTGCATTCCACAAATCTAATCCTTCAGCATTTTTGTATTTGAAATCAGAAAGATACTTTTTGAGACCTTTTCTAAAGTTTGGCTCTCCTACATAATTTTCTAGCATTCGTAAAACACAGCCACCTTTATCATAAGAGATTGCATCAAAAATTTCTCGAATTTCTGCAGAAGAATTTACTGTAACATCAATTGGGTGAGTAGTTTTTAGTGCATCTAATCCCATAGCATTATTCATTGCATCTTCAATGAATTGGTCCCACAGATTCCATTCAGGATAGAATCTATCAACAAACTTTGTTGCCATGAAGGTTGCAAAGCTCTCATTTAACCACAAATCATTCCACCACTTCATGGTAACTAGATTTCCAAACCATTGATGGGCGATTTCGTGTGAAATTACTTCTGCAATGAATTGTTTTGTGTAAGTAGAAGATGTTTTTGGATCATAAAGAAGAATCGTTTCTCTAAATGTAATTGCTCCCCAATTTTCCATTGCTCCTGCTGCAAAATCTGGAACAGCAATCAAATCAAGTTTTGGTAATGGATACTTTATGCCAAAATATCTTTCATAAGAAAAAAGTAACTTCTTTCCTAATTCTAAAGAATATTTTCCTTTTGATTTATTTCCTTTAGTAGTAACAACTCTGATCAGAATTTTGCCAATTTTTCCTGTAAGATATTCAAATTCACCAACTCCAAGATAAATCAAATAAGTTGAAACAGTTGGGGTTTTACCAAATTTGTAAAGAGTTTTGCTACCGAGTTTTTTCTTTGAGACAACGGGCATGTTTGAGATTGCTGAAAATTTATTTTCTGCAATTATTGAAATTTCAAATGTTGCTTTTACTTCAGGTTCATCCCAACATGGGAATGCTCGTCGTGCATCTGCTGCTTCAAACTGAGTTGTGGCAAGATATTTGGTCTTGCCACCTTGTTTGTATTGACTACGATAAAATCCCAGTAATCGGTCATTTAAGATGCCTTGAAATTCTAAATCAATAGTAATTTTTCCTTTAACTTTTTGCCCAAGTTTAATTTGTAGTTCTTCTTTTTTCTCATTTGTTTTTGGAATAGACTTTATGATTTTTCCTTTAGATTTTACTCGACAAGATTTTATTTTTAATTCTGCACAATTCATTGTAATTGTGTTTGTGGATTTTTTACAGTCTGCAGAAATTAATTCTGTTCCCTTAAATGTGAATTTTTTCAGATCTGGTTCAAATGTTAAAACATAATTAACTGGAATAACGTCCACGTCTGAGATACTTTTGTTACGCTTTAAGTAGATTTTCTATTTAGAAAATCAGGTCCACGGATCTGATCTATCATCCCATGAAACTGTATTGATTCCATCCTCAATTACGGAAGTGCTTCTTCTAATTGATGCCAATAAGCACTCATCAGAGCAATGAGTTAACTCAGAATTTATCATAAATTTGTCGCAATTTTCACAATATTGGCCCATTCTAAAAATCGAAACTACAGAATTTCTTTAAAAAATTTGTACAATTATCAATATTGAGAATAAAAATTCGTTCGTAATTGTTGAATCAACTTTATATGCTGTTGATCGGGATCATTTTTAGTTGGACTCTAGTACGGTTAAGCGTCAAAAACATCCTGTTGAAAGAGAAAAAACGCGAAGTGTTACTTATCGTCTTCCAGTAAAGATTGTTGAAGAGATTGAAACAGAAGCTAACAACAATAACATTTCACATAACGTCATGGCAAGACAAATTTTAGAAAAATACATTCATTGGGATAGATTTGCAGACAAAATTGGAATAATCCCAGTTCCTAAAAAAATTCTAGATTCACTTGGAGTAGATTTGACTGCAGAAGACATCAATGAAATCATTAACGTAATGAAACCAGTCATTAAAGATGCAGTTCTATTTATGAAAGGAGAATATGATCTCAAAAGATGCATAGAAACTTTAGAAGATTATATGCGTGCATCTGGAATGAAATCAGATCATAGAGTTGAAGGACCAACTCATTATTTTATTATTCAACATGACTTGGGAAGTAACTGGTCGTTATTTACACAACAACTATTACAAGAAATTTTCCATGAATTTGTGCCAGAAGTTGAAATGAAATGTCAAACTACAGAATCTACTGTTATTGCTACAGTTCCATTAGGTGAAGATTTTAGTGAACATGATTATTAATTCAGATAAGCATTTTATGGAAAGGCTTTAAAATATACAAAACACGGTGATAGATATGAAACAAAAGGCAGCATCAAGAAATGTCAGAATTTTGGTCGCCAAGTTAGGTCTTGATGGTCATGACAGAGGTGCACTTGTGCTTTGTAGAGCATTTAGAGATGCAGGTATGGAAGTAATCTATTCAGGATTATTTGCAACACCAGAAAGAGTTGCACAAATTGCAGAAGATGAAGATGTAGATGCAATTGCAATGAGTTTGCTTAATGGTGCTCACGGTACACTTTTCCCAAGAGTAGTAAAGGCACTAAAGAAAAAAGGAATTAAAGATGTTCTTGTCGTTGGCGGAGGAGTAATTCCTGAAATTGATCATAAAGAATTGATTAAATCAGGAGTTGATCAGGTGTTTGGTCCAGGAACGCCATTACCAACAATCATTGATCATATAAATACAGGCGTATCTAAATTAAGAAAAATTTAAGAAAAAAGATTATTCTGTGGAATCAGGCCACATCATTTTACGCATTTCTTTACCAACTTTTTCAATTTGGTGTTCGTCATATTGTTTCATGTATTTATCAAATGCATCTTTACCACTTTTTTGATATTCAGAAATCCATTCAGAGTTGAATGTTCCATCTTGAATCATTGTAAGAACTTTTTTCATGTTCTCTTTGTTGGCAGCATCCATTACCATTGGTCCACGAGTAAGTCCGCCATATCTGGCAGTTTCACTTACACGTCTCCACATTCCATTAATTCCGTATCTTTGAATCATATCTACAATGAGTTTTAGCTCGTGTAAAACTTCAAAGTATGCAATTTCTGGTTGATATCCTGCTTCAACTAGTGTTTCAAATGCATTTGTGATCATTGATGCTGCACCACCACAAAGGTCTGCTTGTTCGCCAAACCAATCAGTTTCTACTTCTTCTTTGAAGGTAGTTTGGATTAATCCGGCTCTTGCACTACCAATTGCCTTTGCAATTCCCAATGTTCTATCCCAAGCTTTTCCTGAAAAGTCTTGTTCAACTGCAACAATTGAAGGAGTTCCAAAATTGTCAAGGTATGTTTCTCGTACTTTGGAACCGGGTCCTTTAGGTGCAACCATAATAAGATCAACATTGTTTGGTGCTTCAATCCATTTCCAATAGATTGCAGCTGCATGAGAAAATGACAATGCTTTTCCTTCAGAAAGATTTGGTCCGATGTCATCTTTGTAAACTTGACCTTGAATCATGTCAGGAATCAATACATGAATAATGTCTGCTTGTTTTGTTGCATCTGCAACAGACATTACCTTGTGACCATCAGCTTCGGCTTTTTTCCAGCTATTACCGCCTTCTTTAAGACCGATTATAACATTGAGACCAGAGTCTTTCATGTTATTTGCTTGAGCATCACCTTGGATTCCATAACCGAGAACAGTTATTGTTTGATCCTTAATGGGGTCAAGGCTGATATCGCTATCTTTCCATGTTTTTGCCATGATTTTGCCAAGAATATTGCAAATATTAACTATGAAATTTAGATTTCGGTAATCTTATTGCATGAGCGGCATTTTACCGTCACTTTTTCACCAGGTAAACGGATGAATCTCTTTGAGCCACATTCAGGACAAATAGGGCAAGCTCGAACAGGTTCCATTAGTGTTCAGTAGGATCTGTATCAGATTTAGAAATTACGTTTAGTCTATTTTTTGCATTAATCTTTGTTAGAAACTCGTAAACTGCATTTGGAACTGAATCTTTCCAGTTATCATCAGAAACTATCATTGTACGAATTTTTGTGGCATTGAATTGTTCTCTGTCTAAAAATTTAGGTTTTACAACATTAATTCCTGAATCAGCAAGCAGCATTGCAACATAATCATTTCCACTATACACTTTATCAAAAATAGGTAATGCTGATTTTAGATATGATGCCCAAGTTGCAATATTAAATTGATTTTCAATAGATATTACAAAACATCTTTTTAGATCTATTGAGGCTTTACTAAGAGAATTATGAATCATTTCGATTCTTTCACCTGCGGTAAAAGGATCTTTTTCTAAATAATTGAACTGAGAGCTGGTAATTGCAATTATAACTTCATCACATTCATTTAGAATTTGTTTTACTAAGTCTAAATGGCCTAAATGAAAAGGTTGAAACCTTCCCATCATTAATCCACGCATAACAAATTACAAATTTTGATTTTATTTAGTTTATTGGATTGTACCGTGTCCAAGTATTCGAATAGTAGTAGATTCAGGTTTCAAAATTACAGCAATCTGGCCTTTTTTGCATACAATTGGTTTTTCAAATGCAAGTTTTAGTGGAGATACTGATGAAAATTTTGCAGCCTTGATTTGTAATCCAATATTCACCAAACATCCTTGATTTTCTGCAATATCATTCTTGTAAAATAGGCTCTTTTGAAAGTCAAGTTCAATTTCTGTTTTAACGTCTACTACTTTTTCTTCAGAGATAACATCACCACGTCCAACCTCTTCAGGTTTAGCCCCTTTAACTGCTAAACCAACTCTTGCAGGACAAATTGATTCTTCAACTGGGTCATCATGCATTTGAATTGATTTTATTAGAACGTCAATTTCTGCAGGGTACAATTTTAGATTATCATATTGCTTAATTTTTCCATTAGTTACTTTACCTAAAATTACTGTTCCAACACCTTTGACATCAAAACAATGATCAATCACCATTTCAGATTGTCCATCACTTGAAATTGGTTCTAGTTTATCCATTTCTTCTTTGATTTTATCTTGTTCAACTTTAACATAATTTTCAACCACTGTTCCTTTGATCATACCATCTAATTTTGATTCATCAACTTCAAATGTGTGAGATAAAATTCCTTTTTCTTTTTTTAATGAATCAAGGGCAATAATTTCTTCGCCAGTGAATTTGTCTAATTTATCCACATGAAAAACTACGTATTCAGCTAAATTAATTGCTTGAAATAGGGGTTGGATTTTATCAGGAAATCCGCTTGGAGTAACCCAAGTTTTGATAATGTCAGATTCTTTTCTGTCATAAAGAGAAAGATCAGTAACTGTGCCTTTTTTCCCAAATTCTGAAGCAATATCTTGTTTTCCTAGAACTACAAAATTTATTGATTTTACCAACAGTTTTGAGTAAAAAATAGACTTTATGAAGTTTTGAAAAGGAAAACAAAAGAAGCGATGTGACTAGTTATGACACATACACTGACAATTTGATTTTGATGTTTTTGAATTAGTGTTGTCTACTAATCCATATGCAAGGTAAGGTATGAAGACTTTGCTCATGTTTTTCAAATTGAAAAATGCAACATAAGTCGGCGTCTGTTATTGAATATCACAGATCATCAATGGAAAGCGGTTCAGATCCTATAATGGAGGATTCCATGACTCCACCTATGCCTAAGAGAAGTATTGCTGCTGCAATCTCAATTAAAGACCAAAGAACCAATGGTTTTTTTGAAGATTTTTGAATAATTGCAACTATCAAAAATGCGCCTCTTGACATTCCTAAAGAATATGCAATTAGTTCTATGAATCTAAATGAAGTTCCATAGAAAATATCTGTCGGTTGAAAATCAGTTAACCCAGGAGACATTGAAGTAATTGCTGAAAAGGATACGCCAGTTGACCATCCAGAATACAATCCCCATGCAGGACCAGCCCCTGGAATAAACAGTGGCAATCCTACTGAAAGATTGTTAAGAAAAATTTCAAAGGAATCAATTTGAGACATTGATTGATTAAATTCATTAAAAATAGCTAAGGAGTCTTCTTCATTTAGAACAGTTAAGGTCCCTATTAGAAACGATGCAGTAAAAAACCTACAAACATAAAAAATAAAATTATTCTAAGTGAAATTAAAAAATTCATGATTTTGATTTGTCACCGTCTTTTACCAAATCCTAAAGGAGATTTTGTGAAATTTAGGGATTTTTTTTCTTTGTTTACTGTAAATTATACCAATAAGAACACCAAGAATTATTTCTAGAATGAATATTACTATGATGGTGGATATAGTGTTTGTATTAGATTTGTTATATTCTTGATTCACAATATCAATTACACATATTCCATTTTCATCAACTACACCATCTACACAAACAGATTTGGATGGAACAATAGATTTTTTTTCTTTTTCAGTAACCATATCAAACTTTGATTCATCAGATTCAAGAGGATCGGGTATTTCTGCAAATGCATCTGAGTCAACATCATCAAGTGCTTGTTCAACATCATCAAGCGTTTGTTCAATACTTTCAAAAGTAATTTCTTGTTCATATACGAATGTTCTAGGGAGATTTTCAGTAGTTATGTGAAGTATGTTTTCATGAGTTTATAGTCTACGTTTTTATCTAAATCCCAAACAGTAACGTAAAAGTTTGTAGGATCAAATGTTTTTGAGAAGGTTAAATCAAACGTTACTTTAAAGTTAGTTCTATCAATTTCAGTGATGTTAAATTCGTATGATTCTATCAATCCATTAGGATCAGATAAAATTAATTCTTCAGGAGAATATTTGTCATAAACAATAGAGGTATCATAATCTTTTGTCTTGAGGTCTTGTCCGTTATTATTTAGATACAAGCCAACATGTTCAACATAGTTTATGCCTTGGTTTTCAAACAAATCAAAACTAAAGACTAAATCTTCATGAGGTTTGTATACAAGAGGCTGTGTAATAGAATCCAAATCAACTGGTTCTAAAATTCCAGTCAAATTTTCAGAGGGATTTCCAAGTGATGTTAATGATGAAGAACTGATAGAAGAATAATTAGGTTGCTGCCTCCAGCTAAACTTCCAAGAGCCAGTGCTTTAACACCACCTACTGCAAATTTGGAATTGAAAAATACAGTTGCAGAAACTTCATACAAATCAGTAGTTCCTGGAACCAAAGTTACTGTAGTGGTTGGGGTATCAGGAGCAGGAATTCTATTTAGTACTTCAGGAGAATCAGGTGAAACATCAATGAGTTGATCTTCATTTGAGTCATGGAACCAAACAATATCAAAAGGATTAGGGAGTCCGGCAGCGATAGCTTGAGAAGCAGTAACAAAAATTGTCATGACACAACCGTCTATAGCACAAATATCTTCATTGCTTTCAGCAGCAGATATTTCTCCAGCATATAAGACATTAAGCGTTTCAGTACCAGCAATCAAACTTGCCTTAGAGGGACTTGAATTGGGGTCTAGTGGGTCAGTTTCTCCGTCATCAACAATTCCATTTGCGTTGAGGTCTTCTGCACCATCAGAAGAACCATCAGCGTCAGTATCAGAATCCAGAGGATCAGTGCCTAGAATTATTTCAATATCATCAGTTAAACCATCACCATCAGTATCAGCAACAAGAGGATTTGTGCCAATGCCTGCTTCTAATCCATCATTTAGAGAGTCTCCATCAGTGTCAGCAACAAAAGGATTTGTGCTGTGAATATTTACCTCATCACCATCAAGTAAATCATCACCGTCGGTGTCATCATTGTCTTTTGAAGTTCCAAAGGTTGCTTCATCATCTGCTATTCCATCACCATCTGTATCAAAGAAAGTTTCAGCACTTGAAATTTCGATTACACCGCCTTCAGTGCCTTCAATTCCAACTGAAAGAGATAAACCAGTTGCAGTAGATGCTGTTGCTGCACCTCCAGCTTCAACAACAATTTCTTGAATGAATCCATCAAAGTTACCTTCTACATCAAAGTCAGAATCATCAATAACACAAGACGAGCAATCAGAGTTTGTAATGTTTGCACCAGATGCTACTGAAACTCTAAGATCACCAATGATTGGATTTGTAGTACCAATATCAGTAATAGTTATGACATATGTGCTTGGATTTATCCATTCACCAGTATAATCAAAGTCGTGTGGAATACCAGCATTATTTGTAAATACAAATGGTTTTTCTAGTGAGGTAGATTGATTTGTATCTCCGGATATTGAAATCGTGATGATGTCACCTACTGAAAAAGATGGCGCACCAGGTAAAATTCCGTCAAGGTCATCAGCAACAGTAGAAATTATTACATGTGATTGTTTTTGACCACAATCTCCTTCAAGATTTAGAGTTGCGCTAGAGAATGGTTTGGATGTTCCAGCAGCATTAGTAAGCGGAATTGTTTCAGCAACAATATCAATTGGGGTTCCTGGTTGAGGTGCAACAAAACCAGAAGGAATAGTTTCATCAATTGTTGTTATTACTAAAATGGAAGGAGTCTGGAATACCGGTGTAATTTCTGTTCCAAATGAAACAAGTTGTCCATTTTGGGAGAAAACTAAGAGTTCATTGAGTTCTGATGCACCAAATGTACCTGCAATCCTTCTTGTATCATCTGAAAAAGTAAAGATAGTCTCATCGCCAGGACTAAGGTCAGAAATTCCACCTCCACTTGCTACTGCAGAGACAATAGCAGGGGTTCCAATTACATTAATTGTAACAGTTACTTCATTGCTGTTTGCTGTACCATCATTTGCAACATATGTGAAAGAGTCTTGTCCATTAAATCCACCATTTGGAGTGTAAGTAAAACTTCCATCAGGATTTAATGTAAAGCTAGTAGCATTAGGTGGGCATATTACTAAAATTGCAGTTAATGAATTTCCTTCAACATCACTATCGTTATCAAGAACACCACTTGCAACGTCTACAATTAATTGAGTATCTTCATCTCCAAGATAAGAATCATCAATTGCTTCTGCAAATATGTCTACACCAGTAGAATCATGTTCATGATCATCTTGAGCTTCAAATTGGATGTAAGCATTAGTGATAAGACTTCCTTGTGTAATCTCAATGTTTTGGAATCTTACACCTACTTTTTTCTCTGTGAAATACAAGTCATTTGAATCCAAATCCATGTCTCCATCATTTTCTTCTTCAGCATCATCACTGCTTTGAGAAACTCTAACTTCTAACGTATGTTGAGGAGGTTCTTGTGCATCATTATGCGCTTGATCAGTATCAGTTCCAAAAATAAACTCGAGATTATGTTCACCAGGTGTTAACACATCACTTGTTTCAAAACTAATTTCATCACAACTATAATCAGGAATGAAAATAGAATCATCAATCCATTGAGATGGAATAATTTGCTCGCCACATCTAATATCTACAAAGTTAAGATCTGAATCTTCTTCATCTAACGACCATGTTGTGCCATCAACTGCAGAAATTGTTAAGTCAGCTGTACCAAGAGTGGTAAATCTAACTTCCCAAGTATCGCCAACAGTTGGGAAAGATTGAGTATTGATTACTGTTAATTGAGCAACAATTTGGAATGTCTGTTCAGATAACTGTGGAACAATCCAACACATTTGATCATAGATTTCATTTCCATCATTGTTTAGATATTCAACAGCAAAGTCAGGATCAAAAGTGACATCTACTTGTTGACCATCAACTTCCCAATACAAATTAAATTCTACACCCATTTCGACATACTCTTCTGGCAAATCAGAATAAGTCTTCACATCAGTATAATGAAGAGTAGATTCATGTGCAACAGTTACTTCTTTCTCATAGTTTGTTTCAGTAAGAGTTTCTTGTTCTACAGTATATGGTGCAGGAGTTTCAAATTCCACGTTAATTTCTGTGGTCTGTTCTTCAATCGTTATCAATTTGAGAGGCATTTCCTCTTGAAGCATCTTATCATCAATTGATACTAAGATTGAATCAATTGAAGGGGTTGGAACCTCATCAATACTAGATAGTTCGATATCAGTAACAGTTTGGGTTTGTTCATCAGTAGTTTGTATGTTGATAATTTCAGCGTCTTCAGGTAATTCTATTGAAACACTATCAATTTCATGTATCAGATTGATTTCTTGATTCCAGATTACTGGTTCGCCAATTTCAATAGGCTCGTGTTCTAATTGTACTTCTTCAGGAGTAGCTTCATGAGTTATCCCATCAATTGATGACAAGTAAAGATCATTGACTTGAGTTTCATCAAATAACTCATTGAAAAAGTGCACATCTAAAATCTCACCAGATAATTGTTTAGAAATCTTTGGAGAATCACGTGTAGTTTCTATGTATGCACCAATGACTATTTCAGAATTAGATGTAATTGCATCAACAGTACTAAAATCAAGATAATTATCAATAACTATGTATGAAAAACCAGGAATGTTTTGAGAGTTTTCTAATTTACCATTAACATAAATTTTGATTGTTTCATTATTGTAACTTGCAACTATATGTGTCCAATCTTCTGAAATAGGATTAAAAGATTCAACGACAATCCATTTAATTCCATCAAATACAGAAAAGGTAGTAACTTTTTCTGGAGAAATATTGTTGTTTATAGAAAGTGCAAATGCTTGTTCTTTGCTAAGTATGGTAAATTCTGGGAGCCACTAGAATAATCAGGTTTAACCCAAGTTGAAATAGTCATTTCAGAAACATGATTAGTAGAGTTACCATCTATGGTTCCATAATCATGAGTGCCATCCAAAACTAGAGAGGTTGTGTTTTGTATTGCGTTAGAAACAGTTGCATTTCCACTAAACTCAATACCTGATTCATCTTCGAACTCCCATGATTCAGTAGGAGTTGTTTCTGAGTCTTTTGTAACAGCAGTTGCAGACGTAGGATTTGTTGAATTAAGAGTTATAGAAATTTCATCATTAATTGAAAGGTGTTCAAAGGAATTCAAAGTCGTTGAATAATGAATTATAGAAATTTCATAAGTGAAAGATAATTGTTCAGAACAACGATACTCAGTTGAATTTATCACAGGTTCGCAAAGAGAAGTAGTTGGCTCGACAGAGCTTTCAACAACTAACTGGGTAGAGTTAGAAGGCAGAACACTCTCTGTCGAGTTTGTCGTATTATCAGAAGCAAATGCAGGAAGCCAATAAATTGCAGAAACTCCAAAAGGAGTCACAACAACATGCTAAATAACAAAAACAAAACACAATAGCTAGAAATTTTTTGTAAAGTAACATTAGAAAATTTTTGTATTTTAGATTTTAAGAAAATGTGGATGGAAAGGGGAGTGAGAAAAATTAAGAATAGAGAAGATGAAAACTCTACAAAATATTCATGAAGAGAAAACACTAACAATACTACAGTAATCAATACAACACTAGCAACTAGTGAGATGCTACTAACACCTTCCAACCCTACCCGGTTCGGCTACGGCATCATATTATATGAGCATTGAAAATATCTGTCAGCATCAAAAATGACAGTAAGAAGATTGGATTTTATGATCTATGGAAGCTTTTCTGGAAAAATAGGCTCCAAAATGACAAAAACCATAATAACGAAATCTTGTTAGATCTTGGTACTTGCGACCACCCAATTTGTCTAAAAATCAGCGAGTAAAATTATATCCAAAAATGCAGAAAATATGGACTGAAGTTTGTTCTAATTGTCAGAGAACCTTAGAAGAATGCAATCTTAGTCCTTTTGATGAATTAACAGGAAAAGGAGGTTTTGAAATTCATCATATTAGATATGACTTAGGAATGGATAATGAAAAAGCAGCGAGATTTATGTGCCATTCTTGTAATCACAAGTCAGAAGTAAGAAGAAAATAATTTAGAATCTTCTAAAACACTTGTTTTGTTCTCGATATCTCTAATTTTGAGTTCTCGATATGGTTTTTTGAGTATAATGGAAACAATAATTTTGAATCACATCATGTCTACCATTTTGGAGGACATGAATCCCAAATATCTTTTGAGAAAGGATTGATTATAGTACAAATTAAATCGTCATCATCTGTATCATAAGAACGCAAAATTGTTCTCTCTTCTCCAAAAATCAATTCTATTTCATATCCGCCTGTATCCACATAGTATTTCCATGGAATTTCATCAGAATCTGGATATTCTGTAATTTCATACTCGGAATATTTTTCTTTGAAAGTATCAATGAGCTCAAAAGAAGGTGTTGAGGCATTTTCTTGAGGCATTTTCTTGAACCATTCTCAGATAATCAAGACAATTCCACAAAGTTAGGGGGCGTGGATAATGAGTATCTCCAAGCAAAGATTCGCATTGACTTTGTACATTGAATGTGTATACGAGTCAACCTATCCCAATAGATGCTATAACAATTGCAATGATTACCAAAAGTCTAGTGATCAATGCTCAGGCTGGAATTATGAGAGTCATAAGTTCTTCTACTCTAGGGCTCCATGCCTGCAAGCTATTTGTAAACGCTGAACAAGTTTATGAAAGATGCTAAGATGAAGTTATGAAAAATGTTAATTTACAGTTGATCGTAGTTATGAAATGGATTTTACTGCTCCATTACAACTAATTCACGCCAATTTCTTCTTTGTAGATATCGTAGGGCTATCAGATACATCAATGTCTACAAAGACGCAAATTAAGAAGATTGAGACTCTAAACAAGTGTATTTCTGAATGTCAACCATTCAAGTCAATTCCAGTAGAATCACTTTTGATGTTACCAACTGGAGATGGTTGCTGTATTGGATTTTTACAAGGCCCAGAGTTGCCACTACTCTCAATTAAACTACACAAAAAACTTGCAGAATACAATAAAGCAAAGATTCCAAGTGAAACAGTCAAAGTCAGGATTGGACTACACAGTGGGAATTGTTTTATTGTGAATGATTTGCTTGGAAACAAAAACACTTGGGGTCCTGGAATTATTTATGCACGAAGAGTGATGGATTTTGGAGATGATGCACACATCATGATGTCACCATCAATGGCAGAAGATCTAAGAGCATTGTCTGATGAATATAGACACATCATACATCCAGTACATGATGTTGTGTTAAAACATGGAACAACAATGTTGTTGTATTCAGTATATGGAGATGATTTTGACAATAAAAAACATCCAAAAAAAGGAGCTTCAATGAGAAGCAAGTATGGAGAAGAAATACTTCGTCTTCAAAAAACTACATTGTATCCATCAGTTACTGTTGAATTAAATGTGATGGATCCAAAAAAAATGCTTGTACAACATAAGAGAACATATGAAGTAGTTAACAAATCAAACGAACCAATCAAAAATGTATTACATGGAATAGCAATGGATGTAGAAAAAGAAGATATCAAGGAACCTAACATTCAAGTTTACGACGAAAAACATAGAGAGTGTAGAATTACCAGCATTAATGTAGACAAACCAGATTGTAAGGAATTCACTACAGAATTTAGTGAGCCTATTACAAAAGAAGATACAGGTAAAAAATACACTCTAGTTTACGAAGTAGAAGAGCCTGAAAGATATTTTGAGAATACATTTTTAATTGATTGTCAGAATTTTGCAATGTCTTTTAAGTATTCAACCAATACTGAAGTTAAACAACCAGAATTGTATGAAATTAGTCAAGAATCAGAAACAAAAACAAAATCAACAATTCCTGTAACAATCAAAGAAGGAAATAATTTTGAAATGGTGACATGGGAAGTAAATGAGATTCTAAAGGGAAAAACACTAAGAATTGAATGGTAAATTTTAAACTAAATTTTATAATTTTTCGTCATCTGGCCACATATCTTTATGTATAAAATTTTGAGTGGCAGGACATATTCGCTAAGCATTCCATAGCCACTTTGTTGACCAGATGCAGTGTATTGAAAAAACAATCCCGTAAAAATTTTAGATTTTCCTTCTTGAGCATCTTTCCATTTATCATTAGGAATAAAAAACCAGTAATGTTTTTCCATGCTAGGCAACATTGAACCAAGATCAAATGAATTTACAGATTCAGATTTTATTTCATCTCTAGTTAGCATCTTATCAGAAAACATGAATTTAGCAGAAACACCAGAGGCAGGTAATTCTCCAAAATTTTTTATCGTAACATCAAATTGACAGTCTTCATTCATAGTAGTATCCATCTTTGCTATAGTACCTGAATGTCCAATCCAGGATCTAAATCGATATTCTGTTTGAATTCTACTAACTTCAACGGTTGCTTCAAGTTGTTTTACTGTTCTATACAGCAAAAATACCAATGCAATAGTAGCAAGAGCTGTAGCAATTGAGCCAATTGCAGCAATATCTATTTCTGCCATGCAAATGATAAAAAAACAACTATTCAAGATTATCTATAACAAATAGTTTTAATCAAATTTAACAAGGATGTTCAGATAAGTCTGAAGAAATTTCAGATTTTTCATCAATTACATGCAGATGGTACAAAATAGATTTTCGAGTAGATTCACTAAGCATGCTTTTCTTCATCTTAAAGTATGAACTTCATTTTTCTATAAAAGACTAACGTATCAATCATACTAAAGCAATAGAGAACTAAGAATTTACGGAAATGAGTTCAAGACTGCAGCATAGCTTGCAAATCTATGATTTTCAGGCTTTACCAATTTTTGACGATATTTTTCAATAGTCTTTCCAATTGCACCGTTTAACCCAAGAGGGCCTACAACCATTCTTGTTTTATTCCCCCAAAAGAGAATTTCATCTTTTGGTGCATAAAAATTTAGAATTTTTTTAGTAACAATTTGTTCAAGTATTTTACCATATTTTTTTGATGAAGGAACATCTTCAGTTATTGAAGCACCAAAAAAATACACAGCTTCTATTATTCCAACATTTTGTTTCTTTCTAGCAAGATACTCAAGAGTACTTAGGATCACTTGAGAACCTAATGAGTGACCCATTAAACGAATTTTGGTTTTAGGATTAGTTTTTTTAAAATCTTCAATAAATTTTCCAAGATTACGTCCATTTTTCTTTGCAATTCTTTGGCCTACTGAAAGAGCATGTTTTGCATGTGTAATCAAATGAGCACCAGTAGTGTTTGAATCATAACTAAATCCAATTACAGGATGAACATATCCTAATTTACGTAATCTATTTCTTGCAAGTAATACTTTTGCTACTGCTCCAGCATTATCATTTCTTAAACCATGAATCATAATTGCAATTTCTTTTGAACCAGTTAATTTTTTGAAATCTTTTTGAGGATACAAATAGTAAGGATTATTTTTTATGGTTCTTCCAGTACTTAGATCATAATATCCTCTAGTAGAAATTCTCGGAATGGGTTTCATTATTCAGATGGCCTTAGTTGTTTTTTGTATTTTTCAATGTCAGATTCTTCTACTTTTGAAAACAATGGAGATGCTTCACCTAAAACATGACCAGAAGAAATTCCTAACACAGAAATTTCATTCCATGAAGAATCAGTGATTTTTCCATCAAGACCTAATTGCTGCCAAATTTTCTGTGCAGATTCTGGCATAAATGGGAATGATGCAATTGCAAGACTTCGAGCAGCATTTACTGAGAGATACACACAATTGGCTGTGCCTGGACCTTTTTTCCAGGGTTCTTTATGCTGGAAATACTGGTTAAAGTAAGAAGAAAATTCCATGATTTTCTTTAGAGCCCTATCAAGATGATTTTGTTCAAGAAGTGAACCTACATTACTAGCAAAATTTTTGATTTTTTCTTCAGCATCTTTATCCATATCATCAAATGATTCAGGTTCAGGAACTTTTCCATCAAATGCTTTTTTTGTAAAACCTAAAGCACGATTAACAAAATTTCCCAGATTACCAATCAATTCAGAGTTGATTCTTGTGGTAAAATCATCCCAATCAAAATTCAAATCATCTTGAGAATATGGGTTGATTGAAACTAGATAATATCTAAGATAATCAGCAGGATAGTATTCTAAAAATTCCTTTAAACCAATGTACCAATTTCTGCTTTTAGAAATTTTCTTTCCTTGAAGTGTGAGATGCCCTCTAGTTGGAATATAATCAGGTAATTTGTATTCGCTATTTATTCCCAATCGCATTGCTGGCAAGAAAAGAAAATGATGATACACAATATCTTTTCCAATGAAATGATAAATGTCAGCAGAATTCCAAAATTCTTTTCCATCTATTCCTTTATCATTTAGAAATTTTACAGCTGTAGAGAGGTATGCCAAATGGTTGTCAAACCAACCATAGAAAACTTTGTCTTTTGCATTATCAAGAGGAACCGGTACGCCCCATGAGATGTCTCGAGTGATATCCCAATCAATTAGTCCAGAGGTAATCCAATTTTGAACATATTTTTTTACATCTTTTTGAAGATGAGGATTCTCATCGAGCCATTTGTAAAGAGAATCACCAAAGTTTTTGAGTTTAAAGAAATAGTGTTTAGTTTTTTCTTTTGTAGGAGGTTGTCCACAAATAGAACATTTTGGGTTTGTTATTTCTTCAGGAACTCTACCACAACTTTCACAAAGATCAGAGTATTGGTCTTCTGCTTTACAATAAGGACATGTTCCTTTTACGTATCTGTCTGGTAAGAATTTTTTATCATTATTACAATAGAATTGGATTATTTCTTGTTCATAGATGTAGCCGGCATCGTTTAGTTTTTTGAAGACGTCTTGTACAAAAGAAACATTCTCTGGAGAACTAGTTTTGTAGAAATAATCAAAATCAATATTGAAAGCAGAGAAATCCTCATAATCTCGTTTGTTCCAGTGAGCAACGTATTCTTGAGGAGTTTTGCCTTCTTTTTCTGATTGGATTAGGATAGGGGTACCAAAATCATCAGATGCACAAACATAGTATGCCTCTACTCCATTGAGTTTCAAGAATCGTGTTGTAACATCTGCTGGCAAGTATGTTGATGCAACATGACCAAGATGGATTTCTCCATTAGCATATGGTAGTGCACTTGTGATGATAGCTTTTTTGCTCATTTAACAATAGTCAAGAGCAGTGTTGGGGTTAAGAAGTTTTAGACAAATGTTCTTCAAAAGTGTGTTTTTCTATTAGGTGAGAAGGAATTTCCTTTTGGCAGCTTCTGCAAACTATTTTGTAATGTTCATCTACATCAAACCCATTTTCTGATTTATCTTCAAACATTTTCATCAACTTGAATAATTGCTAGAATGAAATGTTGCAGATAGCATTACATCATCATAAAATGCATAGAAAAACGAAGGGTTTGAGAAAAAGTAATCATCAAGGATGATGAGATCATCGATTGGAATATTATCTAAATCGCCTGCAATGAATTTGACCATCAATCCTACTGCTTCAGATCTGCTTCTAAAATCAGAATCTCTGCATAATTTTTTTGAACAGTTTGAACATGTTTGAAAGTATCATCAGATAAAATGCATTCACATACGACCATGAAGGGTTTTCAGAGAAATTCGATATAACAAATCGTTAGATGATATAGTAAAAAATTAGCTTCTATAGTAAAATAACCAGATGATTTTACCAACTATTGGCATATTTTACTTGTTCTGGAGTAAGTTTGTCAATTTTTACATCCATGGCTTTGAGTGCATCAACTGCAACCTGCTTATCAATCTCTTCAGGGACATTGATGATTTTATTTTCCATTTTTTTGTGGTTTTTGAGAATATACAAGACAGAAAGAATTTGGTTTGAAAAAGATTGGGCCATAACTTCTGGAGGGTGTCCTTCAGCTGCAACCAGATTTGCCAGACGGCCTTGTCCAATTAGATAAACTCGCTTTCCGTTTTTCAAAGTACATTCATCAAGACTTGGTCTTACTTCTTTTACAGATTTTGATTTCTTTAGTAGGAATTCACTGTCAATCTCAACATCAAAGTGGCCAACATTTCCCATAATTGCGCCTTCTTTCATTTGTAAGATGTGTTCCTTTCGAATCACACTTGTCATTCCAGTACACGTGATGAAGATATCGCCAATCTTTGTAGCTTGTGCCATTGGCATTACTTCAAAGCCATCCATATGAGCTTCAAGAGCTTTCACAGGATCAATTTCTGTAACTATTACCTTAGAGCCCATCCCATGGCATCTTGCTGCAACACCACGTCCAACCCAACCATAACCAACTACTACAACACGTTTTGATGCCATAAGCAAGTTCATTGCACGAAGATAGCCATCAATTGTACTTTGACCAGTACCATATCTATTATCAAACATGTATTTGGTATATGCTTCATTAACTAAAATCACAGGATAACGAAGTTTTCCTTGATTTTCTACTGCACGAATTCTTGTAACACCTGCAGTGGTTTCTTCAGTTGCGCCTAGAATTTTCATATTTTTGAATCGTTTATCAAAATGAGCTTTAACATTCATGTCAGCACCATCATCAGTAAGAATTGTTGGTTTGTGTTTGAGAACTTGATCAATACACCAATCATATTCTTTGACAGATTGACCATGCCATGCATAAACGTGAATCCCTTGTGAAGCCAAAAATGCTGCGATGTTATCTTGTGTGGTTAATGGATTTCCTCCGCAACAAGCAACTTTTGCACCAAGTTCTTTGGCACCCATCAAGAGAACAGAAGTCTCTTTTGTAATATGTAGACAAAATCCAAGGGTGATGCCTTTTAGTGGTTTAGATTTTTTCAATCGGTTAATTGTATTATCTAAAATTTGCATGTGGGATCTAGCCCATTCATAAGATAGTTTTCCTTCTTTGATTAGTTTAGAGTTAGTCTTTACTTTACTCAATAGTGTGGCTCTTGGATTAGGCTATAAAATCCTATCATGCGAATCTAAATAAATAACAAAGTTGTCATGGAATCATTGGCTTGGAAGAAGATTGCTGAAAAAGGTGAAGTTGCATCAGGAAAAGGCAAGGCATTTAAAATTGATGGAAAGCAGATTGCAATCTTTAATCAAGATGGCTATCATGCACTAGATGATCTTTGCGTGCACCAGGATGGTTCTATTGCACCTGGAAAACTTGATGGAGACATTGTAGAATGCCCATTACATTTTTGGCATTATAACATCAAGACAGGAGAACTAACAGACTATCTCAAAGACGTCAAATTGGAAACATATCCAGTTGAGGCAAGAGACGACGGGATTTACGTAGATATTTAACAAAAATTTTTGTAAAAATACATGTAAGTTAGAAAAATTACATAGCAAAATTAGTCAGGAATTTTGTAATGTTCCAAAAAGACAAAACCGCAAATTTTCCAAAATTGGAATATTTGGAGTCATCTTTTATCTTAAAAAATTAAAAAAAGTGTTGGACACAAAAGTAATTTTACCAATATTGTTTGGTATTTCAATAATTGGTGTTACACAATTTACATTTGCAGAAGAAATAGAAGAAGCAATAGAAAAAGTTAGTTTCATTACTGTTGATGAAGAAGAATTCAAACAGCCAAAAACAAAATATGATTATCAAGAATTAACAATTATTGGTTACGTTGAAAATTATACAAGAGGAGATAAAGTAAACATATCCAAGATAAGTCCAGACAATTCTGAAGAAGAAATCACCACATTTGCTTCAAAGAAAGGGGATATCTACACGCTACTACATTTTACTTCAGATGCTCAAATTGGAATTTATGAACTTATTTTGAAATATCTTCAATGATATCTACAGTCATTTGTCCTACTGTTGTTAGTCCATGAGCGCTTGTTTGTGTGGGAAATCCGTATTTGGCTCTCATCTCTTCTTGCTTTCTCATAGGATCAACATTTGATTTGTATTCTATGTGCAGTTCGACTTTGGTGCTACATCTGTTAGTTTTCTTTCCAGATACATTATCTTCATGAGCAGATTCACATCAACATTTGATAATGTCTGACCAATATTAGATACAAATTCATCGTATTGGATTTCAATTTGTGACATGAAGCAAATTACTTAAAAATTTATTTAAAAACTCAGACTGCAATGCCATCCACTGAAACTGATTTTTTTGAAAAATTTCTGTTAACTCCGCTTGTCAGTTGTGAAGATCTTAAATATTATAATTTTTAACGACTGTAATGAGTCGCGAAGATTTCAATTCCTCATCAATTCTAGTCAAAGACATAATGACCAAATCCTTAATCGCAGTCAATACTTCTACTACTGCCTTGCAAATTGCAAAAATGATGGAACAAGGAGGAATTGGAGCAGTTATTGTTAAAGACACTAGCGGCATTGTGGGCATTGTCACAGATAGAGATTTTGCAACAAAAATTGCTGCAAATAGTATGTCCTTTGATGCCACTGCAAACAAAATAATGTCTTCGCCAATAATCACAATTAATCATGATCAACCAATTTCAGCTGCTGCAGAAATGATGAATAGTAAAAAGATTAGAAAACTTGGCGTATCTGAGAATGGTAGAATTGTCGGTATAATCACATCCACTGACTTGGTTAATCAGTTAGCAAAATAACTAGTACGTCTTTGTCTTTCTAAGAAACACTGTTACAGTTAACATGTAACATGTTGTTGCGATAATTTCTGAAACAAGTGACGCTAGATATGGTTCTATTCCAATTTCTAAAAAGTAATACAACGTTGGCCATCTTATTCCAAGATAAACTATTTCACCAACACCAAATGATGAAATCAAAGCAATGAGTTCTCTTTTGATTAATTTTGATTTCATTGATTTGTAACGTTCAATATTGTCCCAGTAAAACAATGTAGAAAATATTCCAAAGTAAACAACATATCCAATAATTATGGTAAAAGTTGTGTTCAGATAGTTTTCATATCCTGATAAGAGCTGAGCAGCTACTGCTGAAATTGATGCAGAAGCAATAAAGCAGATCAGAAAATTTCTGTTAATTTGCAATAACTGCTGGTTTAATCTCATTATATCCTAAAGTTGATAACTAATATTTTGAATTAACTGATACAAACTATGAAAAAAAGATGTGAGTGGGCAAAAGAAGAACCAAATCTTTCTTATCATGACAAAGAATGGGGAAGGCCACAACACAATGACCAAAAATTATTTGAATTTTTGATACTAGAAGGTGCACAAGCTGGTCTGTCTTGGACTACAATCCTTAATCGTCGAGAAGGATACAGAAAGGTTTTTTCAGATTTTGATGCTCACAAAGTCTCAAAATACACTCAAAAACGCGTAGAAAAACTACTTCAAGACACTTCAATTATCAGAAATAAACTCAAGATAACTTCTGCAATCAATAATGCAAAACAATTCATCAAAATTCAAGAAGAATTTGGTTCCTTTGATAAGTATCTGTGGGGATTTGTAAATCATAAACCAATAAAAAACAAATTCAGAAAACTCTCAGAACTTCCAGCATCAACTGAAATCTCAGAAAAACTAAGCAAGGATCTTAAGAAACGTGGATTTACTTTTGTTGGACCAACAATTTGTTATGCACTAATGCAGGCAATAGGAATGGTAAATGACCATACTTCAGGATGCTTTATGTATCGAAAATAATTTTTAAGGAAGAATATTTTTTACTTTATCATGGCTGAAGGAAAATTTGTAACTTCTGTATCATGCATGGATGGCAGAATTCAAATTCCATTAAACAAGTGGATTAAAGAAAATTATCCATCTGACCATGTTGACACAATAACTGAACCTGGTGTAGACAAAAACATCACAAATGTTGCTGAATCCATTAAAACCAAAGTTGGTATTTCAGTTAATGCTCATAAATCTGATCTAGTTGTAGTATCAGGTCATTATGATTGTGCAGCAAACCCTGTATCTGATGAAGAACACATCTCTAATATCAAAAATGCAGTTGAAGTAATCTCTTCATGGAATCTAGGTGTCAAAGTTGTTGGTGTTTGGGTTGATGGTTCTTGGAAAGTTAACCCTGTCTAACTGCAAATTGGATGATTAAAACAATCATTTAGATTTGTGGCCCAAGTTCCAGATCCATCTAAATTTGCATTTTTTAAATCATCTGAAGCAAGAATTGCATATGATAGTGTAGCATCTTGGAAATTTGCGTTTGTAAGATTTGATTCAGTTAAATCTGTTCTGTGAAGTTTTGCAAAGTTTAATTTTGCATATGACAAATCTGCCTTTCTAATTTCAGTATCAACTAGGTTTGCATGTGACAAATCTGCGCCTACAAGTATTGCTCCATCAAGATTTCCTTTCTTTAGTGATGCCCCGCTAAAGTCCGCACCTGTAAGGTCTTGTCCAGTCAATGTAACTCCAAACAAGTTTGCTCCCTGAAGATTGGCCATTCTCAAATCAAGATTATCCATAATCTTTCCATACAAATCACATCCTGGTCAGTTAATTGGAACTGTTACCTCACTACATCTATCTCCACCAACAATTCCTGTAATTTTTGCACTTTTTGGTACAATAGGAATTCTGTGCCAGCCATATCCATCAAATAACAGATATCGTTCATCGTTAATCTCTTCAGGAGTTATTGTTATTGTGACATCAAAGTCTGCTAGTGTCTTTGCAGATTCATTTGCTTGCATTCTGTTAAATGCAATATCTGCAAAGATCTCTTCTTGGGATTCTTTTGATATTGCCCATCCTTTCTCTCTAAGTTTTTCAACATTTTCTGAA
Source organism: Candidatus Nitrosopumilus sp. (assembly GCA_965215075.1). Taxonomy (GTDB): domain Archaea; phylum Thermoproteota; class Nitrososphaeria; order Nitrososphaerales; family Nitrosopumilaceae; genus Nitrosopumilus. Next base: position 1,332,212 of record OZ244033.1, read on the forward strand.
TCTACACAAGCAGGCATTTGGTTAGTCTTTTTGATTACCACTTCTTGTCCTTCTCTGCACTGAATCAAATCAATTGCAATGCCAAGTTTTAACTGTCCAAATGGACTGAATTTGTTTAATGGTTTTGGTTCTTCAGAAAAATCTGAACATAATCTATCTCCACAAACCTTGATGTTGCGTGATGATTCTCCTTTCTTTGCAACCTTTTCATCAACTTCAGAGCATAACTTGTCTCCACAAATCTTTGGTGAGTTGATAACTTTGTATTTTTTAAACTCGATAAAACCTTCAGCTGAATCAATTAGGCCTATTGTGAATCCTATTGCTAAAACAACAATCAATATCCTAAGAATCATGCCTCATATTCACATCTACAGAATTTTAGGTTATATGCAAGATTTTAGAAAGTTTTTTGAGCGCAATGAATAAAAAATTCTCTGCTTTTGCAAGAACTGCAGGACCTGGAGTTTTGTTTGCAAGTGTTGCAATAGGTGTTTCACATCTAATCCAATCAACAAGAGCTGGTGCTGATTTTGGTTTATTGATTCTAGGATTTGTTCTAGTTGCAACATTACTAAAGTATCCGTTCTTTGAGTTTGGTTCTCGTTATGCAAACTCTACTCAAACAAGTATAATTGATGGATACAAAAAACTTGGAAGACCTGCATTATGGCTTTATTTTCTATTAACAATAGGTTCGATGTTTTTTGTTACAGGTGCAGTAGGATTTGTAACTGCAGGATTCTTTGAGAATCTTTTTGGATTAGACTTTCTTGGTGAATGGACTCTTGTTATCTTGTTTGCAATCTGTGTTGGAATTTTGGCAATTGGAAAATACAATGCACTTGATAAGCTAATCAAGATTATCGTTATTGTTCTAATAGTTTCTACTGTAGCTGCATTCTTGCTTGCATTGTATAATGGTCCAATAGAACCTGTAGAAGGATTCATTGCAAAAGAATTATGGGGAATCTCTGGAATCTTTTTCTTACTTGCACTAATGGGATGGATGCCAGCTCCTGTCGATATCTCTGCATGGAATAGTTTATGGACATTAGAAAGATCAAAGCAGACAAACTATAGACCAAAACTAAAAGAAACTCTATTTGAATTTCGATTAACTTATCTGATTACGGGAATTCTTGCAATAATGTTTGTCACACTTGGCTCTTTCATGTTCTTTGGTTCAGGTGAAGAACTGCCAAACAACAATGCCCATTTTGCACACAAGGTAGTTACTCTTTACACTCAGACTATTGGTGATTGGAGTTACATCGTTATTGCAGCTTCGGCATTTACTGTAATGTTTGGAACAATCATTGCTGTACTGGATGGATATTCAAGATCATTGCAAAGATCAGTTGAGCTGATTTTTACAAAAAAAGAAGCCAAATTACGCACAAATTTCCGTACATTTTACGTAATTTTCTTGCTTGTAATTGCAATTGGTGCTTTATTCATAATATTTGAATTCAAAAGCAATCTCAAAGAACTAGTTGATTTTGCAACAGTTCTATCATTTATGATTGCACCAATCATTACAATCTTTAATCTCAAACTTGTAACTGGAAAACATCTTGCAAAAGAAGCTCAACCATCACTAAAACTCAAAGTTTTGGGCTATGCAGGAATAATCTTCCTGTCGGGATTTGTATTATTTTTTATAATAACAAAGTTCTTCTCATAACATGAAATTTCTTCTTTTATTTTTACTGCCTCTATTTTTAATGATCAATTTTGATGCGTTTGCCTTGGATTATGATTTAGAATGTCCAGTAGACGAAGTAAAAATTATCAGAGCTACAAACCCTGATCCAATTTGTGTCAATTCTGATACTGCACAACGTTGGGTTGGAATGGGAATTGCAGAATATGCAGAATTGACATCTGAAGTAATAATTGGACCTGAAATCTCTGAAGACATTACCGAGCCTGAAATTCCCAAAGAAACTGTTGCACCAGAAATGACAGAAGAAGATATTGAAAACACTCTACCTGAACTTCTAGGTGGATTAGCTTCAAAAATTCTCAGTTATGACTACGAAGGTGTTCCTGATGATCTTTCAAGAGCACAATCATACTTGGTCACATTTTCAAATGGTAACTTTACAGAACCATTAACAATTCAGACGTTTGCAAAAGTTGAACCTGGTGATGGACCACACATCATTCCATCGTTTTATGAAGAAAGATTAGATACCTATTTTGTTCTACAATCTGTTCCTAGTAATGACAAAACTGAATTTTACGACCTTGTAGCCGATACTATCAATCCTGGCAAGTCTCCTGAATTATTTGATGTAGATATTGATGTTTTAGCTGGTGATAACTCAGTAATCATCAGTCCACTATGCAAAATGTAAGGTTACTGATTATCTTCCTTACACACAAGATTATCTACTCTTTTATCAGTTCTCAGACATGATTGGAAAAGAAATTAGAGATAGTACAACAATTTTTTGTAATGAAATAGATTTGGAGGTGTACACTGAAGAAAATCAAAAAATTATTTCTGATGAGCAACTACCTTACAATCCAATCATTGAGCAAAGTATTGCAGGATATGTAGTTCATTTTTCAGAACCTGATTTTGATGGATTAAACACTATCAAAACATTCTCTGATTTTTCACCATCAGTAGATTTCGTTGAAACTCCTTTTGATACATTAACTATATCTGGTAATACTATTGGCAAAAAACCTCAATTCTTTTTGGAATCTCTTCCTAGTGTTGATAAAACGGAATTGTACGAGTACTATGTAATGTATGTAAATCCTGGTCAGCCTCCAAAACCAGTTGATGTAAGTATTGACTTGATCACTGGTGATGGAACAATCTTACAAAGGTGGAATTATCGTGATTGTTCATTTCATGATCATAGTACATTTCTAGAAGATAGTTTTCTAAAATTCCCTTATGCTGAAACACTACAACCTGAAATTCGAGACAAAAGCGAGTTTACATGTGCTGGAAATAATATCGAAATACATGGTGATGATTTAATTTCAAAATTTCCTGTACTAGATCCTGCCAACAAAGATGATAATTCAGAAATTTTTCCTGCTATTGCTAAATTAGAAGATAGATCAGTTTCTTTTCGAATTTCTGCATATGATGGAGAACTTAGAGAGATTCATTCTGCAGACAATCTACAAAAATTTGAATCAATAAAACGAGAACGCGGACCTCTAACTACATTGAACCACGCAAAGCAATTTGAATTTGGATTTGTAATTGAATCCTTGCCAGAAAAAGACAAGGCATTATTTTATGACTTTATCTCTAGATATGTCAATCCTGGAAAAGCACCTGAACCATTTGATGTTTCACTTGATTTGATTACTGGAAACGATAATGTCCTTTATCGACTAGATTATGCCAATTGTGGAGCCATTGACTTTTGGTGGTATCTTCAACAAGGAAGTTGGTTTTATCAATTCTCAGGCTCAGGAGATGGTGAAATCAGAGAAAGATACATCTTTTATTGTGAAGGGTTTGGTGTATCTTTTCCTGAAGAGTCTTGAGAAACTATTTTAGTTATTGTGCTCAAGTGCTTCTATGAAAATTTCTGCAAAGATGAAAAAAGCTCTAAATGATCAAGCAGCACTAGAGGCTGCTGCATCAAACAGTTATCTTGCAATGGCATCATGGGCCGAAGTAACAGGATATCAAGGGGCTGCAAACTATTTCTATGCACAATCCGACGAAGAAAGAATACACATGCTCAAAGTTGTACATTATCTCAACGACATGGGAGCAACTGCAACAATTCCTGCAGTCAAAGCACCAACTGCATCATACAAATCACTTGAAGAAATGATAAAGACTGCACTAAAAAGCGAACAAACAGTAACAAAAGCAATTCACAAGATGGTGGAGATTGCACAAAAAGAAAAAGATCATTCAACATATGCATTTCTAGAATGGTTTGTAAACGAACAAGTTCAAGAAGAAACAAAGTTTGAAACAGTCTTGCAAAAGTTTGATCTTATTGGACGGGACAAACTAGCAATCAATGAAATAGACAAAATTCTGGCAGCAGATGCTGCAGCACCAGCTGATGCACCTGCCTAGAAAATATTTTTCTAAAATAATTAATACTTTATTATTTTCAATTATTTCACGACAGTTACTGTAACAAGAAAGCCAGGTGGTGTTACACAACTATTCAACACTGAAACTGGCAGAGTCACTTACAAGTGCAAAGCAGACTCTGCATACATGTTGGTTGAAGCATTTGGAGGAATTGTAAAATTTCATCAAAAAGGTTCCATTGCTAAAGTAACAGGTCATATCACCGAACTAGAAAATTGTGATGTTCTCAAGAAAGGACATCTTGAATACAAGGAAGCACTAACTACAATTATTGCAGCTCACAAGGAATTTGCAAAAAACATCTCTGACTCTCACCAACAAGAGATTCAGGAACTAGAAAGCAAGTTGTCCGGTCTTTAATTCTCAAATTTATCGCATTTACATCCTCTAACTAGGCATTTTCCGTTACCATCTAGATGAATTGACTCATCATGATAACATCCAACATTCTTGTTTGCACATTTCATTTTTTTAAAATTGATTATTCGGAGAAAATTTCTCTTGGTGTATCGTGTGTTCTACCAATATGTTTTGCTAGTTCAATAACATTTTCTCCGTAGTCTTTACCACAGAACATACACTGAAACCTATACTGACTCGACAAGATCTGATCTGAAATATTATAGTATTAAAAAGATCTGATCCATGCTTTTATTTATCCATAAATCATGCAGTGTTCGCACTCACAAACTTCTTGTTGTTTTGCTTTCTTCAAACATTTTTTGTGTTGACCTGCTTGGCATTGTACACAAATTTCCTCAAGGTTGTCAATACTTGTATATTTTTTTGATTGATCAAAACCAAAACCTCCGTCTTTAGGTCCAACCATATTTTCTAATTGTTGTTCTACTATTTTTACTTCACTAATTGATTGCATCTTTTATGTAATTATGCAATTCATTTTTGTGCGTTTCAATGATTCCTCTTATCTCAAAAGTATCTACATAACCACCAGCTGATGCACGTGTTGCTTTTAACAAATAATGTAATGCACCTTCTTCAATTTTTCCAACATAGTATCCATAAAGAAAATCTAATTCATTGTCACACTTCCAAATTTGTTTTATGTTTGGAAATGTTTGTTTAATTTCTGTTGGAATTTCTTGAATTCTTCTTTTGATGTATTCATCAAGTGATTTTCTAATTGAAGAATCTTGAAGCAATTCAAATTTTATTTAACAATACTTGTTTTTTAATCCTTATTTTTTTCATCAGTTTTTTCATCTTCAGGATTATCCCACATGTGCATAGTGCCACGAATCATGAAAGAACCAACTATAATGGCAACAAACCCTCCCGCTATGAACATAAAGAATTTTCCAACATCTTTGATGTTTGCCATCAGTGTTATTTTCATACCATTCTAATTATAATTGTCCCAAAAAATTCAAGTAGATTCAAATATTGATTTGAAATATCTTTAACATATTGGCTAAAGCTAAACAGATCGCCGCTTGGGTTGCAATTATTGGTGGCGGTATTGGATTCTTCTTTTTCTCACAATTTATGGCAGAAGTTATGCGATAATGACCAAAATTAATTACATTGTAGTTATCTGTAGTAACAATTATCATGATTTCAAATGAAATTAAGGAGTTTTTGGATCTTCACAAGCTTGGTTATGTTGCAACTGTCGGTTCTGATGGAAAACCAAACCTTTCTCCAAAAGGAACCATCATAGCTTGGAGCTCTGAGACATTAGCATTTGCAGATATTCGTTCCCCTGATACAATGAATAATTTACAAAATAACCCTCATGTGGAAATTAATGTCATTGATCCACTTTTGCGCAAAGGATATCTCTTTCAAGGCGAGGCTAGAATTGTCAAAGAAGACTCTGTTTTTGAAGAAATTTTGAATCATTATAGAAACAAAGGAATCAAGAGCCCAATCAACTCTATTGTTTTAGTTGATGTCTCTAGTGTTTCAGAAGTAACTTCTCCATTGTATGATTTGGGAATTTCAGAAGATGAAATAAAATCAAAATGGAAAAAACATTTTGAAAGTTTATGATTTTTTTAATGATTCAAAAGCTTCTTTGAGTCTTTCTAACTCATTTTTTGTATTTTCATGTTCGTTTCTTTCTTTTTCCAAGAGTGTCTGAACAGTTTCAAGTTCTTTTTCAGTCATGTTTAGTTTTGATTTTAATGAACCGACTACAGCACTTGCAGCTTCAATTACACCTTGAGATGCATTCTCGTTTGTTTTTTGAATGAATTCTTTTTCTTCAGTTGAAAGTGTACTTTCGTCTTGGAAAAGGTCCTTTTTGTCAAGTTCTTCTTTTGCGTTGTACAATCTAGAAGTAGCTGATTCAAGTTCTTTTTGAGTTTCTATCTGTTGTTGTTTGATACTACGTAGAACTGATTGTTCTTGCGCAATCTCATCTTTGATTTTGTTATGTTCTTGTGTGAATTTTTGAAATTCATCTTTAATTCTTTCAAGATTCTCTTTTGTTTTTGCAAAGTCAGATACTTCTTTTGAATCTCGTAGTTCTGCAGCTCCTTTGATCTTTTCTCTAATTTCTTTATATTCACGTTGTACTACATCTAACTCCATCTTTCTTTGATTGAGCTCTTTTTTGGTATCCATCAATTCGACAGTCGTAAGATCATATTCTTCTTTTACAATCTTGACTTTCTCTAAAATATTGGTTAATTCTTCTTGTTTTTCTCTAAATTCTTTTTGTAGAGTTTCAACTTCTGTCTCTAAATTCTCTTTGAGTGTTACTTCTTCACTGTCGTCAGAGATTGCTTCTTCTGTTTTCTTTTTTCCAAATAATCCCATCTTACTGCTTCTTCCTTCCTTTCAAAAATTTCAGATAAAATCCAATTCCCCCAATAATCAAGCCTCCAATCCATGCAACTACGTTTAATCCCATCTCAATTACTGTCTCTTGTGGTGCAAGAAATAGCAAAATTGCACCTAAAATAATGAGAGCAAACCCTCCACTGTTTTTTGATCTGTTATGTTCTGAGTGTGCCATGGTTATGTATACTCTGAAAGTGTTTTTGCAACTTGTTTTCTTCCAATGTCTGAAATAAATGGACCAATCTTTGGTCCTCTTGAGGTTCCAAGGATTATTTGATATAATATTTTAAAGAAATCTTTTGGTTGTACATCATTTGATTTTGCAATTTGATAAATTATATTTTGAATATCTTCAGGTTCTTCTTCTGCACCAAGTGCTTCTGCAAGAATCTTTAATGCTTTTTTAGCAGCATCATCTAAATCAACTTGAGTTTTTTCTTGTTCATCAAACTCATCTGAAAAATTTCCTGCAAGCTCAATTAGTTTTTCAATTTCTGGTTCAGGATTTTTAATTACACCATAGTCTAGAAGTTTTTTCATTACTCTTTCTACTCTGTTTTCTTTGAAGATTTTTGCTAATTCAATTAACAGTCTATAGTTTACATGTATGCTTGATTGCTTTGGTGGATTTAAGAGATTAACATACTCGCAGAGTCCTTTTGATTTTGTAAGTTTGGCAGGATTATCCACTTTAATTCTTCCAAAGAAAATGTCTTCAAGTTCGTTGTATTCGGCCATTAAAGAAGGAATATCTTCTACTCCGAGCTCTCTTGCACCTGTAATCCTCTTGTAGAGTAACAACAAGATTGATTTTGGAGATCCAAACTCTAGCCATCTTTGTGCAGTTAGAACATTTCCAAGTGATTTTGAAATTTTTTTCCCGGCTTTATCTAAGAACATTTCATATTTTACGTGATGAGGATGTGGGAATTCTAGAATTTCATCTGCTACCCAGTCATTTACTTTAACTGAATCCATAATGTCTTTTCCATATGCTTCAAATCTAATATCAAATGCAGCCCATCTTGCAGCAAACTCTACCTTCCAGGCAAGTTTTCCCAAGTCTTTTGCAATATCTGCCTCTCCTTCATGACCACATCCCTTGATCATTTGAGAACCAATCTCAGCATCATGGCATCTGTACTTTACTTTCCTTTCATCTGCAATATATTCTGTGGCTTCAGCAGTGTAAAGTCTACTACAATTAGCACAAACCGGAAAGTATGGAAGATACTTTTGGTATTTTTCCTGACCTACAAGCTCTGAAATTTTATCACCAATCTTTGTACTGTTTTGCAAGATTGTATGAATTTGATCTTTTAGTAAACCTTGATTGTAGGTATCCTTAGCTCTTCGAAATTCATATTTTATTCCAACTTTGTCTAATCCTTCTAAGAGAATGCTACTCATATGCATTCCATACGAGTCATGACATCCGTAAGGATCAGGAATTAGTGAAACAGGTTTTGCCAAGTGTTCTTCTAACCCAAACTCTTGCATTCCTTCTGGAATCTTTCTTAATCCATCCAAATCATCTGAATATGCAATTAGTTCTGATTTGTAACCAAAGTTTTCTAATGCAAGCTTAACACCGTAAGCTCTTACTGCATCTCCTAAACTTCCAATGTGTGGAATTCCTGATGCACCAAGACCGCTTTCTACTCTTAGAAGATCCAAACTTCTTCCAAGAGATTTTTCACGTTCAAGTAACTCGTGAGCTAATTTATCTATCCAAGTTCCTTTTCCAATAATTTCTTGTTCTGACATTTCCATTTCCTAATTCAATGTTTTGGACATGTATGGCCCATATAACGAATACCCTAACTTTTGATAATATTCTCTTGTGCCAACTGCACTAATTACTAGCAATTTCTTTGCATCAAACTCTTCTTTAGAAATTTTTTCTGCTTCTCTCATCAAATTTTTTCCTAAGCCTGAATGCTGTATCTCATTTTCTTCTTTTTCTCCAATCTTTAGTGATTTTCCATAAATGTGAAGTTCTCTAACTATACAGGAGTCTTGTCCAACTTCATCCCTATGTGCATCAAGACTAGGTTTTCTTAGCCTCAAAAATCCATAAATTGATTCATCCTTGTCCTCATAAGACAAGAACACTTCTTTGCCTCCGGAGGAATCATAATCAATTCTGTTTAATTTTACATTTGCAGGAGATGTTTTCTTGTTGGCAAGCCCAGCTTCTCTACATCTGATACATTTGCAAGAGAGTCCTTGTTTTGCTAAATTCTGATGCACAATTTGTCTTAGATTGCCTGATTTTGGACCTGTAATGATTTCATTTGGTGAAATCTCCCTTTGAACACGCATGATTCTTACCCATTTTGGAATGTTCTTTTTTGCTTCGGTCAGAACTTTGATCATGTCCTCATCTGAATACGGAGTGTACTTTTCTTGTTTGTAATCATCATACATTGGTGTGTTTTCTATTACCAATGATGGGTAAATTTTCAACATGTCAGGCCGTAATTGTGAATCAGAATATAGTTTTTTGAAATCTGCAATGTCTCCTTCTGGTGTCATTGTTGGCAAACCTGGCATCATATGTGCAACAAGTTTGTAACCTGCATCTTTTGAAATTTGAAATGATTCTACAACATCATTGTAATTGTGGCCCCTGTTTACAATTTCATAAACTCCTTCTTGTAATGATTGTACTCCAATTTCTATTCTAGTTATTCCGTAATCTAGCATCCAATCTACATGTTCTTTTTTACAATAGTCTGGTTTTGTTTCAATTGTAAAACCAACATTTCTAATCATTGCATGTTCATTGTTTGATTTTGCTTCTTGCAAATCTTTTGAATCTGTTCCATTTAGCGCATCATAACATGATTTTATGAAATTTTCTTGGTAATCTTTTGGCATGAAAAGAAACGTTCCTCCAACAATTACAATCTCCATTTTAGATGGGTCGTGTCCAAATGCAATTAGTTTGTCAATCTTTGTCGTGATTTGCAATTTTGGATCATATTCATTTTCAATTGCATTAAGTGTTAATGGTTCGTTTCCTGTGTAACTGTTTGGAGAATTAAATTCAATTCCGCCAGGACAATATGTACATCTTCCATGTGGGCATGCATATGGTTTTGGCATTAATGCAACAACTGCAACACCTGATGCGGTTTTGGCAGGTTTTTTTAGCAAAACTTTTCTTAGTTTGTTAAAATCTGATTCTTTTGCCATTGATAAAATTTCATGATTCCTTGGAATTCTTTCTAGTGAATATTTGGCACATATTCTTTTGATTTCCTCTTTGACTTGTTTTCTGCTAGGTTCATCAATTGTAAGTAAATTCTGAGTGATTTCACTACATGCTTTAGAAAATACTGAATCTAGCTTACTCATGACTGCTCATGCTGATTGAGCCATAAATTCGTTAAATAATTTGGCTTATTCGTGCCTATCTTCGCCTTTTTGCAGTTCTTTTAGATTTTGTAACTCTCTTTCTAGCTGGTTTTCTCTTGGTCTGTTTTCTTGTAGTTTTTCTTTTGAGAGTCTTTAATTGACTTAATTCGGCTTGAATGCTTTTGATCTCTGCAAGAACATTTGCCCTAAAAGTTTCATTATCCAAATCTGCTGACATGTCTAGTCTGAAGATTTTTCTATTTTATTTAAAACTTTTTAAGAAATTATTCTGGCTTTTGATCAGTAGTTATCTCTGATGGATTACTAGTACCTGTTCTCTGTTCTTTTCTGTATTCCATTTTCAACCAAATTGGTGTAATGATCGTAGTTACTGCTACCATAATTACAATTGTAGAGTATACTTCTGATGTTAGAGCTCCTGCTGTAACTCCTACTCCTGCAACAATCAATCCCACTTCTCCTCGTGAGATCATTCCAATTCCAACTCTCATGCCTTGTGCCTTGTTTTTCAAGAAGAACATTGAAGGAAGTCCACAACCAAACAACTTTGTTACTATTGCAATTACAATTATCACTCCACTTAGCATTAAGATGTTAAGATCAACTGCACGCAAGTCTACTTGTGCGCCAATAATTGCGAAGAACAATGGAGCAAAAATCAGCCCAATCTTTCCAATAAAGTTCTCAACTTTTTCAAAGACCTTTGTAGTTGATAATGCCATTCCTACTGCAAACGCACCTACAATCGGTGATAGCCCGATTGACCCTGCAAGCGCCGCCGCACCAAAGAACACTGCTGTAACTATGCCTTCTACACTACCTTTTGCTTTCCATAATCTTGGTGTAACGACTCTTGGAATAATTACAACTGCAGCAATAAGCATGGCTGCAAAGAATCCTAACACTTGCAAAATCGTGATAGTGACTTCAGTGATATCGATGTTATCCACTCCTCCTTCTGAACCTGCAATTGATGTAACTACTGACAATACTGCAATTGCTAAAATGTCATCTACAACAGCTGCTCCTATGATGAGTCTTGCTTCTGGTGTCTTTATCTTACCAAACTCACTTAGAACTTGAATTGAAATTGCAATACTTGTCGCAGTTAACGCAGTTGCAATCAACATTGATTGCAGCGCATCAAACCCAAACATCTGGAAAACTGCAAGACCTGCAAAGAACGGAACAACTACTCCTAACGTTCCAACTGTAAACGATGCTTTACCTCCCCTGAGAAACTCTTTCGGTGTCATCTCAAGTCCTGCCATAAACAAAATTACAATTGCACCCATTTCTCCAAGAATTTTAATTTCATCACTAATTTGCAAAAGTTGTTTTCCATCAAGAACGATAAATGAACCTAATGCAAACGGTCCAACAATCATACCGGCCAAAAGTTCTCCCAAAACAATTGGAAGTTTTAATCTAAGGAAAAGTTCTGCTATCAATTTTGCTGCAAAAAGAAGAATACCTACGCCGATGATTGTTTCAATAAAGTGTGCTTCTGCAACCATTTTCCCTGTTAGGCCTAGAAAAATCTGTCATATAAGGTAAATTGGGTTGAAAATTATTTTTTTGTGGTTAAATTAAGCAATTTTTTTAGAGTTTACGAAAACCCCTTTCTTAGAAATGATCTGTCCAATTTCTTGACTTGAAATTTTGTGCTTTTTGAAGATTGATTTTATTCTTGTAGCCTGATCTTTTGGCGCAACTACGCAGAATCCTACTCCCATGTTGAATGTCTTGTACATCTCTTCAGGTTTTACTCCTTGTGATTCAACTAATCCCATTATTGGTGGAATTTTTGGTAGTGAGTCTATCTCATAACCGATATTTTTGAGACGCAATAGTTTGGTAAATGCTCCTCCTGTGATGTGGGCAAGACCGTTTACCTTGTATTTCTCAACAATTTCTAGAACTGGTTTAGTATAGATCTCAGTTGGTTTTAGTAATGCATCCCCGATTCTTCCAACTCCTTTGACTTTGTCTTTTACTGAATATTTTGACAAGAGTGCTTTTCTTGCAAGTGAGTATCCATTAGAATGGATTCCAGTGCTTTTTGCACCAATAATGACATCTCCTGATTTGATTTTGTTTCCAAGCACCATCTGTTTTTTCTCAACTAATCCTACCACTATTCCTGCCAAATCAAATGCAAATCCTTTACCTTCAATAACATCAGGCATTATTGCAGTCTCTCCTCCAACAATTGGCATTGCAGATTTTTTTGCCCCTGCAACTAGTCCTTCTACAATTTTTTTGAATATTTTTTGATCATTTTTGTTTGCAGCAATGTAATCGACAAATGAGATTGGTGTTGCACCAATACAGATAATGTCATTAACATTCATTGCAACACAATCAATTCCTATTGTGTTGTATTTTTTCATCATGTTTGCAATTACTACTTTGGTTCCGACTCCATCAGTATGTGTGGCCAAAAGTTTTCCTCCAAGAATTTCTACAATTCCTGCATAATGTCCAAATCCATGCACAATCTTTGCTTTTTTCTGAAGCTTGTGAGTTGATGCAATTAATTTGCCAATTGCCTGCTGACTCTGTTTAATCTTAGAAATGTCCACACCTGCTTTTTTATAGGTTAGAACCATATTTTCAAGCGCCTCTGTTGCGAATAAAAGAATTTGCTTATCACTTTGATCACATGTACATTCCAGATATCTCTTCTCTGTGTTCTACATATTTTTGAGATAATTCACTAAATTCAGAATTGATTTTCTCTTGGTTTTCTTTTAGCTCTTTTGTGTCTATGTCCATTTCATAGAACCGATTTAATGCCTCAATTAGTGTGGCTGCAGCAGCGGAATCTGGTGCGATTTTGTTTGCTTTTGCCAATAAAGTCAAACCTTGAATTTCTCTTACTAGACATTCGTTTAGTATCCCTCCTGGAATTCCTGTGATAAATCCTTGAGGAATCATGCTGATGTTTTTGTCTGCCATTGTTCTTACCAAATCTTCTTCTGCTGTACAATATGCTTTATCGTCATGTTCTACTCCTGCCACTCCATCTAAAATCACAATTTCTTTTGAGCCGTTCTCTTCTGCCCAATCCAAAATCGATGCAACCAAACAATACAATCCTTCCATCTTCAATGTTATCTCACAAATTATTGCACAAACTGTTCCGTCTTGATTTGCATAGAATCTAAATGGATGACGTAATCTACCTTTCATGAAAACGGTAGATGGTGGAAGATACTTTGATCTCATTACTGCAATCTCTTCCATTCCTAATTTCTCTATGATATGATTAATTGCAACAGGCCCAACCAAACCTGCCCCTACAAATCCTGCAAAAACTATTGGACTCTTTAACTCTACTTTCTTTATCTCAAATACTTCAGCTTCAGGAAATTCTTTTTGCACTGATTACGTCGATTTTATCTGTCTAATTATCTTTCTGCATAAAGAGATCTAACATAGTTCGTCCCTTGTCTGTAATTGAATAGATCACATTTGATCCCACAGATTCTTTTTTGATAAAGTTGTAATCAACACACAAATGCAGATAGTTTAGAAATGATTTTTTCATTCTGATCTTTGACTTTGAATACAAATCAGAAAACGTCATAGGATTTCCTCTAAGTTGATACAGTAATTTCAACAGAGATAGTGTACTGTAGTCTCTTGTTCTTGCCTTTACTGCATCAAGGATTTGCTCATCTCTTTTTATGATAAAATCCTCAAACTGGTCTGCCACTTCAAGTGGTACGTAGGTTAATCTTGCTCTCATCATACCGTATGGTACGGTATATTACTTTATTAGTCTTTAACTTGAGCTTTGTTGATCTTTCTAGCTGATTTTTTTACACTATGCCCAAAACACCGATCTTATGACCTGATTACAACTGCGATCTAGTTTCTAATCCTGAAAACAACCATTTCTCATAAATAAGACCCAATTTTGGGAATCAGAATGAAGAAAATAAAGGCAGTAATCAAAAGGAGAAATTTCCTTACAATTAAAACCACATTGAATGCTGTCGGCACATACATTATCGATAAACAAAATTTAGAAGATAACCAAATTTATGATGAATCAAAAGGCTCACGTGTTGGCTCTACTGGTCTTAAAGCAATACCATTGGCAAAAATTGAACTAGTAGTTTCCAACAAAGACGCAAGAAAAGTTGTTGATATTATCTCAAAAAAAGTCCGGTTTGTCATCTCAACACGGAGGTAAAATTTTCGTCTCTGAGATGGAAGAAGTTCTGGACATGGAAACCCTAGATGGAGAACAAGATTTAGAAATATCTGCAGAAGAAAAATTAGAAAATCGCCCACTACCAAAACGAAGTAGATTTGTTTCATTACAAAAATTTACTTTACACAAACTACAAGTAATCTATGAAGAAAACAAAGAAACTCTTCGCAGTGATTACAGAATAAAATCTTTCAGTGATTTTGTAAATTACTGTATTATGAAATCTCTTCCAACATTAGAAAAACAACTAAAGAATCCTACAATTATTTATGAGAACAATTTTGGCGATTTCTAAATTAGAAAATATAATCTGAAAACAACCACAATCCAACTAATGTTAGGCCAACTGCAGCCATTATCAATTTTGCAATAGAAATTTTCTTAGAGGTTTTCATATGAATGTTAGAAGTATTGGTGGTATAACAATTATTCCTACTATTGCTGCAACTTTCGGATAATCTTTAGGTCTAATAGGCTGCATCTTTTCTCTTTGGAATAATTTACTTTTGCGAAAATTCATACAAATCACACTAGATTGTTTCTTCTCCCTCATGACCAGTCGCAACGTCAACTGCACGTAGAATTTGAGAAATGAAAATCTTACCTCCTCTGCCATTTTTCTTGATGATGTTAACTACTTCATCTTCTTTTGCATCTGGAACAATGGCCTCCAATCTATACTTGTCAGTAAACTGTGGAACAAATATCTCACTTCCTTTTGAGGCGTGAATTTCAGGACCAGGCCTCTTTCCTCTTCCTCTGACTTTGGAAACTGTGAGTCCGCCTATATGCCTATTTCCTTTAATCCTTCACTAATTGCCATGACATCATTATTGCCAAGGATAACTTCTATTTTGAGCATTTAGTTATTGTAATTGCGATATTACAAATATAATTTCTGATTTTGATATCCAATTGATAACCATTTGTTAATCAAATTTAGACATTGTTATTAATTTTAGTTTGAAATTTTTTTTAATGGTACTTGATTCTGGAGATACAGCATGGATGCTTGTCGCAGGTAGTCTCGTGTTACTAATGATCCCCGCATTAGGTCTCTTCGAATCAGGTCTTTTGAGAAAGAAAAATGCAGCTTCAATTTTCATGCAGATCTTCTTGGGTTTGGCACTGTTAAGTGTCATGTGGTTCGTATTTGGATTTAGTTTATCGTTTGACGAATCTACTAATGGTTTAGTTGGAAACATGGACTGGGTATTCCTTAAGGATGTGCCTTCAGATGCGCCACTAGATTATGCGCCAACGATTCCTGGTGTGTTATTTGTAAAATTCCAGTTGATGTTTGCATGTATTACTCCATTGCTTCTTACAGGAACAATTGCTGAAAGAATGAAGTTTAGTTCCTTTATCATATCCATTGCAGCATGGTCTATGCTAATCTACTACCCTCTAGTCCACTGGGTCTGGGGTGGTGGTTGGTTATCACAACTCGGTGTAGTAGACTTTGCTGGAGGTATTGTAATTCACACAAGTGTTGGTATGGCAGCTCTAGCTGCAGCTCTAGTACTTGGCAGAAGAAGAAATTACGGTCCTGCAATAATGATTCCACATAGTATTCCACTTGCGGTTCTCGGGTCGTCTTTGCTGTGGCTTGGATGGTTCGGCTTAACGCAGGTAGTGCGCTTGCTGCATCTGGTGGTGTAGCAGGAAATACTGTTATTGTTACACATATGGCCTCATCAGTATCTGCATTAATTTGGGGGGGACTATCTTGGGTAAGAACAGGAAAACTATCTGTTGTTGCTACAATTAATGGTGCAATTGCAGGTCTTGCTGGAATTACTCCTGCATCAGGATTTGTAAGTGCAGAACATGCATTTGTTATTGGAATTGCAATCGGTGTAATCTCTTACTCTGGTGTTGTACTATTCAAAGAAAAACTAAAGATTGATGATGCCCTTGATGTCAGCTCTGTCCACGGTGTTGCAGGAATTGTAGGTTCCCTTGCAATTGGTATCTTTGCAAGCACCATGATCAACCCTGGAGGAGTCGATGGACTGTTGTTTGGAAATCCTGATCAGTTATGGATTCAAGCAGTAGGTGTAGCTGTTGCAGCTGCAATAGGATTTGGAGGAACTTGGGTGCTGATGCAAATAATCAAACATTTGATTGGAATTCGAGTCTCGCCAGAAGTTGAAGATATAGGGCTTGATATTAGCGAGCATGCAGAATCGACGTATTCTGATGAAGAAGAATTCATGTTAGACATGGATACTTATACAGAAGAATTACAAGACAAGGATGAAATATTCCAAAAGAAAAAGTAACTCTGGTGTAAGTATTGACAGTCAATTATGATGAATTATCAAAAGAAATTCTAGATTTGGTACCAGAAGTTAGATTTGCCGGAGTTGCAAACAGCAAAGGCGAGATGGTCTCCGGAGGTAAGAAAGAAGGAGTTGAACAATATTTGGACGGTGATCAAGTAAAAATGTCAATTCACTATGCATTACAAAAAAGAGAACTTTACACTAATTTGGCATACAAAATTGGTAACGAAAGATCAGCCATCACAGAATATGAAAAAGTAACCATGATTAGCATTCCAATAAATTCTAATGAATTAGTTTTGATAAACACAGAACCACGTGCAGACTCTGAAAATCATTGATTTTGTCCACTCAAAACTTGATTCTTAAAAAGACTCTGAATAATTCCAATTTCTTTTAATTTTATCCAAAATTTGTGCCTAAAACTCACCTTTTTGGAATAGTTTGAATTGTGAAATTATAGTAAATCACCACCTTTAAACAATCAAAGCTTCAAACTTTCTTGTGGAAATAGTTGTAAGTGCTGTACTAACGGTAGTTGGTCTAGTGATGCTATGTTTTGGTGGAAACTGGCTAGTTAGTGGTGGTGTATCTATTGCAAGAAAATTCCGAATTAGTAATCTCGTTATTGGTATGACAATTGTGTCTTATGGTACTTCTACACCAGAACTTGCTGCAAGTATTGCAGCAGTTGGAGAACACAGTGCCATTATCTTGGGAAACGTAATTGGAAGCAATATTGCAAACGTCGGAATGGTAATTGGTATTGCTGCAATTGCAGTACCTCTACTTGTTAGTAAATCAGTTTTGCGTAAGGAAATTCCCATCATGTTGGGCGTTTCATTTTTATTAATTTTGATATCTCTTGATGGTGAACTTTCTTTTTATGATGGAATTTTGTTATTAGTTGGATTGGGTGTATTTGGTTTTTACACTTACAAGGATGCAATGATGCAAAGAGAAAAAAACAAAGAAGAAAAAAGTGAACAAGGAAAAAATAATGTTTATCTGAAATCTTTTGGGCTAATTGGAATTGGAATTGCTTTGTTGTATGGAGGTGCAATTCTTACTGTTGATAATGCAGTAATTTTAGCAAAAGAGTTTGGTTTATCTGAAAAAATAATTGGCTTGACTGTTATTGCAATAGGTACTTCTCTTCCTGAATTAATTACATCCATAATTGCAATCAGAAAAGGTCACACAGACATTGGTGTTGGAAATATCATTGGAAGTAATATCTATAACATTTTGATGATTATGGGAGTCGGCGCCGCACTAGGAGATGTAATGATTGCATCTGATGTGTATATTGATTATGCCATAATGATTGTCTTTAGCTTGTCTCTGCTAATTGCAATAAAGACAGGAATTATCAATAGGGCAATGGGTGTAGGATTGGCAATAGGTTATGTGACATACCTTATTTTCACATTTTTCAAGTAATTTGTGCCTAAATTTTGTATTTAGATAGAGTTTACCGTAATGTTTTCTGCTTTGATGGATGGTGCTACAGAAGGTAGTGATGCCCATTGAATTACATTTTTTTGATTGTTACCAATATCTGAAATATTTTTTATCATGACAGGAAGATTGTGAATTATTCTAACTGATTTTCCAGGTCCTTTAATTTCGCCGTTTTCAATGATTCGTATTCCACTTCTTGCAGTACATGAAAAATCTCCTTTGATAGGATTTACTGCATATGTGTACCATAATCTCTCAACAAGCAAGCCATGTTTTGTGTCTTTTATCATGTCTTCTTGTGAAACATTTCCTGAATCTACTTTTAGGTTATGAGGAGCAGAAATTGAAATAGGTTCAGAGCTTCTTCCCATTGGAGAACCAGATCTTGACGCATTTCCAGTTGACTGTTTTCCTTCTTTGTAACCATCAAAGAGATTTGAATATGTGTTTTTGAAAATCCCTTTCTCAACTAGATATTTTTTATTCGTTGCAATTCCTTCATCATCAACAGATTTTGTCCCAATCCCTTCTGGAATATGTGGATCATCAACTAAACTAAATTGTTCAACACCAATTTTTTCATTCAAGTTATTTGAAAAACAACTCTTCTTTTCAGAAAATATTTTGAAATTAAAACTAGATGCTACCACAAATGCTAGTAATTCACCCACAGAGTATGGTTCAAAAATTATAGAATACTTGTCTGAATTAATCTTTTGTGGATTTATTGATTCGATGCACATAGTTTGCGCATCTTTTCCGATTTGTTCTGCAGAAAAATCTGATAGGGTCCTGCAACTGTCATGACCAATTCCTGATACTGGTATTGTTCCATGTTCTGATTCTGCATTAATTATTCCTGAAATGTATGTTCCTTTGTCTTTATACTGTAATCCATTTGAATTTGCTAATTCAAAATGTTCAGAAACAATATTTAGAGAACCTGTAATCGTATTGATTTTATCATTATTTGCAGAATTTATCATAGTTTGTGCGATATCCATCATTTCTGTGCCTGATATCTTCTCTAGATTATCATTAAATGTTCCATCAAGTTGTTTGGCTTCCACCGTGTAAGGTAGTCCTTTCCAAAACTCTCTAGATTTGAGATTGCGTGATGTCTCAAATGCATTATCGATAGAATTCTCTATCTCTTTTTGGTCGGTTATCTGAATTGATGCAATTTTTTTTTCATGAATTAATCTTATTCCATAATCTTCATCAAAATTTTGTTTAATTTCTGCTATTTCTGAATCAGTAATTCTTACAGTTGTTATTTTCTTTTTAGTAACAATAATCTCACATTCGTCTATTCCAATATTTTTTGAATGATTTATTGCCTTATCTAAGGCAGACAATTATTTTCTCCTTGGATTTTTGTAATCAAACTTGTTGATTTTGATTAATTCTGCATAAGAACCAAATTGTGAAGTGTTTACAACATCTAATTCTTCTTCAACATCTGTATCATTTTCAAATGTTCTTAAAATTTCATATTCTGTGTTTCTTTCTGCAGGTATTCTTCCAATTTCTTTTACCATTCTTTTGATTTCTTTTGGTCTTAATAGTTGTCCGTACTCAGAACCTGCAGATGTTGAAATACTTTCATTGATCAATGTTCCACCAAAGTCATTTGCCCCCCACATTAACAATAATTGTGACATCTTTTGTCCTTCTTTTACCCACGACATCTGGATGTTGTCAATACAATTGTTAAACATAATTCTTGCAATTGCATGTGTAAGTAAAACATCATTACCGCTTGCACCATTTCTTATTCCTTCATGTAATTGATGTTTGTACATAGGAGCTTCTGAAGGAATGAAATTCAATGGAATAAATTCAGTAAAGCCTCCTGTTTCTTTTTGAATTTCTCTTAGTTTTCCAATATGTTTGACTCTGTCTTCAAGTGTTTCCATGTGACCAAACATCATAGTTGATGTAGTATTGATTCCCATTTTGTGAGCAGATTTGATTATTCTTTCCCACTCTTCAACACTAATTCGTCCTGGTGAAATTTTGTCTCGAAGTTTTTGATCAAGAATTTCAGCTGATGTTCCTGGAAGTGTATTTACTCCAGCTTCTTTCATTCTTTTTAGAAATTCTTCAATTGTAGTTTGTGATCTAGATGCACCATAAAGAATCTCTTCAGGTGAAAATCCATGAATGTGAATATCTGGGATCTCTTTTTTGATTTCCCTGCAAATGTTCTCATAAAGATCTCCTCCCATGTCTGGTGGAAGCCCTGCTTGAATACAGACTTCTGTTGCTCCTAATTTGTGGGCTTCAGAAGCTCTTCTAACTATCTCTGCAGTTGGAAGAAAATAACCTTCTTCTTTTCTAAAATCTCTACTAAATGCACAAAATCCACATTGCTTTATGCAAACATTTGTGAAATTGATGTTTCTATTTACTACATAAGATACAATTTCTCCTACTCTTTTTCTTCTAATTTCATCAGCAACTAGTCCTACAAGATGAAAGTCAATTCCAGATGTTTCATAAAGTGTCAGTGCTTCTTTTTCGGAAACTTCTTTGTCCGATAGTGCCTTGTTTAGAATTTGAGATACTATTGGGTCTGCATTCTTGAAAAGTGAGTCTATGTTAGTTGTCATCGCCAATATTCCTCTTTCACTAATCCTTCCTCGTTTTCTATGACAGATATCTTTTCTCTTAACTCTTTACTAACAAAAGAAAAGAATTCTGGATATATTGGAAATCTGCATTTTAGTTCAAATCCTGCGTTTTTAGAATTTTCTTCAACTTTGCTAATCTCAGGCCAGGCAAATTCTGGATTTACAAAGTCTGGAGTTAGTGGAGATATGCCTCCCCAATCATTTATTCCAACAGATAAGAAGCTTTGATATGACTTTGGAGAAAGATTAGGAGGAATCTGTATATTCATTTCTGGCATAATGATTCTAGTCAGTGCCACTATTGTCTTAAAGTAAGTCTCTTCAGCAGATGGGGCATCTTTCATTATTGTATCTGGTTTGGGTTGAAAGTTTTGTAAAATCACTTCTTGTATGTTTCCATATTTTTGGTGTAATTGTTTAATTGCAAATACTGAATCAATAATTTCTTCAATTGTTTCTCCAATTCCGACTAGGACACCTGTAGTCATTGGAATTTTTAGTTTCCCTGAATTCTCAAGAATCTCTAATCTGGCTTTGGGTCTTTTACTTGCAGCCAAATAATGTGGCATTCCTTTTTGTGTCAATCTCTCACTAACATTTTCAAGCATAACTCCCATTGATACATTAGTTTTCTTCAACTCTTTCATCTCTTCATAATTGAGATTCCCTGCGTTTGTGTGTGGGAATAATCTTGTCTCCAATGCAATTTCAGATGAATGAATTAGGTATTCTACAGTAGATTTGAATCCATTTTCTTTTAACCAATCACGTGCTTCTTGATATCTTTGTTCAGGTTGTTCTCCTGTTACAAAAAGTGCTTCAACACATCTGTATTTTTTTGCCAACTGCAATAATTCTAAGATTTGTTGTTTGGGCATTAAAGATAATTTTGCTTCTCCAGGTTCAGCTTTGTATGTGCAATATGAGCAAGTATCTTTACACAGATTAATTATATTGAAAAATGCTTTTTTAGAAAATGTTACAGAATCTTTTTTGAATTTTTTTCTCAAGTTTTGCGCAGCTGAAAATAATTCTCTAGGATCTTTAAGTGCATTTTGATAAACTTCAAAAATTTCTTGACGAGAAATTGCTTTGTTCTCTAAAACATTGTTTAAACTCTCAGAATTTAACATAAGCTCACTCAATAGAAAGATTCTTGAATGCAAGTATTTATGCTTGTATTCTATTGATTTCCGTTTGGTCTTTCTTGGAGAACAATTGTAACACTAGTTGTTCTGCCATCTCTTAAAATTTCCAAAGTCATTTCATCTCCAACTGATTTTGCTCTTTGAAGATGAATCAAAATATCATCAATCTTTCTAACTTCAATTCCATCAACTTCCAAAATGATATCGCCACCCATTGGATAATTGATGCCATCAACTTCAGTTGTTTTTTCAGAACCAATCAAACCAGCTTTTGATGCTGGGCTGTCTTCAACTACTGTAACCACCAAGAATCCTACTGCATCTTTTAGCTCTAACACTTTGGCTAAATCTGGGTCAATATCTCTACCTGATATTCCAATCCAAGGATGTTTGTATTCCTCTTCATCAATTAGTGTTGGAACAATTTTTGCAAGAGTTTGAGATGGTATTGCAAATCCCACTCCAGTAAATTCACCTGTTGCTGATTGAATTGCAGTATTGATGCCAACTATCTCTCCTCTCATGTTAAGTAGCGGACCGCCAGAATTACCTGGATTAATTGCCGCATCTGTCTGAATTACATCTGGAATTGAATAGCCTGCATCAGATGGAAGAAGTCTTCCTAATTGACTCACGATTCCAGAAGTCATTGAACCTGATAACCCAAATGGATTTCCAATTGCAGCAATAGGTTCTCCAACTTTAAGATTTGAAGAATCTCCAAGTGATAGCGGATTCAATAATGCCAAGTCTGCATTGACTTTGATTACTGCAACATCTGTAAATTCATCTGCCCCAATAATGTCTGCATTATATGATCTTCCATCTAGAAATGTAACTACAATTTTTTTTGCATTATCAATTACATGTGAATTAGTAATTACATGGCCCTTTTTATCAAATACAAAACCAGATCCAACGCCACCTACTCCATTGACTGTCTCTCCTTTTTGCACGTTAACTCGCACTACTCCTGGTTCAGATTTTTCAAAAATTTCAATTAACGATAAACTCTTTGTATAAAGTGGAGTTGTTTCTCCCACAGTACTTGGTCCATGACCATTACTTACTACTATCTCTGGTTTTTCTACTTCAGGTGGTGAAACAAACAATACTGCAAAAACTATTGCTACAATTGCAGCCCCAATTGCTCCACCAACAATAACTCCTGACTTGTCCATGAGATTTTTTATTCCCCGTTTTCTATCTAAAAGGCTTACTATACACTAATCGAACTTTGAGTATGATCTTTCATAGAATAACTTCTTCCTCTCCATGTCACAGATGCTGTACTTTTTGCTTGCAATAATCCACTAAGAAATCCCAAAATAACTGCCAGGCTTCCCAGTGGTGCAAATAAGGCATGAACAAATCTTAACTCAAGTCCTATTTTTGCCTCAATTACTGCACCAATGTAAATCAAAAGAGATGCGATACCTGCAGTTATGCAAAGCATCTTTGTTGAAATTGTTTCAGCAGGTAATGAAACTGATGTTGCAAAAATTGGAAATGGCACAAATAACAAAAACACAACTGCAAAGAAAATCCCTATTGCAATCTTTCCACTTTGAAGATATGATGGAATCATTAATCTTTTCAAAGCATTCCATAATGTGGTTTTATCTCGAGCCCACACTGCATCAACAAGATGTTCTCCTCTTACCATCTTCATCTTGTATCCTGACTCTTTGACTTTTTTTCCTAGCGCACCGTCTTCAATAATTTCTTGTTTAACTTCTTCATGCATGCCTACTTGTTCATATGTTTTCTTTTTCAAAATAAAGAAACTTCCAAAAAAGTAACCTGTTTTCTTTTTAGGATTGTTTACATTTAGCGCTGAAAATCGTGTATGCAGAAATGTAGAAATCATTGGGAGAGTAATCTTTGTCCAAAAGTCAAACGTTAACATTTTTGGAATTACAGACAATGCATCTAATTCAAACGAATTGAGATGTGCTACTGCAAGTGAAATGACATTTTTAGAGTGGGTTGTATCTGCATCTGTAAATAACAAAAGTTCTCCTGTCGCTTTTCTGTATCCTTCCATGCATGCCCAGTTTTTACCCATCCATCCTTCTGGTTTTGATTGAGCAGAGACTGGAATTATTTTAGAAGATTTTTTTGTATATTCTGAAATTATCTTTCTTGTATTATCATCAGATGAATCATCAATAACTATCACCTCGTAATTTTGATAGTCTTGATCAATTAACGAATCCAAACATTTTCCAATAAACTCTTCTTCATTTCTTGCTGGTAAAATTACTGAAACTTTGGGATTTGTTTTTGAAGTATTTTCAAATTTATCGAGAAATGGTGTTAATCTAAAAGAGTCAATCATGGATTTGATGAGAATTATCCATGCTCCAGAAATGCCTATTAGAACAGCAGTTAGGGCATAATTGAAAACATCATAAACTAATTCCATAAAATCTAGCTCTCGATTTCTTCTTTGATACTTTGCATAGCTTGCTCAGTACCACCTTTGATGTGTTTTTTTACCATTCCTGTAAACATGCCCATCATTCCAGTGAGCTTGATTTCCCAAACTGTTCTTAGAATCGTTTTGTCATCTTTGGGAGTAAGTGAAATTATCTTTTCACCATCTATGATGCCTTTTGTAAATTTGGCCTCTATCTTTTCTTTTGGTTCAAGTTTTATTTCTTGCAAACATTTTTGATCTCTAAATGCAATTGTAATTTCTCTACTGATTGTGTTTCCTTCTTTGGATATGTTTTTGACTTCCTTGGTTCCTTTCCAAAATTTTGGCTCATTATCCACATCTGAAACAACATCCCAAACTTTATCGACTGGGGCATCGATTTCTATCTCAACCTCGATTGTAGCCATGTCTACTCCAATTTGTTCCGCATTAAATATATTAGATTGCAATTTGTTTTCAAATAGACTGTGATGGGTAACATGCCTAAAATCCAGAACACTAACTCCAGTTCTAATGGCATTTGCCATTCTTCCGTCACAGTCAATTAATCTTTGAAAGAAAATGAAACCCTCGAAATACATGCCAAAAATAGGAACCTTTGATGTGTTGGTTTTTGGAAAAATGCATATGCACATCAACGTGGCAAATTATTAAAAAAAGTCAATGTACCTGAGGATCAAATTGTTGAACTAGTAAACAAAAAGTACATGGAACTTCCTGCTGCTTTAAAATACGAAATTGAAACAAGTGGCATAAACAAGAAAGACCTCCAATAAATTCGAAATTCATTTTAACAGGAAAGATTAGGGTTTGTTATGTCAAATGTATCGTATGATGATTTTGCAAAACTAGACATTAGAGTTGCAAAAATTATTTCAACTGAACCTATTGAAGGCAAAACAAGAATTATCAAAGGATAAATTGATTTAGGAAATGACGATAAAAGAGATGTAATTATTGGTGGTGCACAATATTATCAATCTGAAGATATTGTGGGAAAAACTGTAATCGTTATTGCAAATCTTGAACCAAAAAAGATGGCAGGTGTTGAATCAAATGCAATGTTATTAGCTGCTGATGTTGATGATAAACCATTTTGGTTAACCGTAAATGAAGACGTTCCTTTAGGAAGTCCTATTAAATAATCAAAGTTTTCGAAAAGGAGTCCAAACTTCCTCCCCTTCATCCATATTTTCAATGTATGTTCTTTGGGAACAATTTTTTCTGAATTGGATGTCATTTATTACAAAATTAGTATAAAAACTCGATTTGCTTTATAACTGAATTATATAAAATGAATGAAATTTGATCTATGATTAATCATAAATCATTAGGTCTTTTTCTTCTAGTAATGCATGCAAGTTGTTTACTGATCTGTAAACATCTGGTTCTTTTTTAGCTCCTGTACAAACAAGTTTTCCTGATGAGAACAACAAGATGACTGTTTTTGGATCTAACATTCTATGAATTAAGCCTGGAAATTGTTCAGGCTCATACATACTTCGTGGTAATGTTCTTGCAGCTTGTTCTAGATGTATTTTTCCACCAAGATTAATTGAAGCTACAATGTTTTGAATTTCTACAACTGCATCTTTTTTTACTTTAATTCCACCTTTTTGAAGTTTTTGAACAACTGTCTTTACTGCTTTTCTTGCCATCTCTTCTGATTTAGAACCAGTACATACCATTTTACCTGAAGTAAAAATCAATGTTGCAGTCTTTGGACTTTTTAATCTGAAAACTAATCCTGGAAATTGATCAGGATGATACTCTACATCTGGAAAAGTTTTAGTGATTTCATTCAAGTCCATCTTCTGGTCTACAGAAGCTGAGGCTACTACGTTTTCCACGCTTACGATAGGTTTTGTTTGTGGCATATTCGGTTTTTGTTGTATTTGAACTATAATAAAAGCACTCGCCATTATTTTACCCTCAATTCCATGTTTTTCCTAAATTTTGGTAAAATTTTGGTCTCCTAGACTTGGCGAATGATTTAATTTGGATCTGACGATCGCAGAGTCTAGTGAATTTTACAAATTTCGACATTGATCAGTTCTTTGGAATGGGAGATGACACCAACCCTCTAATGATGTTAATTTGGATACTTCCAATAATTCTTTTTGTGTTTTATGGACAACGAATTCAACTTTACATTACTTCTGGTGAAATAAAAAAAGGAATCAAAAAACTAGATGCCTTTAGAGAAGAATCAAGAACTGAATTACTTGATTACATTAAAAAAAATATGAATCCTAAAGATGACCCAACAAAAAAAGTTGACCGATTCTTAGAATACTTCACAATTATGCCCGTTGATATGGATCCTAATGGAATAGTTGAAAAAGTAAAACATACAGTACGTTCAAGAGAAGATTACACTAGGGAACATGTAAAATCACTTTATCCTGAAATGAGTAATTTAGAATTATCTAAAGTACAAACTCTTTTAGAAATCGCATCTTCGTTACAAATGATTTACAAAATTGTTAATCATATGTTTTTAACTGCAAAAAAACAAAATAACTATCCATTGATCCTACCTCTCCAAATGCTTCTTCCTTTTATAATGGAGCAAGCAGAAGCAATGAAAGACGCTATTCCTGCATTTAAAAACGCACAACCTGTAGGTGATGGAATTGGCCCAATGGTGGTAGGGAAAATGATGCTAGAACATGAAAAAGAAACTGTCGCATTCCAAACAGTTCTTGCAAAAACTGAATTTGAAAATCGAAAATTATTCCTTTTAAAAGCCGAAGGCCCTGCTTCTACTGTTGGAAGATCTGGAGATGCATTACAAAATATCTCTTCTACTAACAAGCTTGATGCAATTATTATGATTGATGCTGCATTGAAAATGGAAGGAGAAGATTCTGCAACTGTTTCACAAGGTTTTGGTGCAGCTATTGGTGGCATTGGAACAGAACGATTTGAAATTGAAGCAATTGCAACAAAAAATAACATTCCTATTTTTTCGATTGTGATCAAACAATCAATAAAAGAAGCAATAACTCTAATGGATAAAGAAATTGCAAATCAAGCAGACGATGTCCGTTCTCAAGTGTATGAAATGATTAAAGAAAATACCAAAGAAGGGCAAACTGTGTTGATAATTGGAGTTGGAAATACGGTAGGTGTGCCTCAATGATATTTTCTAAAGAAAAAATCACTAATGCATATACTGTTGAGAAATGCAAAGAATGTGGCACGATAAAAAAAAGAAAGTTTGCAGAGGGTGATGTTTTGTTTGCAGATTCTTCAAAATGTAGTTCATGTGATGGAATTACAAATATTGATAAAATTTTTGGCGAAACTATTGAGCAATAGTTGTTACTGTTACTCCATCTTCTGTAGGAATAAACGTGTGCTCAGCTTGTGCTACTCTTTGCTCATTAACTTCAATTAATACTGGATAAGCTTGGACAGCCTTTTTCTTTACTAAAAATTCTAACAATTTTCTTGCTTCTTTTTCTTCCCATTTTTCTGTAAACCATCTTAATGCAAATGGTAGCATGTTGAAATTTTCCCAGATAAAATCAAGCATCTTATCAGCTTCTGTATCTTTTGTCTTTTTTCTAGAGCTTAGAGCAAAAATGTTTTTGATTTGTCCATTTCTAACAAATCCTCCTCCTTGTTCAGTTGTTACAAATGGCTCACATGCATAAGCAGAATTTTCTGAAAGTGAAAATCCTCCAATAGACCAAATGTTTGGAATTGATTTTCCTGCATGAATTGTATATTGTTCTAAAGAATGTCCACTAAGATTTGCAATTGGTTTGAATCCTAATTGCTTTATTATTGTTTCAATTGTACGTCCAATGTCACTTGCTTTTACTCCTGATTTTATCATAGACATTGCATTGCCTAAAGCAGATTCAGCTGCTTGAACAAGTCCATCATATTGTGGATCATAACAAACAGTTACTGCAGTATCTGCAATGTATCCGTTAATTTGTGCACCAAGGTCAATTTTTACTAAATCTGTATCTTTGATTGTAATTGGATCATTTGGTTCTGCTGTATAATGAGCTGCAACTTCATTAATACTAGTGTTAACTGGAAATGCACATTTTGCGCCTTTCTTTTTAATTTCTCCTTCAACTTCTTCACAAATTTCATAAACAGTTTTTCCAACCCAGTCTTTTTCTCTAACTCTTTCTCTGACTTCGGCTGCAATCTTTCCTGCTTTTACATAATCTTCCATTTGCACGTCTTTGCTCCTTTGACTGCCTTTAAAATGATTATCTGTGAAGCTTAAATTGGGCAACTTTTAGGATTTACTGGGATCGTGGTCTAGCTTGGTATGATTCTGCGTTTGGGACGCAGAGGTCGCGCGTTCAAATCTCGCCGATCCCACCATTATCTTATTATCAAATCATTTTCTAGTATAACTGCCGAGCAATGAGGAAGAGTTAGAGTAATGACTTTGAAATGAAGTAAACTAATTGGCTCTGAGCTCCGGCATGTTTTTATGAATTCTAAAAGATTTTGACTTTGTTGAAATTTGAAAGAAGAGATATTGTTCTAATAGTTGGGCTTTTGCTTTTCATGGTTGGGTTGATGCCATTTATGGCACCAGTTTACGCGGTCTTAATTGTAATTGCCATGTATGTTGGAATCAAAGTGTATGTAGGCAAGAGAAAGCAACTCATTGAGCGAGATGTTGGCGAAGGTATCTGTATGGAGTGTGGGGCTAAAATTTTAAACCAAAAATGCCCAAATTGTGACTCTTCTCAGGAATGATTTCTACGCATGCCTTAATACTGAAAAATGGATCATTACGCATACTTGATCAATATTACAAAATTATTAGACTTCCATTCTAAAATGAGTCCCTTAGGCATCAAAATTAGGAAAGACCAATGATTCGTAATCTGTCTATAGTGTTCTCCATAGTCCTACTTGCAGGAATTATTGTACCATCTTATGCTCAACTTTCTGAAAATGTTGTAATTAATGAAGTTGATATCAACCCTCCTGGAGATGATTCAACAGCTGTTTCTGAATGGGTAGAACTTTACAATCCTACAAATGATGACATTGATCTTAGCGGATGGGAAATTGCATCAACAACAGTTTTTAAAAAAACAATGACAATTCCTTCTGGAACAATTATTGAACCAGATCAATTTTTGACATATTCTTATCAAACTGTTTGGTTTACAGATTCAGCTGAATCTGTTGAACTTAGAAATCAAAATGGAGTTGTAATTGATAAAACTCCCATACTAACTGATATTCAAAATGACTTTACATCCTGGCAGAGAATCTATGATGGTTATGATTTAGATAGTTCTGATGATTGGAAGTTTGTAACATCTACAGCAGGTTCTTCAAACGGAAAACTTGTTGAAACACAAGAAGCTAGAGAATTAATTGTTACAGCTGCTCCAACAAAATCTTCATACTTGTTTGGTGAAACTGCAGTGATTCAGGGAAGTGTTTCTGAAGAAGTTTTTATTGTAAAATCCTCCTTCCAACCTGCACAGATTGTAATTCATATCACAGGCCCAAATTTTGATGAGACTCGAAGCATGTATCCTGATTTAGATAAAAGTTATGAAACCACATTAAGTCTACATCAAGTACTTGGAATCAATGAGGGAACTTATGATGTTTCTGTAAGTTATGGAGATGTTACTACAAACACCAGTTTCTCAGTAGGATTTGAAGTAATTGAACAAGAAGAAGAAGAAGAAGAAAGCTCACTAAGTATTATCACAGACCAATCCCAATACATTCCTGGCCAAACAGTTTCGATAACTGGGTCATCAACAGAAATAATTGCATTTGAAGGAATGAAATTTTCAATAATTGATTCTAGAGGTGAACAAATCTATGATGGAAATTTGTTCCCAACTAATGGAGAATTTACAACTAGTGTTTACATCACCACTGTAGATCCTGGTTTTGGAACTTATACTATCAATGCTGAATATTCTGACAAATCTATTTCAACTACTTTTGAGGTGGTAGAAGATTTCAAAGAGGATGTTCCTATCTCACTTTGGTCTGACAAAGCAGCATATGGTTTAGGTGATAAAGTCGAAATCACAGGTAGACTAAACCAAGTTTGGGTAAGTACTTTGGACTTAGAGATTGTCCAAACTAAACAAACATCTCTTCTAACTACTTCTGGAAGTGATTCTGGATTCAAAATATTAGATGGCTTATCTATCATGGGCGATGGTTCTTTTTCATACTCTTTTACAATTCCAAATAATGAAGTTAGATTAGGTGATTATAGAGTTGAAGTTTCAAAGGATATTGGCTCTGCAAGTATTATAGTTCATGCTGTCGAAGATCCTGAAAGTTTTGTTGTATCAACTGAACCAATTACTGTCCAATCTGACAAAGAAGTCTATGATCTTGGTGACACCATTACTATTAGTGGATTTGTTCAAGATCCTTTTTCAAACGCACTTTATTCTACAGGCAGCTCAGTTAAAGTCACCATCTCTGATGAAAATGGTCGTCCTCTAGAGATTGTTGCCTTACCACAAGGAGAACAAACATTGGCTTCTGGTGGTGTTATAGTAGGTTATGATTTCACTGCAGTTCTTGAAACATCTGGAAGGTATTCTGTAAACATTCCTGCTTCTCAAAATGCTTTTACTGCTGGAAATTATGTAACTAAATCACAATACGGTTCTATGACCGCCACCACTCCTTTCACAATAGTTGACTCTCTTGATTTGTCAGGAGGACCTGTGGTCTCAATTGATAAAGATGTTTATGGATTTGGAGAAACTGTACATTTGACTGGAACTGTGCCTGCAATAGGTGCAAGCGCAGTTGATATCACATTAACAAAACCTGATGGAAGCAAAAGAGATTCTGGAGCTACAATTGAAAATCAGCGATTTTCTTGGACATGGAATACTCCTATAACTCAAAGCTACCAAAACATTAAAACTGCTGATGGGAGAGACGTAACAAAATCAAATCTTGGAATTTACAAAATTAAAGTTGCTACTGATTCAGAAAGTATGAATATTTTCTTTAAAGTTTCTGCAGATCCTGCAAATGATTCACTATCCACAAATCCAATCTTTGTTTCTACTGAAAAATCAATTTATCAGGCCGGTGAAAAACTAAATGTTCTGGGAAATGTAATTTTACGTGAACAAGGTGATGAAGGATTAGTTGTTCCAGAGAGAGTAAATCTCAAAGTTCTTGACGGAACATTCCCTTACAAACAAATCCATGAAGCCTCTGTTTATCCAACACAAGGTGGTGATTTTTCAAGTTTATTTGAATTACCTGCCACAATATTTAGTGAAGGCTTCTATACTGTAAAAGCCACTTATGCAAACACAAAATCTGATACTACATTTAGTGTAACTAATGATTTTGCATTTGGAATTGATGAGCCTGTTACTCTTTTGGTTTCAACTGATAAATCTGAATATTATCCTGGTGAGACAGTAGTCATTAGTGGAAAACCTAACAAACTAATTTACTTTGAAAGATTTGATGTTAGCGTAATTCAAAAAGCAGACAATGAAATTACCTGTGGCTCCTTCATCTGTGGAACTCATACTGGTCCAGTGACTTCAATTCGTCCTAGCCCTTCAGGTTCATTCACACATCAATATGTAATTCCTGATAAAGAATCGTCAATTGGATCCTACGAAGCTACAATTGATGCCGATTTTGAAACAAAATCAATTCAATTTAACGTAGTTGAAAGACCTTACACTCCTCAATTAGATACTGTTATTGAAAAAGAAAACCGAATTCCTGAAAAAGTAATTCCAATTTTCACTGAAGAAAAAACTACTGATAACGTTACCTTTGCTCCTAGAGTTCTTTCAGGTTCATTGATAACTCCTTCAAGAGCCGATGAGGCTGACGTTAATCTTAGAGTTTCTACTGTAACTGGAACCTGTATTATTGGTCCTGATACAGATTGTTTAGTTCGTGAATCTACTAGAAAGCCAGGACAGATTTATGATGTTGTAGAAGTTGATGGAATTAACCTTAACGTTAGATACAGTGGTCCTGACGTAAGATTAGAAAAATTCAGCATTTTGCCTGAATCTGATACTGCATTCTTACCTGATGCTAATTGGAATGTCGAAGTCATAAAAGATGACCAGGTTTCTAGATTCTACTACAAAGTTACCTACAAAACTCTAGAATAAATTCAAATTACTTCTAACTTTGTAATTGGTTGAATTGAAGTTACAAGTATTGATGTTTTACCAAGATGATCCAAAAAAATGTACTGCTGCAAAGATGGTAAAATTCGGTCTTGCTCAAAATATTAAAAAAATTGGTTCAAAAGGATTAGTGCTTGATCCTTTTTCTGAAAAAACTTTGTTACCAAAAGACAAATCATCAATTTATTCTATAGTTGGAATTGATTGTTCTTGGAATTTAGCAGAACAAGCATTTTCAAAAAAAATTTCTGGAATTAAAAGAAAATTACCCCCACTCTTAGCTGGAAATCCTGTAAATTATTCAAAATTAAACAAATTAACTACTGTTGAAGCAATATCTGCATCACTTATAATTTTGGGATTCAAAGAACAATCTCTAGAGTTGCTTGACAAATTCAAATGGGGTCATACTTTCTATGAACTTAATCAAAATCTCCTTGATGAATATTCAAAACTCAAAAATGAAGAGCAGATAGAATTTATTCAAAAAGATTATGGATTACTATGATCTTTTCTTGACAAAAATAATTATTCCTATAATTATGAGAATTGGAATTATTATCCAAATTGTATAATTTGTTTCTTTTTCTGTAAATTCCACATTATCTGTTTGACTTTCTGGTAGTTCTTTATCTTCATTTGCAACTATGAAACTTGTTTCATAAAAATCTGGTTTTAATACTGAATCTGAAATTGCAAAAATCTTGATATTATTTGCCCCAATTCCTAAGTCTTCTGTGTACTTTGAAGGAATTTTTATGGTAATTTCCTTATCTTTTGTTTTAATTGTCTCTGATGATACGAGTTCTCCTTTACTATTTGTCAAAAAATATAGAATAGAATCTGAATTTTGGGTTTCCACTTTTATGTCCACTTCTTCTCCTTTCTGGAAAATATTTTTCATTTTTATGTTCTTGATTGTTGGCAATTCTGCATTTTCAAATTCTGACCATCTTCCCGTCTCAAAGGGGTATGTCTCATCTTCAAATGCATTAACCGTTATTGTTCGGGATTCTGGGGCATATGATTTGAGATAAAATGGGCCATTGCTTATGACTGCATGATTGTTGAATTCGATCCATTTGATTGATGAATCATATCTTTTTTGAAAATATTCCTCATTTTGATTTTGTGTTAATGAGACAGGAACAAAATTTGTACCTCTGAATTCTTGCAAATATTCTTTGATAGTATTTGCATCACTAGGAACGATTAGTGATAACCAGTTCACATTTTTACTTGCAGCTCCTGATCTTGAAAATGCCACCTTGCCATCCATCACCGCTTTTTCCATAGCAACTGAAATTTCCCAAGGTATTAGTGCCCATAGTCCTGCCCAGGAAGCTATCTTCCCTTCATCAAAATGCCAATAATCTACATAAACTTCAACAGTATCTTCATCAAGAGGATTAACTCCCATTATTGTTTGAATACTTTGGGCAGCTCTTGGAGTGTATTCTGTATCAAATGTTTTGTCATTCTCATCAGTTTGGGTTCCCCACTCGATTGTAAAATATAATGAATGTAAAATATCACTCATATCCATCTCTTGACCATTGTGCCAATTACTAAATTCAAAATCAAATGTCACTTTACTTGTTGCAAAAGATTCTGAGGAAACATTTTCCCATTTTTGTGTTTCTGGATTCCAAATTATTGCTTCTTGCGGAACACTAAGTTTCTCATTTGGCCCTGCAGATTCTACTTGCCAATTTGTTCTTACTGGAAATGTTTCTCCAGTAAACGGATGTTTAGACGTTCCGGGATCTGAAATTATTTCCCAAACATCTCTACTATATTTGTCAGTTAATCCCATAACTGGATTCCATGCCCCTTGATAGATTTGTTTTACTCCAATTACAAATTCATCATTATTGCTTTTTGCATTAATTGGTGTGAATCTACTTGGAATTCCGGCACCGAAATCATTTACAACTCCAGTCACATGTTCATTTACAACATATTTATCAATTTTACTTGCTAAAAAAATTCTCACTGATTCATTAACTCCTTCAACAACTGCATCTTGTATCAACTCTGTTCTTTCTTCAGATGATTCAAATTCTCCAGTGTAAATTTTCTGTGTTGTTTCATCTAGCTTAGCATTTTTGTAATTCCAATATGTGGGGTCATTAAATCCAGGCATATTTGAAAACCAAGGAGCGTACATTTGACCTAATCTTACAGAATCATATCTTACAAATCCGGGAAGGCTCCATCCTTCAGTATACAAATTCCATTTCAAATCTGACGGATTTGAACCATATACAATCACAAATGCTTTGTTTAAATCCCCAAAATCCTTCTTAACTGTGAATCCAATTTTTTCAAGTTCTACTGTTAACATTTCCCCAATGGATTTTCTAACTGGATCATCACCCCTGATAAAAATTGTAATTTCTATTGGTTTCGAATCAATCTGCCATTTTTTATTAATTTTTACAGCCCCCCTTTCCTCCAATGTTTGAGAAATTATCTGCTCAGCAAGTGCAGGGTTGTATTTGAAATTGAATGTCTCTAATTGCTCAATTACTGTTAGATATTCTGGTTCAGAAGGACCATAATTAGAAATAATTGGAGAACCATATCCTCCCATTAATTCATTGACAATCAATTTTCTGTCCACTAAATAATTGAGGGCAAATCTTATTTCCTTGCTAGAAAATGGATTGAATTTTTCAGATTCAGCTGGATTGACTATGATGCTATAAGATCCTCCAGATGAATCAAAAACTTGTAGTCCCCTTCTATCTTGATGATCTTCTAATCTGTCCGACGAAATTGTGTGATAATATACATCCAAATTCCCATTTCTGACTTCTTCTAATGCTGTGTTTTCATCAAGATATTGAATGAACTTAACTGAATCAAAAAATGTGCTTTTTTCTGCATAAGCTTCATTATGTATTACAATTGTAATTGAAAGAGATAGTATGATAACTAGCAATTTTTTCATAATCATGATTTTAGTTGCTTGTAATAAAACCTATATCACTAGCATGAATCAAAACATACAGTTGAAAATTCATCCTAAAATGGTTATTGGGTTACAAGGAATAATTTCGGGTGGAATCTCAATTAAAGATTTTTCTGCTGTCACAAAAATGAGTTTAAATGATTCAGAACAAATTTTAGATGAATTAATTAAAAATAACATTGGTAGAAAAGAAGATAGTTTCTATCATTTTGAAGAAGGTGATAAATTAAAAATTGCAATATCTTTACTTGAAAAAGGATTTCCAATTGATGAAGTTTCTCAAGCATTAGATTGGAAAGATTTTGAAGGTTTAATGGCAGTTATTTTGACTTCAAAAAATTTTGCGGTTATTAAAAATATGATTCTGACAAAACCTAGAATGGAAATAGATGTAGTTGGAATTAGGTTGGGAATAGCTATATTGATTGATTGTAAACATTGGAAACGCTATAATTCTTCTTCATTGACTACCGTTGTCCAGAAACAAATTGAACGAACAAAACAATATGTTGCAAAAACCCCGGGGGCAGTTGCTGTTCCAGTTATTGTAACACTATTCCAAGACAAGATTGATTTTATTGAAAGCGTCCCTATTGTGCCTATTTTCCAATTCTCTTCATTTATTGATGAATTTTATGGCAATCTAGATCAAATGAAAACTATAGAAACAGACTAGTAATAAAAAACAAAACTCCACCAATTAGGAATCCTTTTGTAATTTTTAGAGAGTTATCTAGCGCTTTGGAATAATCCTCATAGATTCCTTGACCCATGACTTTGACTTCTGTTTCATTTTCTAAAATCTCGAATTTTGCTGATGTTGTCTTTGCTTCAGCATTTTGAGCAATCTCAAACAACCACTTTGTAAGTTTGTCTGCACTTGTGATTAATCCTAGTTGGTAGTATCCATTTTTGTTTCTAGCTTTTACTGGTGCATAATGTGTATCTGAAGTACAAATTTCGATTAACTGATAGTCTTTTTTTGTAAAGTTTTCAATAATTTTCTCTCTCACTCCATTTTCCATGTTATTGGCATCTGCCCATCCTAAGAAGAATTTTTTTTCATTAATCTTTAAACATACAATTCCTAACCCCCCCATTCCAAGATCCTCAGTCCACACATCCATATCATCTGAATTTGCGTATCCAAATTCTATTGGGAAACTATCTTTTGTAATTAAAGTATCCAAACAAGATTTTGCAGCTTTTAACATGTCTTCTCCATCTTCTTTAGAAATTTCTTCACCCATTGCGTTATGACAGTCAACAATCATTGTTCTAGAATAATTTCTGTTCTTTGCATATTGTTCAATTTCTGTTTTCATGTAACTTGGTACATCTTCCATTCCATGTGGAGATAATGACAAAAACAATAATGGATTGTTTCCAAAAAGTAATCCTATTACTCTTGCTTTGTTAATTTGAACTGTAACTGATTCAGTACATTGTATTCCTTCTTCTCTAATCTCACTATTTTCTAAATTTTTTAAATAATTTTCAACTTCATTTTTAGATGGAAGGTTTAGTGCATGATCCGATATGCTATGCATAACCATAGCTGATGAGTCTAAGTTTTTGTAAATTAGATATGGAATGTTACTACCTCCTACTGGATGGTATGGACCTGGGTGTATTTCGGGCAAAACCATTCTAAATTCTGTTTCTCCATTAGGTGATGATAATCTAATTTGGGATGTAGCAACTTTAGTTTCACTTGAACGTTCTTCCATAATTTCTTCTGCTTCTGCATGATCATTTTTTTGTGATGCTAGATATGCTTGAATGGTTCTATGAGTACTTTCCATCCCTGGTCTTCCAGCTCTATCAGTTAGGACTGACCACACACTTGCAATTATCAAGAATGAAATTCCATAACCTAATGTTACGGGATCGGTTAGTAGTGGTAGCCACATTTCTTGAGGAATTAAAATCAAAAACATCGCTAATGGTTGAACAAAACATATTGCCCAAGCTTTCTTAATACTTACTCCTAATGTTGTAGTGTAAATTCCTATTCTGAAACTCGCAAACAAAAACATTCCAAAAGTTACAAAAAACAATGATGGTTCTTTGGATAATACAACACTTGCTAACAGTCCACTTAGAAGTGAAGCCATCCACAACAAATTTGCAAACAATGATGAATGTAATGATTTTGAATATTCTTTTTTCTTTGTAAATCTTGTATCGAGAAGTTGTGTTAAAGCGAGTACACCAATTACTGCGGGAAGCCTATACCAAACTTCTTCTTCACCAAATTCACTTAGATATCCAAAATATGTTGTAAGTGAAATTACAGCAGCTATGACTAAAGATGCGACTAATGAAAAATAATGTGATGATGGATTAATTAGAGTAAGGGAAAACCTATTGTGAATATTTGAAACATCGTCTGGTGCTTTTTCCATAGTTTCTTCACGGAGCTAAAAAGATATCGATTGCCCATGAAACTGCAATTAAACTAATGGGAACTGATACTACAATTTTTGGATCTACTTTGAACCCTTTGGTCTCATCCTCAAAAAATCTCATGAGACCTCCACTTGATGCTGGTAGTGGTGCACCTTTCTTCTTACTGCTCATTCTACTTCGGAAACCCGAATTTATACATAAAAAGTTATTGCTTGTTCTTTATTTTTTCTAGTGCCTCTAACGCTGAATTGATCGACTTTAAAATCTCCTGCTGTTTCTCATGATTGGCTTCATTCTCTAACTCTTTTGATAACAATTCTATCTTTTTTTCTAGAATTTCTTTTAATGATGACTTAGATTCTTTTTGAGGTTCTGTCTTTGAAATGACCTTTTTTTCAGGTTTACGTCCACAACTAACACATAATGCAAAACCATCTTTCATCACTCTTACTCCTGAACAATAAGGGCAGGGTTCACTAAGTAACGTGGCACCTTTTAACAACATTTCAGCTGCTTTTTTTGTAAGTTCTTTGGACATGTTTTTTCTTTAATTTTCTTTCTAAAAAATCTCATTATTATTTTTCCTCCTAGCAATCAAACAAGGCTTAATAGTGCGTACGATTGAATTGATTTTGAACGTATGGCAGTAATTTGTAATACTTGTGGTCTTCCAGAAGACTTGTGTGCTTGTGGTGAACTTGCCAAAGACAGTACCAAAATTATTATCCGTTTGGAAACAAGACGATTTAAGAAAAAAGGAACTATGATAGAAGGATTGGACCCTAAATTAAATAACTTAGAAAATGTTGCTAAGGAACTTAAAAACAAGTATGCTTGTGGAGGAACTGCAAAAGAAGGTTATATCTTCTTACAAGGTGATCACAGAGATACCATCAAAGATTCATTGATTAATTTAGGATTTCCTGAAGAGAGCATAGAATTACACTAGAACAAATTGGAAAATTCAAACAAGGCACTACAAGCTATTGGCATTCCTTTTGCAGCTGTATTATCCGTTGTATTTGGTTTATTGCTTGTTTCTTTACCAATAGGAATCTTTGTAGTATTTGAGAGTGATATTGGAGGAGATATTAATTATGAATTTCCTTTAACCCACCTGGATATTTTTAATGGCACAGATATGTATCAAGCTCCAATTGACATTAGCGTTGGTGATGCGTTCGTTGTATTGTGGTCATTTTATGTAATAATTTTTGTAATTGCTATCTTAGGACCTAAAAGCGGATTCCTAAAGTCATTGACTCCGATTATCTCCTATGGAAAATATGATACAAAATCAAACTATATGGTTGGAATAACTAAATGGTTCTCAATCCTAATTTTAGTTTCAGTTCTGATTAATTTTGTACAAGAAGGATTTGATATTGAAATTGTGCCTCCTTTAATAGACAATGACTTAATCCAATTTTTTTATGTAAGCCTTGCACCAATAATTGAAGAAATTGGTTTTCGTTTGATTTTACTTGGAATTCCATTGTTTGCACTTTACTCTACTCGTTCTTCAGCAAAATATTTTTTCAAATGCTTGTGGAATCCTGGAAACTTAGATATTCAAGATTACAAAAAGGCAATCTCTGTTATTGTTTTTGTAGGAATTTTCTTTGGGTTTGCACATATTGCATTTGGTGATTCTTGGAGTGAGGGAAAATTTGCACAAGCTACTGCAAGTGGAATCATTTTGGGATGGGTATATGTTAGATATGGTTTTGTAGCCTCTTTGTTAATTCATTGGGCAACTAATTACTTCGTTTTTGCATATGCTAATTTTATTTCTCAAATTAACTATATCTCAATTGAAGAAGCATTTTCCCATTCACTAATGTCTTCTTTGGAAATATTATTCATAATATCTGGTACTTTATCTGTACTTGTATTGTTTGTGGGCAGATTTTATTCAAAAAAAGTTTCTAATTTACAAATTTAAGGCTACTTTAAGGCCTTTGTATCTATTTCTGATTGTTACTTCTGTAACTCCTGCTGCTTCTGCTACATCTCTTTGAGTTTTGTTTTCACCATTTGTAACACATGCTACATAAAGTGCAGCTGCTGCTAATCCCATTGGGTCTTTTCCTGCAGAAATTTTATTCTCTTCAGCTGTTTGTAAAATTTTAGTTGCCTTTCTTTTTGTTTTTTCAGATAATCCTGCTTTACTGGCAATTCTTGAAACACATTTTATTGGATCAACTACTGGCATCTTCAAATTTAATTCTCTTAATAACAAACGGTAACATCTTGCAATATCTTTTCGTTTGATGTTACTTGCTTGTCCAATATCTTTTAGTGTTCTAGGTGTTTCTGTATCTCTACATGCTGCATAAAGTGCAGATGCAATCAATGCTGAAATTGAACGACCTCTGACAAGACCTTTTTCTAATGCTTTTCTGTAAATGTAAGCTGCTTTTTCAATAACTGCATCTCCTACTGCTAGTTTGTCTTTTAATCTGTCTAATTCACTAAATGCTTGTCTAAAGTTTCTATCAACTGGTTCATGAACTTGACTTCTGCTATCCCAAGTTCTTAATCTTTCAATAGTACTTTTCATAGAAGCTGTAAGCGGTTTTCCTGTAGCATCTCTATTTTGAGGATTGATTACAGTTGCAAGTCCCATGTCGTGCATTGCAAGTGAAGTTGGAACTCCTGCTCTGCTTTTGTTTTCACCTTCATTAGAAAATGATCTCCATTCTGGTCCTGATTCTTCTACTTTATCTGTAATTACAAAACCACATTTTCCACAAAAATTCTCACCAGTATTGGCGTCTGTAACTAATGTTCCTTGTCCACATCTTGGACATCTGTCCTTTGGATTTACTGTTTTAACCATTTTTATCTCCCAAAACCTTTTATAATAATATTTAACATTTTCTAATTCATCATTTATAAGTCTATCGCTGATCTGATACGAAAAGCGTCACATTTGGCATTAATTTTGGCAGATTTCTAGGCACTTTCTAAAATTTCTTTAATTTTTTGAGCAATTTGCGGCTTTTCTTTCTGTTCTAATAAGAATTGCAAGTCTTCAGCATTATCTACATCCCACATGATTCTTTTTACAAAAACCATTGCAACATTTAGTGTGTGCTCTTTAGCTGTATTCATGTGGATTTTGTAACTATCTTCATCATAATGCGTCTCCATCAAATCAATTGGCATTCTGACAAGAGCATTTGTACCGTCGAATCTTCTTGATGGAACAATAATGGCAAAATTTGGAGGGGCTTTGTAATTTAACATAAAATCAATATCTTGTGTTTTGATGTAAGGAATATCTTGTGGAAACACAATTGATGCATCAAAACCATTTTCTAAAAGATACTTGTCTGCAAGTGCAACTGCACTATTCACACTTTCTTCTTTTTCATCCCTTATGATAATTGCATTGAATTTTTCTGCAATTTGAATTGCTTTTTCTTCTTTAGTTACAATTACTGTCTTTTCAATTTGTGGTGAAATTGAAACAGTTTGCAAAATTTCTTCCAACATAATTTTGCATAACTCTTCAATTTTTTGTGGAGGTAAGTCTAAACGAGTTTTTGCATTAGAGAAAGTCTTTACAGGAATTATTACTGCTATTTTCAAGTTATACGTGTACTTGTTTTAAAATGAAATTTGCTAATGCGTCTTCAGCTAACTTGTTTTTCATGGTAATCTTTGTTTCAAAGACTTTCATGTCCAAACTTTGAATTTTTTTAACTTGCATTCTATCTTTTGTATCAATTATAATGTTTGAACATACATCTGAATACATTTTTGCTAATCCATATACATTGGATTCTATTCCTGCAGCCTGCATGTATTTTCCTGCTGGACCAGCAATTGCATTATCTCCAATTAATGGACTTACTGCAACAACTTTTTTCTTAATCTTTGATAGTTCTTTTCTGATTCCCTTTATCTGAAGCATTGGACCAATTGATGTTAATGGATTTCCTGGTGCCAAAATTATCATATCTGCATCATGTATTGCATTTACAGCCTCGGGATTTGGGCGAGCCTTTTCAGCTCCAATGTATTGAATTCCTTCAACAGGATCTTTTCCTCTATGTTTTACCCAATATTCTTGTAAGTGTAATTCTCCTTTGTCTGTAATTATCCTTGTTTCAATACTATTATCGGTAACTGGAATTATGTTTGCACCAACTGCAAATTTTTCGCACATCCACTTTGTAATGTCGCTGAGATTTTTTCCATTCTTTAGCATGTTAGTTCTAATCAAATGTGTAGCAGCATCTCTGTCTCCTACTCTAAACCATGTCTCTTCTCCAAAAACCTCCATTTGGCGCAAAAAGTTGAATGTGTCTTTTTTGATTCCCCAACCTCTTTCTTGATCAAGTAGATCTGTTAATCCATAGACAATCGTATCTATATCTGGACAAACATAGAGCCCATAAAGCCAATAATTATCTCCAACATTACTAATTACGTTGACTTTGGATTCTTGGGATACTAGTCCTCTAACTAGTTTTACTGAACCTGTGCCACCTGCTAAGACTGTAATCATCATTTTTACCTAAAACTGCAAAGTCTACTTATATCACTCCATATTACTTTTTCAAAAGAACGCGATCCGGATTTTTGGATAGATTTATTACTGTAAATTCACGGATTTTCTACGTGTCTAGGGCTATAATTTTCACAGTCTTTCTTGCAGCACTTATTGTAGTTGGTACAAGTACTCCTGCATGGGCAGCCCAATTAGATGCAAGAATTAATCCAAATAATGAATCGTCTCCATTTAAGATGACTTATCAAAATACTGTCTTTATCGAATATCCAAATGGCGGTGGTTTATTTGATGAACTACAAGGAAAAGAATGGACAGTATCTGGAACTGCTGACGCATCAAACCTTGATGTTCAGAACTTGATGAACAAACTTAATGCATCAATTGAGTCAGATGGCAGTCAAGCAAGAATTTCAGACTTGAGTGTATCTTACGATTTCCATCTTAAAGCAAGAAACATCAATACTTCAATTGACTATAGAGTAATTATTGAAGGAACTTTAACTGATTATGTAATTACAAAAGATTCTCAAAGAACTTTAGTTGACTTGGGATGGAGAGCATTATCAACAACCGATGAAATTATGATTGATGGTGTTGAAATCAATTATCCAATGAGCGTACTTGAAATGCAGGAACCTG
The DNA here is from genome assembly GCA_965215075.1 of Candidatus Nitrosopumilus sp. Classification (GTDB taxonomy): domain Archaea; phylum Thermoproteota; class Nitrososphaeria; order Nitrososphaerales; family Nitrosopumilaceae; genus Nitrosopumilus. Next base: position 1,375,419 of record OZ244033.1, read on the forward strand.
AAGCTGCAACCTACTTTATTGGAACTGAAGCTGAATCAGTTTTAAATCGACATCTCCTTAACGCAGACTTTATCTTAGAACAACCACTTACTAACTGGCACTTTTTGTTTGACCCAACAGGTATCAATGTTGATGCCGGAACATTTGGTCTAAGTGAAGATATTGCAGGATTTGTAGTATCTAGTTGGACTATGGGTGAAAGTAGTCTTCGAGAAGGAAGACAAGTAGAGCGGGTCCATGAAGCAGAGATAATGGCGGATCAAACTTACATTATTAGAAGTGTCCAATCAACTGATCAAGGTAACTTGTATGCAATTGGATTTGGTGCATTAGATGTTTTAGATGGTGTTGAAATTGCAGGTGTTACTCCAACTCCACCAGAAGGTTATGCAACAACTTCAACTGGTGACTTTCCAATCATGATAGTTTATGGTATGGCTGGAATAGCAGCTGTTGCTGGAATTGCATTCTTCTTCATAAGTAGTCGAGCTCTTAAGAACGAAGCACAAGGCCAACAAGGAATTGATCCAAGTAGATTACAAGGTTATCAAACAAGTGCCTCATCTGGCGGTTATCAAACCAACAGAGGCGAAGCCCAACTAAGAGATGATACTGGTTATCAACAACACCGTAGTGTTTACGAAGAAACACAACAACAAAGTCCTCCTCCAGCAGCAACCACTACTGAGGAAGCAGCATGTGGATGTGCAGCATCAGCTGATATGGGTTCAGAATGTGATTGTGCAATGCAAGACGCGTGCTTATGTGATGCAATCTGTGGATGTAATGCAGATATCTGCAAAGAGCAAGTTCGCTCAATGAGTTAAGATTTTAAGATTTATTTTTTCTTCAAAACTGCAAATAATGCTTTTGGATAAAATTCAAGTGCGCCACGAAATTCACTATCACTGATTTTTTGAATATCAAAATTAACTTCAAAAGAATCCATTATTTCTTGTTTTGATAATTTATGTGGCATGTCATTATCTGGTACATTTTCCTCTTTAACACTCATACATTTTAAGAATAGTGTACCATTATCATTTAAAATCCGCTTAATTTGTTTTACAATATTGAGATCTTTGTGAAATATCAAAGATATGAAAATCCCTCTATCAAAAATAAAATCAAATTTTTTATCTAGTCTAGATTCTAAAATATCATCGACTACAAAATTAACTTCATTAGATAATTTTTTAGCTTTATCTATTGCACTTTGAGAAATATCAGTTCCAGTTACTTCAAAATTATATTTTGTTAATTGGATGGCTTGTGTTCCTGGACCTGTACCAAGATCTAGAAACTTCCCTGTATTGATATTTTTCAATTTAATTTCATTTTCTAAATCATGATCTAAATTTTTCTCATACCATGGCATTTCTTCTACATTAGTTTCTTTATAGTATTCCTCCCAACCTGGAAAATCTTCTTTGAATTTTTCTAATTCTTTGTTTGTCACATGTCTAAATCAAAGAATACTATTCATAAAGAATTCGAATCTTTGTTATGAATTTGTAAATTTTTAAAATTATGTGTGCTGGGAGTAACCCTCCTTCTGTTTTCACGATATTTCGCTTTGCAGCCTACCTGAACTTGGTACAGGAACCAATAGTTCTGTTTGGCTTTGCTCCATGTGGGTCGGCTTTTTCATTCCTTTTATGGAAACCTCAGGTGTTAACCATCACCGTGCGCCATATTGGATTTTTTTCTGCTCCGTTGCCAATCATCTCTGATTATTCATCTCCGGATCACATTTCCTGTATGAAGGGAGGAGTTTCCTCTGCCGTAGCAGCATGTCGTGCTCCAGCTCACACAATAATGATTACATCTGATAACATTTGAGTATTACTTTGCAGGCTTAGTGCCTATTACGAATAAAGTTCCAAATTCTCTTTTCCATTTCTTTTTGTTTTTCAAATCTTTGATGTGTTTTGTTTTTACTTCAAAACCTGTATTTTGAAATAATTTCTTCCATTCTCTTTTTGAAAGAAGATGCATTTTTAATTTCATCATATCTGCCCATTTTGCAGTGGCTTTGTTATCTGTGTAAAAATCAGTTCCACAAAAAAATTGTCCACCAGGTTTCAATAATTTATATATTTTTTCTAGTGCAATTTCAACAGAGTTTGCATAGTATAGTGCTTCCATTGAGAAAATAAAATCAAACTTGCCTCTATATTTCCAAGATTCAATATCTGCACTGTAAAACTCTTCATTATTACTTTCAATTTTCTTTTTTGCTTGCACAATCATTTTTTTGCTAACATCAATACCTATAGCTTTTTTACAATTATCTTCTCCAGCAATTTTTCTAACGACCCAACCATTACCGCATCCTACATCAAGAAAAGTAAATGGTTCATCAAATGATATGGTTTGTAAAAATTTTGAAACATTTTTACCATGCTCTTTTTCCATTAATTCTGCCCTTCCATTTTGAGCCCATTTGTCAAATGTCTTTTTGACTTTCATAATTTTTGGTTTTTTCATATCCATTATAATCTTGGCTTACTAAGCTTTGAGATGAACGATTTCTATGTGTTGCTTATATCCAAATTTTGTTAATTTTGTTTGAAAAGAATTGCCTGATGAATCATGCCGAAACTGTGGTGGATACTTACTAGTTAATACCAAATGCTCTCATTGTATGAGGCCAACTAGCATGATTTGTAAAGATTGTACTACGTGTACTATAGAGCAATTTCATTCAATTTGTATGTCTCACAAAACCAACCAGACCGATACTGTGCCATCAATTGAATCAGGTAGCTATTCTACGGTAGTTGCCTGACTTGATTGAAATTGCTCAAAATTGTACTTCCGTATCATTACTGCCCAAGTTTTAAGTAAGATGAGCATAGATTTGGATCTTTGTGAGACAAACAGTTGTGGTTTTTAGCTTAATGGTAATTTTGTTAATGCCTGTATATGCTTCTGCACAAACTCCCGACAGAATCTCAATTTTAGACACTTTTGGAACCTATGATAGAGGCGAGCCTTTGTTCATTTATGGTCAAGTTGCAAATCTTGATGATGATTCTTTTCTAATTATGCAAATCATAAATCCTCAAGGTGATTTATGTCAAATTCAGCAACTTATGCCATTAACAAATGGTGCCTTCATAACTGATGTGATTCCACTACAAGGTAGAATTTGTGGCATTCCAGGAGAATATGAAATTAAATTATTTTATGGTGATTACTCAAAATCTGTTTCATTTAATGTGTCATCAGACTCTTTTTCAGAACCAACTCAAGAACAAAAAATTTCTCTAGCACAAAATTTACACTCTGATCACGCATCATTAATTAGTGAAACATTTGACATTGTAGCTCCAACAGCAAATCAAGATTCTGATGATTTACATGTGTTGGAATCTTCTTATGTTGATTTATGGGATACATATTTTGATGATGAATTAATTATTGAGATTGACCCCTTAATTAGACCTGCAGTTACTTCATCTCTGGATTCAGTTGGACAACTATTATCTGAAGATGAAATTTCTTTTGAAATTGCAAAGTCTGTTGACAGAACAACTTTTGCTGCAATTTTTTACTATGAAATTGGAGATAAAACAAAAGCGATAGATTTACTTACTGATGCATTTGTTGATATCCGAAATGTAAATCCTGAAAAAACAACTGAACATACTCCTACTTTTGATGAGTTAGAAGAAACATTACTGAATTTAATGAAAAAATCTGACACGGTAATGAGCAAATCTGTTAAAAATGAAGTAGGATTTATTTTTGCTAGAGGAACAGCTCCTATTTACTCTGATGAAATTACAGAACTAATTGACGTTCTTTCAAAATCTCGATATCTTGATGTAGTGTCTAGAAAACAAAGTGATCTTTACAGACTTGTTCAAAATGATTGGGATACTATCAAACCTTCATTGGAAGCTAAAGAATCTATTCTAGAATTAATTGAATCAAAAGAACGTGTAGCAAACTTGCATCAGGCAGCAATTCTGCTTCGTGAACTAGATAGTGTTGAGCGTTTCCTATCTTCTGATTCTGAGGAAAACTCAGATCTTGCAAATCTCATAATGCCTGATTGGGAAGAATTAGAATCTGATTTGGCATTTGCAACATCTGTTGAAGATATCTTAGAATCTGAATCTGAAATTCATCAAATGACACAGATTATTGATATTTCTTCAAGAATAAGCAAAAGTGTTGAGATTTCACTGGTAAGTGGAGTCGATTCAGGATTAGTCGAAGCTTGGAAATTACTCTTAGAGCAAGTAGAAAATGCAAGTTCTTCTGATGAGATTTTGGAGATTGTCTCTGCATTTGATAAATCTATGACTGAGCTTAGAGAAAAGAGAAACCCTCTGGTAGTTTTGGAATTCCAATACAAATCAATGAAAGAAAAAGCAGAGATACAAGCTGATTATGAAAATTTATTCTTGATTGATAATGCATTAAGAATTTTAGATACTGCAAAACAAATGGAATCTGGAAACCCATCTATTACCAGAATTGACAGAATTGAAGTTTTGTTAACATGGGTAAGTGAAAAAGCTCCTCTAATCAAAACAGATTTGGATTCTTATGACAAAGATGCATTCAAAGTTAGGGCAGCTGATATCTTACAGAGAGCGAAATTTCTTGAAAATTTGGTTGAACTTAGTCTTACAAAAAACAGATTCTTACCACAGTACGTTGAATTTACAGAAAGTTTTAACGAAAAACTTGGTACAGTTAGAGATCTTGTAATTAAAAATGATCTTGATCAAGCAGATGCACTAGTTCGTAATTTGTTTGATGAATGGACTCTAGTTTCAGAAGCATATGCAAATGATCCAAATGGTTCTGATGTTGGTTATACAGTTGATGAATTAAAGCGCATTGATTTCCGTAAAAAACTAGATGCATTTTCAAACATGGTTTCTACTTTTTACAACAATGAATTCGCCGACAATCTTGATGAATATGAAAAACTAATGGATGATGCTGAAGAATTAATTGAAATAGCAAATTTCGTTGATGCTGAATCCAAAATTACAGAGATTGGAGATTACCTTAGTGAATACCTGGTTTTAACTAGTTCTAGAATAATTTATGACATATCATATGATGCTGAAAAAGATATTTGGATAATCAAAGGTCACACTGAAAAATCAAATTTTGATAGACGTGCAAATCTGTATGTTACCGTATACAACATGGATGGTAGTACTCATAGTACAATGGAATTCACTGATACCAAACAAGGTGCATTTTACACTCAATGGATTGCTCCTACTGAACCAGGTTTGTATGTGGCAATGCTACAATATCAAAATTCAAAGGCTACGCAAATTGTTCATGTTGAAGAAGAATTTGATTACAAATACACAAAATCTGATTTGAATATGGTAGATTTAGCGCGTGAATTTGATGAACTAGAATCCTTTGCTGAGAAATTTGGAGGCCAAAACTTTGAAGAAAATCCTAGATTTGCATCAGTAATTAATGAGATAAAGTTTGGATTTGAAAGCAAAGATGCTGAAAACGTTGATGACAATCTTGATGAGCTCAAAACAATCATCGAAAGATATCTTCCAATAAGATCACGCACTGCAGTAATTGAAGCACTTTATGAAGATGACAAGTTGGTTCTATCTGGTGCTGTTCAAAAAACTATTGCATTTAGAGAAGATCTTTTTGTTGACTTGTATGATCAAAAAAGCACCTTAATTGAAGAAATTACATTAAAAGACAACTCATCGGGTATATTCACTGAAGTATTATCACAACCATTTGAACCAGGCGTTTATGTTGTTCAGTTACAATACCATGACGTAGTAGTTACTGATTTCTTTAACGTAAAGTGATTAATTTTTTCCTTTTACTAGATTGAAAAGCTGTCTTACTGCAAGCTTTGGATGGTGTGTTGCTAATTTTATTATATTGGATAATCCAAAATCAGCTTTTATGAAGTCAAGAAACTCTTCAGGCTTTAATTCTTTGATGATATCCAGTTCTTTGTCCCATTCTTCATCTGTTAATCCAATCCATCTATCCTGAACTTTTCCTGCTGAGTTGATTTTTGATTCAATTTCTTTTCTCCAATTTTCTTCATATGGAAATAGTGCTTGCTCATCTGTATTGCCTGATTTTATCGCATCCGCTGCAACTTTTCCTGCCACTCTTCCAAATCTTATCGCATACCTAATTCCTTCTAAGACTAATGGGTTTGCTTGTCCAGCAGAATCTCCAACCAAAATCAAATTATTAAAAACTGTTTTTCGCGATAATCCGTCGTTTGGAATAAGTCCATAATGAAATTCTATTGGTGTTATTTTCCCTAATTTCTTTATTGGACCCATCTTTTTGTCCATCAATTCTTTTAGTCTTTGTGTAGGATCCACACTGGATTCTGGTTTTCCAACTCCTACACCAATTCTTACAATATTTTTCCCTAAAGGAAATATCCATGCATATCCTGCTGGTGAATACTGTTGTCCTACCATTAACCACCATGATTCAGAATCAACATTTTCTGCTTCTACTTCATATTCAGCTCCTGCTCCAAATCGTTCCCACTGAGAAACAAAACCCATTGTTTTACAAACAGTAGATAGAAAACCACTTGCATCAATTACTACTTTTGAATGAAACATTGTTTTTCCATTCACTCCAACTCCACTTACTCCAATGATGTCTCCATCATTATTTTTGAGTACTTCATTAATGTTAGTTTTAACAAAAATGTCTACTCCTTCTTTTTCTGCTTGTTGTGCTAACCATCTGTAAGTTTTTCTAACATCTAACACTGCTGCTCTTGCGACAGAATCGCTTATCGTCACTTCGTTATTTGGTGAACAAAACGAAAAATTTCTAATTGGATTAAAACAATTATCTGGAATGCCAAATTCTTTGATATTTTGAATCCATGTAACTCCACTTGTTCTAACAGTTTCTGCAATTGAATTTTCCTTTTCAATTAATGCTACTTTTATTCCATTTTTTGCTGCAGCAAATGCTGCTGAAGAACCAGCAGGACCTCCGCCAACAACTACTAAATCATAACCATGTTCATCTGACAATTAATTGACTGAATAATCTCTAAGATATAATTTTGAGGTATGTGCAAAAATTATTTTTTTAAAACTGGTGTGCCTGTGGAGTCGTTTTCTCTTTCTACATCAAAAGTTTCCATATGGGCAGGATCTCTATGCATATAACTGTGAGTTTCACCCTCCTTTTTTCTACAAAATTTTGAATGAATTGTTTCTTGAACCTTTAATGTGGTTTCATTTTCATGAAATAGTCTTGCTCCACATTCAGGACAGGTAAATTCAGGCATAAATCACGTCTGTATCAAATCTATTTAATTGTTAATGGGATTAATGATATCGTGGAAGAATCTGAAATATTCTCTTTTGCAATGTGGTCTGTAATTACTGGAATTATTATGACAATTACTGGGCTGACTTATCGAGTATATTCAAGGAGAAAAAATAATGAGATCTCTTCATCTTGAAAAGCAAGGTTTACGCGGACTAGCAATTGCAGAAAGCTTCAAACAAAATTCTTCAAAATCTATCTTTTCTGGGATTGTTATGAGAAGAGACTTTGTAATTGATGGTTTTGTATTCGGTAGTGCTACTCTAGAAGGCAACGATGCAACCGATACAATTCTAAAAATGTATGATGACCTTCAAAGACCCGATATCAGCCATGTCCTAATTTCTGGTTTGATTGTCTCAATGTATAACATCATTGATATTAAAAAAATCCATGAATCTCTTCAAATTCCAATTATTGGGATTTCCTATCATGATTCAGAAGGAATTGAGGATGCAATCAAACATCATTTTCCAAATTCTTTTGAATCAAAAATTTCTAAATATCAGAAACTAGGCAAACAAGAAAAAATCACTTTGGATACTTCACATGATGTATTCATTAGAAAAGAAGGTTGCACTATTGAAGATGTAAAATATCTTTTAAACAAACTAACTTTGCATGGTTCCATTCCAGAATCAATTCGAGTTTCGCAATTACTTGCAAATACCTTGTTAAAAAAACAGCTATCCTTCTGATGCTGTTTTTCCACCATCTACATTTAGAATGGTACCAGTAACCCAACTTGCTTCGTCTGAAGCCATGTATGTAACTGCATTTGCAACATCTTCTGGTTCTCCAACTCTTGCAAGTGGTAATCTTTCCTCAAGAACTTTTCTTGCTTGTGGATCATCAAGATATGGCTTTATTGAGCCTGAATTGATAATTCCTGGATTGACACAATTGCATCTGATGTTTCTTCTTGCATATTCAACAGCAATAGATTTTGTAAACATGGGTATTGCTGCTTTTGTAGCTGAATAAACTGCTAAATGTACTCGTGGAATTGCTCTTTCACTTGAAATGGAACCAATGTTTACAATTGAAGCACTTTTTACATCTGACATCTTTGACAAAACAGCTTTTGTCATGTTGAAAACTCCCAACAAATTAACATCAATGAGTTTTTTTATCTCAGAATCTGACATCTCGTGAAAATGTTTGGGGTCATTAATTGCTCCTGCATTGTTTACAAGAATGTCTATTTTTCCATAAGTGTCCATGATTTGATTTACTGCTTGTAATGCTTAAGATTCATCTGTTAAATCACAAGTGATTGAAACTGTAGAATCTTCATTTCCAATTTCTTTTCGTGCTTTTTCTAATCCTTCTAGATTTCTTGCAACAAGAACAACTTTTGCTCCTTCTTCAACAAATTTCTTGGCAATACCTTTGCCTATATCGCTAGATGCTCCTGTAACAATTGCTACCTTGTCTTCTAATCTCATAATCTCATATATCACAAGTATCTTATAGAATTTTTGTTAAATATCACTCATAATACTAAAACAGAAATCATCGGTTTAGACCAAGTTGAAATTATTTAGTTAATTGTGTCTTTGATGGATTCGCTAGATACTAGTTTGATTTTTAGAGCAGCAGCTTTTGCTTCATCAGGTGTGATAGATTTTTCCAAAGTAAGATAAATTGTCAACTTTGGTAAGTATAGAATCATTTGCTGCATGTTTTCTCTAACTATGTGAATATACTCCGTTTTTCCATAGACCTCATCAAAATGTTCTCGTGTATGCCGTCTTTGGTTGATCTGCTCGTAAAATGCAATTCTATCCGGCTCGGGTTCAGCTGGTTCAGATGCAGCTGAAGATTGATCAAGCAAGAGGTTTCCCTCTAAATCAATTATCCCTTGGTGAACAATATTTGGATCAGCATTAAAAATTTCATCTGCTAATTGTTTAATTTCTTCAGATGTCACCATAGTTTAACATTATTTTATTTTATAAAAAGTAGTCGACAATTGAGAAAATTGGGTTATTTTCCTTCATTGATTTTTTTGATATATTCTATAATTCCAGTATAATCTATTTCTCCCAATCCTTCCTTCACTGCATCTTCGTAAATTTCCTCGGCTTTTTCAATCATTGGAAGTGTAATCCCTAAAGATTTTGCAGCATTTGTCATTGTGCTAATATCTTTTTTCAAATTTGCAAGTGTAAATGTCGTATCATATTTTCCTTCAATCATTTTGAATGCCTTTTTTTCACTCATTCCCGTTTTGAAATATGTAGAGTTTAAAATTTCAAGAAAAATTTTTGGATCAACATTTGCTTTTTTGACAAGAGTGATTCCTTCTGACAATGCTAAAGCAAGCATAGTGATTTGCAAATTCATGGCTAATTTGACAGAGTGAGCAACGCCTGCTTCACCTAGGAAAAATACTTTGTTTGCAATCTTTTCAAATATTTTATCACAATCATCAAAACTCTGTCTGTTTCCTGACACCATCATTACCAAATCTCCTGTGATGGCAACATTAGGTCCTCCCATCACAGGAATGTCTAACTTTTGTATACTGTATTCCTGGAAATTTTTTGTGATGTTTTTTGATTCTATTGGGTCAACAGTACTCATATCTGCAACAATTAATTTTTCATGTCTTCCTTCAATAATCCCGTCTTTCTCAAATGATACTTTTTTTACTGCTTCTGCATCCTTAACTACTGTAATTACCAAATCTGAATTTTCTGCAATCTCTTTTGGTGATGATGCAACTTTTGCCCCTTTTTCTTCTGCTTGTTTTGTTTTTTCTTTAGTTCTGTTATACACTGAAACTTCAAAGCCTGAATCAAGTAAGTGCAATGCTACTGCGTTACCAAGCATTCCAAGTCCAACAATTCCTATTTTCAATTTATGCCTCTTCCTATTTTTTTAATGACGTTCTTCATCTTGAATTTCCCAATGACCACTTCCAAATCTTGACGCAACAAATTCTAATTGTCCTATAGTCTTATCTCCTTTTTTGACTTTAGCATAATCCACTTTTTTCATTGTAAATGTTCGTTTTTTTGGTTTGAATCCTCCTTCTATTACTTTGACCTTGAATCTTTTACTTGCTTTAATGATCATCTTTCTTGCAATCTGAACATCTCCCATCCATGAAAACATTTCAAAATCTCCAAAATTTTTTGTAGAAATATCATAATCATACAATCTTGCTTCAAGTTTGATTTTTTGTTTTTTTGACTGCTCATTTAACCATGTAATGACTTCCTCTCCATACCCCTTCTCTATTCCAAATGTTTCTGAGTCTCTCATCTACAAAACTCACAAAATTAAACCATAATAATCATTTTCAAATCAATGTTAAACTAAAATATTGATTTGACCATTGAATTTTATGCTAACCGTTGACTGTAAGGATGTTTTACCTATACAGCATGAATTAGTCGTTTATGTTTCTGATCAGGTAGCCGCCATTCCTACCCTAAAAAATCACCAATTCACTCTATCTACATTAGATGATGATGAAATAATTGATACCGCCACAGTTATCACTTCCATTAAGGAGTTTCTTGATTCAATTGGTGAAGGCCATAATTTTGCTGTAATTTCAAATCACGATATTATTAGTATCAAATCAATTTCAGGCAAAGAAATTGAGAGGGAAGGTACTCCACAAACCGAAATGTTTGCATGCACACATTGTGGATTTGTGACGCGATATCAAGTAGAACTTACCACTCACATGAGAATTCATTATCTCTAAATTTTTTAAAAATTCGAGGAACTGAATTATTCTTTAACTCATGAATATCAGATGTTAATGAAAAATCATAATATGGAAATTTTTCTTGATAGTCTGAAATGTAACTTTGAGCAACTTTGTAATTTTTGAATTCTGTTCTAATTTCATCGATTTTTACCTGCTCACCTAAAACATTGTAAGTAATAATCGAATAGCGATTTGTTCTTACATAGTATTTTGTACTACAATACCACAACATGCATAAAACTAGGACAAAAAACCTATCACAAATTTATCAAAGATTTTTTTCATATGCTGAATCTCAACAGGATCTTTATAAGCACTAACTACGGAAAAGACTTGTGGAAAAACGATCCAAGAACAACGTAACTAAAGCCTATTGTTCAAGATGTGATCTAGTTTTCGAATCCCGTGAGAAATTTGAAAAGCATTTTGATAGACATTCATCAAATGTTGCTTGTGAGGTATGTCCAATTGATACTGCCATGTCAAAATTTGCAAATTTGTTTAGACGAAAGTCAACAAATAATTTGGAATAACATTTTTTTAACCAAGTTTACTGGTTTGAATTATGAATAAAAAAGGCGTAATTATAGGCGTTATTGCTGTAGCAATAGCCGCAGGAATAATTGCATCTTATTCATCTTCTCCTTCTGAAACTGTTAATCTTGGTATGGGCAGAACTCATGGTACTATCTCTACTGCTATGGGTTCACCAATTTTGGGTGACCCATTTGCTCCAATAACTATTGTTGAGTTTGGTGATTATCAATGCCATCAATGCTATAATTGGTTTCATAATACAAAACCTGCAATTACAGAAAATTACATTGATACTGGAAAAGCAAATTTAGTTTTTGTTGATATGGCATTCCTAGGACGTGATTCCCCAAAGGCTGCTCAAGCATCTTACTGTGCTGAGGATCAAGGAATGTATTGGGAATACCATGATATGCTTTACAATTTACAAGAAGACAAAATTGATGGTGGTTGGGCAAATATTGAAAGACTCAAAGCATTTGCATTTAGTCTAGGTCTTGATATGGGATTGTTTGAAAGTTGTCTTGACTCTGAAAAATACTCAAAACGTGTTCAATACAATACTCAGCAAGCTAGAGATCATGGTGTAAGAGGAACTCCTGGATTCTTTATTGTTGGTCCTGATGGGCAACAACAAATTGGTGGTGCACAACCATTCTCTGTCTTTAAGCAAGTGTTGGATCCTATGATCTAAATGGTACAGACAATCAAACCTGTGTTTTCAAATTTCAAATACATACTTCTTGCATTTTCAATTTTTATTCCTATGTTGATTGGATTGCTAATAATGTCTGAATACATTTTTCTTGAGCCCTATGTTGTTAGTCATCTTCCATCTGGAACTGAATTTGGGTTTGCATTGATTGTAATCCTTTCAGGACTTTCTGCTTTAGTAATTCCTATGAATATATACAGAATCAACATTCTCAAAACTTCAAAACAAAAGATGGGTGGAGGTATAAGCGGTTCAATTATTGGTGCAGCTGCCGGAGCTTGTAGTTGTGGACCAATTGGTTTTGCAGTAATATCCACATTTGGCTCAGTTGGTGCTACTGCGACTGCTTTTCTCACAAATTATGAAATTCCAATAAGAATAATTACAATAGCAATTTTGGTTGTAACTTATTTTACAACTGTAAAATCACTAAAAATTGAATGCAAACTCAATTCATAAGAGATTTCGTGCCTAATTTTTGGCAAAATCAAAATTAAATTAGAACTCTTTTATCTTCATCAAAAACTCCTTGTCATTCATTAACAAAGAATCTTCAGGATAACAGTTTAACATCCAGCCATTATGTATTGGATAAAATTCCCAATCTTCACATTGATTGTCATATTCCATTGGTGTGTTATCATATTCCCAATCAAATCCATTCAATATGTTTATTTCAGGATAATTGTGTCCTTTCTTAAGTGTAATTGTATTTTTTTCATAGTTTGATTCAACTTCTGCGTACAACACATTTGGATACAAGTAAATCACATTGGGATGACTGATAACTGCATAAAACTCACTTTTAGTTACATATTCATTATGTAACATGATTACTTTGTCATACTGTTTTAAAATATTTGGATTCTTATCTACATCTATATCTGTAATCATTTCATATTGCAAGAATTTCAAAATTTTAACTGCATTATCACTTGAAGTGTATCCTGACGATCTATTCAGAATTGGTACTGTCAAACATTTTTCGTCACACGTCTTTTCATAATAATTGTAAAATCCTGGCTCTTTGTACGCATTTGCAGTAAAGATGGGAATTATCACATGGTATTTTGAGGATCCTCAAAAAATCCTATTTTTTCATAATCTTCTCTTAATTCAATTTTTGGAATAAAATTAACTTTTTCAGGAACTGCAATCCCTTCATTCAATCTTCGTCTTCATAATGTGCATACATGTGAAATAATTTGACTTGATCCTCAGGATACAAATGAATCTCCGTAGAATTACCAACCTTCTCTAATTCTATTTGTGATCTTTCTAACAACAAATCTAATTTAGATTGTTTTTCCTCAATCAAACCATCTTGATAATTCACTATTGCAAAAATTCCAACAACTATAATGATTACAATTCCTGCTAAAACCTTCCAATCCATGTTTTTCACCATTTTTTCTTCCATAACAAATTATCATTCAATACTTGTTGACAATCGAATTATACCAAAATTTTTCTTCAAAAATTCCTAAATTTTTCAAAAATTGGTTTTTGTGTCAATTATACACCAAAAGGGTAAATTTTTACAACCTTGAAATGTATCTTAGAGTCTGCTCAGTAACTGATGTGACATTCATTTACGTTCCAATTAGGCCTCACAAAAGAGACCCAGAAGCAGAAGAAATCGAAGATGCAGAAAACTAGCATCTTTTCCCACTTTGTATAATTAATCGATAAATTGTCAAAACTCAAAAGTTGATCTATTTATTTGCCATTTTTCAGGTAAATCATAATGCAGAATTGGAATCTTATTGCTGGAATTTTGATTATAGCTAGCCCAATTCTATTTTCAATGATCGCATATCCCAATTCAATTGCTTGGAGTTGGAATGAAGGTAGGGGGGGATATATTTTTGCACTTGTCTTTGTTGTTGCTGAACTTATTGGATTAAAAATTATCATTTCAAAAAAACGATTAATTGCAGTTGTACCTATGGCCCTTGCAACAATTGGATATCTAATTGCATTAGAACATGGTTTAAGAGATTACATTATTGCATCTGCAGAACAATTTGATGTACAACTAATCTATTCTTGGACTTGGGTATGGGACTTTATTGTAATGGCTATATTTGTAGTCGCAGCATTGAGTATATTTTTTGGTAAAAGATGGATTAGGATTGCCCCTGCAGCACCAATCTTTCTTACTGGAACTGCAATAATTTTGTCCCTTGATGCATTCTTCCCATATGATACACTAGGTCCATTACAGTACATTGTACCATTCTTTGTTGAGGCAAATGTTTGGGTGATAACAGTTCTTGATCTTGGAACAGCTGTTGCTAAAGACAATGTAATGTTCTTACGTGGTGATCATGGCTCTATGGCACTACAAGTTTTCTGGCCATCTGCTGGTGTTCACAGCATCATCATCTTCTCTTTGGTGATTGGAGCTTTCATGTTAAAGATGAATATTCCAAGAAACCGAAAAGCCATATACTTTGTTTTAGGAATTGTTGGAACTATCACTGTTAATTTGATTAGAATATTTTCATTATCTTGGTATGCTCTAAAAGTTACAACCGACCCAGTTGCTTGGGAAGAATATCACAAAATAGCTGGTGAAATCATGTTCTTGCCGTGGCTGTTTGCATTCATTCTAGTCGTCATTATGATAGAATCCAGACGGCTAAAACGATTGGAAGCCAAGGGTAAAACACCGCCTAGAAGTAGCTAGTAATGTCCCTTTGTCCTTGGATGTCCGAGAGCTCTGCAACTTTTACCCCTAATCTACGAATAGTCATTTCTTGATTTTCTAATGATTCCTTTAGTAATTGTTCTGCATTTTTTTGTAATTCTTCAAGATTTGCAGTAGGATTTCTTAACATTCGTGATTTTGATTTATTTGATAAATCAGACTGAACAAAATGAATTCCTATAGATTTGAACATCTGATTGTTTTTCTTAACTACCTCATGTACTTCCTTACATAATTCTAACAAGTTTTCATAGAGAAATTGGTAATCCTTTGAATCTTTCTTCAAAGTCATAATCTTACTATATTGTATTCTTGGTTCTCTTTCTTTTACCGGATCATTATCAATACCTCTAACAGCATTGTAAATGTAAGTTCCACTTTTTCTTCCAAACTCCTTATTCAATGTAAAAACATCTAACTTTTTCAAGTCTTGAATCGTTTTTAGATTCATTTCCGAAAATCTTGTTTCTGTTTTTTTACCAATTCCGGGTATTGCTCTAATTTCTAATGGTTCTAAAAATGCATCAACTTTGTCAGGTTCAACAATTGTAAGTCCATCAGGTTTTTGAAAATCAGATGCAATTTTTGAGATTAGTTTGTTCGGAGTAACTCCTATTGAACAACTAAGTTTTACTTTTTCTCTTATTGAATTTTTGATTTGTTGTGCCAAATGACTTGCTTTGTCAAAATCTGATTCAACTCTTTTTGTAACATCTAGATATGCTTCGTCTCTTCCAACATATTCAAAAATATCTGCATACGTTTTCATTATCTCCATTGCCTTTTCAGACATTTCTGAATAGTAATCAAAATCTACAGGCAAAAACACTGCATCTTGTCTGTCTTCAAGTCTTTTTTTTGCAAAGGCAATTGGCATGCCTGATTTGGCACCATATTTTCTTGCAGTGTAATTTGCAGTTGCAATTGAACCACTATCTCCCCCTCTATCTGAGTATACACAAACACACACTGGTTTTGATTTTAGTTCTGGTGAACGAATTTCCTCACATTGAGCATAGAAATAATCAAAATCTATGTGGAAAACTACTCTTGTTTCCAATACTACACTTGGTTTTTTTGAATATTACAATATTGTGCATAATCTAAATACTCTGAGAATTCATCATTTTCATGGACTATCCACTTTCTGTTGATGAGAATGGCGTTAATTTAAAACCTGAAAAAATGGAAAAAGAGAAACTTTACCATTGCATTTTCAAAAATAAAGCAATGTTGATTTTTAAAGACTCTCAAGATGTTTTGAATTGTTATGAAATTGAAGAACAAGGATTAGTTGAAAAAATTAAGGAATGTAGTAATGATGATGATCTTGAAAAAATATTTGAAGACTATGTTAGTGGAAAAAACCTGAAAAATTAAATAAAAGCGAGAGAGAATTTTGTTAGAAAAGGAATTTAAAAATTGAGTGACCCTAAAAAATCAAAAGACGCAGAAGATATTTTATCAGAATTTGATTCTAGAACAAAACCAGAACCAACACCTGAACCAGAAACCACTAGTGAAACACCAGAACAAAAACCATCAGAAGAACGTGATGTGATTTTTGTTGGAACAAAACCAATCATGACTTATGTTTCTGCAACTTTAACACAATTATCTACACGTGAGACTGTAACTATCAAGGCAAGAGGAAAACGAATTACTCAGGCTGTAGATGTCTCCCAAATGATTGTAAAAAGAATGGATTCAGTAGGCTATGTTGTTAGTGATGTAAGGATTTCATCTGATTCTCTTACTTCTCAGGATGGAAAACAGCGTAATGTTTCTACTATAGAAATTGACATTTCAAAAAACTAGTACAAGAAATTTAATTTTAATTGCAATTGTCGTTGTTGGAATTTTAATTAGTTTTTCAGGAAATTCCTGTGGACTTCAACATATGCAACTTGTAAATAAAATCACTTCGTATGAAAAATCACTTGATCCTGAAGTTTGTGAAGTAATTGTGGAAAAAATTGATTTGTTTAATGAACAATGCAAGCCTGAAATTGAAATTTTAGACTGTGGTTAAGGCATAATGTCTATCAAAAATGTAATTCCAAAGTAAACTAACATTCCACTTAATCCAATCATTACTATCTTGTATCCTTTGTTAGATAGAATTTTGGAACTTTTTGATGCTAGAAAAGCTACAGAACCTAACCAAGCAAAATCCATCCAAATATGCAATCCAAATAAAATCAATATTCCTGCAAATGCCCACATTAACATCGCATCAGAAATTTAGCGATGATGGAGCACAGCAAAAATGATTCAAACCAAAACCATGTTTACTGAATTATCTTTGTTTGAATATGTAAAAAGCAAGATAATCTGTTTGGTTATTGGTCATGATTGGTGTGGCGGATTCTTTAATTTTGATATGCAGTATGATATTAGAGATTGTTGCCGTTGTTGTGATACAAGAGTCTTGGTAGATGCTCCAATCACATCATCAAACAAGAGAGACAGAGAACTTGCAAAATCTAGAAAAGGTTACAGTAACTCGGTTATTCGATTACAGGAGGTGACAGAATCATAGCAACAGCAAAAGAGCAAAAAGCAGACGGCAAGGCATACATTTCCAGAAAAATTGTAATGGATAAAGGAATCAAAAAAGTCAAGATAGTCTCAGAACCAGACTATGTAAAAACAGAGTATGAAGGAAAAGACACTGGTGAAAAGATGACATGTACAGTTGAGACTGACGTCATTGACCCCAAGACTGCAATCTGGCAGATGAACAAGGCCACAAACAACCACCTGCGTTCAAAGTTTGGCCAAGAGACAAAGGACTGGATAGGAAAAGAGATAGAGATTGCAGTAAAACAGTCTGGCAGTATAATCTCTGTATATCCAGTTGACTGCTCACTAGAACGAACACTAAGCTAGAACTGGGAATCAGAAATTGGAATATTATCCTCCCAGTCCTAACTCGATTAAATGGAAAAACGATAGTTACAAACCGTTTTTCCATTTTTCCCTATTTTTTGCATTTGATATAAAGTAATGGTAAACAAAGATGAACAGAAAAAAAGAATTCATAAAGAACTGGAAGAAGCAAGTAGCTACAAACCTATTTGATGGTGCGTGTTATGTGTGTGGTAAAAAATATGGCAAAAGATTCCACTTTCATCATTTAACGTACAGAGCAGATGAAAAGATTCATTCTGATTTTGGTTCTAATGACAAGTATCAGGAATACATCTTACCAATAATTGAGAAAAGACCATTTGACTTTGAGTTATTGTGTCACAAGCATCATTACTTGGTTGAAATTCTAAAGCGGTTCAAACCAGAAAGATTGGAGAGGTTGTTTGATGTTGTAAGGAGGTCATCTGGTTAGTTGGTCAAGGTAAAACCTGACTATGAGGATTCCATACATGATGAAATCATTTCAGAGGGAATGCTACAGACAGAATACACATGGATTCCAATTGAGACAGTAGTAGAACCGCAACGTGAGACAGAAAAGGCCTACTATGGAATAGTTTCTGTCTATGAATGCGATGAGTATGGAAGATCTGGTCTAGTCTATGACAGTACGGAATCTTGGGTTCCAAAAAGTATGGCTACAAATCCTTGGTGGATTCTGACCAATGTATTTGATGAGACCAACAGGGTTGCAAACAGGAGGTTTGATGATGAGTACAACAAAGCCTGAAGACCTAAAGTCAGTATCTGATGTTGTAAGCTATTTCAGGGAACAACAAAACAGAAACTTGATCCCTATAATATCTGGAACCAAGGAGCCTCCAAAGGGATTCCCACTCAAAAAATACATCTCCTCAAAATGTGACATTCCAATAGAGGAGAATCAATCAGTAGCAATGCTACACGGAAGAGTGTCAGACACGTTTTCACTTGACTATGACAACTCTAAACTCTTTGAGATTCTATATGATGATCCAACCGTTCCATTACGAAAGGGCCTTACAATAAAGACTCCAAAGCAGGGATTCCACCAGATTTTTACACCAAAAGACAAGGAGAACGGCTTTCCTCCGGGCAACTGGAAGTATTTCAATTCAGAGGGAATGGAGATTGACATAAAGACAGAGGGAGGTTACACCCTACTCCCTCCAAGTGTTCATCCTGAAAAGCAATATGGGAACTATCATTTTGTCTCAGATAGTCTGGAGCCTGCAAAGATTAACTGGCCTGACATTGAAGGTGTACTGCACAAAAAGGGATTCTTTAGAAAAGACCAGAAAAGAGACACAAATCGCTCCATAAAGCAATATGACACAGATGATCTGCTAAAAGGAGGGTTTGTTCAGGGAGAGAGAAGACAAAAACAGAACTCACTTTATGTCAAACTGAGAATACAGGGAAGAACAGAATCTGAAACAATAGAAAGAGTAAAGAAAATTAACAATTCATGCAATCCACCACTTGAAGAAAAAGAGTTAGATTACAACTGCTCTTATGCTGAAAGTTTTTTCATAAACGTAGTACTGCCAAAACAAGAATCAAGAAAACAAAACACAAATGACAAAAAACCAGAAATTGACTTGTATGAGTTTGCAGACGTCATAATGAGCAGATATAACTTTGTAACACTTGAGACAAGAGAGATTCTGTTTTATGATTCAGGATTATACAAAAAGAACGGAGAGTTTGTAATATCACAACTGTGCAGAAAGATATGGCGATACGAGAAAATCAACACATCACAGATTGCAGAGATTCAAAATATAATACGTGACAAGACAGGATATCTGTCTGCAGACGAATTTGACTATTCAACAAATATAATCAATGTAAAAAACGGATTGTACAATATCAAGACAGGAGAATTTGCAGAACATACTCCTAAACATCTATCAAGAATTCAGTATCCAATATTTTATGACAGAACAAAAAAATGCCCAAAGTTTCTGAAATTTCTTTCTAGTTCTTTGGAGTATGATGTTGTAAAAATATCATTAGTTCTTGAAATGATGGCATTGTGCTTTGTGTCAGAAAATGTAATTGAAAAAGCGTTTATGCATGTGGGCATGGGAAGCAACGGAAAGTCGGTTCTATTCAATATTTTGATTTCAATGCTTGGAAAAAACAACATTACTGCAAAGACAATACATGACTTTGAAAACAATCGATTTGCAGCAGCTGCCCTTGATGGAAAATCTGCAAACATTTCAGCTGACATTGGCAAAAAAGGAATCAAGAATACAGAACTGATCAAGAAACTAATAGGTGGTGATGCCATAGACTGTGAGAAAAAGTTCAAGGGGCCATATGCCTTTACGCCATTTGCCACTCTGATATTTTCTGCCAACGAACTGCCAGATGTTGATGATTCCTCAGACGGCTTTGCAAGAAAGTTTGAGCTGATAAAATGGAGCAAGCAGTTTTATGGGAATTTGAGGGATCACACAATAAAGAACATCAAAAATAATACTGATGAAAAATCAGGAATTTTCAATATTGTATGTAGTATAGCAAAGAGGCTGATCGAAACTAATACGTTAAGGTATGAGAGTACAGTCGAGCAGACAAGAAATGAGTGGATACAAGAGGCTGATTCTGTCTCAAAGTTTATGGAAAAACACATTGTCTTTGATCCAAACCATTTCATCAAAAAGGCAGAACTGTACTCAAAGTACATCAGGTTCTGCAAGACAGACAAGTTCCGATTCATTACAAATCAGAAATTCAATGATAGGATGGTAGAGTTTGGTCTGGAGAAAGGCGAAAAGAGGATCAATGGAAGGGTTGAACGTGTCTGGTTTGGATGTATGACCAAAGATGGCTCAATTCCAAAAAACCAAACCACAATCTAGAATTTCAGATATTTCATATTTTTGTCCATTTTAAAGACACATGATACATTATAAATCGGACATTTGTAGCTGGTGTAGCTGATGTAGCTGATGTAGCTGGCATTTACAGTCGTTCTAGATTTTGCATTTTCAAAAAAAATATTTTTTTATTTTTTTTCACTTTTCTGAAACGAGTTAGAAAAGCAGCTACTTCAGCTACACCAGCTACACTTTGATTTTTCCTTAAATACTAGAATGCAATACAGGTCTGTCGTTGATATTCACCCACAAACCTAGACCTTCATTTCCACTAGCCACTCAGATTAATTCAAGATATGGCAGAACATACCAAACCATTTCAGGCAAATCATACCCATCAATCACCACAATTCTTTCAGCAACCCAAGATAAATCAGGAATCATACAATGGCGAGAGTCTGTAGGAGATTCAGTAGCAGATTTTATTATTCACCAGGCAACGGATACTGGTACTAAAACCCACAAACTAATAGAAGAGTACCTAAATAACAGGCCGTATTCTGATACCCATTCCCTGCTCTCTGAGGCACATTTGAACAAATTAAAGCCATATCTGCACAAAATCAACCATATCTATGGAACAGAACTGGCATTATACTCAGATATCCACTCCATGGCAGGAACTGCTGATTGTGTGGCAGAATATAATGGAAACTTATCCATTATTGACTTTAAAACATCACGAAAGCAAAAACAAGAGGACTGGATTACAAATTACTTTTTGCAAGGAACAGCATATTCTACCATGTGGGAGGAACTCACACAAATCCCAATTAATCAAATTGTTATTTTGATTTCAGGTGAGGATAATACCGTATCAGAATTTGTAAAAGATCCTAAAACATACAAAGATGAATTACTCCAAACCTTGCAAAAATACTATTCTACCATACCAGCTCAGAAATAGGTACAAAAAAAGAGCTGGTAAAACAACAACGTCGCAACTGTAAACTAACTATTAACGACACGCTACTATACATCATTATTATAAAATAAATCAAAGTTAATTGCAGTGACAAAACAAAAGTTAGATGACGTAGGTCATCTAGAAAATAGTTCTACAATACTGCTCTCCACTAAAATCAAAAACATCACTGATAAATTCATTTTAGAAGAACTAGCAGACTCTGAAAATACACAGACAAAAAAAGATTATTTTCTACAAATTGCAACACAGTTTCAAATTGAAGGAGTTCCAAATGAAAAAATTTCAATGTATAGTTTACTTGCAATAGAGGATAGATTATATCAAAAACTATCAGGTGAAGGCATACCAAAAGAACAGTGCAAACTATCTCCATCAACGCTTAGACATTTTAGAAGAACTATGGAGCATGAAGGGTTTACAGATCCGTTTTATGCAAGAAACAAAAATGACAAAGACCCTAAACCAAAAGAAAAGACAGAATTTCAAATTGAAAACAAATTATTAATTGAAATGTTTATCAGACAAAAAGATATCATCCCTGATATAATATCCTGGCTTGGCAAAAACAACTGCACATCAAAACTAAATCAAAAACAATTAGATGAATTCCTCACACTCACAAAACAGAATCATCAAAACTTTTATGACATTTTCAATAACAAAGAAAAATTAATCCCCGTATTCCAGCACATATTCAACTACTACATGTCAACTGAAGTCTCAATATCATACACCATAGCATCATATCTAGAAAAAATAAAGACCATAGGTACCATAACAAGAAAACAGGCAGTACGATGCCAGAAGAGATTACTCAAAGGAATACACCCAAATTTAGAGCCTGATAGTTATGATGTGGCAGTATTCATGGGATTTGTAGGACAAAGGTGTCCTACCTGTAATGGTTACAAGGTGGTAATAAAAGAAGATGCCTGCCATAGATACAAGGCACAAAAGCCACAAAATAGCGGACGTTACTCTGTAGGTCAGAAGAGATGCTCAAACTGTGAGATCTTTGATGGTGGGATGGCAAGTACTGTCCGTGTTGTAACTATGTGTTAAGGACAAAACCCAAGGGAACCATAACAAGGCAGAGGTTGCTAGCAGTAAACAACATAAAGAGAATCTAGAAATTGCATGATACCATATAATTATCATGATAAAAAGGGGAATAGAGATACTGATTCATCTTAACATTGTAGATGCCGAGGATGAGGGTTTTGTAGATGATACATTTGGTTGAGTGTGGGAAGTTTGGTAGATACAAGAGAGTATAGGCTTTATCTTGAAAATGCATGTCTTGGTGCCCGAAATGGGGGTTGTGTTGTGGATGAGGGCATGAGGAGTTACCTTGAAACTATTCTATTAATTTCACAAAAATAAGAATTGTATCAAACAAGGTATAAAGATACAATTTTTTCTTTTGAATGTATTTTTAATACTACATTTTGGTATGGTTAATAATTTTTATCTTATTTTCAACCTAGTTTTTTAATCTAGAAAGAAGCGCTGCATAGATGAATGGAAGTATTGTTGTAACCTCAGCATGTAGTGTGGCCTGTCTTGCTTTCTGTGTGACTTTGCCCCATGAAATTGCTTCTCGAACTAATGCTCCACTAAGACTCCCGTCAAATTCTTGTGCAGTAGTGATGTAAAATGCATAGTCTAATCCATCTCTATATTGATTCCACCACAATGTATGGTGTTTTGAAATTCCTCCACCAATCATAAATGCTCCAGATTTTTCAGCTTTGAAGATTAATTCTGATAACAAGTCTGCATCACCAGTCATGTTTAATTTAAAATCATTGTGTTTTTGTGTGAAAAGCCAAATCTGACTTCCAACTGCACCATCCATAATTCCTGGCACTACAACATTGACATCATTTTTGTATGCCCAATAAAGAAACGAGTCTTCTCCAAGATGTTTTCCAATCATTTTGCATATTTCGGCAGTAGACATCTCTTTTGTTCCGTTTTTGTATTCTTCTTCTAAAAATACCTGCATCTTTTCTTCAATTAGAGGACCATAACTATCCATAGGCACAAGCACATTGCCTAATCTGTGAATATTTTGATCTGTCAACTCACTATCATCCATTGTAAAGGAACCTTCTTTGTAATGTGAAAAGTGTCTTGCAATGTCATGATCTAATGCACCACAAGTTGTTATTGCTACATCAAACCATTTGTTTTTGATCATATCTCTAATTATTCCTCTTAGTCCTGTTGATACTACAGCTCCTACAAATGAAACAAATTTCAGACATTGATCATCTGAAATCATTTTAGTTAGAATATCTAATCCATCTGAAAGATTTATCGATTCAAATCCTCCTGATTGAGATAATTCATCAAATATTTTTTCAATTGATGTGTCTGCACTAATTTCAATATCTTTTACTGGACGACCTGGATCTACCATAATTGTCCTCGTTGGTGTCAACTATAAAATCCTGCCTTAGCAATCTAGTTATCTAAGAAAACTTTAAACCCGCGCAATAACACCTGTTTTCGAATGGCAGACAGAATCAAAGTTGGTTTGGTAGGTATAGGAAACTGTTTTTCAGGATTGATTCAAGGAATTGAATACTATAGAAAAAACCCATCTCAACAAGTTATTGGAATTATACATGATAAATTAGCAGGATATGGAATTCATGACATTGATTTTGTCTGTGGATTTGATGTTGGAGAAAACAAAGTTGGAAAACCAATCAATGAAGCAATCTACGAATATCCAAACATGGTTGATTGGATTCCAAAAGACGAGATGCCAAAAACTGATGGCAAAGTTTACGAAAGTCCAGTTCTAGATGGTGTTGGCTTGTGGGTTGAAAATAGAGTAAAGCCAATTAAAAGTACAAAGACTGATGAGGAAATTGCTGAAGAGGCAAAAAAAATCATCAAAGAAACTGGTGCTGAAATAATTGTCTCTTATTTACCTGTAGGTTCAGACAAAGTAACTGAATTCTGGGCTCAAGTTTGTCTTGATACAAACACTGCATTTGTAAATTGTATTCCATCATTTATCGCATCAGATCCTGAATGGGCCAAAAAATTTGAAGAAAAAAACATTCCTTGTATTGGTGATGACATCAAAGGTCAAGTCGGTGCAACAATTGTTCACAGAACTTTAGCTAAATTATGTAATGACAGAGGAACAAAAATTGAAAAAACATACCAAATCAATGTTGGTGGCAACACTGATTTTCTAAACATGAAAGAACAAGAAAGACTAGTTTCAAAGAAAATCTCAAAAACTGAAAGTGTTCAAAGTCAACTAGATGAAAGATTAGATGATGATCAAATCTATGTAGGCCCTTCTGACTTTATTCCATTCTTAGGTAACACAAAACTCATGTTCATGAGAATTGAAGGCCGTCAATGGGCAAACATTCCTTACAATATGGAAGTTCGTTTAGATGTTGATGACAAAGCAAACTCTGCAGGCATTGTAATTGATGCAGTGCGATTGGCAAAGATTGCACTTGATAGAGGCGTTGGAGGACCAATCAAACCGGCAAGTGCTTATTTGATGAAACATCCAATAGAACAAACTTCTGATGTTGCAGCAAAAGCAGCATGTGAAAAGTTTGTTGCTGGCGAATAATTATTGAAACTTATTTGAATCCCGAAATCTGATTTTTCTGCTTTTTGTGTATTTTTGGAGATTGAATTCTCTTGTAACTTCACTTTCTCCACTTAGTTTTGTTATCCTTGTGTTTTCTACCTTATTATTTTCCACCAAATCTATGATGATACTGTTACCACCAAATCTTCGATTTTCCACATTTGCAGCCAAAATTGGTATTCTATTTTCTAATGATCTTACTTGAACATACATCTCCCATGGTTTGATACCTCTTCTCACAATCCTGCTTGGTGAGAGCAACACTTGGGCACCTTTTTTTACAAGAGTATTTGCTACTCTTGGAAATACCATATCATAGCAAATTATCACTCCAAATTTACAGGCTGTATTGAAAATCTTAGCCTCTTTTCCAGGTTTTACAGAATCTCGTTCATAGTCGAAAGGGTGGATTTTTTCCTGCCTTCCTACGAATTCTCCTTTTGGCCCAATAACAGGCGCAATAATGGACGTTCTATTTTTTGTGATTTCATAAAATGCTCCAGGAATAATGGTCATGGAATAATCCTTTGCAATTTTTTTAAAGTCTGAAAATTCTGAATCAAAATCTGAAATCTGGTTTGTCTTTAGCCATTGTTCAGGCAAACATACAATGTCTGTTTCTCTTCTACCTAATTTTTTTAGCCTCTGTGAAACTTTGGCTATTGCTTTTTCATTTGTTCCATATGAGACTGTTTGAATTAATCCCAACTTGACCATGTATTTACAAAAACTACTTCATAATTATAGTTAGGCACGTAACCACTACGAAAAATTTCATACTGAAACAAGAAAAATTATGCAATTATGTCAACTAAACTTGTTAACCATCGATTATCCTACCTTTTGAGACAAGATCCTTATTGGTTCATGTTAAAAAAGTAGAGATCTTTGGTTTCAAATCATTTGGATTCAAGAATACCACGGTTCAGTTTGAACCCGGACTTGTGTCGATCTCTGGCCCTAATGGTTCTGGTAAAAGTAACATCTTAGATGCTATCATCTTTGCAATGGGAGAAAACAAACCCAAAGTTATGAGAGTCGATAAACTTCGTTCATTAATTCATGATATTGAAGGATCTCGCCGTGGTCCTAAAATGGCAAGATCTAGTGTACACTTTGATAATTATGATAGAAAGATTCCAGTTGATTCTGATAATGTTGAGATTACAAGAGAGATGGATGCAAATGGTGAAAATACATACTATCTAAACAAAAAGAAGACTAACCGAAGTCATATCTTAGATCTTCTTGATATGGCAAATGCTGGTTTAGGTCAGCTAAATGCAGTCCAACAAGGAACTGTTACAAGAATTTCTGAATTCTCATCTGAGGAAAAAAGAAAGACCATTGAAGATTTGATTGGCCTATCTTATTTTGATGAAAAAAAATCTGAAGCTGTAAAGCAATTAGATGAGGCAGACAGAAGATTAGAAATCGCACTTGCTAAAATGGGCGAAATCAAGAAAAGAATCGATGAACTCGAAGAAGAAAGAAACCAGAAAATGCGTCATGAACTCCTAGAACGTGAGCTAAACCGCTACAAGGCAATATCTGCAGCCAATAAAATGAAGGTCGTATCAAGCCAAAAATCTATTAAAGAATCCACTTTGAGCAAAATTACTACTGAAATCACCAAATTTGATGAGGAAAGAAGTGCTCTGAGAACTGAGATTGGCTCATTAGAAACTGAAAAAGAGAAACTAATGGCAGAAGCCAATGATTACAGTCAAGCAAAAGCTGCTCTTGATGAAGAACTCAGTGTTGCAATGAAAGAATATGAAATTGATAACAGTGCAATAACTGCATCACAAAAAAGAATAGAGCAAATTGAAAACAGAATTCCTGAAATTAAAAATGAATTAGAAGATATCACAAATGCAAGAAGTGACATTGATGAACAAATTCTAAAAATGAAAACCTCTATTGAAGAAACAAATCTCAAGAAAAATAAAATTAATGATGACTTACAACATGTTGATGCACAAAGAAAGAAAATCTTAACAGAGCAAGCAGAAGCTGCTGCAAAAAAATCTGAGATTGATAATAAAATTAAAACTTTAACTGATCAACTCAACGATGCCAAACTAAAACTTTCCAAAGTGCAACACGAAAAAGAACAATCACACAATAAAGTAAAGAAAAATTCCATGAAATTATCTAATCTAGAAGAAAACATCAAAGAGATTTCTGATTACAAATCTAAATTAGAATCAATGATGAAAAATCATGATGCAACTATTGTTGAATTAAAATCAAGAATTTCAAAACTACAATCAAGAAAATCAAAGGTTACAAATGATATGGATGAATTGGGATTAATCTTAGAAAAATCTAGTACTGCTGCAAATCAATATGAATCAAAAATTAAAACAGTAAAAGGCTTCATGCATGAAGACTATACTGTTGCAAAATTAAAAGAAGATGCTGACAAACTTGGAATAATTGGTCTTGTCTACGAAATGATTTCATGGGACAAAAAATACGAACGTTCTGTTCTTGCAGTAAGTTCTAATTGGATTAAATCAATTGTTGTAGAAGACTTTGCAACATTACTTGGCATCGCAGAAGTTGCAAGAAGTAAAAAACTTCCAAAACTAAAGATAATTCCTTTAGAAGCAATCCCTAATTTCAAACTCAAAATTCCAAACAAGCCAGGAGTTTTGGGCGTACTTTCAAACTATGTTAAATGTGATCCAGCATATTCTGCACTCAAAACATTCCTGTTTGGAAACATAATCCTTACAGAATCTCGTGAATCTGCCCAAAAAGTATCAAAGGCTGGATACAAAGCAGTAACGCTTGAAGGTGAATATTTTGAGGCCAAAGGAGGCACTGTAGTCATTGATATCAATTCCAAAATCTCCAAACTTACCAAATTAATCTCCATGAGTGGTGATATTGATGGATTATTCCAATCGATTGGTATTGTAAAAAAATACATGCAAAAGAAAAAACATGCTTCTAAAAAAATTGATGATTCCATTCAGTCCTATTCTGAACGACTATCCTTGTCTGAAAAGGAACTTGCAAAAACAAACGAACATTACACTAATCTTAAATCACGACTTTCTTCTGCAGTAGTTCTCAAAGAAAATATTACTAACAAAACAAGTGAACTACAAGAAAGAGATACTCATATTGATTCTGAAATTGCAACTCATGAATCACACATTGATTCATTAAAAGACCGAATTTCTATTGTAGAAAAAAATTACGCAACAGGAGAACAAGAACGTATTGCAAATGAACTAATGAAGATTAATAACAAAAAAGCAGAAGTTGAAAATTCATTTACCATATTAATGAATGAATACCGTGATAAAGAATCCCAACTAACCACACTGCAAACACAAGATAATAGAGAAAAATCACAATCAAACAGATTAACTGATGAAGAAAATTCTTTGAATCAACAACGTCAGGAACTAACAAATAAAATACAAGAATTAGAAAAACAAAAAGAATCAAAAAATGAATCTCTTGTAAAATTAAGAGAAAAAGAACAAGAGCTCATTTCAACATCAGGTTCATCTATTGGTGAACTAAAAGAGTATGATGAAAAACTCAAAGACCTAACTGATAAAGAGAAGGAATTAACAAAACAGATCAATACATTAGAACGTCAATCAGATTCACTAAATCGTGATTTGGGTGATTTGAGCGAAAACGAGGCCAAATTACAACAAATTTTGACTACATTTGGCTTTGATAAAGATATGGAAACATTTGATGTTGAACCAATAGTCCAAGGGTTGAGTGCAGAATTAACTTCACTTAATGCGCTAAATGCAAAAGCTCCTGAAACCTACCTAGAAGTATCTTATGGCTACCGTTCAATGTCTACTAGAAAGAATTCCTTGGAAGAAGAAAGAAACTCTATTGTTAGATTCATTGAAGATATTGAAAAAGATAAACGACAAACATTCTTGGATGCATTTGATAAAGTAGACAAAGAAATTAGTTTAATCTTCAACAAGATGACTAAAGGAAATGCTTGGCTTGAGTTGCAAAATGAAGATGATATATTCAACTCTGGAATTTCGTATTTAATTCAGTTCCCTAACAAACCAAAAAGAGAATCTACATCAATTAGTGGTGGTGAAAAGACTTTAGCTGCAATTGTATTTGTTCTTGCATTACAAAAACTCAAACCTTCTCCATTTTACTTGTTTGACGAAGTTGATGCACATCTTGACGCACCAAACTCTGAAAAATTAGCTAACATCTTAGAAGAAAGATCCAAAGAAAGTCAATTCATTATGGTCTCTCTAAAAGACTCTGTTGTACAAAAGGCAAAACTGATCTATGGTGTATTCCCAAAGAAAGGTGTTTCAAATGTTGTTACTTACAAAGACAAACGAATGCCTTCAGTAAAAGCAAGCTAATCTAGTTCAACATAACATGCAGAGTAATGTTCATCGCCAACTTTTTCTAAATCTGGCTCTACATTACATTTCTCAATTACGTAAGGGCATCTTACTCTAAATCTACATCCTTCAAAGACATTTACATCAGTTGGCTCGTTAATTCTAATTTTTTTATCTTTGTGCAAATTTTCAGGATCAGGCTCAGAGATTGCATCAATTAATGCTTGAGTGTACGGATGCTTTGGTTTTAACAATACTTGATCAATTGGCCCAATCTCCACTAGTTTCCCCAAATACAAAATTCCGATTCTTTGCCCAAAATATCTAGCCGTTGCCAAATCGTGCGTGATATAGATGAATGATATGCCATATTTTTTTTGTAGATCATGCATCAATTCAAGCATCTCTGCCCTAATGGATACATCCAACATCGAAACTGGTTCGTCTGCTAAGATTACTTTTGGTTTAATTGCCAATGCTCTTGCCAATACTACTCTCTGTCTTTGACCTCCTGACAACATATGCGGGTATTTTTTTACAATTTCTTCAGCAGGCTCTAGTTTCACTTCTCGTAAAACTTCAAGAACTCTTGACATCCGCTCTTCTTTATTTCCCACATTGTGTATCTCAAGTGGTTCTGAAACAATGTCTCCAACTTTCATTCTTGGATTAATGGAATCATAAGGATCTTGGTGAATCATCTGACAATTCATTCTAATTTTTTCTAAATTCTTTTGTTGATTGTCAATCTCTTGATCTTGGAAAAAAATTTTTCCTGAATCTGCCTCAATTGATTTTAAAATCAATTTTGCTATAGTTGATTTTCCAGAACCTGATTCACCTGCTAATACAAAGACTTCTCCTTCTTTTAGTGAAAATGTAACATCATCCGTAGCCCTAACTGTTGCAGATTTGGCACCAAACATTCCTTTTTTTGTAAAATATTTTTTCAAATGTTCAACTTTGAGTATTTCACTCATTGTTTACTGTTCAACAAAGAAGTATATCAAGAAATATGATTCCTGCGTAAAGATTTAGGATAACGCATTTATGTCAAGTAATCACGGTTTTAATACTTGAGCAACATCATTCAAAAAAATCTTGATTACAAAAAATATGTAGTTGATTCTAGATTGCAATATTTCAAGCCTCACGCTACTAAAGTAGAGAAAACATTCTCTGAGGAAATTCAATCTAGCTTGAACAGAGATTCTAAATTCATTAGTCCAAAATTCTTCTATGATAAAAAAGGCTCTGAATTATTTGAAGAAATTTGCTCTTTGCCAGAGTATTATCCAACTCGCACAGAAGTTACAATTCTAGAAAAAATTCAAGATGAATTATCATCCCATATTGACACTGATTTTAGATTAGTTGAACTTGGAAGTGGTGCATCCGTTAAAACAAGATTAATTCTTGATGTATTTGATAAGTTACAAGATAGAGTAGAGTATTTCCCAATAGATATCTCTGAAATCCTTGTTGAAAGCTCAGAACTATTACTAAATGACTATGCTGACTTGCATATTACAGGAATAATTGATACTTATGAAAGTGGTTTAGAATTTCTAAAAAACTATGATGACAAGAATAATTTGATTATCTTTCTTGGTTCTAGTTTTGGTAATTTCTCACCTACAGATGGCTACAAGTTTTTGCAAAAGATTTACTCTACAATGAAATCTGGTGATTTATTTTTGATTGGTTTGGATTTGGTAAAAAATAAACAAATTCTAGAGTCTGCATATGATGATTCCCAAGGCATAACTGCAAAATTTAACCTAAATGTATTGTCTAGAATTAATGATGAACTTTATGCTGATTTTAATTTAGAGAATTTTGCACATCATGCAATTTACAATGACAAAGATCAAAGAATAGAGATGTATCTCAAATCTCTTGTAAATCAATCAGTAATGGTTTCTAAATCTAATCTTTTGTTGAAATTAAAAAAAGATGAGTTAATCCATACCGAACATTCTCACAAATTTAGATCTGAACAAATTCATGAAATACTAGATAGTGTTGGATTTGAAGTTAAACAAACATGGTTAGATGCTAAGCAGCATTTTTCATTAACCTTGGTATCAAAAAACTAGGCATCTTCTGCGCATCTAAAGCCTGAGAACAACCATCTTTCAGCTAATCTGAAGAAATTTCTGTAGCTTCCTCTGATTGACATTTCAGGTGTTCCAAATGAGCCTCCTCTAAGGATTTTTTGGTTTGTAAACCATTTATCATTATACTCATCAAAACCTGATCTAAAACCTGGATATCCTACAAACTCTGATGATGTCCATTCCCAAACATCTCCAATCATTTGTTGGCATCCTGATGGGCTTGTACCATTTGGATATGTTCCAACTTCTGTACAACCCCAATGATATGATTCTAGCAAATTGCATTTTTCACTAGCAGGTAATTCATTTCCCCATGGATAGATTGTCTTTTCTTGTTTTTCATCATTCCAACAAGCAGCTTTTTCCCATTCTGCTTCAGTAGGAAGTCTCTTTCCTGCCCATTTACAATATGCTGCTGCTTCGTAAAAACTAACATGACACACAGGTTCATCCGGATTAATCTCTCTAATTCCTAAAAAATCTCTTACATGCCAAACATCATCAACTTTTTCCCAATACATTGGTGCTTTCCATTTGTTTTCTTTGACTTTCTCCCAACCATCTGACAACCAATACTTGTATGTGTCGTATCCTCCATCTTCAATGAATTCTAGGTATTGTTGATTTGTAACTGGGAATACATCTATCTTGTAATCATTTAGGTATACTTTGTGTTCTGGAAGTTCAATGTCATAACAAAACTCGTTTCCGTTGTACCCCATAGTATATAATCCTCCTTTGATGTGAACAGACTTCTTTTCAACACTTTGTTGTTTTGAGATATTGTTTTTTCTTACTGGTCTGTATTGTTCAGCAAGTAGATGTTGTAAATCATAAACTAACAACTCTTGATGTTGACACTCGTGGTGAAATCCCATTACAATCAATCTTGACTCTTCTTTACTCAAAGTTTTTGTTTCGATAAATTTCTCAACTCTTTGGTTGACTGTGTTAAAATATTGAAAAATCTGGTCAACTATAGGTCTTGAAACTACTCCTCGTAGTCCTTTATCATGTGGAACTCCAAACTGTTGATAATAGGAGTTTAGATATTCTGAAAATTCTTTTGAATAAAACTCGTAATTTTTATCAATTTTACTCATAATTGCCTCATAAATCCAACTAACATGACCAAGATGCCATTTTGGTGGACTCATAAACACCGCAGTCTGAACAACAAAATCGTCTTTTTCTAATGTTTTTACTAGTTCAAGTGTTCTACTCCTTGTCTCTCTGAATTGTTCTAGCAATGGTTTCTTTTCTTCTAATTCTGGATTACTTGTCAATATTCTAAAACAATTTTTTCCACTATTATATTTGACCCCAGTTTCATTACTGGAAATCAAAATATCGTTTTTATCAAGTTATTTCCATACAATTACTATGTCAGAAGATTCTCAGAAATGTGAAGCATTGCTAAAAGAACCTGAAATTTGTTTTGCAGGATTTCTAGATATGATGGGAAATCTTCTAGTTGGTGCATTTCGTGATGGTATAAAGCCATTAAAAAACGAAGAAGAATGGAAAAAATGTTCATTGAAGCAGTTTTACGAATTAGAACACGACAAGATTTTGATGAAAATCTTGGACCAGTGTATTATGCTGCTGCAAGACGACAAAATGTAGTCACATTTACTTTTCTAGTTGGTGATAAAGTACTCTTTATTTCAGCAGAACCTGACGTGGATATTGACAAAACTGCTCAAAAAATAATGAAATTATGTTCAATCTAGTATCCTCTAGCAAAAACTGGAATGTATTTGCTTGATTCTTGACAATACATGCATTTTTCATTAGAATTTTCACTGTCAAATGGAATTACTCTAATGTCTGCACCTGTTTCTTCTTTGATTTTTTCTTCACACTCTAATTTTCCACACCAAGGTGCGTTAAAGAAGCCTCCATTTTCAATCTTGGATTTGAATTCAGAATAATCTGAAACACTTTTGGTATTTTCCTTGGCAATTTCTTTTGCTTTGTTTAGCATTTCAGCCTGAATTTCATCAAGAATAGTTGATATTTTTTCAACATTATCAAATTCCAAGTTTGATTTTTCTGAATTGTATCTTTTTGCTAAAACCATACTTTGTTTTTCAATATCTTTGGGGCCAAGCTCTATTCGTAAAGGAACTCCTTTTAACTCCCAATCATTAAACTTGTATCCTGGTGATAGTTCGTTTCTGTAATCAACATGAACTCTGATTCCTTTTGGCTCTAAATTCTTCTTAATCTCTTCCACTTTTGGCAAAACTTTGTCTTTTCCTTCATCGTTTTTGTATATTGGAACAATCACAACTTGTACTGGCGCTACTTTTGGTGGTAAAACAAGGCCATGATCATCTCCATGTGTCATAATCATTGCTCCAATTAGTCTCCATGAAACTCCCCAAGAAGTTTGCCAAGCAAAATGTTCTACATTGTCTTTGTCTGCAAATTTTACTTCAAATGGAATCGAAAAATTCTGTCCTAGAAAATGTGAAGTTCCCATTTGAAGCGCTTTACCATCTGGCATAATAGATTCCATAGTAGTTGTGTAAACTGCACCAACAAACTTCTCTTTTTCACTTTTCTTTCCAGTTGTTACTGGAATTGCTAATTCTTCTTCTAAAGTATTCTTGTAAATATCTAAAATTTTCATTACTTCTTTTTCTGCTTCTTCTTGTGTTGTGT
The DNA here is from genome assembly GCA_965215075.1 of Candidatus Nitrosopumilus sp. GTDB lineage: Archaea > Thermoproteota > Nitrososphaeria > Nitrososphaerales > Nitrosopumilaceae > Nitrosopumilus. The sequence goes on from OZ244033.1 coordinate 1,409,978, forward strand.
GAACTGTATGTCCTTCCTGCCACAGAAATTCTGATGTTCTTAGAAATGGCTTTGTACCTTTGATTTCAGCTCTTAATGCTGTATTCCAAAAATTAATCTTTAATGGTAAATCTCTCCAACTTTGAATCCATTTTGAATAAAGAGTATATGCTAATGTCTCTGATGTTGGCCTTAATGCAAGCCTATCTCCTATCTCTCCGTCTCCTGAATGCGTTACCCAAAAGACTTCTGGATTAAATCCAGCAAAGTGTTTTTGTTCTTTTCCTAGTAAGGATTCTGGAATTAGTACAGGCAAGAATCCATTTCTAATCCCATTTTTTGAAAATTTTTCATCAAATGTACTTCGTAATGATTCCCAAATAGAATATCCATCAGGTCTAAGAACAATTAATCCTTTAACTGGAGCATAATCTGCAAGCATTGCTTTTAGAACTACTTGAGTGTACCATTCACTAAAATCATCTTTTTTTGTAACTGTAATCCCGATGTCTTCTTTACTCAAACTAGATTTCACAGAACAAATTAACTAATGAGCCTTTCGTGAAGTTTGATTATAGAGGATCTCCTTTACAGAGAACTTTTCCTGTCACTCTGCTTTGGAAGTTTGGACAGACAAAACATTGGATAAAATGAGTCTCTCCCTTCAAAACTGGACAATCTACAAATTCTTGCTTTATTCTTTTGAGCATTTTTGGACTGACCCCTTTTAGCTTTAGTTTTCCTTTATCGTCCATCATTCCTGATGTTTTTAGTTCTGCTTTTACTTCGTCAGTTAGTTTTTGTCTTTTTTCTGTACTTTGAACTTCAACTTCGAATTTGTGTTCTAATTCGGCCATACCCTTCTCTTGATACCCTGTGATTTATTACTAACTATTTTTGGATCTGAAAAAAAGTTTAAACTTTAATATAATTAGCAATTTTTTGCAAATCAGAAATCAGTTGCTAGTAATTTTTGATGTTGAAGGGGTTTTGTATGATGAAGAATATCTTCCAATTCTTGCAGAAAAACTTGACAAAGAAGATGAGATTTGGGAAATCACAAAACAAGGAATTCAAGGAAAAATCAATTGGGAAGAAGGTTTACGAACTAGAGTTGCTGCACTCAAAGGTCTTGATCAAGAAACTTGCCAACAGGTGGCAAATGAATTACCTATCATGACAGGCGCAAAAGAAGCATGTAGAGTACTAAAAGTAGCAGGATGGAAATTAATGGCTGTTTCAGGAGGTTTTACCCTTATGATGGACAGATTACAAAAGGAATTGGGATTAGATTATGTGTATTCAAATGAATTACTTTTCAAAGATGGCAAACTTGATGGTGTAAAAATCAATGTTGATTCAGATAAATCAAAATCAGCAAAAATCAAAATTGCTGAATGGGGAGAAGAGAAAGAAAACATTGTTTGCGTGGTGGATGGAGCAAACGATGTAAAATTATTTGATATTTGTGGACTAGGAATTGCATATAGAGCACAAGACTTGGTAAAAGATTTGGCAACTTCGATTTTAGAAGAAAAAGACCTCTCAAAAATATTGGATATCATTAACAAACACTACAAACTAGAATTAGAAACTACCACTACTGCATAAACAATTTTTTACTACATTCTTTAGACTACTATATTGCAAATAATTCCCATTCAATTTGACAATGAAATTTCTTCTTCTGATGATATCTCTCAATTAATTCTAGACTCTGCTGAAGTTAATGAAGATGATATAGTAGTTGTTGCACAAAAAATAATTTCAAAACAAGAAGGCAGAATTGTAAATCTCTCTGAAGTGACTCCTTCATTACTTGCAGAAGGAATATCTTCACAATATCAAAAAGATCCTAGGGTGGTTGAATTGATTCTATCTGAAACTAAAAGAATTGTTAGAATGTATAATGGAATTATTATTGTTGAAACCAATAATGGTTTAATCTGTGCAAATGCTGGCGTTGATGAAAGTAACGTAAAAGAAGGATTAGCTACTACTCTACCAGTAAATTCTGATAAATCTGCAAAAAACATTCGAGAAAAAATTAAAGAAAAAACAAGTAAAAACACTGCTGTAATAATCTCTGATACATTTGGACGTCCTTTTAGAATGGGACAAACAAATTGTGCAATTGGAATCTCTGGTTTAAACCCTATATTGGATTATGAAGGAACCAAAGATACTTTTGGAAAAGTTTTACGTGTAACTGAGATTGCAGTTGCCGATGAACTTTCTTCTGCAGCTGAATTAGTTATGGGTAAAACCTTGAAATGTCCTGCAGTAATTATTCGCGATTATTCATTTAACCCTGAAGAACGTTTGATATCTGATTTAATTCGTCCAGAAAACGAAGATCTTTTCCGATGATCCCCTAATTACTTTCAATAGGATTATAATCTAAAGATGAAAATTTCTTTTAAAAATGCCAATAAAAACAGAACTTCATTGTCATAATTCATTTTCAAATTTTCATGTAGGTGATGATGAACCCCCATACGATTGTGATGTATCTATTAGAGACCAACTCGAGCGATCATATAGTTTAGGATTAGATACAATTTTTGTTACTAATCATAACACGTTAGATGGCTATCACCAATTATTAGAATACAAAAATGATCATGCCAAATTCAAAGACATTGAAGTTTTTCCAGCAGAAGAAATCACTACTGACTCTGGAGCACATGTCTTAGCATATGGAATTCATGATGCAATCTCACCTGGACTTTCTTTAGACGAAATTATTGATCAAGTCAAAGAACAAGGTGGAGTGTCATCTGCCCCTCATCCATTTAGTCTTCTTGACGCTCTACGAGATAGTGCTCAAAAATGTGACATGGTTGAAGTTTTTAACAGCAATAACGTAGATGTTCTTTCAAACGCTCGTGCAACACAATTTGCACTTGATAATAACATGATCCAAGTTGCTGGAAGTGATTCTCACGTCTTATCTACTCTTGGCAGATGTGTCAATGTCATTGATTCTGAAAACAACCTTGATGATATTTTACGTTCAATGAAGCAAGGAAAAATCACAATTTCTCAAACAGGTTATGCCTACCAAAATGAAACACTAGATCATCTAAGATACAAAATTAACAATTCAAAAGAATACCTTATAGAGTATATTGCAGAACACTATCCAAATGCAAAATGGCTTTTGAATTTACTACTTAGAATTTATGATTCTAATCAAAATAGTCATATGTGGGCCTTGTTTTATAAAATTGCAATTTATCTGATGAAAAGAATCTCTCAAAAAATTAATTTCCAAAATCAAGACCCAAGTTTCATGAAAGATCGAAATCTTACAACAATGTTCAAAATGGCATTGTAAGTGAAGTAGGACAAGCTAAACTCGAATAGATTTTAATATAACAAAACGCCTTTATTGAAATAGATACAATGTCTGAAGAAAAAAAATTAGATGCAACTGGATTATTTTGTCCAGAACCTGTCTTTAGAACAAAAATTGAAATCGAAAGAATGCAAGTTGGTGAAACACTAACTGTTTCTGCAGATGATCCTGCAGCTGAAGATGATATCTCTAGATGGGTTACAAGAAATGGTCATGAGTTGTTAGATATGTCCAAAGACGGAGATGTAATTACATTTCAAATTAAAAAGGTGAAATAACCAGCTTATGACTACTGTTACTGATACAGATGTTTTGAATCGTGTAGGTAATACTCCTCTAGTAAAACTAGATTCTCTTTCAACTGAAAACAAAGAATATTTCGCAAAATTAGAAGGTCATAATCCATTTGGTTCTGTTAAAGACAGAGCAGCATATTGGATGATTAAAGATGGTGAGGAAAGAGGAATACTAACTAAAGGAAAAAGCATTATCATTGAACCTACCTCTGGAAATACTGGAATTGCATTAACTGGAATTGCAAATCTTCTTGGATACAAAGTTGAGATAGTTATTCCAGAAAAAGCAAGTAACGAGACCAAAGAAATTATTCGAAATCTTGGCGCCAAAGTCTTTGAAACAAGTGATGATTTGTGTCCAAAAGTTGGTGCTGGAACTGATCAAAGCATTGCACTAGCTACATCAATTGCATCATCAAGACCTGATACGTATTATTCTCCAAATCAATATGCAAATGAAGCAAATTTCAAGGGACATTATATTAGAACAGGACCTGAAATTTGGAGACAAACAGACGGAAAGGTAACTCATTTCTTTACAGGTGTGGGTACTGGAGGTACAATTACTGGAATTGGAGCATATCTTAAAGAAAAGAATCCTAACATTAAGATCATTGGATGCCAACCACAACAAAACCACTTGATTCAAGGTTGGAGAAACTTTGAGGAGTCTGCAAAACCTGACTTGTTTTTGAAACGAGAAGATGTTGTTGATGACTGGGTTTCTGCAGACAACAAAGAAGCATTTTCAGTTGTCAAAGAAGTCTTTGAAAAAGACCAACTCCTAATCAGTCCTTCTTCAGCAGCAGTCTACGCATGTATGAAAAAATATCCTGTAGAAGATGGTTCATGTGTAATTGGAATTTTTGCTGATGATGGAAGAAAATTCAAGAGTGTTTATGCTACACAAAATGTAATGACTGAAGAAGAGTTTGATAATTGCATTAAAACTGCAAAACACATGTCAGAACTAGCATACTAGTTATTCTAGAACCTTCTTCAAATGTTTCTCATAAAATTCTCTAAATGTTGTGTTCATATCCATCTCATGACGTAGACATTGATTACTATTTTCAGTCAATTTACTTTTGATTTCTCTACTCCATTGACTTTGTTGTTTGTCTTTAGGGTCGATAATTGATGGATTTTCTTTAATTTTTTCTATAATTTCAATTAATGATAATCCTAATTGTCGAAATTTACTAGTTCGAAGCAGAAACAATTGTGCTTCTTCTTTGTTTACCAAGTTCATTAGAGAGTAGACTTGGTTATAGTATTCCATCCCTTTTTCACTATATTTCTTAAAATCTTGGATTCTTTTTTGCCAATAATCCTTTGAGGTTTTTTCTTCAACTCTATAACTAAACTGAATTTCGCCTAGTTCCATTCCTAATTTTGCTAGCTTGTCACTATTTTCTTTAGCAGTTTTTTTGATTTCATTAGGATCCTGGCTCATAAAATTGAGTAAAATTGTTTACAATAAAGAGTTTGGATTCTATTTTTTTTGATTTAGTCCATGCATCGCTAGATTCTTTGGAATAATACATTAGGCATTCTTCACAAAATGAATCCCATTCATCAATTCCTAACTTATTGAAAAACTCTAAAGACCACTTGTATGTTGGCTCTTTTCTGTATTGAAATTGCTGAATCGTATAGATGTCTTTTTCTTGAAATCTATTCAAACATTTTTTGCATTGTGCATTCTTCATTCTTGTTTGTCTGCACTTTCTGTCAGATATTTATCTATATCAATTGCAGCCATACAACCATATCCTGCAGCAGTAATTGCTTGCCTATATCTTCTATCATGAACATCTCCTGCTGCAAAAACTCCTTCTACATTGGTATGTGTTTTATCTTTCAAAACAACATATCCTTCACTATCTAACTCAATTTGATTTTCAAATAATTTTGTATTTGGCTCATGTCCAATTGCAACAAACAATCCGCCTACATCCAATGTTGTTTCTTCATTAGTCTTTAGATTCTTTAGTACTGCTTGTTGCATTTTTTGGTCTCCTTTAATATCAACTACTGCAGAATCCCAATGAAATTTGATCTTTTCATTGTTAAATGCCCGTTCTTGCATGACTTTGCTTGCACGTAATTCATCACGTCTATGCACTAAATGAACTACTGTTGCAAATTTTGTTAGAAATGTTGCTTCCTCTATAGCCGAGTCTCCCCCTCCTGCAACAATTAGTTCTTGATTTCTAAAAAATGGGCCATCACATGTGGCACAATATGAAACCCCTTTTCCACCAAACGTTTGCTCCCCTTCTAATCCTAATTTCCTTGGATTTGCACCAGTTGCAATGATTACAGCTCTTCCTTCGTATTCTTCAGAACCTGTAAGAACTTTGAATGGTTTACGTCTAAAATCTACATTGACTACTTCACCATCAATAATTGTAGTTCTCATTCTCTGAGATTGTTTTCTCATATCAATCATCAAATCAGGACCCATAATGCCATTTTCAAATCCTGGATAGTTCTCAACTTCAGTTGTGTTAACTAGTTGACCTCCAGGAAGAATTCCAGATAAAATTAGAGTGTCATATCCTGCTCTTGAACAATAGATTCCTGCAGTATATCCAGCAGGACCTGCACCAATAATTACTACGTCAAACTTTGTTTTTTTCTTATCGGGTATCTTTGGTCCATCATCTTTTGTCTCAAGAACGGTTGCACCATCATCTGCTGCCATCATGATAAAACCTCTCCTAATTTCATTAATTTAAGTGAATGTCTTAATTTGATTATTCGTCTTTCATTCTCATAAGTATCTGATCACAAATTCTACGCATTTGAGAATCAGAACCTACGCTAGAAATCCTTACAATGTCAGAAGTGGTAATAATTCCAATAGCCTTGTCATTTTCTATCACAGGAAGCTTGTGAATTAATTTTTCTTTCATTGTTTCTGAAGCTTCCCATACCGTTTCTTCAGGATCAATTGTAATTAGTGGTGATGACATTATTTCAGAAATTTCAGTAAACAATGGTCTTCCTTTTGCAGCAACTTTTGTAACAAAATCTCTCTCAGTAACAATTCCAACTGGCTTTTCATTTTCTGTGACAATAACACAACCAACACTCAATTTTTTCATCTCTTGTGCAGCTTCTTGTAATGTAGTATCTTTGTCAGCAGTTAGTACTGTTTTACTCATAATTTGATTTACAAAGATACTGTCCATAAGTGACTGCTATTTTCCACCTATAAGATATAAATTTTAAATCATCATAACTGAAAATCACTCAAGATAATCACAAAGTCTTTTAAATTAACAAAAATTCATTTTAGAACATGAAAATTAAAACTAAAAAAATTCTTGTTCCTTTAGATGGTTCTAAAAACTCACTTAGAGGATAGATATGGCTATTCACCTTGCACGACAATCTCAAGGCACACTTGTTGCTCTGACAGTAAAATCTGTGCCTGGAATCTATGCTTTACATCCTTTAGGATTCTTAGATTTTAATTCTATGAAAGAAGTAAAGAAAATGCTCAATGATGCAAAAACACGTGCTGCCAAAAAAGGAATTCAATTAACTACAAAAGCAATCGCCGGTGAACCTGGATATGATATTGCACGTTATGCCAATAACTCAAAAAATAGAATAGATATGGTTGTAATTGGCGCACGTGGTAGAATCTCTGCCAAAGAGATTTTCTTAGGAAGCGTTTCAAATTATGTATTACACAAATCTAAAAAACCAGTTTTAGTTGTGAAATGAGTAAAATTTTCAAAAAAATTCTTGTTCCGCTTGATGGTTCAAAATATTCTGACAAAGCATTGTTACGTGCATGTGAAATAGTTGATACACTTGATTCTGAACTTGTTTTGATTTATGTTGTTGAAAAATCACTGCCTATCAATCTTTTAGATCGAAGTGAATACTTGAAGCTTCTTAGAAAATTTGGCAAGAAAACATTAGACAAAGCAAATTCTGTTGCCTCAAAAAAACGAATCAAAACTAAATCTCTCTTAAAAAAAGGGAAACATCGTAGGTGAAATTGAAAAAGATGCTAAAAAGGAAAAATGTGATCTAATTATCGTGGGAAATAAGGGGTTAGGTTCTGTAACTAGATTTTTGCTTGGCAGTGTTTCAAATAAACTTGCACAACATTCTCCGTGCTCTGTTTTGATAATAAAATAAAATTATACTGCAAGCGCACTTACAATATCTGATTTTGTAATAATTCCAACTAACTTTGATTTTTTAACAACAGGAAGTCCACTGATGTTATGTTTTATCATTAAAGTAATTGCTGATTTTACATCCTTGTACATGTTCACTGTTATCGGATTTGGTGTCATTATGTCAGTGACGTGAAATGGGAATAGATAACTCATCTGGTTTGAATGAATCTCTTCTAACCCTTTTTTGAATTTGTATTCTTGAACTTCTCTAGGATCTGCTGATTCGGCAATCCATTGAGGTATTTTTGCAGGCACGAAATCTCTGAAAGTTACGATTCCTACAGGTTTTTGATTTCTCTTTATGATTACTCTTGATATTCCGTATCTTATCAACAGACTCTCAATATGTAAAATCGGGTCGCTAGGAGTAGCAGTAACAAGTTCTTTTTTCATAATTTTTGAAATTTTAATTGTTGGTGATTTTTTTGTAAGAAAAACAGTTGCAAGATCTGTTTTTGTGACAATCCCTCTTCGTTTTGTCTTTGTTTACAATAATCACTAGACTGATTCTACGTTTTTTCATCATTTTGCACAATCTTTTACAGAATCATCTTTTGTTAATGTAAACAGTTTTCTTGGTTTGAAATCTTTTGCTTGAATTGAACTAATGGGCTTTGAACCTAATTTGTAAATTTTTTTGCAATGTCTTTTTCAGTAATTACCCCAATAGGTTTTTTCTTATCTACAATTACCACTCTTTTTACTTTATTTTTTAGCAAACTTTCTCTTGTTTTCATCAATGATGTAGTTGGACCAACTGTGATTGGCTTTGTAATCATCTTAGACAATTTCAGTTCTTGTACGTCCACACCTAGATACCACCTAATTATTTGATAAATACATCATCAACAATCTCACAATTGAAAATCATCTTTGATATTTATTGTGATGACTTTTAATTCAATAATTTCCACTTTACGCATGGTTGATATTCCACTGTATCTAATTGGTATGCCCAAAGATGATCCTAAAAGCGAATTCTTTATGTCTAAATTTCAAGCAGCACTAGAAAAAGCATCTCCAATCTTACTTGATATCATTGAAGCAAAAATTTCTGTAAAATCACAAAACCCTGAAGGTTCACAAACTCATTATGACGTAACTTCTACAATTACTACTTCTAAAAACACTCTAGTTTACACTGCATCTGATTGGGATCTTCTAGAGATCTGCGATGAACTATGTAGAAAATTAGAGAGAGATGCCTAAACATGACAACAAGCGACAACGAGAAAGCATTCGTAAAAAGGGGAAATTTTGATAATGTTCAAAAATATTCTGGTTCCTTTTGATCTTACACAACAATCCACTCGTGCAGTAAAAGTTGCATTTGATATTGTAAAAACACGCAACTCCAAAGTAACTCTTCTTACCTGTCTTGAAGGTGATGCTTGGCATCACCGATACTATGATGCACGAATTGACACACAACTTATCAAACAGCAAAAAAAGTTGCTAAAAAATATCTTGAAAAATTAGAACCAACAGCTGAGAAATATGGCATTTCATTAAAATCAAGAATTCTCCCTTCAAAAAATGTCGTTAGAGATATTGTTACTTTTGCAAAAAAAGGAAAATATGATCTAGTAGTAATTGGTTCTCATGGCAAAAGTGGGTTTGATAAATGGCTTTTAGGCAGTGTCGCAAATGGAGTTTCCCAGAAAGTTCATTGCACCGTAATGATTGTAAAATAAACAGATGTGGTGTAATTGATCTCATTTGTAGGTACTGGTAGAGTGGGTACGTCTATTGCATTTCTTTGTGTGTCTAACGCATTAGATGATGTGTTGCTACTTAATCGTTCTAAAAACAAAGCAATCGGTGAATCTTTAGATATTGCAAATGCAATACCTCCTACTTCTAAATTCTCTATTCGTGCAACTGATGATTATTCTCAACTTATTGGTTCTGAAATAGTTGTAATAGCTGCAAGCACTGGAGTTTATGCTAAAGACAGAACAGAAAACATTGTTTCACAAGTAACTATGATTAAAGAAATTGCAAAAAAATTCAACAATACTGCCCTTCTGCAATTGTACTAGTAATATCAAATCCTCTTGATGTATTGACAGATTTTTTTCAAAAAGAAACTGGTTTTTCTCGATTCAAAGTAATTGGAATTGCATCTAGTCTTGACTCAAGCAGATTTCGTTATTTCATATCAAAAAAATTATCTGTTCTACAATCTTCAATTTCTGATGCGTTAGTTCTTGGAAAACATGGAGATTTCTTAGTTCCTATATTTTCCAATGCCAGTGTTGATGGAAAATCTCTCCTTTCCCTTATCAATGATGATGAAAAAAATCCATGACTAGCGATATCCGAAATTATTGGAGAGAATTAAGAAATTACAAGAGCAGATCTCAATTTGGTATTGCAAAAAATGCCTTTGATGTAATTAATGCCATTGTTAATAGCAAAGAAATATCCATCTCTGCATCCATGGTTCTTGAAGGAGAATATGGAGAAAATGATGTTGCAATGGGTACTCCAGTAAAAATTAATCAAAACGGAGTTACTGAAATACAAAAAATTAATCTTGATGAATCTGAGTTATCAATGCTAAAAGAATCTCCAAACAAAATTCGTGATGATATTAGTTCTGTCTGATTTTTTCAAGAACTTGTTGATGTTTTTCACAAAATTTCTTATTTTCTATCTGTGAATAAAACAAATCTTTCTGCCAGTGTGCGTTAAAAAGTCTGCATTCTTTGTTATTGCAAAACGCTTCTCCTGTTTCATAATACATTATGGATTGTAAAAGATAGCCTTCTGCTATTTCTGATAGCCGTGAATCATGATACTCTAGAAACTTTCCTTTGTATTTTTTCTTGATTTCTTCAATTTTATCTTCAGAAAAATTTGCCATCAAATCCAAGTAATACTGCTTAGGTTTTGCTGGTGCTTCAATCATTCCAGTTGTTGAAATTATTGTAGGATTTGAGCCAATTATTGCTCTGGCATGATATCTGTAATCACTTTCATCAAAAGTACATGTTAGTTTATTTGTAAAAATTATGTGTAAAACTTTCTCATTAAAACCATCAGTTGATATGTTCTCTGTAATTATTTTCTGAAATTCAAACCCATCATACAAAACCATCTCTACATCATCTACTACATCTCTATTCTCTTTTGCAACAGAGATCTCAGTAATTGTTGGAAGGTGTTTTGAAAATGGTTTTTTCAAATCATAAACTCTTGTACTGGCAATTTTTTCAAAAAAACTGTCTTCTTTATCTCCAAAAAATTATTTCTAATTTCAACTTCAATTAGAAATGCATCTTTGGGAAATTTTTCTAATCTTTCTATCTGAATCTCAGGCACATTGGGTTCATTATACAGAACAATTTTAGAAATTTTCAACAATAAAGTTATGCCTCAAAGGCTTATCTTTCTAACTCTTTGATTTTTGCTGCAGCAATCTCTGCTGCTCTCTTTCCAGAGTATAACATTGAACCAAATGTTGGTCCCATTCTTGCTAATCCATGAGTTTCAGTAACTGACATTCCTGCTGCAATAAGTCCTGGATATACTTCGCCTGTTTTATGAACGACATGTTCTTCTCCATCATTTACAAACATTGGTTCCATTCCTTTCCATTCAGCTAATCCTCTATCTACGAGTCTTTTTACTGCAACCGAATCATGACCTGATGCATCAATGATTACTTTAGCTTCAAAAGCTACTGGATCAACACACGTAATGTTACGTGGCAATGCTGAAACTGGCATCCAATTAACAACAATTCCTGCAACTCTGTCATTCTTTAGAACTAAATCATCAAATTTTGTTAGTTGAAGGAATTTTACTCCTGCATCACACGCTCCTGCAATTAATTTAGAAACTGCATGTGGTCCTGGTGTTAAGTACAATCCATCTGCAACTTTTTTGTATGGAACTCCTAATTCATCCCAAATTTCTTGTGCAGGTTCTCTAACTGTAACTGGATTCATCATGTATCCACCTAACCAATAGCCTCCACCGAGGTAGTTGTTTTGTTCAATGACGAGAACTTTGTAACCCAAGTTTGAAAGTTCTCTACTTGCTGTTAATCCTGCAGGTCCTGCACCAATTATGATGACATCAGATTCTGCTCTGTTAATTAAAACGTCATGAAACTCATTAGCTATTGCACGTGTGATTTCAACTTCGCGTACGTCAGTAAATATTTTAGAAGATTGTTCTGCAACTGTTGCTTCTTGCATGTTGATGAATAGTTCTCTGAACAATTAATACTTTCCCACAATTTTTTTGAAATATTAGGTAGCACTAATTCTAATTATATCATCTTGAGCAAGGAAGTAGGAAAATTATGTACATTGCTGAAAATTTCTCTCCTAAAACATGCATATATCAAAAATTTATAACCAAACTAAAAGGAATTGCTTTGTATTGACAGTATCTGATCTAAAACAATCTGCACCTGATTCTGCTAAGCCCAAAATTAATTGGGTAAGAATGGAAGAGGCAGATAATTTTGCAAAAACAGTAAAACTATTCCGTCAAGGAAAGTATGATGAAGATAGTTTTAGACGTTTTAGACTGCAACATGGCGCATATGGTACTAGAATGACTGGTGATTATGCTATGGTAAGAATTAAACTTCCCGCAGGTGAAGTTTATCCTCATCAACTTGAAAAAATATCTCAACTAAGTGAGCAGTATTCTATTGGTAGCGCACATTTTTCAACACGAGAAAACATCCAACTACATTGGGTAATTCTTGAAGATGTTTCAGAAATCTTTCAAGGTTTAGCTGAAGTTGGTTTAACTTCAAGAGAGGCATGTGGAAACTCTGTAAGAAATGTAATGTGTAGCCCATTGTCCGGAGTTTGTTCTAATGAAGAGTTTGATGCAACTCCGTATGCATTAGCCACTGCACAATTCTTTTTGAGAAATCCAATGGCTCAAAACCTTCCACGTAAATTCAAATTCAATTTTACTTGCTGTGAAAAACATGGTATGGTAAGAATGGTTGATGTTGGATTAATTCCACAAATTAAAGAAATCGATGGAACTCCTCAAAGAGGTTTCAAAATTTTCCTTGGTGGCGGACTAGGAAACAAATCCTATGTAGGACATCAGTTAGAAGACTTTACTCTTGAAGAAGATTTACTTTACACTTCTATTGCTGTAATGAGAATCTTTGATAGGCTTGGTGACCGAAAAAATCTTGCAAGAAACAGAATGCGTTATCTTGTTGCTGATATGAGATGGGATAAATTCCAAAACTTGGTTTTAAAAGAACGCGCAATTGTTAGAGCTACCCAGTCTGTAATTACACAGTTAGATGTGGACACAACTCCAAATGAAATCAAAAGACCAATTAGAATTTCTGATGAAAGTGGAAGTGCAACTCCTGATGGTTATGCTAGATGGCTCAAAACTAATACTGTTACACAAAAGCAATCTGATTACCGTTCTGTCTTTATCACACTTGAGGCAGGTGATATTACAGCAAACCAACTAAACGCTTTGGGTGATATTATTCGAAATTTCTCTGCTGAAGGAATGGCAAGAAGTGGATTTGTTCAAAACATTGCACTACGTTATGTCCATGAAGATGATTTATCGCGCCTATACTCCAAACTTTTGGAGGTAGGATTAGCCAAATCTGGTGCATTGACTATGACTGCTCCAATTGGATGTTCTGGAACTACTTCATGTAATTTGGCATTGACAAACTCTCATAGATTAGCTAAAGAAATCCAAAGAAAATTCTTGGAACTAAAATTTGATGAAGATGAAGACCTTAGTGATTCATCAATCAAGATTAGTGGTTGTCCAAACTCTTGTGGTCAACATGGAATTGCAACAATAGGCTTCTTTGGAGGTGGAGCTCGTGTAGGAAAAGACATGTATCCAAATTACCAAATGTTATTGGGTGGTCGTTCTGATGGTGACACAGTGTTAGGGCAAACATGTTTGCGTGTACCTGCAAAAAGAGTACTACCTGTAATTCTAAAAATAATTGAAATATTCAAAGAACACAAAAAACCTGATGACACTCTAAAATCTTGGATTCATAGAGTTGTAAATAATAGCGAGGATTCAGAAATAAAATCACTTAAAGACATACAAAAAATAGTTGAACCATTAACTGTTCCTCCAACAAAAGAAGAGGATCCTGACTTTTATCTTGATTATGGCAGTGATACTAGCTATCACACAAAGACTGGCAAGGGTGAATGTGCTGCTTGACAGAATCTGGTAAAATAACAACGGATGTTGACTCTTTACGTTCAGAAATAAGAGACAAAAGTGTCCGTGTCATTGATGTTAGAAGGGAAGATGATTACAAACAAGATCATATTCCTACTGCAGTAAACTTACCCTTGGCAAATCTATTATCTGATGATAGTCCAGATCGTGTTTTGAAACTTGTAAACACAATGGGAATTGATGATGAGACACCCGTAGTTGTTTATGATGATACCTTTGGTGCTTTAGCATCTAGAGTTGCTTGGACTTTGGAATACCTAGGTCATTCTGATGTTACACTACTTGAGACAACTTACAGTAATTGGAAATCTCTTGGACTAGAAAATGACTCTAAAACTCCTGAGATTCAAGCAAAAGATCATTCAATGAATTTACAATCGGATATCTTAGCTACCTCTGATTATCTAGAAAGTGCCAAAGAAAGAGATGAGGTGATCCTGATTGATAACAGAGAGCGTTTGAATTTCCTCGAACAACATATTCCAGGTGCCATTAGCCTTCCATATAGGACTCTGGCCACTCAAGACAAAATTCTACGTCCAAAAGATGACATGAAACGACTCCTTGATAATAGGGGTGTGTCAGGAAATTCTGAAATTATCACCTATTGTGGTAGTGTAGGTACTCTTTCTGGTCTGGCATACTATGCACTAAAATCTGTAGGACTACCTAATGCAAAGTTGTATGTTCGTTCCTTTAAAGAATGGAAGAATCTTCAAAAACCTACATCAAAACAAGAAGATGCAAACTATTGGGATTTATCTGCTGAATAATTAAGAAATTTCGTTTCTGAGTTTTTTTGTAATTGTCACTTCGACATTATCAAATAAAACAATCATCTTATCTTTGTTTTCAATAAGATAGTCTACTCCTCTATCTTTTAATCTAATTTTCCACAATCTAATTTCTCTGTGTTCATCAAAGAAGTTTTCAATCATTTGTTCGCCTGATCTCTTTGAGTCAATGAATTCTTCAAAGACTTCCATGGTCTTTTCAACATCTTCTTCTTCTATAGCTTCTTTTGCTGCCTGAATTGATTGACTTAACTCTTTTAGATTTTTAACTGGTTTTGGTAATTTCTTTCTGGCAATTCCAAACAAACCTTTCTTTTCTTTGCCAATTTTCTCTGCAACATTTGGTGCAAGATCATAAACTGGAATTTTACTTAGACCATCACGTTTTTCGTTTTGTATGATTAATCCTTTTTCCAATAATTTTCTTATTGCATTATCTGCATCTGCTTTATCTAGAAATGTTGTCCAGACAATTGAACCAAGTGTGTGGTATCCTTGTCTTACTGATTCTAAAACAACAACTTCTTGGATTCTTTTGAATCCTTCTTCAATTCTTACATTTTGAAAATCTTTATCACGAATTGATTTTCTTGCATTTTTAACATCAATCTCAATTGAACGTTTCAATGCTTCTAATGATTCAGGTACTTGATTAAGTAATGACAAGAAACAAGCTTTGTTATACCAAGCCATGCCGTATGTTGGATCTGACTCAATTGCTTTTTCAGCTGAATCTAATGCTTTTGCATAATTTTTTTGCTCGTAATGTACCAATCCTTTAAGATTCCAAGCTTCTGGATTTGTAACATCAATATCTAAAATTTTGTCATATACTTGTAGAGCTGCACTGTGATCATCTAAATGGAAATTTGCATAACCTAATTTCATCAAAGTTTCAATATTGTCAGGATCAATTCTCAATGCCTGTCCAAAGACTACTACAGCTTCCTCAAGCTTTTCATCTGCCATTAAGTTAATTCCTTTCTTGAATAATTTTTTTCGATTATAATCTGAATCAACTAGACTTCTTTCTTTAGGGATTGTTGAATCTGGTTTTTTCTCTACCTTTTCTTCAACCTTCTCTTCTTTGTCCTTTGATTTTTTTCCGAAAGGTCTTTTCACTATCTCAAAATGCGATTTTATCTAGATAAATACTCTCCTTCCCGAGCCTAATGGTGTCCATATAGAACTTTGAAAAATTTTTGCGATCTTAACATAGAAATACTTGAAATAAGCACAGACGAACGTGTCCCAGTCACGAATAGAGGTTCAAGGACAGGCACCATTTAAGCAATCAGGTGTCTATGAAGCCCAAATTACCATCACTGATAGCAAACCTTCAGACGATGCAATACGAACAAAACAATTTACTTCCTTGTGGAAAGGAACGTTCCATCTTAGAGTAAAAGATGGTGTATTTTCTGAAACAATAGGTTCATCTGATAATCCATTACCATCATCTATTGAAAATCTTGATAAAATTTGGATTGTTGTAACTGATCTATTCTCTTCATTGCATTCTGTATTTGATGTTCCATTAACAAAACCTAAACGAGAATCACAACCTCAAACAATTTCTGAAACTCCAAAACCAAAACGTACTACAAAATCAACTGCTGGTTCTGTTGGTGCACCAGGTCCACAAGGTCCACCAGGCGATAGAGGTACACAAGGTCCACCAGGCGATAGAGGTACACAAGGTCCACCTGGCGATAAAGGTCCAGATGGTATTCCAGGTCCACCCGGTGACAAAGGCGCACCCGGTGATAAAGGAGAAGCAGGAGATAAAGGAATTACTGGTGACAAAGGTGACAAAGGTGACAAAGGAATTGCAGGTCCTGTCGGTGACAAAGGAGAGAAAGGTCCAACAGGTCCAATTGGCGAAAAAGGTCCAACGGGATTAAAAGGTCCAACAGGTCCACCTGGTGATAAAGGTCCAACAGGTCCACCTGGTGATAAAGGTCTTGCAGGATTAAGAGGAGCTCCTGGAGAAAAAGGAGAGAAAGGTCCAGTAGGCCCACCCGGTGATAAAGGATTAACAGGTCCACAAGGAGCTCCCGGAGAAAAAGGTCCAACAGGACAAGCTGGTGTTCAAGGTGAAAAAGGACTTCATGGAGCTGCAGGTCCAATTGGTGACAAAGGAGAAAAAGGAGTTACAGGTCCCGTTGGTGAAAAAGGTCCACCCGGTCCTGTAGGTGAAAAAGGTAACAAAGGTCAAGAAGGTCCCGTTGGTGAAAAAGGTCCGCAAGGTCCGCAAGGTCCTGCAGGAGCTAAAGGTCTTACAGGTGTTCCAGGCCCACAAGGAGAGAAAGGTCCAACAGGTCCAATTGGAGAGAAAGGTCCAACAGGTCCAATTGGTACGCCAGGAGAAAAAGGTCCACAAGGTTCACAAGGTTCACAAGGTGAACGTGGTGTTACAGGTCCACCAGGAGAAAAAGGTCCACAAGGTCCACAAGGAATTCAAGGTCCACAAGGTGAAAGAGGTCCTAATGGTCCGTTAGGCCCAGCAGGCGAACAAGGCCCAGCAGGCGAACAAGGACCTATAGGTCCAGCTGGTCCACGAGGTCCACCAGGTCCACCAGGAGAAAAAGGTCCTGCAGGAGGAATGTCTGCTGAACAAAAAGCAATCTTCAAAGAACTTTTAGAAATTTTAACAAACAAAAACATCATTACTACAGAAGAACAAATTAAACTAATGAGTTATCTTTACTAATTAGATTGAATGGAGAATTACAATGAGTGAAAAACCAAACAAAATTGAATTTGAAATGTTAGATTACAAAAGATTAGAAAATGATTTTGTATCTTTTGAATTAGACGATGGAACTGTTGTTAAAGTTAAAGTTGATCTAGATAGAGTTGGCAAAGCTTCCGATTACAAAAATCCTGATGGAACTCCACATTATGCAATTAGTACTGCAGTAAAACTTTCAATCATACCACCTGACAAAAAATTTTCAGTTGAAAAAAAATCTGTTAAAGGAACAAACACACAACCACCAGGACAGATGTTTAGCTAACGCTAGTTATGAAATTAGAAAAAGGAAACAATTCGTCGTCTAGATGACGAATTGTTAATTTGCAGATGAGTTTACTTTCGTCTTCTTTTAGCTGCTTTTCTCTTTGGAGCTGCTTTTCTTTTTGTTGATTTACGTTTAGCTACAGCTTTTCTTTTTGTAGCCATTGAAAAATCGACATTCCCATTGTTTTTCAGTGGTTAAACTAAAGAAAATTACACAATATGATAACAATTAATCAAGTATTTTTTTTTGCAAAAGATTTTTTGATCGTAAAATTTTTCAATAAACACTTTCAGCAGATGGTCTTCTACCTTGTAACCAACTAGTTTTGCCACAAATTGTGCATTTGTACTTCCTTCTACGCTTGTAAGTTGCCATTTCTGGAAGAAAAACTAGTTCTTGTTTTGTTTTTGTCATGCAAAATTTGCACCATCTGTGCTCAATTTTCTGATCCATTTTGTGATTTTTTCTAAAATTATGTGCCTCGTTTTTTGATAATTGTTAACACATCTTCATCTTGTAAAATATGACTCAATCCAACTCTTTGTCCTCCAAACTTTACACTTTTGCCCCAAACCATCCCATATCTGAACTCTCTTCTCATCCTACGATGTAGTTTGTTACAAATATCTTCAACAGTGTCTCCTTCTTTTGCAATTAGTGGTTCTTTGAAATCAGTTTCACCACCTTTTGGTCTCATGTAAATTCGAATGAATTTTAATTTCTCATAAATTTTTTCTTTGAGAATTTCTATGTTAATGTTAGAATTTGCTGAAACTTCAATTACATTTGTTTTTAGTTTTGATTTCAAATCTTTTAGAAATTTTTCATCAACCAAATCAATTTTGTTTAAAACTGTAATAGCTTTTGAATAACTAATGTTGCCTGCAATGTGGTCAGCTAGTTGTTCTGATGTTAGGTCTTCTCTAATTACTACACGAGCACTGACAATTCCATAAAGATGTAAAATATCTTTGAGATGTTTTTCTGTAATTTTTGTAAGTTTTACTTGTTGAGCAACTGCAATTCCTCCCATTCCTGCTTTTTCAATTGTTATGTTTGGTGGTAATTGATTTAATCTAATTCCAATATTGCCTAATTCGTTCACTAAGACATCTTCGTGGTATGGTTGGAATACATCTAATACAAGTAGAACCAGATCTGCTGATCTTGCAACAGACAGAATTCTTTTTCCTAATCCTTTACCTGTAGATGCCCCTTTAATTATTCCTGGAAGATCCAACACTTGGATTTTTGCACCTCTGTATTCCATCATTCCTGGAACTACAGTTAGTGTTGTAAATTGAAAAGCACCTACTGTTGATTTTGCACCCGTCATTTTGTTTAGTAATGTGGATTTTCCAACACTTGGTAATCCGATAAAAACAACAGTTGCATCTCCACTCCTCCTGACATCAAACCCATCAGATTTCATGCCAGATTTTTTGGTAACATTTTCTTCTTGCTCTCTTTTGAGCTTTGCAATCTTTGCTTTGAGTAAGCCTATGTGATGTTCTGTAGCTTTGTTAATCTGAGTTTTTGCCATATCATCTTGAATGGCTTTGATTTTTTCAGGAATTCCCATGTTTACTCTTTTTCTCCATTCTTTTCAAATAAAACCGTACCACTTTTCATAATTTTCTTTATTCTGTTATAATTGGAATTGTTTGAAAATTATCTGACTCTCAAAAATTCTGGCATTGTAGTCTCGACTAGTCTGTTAAAATCTCTATAGAATATTTTGTAGAGTTTTGCGTCATCAGCAAATTGAGCCTTACTGAAAATTTCTTCTACGATGCCTTTCTTTGTCATCTTGCGTAGCAAATATTATTCGGTTTACAAAACAGTTTCTATGAAAAAGAGAACTTTTGCAGTAGATATTGATGGAACAATTACTGAAAATGGAGGTGGACGAATCCATCTTGATGCTTTGGAGGGCCTAAGACGTTTAACTAACATGGGCCATAATGTGATCTTTGTTACTGGTCGTTCTTCTGTTGAAGGCTTTTTGTTATCAGTATTTGGCGGTACAACGAAAATGGCCGTTGGTGAAAATGGTGGATGCATAACTCTTGATTTTAATGAACACATTCTATTGGGCAATATTGATGAATGCAAAAACGCATTTGATATTATCAAAAACAGTATTGACAATGTCATAGAAAAACCCGTTTTTCCTAGAATGGCCGAAGTTGTTTTAGAGAGAACATTTGATTTGGATCTTGCAAGAAAAGTTCTATCTGAAAATAACCTAGAAATGGAATTATCTGACAGTCAATATGCTTATCATATCAACTCTCCTGGAGTCAACAAGGGAGCAGGTTTTAAAGAAATTATGAAAAAATTTTCCATTTCTAGTGATGATGTAATTGCAATTGGAGACAGTGCTACTGATGTTCCGTTGTTTGGGGTAGTAAAAACCAGTATTGCGTTAGGAAATGCCTCCAATCAGGTAAAATCGGAGGCTACAATGACTGTTTCTGCAAAAGCTGGAGACGGAGTTTTAGAAGCACTAGATAAATTAGCACCAAAATTATCTGAGATATAAGATGACTTTCAAGGCAATTATTGATGAGATTGAAAATAATCTAAAAAAAATTCTTGCAGAATTATCTATGTCTGTGGAATTTTCTGTAGAGCCATCAAAACTAGGCTTTGGTGATGTTAGCTCAAACATTTGTTTTCTGCTTGCAAAACAACTCAAAAAGAGCCCAAAAGAGATTGCCGAAATGTTATCTGAAAAATATCAAAACTGTACTAACACACTTGTCTCAAAATGTGAAGCGCATCCCTCAGGCAATTTGAATTTCTTTGCAAACTGGGAAAAATTGAGCCAGTTAATTCTATCTGAATCTCATTTAGATGAATTTGGTGATGTAGATATTGGAAAAAATTCTACAATTGTAGTCGAGCACACTAGTGTTAATCCAAACAAAGCATTACACATTGGTCACATTAGAAATATCATCATTGGTGATATTGTATCTAGAATACTTTCAAAGGCAAACTACAAAGTTAATGTCCTCAATTACATTGATGATTCAGGTTTACAAGTTGCAGACATTATTGTAGGATTCAAACATTTTGGATTTAAACAAGAGCCTCCTGCAGGAAAAAAGTTTGATCATTATTGCGGTGATGATGTTTATGTTAAAACTACAGAAAAATATGAACAAGATTCTAGTCTTGAAGAAGTTAGAAAAAATGTTCTCAAAGAATTAGAAGAAGGTGATTCAGAAACTGCGAAGTTTGCAGACAAAATAACACGTAGAGTTTTAGAAAATCAACTTGAAACTTGTTGGAATATGTCAGTATTCTATGACTGTCTTAATTTTGAATCTCAGATTATTCGTTCAGGATTATGGAACAAAATCTTTGAGAAGCTCAAGGAAATGAGCCTAATTGAATTTGAAAATGATGGAAAAAACGCTGGTTGCTGGGTAATTTGTGGAGATGGAAAAGAAGAAGATAAGGTAATTGTTCGAAGCAATGGCACTGCCACATATATTGCAAAAGATATTCCATACGCTGCATGGAAACTGGGATTGCTAGATGACCCATTTTCTTATGAACAATACGAAAAAGAGCAGCCAGATGACAGAACTTTGTGGCAAACCACCCTCCAGAAAACTGATTCTTCTCAAAACTTTGCTAGCGACAAAGTAATCGCAGTAATTGATTCTCGCCAGGCAAGACTGCAAAAAATCATCACATCACTAATGGGCAAATTCAAATCTGATCCTGATGCATATGTCCATCTTGGGTATGAATCAGTCACACTTAGTTCTGATACTGCTAAAATTCTTGGATTAGAAACTGATGGAAAGCAAGCTCAAATGTCAGGACGAAAAGGCCTGTATGTTAATGCAGATACTGTTTATGATAAACTAAAAGAAAAAACCATTGAAGAAACAAAGAAACGAAATCCTGAGATGGATGATTCTGAGATTCAAAAAATTGCACACAATGTTTCAGTTGGAACCTTGCGTTATGAGATGATAAAACAAGATCTAGACAAAATTATTGCATTTGATCTTACAAAATCTCTAAGCTTGGAAGGCGATACTGCCCCTTACATACAATACACACATGCAAGAGCTTCTCGAATCATAGAAAAGTCTGGATGTACTCCTTCCATTGATATTGATTTTTCTTTATTGAAAGAAGCCTCTGAACTTTCATTGATTAAACTCATTGGCCTTTTTGATTTACAAGTTCGTGATGCAACAAATAACTTGTCTCCCAAAGTTATCTCCAGATACTGTCATGATTTAGCAGTTGCATTCAACTCGTTTTATGAGCATGTACACGTTCTTGATTTAGGTGATGAAAAACTAGAAAATTCTCGGCTTTGTCTTGTCAATTCATTTAAAATTACAATTGAAAAAGCACTAAATCTGCTTGGAATAGTTGCTCCTGATAGAATGTAATGTCCCAGTGCGTGCACTACACGAATGCTGGTTGTCGCACTGGGCTGTTGGCGTGCAAACCAATCACTGTTTAACGAGTTAAAATAAGCCATAAATGTTTGGATACAATTAGAGACACATTTTTGAATAACTTCGTTCAATTTTTTGTTAATAGGATGATTGATTATGGGACTTACACGAAATGATGTTTTACTAATTAATGCTACAACTACCACTGGATTAGTTGTTTTGCTGACCCTGACAAACATTGGAGGAAATGCAAATTTGATTGAAGAAGATATTGTTCAGTTAGTTTTTAACTTAATTGTAGTCGTCGCCATTACTCCATTTGCTTATTCGTCTATGCTAGAAATAACTCATGAACTTGAGACTCGACGATATGTTCTTTTGAAAAGATTGTAAGCAAAACTAAAAGATGCACAAAATGCAAACGATAAAAATTTAGAAAATCAAATACAAAATGAAATATCTCATGTATCAAAAAAATCAAAGAAATTAAAAATTAGAGATCAAATTTTAAATGAAAACAAACCTACTCACTCTAGCTTGGTGATGATGAAAATTGGGTATCTTTACATACTAATTGTATTAATCTCAATACTCCTAATCCCACAAATCCATCTTATCATCACTCTTCAAAGTTAAGTCCCTAGAATCTTTGTACTCTATTTTAGAACACATTTACTAGCACAGAATAAGTTTCCAGAATACAAATATTGTATAATATCTGAAAATCAATATGGTCAAACTCTGCAAGGTAGTATATTCTGAAAAAAATCATGATTTTGAGTATGAAAAACTAAAACTATTGTCAAAAAATGAAGATTTTACAAAATTCATCAGTTTGCTTGATACTGAATCATTATGGTTTGCAAGAGCCGATACATTTAATGATAATTATGAAGGAACAGTTACCAAAAATTTTGTTAATACGATATTAGCAAAGGGTGTAAAATCGGCCAAGACACCCGTAATCTGTTAGAATTTTTACGAAGAACAAATTACATCAATTGCTGGCATAGAAATTCAGATGAATCCGAAGCAATGTGGAAATTATATTCCCAAACTAATGAAGCAATCGCAATTAAAACTACCTATAACAAATTCATTCAAAGTTTTATCGATAAAAGTAATGAACGAATAATTATTGACTCTGTAAAATACATTGATTGTTTTAGAGATGATTTTCCTTTAAAAGAAATTTCGAATCCTTTTTTTCATAAAAGAAAAAGCTTTGAACATGAAAAAGAGTTTAGAGCTGTGATTCCATTTAAACTAGAAAAAGAATATCAAACAAAAGGCGCACCGCATAAAGTTATTGATGGATGGAAAGATCTGGATACTGTTGAAGGCAAGGCAATTAATGTAGATTTAGACAAACTCATTGATAGTATTTTCATTGCTCCAACTGCATTAATTTGGTTCAAAAAATTGGTGCATTCTAGTTGTAAAAAACATGGCTTGGAAAAACCAATAAAATATTCTCAATTAGACGCAAAGACTCCAATTGAAAAAGCTTTAAGATCTTGATGATAATGTTTAAAAGAAAAATAGTAATAATTTCACTGAGTATTTTCATTTTCATTATTATTGTAATTTCGATTCCTTCCTTTAGTAACCTGAATGACATTAAGCAAATTGAAGAATATGCAGAATCCCTCAAAGAACCTGCAAAAACTGAACAAATTCATCAAGGATATAGTAATACAGCACCTCAATACGAAGTAGATGGAAACATTGTCAGCAATGTAGATGCGACTGTCCCATCGTGGAATCCTAGAGAAAAATCCCAAGAACAGATAGAAGAACGTGCTGCATTTTTAGCTGGACAATATGATATAGTTAGAACTGAGGCCCAACAAAAACGTGCAGATGAAGCACGTGAGAAATATTCAGATGCCATAGTCATCAATGCATTACTTCCATCTTCTGTTGGAATTGTTGTAAATACTCCTGAACATTTTGAAAAAGCACTAAAACGCAACATTGATGCTGGAATAACGGTGATATCTGCATCCGTATTTAGCTTCCTTGGAGATGGTCAAACTTCTCCTCCTGAAAGAATTCTAGCTAGCGCTAAAGTGATGGAAACACTAGACTTGGGAACTGTTTCAGATACAGAATCAATTCGTCAAGCTAAAGCAGATGGAAAAATGATTGTCATGTTCAACTCTCAGAGAGCAGATTATTACATTGATGATCTTGAAATGTTAGAACAATTAAAACTCATGATGATGCATGTAGCTAATTTCGTATACAATTCCAACAATGCACTTGCTGGGGGGGTAATGAACAAAACATGGGAGTTACCGAACTTGGCAAAGAGTTTATTCAAAAAGCAAATGAGATTGGAGTTATTGTAGATTGTTCACATTCTAGTACTCAAACTTGTATTGATGCTGCAAAATATTCTCAAAAACCAACAATTGCTAGTCATTCTAATTCATATGCAATTCATCAGATTAATCGTAATATTCCTGATGAAGGATTAATTGCAATAGGAAATATTGGAGGAGTTGTATGCAGTGTTGGTCTTGGTAATTATCTAAATGAAGAACTTGATGCTTCTCCTGAAGCAATGGCAATACACATTGACTATATTGGAGATTTGATTGGTCGTGACAAAACTTGTTTTTCAACCGATTATACTCATAATTATTTAGAATTCGTCACTAATTTTGTTCCAATTACTGATGTATTTCCTCCTGAAAAAGGATGGGGCTCACCCACACAAAATCTTGGACCTGAGCATGTTTGGGGAGTTGTAGGAGTTTTAGAAGATGAATATGATTGGAATGAAGAAGAGATTAGAGGATTTTTGGGTGAAAACTTGATGCGAGTTTATGATGCAAATTGGAACTAACTATGAATAATATTCTTTGAATCCCTTGTCAGTTGAGTATAGTTCTGTTTTGGGACCAAACATGCCTTGCTTTTGAACTACTTTCATAAGTCCACCTCTTTCCAAGTCGCCTAGAACAGAATCTAATGTCTTTGTATCTAATCCTGTATTTTTCTGAATTTTCTCAAATGTTCTGACCCCAAGATTTAGCTCTCTGAGAACCATTTTGTCTTTAGTAAGTGGGGTAGTTCTCTCCTGTGTTTTAATTTCTGTTTGTGAATTATCAAATTTTGATTCAAACTGTCTTTGATCAGGATTTTGTCTTCTTTTTGCTATCATTCTGGGAATTATTCTAGCAAGTGGAATTGCCAAAAAAATTACCAAGTAAATCCATGCAAAATTTGGATCAGCCATACTTACTATTCACAAACACATGATAAATCTCTTCAGTGTCTAGACTACTGATGCCTAATTTCCTGATTCCCAATGGTATAATAGTAATCAATGCCTATAATGAATAATGTCCAAATATCAATCTCCTAAAGTTAGCGTTAACATGAATGCTGCAAAAGGAATCACAATTGGAATTATAATTCTAATTATAATCGGAGTTGTTGCATTTGCATCAGTAAAAATTGTTGATGCAGGACATAGAGGAGTGTTACTTCACTGGAATGCCGTAGATTTGACCCAACCACCACTTGATGAAGGGCTGCATTTTGTTGTTCCATTCCAAGATGAGGTAATTGACATTGAAGTTCGTACTCTCAAATATGAAAAAAACACTAGAAGTGCATCTAAAGACTTGCAGACTGTAGAGACTACTGTAACTGTAAACTATCATCCAGACAAAGAATCAGTTCACAGGCTGTACAAGAATCTGGGATTAGATTATGAAAATAGAGTAATCCAGCCTGCAATTGAGGAAACTGTCAAGCAAGTTACTGCAAACTATAATGCTGAAGAATTGATTACCAAAAGACCATTAGTAAAACAAGATATTGAATCATCAATTCGTGAAAGACTAAACCAATTTGAAGTAGTAACTGAAGTCATATCTATTACAGACTTTGAATTCTCACCTTTGTTTGCACAAGCAATTGAAGCTAAGGTGGAAGCAGAACAAAAAGCCTTGAAAGCAGAAAACGATTTGAGAAGAATTGAAGTTGAAGCAAAGCAAAGAGAGGCAAATGCTGTTGGTCTTGCTAATGCAAACATTGCTGAAGCCAAAGGTGAAGCTGAAGCAATTGCAATTATCAACCAAGCACTTGCACAGAATCCAAATTATTTGGAATGGCTAAAGACACAAGCATGGGACGGAAAACTTCCACTAGTAGTTGGTGAAGGTGGAACCCCATTCATTCAGATTCCAGTAAATCCATAGAAACTATTCTTTGTGCTCTGAATCTCTTATTGCATCATACATTGCAAGAAATTCATCAGGACCGTTTTGTCTATAGGTCTTCTCTAACTTTCTTATTTCTTGATGAGAGATCTTTTCTCCTTTGTTTTGATGATATTCCCTAATGATCTCAGAAGGGGTTTTTTTGATATTGTATTTTTGTAATGCTTGATTCACTGTTCTTTTACACATCAAATCATAAATTAAAAATTTGTAAATTAAATATCCTGAAAGCCCTACAATTGCAACAATAATAATTGGAATGACTAGTGGAGATCCCATGATACTAGTATGTCCTTTTGATATTTCATTGTTGGCCTAAAAGAAATAATTAAAGAGATTTTGTGCTGCCTTCTAATACTCCAGAATCCCCATGAATTCTGTCAATGTGTTTTGAAAGCACTTGCTTATCCTCAAATTCAGAATCACAGTATGGACATGATATTTTTTCTTCTGACATACTATAATATCCCTTATCTGACTATTAAGAGTGGTGTTGTTTTGGAAAATCTCATAATTAGAGAAGCAACTGAAAAAGATATTCCTATTGTTCTAAGCTTGTTGTATGAATTAGGAAGATCCAAACCACAACAAGATTCTGATTTAGATCATTTTAGAAAGCTAGTAAAACAATATGTCACAGATTCTGATAAGAAAATCTTTGTTGCAATTCTAAATAATATTGAGATTGTCGGAGTGGTAAGTATAGTACTAATGACTCGATTAAACAGAACTTCATTAGAACTATACATTCCAGAATTAGTTGTACTAGAAAAACATCATAACCACGGCATGGGAAAATTGTTAATCAACAAATGCATCGATTTTGGAAAACAAAAAAACTGTCATAGAATTCGATTAGAATCTGGGTATCCACGAAAAAGCTCTCATGATTTTTACAAACATTTGGGATTTGAACAGTCTGCTCTTACTTTTACAATGAATCTATAATTATCCAGATGGCCTTGCTTGTCCAACATCTGCTGACTCGTCTTTTTTCTCAAAGACTCTGTATTCTCCAATGATTGAACTGCATTTCTCACAAGTATATTGTCCTCTTTCAACTAGGATGAGATTGTCTGCAACCTCTTCGTTTGTGCTTTCTTCTAGTTGGATCTTTGGTGGGTTTGGAAATTCAGTCTCACAATTGTTACAATAGTGTTTGAACATCTTGTCTGATTCGAGTTTGCCAATTGGTGCCAGGAACAATTTTCCTACTCCTAAATCGGCTTTTTTTGCTTGCTCATCAGTCAAATCTGCTATAACATAGCCTCCAGAACCTTGTAGCTTGAATTCTGCCATTTGACATGATGTTACTGTTGGCATTAAAATACTATTTGGAATATATTCCTAACCAGTAGATTCTTATCTAAAATTTTTAGCAAAAATCCATGGAAAAAATTAAGCAAAACTCTCCAGTATTGTTTTACTTTAATAATTCAAAAAAATGGCTTGTAAAGATTTCAAAAAAAGAATCTCTTCATACTCATATTGGTGTACTCAAACATTCAGATGCAATAGGAAAAGAGTATGGCTCTAGATTAATTTCTAACAAGGACAAGTATGTCTATCTTCTCAAGCCAACAATGTATGATTATGTGATGAAGATTCAGCATGGCACTCAGATTGTTTACCCAAAAGATCTTGGATACATTGTTGCAAGAGCTGGAATTGAAAGCGGACAAAAAATCTTAGAGATTGGAACTGGAAGTGGTTCATTGACTTCTTTTGTTGCAAGTATTGTAAAACCACGTGGCCATGTCCACACTTTTGATGTTGATGAAAAGTTTATGCAAATAGCAGAAAAAAATATCAAAAAAACTGGAATGTCAAAGTATGTTACACAGTATAATTTGGATTTAAAGACTGCAAAAAAGATGCCGCTCAAAGACATTGATGTGGCTTTAATTGATTTAGGTGATCCTTGGTTAGTTATTCCGCAAGTAAGAAAGATGCTTAAAGGCAGTGGCGCAATTTTTGCAATTTGTCCTACCATGAACCAACTAGAAAAACTAACTGCAAGTTTAGTTGAAAATGAATTTACTGATATTGAATCAACTGAACACATTTTGCGTACTATAGAAGCCAGAGAAGGAAAGACAAGACATTCCTTTCAAGGAATAGGACACACAACGTACCTTTGCTATGCAAGAAAAGTATTCTTTGGCAGAGAGACCAAAAAGACCACAAAATCCAAGGCTACTAAAAAAACTAGCAAAAAATCTACTAAATAACCAAGACAAGATTTATTCCGGTAATTTTTAGACTATGTTGTATTGGTAACAAAGAATCTAACTCCCTCGATTGTAAAGAAATTCATTCCTGCTAGAAAGGCTAAATCACGAAAAGGTGATAATGGAACCGTCTTAGTTGTTGGCGGCAGCTACATCTATCATGGTGCCCCCATCCTGTCTTCTATTGCAGCATTAAGGTGTGGAACCGATCTAGTTTACACTTCTGTTCCAAAAGTCAATGTCTCATCAACACGTTCAGTGTCTCCTAATCTTATTGTAATTCCCCTTGTTGACCAGAAGTTAACTAAAGGGGCTGTAAACAAACTTGTTGGTGCACTCCCACACAATCTTGATTCAGCAACAATTGGCATGGGTCTGGCAATTCAAGAAAAAAACTCACTACTTCATCTTGTAAAATCACTTTTGGCAAGAGATGTTAGATTATCTTTGGATGCAAGTGCATTAATTCCTGAGGTTTTACCGCTTTTAGCAAACAAAAATGTCGTAGTTACTCCTCATGCTGGAGAATTCAAGAGACTGTTTGGTGAATCTCCTCCAAACTCAAAAAAAGACAGAATCAAAGTTGTAGAAAAAAATGCCAAAAAATATGGCATTACAGTTTTGCTAAAAGGTGCAACTGATGTCATCTCAAATGGTTCAACAACTTATCTTTACGGGAAAAAAACCCCTGGCATGACAGTTGGTGGAACAGGAGATGTTCTTTCTGGATTGGTTGCAGGTTTGCTATCGAAGAATCGTAATACTTTGGAGTCTGCAGCAGCAGCTACATTCATCAACGGCTTGGCTGGCAAAGCAGCACAAAAACGATTAGGATTACATATGACATCTATGGATTTGCTAGAAGAACTTCCGGCTGCAATGAAACCATTTGATAAAATAGTGTGACTACAATGAATGCTCTCAAACATGTAGATTCTAACATGACTAGTCTGATTTCTGACCTACAAACTTTGATCAGACAACCAAGTGTTTCAGCAAAAAACGAAGGCATTGAAGAATGTGCCAAACTGGTTCAAAAAATATTGAAAAAATCTGGAATAAAATCTGAAATTTTACGCTTGAAAAAAGGTGTGGCTCCTATTGTTTATGGTGAAATCAAATCAAAACAAAACCCAACAAAGACTTTGATGTTTTACAATCATTATGATGTCCAACCAGCCGAACTATTTGATTTGTGGAATGATCCTCCCTTTAGTGGAAAAAGGAAAGGGAACAAAATTTTTGGACGTGGTGCAACTGATGACAAGGGTGAGTTAATTACAAAAATCAAAGCAGTAGAGGCTTACCTCAAAACAACAGGGGATGTTCCTTGCAATATCAAATTCGTAATTGAAGGAGAAGAAGAGACTGGAAGTGCACACATTGAGGACTATCTAAAAAAATACAAAAAGAAATTTTCTTGTGATGGAGTAATTTGGGAATTTGGATACGTTGATGCAAAGAACAGACCAATAATTGGTCTTGGAATGAAAGGATTACTATTTGTTGAATTATCTGTAAAAGAATCAAAAATTGATGCACATTCTAGCTTGGCAGTCTTGATAAAAAATCCCGCATGAAGATTAATCGAGGCTGTAAACACACTTAGAGACTCTAATGGCAAAATTCTCATCAAGGATTGGTACAAAGAAGTTACTCCATTTACAAAAAAAGACTTGGAACTGATTCGCAAAGAACCATTTGATGCAAATGTATTCAAAAAAGAATTTGGAATCAACTCCTTTGTTGGTGGAAAGAAAGGACTTGATGCCAAGAAAGCTCTAGTTGGTGATCCAACATGCAATATTGCTAGATTTGTTTCAGGATATACAGGTGATGGTGCAAAGACCGTACTTCCTGGTGAAGCGCTAGTCAAGATTGATTTTAGATTGGTACCAAAAATGGACCCAAAAAAACAGATTATGAGATTTAAAAACATCTAAAATCAAAAGGATTTGGTGATATCGAAATCAAAATCTTTCACGGAGAAGCTGCTGCAAGAACAAACTCTTCTGAACCTTTTGTGAATCAAGTAAAGAAGGCAGCTGACAAATCCTTTGGAAAATCAATCCTTAATGTCTCAAATGCAGGTACGGGCCCTATGTACTCCTTTGTAGATGTTCTAAAAGCACCATGTATTGCAATTGGAAGCACGTACATGTTTGCTAGAATTCACTCTCCAAATGAATTTGCTAGAGTTGATTTGCTAAAGAAGACAACAAAGTGTATGTGTTTGATTATGCAAAACTTTGGAAAAAACTAGTGTATGCATCTAGGTAATTTCTTAATTATTTGTGCAAGTGAAATTCTTCCTGGTCCTGCAATCATGATTACTAGTGATGCTGCAAGTAGGATGACATCAATTTCAACTCCTCCGTCTCCAGTTAAACTTTGAGCACCTTTAACATGGAAAATTGCACCTACCATAACTATTGAAAGTAAAGCTGCAGAAAATCTACTTAACACTCCAATTATAATTAGAACTCCTGGAACCACTTCTGCTAATGCAATTGGAATTTGCATTTCTGGTGGAAGTCCCATATTTGGCAAAGCATTTGCAAATCCTGGATTAAACTTCATCATTCCATGAACAATAAAGATCACACCGATGGCAGATCTTAAGCCCATAAAGACAACGTCATTGAGAACTTTTTGTTTAATCTCAGCTGTAGCCATAAACTAACCACAAGTCTCTTAGTATAATTGTCTTGCTCATATATTACACGTAGAATGTAGAAAGCCCTTTATTATACGACCAAATGATTTGAAATATGTCAATGTATATGCCAGGAGCAACTGCTGTTGGAATTACTTTTGATGGAGGCGTAGTTTTTGCCAGCGAGAAAAGAATCGCATTTGGAAACTTCCTTGTAAGCAAATCTACCAAGAAAACATTTCCTATCACCCCTAAAGTCGGTGCAACATGTGCCGGACTAGTTGCTGATATGCAAATTTTATCATTACAAATTGCAGCCCTAGCAAAAATTAGAAAGATGGAACTAAAACGAGATGTTCCACCAAACACTGTTGCAAAGATGATGTCAAATATGATGTATGAAAGAAGATACTTCCCACTATTGACTCAAGTTATAGTTGGAGGAGTTGTTGATAAGCCAATTATGTACACTTTGGACCCATTAGGTTCTGTTCTTCCTGACGAATATGCCGCAGTTGGAACAGGTGCTGAAATGGCATTAGGTGTTTTAGATCCTCAATTCAAGAAGAATATGACCAAGGATGAAGCAATTGACTTGGCAAAACGTGCAGTTCGTTCAGCATCTTTGAGAGATTCAGCAAGTGGTGATGGATTAGATGTTCTTGTAATCACCAATGATGGAACTGAAGAGTTCACAGAAAAAATTAACAACTAATTCTTGTTCTTAATCATTAAATGTTATTCATGGTAGATACTATGCTTGGCAATATTGCCAAAAAATTACGATTACTAGGATTTGATTCTCAATATTTTCCAGATATTGGTGATTCTCAATTAATTGAAAAAGCAAAAAATGAAAACCGAATTCTGATTTCAAGAGACAAAGATTTAGTTACTCATTCAACAAAGAACGGTGTATCTTCTATTTACATCTCAAAAGAAGATGAAGTTGAACAATTTTTAGAAATTCTTGGTGTGGTGAATCTATCATTTGAAACAATATCTGGTGATACTGCAAGATGCACAAAATGCAATTCTACTACTCCTATTAACAAATCAGAAATCCAAAATCAAATTCCTTCAGGAGTTTTAGAATTCAATGACAAATTTTGGAAGTGTGATGGTTGTGGAAAAATCTATTGGGAAGGAACTCACATTACAAACCTGCAAGAATTTGTGCGCAAAATTAAATCCTAATCATATATTGTTTTTCCAGTTTCCCAGAATTTATCTGAAATATAATGAATGTTCTTTAGGACTTCACCTTTTTCCATAGTTTCTAATTCTGAACTAGGAACCATGGCTTTTCCTACTGCTAAAAACTTGTGTTGTGATTCTTCAACTACACAAACAAGCTGATCTTTTTCAAACTCTGTAAATTTTTTAATTCCTGGTCTCATGACATTTGCACCTTTGCACATGAATTTCACAGCACCCATATCCACTATCACATTTGGAAATTTTTCCAAAGTTTCAATTTCTGATAAAAATGGTAAGTAATCATCATTGACTTTTAAAATTTTAATTCCATTTCCTGTGATAATTTGTGCATCGTCAAGAATTTGATGAACCTTAAGATTCTTTATTTTTGGAAACTCTATTCCCCATCTTTCTGAGACTGTTTTTAAGAGTGCGGAAGTTTCACTCTTTGAAATTAGATTAGACTTCACGTTCTAGCAATCTCTTGTCTAATATCGAGTAAATCTCTGAGAATTGAACTTGCAGTCTCCATACCTCCAGCTCCCCTTCCTATGATGGTTTGAGTTCCTGAATGCTCTGATGTAAAAGCAATTGCGTTTAGCGTTCCATTTACACACAGAGGATCATCATTTGAAATCTCTTTTGGGCCTACCATCAATTCTTTGTTACATGATGCAATTAGTTTTACAGAAGAATTGTTTTTTGCAGCTTTTTTGATATCTTCAGTTGTAACCTTTCTAATTCCTGTACAGTTAATGTCTGGCAATGTTACTTTCATTCCCATAATCCAGTTTGCAAGAATTACTAATTTTGCAGCAGCATCTAGTCCCTCCAAATCCAAGGATTCATCAGCTTCAACGTATCCTTTGTCTGTTGCATCTTTTAGTGCCTCATCAAAGGACAATCCTGTAGCCATATTTGTCAAAATGTAATTTGTGGTTCCATTAAGAATTCCTGCAAATGATGTTATTCTTTCTCCACTTAGGCTGTTTTTAGCATAATCTAGAATTGGTGTCCCGCCTCCTACTGTTCCACTAAATTTGAACATGACTTGGTTGTATGTGGCAAGTTCAAGTAAGGATGGAAATGCCAAGGCAAGTGGTCCTTTGTTTACAGAAATTACATGCATGCCTTTTTTCATTGCAGTTGTAATGTGAGTCATTCCAGGCTCAGCATCTTTGTAGTTGCTTGCAGTAGTCTCAATTAGAACATCTGCTTCTACATTTTTTAGCACGTCAATGCCTGACATTGAATTTTTTTTATCTGAATAGTTTTTTACAGTTCCAAATTTTTTCTTAACTTCTACAAGCTTGTTGAAATCTAGTCCTGATGAGTCAACTGCGCTACCTTTACTATCAAAGACTCCGACAACTCTTGGTTTTAGTCCGTATTTTACATACAGATCTTCTGATCTAGAATCAAACAGTTTTACCAAGCTTTGCCCAACAATACCAAATCCACATAATATTATTCTCAAATCATTTCATCCTCTTTTGATTTTCTTACCATTTACTGTGTTTTCTAAAAACGTTTTGTTATTGACCATCAAGATTCTTCTTCATCTTTTTCATGTTGTAATGAGATTGAATTGATACAATATCTCATGTTTGTAGGCTTTGGTCCATCATCAAATACATGACCTAAATGCGCTCCACATTTGTTACAGTTGACTTCGGTTCTAACCATTCCATATGACGTATCTGAAATGTACTCTATCTTCTCATCATCAATTGGTTGCCAAAAACTAGGCCATCCTGAACCTGAATCAAACTTTGCATCTGAAGAAAAGAGTTCTTCTCCACAACATGTACACTTGTAATTTCCTTCTAACTTGCTTTGATTGTATTTACCAGAAAATGGGGGCTCTGTTCCATGATTGATACAAATCCCATATTGATCAGGTGTTAGTTCGTCTTTCCATTCTTCAGGGGTTTTCTTGATTTTTTCTGTCATGGTATATTGTGATTTTTTTGATATTAGAATATTTTTCTATTTTTTGAGCTTTTTTCTCTTTTCTTCAGTTCTTTTTTCTGATTCAAATCTTTCTAAATCATATTCTTTCAAATCGACAAACTTCATTATCTTGCTTAGACTTGGATGAACTTTGTTAATTTGTTTGAACATTTGCTGTGCAACTCTTCTATAATCTATATGACCTTGAGGCACTGTTCTCAATTCAATTAAATGACATGCCTCTCTTAGATTAAATTTCATAAAATACGGATAGTTGTATGCAAAGTTAACAACATATTGACTTTGTTCAGGATATTTTTTCCTAATTTTTTCAAATGTATCTTTTGTTTCATTCATACAATCTCTAAAGTCTTTTTCAATTCCAATAATCTTTATCTCATTTGGTACAGAGTAACCATGATCAGTAGTTAACAATTGTCTTTCCAATGTTAGGGCTCTATGTCTATGAAAATCTCTGAACATTCCAAAGTTATTACACAAATCAAACGTATAGTACACGCTTTCAAATGCTCTTGGTGGTCTGTGACGTCTATTTGTTCGAAGTTTTGTAAATTCGTTGATTATCTTTTCTTTCTTTTGCTTTGATAATTTTTTGACTTGGTTTAGAATATCTTGATATGATGTACTTGGTGATTGTTCATACATTATACTAGTAATAATTTTATCAATTGCATCTTTTTCAGATTCGTAATCAACAAGCTTTGTAATTACCCCTATTCTTGGTTTTGACTTGATTTCTTTTGCTGTAATTGTTTTTGATTTGTTTTTGATATCTTTGAGGTATTTCTGAAATGCTTTTCCGTATTTGTCGTCTGCTCTTCTTACAAATGATTTGATGGTAGTATCGAGTTCTTTCTTGATTTTTGAGGCTAAATCTTGCTCTTCTTTTAGTTCAGATGAGCCTAAAACTGTTAGAAGATATTCAAATGCTCTACCATTCCCTGTAATTCCAACATTAGTTAAAGTTGATGCAGGTAACAATCCTCGTAAGATGTCAAGCGCTTTTGCTTTTGTTGAACCTCTGTAAATCATGTTGGCAGATTTAATGTCTGATTCATTTTTTAATTTAGAAAATAATTTTTCTTTTCCATCAGAAGAATCTTTGAAAGAATATTTTTCAATTGGATATTTTTCTCTGACATAGTTAACCATTGGTTCAATGTTTTTTGAATAAACATCAAATGAAAAATTACAGGTTTCTTCATACAAATCTACAAACTTTGATTTGCTAATTTCAGGATCTCTGTAGAATCTGTATTTTCTTTTTTCTTTTTTATTCCATGCAACATATCTTGATGACTTTTCTAAATATGATAATCCAATTCTTCTATCTTCAATTTTTTTTACTGCAATGTTTGATAACCCTTCAATTGCAATTTGTGCATCACCAAGTTCTGCAACTGAATCGTCTCCATATTCTAAAAGAACTCTGTTGTAAAATTCCTCTCCTCTGTTTTTATTTTTTAAAAACTCATCAAGAAATATTCGTCTCATGCTTTTGTCAGTTCTACTGTACCTTGACATCAATGCTCCACGATCAACTTGTCTGGGAGTAATTATTGCAAAGACTTCTTTGTCTGTGTTTGAAAAGTGATCTGATAGAATCTTTTTTTCTTTAATTGAAAACTCTGACAATACCTGTGTCCAGTATTTCAATTATTAATAGTCTATTTCTTTTTTCCAATTTGAATTAGATCGGGACCTTTGTCTTTGTTGTTTCCTTTGGCTTGCCACCTTAACAGAACTTCTTTGAAAGCTGCTGCGTCAGATTCATTTTCGGTATACATCAATGATGTTACCCAGTATCCATTATTTGTGGTTTTCCGCCAACAGAATTCATCCAAAAGTCACTTGGTAAATTTTCCAAAGTCTTACTGTTTGGATCTTTTGTAACTTCTATCCATCTGTTTGCGACAAAATTCAAAATCTGTTCAAGTTCTTCTCTTTGAATCATGAGCATACTGTTCTGCCTCTAAATTTTAAAATTTCTCAAAATCAGGCGAAATTTAGTTAGTGAAAATAATCTTACTAAAACTAAAAACATTACTTACACTTTGTCGGTTATACAAATCTCATAATTATCACCCATGACCCACGACGATATCGAGATTATCGGTAAGAACGTCAAAGACATGTACGGAACATTCATGGGTAAAGTAGCAGGAACAATAACTGACATCGACGGAAGTATTCAATCCGTTGGAACAGATGCTGGTTCTCAAGGATTACAGCAAATCCAATATGAGCAACTAGTAGTCCAAAACGATGTTGTTATCTTTATTCCAAAATGGAGACTCGACTCTCAAAGACTCATTAGAGAAAAACAACTAACTTTACGTCGTCTAAAGGCATTGATTGATATTGTTTCAGAAAATGATGACATAAAAGCAGATGCAGAAATCATTCATGAAAAATACAAGTCTAAACTTGTATCATTAGATGAAACCGAAGGTGAAATCAAAGCCAAACTTGAGGCAAGGATGACAGAGTTAGATGAACAAATGAAGTCTGCAAAGATGTTAGTGTTTGATGCAAAAGTACAATTCAAGAGCAATGAAATCTCTGAAGAAACATTTGAAACTGTGAAGACATGCACAAATGAGATAATTGAGCATATCACTCACGAAACCGCAGAAATTGAAAATGTTAAGAGCAGAATTGCAGACCTTGAATTAGAAGTGCAAGAAATTACAGCATCTCCACAACAAAATATTCAAGAATCGGCCGTTTCATATCTGGAAACTTCTGAACCAACACAACAAGTGGTTCAGACCATACTTCCAGAAGCACCAACAGAACCAATAACACCACCTTCAGAACCAATTGAAGCAGAAGTACCACCCGTACCAGAAACTCCAAGTGAAGCTGAAGTTGCAATACACTTTCCAGAACCACCCCAACAGGTGATACCAGAAACTCCAAAAGAAGGCAATGATGATGATTGGCTTGCTAGAATGGAAGCCCAATAATTTTTTTTAATTTTTTTCTTTAACATTTAGAAAGATCTAAGTTCATACACTTTTTGATGTCTGAGACCTTTGATATCGGCCTTGGAAACAATAATTCTGAAATCAGAGAAAAAGCTGATTCTGATTTTGTATCCTTTTGGGATGAACAAGCAAAGGGACTTTCGTGGTTTACTCCCTGGGAAAAGACACTGGATTGGAAGCCTCCCTTTGCCAGATGGTTTGCTGGAGGCACAATTAATGCCTCATATAATGCCCTAGATATCCACCAATCCACAAAGGCTGAAAAACCTGCCATTTTATGGGAAGGTGAAAACCGAGAATCCCGTAAAATCACATATCATGATATGTGGATCCAAGTCCAAAAATTTGCTAATGTCTTAAAGTCTCTAGGTGTTCAAAAGGGAGACAGAATTACAATCTATCTTCCAATGGTCCCAGAACTTCCAATTGCAATGCTGGCATGTGCAAGAATTGGTGCAACACATACAGTTGTATTTTCAGGTTTTAGTGCAACATCAATTAGGGATAGAATTGATGATTCAAAATCCAAAGTAGTAATTACTGCTGATGGTGGATATAGAAGAGGAAAAGTTGTAAAACTCAAAGAAGTTATTGATGAAGCAATTCAAGATTTTAATTTTGTAGAACATGTTATAGTTCTTGAAAGAACTAAAAATGAAATCTCTATGACACCAAAAGATAAACTTTGGAATGATTTAATGAAAGATGTATCTGAATCATGTGATGCAGAAAAATTAGATAGTGCACATCCTCTTTACATTTTGTATACTTCTGGAACCACTGGAAAACCAAAAGGTGTCTTGCACGGAACCGGGGGTTATCTAACACATTTACATTCAACTTACAAATGGGCATTTGACATTAAAGATTCTGATGTATTCTTTTGTACTGCTGATATTGGTTGGGTAACAGGACATAGCTATGTCGTATATGCTCCTCTTCTTCATGGTGCAACTGAAGTAATGTATGAAGGAGCTCCTGATTTCCCTGATGCATCAAGAATGTGGGATATATTACAAAAATACAAAGTCACAATCTTTTACACTACTCCAACTGCACTGCGTATGTTTATGAAATTTGGAGATGACATTCCAAACTCCTTTGATCTTTCAACATTACGATTACTTGGAACGGTGGGTGAACCAATCAATCCAGAAGTATGGAAATGGTATTTCAAAACTATTGGAAAAGAAAAATGTCCTATTATTGATACTTGGTGGCAAACTGAAACTGGTGGCATGCTGATTTCTTCGTTGCCAGGAATTGAGACAATTCCCCTCAAACCAGGCTCAGGAACACGCCCAATTCCAGGCGTGAATATCACCGTAGTTGATGAAAATGGTGACGAAGTTGCTCCAAATACCAAAGGCTATCTTGTCATCAAGAACCCTTGGCCTGGAATGCTTTTGACTTTGTGGGGTGATGATGAAAAATACAAAACCGTTTACTGGTCAAAGTACGAGAACTGTTACTATCCTGGTGACTATGCACTAAAAGATGAAGATGAGTATCTTTGGTTACTCGGTCGTGCTGATGATGTTCTAAAAGTTGCAGGACATAGAATTGGAACTGCAGAACTTGAAAGCTGTATCATTTCTCATAGTGATGTGGCTGAGTCTGCAGTATGTGGTGTTCCTGATGAAGTAAAAGGTGAAGTGATAATTGCATTTGTTGTTCTAAAGCAAAATGTTTCTACTGACTCTGACAAATTAGAAAAACAGATTGTAGAAAAAATTAGAAATGATATTGGAGCAATTGCAACACTTAAACAAATCTATTTTGTTTCTAAACTTCCAAAGACTAGAAGTGGAAAGATAATGAGAAGATTACTTAAAGCAACTGCAAACAATGAAAAAATTGGTGACGTTAGTACTTTAGAAGATGGTGCCGCAGTTACAGAAGTTCAAAGTGCATTTGACGAACTGCAAAAAACAATTAAAGAAAAATCTAACTAGGCAGTTTCTTTTAGTTCTTTTAGATTAACTTGTAATAACATTTCAAACATTTCTTTAAGTCCATCATATTCTGATTTTGACTCTTTATCTAATTGCTCATATTCTTTTTCTTTGATCTCATCTAATCTTTCATTTGATGTTTTGAAAAATTGCTCATATTCATTTATTTTTTCATCAGTCATTTGCGTTAAATCAAAAATTGCAGTATTACTTCCAAGTAAATTTTTATTTTCATCATACAAACTAGTTGCTTGTAGCAATCCTGGAAAAGTACTTCCATCTTGCCTTTTGAAAGTAATTTTTCTATCTGTAACTTTTCTTGTCTCAAACCACGTTTTTAACGAGTCATTCATGGCTTCCCATGATTCCTTAGGCACATGCTCAAAGATTGGCTTGCCTAAAACCTCTGATTTTGCATATCCTAATTTGGCTGCATATGTGGAATTGCAATCTAGAATTACTCCAATTGAGTTAATCCTTCTCCACATAACTGGAGCGTCTTTTAGTGTTTTTCTTGCTTCAGTTTGAGGCATTTTTTAGAATTGTACTGACTAGTTATTAAATTGAATTTTCAAAACCACTGATCGAGATTTTGACTCTTCTTTTCTAGGGCTTTTTTTAATCTGTTCAAGGTTGATTGAACCCTGTCTTCTGAAAAGCTTCTTTCTTTGACTAGGTAATTTGTTATTGCTTCATAATCTACTTTTTCAAAAACTATTTCTTCAACTTTGGCAACTTCTGGTTCCAAAAAGATTTTTCTTATCTGTTGATAATCTATTTCTTGTAACTGTTCTTGTATTTGTGGGATATCTTCTAATCTGGAATGTTGTTTAATCATCTTAAGTGCAGTCTTTGGACCAATTCGTTCAAATCCATTTGGATTAAAATCTGTTCCAATTAAAATCCCAACATCAATAAGCTCTTCTCTTGTTAATTCTAACGCATCAAGTATTTTTTGTGTTTCAATTATTTCTGGAACAATATCGATGTATGTATTTCTGTTTGGTATTTTCCTTCTGCCACTGTTTGTAAAGTTTCTAACTAGTCTTTTTGCACCACACAAAATTGAATCATAGTCTTGACTTGCAGCAGCAAATGCCTGTCCTGTGTTTGTCAAATGTGCAGCTGTTGCTTCTCCTTCTGATGGCGCATCAATATATGGAATTCCAAAATATGTAAGAAGTTGTTTTGATTCTTTTACCATCCCATCTTTCATACTAGTAGTTTGTTGTGCATATTTTCTTGCATCTTCTAAATTTCCTTCTGCAATTGCCTTTTCATATTTCACAGTTGCATCTTTTTTAATCTGTTTTCTACGCTCAATTTCTGCTGTTTTTAGTGATGGTGGTTTCCCATCAAATACATAGACTGGTTTTATTCCCAATGACAAAAAGTTGACATTTCTATAAAGCAATCCACTAAGGTGACTTGTGATTCTGCCTTCTGAATCCGATAATTGCAATCCGTCTGGACCCCTTATGCTTGCTAGAAATTGGTAAATTGCATTGTATGCATCAATTGCAATAACTTTGGTTGAAAATGCCTCCAAAGTTGTCTTTTCTCTAACTGCTAATTCCTTTAGGTTTAACCCCATTGGGGTTTGTTGTGATTTTGTGCTATTTTGTGTTTGTCCTTTGTATCTGATCGATATTTTTCATAATAACCTAGTCCTTTATCCTAATCACTTTGAACTAAACTGATGGTTTTATGCAATGTTCAAGGGTGTAATGCTGATGCGTACTTTAAGATCATGTTCTTTCACTTTGATCGTTTACACAAGAAGCCTTTCTGCAAAGAGATAGTTCAGACCTGTGAAAAACATGCCCGATTACTTGGCGATAAAAATACCATTACAATGATTCAAGCCCTATCTTAAAATCGATTTTAATATATGAAAAAAATATTTGAAATCAATGGCAAAACTATCTCTTTCTCCTTACTTGGAGGATAAAATATTTGAAATACGATTCGAGTCAGACAATACTCTTTCAAAAATTGTTTCATACTTTCCACTTAATGAATCAGAAAGGCAAGAGATTCTCTCTATCATTGATGACAAATCATTTAGTGAGTTCTATTCCATCTTTACTGATGTAATAACTGATGAGGAATGGAACAAAACTAAAGAACAAATCAAAAAGAAATTCAGTGATGAACTTTTTGATGTTGATAAAACCTAATCTTATCTAATTCGCTTTAATATGGCTAAAATCTAAACCTAAATGCCGGAATAGCCAAGCGGTAAGGCGGCCGTCTCGAAAACGGCTACGCGCAAGCGTGCGGGAGTTCGAATCTCTCTTCCGGCGTTATTCTTTGAAAAAT
Organism: Candidatus Nitrosopumilus sp.; assembly: GCA_965215075.1. Lineage (GTDB taxonomy): Archaea > Thermoproteota > Nitrososphaeria > Nitrososphaerales > Nitrosopumilaceae > Nitrosopumilus. Next base: position 1,451,866 of record OZ244033.1, read on the forward strand.
CCTTTATGCTAAGTCGATTTAGTATATGGTAACCATGGAAATAATGGGTCGTGGGTTTAAGCAGATTTTACAGGAATCTCCACTTTACTTTCATCTTGGTTTGAAGATGGGAGGTTACAAACTATTCAAAAGAAAAAGCCCCCTTTATGGTTCAGCTGATATCATCAATGTCTGTAATTTGCATTGTGAACATTGTTACTGGTGGCTTAACAGAAAAGAAAATGAAGAACTAACAGTAGAACAATGGAAAAAAGTAATTGATGAAATTCTCAATATGAAATCTAATGGCTACAAAGATTACATAATCAATCCTGTTGATCAACTAGAAATAATGAAAAGAAATTGGGGTGGTAAAGGTACTACTCCGGTTGACTGCCCGACTTGGGCAATAGTTTCTGTGGATCATATGGGAAGGGAAAAGCGTCCATGTTGTATTGGAAGTGCAGAAAATGATTCAATGAAACCTATCTGTGAGGAATGTGGTTTGGGCTGCTATTCTGTTCTTATAGGATATGGAATCAAAGGCGACTAGTTAGAAATTTTAAAAACTGGCTCATTAATCTAATTCATTATGACTCAAGAAACAGAATCTAAAATTCAAGATTCTGGGATTTCTACAGCTGAGTTGATTGCACATTTTCGAGAAAAATGCAAAATTTGTGGACATCATAGAATAATGCATAACGAATTGGGCAAATGTGAAGGTGTAATGAACAAACCTTGCAACTCCGGTTGTGACAATTTTGAAGCTGAATAATTCTATTTCCAATTATTTAATAAGATATTTTTTGTAAAGAAACTATGGATTCAAATTCTGAAGAAAAAATCTATCCTCAAGGATATGAGCCTCAAGACTCTCCTACAAATGTTGATCCAAATTTACGAAATCAATTATTGGATTTCATCTTAAAGTCTGGACCTTCAGAAGTTGTTGATACTGATTTGTTTGCTGTAATGGCAAAAAGACGCTCTACAAGAAAATTTTCAAAAAAACCAGTTGAGACCACAAAAGTAGACAAAATTATTGCTGTTGCTGATACTGCCCCCACTGCTGGAAACTATCAAGGGTTTGAGATATTTTATGTTAAAAGTCCTGAAAAAAAGGAACGCCTTGTTGAAGCATGTAACAATCAACCATATGTTAATGCCCCAATAGTGCTAGTTTTTTGTAAAAACCCCTCCAGAGTGAAATTTGATTTTCCTGAATACGTTTTGAAAAAATTTGCTATTCAAGATGCAACTCTTGCTGCAGGATATTCTCAACTAGCTGCTCAGGCACTAGGATTGAGCTCAATTTGGATTGGTATGTTTGATGAACAAAAGGTAATGGACGTTATTGAAACTGATTTAATCCCATCTTCAGTTCTGTGTATTGGATATCCAGAACAAACTAAATTCCCTAAACCAAGACGTAATCTCAAAGATTTAGTTCATGTTGTATGGTAATCCTGCCTAAAATCATCCAGATTTAAATAATCATGAATCTATGTAAAACTCATGACTAATGCTTATGTAATGCTGAATTGTGATTTGGGTGCCGAAGAAGGCATTATTGAAAAACTCAAAGAACTAGAGCAAGTTACTGATGTTTTTGAAACAATAGGAACTCATGACATGCTTGTAAAACTCCAAGCTGAAAATTTTGAAAAAATAAGAGAAATAGTTTCTTGGAATATTCAAAAACTAGACAAAGTCCGTTCTACTGCAACTCTCATAAAAAAGGATAATTAAGACTAGCCAATCCGTAGCGAATGGGATAATAATTCAATTTCTTCTGAACTAATTCTAATTTTCATCCTCTAGTTTCTTTTTGAGTTCATCTGTAGACATTCTAGCTTCTTCTAACCAATCAGACATAGGATGAATATTTTCTTCATTAGGTTCAGTTTGTGAACTAGTTGACTGTAATGCAGGATCCACCTGTGCCTGTCTTATGACTGCATATTCTGGAGTAACATTAACTACGGTAAGATCTTGTGCAACAGCTATGGTTTGTCATAATACTCTCTAATTTTAGAAAGTGTATTAGGAACAATTTCAGGTTCAAATAGATTCATGTGGAAAATTAAAGGAACTCGTGGTTGAGTTAGTTGCAGTAACATTCCTCCAGATTCAGGAGAGATATGAGCATGTTCAAGCGCATAATCTGCAAATTCTGGAGTGACCTTATACATTTCCGCCAAAACTTCAGCCGATGGGAAAACTTGTAAAATTAACACATCAACATCTTTGGAATTTTCTAAAATAAAATTACTTAGAGCAGTATCTCCAGAATAAACAATGGACATTCTATTCTATTCTATAACTTACTGCACCATCTATAGCATGAACAGCAGGAAATGCTGTAACTGTTAGACCGTCTTTTTCAAAAATTACTTGTTGTTGAGTATGATCAAATTCATTAACAATAATCTCATGCCAAGCACTATGAGCAGTTCCTCGTTTACTTTCTAAATCCCAAGTCCAAGTTTCAAGAAAGTGTTTAGCAAAATGTTCAGTACCCAATTCGGGAACGGGACCAGAAGGACCATGAAGTGTTATTGGAATAGTTCGACCCCACATAAAGCCCTGACCCCATAACATATCAAAATCTCCAACATGATCAACATGAAGGTGAGAAATGAAGACATCGGTTAACTCATCTGCAGCAAGACCAAGTGCATTAAGATTAGCAATAGAGCCCCCTCCAATTTCAAAAAGCAAATTGTGTCCAGCTCCAGTTTGAATCAAAAAGCAAGAAGCAGATTGACTTTCTACAATCCAAGGAGAACCAGTCCCACAGGCAAAAATTCTAATTTCATCATCATCAAGTTCTTCAGTTCCTGGAACATAAAATTCAGGATACGATTTTGTTACTTCACCAATAAAAGGTGTTATTGTTATTGGACCTATACCGCCAAAATGTGTTGGCAATAGTGAGGACTCATCAGTTATCTTTTGATTCAAGAGTGTTCCCCAGCCACGCTCAACTAGTTTGTCTGCAGTAGTTGAAGTCACACATGCAATCTTTCCATTTGTTTTTTCTATCCAGATTTTATCAATGCAAATTTGAGTAAATTCAGTTGCGTTGCTAAATGGAATTACAGAAATCATTCCAATTGACAGAATTAGTGGGATTAATACAAAAACCGCCTTCACAAAAATCATGAATCTAAATTAGAATTAAAGGATTTAGAATGAATCCCCTTTGTAACGAAATGGATAATTAAGATTAGTTCCTTTCTTATCTAATTGGCAGACGAAAAAAATGAGATTGAAAAATTAATCGATAATATGATCAATAGCGGCGATGAATTAGTTGATAATCTCAAAACTGTTTTGCCAAATTCATTAGCAGAATCTATGATAATGTTTCATGAGTCAAATGTTGAAAATTTGAAGAAAATTCGGGAATTTCTTAACAAGTAGTGTAACAGAGCATTACTTCCTATCAATGATACTATATCTTTTTTAATCATTGTTTGAGTTTTCTAGTGTGACTAGATCTAGAGTCATCATCATGACTGTAAGAAAGAAAACCGGTGATGCATTTGATGCAATTTTACAAGTTCTACCAAAAATGATGCCTGACGCACAAAAAGGTACGGATGGCTGGTGGTCGTTTACCGGACCCTTTGGTAAAGCCAAACTAAAGTTCAATGAAAACAAATCATTAGAAATTCTAGATCACCAATATGTTGATGAAACATCAAAGTGGGATGTTCCAATGCGTGTAGTGTCTAATGGTGATTACTCAGAAGTTGTTGTTACCTTAAACAAGCCTGAAGAACTTTCTGATTCCCAATTTGATGAACGAGTAACTGAGATTGATGAGTTATTCAAAACAATGAAAAACATTATAGAATCTGATTAGGATTTTGTCTTAAAACTTATTTTTGATACAGAATCAAAGCAATTTTTCAGATTTATATTCATTTTTACATGGTTCCAAACTCGGGACATTTCACAGGGCGGTTCAATTAGGGACATGACAGGTTCAAAAAAAATTAGGCATTGACAAGTTTGAGCCAACAACTCTCTTTTCCGTTGGATAACCAGCTGAACTCATGTAGTCTAAGAATGTCATTAATCTCTTGCCAAATCTGTTTATCAATCCATCCTCTAGGTGTTACTTTGATTGAATCTCCCTCATTGACTATTGTTATCTTGTTGATTCTCTTTCCAAGATTATTCACAAAATTCACTTTGGTTCCTGCTAGTTTAATCAAGTCAAGATACTTGTTATCACCAAGATCAAGATTGATTCCTGCTGACTCAGCTGGAGTTTTACCATCTAGTCCTTCATGAGGCTTTACAAAGTTGTGGTTAATTTTGAGCAATTCAGAAAATGTCTGTGCAGATTCATCATTACCTAGTCCACGTCTAGCCTTTAGTCTCTCACGAATCTCATTATGGTATCTCTCAATAGGTCTATTCACAAATCCGTCCTTCAATGATTTGGTTCTGATATGTGCAGTCCTATTTTCAAACTCTTTTCTTATTGCTTCTTGATATGAGTTTAGAGAATCAGTTAGAACGTAGTTTGGATTTTTTGTAATAACTTTTTTGCCACTTGATATGATTTTTCTTGCATCTGAAATTTCCCGTTTCTTTGATACTTCGGTAGCAATCAAGAATCTTGTTTTAGGATCAATTATACTCCAAAGCCAGTCATGAAATCCCTTCCCTGTTTTCTTTGTATTTTTGACGTTAAGATACATCTCATCCAAGCTCCAAACATCAGACAATTCAGGATTAAGAGAATCGACATATTCCTTGATGAGGACAGTGTATTTCTTTATCCAATTGTTCACAGAAACATGACTAATCTTTATTTGGTGAACTGTCTCGATGTGTCGTGCAATGTTGCGATAAGACATTCCACTCATTACCAAATTTAGTGATTCAGAAATTATTTTGGGATCAGATGTTACATTTGAGAATCCATTCTCGCCTAGAATGAACCTGTTATTGCAGTTCTTGCATGTGTAACGCTGTCTCTTTGTACCGTTTTTTAGTTTACGGAATCCATGTTTGGTAATCTCAGTTGAGTAACATTTAGAACAAATTTTAGGTCTTTCAGTTGTCTCTATCTTGCTTTGTGACGATACAGAATCCATGAGAATAATGCAACTCTTGATGTGTTTACAATGCTTGTCATCAAGCTTTCTCAGTCTAAAATGAAAATCCTTGCACTCGCATGTCCATACGTCAGATTTTGGCAATCGTCTAACGTTGTATGTATTATCTGAATTTTGTGATTCTACTGTGTAATGATTCTTTGTTATCTTTCTGATTGAATTTGTTTTTGAAAAGATTTGAGTTGCTTTTTGTTTTCTATTCATATATACCGTTAACGGTATAACTATAAAAACCTTAAACACGGTTGTACCTTCAACCTTTTATAAGGGTACCCTTATTATTTTTGTATTGAGCGAACAAGAGCCTCGCAAGAAGACAAGCATAACCCTAAAAGATGGCCTTTGGTGGAAATTTCAAGATTATTCTCTCGCTAAAAATAGAAACACACGAAGTGCCAATATCGAGTTAGAGAAAGCAATGGAGGAATACATGAAAAGACATCCTTTGAAAAGGAAGGAGAATAAAAAATGAGTGAAGACATTATTAAAGACGGTTATGAAGAGCATGGTTTGAAAGTAGGAAAGTATCAGTATTACAATCTGGGCACAACAACCATCTCAACTCTCAAAGAATACAAGATAATTCCAAATAGAGACTACAAAGAATATGAAAATAAAAAACCTGATGCCTTACTAGTGAATAGAAAAAACAAATCCAAACCAACCGTTATTGCAGTAATAGAAAATAAATCTCCTGAAAAATTCAAGACAGAAAAAAGAAGCAATTGAACAGTGTAACAACTATGCCCAAGTTCTAAAGACAAAAGTTGGAATTGCTACGGATAAGTCTAAATTTATTTGGTTTAACCCAAATCATAAAAATTTTGATAATGAGTATTATGATGATTGCTCAGAAATCAATCGCAGTTATTCTCTAATTACCGATGAAAATGATGATGATTTTACTAAACAATTTGATATAGACCAAAAAACAGATGAAATGGATATTACACGACTGAATATCAATACTCGAAACAGTATTGAACATATGGACTTGATACGAAATGCAATAAGTAAAACTATTTCAAAATTACAAAAAGATGAATCAAAAGATCCAACTGGTCTTGCAAAGCAAATTTGGCAGGATATTTGGTCGGTTACAGGACGAGATCCAGAAAAATGCCTTTACACTTTTGTTGAGATTTTCATATTCAAATATCTTAGTGATTTAAATATTCTTGATAAAGACAACGATGGACATCCAGTAAATTTTCACGAAATTATAAAATTAGATTCAACTGAGGCCTTTGGAAATTATATGAATACTGTACGACCTTATCTTGAATCTTTGTTCAAGCCTTCTGAACATGATGGAACCACGATTATTAACGGAAGTGTACTAAACAAGGATGTTCCACAACACAGACTTGTATTCTACAAAATACTAAAAAGATTTGATAAATTTGGAGAAATCAAAGACATAGATCCACATTTCAAATCAAAAGTATTTGAAGAATTTATGAAACAAAATAACAGCACAAAGAATTGGGGAAGGTACTTCACACCACGAAACGTGATTGATTCTATGATTGAGATGTCGGATATTGAAAAACTAGAGGAAGACTCCAAAATATGCGACCCAGCGTGTGGGGTGGAGGGTTTATCTTAGAACCTATGAAAGTCAAAAATAATACTCAGTTTTATTATCCTATCAAAACAGGAAAAATCAAGCCAAGATTAAATTTTTCTGGTTTTGATAAAGGATTTGAAACTGATGAACAACTAACAATCATACTTGCAAAAGCAAACATGTTATTATTTTTGTCTGAATTATTAAAGACAAATTCTGAGCTAATTGATGATTTTTCTGTCTTGTTTAATGATACTTTCAAACTAACGGTGAACAGTATTATGGGAACTCTTGAAAGTATAGAAAAAGACAAGTATGATTTGATATTGACAAATCCACCATATATGTTACAAGTGGAAGTAGTAACTATAAAGAAAGAATCAAGAAAGATGCAAAATTAAAAAAATTCTACAAAATAAATGCAATGGGGGTTGAAGGATTATTTTTAGAGTGGATAATTAGAAGTCTTAGACCGTCAAAGAAATCTTTTGTCGTTATCCCTGATGGCATATTGAATAGAAGTAATGGAGATGATCTAAGAAAATTCATCAAAGATCAATGCTATATAGACGGCATAATTTCATTACCTATAAACACATTCTATACAACTCCAAAAAAAACATACATTCTTGCATTGACAAAAAAATCGGAAGATTCAGATGAAAAACGAGAGAAAATAGAACAAACAGAACCAATATTTACTTACCTTGTAAGCTATGTGGGAGAAACATTAGATATTAATCGATTCAAGATGGACAAAAATGATCTTAAGGAAATGGTCTGTTTGTTCAAACAATTTATGGCAGTTAAGGATAGATTCACATCAACTAATCCAAAATGTAAAATATTTGATATTGAAAAATTTAACCCTGAATTTTCTTGGTCAGTTGATAGGTGGTGGAGTAAGGAAGAGAAAATTGAGTTAGGAATTGAAGATGAGGAAATAATTCTTAGTTTAGATGAATTTATACAAAAATCAAAAGACATAGAAACACAAATTCACGAGTTTAACACCCAACTAGAGATGTTACAATGAACAGAGAAATATTGTTAAGTAATTCAAAATATTTTGAAATTGAAATTGGAAAACGAGTAACAAAAAAACAGGTTTATGAATCCAAAGGTAAAATTCCAATTTACAGTTCAAATGTGTTCAAACCTTTTGGTTATCTTGATGCGTGGAATCTGAGTGATTTTGAGCATAATTATGTATTGTGGGGAATCGATGGAAATTTTGAATTTAATGTAAAATTAAAAGGTGAAAAGTTTGGCACTACGGATCACTGTGGCACCATAAAAATCCTACATCAAGATATTCTACCCGAATATCTTCTTTACCAGTTAGAATTAAAAAAACATGAGTTGGGATTTGATAGGTCTTTACGAGCTTCGTTATCAAATATGAAATTAGTAGATGTGAGTATACCTTTTACTAGGGATGATAAAATAGATGTGGAAAAACAACGAGACATAGTTTCAAGATCTAGCATGGTAAATATCATGAAAAATCAGATTGATTCAGAATTATTAGAGCTAGAAAATGCTGAAATTGAAATAAATGAAGAATCTACAACTATGAAAGAATATCGTATTTCAGAAGTATTTGATTTTCCTGAAACTAATTCTGGGATCACTAGAGATTTTTGCCAAGAAAACAAAGGCTCCATTCCTGTTTATGGGTGTTCTAAGTCTGAAAGCACTACACTTGGCTACATAAAACCAAACCTTGAAAAGGTAAAATATTATCAAGATTGTCTTACTTGGAACAGAAATGGCTCAGTCGGTTACTTCTTTTTTAGAAAAGGCAAGTTTGCAACAAATGAGGATCATAGAGCATTAAAAATTAAAGGAGAATACTTTGATAAAATACATCCACAATATGTTAAACATATACTTCAAAATTCAATAAAAAAATTGGGGTATAATTTTTCAAATAAACTAGGAAAAGAGAAAATCCAGCACAATCACATTTCATCTATCTGTTACAAATGAGGGATTCATTGACATAGAACAACAAAAGGACATAGCAAACATGTATGAAAAAGCTTATTCCATAAAAAAAGAACTTGTTGATAATTTACAGAATATTGCCGAAGTCACAGTTTCGATAAAATAATAATGACCTTTTGATCATTTTATTCTGCTCATGTCCCTAATTGAACAGTCCTGTGAAATGTCCCGAGTTTGGAACAGTGTAAATGTGATTAGTCTTACTGCTCCTACATCTTTCTTCTTTTTGGAAAGATATACTGTTTTTTTACATCGATTAACCAAGTTGGCAATCCTACAATGTTACTGATCTTTCTCCATACTTTGATTTTTGATGCTTTGATTTTGATTGTTTTTTTCACTGTGTCAGTACGAAATGATTTTTTTGCAGATTTTGCCATGGATACTCTGAAATTTAATGGATTTTAAATTTTGATTGTACAACGATTTTTAATCCCCTAACGATAATGGTATCAAATGGTATTTGGATGGGGTAAAAAAAAACAAGAAGAAAAACCTATACAAGAAGAAATTCCTAAAGAAAAAGAGATTCCTCTTTCAGATGTAGAAAAAATTGTGGATGATCTAAAACAATTACGTAAATCCCAAACAGTAGCAGAGGTAAAGCATCTACGAAATAATACTGCCCCATTAATCGATGACTTGATAAAAATAGGAAAACATCTTGAAGATGATGATCTTGATGTTGATGATATCGACAAACATATAGCTACAATTGTTGTTAGAGGTAAGAAGCAGGTTATTGATATTATCAAAAAGGATGTTACTCCTCTACCTGAAATCTCATCAATCGATGAAGCCAAAAAATTAAACTCATCTCTAAACTCCATCTTGAAAAAAGTTGGGGATGTGTTAGGAAGGCAAACTAGAGTCATCCATATTTTTGCCAAAAAATATGCATCACAATTAAAGGAAAATCTAGAAGTGATGAATTCTAACCATTCCGAAATTCAAAATCTATTAAAAAATTATGATGCTATGCTATCTGCTTCAGATGAAATAACAGATGCGATACGTCAAATTGATAACTTAAAGAAAACTAGGCAAGAGAAAATCAAAAAAATTGATGATGCAACAAAGAACATAGAATCCTTAGGTGATCAAATCAAATCACTTCAAAATTCTATTAATAAGATAAAGTCTTCCGATGATTACAAAAATTATTTGGAACTACAAAAATCCCTTGATGAATTCACTTCACAAAAAACAAAAATAAAAAATGAGATTGATGCACAATTTACCAAAATTTCACGCCCATTGAGTAGATATGAATACGGTTCATCCTTAGACAAGGAACAAAAAAATATTTTAACAAAATTAATTGAAAATCCATTTGATGTTTTGCTCCCTCAAAACAAAGATGCGATTATAGTCATTTTAGAAAATGTCAGAAAAGGAATTTCTTCTGGCGCTATCTCTGTAAAAGATACTGACAAATCTCTGTCTCAGATTACCGAAACTGAAGAATACATTGATACTTTTACAAAACAAGTTTCTGAATATTTAGAAAAGTTCACTAAAATACAAAATGACTTAGAATCTGCAAATCCTGCTGAACTTGTTTCTTTAGAACGTGATTTAGAAAAAAATTCTTCATTTAAGGAAGATTCTACTCTAAAATCTGAAACTTTTCAAGGGGAAATTGATGAGATTGATTCTAAAATTCCACAACTCATATCTGATATTGAGCAAAAATTAAGACAATTTTCCAATACAAAATACACTATATCTTCATCTTAAAATTAAATTAGTTCAAAACAGAAGAATTGTCGTGATTTTCAAGAAAAAAAATGTTGACCGGAAAGTTTTGCTGCAAAAAGATGTACTTGATAGCATTTTGTCTTACTGTCAAATGAAACACCCTGATGAGGGAATCTTAATTCTAAAAGGTAAATCAAAAAATGGTGAAATCAAAATTGATGGACTTGTTATCCCGCCATTTAATTACACAGGACCAACATTTGCAGGATTTCCTCATTCTTTTTTACCACTTGATATGAGTTACATTGGAATAGTACATTCACACCCTACTGGTTCTGCAGAACCATCAGTGGCTGATCTGAATAATTTCTTTGGGTTGGTATCTATAATTGTGAAATCTCCTTACAAAGATGATTCTATTTTTGCTTGGGATAGCAGTGGAAATTCTATCCCACTTTCAATCGTCTAAAATTTGTAAGAACCCTGATAGGAATTTCAAGAAAACTGACAAAACTTTATTACTAATAATCGGATACTTTCATTGAATTGTTTAATTACAAAACTTACTTGATTTTCCTATTTGCATCACTTGCAATAAGTATTGGATTACAAATGGTCCTTCCATTCCCATATGGTCTGGGAGCAGCACTTGCAATCTTTATTGCATTTCCACTTTTCTTAAGAAGTCGATACATGAATCGCGTGCGCGGTGGAGACTCTGGTTCCGGAGGTAGCGGTGGATTCTTTGGAATGGGTTCACAAAATAGCTCTGGTGGCGTAAGATATGTTTGCCTTGTTTGCAACAACAAACACAAAGGCGGTAGTTGTCCACGATGTGGTTCAAAGATGCAAAGAGCAGACTTTTAGAATACAAAAATGTCCCTCGATGATCTTCGCAAAAAAGTAATCTTTCATAACTCCGTTGATGTATGGATTGCAGTTTGTGGTGAAAAGAACATTGATTGGAACAATCCTGAGGATTACGAAAAATTCATTGCATATTTACTTCAGAACAATCTAAACTTGAAGGCGTTTAATTTGTGTGCACACGAAGCAGATGCAACTGAAGAAGAAAAGACAAAGTTTACCGAAATTTTGGCTGAAACAAAAGATGATCCAAACTCCTTAACCTATACCATCAAACTTTCAGATTCTACAATCGGTGTAATTAGAGGTTATACTCCAGTCATCTCTTAAGTTTTGGATTAACTATTGCATCTAAGGCATTTCCAATAAAGACAAAAGCTAATCCTGTTATTGCAATCATTACTCCTGGTGGCATTATCCACCACCATAAGCCTCTAGCAGCAGCACCAAAGTCATTGGCATCATGTAATATTTGACCCCATGTTGGAAATGATGGATCCCCTAACCCAAGAAAACTAAGACCTGCCTCAGTCGTAATTGCAGCTGGTACTGAAATAGCAATACTTGCAAATGCATATGGCAACAATTGTGGTAAAATATGTTTGAGAATAATTTTTGAATTTTTTTGCCCCATCATGTTTGCTGCATCTACATAGCCTCGAGTTTTGATTTGAAGTGACATACTTCGTGCAACTTTGGCGATTCCTACCCATCCAAAAATCATCAAAAATCCAACCATCACAAATATGCTGTTGCTAATAGTTACTGAAAGTATGATGAGAAATGGAAGAGCAGGTAATGCATAGATTACATCATTAAATCTCATCAACACTTCGTCTGTTTTTTTACCTTTGTAACCTGCATAAACTCCGTATAGCAAACCCATAATAACTGATGCTATTGAAACTACTAGTCCAATAAACAACGCTAGTGGCGTTCCCCATAACAGCCCAATTGCTAAATCTCGTCTTAGTTCATCAGTTCCCATCACTCCAAAAGCTTTTCCTCCAATGATTAGTTTGGATTCAGAAATTTTATTTTCAGATTCTACTCCATACAAATCAATCAAGAAAACATAATTTCCTTTAAGTGGTTCATTTGAATTTGTTTTTGAAAAAACTACATCTTCAGCTGAAAGTCTATTAAGAGAAAATGCAAATGAATCAGACTGTAAATACAAATTTTTCTTTATAGCTTCATCTGTTGAAAAAATTCTTTCACTATGAGTGACTTTTGAATCTGAATATGGAAGTGAAGTTGATAATAATTCTAATTCTACTCCATCAGGTCTAATTACTGATACTTGTAATAATGGAGAACCAGAATGTTCCGAAGTAAATTCATAGATAAAATCATTTGGGAAATCATCATAATTATAATTAAAACCAAATTGATGAGATACTAGAGAAATCCCTCCTTGAGAATTTGTCTGAATAGTCGGTTTTTCTAAAATTCTATGTTCTGGAATTTTTTCAATCATGAAAAGATTTGTCCATGATGGAATTGCAACTTTAGGATATGAAATCCAGTTTCCTGGGTTGTTCCATTCTTGAAAAGTTTCAACTGGAATCACAACAATTGCAATTATTGAGGTAGCTATGAGAATACCAAGTATAGTGATTCCTGCAATCCCAGTCTTACTTTTAAGAAACTCATCCTTAATTTCTTGAGGTGTTACGCTGCTCATTGACCAGTCCTCACTCGTGGATCAAAGTAGCCATACAGCAAGTCAGCAATGAAAATACTGACAAGGAAAAATACTGTGAGAATGTATGTTGCGCCAATAATTACTGGTAAATCCATTACAGTAATGGCTTCAAAGTATAATCTTCCCATTCCAGGCCAATCAAATACTGCTTCTGTAATGATTGCACCACCTAAAGAGCCTGATAAACTAAGTGCTAAAATTGTAACAATTGGTGGTGCGGCATTTTTTAGAGCATGGGTATAGATTATCTTTTTTTGTTTTATTCCAATGGTTTTTTTTGCCATGATAAAATCTTCTTGCATAATCCCCACCATGAAATTTCTTACCAAGTATGCCCACGAACCAAACCCTATCATGACAATTGTAATCAATGGTAATGCCATATGGTACAGCAACGCGCCAATGTATCCCGGATCAGATGATGAAATATCTGGCGTTGCTCTTGCAGGAAATATTTGCCACATAAACGCAAATACGAAAATCATTAACATTCCTATCCACCAGACAGGAAAACTTGAACTAATTATTGCAAAACTTGATGTAATTCTATCCACTGCAGAACCAACTTTACTTCCAGACAATGCTCCCAAGAAAATTCCAATAATTGAAATGATTATTGTGGCAGTAGTAAATAGAAGAATTGTTCTTGGTAATTTCTCAAAAATAATATCTTTGACATCTGATGAACCAGAATCACTTGTAAGAAAAGTTGCATGGCCAAAATCAAGTAAAAGTATCTTGTACATTGTCAGGCCGATTCTTTGAGGTGAATACCACGGCTCATCTAATCCTAAAACTTTGATTCTTTGATCAATCTGATCTTGAATAAATGCTTCAAACTCTTCTACCGTAGAAAAGCTTTCTGCAATAGCAGGATTCTCGGTAACTTCTGACCTTACCTGAAAAACGATACCTTGTTTCAATATGGTATCCATGTTAGAGCCAACAAGGGAGATTGTAATCAATAATGTAATCATTAACACACCAAACATCGTTGCAAGCCTAGTTGCAACATATCTCTTCATGCTCACAATTTCAAGTGAAGAAATAATCGTATAATAGTTTCAGCATGACTCCACGTTGACTTGTTAGCCAAAAGAGACGAGAGTGAAAACGAATTCTAGGCACTATCATAGGCAGAAAGCCGTTCTCTCGTCCTGTAATATTACGTGATTGTAGAATTTAAGTATTTTATGAAAGTATGAATTTTTCAGTGCATTGCATTACAAATCTTATAATTTTGGGTAAGAGTTACCATTGTATGGTAAAAAAGAAAAAATTTGATCCTGATAAACTTGTATTAACAAAACCTGAAATTCTAGAATTTTGTGATAGAGTGCTAAAAAAATGGAATAAAAATCCTACAAAAAATGCAAATAATATTCTAGCAATGAACGCAGTCAAAACCAGCGTTTTATGGACTGATGATGAATCCCTTAAAGCAATTTGGAATGAGATTATTGCATGGACATTTGAGCTTCTTTATGAAAATGCCATGGCTCAAGATAATAAAGAATGGGCAAGTGTTATGAAAAAATTAAAGAATAAAAAATGATGAAACTATAGATTTCATATGAGCGCCAACACTATTAGAAAAGCAAAAAAACTTGTTGAGAGTGGAGGTGTAATTCAAATTGAAGATGATTTGTTTCAGATAAAATCTTCATCCGACCCTGACAAATCCTATTTTGTAACTTCAGATACATGCGAATGCCCTGATTTCAAAAATTTTTATAAATTTCATCATGGTAAAGGTCTAAGAGCAAATTGTTCTCATTTGGAAGCAATACGGATCTTTAAGAAAGAAAAAGAATCTTAGATTACTTTATCCTTTTTGCATCAATCTTTCCAACATATGCTTTATTTTTTGAAATCACAATAGGACGTAAGATCAATCCTGGATGTTTTACCATCAATTTGATTATTTGCGCATCCGTTTTTTTGTTATTTTCTAAATCAAGTTCTTTGTACATCTTGTCTCTCTTTCTAAGGAGTTCAGATGGTTTTTTACCCGTCATTTTGATAATCTTCTTTAACTCTTCTTCTGAAAATGGGTCTTTGAAAAAATCACGTTTATCTAAATCAGCTTTCATTCTTTCAAGTTCGCTAATTGCTTTTTTACAAGTAATACATGTTGGCTTGTGGAATATTTTCAATGTATTTTTGTGCCTAATTTAGATTATAATTGTTAAGAAAAATGAAAAATGCTGTTATACACAGCAAAGGGTTTTTTTGAAATCTTCAGAATTTCTTTCAAAATTGCATTCTTTACATAGTTGCCAACTTCTACTTTTTAGAAGCGAAAGTGATGACTCATAACTTGTAGAATACATTTTCCCACCGCAAGATGGGCATGGAAGTGGAATATCTATTTTCATCAAATAATATTATGTAATTTTGAATATAAGGTGCGCGTAGAATTTATCAATTGTTCATTGATTGTCTGGATTTGCTTGATTTTGCTGATTAAACTGCTCTAGAACTTCTTTTGGAATTGTAATCATGTCTAGATATGCCTGTCTTGCTTCATCATATGTTCCACCATTTGCAAGAATCTCATCTCTAATCTTTTGTGCTTCTTCAAATGTATTCTTTGTAAAGTTGAGTTGGTTAATTACCAAATCTCTTATCTCAGGATTAAGAGTTCTAACATAATCATCATATTGATAACCTCCATAAGTTCCAGCACCAGGTTGGTATTCATCTATTGCTTGTTCTCTTAATTGTTGAGCAATTATCCTCTGTTTTTCTAAGTGAATTTCCTCTTCACTCATTTTGAACATGTCTTTCTTTTCTAAGATTAATTCTTCAAGTAACCCATGATAATATTTGAATAAAGTTTGACCAATTGGGTCTCGCTCAAAATCACTTTCATTTGCACTTAGATATTTTCTTGCTTCATCGGTAGAAAGCTTTGCTTGTAATCCTGATACTAGAGATACATCTCCTTTCAATTCAAACTGCGTACTTGATAATCCTGTCATGCCATACCATGTTGCAATTGCATTTACATTGTATGTTCCTGGAATTTTATCAAAATTTTCAAATTTTACTTTGAACACTCCCTCAGGATCAGTAAATGCTTTGGTTGTATCTGCACCAGTTCTAACAAGAACTTCGGCACCTCGAATTGGATCGTAAGCATGGTCTACAACTTTACCTGTAACCACCACAGTTTCACCAGAGTACACAACTCCTTTTTCCATATTCAAATCAACAATTAATTCCCAGAGTACAGCATCTGATGCTGGGATGAATGAAAACATCATCATAATTGAAAATAGTCCTATTACTACAGCCTTGTTATTGAACACATGACATGCTTTTGGTTTTTGTTGTTAAGACAATGTATGAAGAAAAATTTGCTATTCTTCAATTTTATTTGAGCAACCCTGCTTCTTTGAGCCTAAGCCTAAAATCCCAACTAATTCTTAAACCCCCAAAATTATCTTATCTTGAATCATGGACTTGGAGAAATTCTGTAATGATGTTTATGAGATGACCGAGAAATTATCCAAAAATCTCAAAGAAAAGGATGTACCAAAACTCAACTTTGTTCGGCAACAATTAATCGAAATGTATCAAAAAAACTTGGTGAAAATTAATCACTCTATTTTAGAATTAATCTGTGCAAGTAATCTAATTTCTAGGGGATATGCAGTAGAAGCTGAAAAAGAAGTTTCAGATATTTTGGTATGTGATATCTTTGCAAAAAAAGGCGGAGGAAATACAATCATTGAAATTGAAACTGGATTTACTCCCCCAGAACATGTTATGGATACTGTAGATTACTATGCTGCAAGAATAATGAATAAAATTTCTAGATACAGTCAACACTGTTCAAAATTTTCATTAGCAACTCCTGTAATTGGAACTTTACCAATCTCGAAAATTTTCTTACTCCCTCCAAATGCAAGAAAGAAAGAAGATGTCCAAAAAATCAAAGACTTGTGTGATCGATACTACAAAAACCCTCCAATAGAATTTGATGATATCTTAAACGCGCATCTCCATTCGATATATCTTATAAATATTGACAAGGGATTTGCAAAAGAACTTGATCCACAAGGATACATGGATTTGACTGAAAGTCTTCTTGGTAGAAGTGAAGTAGAGTACTAATTTTGCCTTTTGTGGAGAAAAAATTCAAATTCATCCATTACTAATTAGAATTAAGATGATCTGTGCTGCTTGCGAAACTCGAAAACATTACGAATGCATTGATTGCATGAATAACCATAAAACACATCTCTGTTCATGTGATTGTCATGATGAAAACACAAAACCTCACCCAATTGGCGGTCCTCACTAATTAATTCTTGAATTTTCTTTCAATTTCTTGTGCCATAGCTTCTAACTGGCTGGTATCCCAGGTTTTCTATAGGTTAATTTTTCCAGAGTCTTGATAATGCTAATTGCAGCTCTATATTGTGGAATTTCAGGCTCATTTAATTCTCCATACATGCCAATTCCTTGAATGTCATTTTGTTTTGCAAATCCTAGAATTAACCCGTTAAACCCCGTGATAATTGATTTTTGAGGCGTTGTTTCTACATCCAATCCTTCCATTTGCTTTGTTAATTCTTTAGATGTTGTAGTGATGAACGTTTTTGGAAAATTTTCTATTACTCTATTTGTATGAAATCCTCCCAAAATGTAAATAAATTTGGCAGAATATCTCTTAGCTACATCAATGACATCTTGACACAATGCATTTAATTCTGAATTGCTTTGTGGTTGTCCTTTTCCCCCACCAAAAACTATCAAATCATCTGTAAACTTGTATTCCCAACTCTCATTTGGAAGATCAATATATCCTCCTTTGTCTACAACATATGTGGGATGAGGATTTTTTGCAGTTCTGAATGTTTTTGTTCCCAATGACTCGTTGATGAAGTTTACAACTATGCTTCCGACATTTCCCATGTCTTGCATTGCTGCAATAATAATTGGTTTTTCTACATCAGGTTCAACATCTTGGGTAAAATCCATACTCTCTTTGAAATCTAATGAATTTTAAACATACAGTTCATGTGTTGAAACTGTTTTTCTAAGAAAAAATGATTCCCCCTCTTAAAGACAGATCTTTTCTTCTTTATTTTTAAATACAATAATTCAGAAATTTTTTTGTGACTAGAACTAATAACAAAAAATCTGTCGCACTAACTGCTATAATGGCACTAGTTGTCATGATGGCAATGGGAATCACTGATGTTTTTGGTGATCATGAGGCATATGCACTAGTTCACGAGTTTGGAGAGCTTCTTAATGACGTTGAAGTAGAAATTCTAAAAATCCCCGCCGATACAGAATCTTCTGTAAACACCACTGACACAGTGCAAACTGAAAAAATTCTAACACAGATTGCATATGTTGAAGCCTTTGACGAAGTAATTCGCTCGCAAATTCTCTAAAGTACTCGTAGTATTCCCTAGTGGAAACTAATTCTAAGTACTTGATTTTACATAGATTTTATTTGTAACTAGTACTCAAACTCCAATTTTTTTCCCTAACGTAGGAACAACATCATATTTTAACTCTTGTAGATTTTTGATTTCTTTTTTAATGATCGAGCAAAACATGAAGATTCATAAGGCAAAAAAACATTCTACCGACAAATTATGGAAACATCCGTAGAAACGATAGGCACACTCGAATACGTGCTTGACAAGTATTCTAAAATCTGGAGCTGGAAAATTACCGGTGATCGTGCCGTGAGTATGATTTCTAGATTGGTGCCTCAAGCCTGGTATGGTGAAAATGTAAACGAAGTTATCGTTCCCGATAGTACTGAGAGCGTAAAGCAAATCAAGCTTATCATGGATAGATACCCGCTTGAGATTTTATCAAAATCTGCGTGGCAAAGAAAAATCGTAAAAACTTTTGCTCCAAAACCGACTTTGCCTCCAATTAAACACAAATTAAAACGCGCAAAAACTGGCGAACAGTTTCGCGGAAAACTTTTGAATTTTCAAAAAGAAGGATTAGATTTTTTGTTAAAATCTTCTGGCAATGCATTACTTGCAGACGAAATGGGTCTGGGGAAAACCGTAGAAACATTATCTTATGTCGCAACTGAAAAACAAACTTTTCCAGTACTTGTAGTTGCCCCGTTAGTCACATTAAACAACTGGGAAAGAGAAATTGAAAAATTCCTAAAGAAAAAAAGCCGTAATGGAAGAATTGTTGAATCAGAATCTCCTAGTGTAACTCTGATTAGAACTGGAAAGTCTGAAGAACTTCCAAAATCTGACATTTATGTCATTAACTATGAATTACTTTTCAAAAGAGAAGGTGATTTGGCAAAACTTGGAATCAAAACAATTGTTTGTGATGAAGTACACAATCTAAGGTCTAAAACTACTCAAAAATACAAAGCAGTCAAGAAACTTGCAGGATTAGAATCCGTTTTGTATAGAATTGGTCTTTCTGGAACTCCAATTTACAACAGAGGTTCTGAAATCTGGCCTATTGTTGATATCATCAAACCCGGATTACTTGGAAACTTCAAAGAATTTTGTGAGTATTTCTGTTATGTAAATGAAAAAGGAAAAGCAATTGTATTGGAAAACAAACGTGCTTCTCTTAGAAATGAATTACAAAAACATGTAATGCTTAGAAGAAAGAAATCTGATGTTCTCAAAGAACTCAAAGACAAAGTTCGTTACAAGGAAATTATTGCCGCAGACACTGATTACTATCTTGAAGAATTAGATAAAATTTGGAAGAAACTTGAAGAAGAACAAAAAGATGCAGAAAGCGAATTTTCAAAATCAGCCTCATATCAACGTGCAATTCAAAGTGAAAGACAAGTAGCTGGTGTTGCAAAACTACCACATGTAATTAATTTTGTAAAAAACATAATGGAGATTGAAGAAAGTGTTGTTGTATTCTGTCATCATAAAGTAATTCACAAATTACTTCATGAAAGCTTACAAGAATTTTCACCTGTATCTATTATTGGTGGGCAATCAGATTCACTGCGACAAGATCAGATTGACAAATTCCAAAAAGGTGAATCAAAATTAATGATTGCAGGTCTTAGAGCGGGAAATGTGGGAATCAACTTAACAAAAGCAAAGTATGTCATCTTTGCAGAACTTGATTGGAGTCCTGCAATTCACAGACAGGCTGAAGATCGATTACATAGAATCGGCCAGAAAAATACTGTCTTTGCATATTATTTGATTGGAAAAGGGACTCTTGATGATCATGTGGCAAATATTTTGGTAGACAAGAGCTATGAAATAGATGAAATCATGGATGAGTCAATTGAAAACTA
This sequence comes from Candidatus Nitrosopumilus sp., assembly GCA_965215075.1. GTDB lineage: Archaea > Thermoproteota > Nitrososphaeria > Nitrososphaerales > Nitrosopumilaceae > Nitrosopumilus. The sequence goes on from OZ244033.1 coordinate 1,472,124, forward strand.
TGAAAACAAAAACAAGGCTGAATTAATTCTAGCTCAAATTCACGATAAAATTAATTCCAAATAAAACTAGATTTCTAACTTTTCTTTAAGATTCGATAGCTTTTTTGTAATCGTGTCTTTTTTTGCCTGCTCTATTTGAGAATCTTGAATATCTTTGATTACTTCATCTATTATGCTTAGAATCTCTACTTCTGGTTTGGCTTCACCAAAACTAGTTTTATCAAATCCTTGTGTCTCTGTTTTATCGATTTCTTCAATTCCTTCTGGGAGTATCTCATAAATTTTGATAATCTTGTCTTCTTGCCTTTGTGGAGACATTAACACAAATTGGTTTTTTCTTAATTTTTCAACATTCTCTTCTAATTCATCTTCAGAAATTCTAAGAATGGCTACAATCTGATTCATACTGCACGATTTTATCTGCAATAATCGTAGAATTTTAGCCCATGTTGGAATCTGGTTGCTCCAAAGAATCTCTTTTGCAACATCTGTTATCGAAAATGAACCATCTTTATTGAGCGAAATTAATTTTCTGTCTTTTAGAGAAGCAAGCGCATCTAAAATTTTTCCAACTCCGAATCTCTTTAATTCAGAATTCTCTAAATTATTCTCATTAAATGTCCCGTTTTCTTGAATGGCTAAATCTAAAACTTCTAAATCCACAGTACCCAGTTTTCTCATAATTCTCTTCTGTCCTAATCTTTTATCATCTTTTCTTCTTGAAAAATATATGTGGAGACAATTTATTTGAGTTATGGTAAAATATGAACTTCCAAAATTATCTTATCAATATGATGAATTAGAACCCTTCATTGATGCAGAAACTATGAAGATTCATCACCAAAAACATCATCAAGCTTATGTTGATGGATTAAACAAAGCTCTTGATCAAGTTGGAAGTGCGTCTCATCCACAATACATCACATCAATACTTTCTGATTTGAAAGCAATTCCAGAATCTGGCAGAAATGCAATTAACTTTTTTGGAGGAGGATTTGAAAACCATAGATTGTTTTGGGATAACATGACTCCTAATAGTGACAAAATACCTGGTGGTAAATTAGAAGATTCAATTGATGTTTACTATGATAATTTTGAAAATTTTAAAAAAATTTTTTCAGAAAAAGCAATTACAATTCAAGGAAGTGGTTGGTGCTGGTTAGTATTCAATCAGACTTATAACAAAATTGAAATTATCACAACTCCAAACCAAGACAGTCCTTGGACGTTACAAAAAATTCCTTTGTTGGGATTAGATGTTTGGGAACATGCATACTATCTAAAATATCAAAACAAACGACCTGATTATGTTAAAGCTTGGTGGAATGTTGTAAATTGGGATTATGTTGAAAATCGTTTTTCAGAACTTTCTCCATAATTGTCTGATTTGGACAAATTCTTTTAAACAAAAATCAGATTTTCTTCGTATGAACAAGAGTCTAAGATACATTGCAATTCTTGCAATTGTTCCCTTGTTTTCGGCAGGTATGGCAACTGGTTTTATCACAGAAGCTGAGGCCCTTAAAGGTCAAGGAGTAGCCGTAGCAAAATACGGTTCTCAAACTGGCATCTGTGGATTACAACTTTGTTCTGAATACCCAGGCGGAAAAGCCGCATGGGAAGCAAAAAAAGGAAAAGGCGTACATGTAGCTCCAGTTGAGGAAGAAAAGGAAGAAGCCATGATGGAATCTTCTGAGGAAGAAATCACTGAAGCTGACTTGGGTTCTGTACTTAGATTATCAAGAGCAAACGTTCCAGCAACGATTCCAATGCATATGGGTTACTATGACGGTGGAGAAGTTTATTTCATCATCACTGATTCTAGTGATCCTACACATGCAGATATCATTACTGAGAATCAAGGATGGAGAGTAGAACTTGCCCCTCTATTGGCAAACACTCCTGATGAAGCACTTTCAAAAACATTCATGTTCACTAACGGCGTTGAAGGCGACGGTGTTCATGGATACCAAGGTGAAGTCTTTACAAGCACTCCAGCACAAGAAGATGTGTACAGTGCATTGACTTCCCATGTTCATGTAACATGGAATGATGGTGCAACACCAAGAGTACTTGATTCTGAAGCAATGATTATGGAAGCCGCTGATAACGGAGAGATAACATTGACTAAACTTGACGTTGTCTTAAACATGCCACAAATTGTTTGGCCTCACGGTCAGATGATGGTCAAAGAAGACAAAACTTTGACAGATGAAACACCATATGGTGTGGTCAAGTTCTTGATATCGATACAGAAGAGATGAATGTAACTTTCATTGCTCATCGTGGATGGGGTCCAGATGGTAGAACAATCTATTACATTGTAACAGATGCAACTCCAAGTGGTCCTGCCGGTATGATGGGTGTTGTAAGTGCACCAACCTCTGCAAGCTTGATTGCAAATTCAGCAGCAGTTGACTTGTTTCAATTCAAAAACGGTCTGAAAGGTTCTGGTCCATTAGGATTCCAAGCAGGAATAGCTGCAGGAGCTCCTGGTGATGCAAACTATTCTCCAATGTGGAGAATCTTTATGACAGGATGGGATAATCCTGATCAAGCTCAATTACTAGAAACCATTGGCGATTTGAATGCATACAGGGAAGCTGGTTTGATCGATATTGGTATTGCACGTCCAAGGATAGTGATCACATTGTAAACTGTCCATTCATTGACCCATTCCAATAGATCATTTTCTTTTTTTATTTTTTGAAAAAATTAAACATTTGTTAATTTTTATTGAATTTTTTTAATATCTATTCAGAGAATCAGCTACTCTGTTTATCACTGATTATGAGAGTATTACAACATGAGTATTTCAGGAATGTATATGCTGAACACTCCAGAATATGAGGAATCAAAAATCTACCAAACACTTGACATGCTATACATAGACAGAAAAAATGAATTCCGTGAATTATCTGAAGTGTTGCTTACTGAAAAAGCACTAAAGGCAATGCCAAACTGGAAAGAATTTGTTTTAAACTTCTGTCTGGATGTTGAAGATGCATTTGAAACTTGGTCTGGTCAAAAAGATCTTTTAGTAAGTTCTCCACAAAAAGCTCTTACTATTCTAAGGCAATTAGGCCATGATAAGACATCCATGAATCAGCTGGCACATCTGCTTAACATGTCATACAATCTCTCAGCAGAATTCAAAGCAATTTACAAGAGATTGAAATAATCTCTTTTTTCTTTTGAACTCAGTACCTAAATTTAGCTAAAATTCTGAAAATAATAACTTGGATTTCATGCTAGAAGAAGAACTCATTGATTTGATGACCTTTTGTTTATAAAATCCTGATTCATCAGAAATTCCAGCAAAATACCAAAGAATTACAGAAATTGGCCAAGAGATCTTTGCTGATGGTGGTATTGATGCACTAGAGAATTTCTTTTTTGTATTAAAAAATAGAATTACTGAAGAAATAGAAAAAGATCCATCTCCCAATGCGTTCGCTATGGAATGGTCTTAGCGACGAATGGCAGTACTAAAATTCGTGAGAATTTTATCCTCTACCAATTCTGAAAATGGCAGTACTGCATGTTGGACAAGTGCCCCTGATTGCAGGTTTTCCATTTTTCATGGTGTATGGTTTAGCGCCTTCGATGTCGCGTTTATCTCGACACTTAACACAATATCCTATTGTCATAATTGCACTAGGCTCAAGGTTCTATTAGCGAGAACTTGTTGAACTTTTTTCACCAAGAGGCAAACCCCCGATCTTAATTATTGTGTTGTAGAACAATTTTTTTCGTATCGGACATTTTTTTGTGAAAATTAGGAACAAATTCTTAGAATTTTTTATATAATTCTAGGATCAGTAATCAAAATTGTTTTGTCAAAATTTTAACTAACACTAATTTGCAAAACAGAATATTCTGTTAATGCATTGTGATTTTTCAAACCTTCCCAAACAAAAATTTCTGCATTAAATTTTCCAGCTGTATTTGGTGTCCATGATAATGAAGGACTAAGTTTTTGATCTGGAGTTAATTGTCCACTAATCCATCCTCTACGATTGAAGCTCTTTCTAATTCAGTTAATACAAATGCAGTAGGGATACTTACGATCAATGCTAATGAAATTCCCAATAATCCAATACTCCAACTTAACACGATATTTTGGACAATTTTTTTGTTAATAAAGCGTTTCTGCGTTAACGTTTTTGATTTTAACTGTAATTTATTTAGAAATTCTCTAAATTTTCTACAATTGTGCTTTTCTTTGAAATTATTTTGCCTGGGTTAAGCACATTTTTTGGATCAAATAGTTTCTTGATTTCTTTGAAAATTTGGTAATTTTTAACTCCATACTGATTTTTGATAAATTCTGAGCGTGTAAGCCCATCCCCATGTTCTGCAGTAATTGTGCCTCCAAGCTTGATTATTTCATCAAAATACTCTGTTGCAATTTTCTTAATTTGTGATTTCTTTTTTCGTTCTGACACTAAACGGACATGGATATTTCCATTACCTGCATGTCCGTATGCAATAGCTTTTGTTTTGTATTTTCTATTAAGATTGTTTAAAATTGAAAATAATTTTGGAAGGTTGTCTAAAGAAACTGCAGCATCTTCAATAACATGTGGGATTCTGTTTTCTTTCTTAATTGATTTTAAACTATAGTGTAATGACATGTCTCGAAATTTCCACCACTGAAAAATCTCCAATTTTTTGTTTAATTTTTTAATAATTTTACCTGAAATAATTTTTCTTAATTTTTTTCATTTGAAGATATATTGTTATCATATTCTACAAAAAGTAAACATTTTGTTTTTTTATCAAACTTGAATTTAATCTGTTTTAGTGTTGTTTTATCTACAAATTCTATTGCAGATGGATTTATTTTATTTATTTGAATGCAGTTTTTTGATGCATTAATAATTGAATCATACTCAATTACAAAAAGAATTCTTTTTTAGAATATACCTTGCCCTTGATTGATGATTCTAGTGTTTTTAGAATTGATTTTTTCATGTGATGAATCTAAATGATGATTCTATAGTAATCCCATCTTTCAGGGTCAAACAATGTCACAAATTCTGCCTGTTCTTTATCTACTCGTGCTCTGATGACATCTCGTAGTGCAAAACTTGTTAGATATTTGTATTTCATGGAGTTTGCTTGCATGATAAACAAATGCCGCATTTCACTGCCTCCTTTAAGACCCCAATAGCCCATCTTCAACGCAAGTGGTTCTAAAAATATCGTATTTCCTAACCCATAGTTTTCATCTCTGATTTCTTCACGAAGTTTGTATTTTTCTAGTGGTCCTCCTTTGGAGAAACCAATAATTTCTCCATTTTTGTCATTTAATCTTAAAGTGTTGATGATTACCTGAGGGTCTTTAACCGATTCCTCAAAACTCTCTTTCTCAAATTGTAGAGGTGTTGGTAATTGTAAAAAGATTTCATAAAGATTTTTGATAAAGTTTGGATCATTTCGTGTAGTCATATTTTCTATCGTTGGAATAAGTCTAAGATTGTCATATGCATAGTCTGCTTGTATTGAGATTTCTTGTTGTCTAATTTTCATAAATGATAATACTGTATCAAAAAAGTTCTTTCTCATCTCCTTTGGAAGAACTTTAAGAACTGCTTTTGCCATGTCAGTTTCCTTGTTAAGCAATTCTTCAAAATATGCAACAGAACTTCTGACAATTAATGATGGTCTCCATGCAAGTGCATGTGCATTCATCTTTGCCATTTCCATCGCTTTTGAGAAATCTCCTAATGCATAACCGCTAACTCTGTCTACGACTGAAAGATATTCTCCAATATTCATTATGTGTTGTTGATATTGTTGATCATTTCTTGTCTTTTCTGAATTTTGAAAACATTGATTGATTTGAACTTCCGCATTTTTTCTAAGCTCACCACTCCAGGGATAGGTTGTTCTAAGAATCAAAACTTTGATAATTTCTAAATCAAGTCCTGCCTGTTTAATTAATTCACTTAGTTTTTTATCCATTGAAATGAATTTCAAAACACTTTTTTCGTGTGGTTTGTCTACATTTTTTTGAGGATCGAAATCATGAAACAACGCTGAAACATAAAGATACTTGAAATCTTCTGGGGAAATTTTCACTCTCTCTTGTTTTGCAGCTAGTAGAGAAACAAAAGTTACTTCTAATTCATGATTGATATTGTGGTATCCATAATATTCAGTCCCAAGTCCTTGACTTTCAAACAAGTCTATTGTATAATCTAACATCTCAACGTAGCAATCGTCTTCTAATCCATTTTGGATCATTAAATTAAGAATCTCATTTCTCATCGAGTGGGTATTTGCAAATTGCTGCAATAACACTCGATCAAAATTCTTGTTTTTAAAGATGCCTTCTGACGACTAAAAATTCATTCAGTTTTCTGGCCATACTTAGAAAGATTCAATAGAATTATGGCTTGGCTATTTTTGATGTCAGTTAATCAAGATTTACTTGAACTCTTAATCCAACATAATGAAGAAAATTCCCTAGACTATACTCTGCATCTAAATCAAAACACATACACGATAACAAGCGTATCTATTGAAAATTCTCCTGTGCCCGTGAATAAACCAACAACTCGTGGAGGAGTATATTTTTCTGATAAATTTGCCTATAAAATGAAAGGAATCATTGAAGATCTTTCAGTTGTCCCATTATTGACAAAGAATATGCTTGGACCAAACACAGAGTTTGGAGATCTCAAAATTATGACAAACATTGAATCTAAAGGACAATCAATGACTCTGGAAATTTTCACAAATCTTACAAACAGTGTTCAGACTCCAAATTCAATAGAATTGAGTATGATTATTGTGAAACTAGAATCTGTCTAATCTACTTTGAGATATTTGTCATATTTTGCTCGAAGTTCTTCATCTGATAGAACTTCGTATGCTTTGTTTAGTTCAGCCATCTCTTCTTCAGAATCTTCTTTTGTTTTATCTGGATGGGTCTTTTTTGCAAGATCTCTGAATTTATTTTTTATTTCTTCTTGTGATGCCTCTTGTGAAACTCCTAGGATTTCATAGTAATTTGGAAGTTCATCATTAAGTGATGCTTCACGAAATTCTTTATCTTCTTTGGTATTCTTTCTCTTTCCAAGATCCTTATAATCATCTCCCCAGTCTGAATGATATTTCTCATAAGTTTTGTCTTTCTTTGATTCAAGTTCTTCTTTGTCATAAGATGTCTTTTTTCTAAGAATAACATCTCTTGCCAAAAACAGAAAGATTGCAATGATTGCTGCAACAAATCCTCCAAATAACATTATTTTTTCTTCATCAGACATTTCAAGTTCCATGTCTAGCTCGTTACTTTGGGCAAATGCAATTTGCATTCCAAATATAATTACTGAAATTACAAAAATTCCTACTGCCTTCATTTTGTTTTACCTATGTTAGTCTAAAATCCTCTTTTGCGGTATTTAGAACCACATGAGTTATTGTGTTTTCCACGTTTGGAATCGCAGCTAGGCTCTTTACAAACTTACTCAATTCGTTTCTTTCTTTGAATTTTGCTATAATCAATGTATCTGATTCTCCTGTAATATCATAGACTCCGCATACGTTTTCAAATTTTGAAATCTCATCTTCGATATCTACAATTTTATCATTTTTGGCTAGGATTTCTATAATTACTGTAAGTGAATATCCTAGTTTTTCATGATCAATTATTGCAGTATACCCTTGAATGATCTTTTCTTTTTCTAATTTCTTTATTCTTGAAAGCGCTGTGACAGTTGACATTCCAAACTTTAGAGCAAGTTGTCTTGCAGAAAGTCTTGCATCTACCATCAAATTTTTCAGAATCTTTTCATCTGTCTTGTCAAGATTCATACTATGATATGGTTAACAATTTATTTAAATTTTCTATAAATTACTTAAAATCTGTTCAGTTTTTTTGGTATATCAGGTCTTGCTTTTTCAGATTTATTACAAATGTGATTTATTGTAATGCATGAGTGATGTTCAGGACTTGGTAACAAAAGGGCAATCTATGATGGATGAAGGAAATTATGATGAAGCTTTGAGCCTTTTTGAACAAGCATTACTATTGAATCAAGATGATCCTGACCTATGGAATTACAAAGGCATCGCACTTCGAAGTTTAGGAAGATACGAAGAATCCATGGAATGTTTTAACAAATCTCTAGAAATTGATCCTCGTGATAAACACGCTTCTTGAATAGAATTGAATTACTGTGAACTAGTAGTAAGCTTTTTTGATTGACAAAATATTATCTGATACAGTGAGTACAAATACAGATAGGATGCTGGTAGAAGCTTTTGAGTATGCAGAGGATGGAAATTTCTCTGACGCCATTAAACTATATGATTTAGTTCTCAAAAAAGAACCTGAAAATATTAGTGCACTAGTTGACAAGGGGGCAACTTTGCAAAATATGGGCAGAGTAAAACTTGCCATCAAATCATATGATAAGGCTCTTACCATATCTCCAAAAAGTCTTGATGCCTTAGTTAACAAAGGCTCTGCGTTACACTCTTGTGAACAATATCAAGAGGCAATAGAATGCTATAATGCAGCTTTGAAAATTGATAAAAAATGTGCAATGGCTCTTGCTTACAAGGGATTATCCTTAGGTGAGATGGGACAACTTCCAGATGCAATAAAACATTTCAAAAAAGCCTTATCAATTGATGAACAATATAATTTGGCACAAATCTCAAAAGACATAGCTCAAGAATTGCTAAAATCAATCACAGAAAAAAAATCTAAAACACAGTAACATCACCAGGTGCTGGCTCTCTGTTTGTCTGTTTTTCATGTGATTCAAAAAAATCTTTGTGAACCTCATTTTGATGCTCTCTTAGTTTTTCAATATCTTCAAAGCCTTCATGGCATAGGTAGCATTTTGGCTTGTTTTCATCAACTAGTGGAAGCACCATGATTCTATTGACCTGACTGGGTACTTATTTCTTGAGACTAGAAGGAATATATCATGATGAGAAAGTGACACAGTATATGTTAGAGCAACTAATTGGAGATTCCCAAGCTTTAGATCGTGCAGTTGCAGGCGAGGAACTTTCTTACAAAGATGGCGTTGAGCTAATGGATTATGATAATTTGCACCTACTTGGTGCAGTTGCTGATGCTTCAAGGAAGAAATTAGTTGGAGATACTGTTACTTTTGCAGCTTCTTACTACATGAATTACACAAACGTTTGTGCTGCTAGCTGTCAAATGTGTGCATTTTATAGAAAAGATGGAGCAGAAGATACTTACACTCTAACTCCTCAAGAAATTGAACAGCAAGTTGGAATTGCAAAACAGATGGGGGCAACTGAAGTTCACATTGTTGGAGGATTTCATCCAAAACTTCCACTAGAATATTATGAAGACATGATGAAAACAATCAAAAAACATCATCCAGAATTAAACATCAAAGCTCTAACTGCAGCTGAGATTTTCTATCTTTCAAAATTAACAAAAAATTCAACTAAAGAGATTTTGTCTAGACTAAAGACTGCTGGCCTTGACTCTATGCCAGGTGGTGGCGCAGAACTGTTCCATCCTGATATTAGAAAGAAGATAGTACGTGGAAAATGTACTGGACAAGAATGGCTTGATGTAATTGAAGAAGCTCACAACATGGGAATCAAAAGCAATGTCACAATGCTTTATGGCCATATTGAAAAACCAGAACATATTGTTGATCATCTCATAAAGATTAGAGAATTGCAAAAAAAGACAAATGGATTTCTTACCTTAATTCCATTAAAATTCAGCCTTGATAACACTGAACTTGAGCAAGAGCATTTGGTAAATAATGAATGTTCATCTGTTTACGATTTACGAGTAGTTGCACTATCCAGATTAATGCTTGCAAATGTTCTAAACAACATCTCAGTTTACTGGGTTGCTTATGGCAAAAAACTTGCACAAGTTGCATTATCTAATGGAGGAAGTGACTTGGTTGGAACCGCATTTTCTGAGGAGATTTATCGTGCAGCTGGAAAATCAACTGCATCATCAATTGATGAATTGGCAACCATGGTGAAAGAGATTGAACGAGCTCCTGCTCAGAGAACCACACACTTTGATGTTCTAAGAAAATTCTAGTTTTCACATTTTTCTGCTAATTTTGGAAATATCACAAAAGTTCTATCTTCTGAAGTAGATGATGAATAGTTTTCATCTCCGTTAAACTCTGCATGAAATGTAATTCTGTTGTCTTTTTCATTCCAAACTTTGGATATAGTGTAAACATAGAATTTTCCAGTTTTGTCAGTTAATGCTTGACCTACAATTTGGTCTGAAGGACAATTTTGATTATTTTTGATAGATATTGTGGCATTGTGGATTGGCTCTCCTGAAATGCTAGTAAGTTTTCCAACAAATACTAGTGATTGACCTCCATCAACAAATGAAGAACGCATTTTATGCAGTTTGAGTTTTCTTGGTTCTGTTGATTCTGAGAAAATCATATTGATATTTAGCAATAGTACCGAAATTGCAATAATTGAGAAAACCACATGATATTGCCTGTATATTGTATGTATTTTTTAGATAAAAAATTTGTTTAAAAATTCTTGAAATTTTAAACAATTCTAAAGAAAAAACATCACCAAGATTATGTTGTTTTAATAAGAAGTTATGATAATGTCGGTAGCATAAAATGTTAGCGAAAATGAAGAAAAACTCCTCAACATGATTCTAGGCGAAATCCCAAGTTCCCGTCTAGCAATAATTTGTGATCATGATGGAAATATTCTGTGGAACAGTGTTCGTGATGGAACAACTAGCTATCTTAGTGTAGATGAGACCAAAGAATCTCTAAAGCATGCCATAGAGTCTTGGGATAAACAAGAGCAACTAGCATCAAAGATTAGCCATGACCGATATGCTGTAGTTGCATATGACAAAATAAAGAGGATTACAATACCTCTGCCAAATAATCATCTTCTGTTTGTAAGTTTAGAAGGTGAAGAATTTGGTAATGTGAAAAACATTATGACTATAGTCGATTGGGTTAACTCCAATATGGGATTATAGTTATTTTTTTCTTATTTTCTCAAAAATTCATTTCATTTTTTCATACTAGAATGTATTGCAATTAGCTGCAAAGCTAACTTTGTCGTTTTATGAAATGTTACACATCATATAGTATGAAATCCAAAAGAATCACAATAACAATACAAAGCGACGTACACAGAAAACTTCGTTTGCTACAGGCTGATTTGCTCAAAAGAAAAAACAAATCAGTTAGTATGTCTAGTGTAGTCGACATTGTATTGAGGAGAGGATTGAAATGAGTCTTCTTTTTGCTGAGACATTTGACTGCAGCGGACTAGACATCCATACTCCACAAATGACAATTGCTGAAATTCACAAACGAATGGATGCAGGTCAACAACTAGGTCAGATACTCTTTGATCTAGACATGGAAGGTTACAACATGGAGGAATTTTCATGAATTGTCTTGAAGATGTGGTAAAGGCATTTGATGATGGTGAAATTTCACTTGATGAATTTCATAGGCAAGTAGAAAAATTCCTTAAATAATTTTTTTCAAACCCAAAATGAGATAGAGTTTGTTGTAAGCTTTGTCTTTGCTTTTTCTTCTGTTAAAATCTCAATTGCCGTTTTGACTTCTTCTTCTAATAATACAGAAAACTTTTTTCCATGATTGTGCCTCACTGTATAGTTTGTAATTCCACTTTTCTCTCTTGATGATATGGGAAATCCTGAAGCATCACACTAGTTTTCAACTGCTTCTAAATAGGATTCTATTGATGCTTCATTTTTTAGCATAAGCAGATTCTCTTCCAAATGCTCTTCGACTTGAGCCCGTGCTGCTTTTCTAATGTCTTCTTCACTGTGTTTTCGTAACAATTTAACAATCAGTGAGGATGAAATTGGAACAAATTGAACAGCTGGAATAATTGCTGACCAATCAACATATTCTTTCATGATTTTGTTGATTAGAGAATTTGTTGTCAGATGTTGCTTTTTTGCATGTTTTTTAAATTCTGTAAAAACATCCTTGTCTAATCTAAAACTAGAGCTCTCAGTTTTCATAAAATCATATTCTTCTGTATCTTAAAATGTCTTTATTGACTTACTCTGCAGGTTTTTTCTCTTCTTTTTTGGCACTGTCTTTTCTTTTTCTTCGAGATCCAAAACTAATCAATACCAACAAGAATCCTACTCCAACTAAAATCCCTGATAACATCTGATAAGCTTGATTTTCATCTTCGGCAATCATCAAGTCAATGACTTCTTCTTCTGTCATTCCAGCTTCTCCTGCAGGAGATTCTCCAATGAGAACTGCAATTGCTAATCCCGCAATGATCATTGCAAGACCTCCCGCAAAAATTTTTTTGTCAATTAGCATTTTCTAATCTTGTTTGTATTTCATCATATATTAGCCATTTTCTAAAAATTAGCACTAGTGCAAATTGTTAGTGTTAGTTAAATGCAGATCCAACTTTATTTGATATAACGACATGAACATACAAGGGGATCTCTTTGCGGGGAATATCTGAATCACTTTTAGTATTTGCTGTAATGGCAGGTGTACTTTTACCAGCTAGAATTCTTTTTGTAGAATTTGTTTCGGATGATTGGCTTGGCTCTGTTGGAGTAATTACCGCAGTCTCTATGCTAGTCATTATACTTGCAAAGAAGAAGAAACTAGGATTTTTTGGTCCAATGCTTGAGCGTCAAATGTACAAATTCCAAAAGGGCAAGCGCGGATTGGTCATAGTTGGAGAATCTGTATTTTTGCTGTTCATTTTAGGAACCATGATCTTTGCAATAGAACATGGAAATGCGCTTTATGCTGAATTACAAACTGTTCCCGACACTAACTCTGCAGACCAAGTTCTAGAAACTGCAAGTGAACTAGAAGCTTCAGACTGGTTATTTGGATTCCTAATGGCTCATGTAGGATTTTTGACAGCATTTCCTGAGAGGAGTATGGCTATTGCATCTATTGATCAAAAACTCGATGGTTGGTTGCTTCACTTTTACACCGTTGGATTTGTAGAATACTTAGAGTTGCTTGGAATATTGATTTACTACAAGATTTCATTTAGACTAAAACCAGCATCAATTGCCTCAGTTTACACAAAGACTGCAGTTTAGAACCCTTCAGGCGGTTTTTGAACAAAGACGTTACAAACAAGTGCATCTGTTTTAGAATCGCGATACTGCACATTACATGAAAGGAATTTTCCTTTAAGCGCTTGTTCTAATTGCTCTTTGGTAGTTTCTGCATATTGAGGATTTTCTGGATCATCGATCTTTGCAATGATAATTTTTTCAGTTTTACCATATTCTTCTTTGTTGTCTTTTCTTACATGACTTACAACCATTCGAAATGCGTTTCCTGCTAAAATCTCCATTACAGGACCTCCGATTCCATCTCCCATAGGTTCTAAAATTTTTTTGTTCTATAATTACTTGGTGGCAATAGATAACTCAAAGTCTGGAACAAGTTCCTTTTCTTTTGCCATCTCAAAGAGTTTCCTAATTGATTGCTCACCAGAGTCTCCCATGTTTACAGTTACTTCGTTGACATACATCTTTACAAATTTCTCAATTAACTCACGTGGTTTTCCTCTTGAATACTGCATGGCATATTCTATTGCATCATCAAAATGATCCAATCCAAATTCAATTGATTCTTGTAGGTGCTTGTCAAATTTGACAATAGTTTCCATGCCTAAATTGGTCTTCATTACATTGATTCCCAAAGGTACTGGCAAACCATTAGTTGTCTTGTCCCACCATTCTCCAACGTCTAGAATTTTGACATTTCCTTCTTGTTCATATGATAATTGAGTTTCATGAATTACTAGTCCCGCATCAACTTTGCCTGATTTTACAGCTTCAGGGATATCGCTAAAGTTCATCTCAACATAATCAAACTTTCCAATCATTAACTGCAATAACAAAAATGCTGATGTCATTTTGCCAGGAATTGCTATCTTGCATTTTTTTATCTCATCAATTGACATCTGTTCTCTTGCAGTAACTATTGGACCATATCCGATTCCAAAACTTCCCCCACTTCTCAAGATTGTGTATCCTGGGATGTATGCGCAAGCATGAACTGAAACTGCAGTTACATCAAGCTGAGGATCTGTTGCTTTACGATTTAATTTCTCAATATCTTCAATTACGTGATTAACCTTAAAGTCTGGAGATGGCACTTTTCCTGTAAACATTCCATAAAACATGAATGCATCATCTGAATCCGGAGTATGTCCGACAGAAATTTCCATATGATTGTCTCCAAAATTCTCGTAATAAAAACCAAAACCTGTCTTGAATCGTTTTTCTAATATACATCAGAAATTATCTCAAATTATGAAACTCTAGAGGCTTATGAAAAAGACATTGATCTTCAGATTGATTTTCTAAAGTCGTTTAGAAAACAAAAGCCTATAGCAAATCAAAAAAATGTACTCTTTTCAGGAAGTGGTGGTTCTTTAGCTTCTGCAATGCTTGCTGAATCATTTTCAGGTATAGTAAAAGCAATGGATCCTTTTGATTTGTACAAAAACAAACAACTTGTCAAATCACAACATGTCTATTTTGTCTCAATTTCTGGAAACACAATTACAAACATCAAAGTTGCAAAAGTTGCAAAAAAACAACAGCCATTACTTCCAAGGCTAAAAGTAGGCTTGCAAAAGCCTCAGATGATGTGATTTTATTAACTGCTCCAAATCATGATGTATTTACTGCAGGAAGCATCTCATTTTTGGAAAGGGCATTAACATGCATATCTCTAGTAAAAAATTTCAAAAGAGGAACTAATTGGTTCATTTGTTTATGAACCACTTGCAAATTATTATCTGGAAAATAGAGAAAACTCAAAGGATCAATTTTACAACAATATTCCTCATATGTAGAAATTATATTATTCAAATCTATGAAAAAAATGAAAAAAGTATCTCAAGAAAAAACCATTGATTATCTATTGCTAAAATGTTATTTGTAGTCTAAATCTTAGAATTCATAGGCTAGGTTTTTATTTTTGGTATTTTGACTTAGGATAGAATGTCAGATCAGAATACTTTGAATCTATATGAAAAAAAATGCAACCAATTACTTGAGCAAGATGAAATTCGTTTTGCCGGAATTGTAAACAAAGAGGGCCAATTGACCACGGGTGGCTTTAAAGAAGGACTTTCTCCTTATGAAAATGACGAAACCAAATTACAGGCATTTTTTAACTTTGTTTCAAAGGCATCTATTAGAAAAGAGTTTGATGAAAGCTTAGGACCAATCAATTATCTGGCTGCAAGACGAGATAAAGCTGTTTTAGTTAGTTTTCCATTTCCAATATCTCAAATCCTTTTGTTGATTTCAGCAGAACCTAATGTCAATATTGAAAATTTGGCAAAAAAAGTAGTTGAGATATTCACTGATGTTAGTTAAATCTAATTGAACAATCTGGCGAATTATTTATTTATGCTCAAATTTTGTTTTTAGAATATGATTCGTTATTTTGCAGTATTTTTCCTATTATTGTTAATTCCATTTGGGTTTTCAACTGCCTTTGGTTCGGTTGACGATTTTACGACCAACAAATCTCTTTACCATAAAGATGATCAACTGACAATTTCTGGAAGTGTTTCCTATGATCCTGAAATTCCATTTGTAACAATTCAAATTTTTACTCCTGGCAAAGCAAATTTTGCAGATTTTAATACAATCCCTGCAAACTCTGATGGTAGTTTTTCAGCAACATTTCATGTTGGTGGTCCAACATGGACTTCTGATGGAGTATACCCAATCAAAGTAACTTATGGTGGTAATTTAGAAAAAACAATAGAATATCAAGAATCTTCAACTTCTCAATCTGAACCAGAACCAGAACCCGAAACTCCAGAATCTGTTGCAACTTTCACTACTCTAAAACTAATTGTTCCAAACTTTCCAGCACTTGACAAAGCTTCTCAATACTACATTGACAAATACAGCAATGAACCAAGCTACAAGTCTTGGTTTGATTCACAATTTCCTTCTAAATCCATTTACAATGTTTTAGGTTATGAGGATCCTGTTTCTGTTCCTGATTGGATTCGAAATAATGCTGAGTGGTGGGCAACAGGTGAAATTCCTGATTCCACATTTGTAACCGGAATCGAATTTATGTTGGAAAACAATATCATCATGATTTCAAATATTCCTTCATCACAAAATGTATCTGAAGAAGAAATTCCTGAATGGATTAGAAACAATGGTCATTGGTGGTCTCAGAATTTAATTTCAGAAGATGAATTTGTAAATTCTTTGAAATATCTAATCCAAGAAGGAATAATTGTAATAAATTAGATTTTAATTTTTACAAATAGTTTTAATTTGGTGTCTGTTTATAGTAACTAAAATGAAAGCAACTTTTGGTGCAGGATGTTTTTGGTATGTAGAAGATTTACTTAGTAAAACAAAAGGTGTCAAATCTACTAAAGTCGGATATACTGGTGGCCAGCTACCAAATCCAACTTATGAAGAAGTTTGCACTGATAGAACAGGACATGCAGAAGCAGTAGAAGTTGAATATGACCCTGATGAAATATCCTATCAAGAACTCTTAGATGTATTTTGGAATAATCATAATCCTACAACACTAAACCGCCAAGGTCCTGATCTTAGAATCCAATATCGCTCAGCAGTTTTTTATCACAATGATGAACAAAAAGAGATTGCCGAAAAATCAAAAGAAAATCTAGAAAAATCTGGACAGTATGAAAATCCTGTTGTGACCGAAATTGTTCCTGCTCCAACTTTTTACAAAGCTGAAGAATATCATCAAAAATATTTTAAGAAAAACGGACTTTCCTGATCTACTTTACAACAACTACTGGGATTTTTGCTGCATGTATGACGTAGTTTGATGTACTTCCAAAGAACATTTCTTTAGCTGAACTTCTACCCCTCGAACCAATCACAATCATATCAAAATTCCCTTTTCCCTGAGCCAATTTGACAATATTATATCCAACATCCCCTCTCATCAGTTTCTCGTTAAACACAATACCGTTCTTTGCTGCTAGAGTTTTTGCCTCTACCATGATTTTTTTTACTTCCTTGTTTAGAGATTTTTCAACTGAGCCTACTCCTCTGAATTCTGAGTGTGGTGGGGCATGAATTGAATATGCTCCAGTTAATGTGGCTCCGCATTGCCTAGCAAGCCCAATTGCAAATTCTAGGCCTCTCCAGGAATTTTTTGATCCATCTAAAGGAACAAGTATTTTTGAAATCTTCTTTTTTATCACAACATATCCCTATTTTTGATCTTAAAAAACATACTTACTACTTTCAGTAATTTGAAAATCTAGAAAAGCCATAAATGCATTTGATCGCTAATCTAACAAAACTTATCTAGTGATAATCATGGACGCTAAAATAGTGCAAGAAAAATTTCTCCAAGTTGATGGAAACAAGATTCGTTACTTGGAATCTGGTGACTCTAAAAACACATTGGTTTTAATTCATGGATTGGGTGCATCTGCTGAAAGATGGGATCAAGTTATTCCTTTGTTTGCAGATGATTTTCGCGTAATAGTGCCTGATCTTATTGGTTTTGGTTATAGTGATAAGCCTATGGTGGATTATACTCCTGAATTCTTTTCAGATTTTTTAGATAAATTTTTTGTTGAAGCAAATATTACACGACCTAATGTTATAGGCTCCTCTTTAGGTGGACAGATTGCAGCTGAATATGCATCTGCTAATTCTAAAGATATTGAAAAATTAATTCTGGTTTCTCCTGCAGGAATGATGAAAAAATCTACTCCTGCACTTGATGCATACATTATGGCTGCATTATATCCTAATGAGAAAAGTGCTCAAAATGCATTTTCCATGATGGAAGGTTCAGGAAGAGAAGTACCAAAAGAAATTGTAGATGGTTTTGTAGAACGTATGAGATTACCCAATGCAAAACTAGCTTTTATGTCCACAATTTTGGGATTAAAAAATGCTGAATCTATTGAATCAAAACTTCCAAACATTTCAACACCAACATTGATTGTTTGGGGTTCAAAGGATCCTGTGATTCCAATAAATCATGCCGATGATTTTGTTTCTGCAATTCAAGATTGCAGATTTTTTAGAATGGATGGATGTGGTCATACTCCATATGTTCAAGATCCACACTTGTTTGCCTCAAAAGTCTCGGAGTTTCTTAATGGCACTTAGTAGGGTTTAAATACCTCTTAATTCCCTCCATTACCAATGAGTGGTAATCAAAACCTGTACGATCCTACCGAGATGTTCAAATCTTGGATCCAAAAAAGTGGTAGAGCACAAGCAGAATTTATGAAAAATTTTGGTTCCCTAATGGCTAATCAAAACTCTCAGACATTTAATCCCCTAGATACTCTGAAAGAGGTTTCTGAAAAAACAAAGAATGCTCAATCAGCTATGATGGAAAACATGACCTCTATGCAAAATAAGAGCATGGATACAATGTTCAACATTGGACAAATGCTTCCATCATTTATGAACTGGGGTGCTTACAAAACAACTGTCGGAAGTAATGGCAGAATCTCGATTCCAGAGGCAGAACGTAATGCACTTGGATTAGGTGAAGGCGACTTGGTACAAGTTATCGTCCTCCCAATAGCAAAAAAATCAAAAGGTAAGGAGGTGAAACAATGAGCGAGAACAAACCAACAACAACAGCAAATCCAAAAGATATCTTTTCAGTATATCAACAAAACGTAGATAAAATCTTCAACGGTATTAAACAATCAGTACCACAGTATCATCAATCAATTACTAATGTACAACAAGAATACCTACAAGCATTCGAAAACGTAGTAGAATCATCAATCACACTACAAAAAGAATATGCAAAGAAAGTAGGTATTGCAACTAACATTCCAGAGGCAACTCTAAAAGTAATCCGTGATACTACAGAAGAACTAACAAAGGCAGCTTCAATTCAAAATCAAGTAGCACTTGCAACTATCGATGCAACACAACAAAACATCAAAACATTCAACGGTAATGCAAAGTCATTTGCTGACCTTAACAAGAACATTCTACAATCTTGGATTTCTGCATTCACCACAAAGAACAACTAAGTGGTAAATCTTAAATTTTAATTTTTTTTCTTTTATGATCTTTCAGCTAACCATTGTCCAAGCTCAGGCAAAACCTTCTTTTGTGACAGTGAACTTGCAATCATTCCCACATGCCCTGTAGGATACATTCTCAATGTTTTGTCTTCACTACCAATTGCATAGTGCAATGGCATACTACATTCAGGAGATACCAAATGGTCTCCAACTGCAACTTGAGTAAAAATAGGCATATCAATATTTTTCAAATCTACATGTTGACCTTCAATGTACATCTTGTTTTGTATGAGCAAATTGTCTTGATAGATATCTTTTATCCACTGTCTGAATAACTCTCCAGGTATTGGTGGTGTGTCGCCAAGCCATTTTTCTACTCTCAGGAAATTATCTACAAATTTCTTGTTGTAGATATTTTTGAAAAAATTCACGTACTTTTCAATTCCTTGCTCAAATGGTTTGAGCACTGAAAAACAATAATATATGAATTCTGGAGGCATATTTCCAATAATTTCTACCATTTTGTCTACATCCATATGTTTTGCAAGATTGCTAATTACGGTAGTATCTCTCCATCCATCAATAACTGGAGCTGTTGCTATGTAGTTCTTCACACTCTCTGGATGTAATGAAGCATAAGCAGTAGCAATTGTCGCACCAGTACAATATCCTTGCAATGAAATTTTTTCAGTTGATGTTTCATTTTTGATATATTCTACATAATAATCCAAGTAGCCGTTAACATAATCATCAAAATCAAGATATTTGTCCATGCTAGTTGGTGTCCCCCAATCTAATATGTATACGTCAAATCCTTGCTGCAAAAGATTTCTTACCCAGCTTTTTTCTGGATGAATATCAAGAATATGAAATCTGTTAATTAACGCATATGAGATTAAAAGTGGTGTTTTATGTTGTTTGTCTGTCGTTGGTTTGTAATGTAATAATCTTGTTTTATCAATTTCTTGAACAACCTCGTGTGAAGTAACTTCTAAACTAATTTCATCTGGAGACGAAACTAGTTTTGGAGCCTCTGCTACGTTTTTACTAAATTTGAGAATCTCTTCAATAATTTTGGGATCTACTCTTGATTCACTTTGCATTTTTTTTCATCCTTTGTTTTTTTAATTCCAATTCCAGCTTGCTAACTCTCTTTTTTAGAGAATGAATTTCTTTATACACCTCATCGATCTCTTCTTTGCTTGGAAGATTTGCTGATTGTAAAATTACATTTGTTATATTGTTCCAATGTTTAGTTAGTTCTAGTTCTTTTGAAACTAGTTTTCCATAATTTTCGCCAAACTTTTTGGAATCGAATAATTCCGTAAAGTCATTATCAAAAATATCTATCCAGATTCTTTTGAATGCTTCAATCTGTTCAATGTCTTGAGGAACTTCTGGTGCTTTGAAATTTACTTTCTTTTGAGCTTCAACCCAAGTATCTGAAAGTTGTTTGTAATATTCTGATAGATATTGATTAAATTCCATCATCCCTTCATTCATTTCGATGAATTCTGTGGAGATTTTCTTTGCATTTGCAGCAAATGCTCTCATTGGACCTATTGATGTTAGTGCTTGTGGTTTGCTTGACATTAGATGTATGATGTCTGTCCAAAAAAGCGACAAATGCTTGTAATAATCTGAAATATCTTTAGATGATTCTGATTGCACGACTATTCTTCAACACAGCTCGCAATAAATAGATCGCTTGTTTAATTAAACAAATGGAAAATGTTGAAGAGCTTGAAAAAATGTGCCAAAAAATCATCAAAGTAGATACAAAAATGCGTTCTGCTAGGCTCATCAACAGTAGAGGTCATCTAATTGCAGGTGGAATGAAAAAAGGACTGCTTTCACTAGAAGCACAAAAACAAGACGAGATGATGTTCATGGAGCTTTCTTTGCGTGTTAGAATGTGACACGAGTTTGACAAAGAGTTTGGTCAAGTGCATTTTTCAATATCTTATAGAGACAAAGTTATCGTGATGAGCTTTCCCTTAACTAATGAATGATGTATTTCTGATCTCTTGTGAGAAAGAGGCTGATTTTGGAAAAATACCATTTAAAATTTTGAAAATTATTGAACCTCTAAAAAAATCCCCTATGAAGACTTTCTAGTTATTCATCATTTTTCTCAATCCTGCACATCTGTTACGAATAGTTACTTCAGTAACTCCCGATGCAATTGAGATGTCTTTTTGAGATTTTATTTCTCCAGTACTAATACATGCAAGATAAAGTGCTGCAGCTGCAATACCCATTGGGTCTTTTCCTGCAACCATGCCTATCTTCTTTGCTTCATTTAAGATTGAAATTGCTTTTCGTTTGCTTTTCTCGCTTAATTCCGCAATACTTGCAATTCTTGAAACTCCTTTTACAGGATCAACCACTGGCATCTTCAATTCTAATTCTCTAAAAATCAGTCTATAACATCTTGCAACATCTTTCCTTCTAATGTTAATTCCCTTTGCAATATCATCCAAAGTTCTTGGAGTTTCTGTATTTCTACATGATGCATAAAGACATGCAGCAACTAATCCCTGAATTGAACGGCCTCTAACTAGCTTTTTCTCCATTGCTTTTCTGTAAATGTAAGCAGCTTTTTCAATTACTGCATCTGTAAGTGCTAGTTTGTCTTTTAGTTTATCCATTTCATTTAGTGCTTGTCTAAGATTTCTATCTGCTGAAGAATGAGCTTGAGTTCTACTATCCCAAGTTCTTAGTCTTTCAATTGAACTTTTGACACTTGCTGATAATGGCTTTCCTGTTGAATCTTTGTTTGCTGCACCGATCACAGTTGATAATCCCATGTCGTGCATAGTCAACGAAGTTCCAGCACCTACTCTTGTCCTGTTAGTATCATCATTTGCAAAAGAACGCCATTCTGCACCAGTGTCTGCAATCTTATCTGTAACTACAAATCCACATTTCCCACAAAATAATTCTCCTGTGTTTTCATCTGTTACCATTTTTTTATCTCCACAGGCTGGACATTTTGGTCCAGGCATCATTGGATTTTTGAGCATAATTAAACTACATTCCCTAATTACCTTATTATCCATTTTACATAATTTCAACAGGTTATTTGTGTGTAGGTTAAGCTAACTGTTATTCTCAGTTTTTAGAATATGTTTTGGGTTTCTGAAAATTAACTTAGAAGACAGTATGCATATGATGGAGTAAATGAGGGATACATGATGTTGTTTTGATCTGTAACATGTGGTAATCCAACTGAATGACCTAGTTCATGTGTCATG
The DNA here is from genome assembly GCA_965215075.1 of Candidatus Nitrosopumilus sp. Classification (GTDB taxonomy): domain Archaea; phylum Thermoproteota; class Nitrososphaeria; order Nitrososphaerales; family Nitrosopumilaceae; genus Nitrosopumilus. The sequence goes on from OZ244033.1 coordinate 1,494,431, forward strand.
ATTGTTTCAACACTTTGCACATCATACAATTGAAAACTTCCATCACAATTGTAATCTCCAAGTGTAACTTCTACAACTCCTTTTCCTAGATGTGCATGTCCAAGAACTCCTTCTCCTATATTCCTGACTACCCATGTTATCCAAACATTAGCTTCATGCTTCAAGTTCGTAACTTCAAATTCTACTTTGGCTTGTTCATTATTGACACTAAGTTCTTGCTCTTCCCAAAATGCAAATGAATTCTCAAGTGTGCTTACATGATCTAGCGGTAACCCTGTTGGCTGTTCGTTGATGTATACTTTGTATTGGAGAATGTATGTCCCATCAATAATTTCATATGTTGGATCTGGGAAATTTCCTGATGTTTTTTTAACTTCTTCTTCAAAATTCCACTTAACATAGTCTCTTAGAAATTTCTTAATGACGTCTTGGCTAGGATTTGGATATTCTATGTATCTTTTCTCTTTTGAAATATTATTTGAAACATCTCTTAGATATCTCTCAAACAAATAAAATTCATGATCTATTTGTTCTTGTGTTCTTTGAGTTCCAACTTGTGTGTTTATCTCGATAAATCCATTGTTTACCAACCACTGTATGCTTTTGAAAAATTCTTCATCTGTAAGTAGTCCTTGACTCCACCATCCTGCATTTTTTCTAAGCCATGAAGGAAGTTCTGATTCAGCAACCCCATCAGATGATTGATTCTGAGGAATCTGGATAATGTTATTTTGTACTAGATATTCTAATCCTTTTGCAAAGTCTTCATCAGTAATTTGAGTCAATGACCACCATCCTGCAGAATTCCTTACCCATTCAGGGATTGGTGTAATGATCTCTTCTCCTAATCCATCAGGTTTTTCAGTTACTGTGTATGGATATTTCTGAATAACTTTTTCAATAAATTCTTTGTAATTTTTTATTACAACACTGTCTGGTTTTTCATTAATTGCTTTTTCAAAATATGAAATTGATTCATCATACTCCCCCAAATAACCAAAACCTACTCCCATTCCAGTTAATGAAATAACATCATTGGGTCTATGCTGTAACACTTTGAAAAATTGTTTTAATGATTTGTCATGTTGTTCAAGATTACTTTGTGCTATTCCTTTCATTTTTAATGTCGAAATATTTGCAGGAGCAATTTCTAAAATGTTATCATAAATTTCAATAGCTTGGTTATATTCTCCTTTAACAAAGTAATCATTTGCTTGATTGAATAACATCTCTGCTTCTTGTTCTACTTGTCCAAACGCTGTTCCAGTTAGAATTCCAAAACTTAACAAGACTATGCTTAAAGCATGCAAAATGTTCATTGTACTTTTTTTCATATTTGTGATTTTAGATATAGTTTGTTCCTGTTTTATACTAAATCCATGCTTAAACACATTACTGTAGAAAATTTTTATGTATTCATGATTACGTGTTTTTGTATTGACAAAAATTGGCGCAGGAGAAATAATCTACGATTTAAGAAAAAAAATTCAACAGACCCAATCTGATTTAGAACAATTAGGAGAACCTGAAGATATTCCTGAATTAATCACTTCTGCCAATCTTTTGCGCTCTAATGAACACCTCTCAAAGGCAAACGCGAAAAAAACTGAGTTACTATCTGTTTATGCACAATATTCAGATGCATTAGAGGAACTACTTTCAACTGTTTTTGATATTCAAAATGACCTCAAAGACATAGTCAAAGAGCAATCAACTATGATCTCTTCTAAAAGAGCAAAAACCCCAAAATCAAAAACTAAAGCAAAAAAAGCAAAGCGATAAGCTATTTTGATAAATGAACAATATCTCCAGCAATCACTCTATCATTATTGTCATTATCTAACACCAATGCCCCATCTTCATCAATTTTGACTGCCTTTCCTTTGATTTTCCCTTCTTTTGTATTGAGTTCTACTTTTTTCCCAATTGTTGATGATCTTTTAGCCCATTCTGAGATGATCTTTTTTGTTTGTTTTGAACTTAACATGTTATAGATTTTTTCTAACTCTAGTAGAAATGTTTGAATTAATTGTACTGGTTTGACATTCTTTTTTTGTTCACTTAGTGATGCAACTCCGTAAAAATTTGGTGTTCCTTTAAGCATCTTTTCAATCTGCTTTACATCTACATCAAAATTTATTCCAATTCCTAAAACTAAGTTTTCAATTCTGTTTGATTCTAAAGATGCATCTACAAGTATTCCTGCTAATTTTTTTCCTTTGACAGTGATATCGTTTGGCCATTTTAATTCTGGTGTCATCTTGAATGTTTTTTCTAATGCTTTTGATAATGCTAGTGCTGATGCAATAGGAAACAATGTTGTAATTGAAATATCAAAATTTGGTTGTAAAATTATTGAAAACCAAATACCTCCTTTTGGGGAAACCCATTTTCTCCCTCCTCTGCCTTTTCCACCAGTTTGTTTTGCAGCAATAATTATTGCACCATTATTTTCTGACCCATCTGCCATCTTTAATGCCTGATTCTGTGTAGAATCAATAGAGTCAAAGTAGTATGCCTTTTGCCCAATGTTCTTTGTTTTGAGCCCTGTAGTAATCTCCCATGGTAATAATGCATCTGAGTTTGCTGTAAGCTTGTACCCAAGCTTTTGTTTTGATTCAACAGTATAACCAAGTTCACGAATTTTTTTGATATGTTTCCAAACTGCAACTCTGCTTATACGTAAAACATCACTTAGGTCTTGACCAGAAAGATATTCTGTATTGTGAGTCTGCAGAAATGTTAGTACTTTGACTAGTCCTGGATTTTCAAACGAATTGTAAATCAACTATGAATTGTTTTTACTTCAAGTATAAAATACACACTAGAAACCAATGTCGATGTCAAAACCGCCATCATCCATACCGCCACCGTCCATTCCTCCATCATCCATAGCTCCATCCATTCCTTCTGGCATACTTTCGGCTGGCACATAATCTGTCATTGCAGCTCCCATCATACTAAACATCATACTAAACATCATGATGTCCATCACTCCAAAAAACATCATCATAGGAAGAAATGATCTATTGTTATCCATCATGTCTTGCATTTTTTGTTTATCTCCTAATTTGTACACTTGAGCCATTTGCTGCCATTTTTCTTGCAATTCATGAATTCTCTCATCAAGTTCTTTGGAACCTTTGTCAGTCACTTTCAATTCTATTTTTTTGCCTAACCAACCTTTCTTTTCTTCAACTTGGATTAATCCTCTCTCTTCAAGTTTTTCTAAAATAGAGTTAATCTCTTCAGGATCTAATCTTGTCTCTTTTCGTATTTTGTCGAATTTTTTTGCACCGCGTCTAATTGCACCTAAAACGATCACATCTTTTGGTTCAGGGTCCATATTGAATTATTTTTTTTATGACTAAAATATTCTTTGCTACCTAAATCCTTCAAAAATTATATTCTGCATAATCCGATACCCATCATGGAAGAAGATCCTCATACAGATGAACAAATTCGAAATATCCTGTCTATGAAAAAAGTTGCAGTAATTGGCATGTCAAAAAACTCTTCAAAGGCTGCTCATTATGTGCCTAGATATCTTTCTGAAAATGGATATGAAATCATCCCAGTTAATCCTAGCACCGATGAAATTTTAGGAAAAAAATGCTACGAGTCTGTATCTGATGTTTCTGAAGAGGTAGAAATTGTAGAAGTTTTTAGACCTTCTGAAGAAGTTTTGCCTTTTGTTCAAGAAGCAATAAAGAAAAAACCCAAAGTTATCTGGTTACAAGAAGGAATTCATAATTCTGAAGCTGAAGAATTAGCAAGAAATGCAGGAATTGATGTTGTTTTTAACAGATGTATGCTAGCAGAGCATCAGAGATTGTTACGATGACAAGTTTTGAGAATTTTTACCATGATTTGATTGAATTAGCAAAAAAATATGAACTTCAAAACACTCTTCTAAAAATCGAAAAAGATCTTGAAAATGATATTATCAAAATATTTGGTGAACAAATAACATCTCTTGCAAGAACACAAAATGGACTTGGTGATGTGACAGAGCTTGCATATACTACTGCAGAGCATCATCCATACTGGAATCGCCTTTACAACTGCTCAGAAATTGCAAGTAGTGTGCTAGAAAAATGGAAAGATTCTCTTTCCACAGAAGATTTGTCTGATATAGAGTGGGCAATCAAAGAACTCAATCAATCATTAAAAAAATCAAAAACAAAAATTCAGAATCCTATGCAGAGATAAATATTCTGAAATGACAATTATTGCATGCCAATCAAACTTGGATTAGTTGGTAAAACCAATACTGGAAAAACCACCTTCTTTAATTCTGCAACCCTGTCTTCTGAAGAAATTTCATCTTATCCATTTACTACTAAAGCTCCTGTTTCTGGAGTTGCAAATGCTATCAGTCTCTGCGTTCATCCGGAATTCAAAATTGAAGATAACCCAAATAACTCAAAATGCGTTGATGGATGGAGATATATCCCAATTGAACTAATTGACTTGCCTGGCTTAATCAAAGATGCATGGAAAGGTAAAGGATTAGGAAATCAATTTTTATCAATTGCAGCAACAGTCTGATGCATTACTTCATGTAGTTGATGCTTCTGACGGAATTAATTCTACGGGAAAAATTACTGAAGTTGGTACAGGTGATCCGATTTCTGATTTTGCTGACATTGAAGAATAACTAATCATGTGGTATCATAAAATTTTAGAAGGAAATAGAGACAAAGTATCCAAACTAATTAGGACTGGTTCTGATATTATTGAAGCAATAACTGATCTTTATCGTGGTATTGGAGTAAACAAAACTCATGTGAAAGATACACTTACAGTGACTGGTCTTGCAGAAAAAGAGTTTGATGATTTTGATATGGTTGACAGCAAAAAGTTTGCATCTCATCTCAGAAAAATATCAAAACCAACTCTGATTGTTGCAAATAAAATAGATGTAGAAGGAACAGACAAGAATTTTGCAAAACTAAGAGAACGTTACAATGATTCTATAGTAATTCCTGTAAGTGGTGATAGTGAGTTTAGTCTTCGCCGAGCTGAACAAAAGAGATTGATAAAATATTCTCCTGGCTCTGAGCAATTTGAGATACTCAAATCTAATGAACTCAATGAAAAACAAGTCAATGCATTGAATTTCATCAAAAAAGGCATTATGGGTGAATACATGAGAACAGGAGTTCAATTTGCAATCAATGTGGCTGTTTTCAAATTACTAAAGATGAATTCAATTTACCCTGTTGCAGATGAGAAAAATCTAGCTGATAAAAAGGGACAAATCTTACCTGATTTGATTCTGTTAAAAGATGGTGCTACAATCAGTGATCTTGCTAAAGAAATCCATTCTGATTTAACAAAAGGCCTTTTCTATGGGAAAGATTTGAGATATAATCTGAGATTGCCAACTGATTACCAATTAAGAGATAGAGATGTTGTTTCTTTAGTTAGTACTGCTAAAAAATAATCTATTTTTTCTTACTTCTTGCCTTTGTTCTGAGTACTGCTCTACAGCAAATACATCTTGCATCACATGTTGAAATGAAAATTCCACAAAAAGTACATCTTTTTTGCCCAATTTCATATCTGATCCTGTTAGGAACTGGTTCTGCTTTATGCATCTGACAAATTCCTCTACATGTTCTGCCCATTTCTACCTCCAATTTTTTTTATAATTTTCATAAATTTTAGAACAATCTTCTAAATTACCTTCTGTTAATTTTTTGTACAGTTGTTGTTTTGATTTTTCTATAGCATCTCCTCTTTTTTTAATATTTCCTGAATTACTTGATGCTAACAACGATAACACTTTTGGATCATTTCTGTATTCTATTGGGATGTCCTCTTTGACAACATCAGATGCTTTTCCAAGATATTTTACAATTTCTTGTCTTGAAGTATTCTTTTTTGAATCCAAGTACTTTTGACCAGGTATAGATATTGATCTGATTTTACTTTTTTAGCTCTGATGTAGACCATTACTTACTGATCTTCCAATTTAGTATATAACTAATGCCAACTATATTTCCTAGTGCTAAAATATTCTTATTTGATTATTGAACTTGATCTTTTAATTTGTATAATACATCGTTTGTCATTTTTAACAAACCATCTATTTTCTGGTCTCCTGCGAAACTTCTTGTCATGTAGTCTTATTTCTAAAAATGAACATAACCCCTTGTATGTTATATCGTATTACAAGTCTAAATTTTGAGCCTGAGTCTAAATTACTCTAAATGATAAAAAGAACTATCTGAAACTGCGATATTCTCAAATTTTTCAGGTTGAATAATTTTTGCTAAAATTTTTAGTCCTTCGATAGTTCTAATACTTGGCTTGCTAAAAACGAGTTCGCATCAACTGCAAACACTTGATTTTTTTAACAGCATCGAGTTCATTCCATTTCTCATCATGTTTCAAAATTTTTTCATATTCAGAAATTGTTCTTTGAGTATCAAAACCACATGGCATCAAAATTATAACATCTGGATTAGCTTTTTCAATTTCGTCAAAATCTAATCGTCGTGAATGTTCACCAATCTTACTTATTAGATTTATTCCTTCTGCTGCTTCAATCATCTCTGGTACCCAATGCCCTGCCGTAAAAAATGGTTCAATCCATTCAATTGCAAGTACTCTGAGTTTTTTACTGTTCTCGATTTTTTTTATTTTCTCAATCCTCTGATTAAGTAAATCTGTAATTTCTTTTGCTTTATCTTCTTTTTCTAAAATCTTTCCAAGTTCTGTTACTGAATCTATGGTTTCTGTTAGATTGTGTGGATCCATTGAATGTAAAATTGGTTTCTTTTCTAGGATTTGTACTGCTTTGTTTACTTGATTTGTATATGCTGCACAAACTTCACAAGTTTCTTGAGAAATAATTAGATTGGGTTGTGCTTCTTTCAAGTTTTTCTCATTTAGTACAAAAATATCTTTTCCATCATTTAGTAACTTACACGTCATTGTATCAATTTCCTTACTGCTTAATTCATCGGAATTAATTACTGAATTGATTACTTGAAGTTTTGAGCTAGCTTCTTGTGGGAATTTACATTCATGTGTAACTCCATACAAATTATCTTGTACACCAAATTCATACAATACTTCTGTAGCACTGGGCAAAAAAGAAACAATTCTTTTGATATGCATGTAATTTGCATGTAGGTGTTCCTTAAACATTCTACGCTAACCAATTGTCAAAGTATCTGCTTCGGCAAGTTAATAGACCTTATTTGGATATCAGTTATGTTGTCTTCTGATTCTCAAGATATACGTCGATCAATTTTGGCAAAATGGCGTGAGTCTCTTTCAAAGTATGGTAATCTTTTCTCATCTGATTCGATAAGTGGCACGAGTCCTCCATCAGTTTTTGTTGGTTCTTACAACTATCCTAAGGTCTTCGTTGGGCCTATGGTGCCTCCTGTTCATGGAGATACAAGCCTATTAGATAGCCCAGAAAATTGGAAAGGAAAATCCCTTGAAGAAATTGTAAATTTTAGGCTGAATTTAGTACGAGGAATTCAGAAAGTTCCTATCACTCAAACAGATGGAAGATACGTTGAAAATCTGCAAGAAGTTGCAGTGTCTTCAAAACCTATAGACTCTGATTTAATATTTCAAAAATCTGCTTCTTCACATGTGACTCTTGACGGTGAAAGTGCTCCCTTTGGTCCAATTGGTGAGATAAAATCTGCAAAATTTTCTGGAACTACCTCTGTAAAACCAATTGAGAAAACATACTACGATAAAGATTTGAAAGCACAAGATGCTGTCTTAAATCTTTACAACTCAGGAATTGAAATTTCTAAAATTCAAAAATGTTTCAGCATTGGCATGTTGGGACAAAAAAGAAAACTTGTTCCTACTCGATGGAGTATAACTGCAACTGATGACATAATTTCCAAATCTCTCTCTGATGAAATCTTGGATTATAGTTTAATTGATTCAATACGGGTTTTTTCATATAAGCATTTGGGGAATGTATTTTCTATTGTATTGTTTCCTCACAGATGGATTTATGAAATGATTGAAGCATGGTATTCTAATGGAATTCTAGGATTTGGTTCTGATTATGAAGATGCACGTGGAATTGATCATCCTCCTACAATAGCTGGTGCATTCTTTGCAGCAAAATTAGGAGTCGTTGAATATCTTGCCAAAAATAAAATTCAAGCAGGTGCTGTCATCTTAAGAGAAATTAGACCAGAGTATGCAATTCCTGTAGGTGTTTGGCAAGTTCGTGAAGGAATACGTGAGGCAATGAATCAAAGTCCTGTTATTGTTGATAATTTTGAAAATGCATTACAGATTGCATCTAGTAAAATGAATATCAGCAAATCTGAGTGGCTTTCTCATGGACACATAATGACTCTGATGAGACAAAAGACAATTTCTGATTATTTTTAGCACTAGGAAAATATTTGGCACTAGCTTATATATGATGAAAGCAAAATTGCATTAATGAAAACCACAATAACCACAATCGCAGCAATCCTACTGGTTGCCTCAATAGCATCTTATGCTTATGCAGAGGTTCCAGGTTGGGTTAAGAGTAATGCAGGTTGGTGGGCAGAAGGAGTCATCTCCGAATCCGAATTTCTTTCAGGTGTGGAGTTTTTAATTAAAGATGGAATCATCTCAGTTCCTCCAACTAGTGCTTCTGGTGAAGCATCTGACAGTGTCCCAGTTTGGGTAAAGACTAATGCAGGTTGGTGGGCAGAAGGAATAATCTCTGATAATGAATTTGTAAATGGAATTCAACACTTGATGATAATTGGATTGATTTCAGTTGCAGTAAGTGAAGAACCACAACAAATGGAAGAACAAGTTTCTCAAAATAGCGATTCTAAACTAGCGACACTTGAAGCAGAACTTGAAAAATGTTCTGAAATTACCAAAGCATACAAAAGACTAGATTGTGAAAAACCAATCGAAAAAGAAATTCAATTGTATACTTATCAAATGAATGCTAAGCAAATAGTCGTAGGACCGATAACATACCATTGGTTTGGTGTAGGTTCTGAAGGAAATGAGTTTGAGATTAGTCCAACTGGACAACCATTATTGGCAATTAGAATGCTAGCAGAAAACACCAGTTCTGAAATTGTTGCACTAAACTGTACAAGTCCTCAAATCTGTAATTATGATGTTTGGGATGGCTCAAAGGCCTTCAAATATTCTGGAATGGATTTTACTAGTGGACAAATCGTACTAAATCCTGCTGATTCAAGGGAATTCAACATTCTCTTTGGACCAAACATTGGATATGGTGGAACAGAGTTTGAGTATGATCCTTCAAAGAGTTATACCTTTAGGATCAGTGAAGGCTTTGGAAGTGCAAACATCCAACTCAATTTGGAGTAATTTCACTCCTTTTTTCTTATTTTTCTGATCCCTCCAAATAAGAGCTCATAAATCATAGATTTCAAATAAAAAAATGAAAAGATGAGTGAAGAAGCATCGGGATCTAATTTCTCAAGTTATGGTGTCTATCAAGTCTCTGACAATCTTGAATTCACTCTTCCAAATATTGCCATCAAAATTGAGAGAATAGGGGAAAATGCATTTTCTTACTATCGCAAAGATTCTGAAGGAAATGTTGCTGAAAAAATGATTCCTGCTAAATCAAATGAAAATCAGATTGAATTGGCTCCTATACGTCCACTCAACCATCCTGCAAGAAGAACAGGTTATGTTTTCCTCAAATTTGATAAAGAAATCTACCTAAGTGAGGATTCTGCTGCAAGCATCTATGTTCATTGTCCTATTGAGATTGGAATATTTTTGATTCATGGCACTCACAGGGAGTCTTTGGACTGGGTAACTTGTAACCCACTAAACTCTCGGTTTGGATTGTATGGTTCTCCTGATACCGGTACTTTGTGTAAATATGCAGAAGTTAGTTTGGCAACTGATTTGTCAGATTCAATTCCTTATGTTGAAGGCGTAATGAAGATAATAATAGAAAACACACTAGATACAGGACAAACTGTGAGTAAAGTAATTTTTCCAATAACTGATAATTCTCTTTACTATGAAGACTCAAAAGCAATCTTAGATGGAATTAAAGTAACTTTGAGAAAACGAGCAGTAGTAAGTATTGCTGATGTTCAAACAGAACCTCTTAACACTGATTGGACAAAATCACCAACCTGGGAAGACACTACCACAACAACTTTAACGGAGATGGGATTAGAATGACTCCATTAGATTTTCTTCAAAACTTATCTGAAATGGAAATTATTGGTGGATTAACTGTTCTTTCTTTGTTAATTGGTGGAATAATAATGGCAGTTGGTGTCATTGTTGCAAAAATTGCAAAGATGATATTTTACAAATATTATGCACCAACTCTTCCACAAGACACTGCAAAAAATCTTAGCAAAATAATTTATTTTGGAATTATAATTATTACATTTCTAACTTTTACATCAAGTCAAGGTCTTGATCTTTCTGGTTTACTTGTAGCTGGTGGAATATTTGCAGTTGTAATTGGATTTGCAACGCAATCTGTAGTTTCTAATTTAATTTCAGGTGTATTTCTTATGGTTGAAAAACCAGCAAAACATGGTGACACAATTCAAATTCCTGATATGGCAATTACTGGAACTCTCTTAGATATTGGAACATTTTCAAGCAGATTGAGAAAGTTTGATGGCACTATCATTAGAATTCCTAATGAAAAATTCTTTACATCAAATATTCGGTCATTATCATCTTCAACTGTTAGACGAGCAGATGCAATGGTTGGAATTGCATACAAAGATGATATTAACAAGGCAACTTCTGTAATCAAAGAAGAAATCATGGTTACTATGCCATTTGTACTTAGAGTGCCAGAACCAGAATTTCGAATTGAAGAACTTGGCGATTCAAGCGTCAATATTCAAGTTTTGATATGGCATCCTAGAGATGATTGGAGTCAAGCCCAACCAATTTTGCTTAGAACAATAAAGCGGGCTTTGGACAAATCAGGCATAGAAATTCCATTTCCTCAACGTGTTATTTGGGGAGCAAAAGAATAGAATTATGCAACTTTTGCTGAGATTTGTTTTTTCTCAGTACGTCTTTTCTTGATTAGACTGAACATAATCATTCCAACATTGACAATTGAAATTATCTCAATCAAATCTACTCCATACAAGAACCAATCAATTACTGGATGTACTCTTGAAACAATTCCTGCTTCTAACATAATGTCTGCATTCCATACCATGTGTGGAACTTGAATGAATTGTATAATTGCAATAAGGATTATACTTCCAAGTATTTTATTTTCATACCATTTCCAAAATTTATTCCATGCATTCATGTCATACAATACTTTACAATTCTATTAAACACTGTGAAAATTAGATTCGACTAATTAGACAGTCCTAATTTTTTTACGCACAAAAACAATTAGTCAAAACTAATTAGTATAAACTAATTTTTAATTTTCAGCTTTAATTTTTTCTTTTTTCATCCAGATAGTTTTTTCTTTATGATCAATTAATTCTACATTCATTTCATTAAGTTTATCACGAATCTTATCTGCTTCATCAAATTGTTTTTCTTTTCTTAACTGTTCTCTGTTTGTAATCAAATCATCTATCTCTTGCTTTTGTATTTCTGTTATCTCTGGTATGTTTAATCCTAAAATCTCTAACATTCTTTGTAATTCTACTTTGATAGTTTGTGCATCTTCTTTTCCAAGTTTTTCTTCTGCAGCTAATCTGTTTGCTTCTTTTACAAGTTGGAAAAATGACGAGAGTGCAAGATGCGTATTAAAATCATCTTCTAATGCATCATCGAATTCTTTACCAAGTTTTTCAATTGTAGGTTTGACATCTTCTTGATTTGTACTATCTGCATGAATTAATTCATAGTAGCAAGTCTCAACTTGCCTCCATTTTGTTAGATTCTCTTTGAGTAGTTCTTCTGAATAATCAATTGGTTTTGAATAGTGTCCTGAAAGACAGAATAGTCTGATAATATTTGGGCCCCAATTCTCTAAAACATGCTTGATTGATTTTATGTTACCAAGGGATTTTGACATTTTTTCTCCACTGATTGTAACCATTCCCACATGCATCCAAATTTTTGCAAATGGCAAACCAGTGCATGATTCAGACTGTGCAATCTCGTTTTCATGATGTGGAAATATCAAATCTCTTCCACCACCATGAATGTCAAAATTTTCTCCAAGATACTTTAAACTCATCACAGAACATTCAATGTGCCACCCCGGTCTTCCTTTTCCGCAAGGACTATCCCATACTGGTTCAACATCAGAGAATTTCCATACTGCAAAGTCTAGAGGACTGTTTTTTGCTTCATCAACTTCAATTCTTGCACCTGATTCTAATTCGTCTATCTTCTTTTTTGATAACTTTCCATATTCAGGAAATTTTGAAACAGAAAAGTACACTCCATTTTTTGATGTGTATACAATTTGTTTTTCAATTAATTTTTCAATAAATTTTATGATATCTTCTATGTGTTCTGTGGCTTTTGGATAGTTTGTTGCATGTTTCACATTTAGTCCATCAAAATCTGAAAAATAGTTTTCAATGTATTTGGCACTGATTTTATCCGCTGTCGTATTTTCTTCTTGTGCCTTGTTGATGATTTTATCATCAACATCTGTGAAATTTTGAATAAAGTCAATTGATATTCTTTTGTTTTCAAGATATCGTCTTAATACATCAAATACAATGATTGTTCTTGCATGGCCTATGTGTGATTCATCATAAACTGTCACTCCACAAAGGTAAATTCTAACTTTTTTTGAAGTATCCAGTTCTTGCTCTACATTTGATAGTGTATCTTGAATCTTCATTTTATTCTCTATCGGGGGTTTGTGCTTGCAATCTTTTATGTTCGCTGTTTAGGTTTAATTCTTGTACTTTTTTAATAATTGTTTCATCAATTTCTGTAGTTTTAGCAATCTCATCTACGGAAAGTTTTTTTTCAAACATGTAATACAGTATAGAATCCACCTCCTCATATGAAATTCCTAGTTCTTTTTCAGCCTCATGTTCTTTCCATAAATGTGGGCTGCTCTTTTTTGCAATGACATTTTCAGGCACTCCAAGATATTTTGCAATCTCTCTTACCTGTAACTTGTATAATGAAACAATTGGTGTTAGATCTGATGCACCATCACCAAATTTTGTAAAGTATCCAATCAGATATTCACTTTTGTCACTTGATCCAAGAACGAGATAGTTTCTGATATTTGCATAATAGTACAAAATGTTAGTTCGAATTCTTGCACGAAGATTTCCTTTTGCCCTTTCATTTGGTTCAAGATACATTGCGTACTCATTTACAATTGGTTTTATGTCAATTAACTTGTATTCAATCCCAGTTAACGAAATCATTTTCTGAGCATCTTGAGTTTCAGACTCTGGAGTTATCGATGTGTCTGGCATTATGAGTGCAAGCGTCTTTTCTCTTAGATTTCTTTTACACAGGTATGCCAATACTGCAGAATCAATGCCCCCACTTAATCCTAAAATTACTCCTTTTGCCTGATTTTTTTCAATCTGGTTTGATAAGAAATTCTCAAAGGTCTCAGTAATTGAGGCATAATCTTGATTTTTAATTTCATCAATAATCTCTTGATTCAATAACAGATTTGCAGAATATCTGAATAATATTTGTGCCTAATTCACCTGTATAGCTCATTTTGAACAAACAATATTCCATATACTTACTTGGTATTGTAAAATTACAGAATAATCTGTGCCCAACATAACCCATACCTAGCACAAGGGAAGGGAATCTTTGTCCCTTCTCTTTTTGCATTAGAATTTCTAAATCTTACCTGTTGCCAAATTACTTAGAAACACAACATTTTCTACCGATTCTTGATTGAATTCTCCTTCAACCAGATTTACTCTAATACGATATCCTTCTTTGCACATTCGGAAAACAATAACTCATTTTTCATTTCATTTTCATTACCATAGTAATCATAATATTCTGCAACACAATTTGGAATCAAATCCAAACCTTTCATGTCCTTTTCAATTTTCGCATCAGTTTGGACAAAAATACTTTCTACTGCTTCTTCAGGATTCCACTCAGATACAAGCTCTCCTTTCCAAACAAGAATTTGATATTTTCCTTGCTCCATGAATTGATAGTTATAAGAAGTTGAAAGAATTTCATTTCCAGCAACTGTCTTTCTAATCATTATGGGGTTTGTCCTTCAACATATTCTTTGGTGCCATCTGACCATAAAAGTGTCCAATCTTTTTCTAAATCATTATCTGTTGGAAGAATTCTTGTAATTTCATTATTCCAATCCATTCCTGTAAATTCTTCTTTGAGAATCTGAAAATCATTATCTGCTTCCATTTGTTGAGACATGAAAATTGAACCTGTAACTATGATTGTTGCTGCAACAATGCTTGTTGCAAGAATTGTTGGAATCATTTATTCCTCCTTATCTTGACCATTGGGCAAAATTTCAAAAGATGTGGATTCAATTGGCACATCATTATATTTCAAAAGATCCAGAAGTTTCACATATTTCTGATACTGCAACTCCAGCATCATACTAGTTGGAGATTTTTTCTACTTCAGGTAATTGCCAACTCTTATCATAGTATGCTTCAGTTGGAGAATAGAATCTCATATAGATGAAGAATCCATCACCTTTGTTAGTCTTTACCCAATTGTTTTCATAACCTTCAGGAGCTTCTGGACCAAAGTATACATCATAAGAACCGTCTTCATTTTGCATTAGTTTGTCTGAATCAAGTGATCGGATTGCAGGTAATGGTTGCAAATCATTGTTAACCATAGAACGTATTTCTGCATCATAAGCAACTATAGACCAAAAGTTTTCAGCAGGTACATTTGCAGGAATATTCAAGTGATACAAATTTGAACCATGCAAGAAATCATCATTAGAGTCACGATAAGTTCCTACATACTTTGAACCCTTACCAACCATTTTCAAAACCATTGCATCTGCAGTAGTTATAGCTTGATACATGAATGACATTCTTTGTTCAATCTGAGTTACTCCATTTTCAAATTCAAATCGGGGATTATCAGTCTGGAATGCCAGTTCCCAATTCTTATCAAGCCAGTAAATGTATGGTTGTTTGGCAGGAGAATCATATGCAATATTTCGTGCCATCAAATTTGCAACAACTACTGCTTTATCTAGAATCTCTTTGGAATGTTCATCAGGTTCAAATGGTTCACCTGGAATTATTCCTATTGCGTCCATCAATCCAATTAGATTTTTGTCCTCAGGTCTTACAGCTGTTTCTTTAGAATAAACTTCATGTAAAAATTCCCAAAAACCTTCAGTTGTAGGATAGGATAGCTTTAATGATTCTCCAGCAACATCAAAGAATTTTTCTTGAGGAGGATTATCAATTTCAGATAAAGGATAGATGTTGACTTTTTTGATCAGTTCTTCTGCTGCTGCTTTATCTGGCGCATTAACAAATGCACGACCCATAGCTAGAAACTGTGTTGTGTCGGATTCAAAGACAAAATGATTTTCCGTTTGCACATCAAATTGTGGTGGAATTTCCCCATCATAGTTTGGAGGAAGGAACAAAAAGTATGCCTCTTTTCCTTCGTTAGGTTCAACAATTCCCCAATCAGTAATTACTTGTTGGTAAAGATTATCGGCATGACCTTGAAGATTTCCTTCAGGTATGTGTGCTATGATTGGTCCATCAGAGAGATTATTTGGAGACATAAAATACAGTACAGAAGTATTTCCTGTAAGAAGATCAATATCGGAATTCATAAAGTCAGACCAGTAAATGATGTCACCTGCTGTCGCACATACCTTGTCAAGATCATAAAAGATTCCAGATCCACTAACTGCAGGAAGAGCCATATGATAAACGTGAACTGCACGTTGGAAAAATAATTCATCACTAAGAAGTTGTTGGGATTCAGGAGTTAGATAATCATGGTCTATGGTGATGGTTCCGCTTCGTGTTTCAATAATTTCTACACCAATTCTGCATTCTCCATCATAAGCTAATTCAACTCCAGCAGATTCTAAAGTATACATATTTCCATATGTTGTTTCATCAACTCCACAGACAGGTCTGTAATCTTTTGTACATGCTTTAGGTTGTAATTCAGATTCCTCTAGCAGAGATCCCCCATCCACGCTCAACTAGTTTGTCTGCAGTAGTTGGAGTTACACATGCAATTCTTCCATTACTGCTTTCAATCCAAACTTTGTCAACACAGATTTGAGTATAATCAGTTGCAAAAGCGCTACTCAAAGTAAATGTTCCAAAAATTAAGACACTAAGAAAAATCAGAAAAGAATTTTTCATGAAAAATAACAGTTTGTTATCAATAATAAGGGATTGTCAAAATAAAAAGGAAAAAGGATTAGTGAAGTCCTGTTAGAGTATAGGTTGCAGTAAATCCATCTGGATTAAATGAGTGTAATGCAAGTGCGTTTCCGCTAAATGTATTCCAAACACCCATCCTACCGCCTTCAACTATGGTTAGAGCATATTTTGTCTCACCATCTGGAGTCCAAATTGTCTGTCCGTGAATTTCATCTTCTTCTAGAGGTCCCATAAGGGCTACTAGTTGAACATTTTCGGATGCAGAATAAGATACTACTCCACCTTGATATGGAATATCTTGTGGTGGCAAGATCAATGTAATCTGATGCTGCTCATGACCAATTCCTGGATCTTGTATTGATGAAACGGTTCCAGTTGCAACTGTTTCCTTGTCATAAACTCCAGGATCAAGTTCTGCATAGGATACTGAATATGTTGCAGTAAAAGGATTGGTGTTTTTTGTGTGTAGTGCTAATGTATTACCTGCAAAATACCATCCACCGGATTTTCCTTGGTTATCAATGAACGTTAATGCATATTCGCTTCCACCCATTGGTTGCCAAGTTGGTTGTCCCTTTGATTCACCTTCTCCTAGTGGTCCATAAATTGTAACATACTGAACTTCTTCAGATGCAGAGTATGTGATTTTTCCAACATAGACTTTGTCTGTTGGTGGCAAAATTACAGCAATTTGATGTGCTTCATGTCCTTTACCTGGATCTTGTTGAGATGTTATAGTTCCAGATGCAGTTTTTCCAAATGCGTGTTGGCCTGGACTTGGAGTTTCTGTGGCCTCACCTGCTTGTCCACCATATTGTTTGTCTACAGTTTCAGTTGAGATACCTTCTTGGATAGCTTTCTTTGTTACAGTAATTTCACCTGCTGAGAGTCTCATTCCCATTTCAATTTTTTTGAGAATGTTTTCAAGTTGTGCTTTTAGTACTTCACTGTCTGTAGAGATTTTTTTCTCTGCAGTTTCTGATTCTCTTTCAAGTGCTGCTATCTTTTCTTCAATTACTTTTGTTGCAGTTAGTTTCTTTTTTTCATATTCGACTCTTCCGCCTTCATATTCAGAACAAAGTCTGTCACCACAAACTTTCGATGAAGAAGCTTCTGCATCTTGCATCATAGTTGTTGATGCAGCAATTCCTGCTGTGAAAAGAATTGCACTCATAAACAGTACCGATGTAATTTTCTGAGTCATTGGAGCCAATAATTTGTAATCGTATTTAGTGGATTCTAGAAGAGTGAATTTTATTTTTCAAAAGTTCATATAGTATGATCATTGAGGGAGGGCATGACTCGTATGCCAACAGGAGTTAGAGTAATTGGAGCACTACATGCATTTTCTGCAATGTTTACAGTAATCAGTCTAATCATTAGCATTCCGTTTATCATAGTTGTATGGACACAAGACTTGGGTCTTGGAGCTATTACAACACTTGATGCGATTTGGGGATATATCATGGCAGGATTTCATGCCGCTATTGCATCTGCAATATTTTCAAGAAAGAGTTGGGCTATTCTTGCAGTAACAATAATTTCAGGTGTTGGATTTATCTTTGCAATACTAAGCATTATTTCTGGAAACATGTTTGCAATATTCTCATTGATTATCAATGCAGCAGTAATTGCTTACATGAGAACAGACAAAGTTCGTCGTTGGCTTAGTGATGACACATTAGGCTAAATGGATAGATCAGTTCTTCGGTTTTTTGCAGGTGTTGGCTCTGCAATCATAGTAACATTAGTTTTAGCAGCACAAACTGGGGATATCTTTCAGAATTCAGAAACATTTGTGCTTGCACTAGCTGGAGTCATCACAAAGATTTGGATCATATTTTTTGCATTTTCATTAATCATAGTTTTTCCAGTAATTGGGATTGATTCAATTAAAAAAAGAATCAAGCCAATACTTTTCTTGCCAATATCATTTACTTTGGGACATGCAACAGTGATTGTTCTTCTTTCTGCAATAAAATTTACAATGTATGTGTTAACATGATAGACCGCTCTTTACTTTCATTTGCTACAGGTGTAATTACAGGTACTGTTGTTACAATCATTCTATCATTAGGAATAGAGAACGGGTCAGATGATCCAATAATGTTGGTTTTAGGAATTACTTCTGCTGCATCAAAGATTTGGTTAATTTTTTACTATGTTCAGATATTGCCATTACTAGTTATTTCAGGATTAGCACCATTACAAAAAATTAAGATCAAAAGACTTGTTCCATTATCATTTGGATTAGGTCAAGCAACAGTATTACTTATCGTAGTTTTCTTATCATATACTGCTGATCTTTTTAATTAATCAACTAGAATATTGATGAAATAGATTCTGTCATCTTGCTAACCATTTCCATGGTTCCATTGAACAATCCTTCAAAAGCTGTATTTGCCTAAGACATTATCGAATCAACTAGGTCTAAACCAATTTTTTTCATGAATATGATACTAATTTTTAGGATTTAGGCTTCTGTTTGTATGATTGAACACA
Source organism: Candidatus Nitrosopumilus sp. (assembly GCA_965215075.1). GTDB lineage: Archaea > Thermoproteota > Nitrososphaeria > Nitrososphaerales > Nitrosopumilaceae > Nitrosopumilus. The sequence continues at coordinate 1,513,246 of OZ244033.1, forward strand.
CATTGCATAAAGGAAAGCGGGCTCGGTCGGATTCGAACCGACGACCTAACGCTCCGCAAGCGTTCGCACTATCCATGCTGTGCAACGAGTCCGAAAACTTTTGGAGATTGACTATTAATTTGGATTGCTATTAGTTTGCAAAAACATATGGAGTTTCATCAGATTCATGAAAAGTCCAGACTGTTGGCAAAGTGATTGTTTTGATTGATTGGAGATTGTTTTTCTCAATTAATGTACCCCATCCAGCCTCATTTTTTGGATCTGGGGCATATTTTTGGGACGAAGTTCCTGCAAAAACCCAACCAGAAGTTAGATCAGAAATGGAATTGATCTTTTCTATAACTCCAGAGGCCAATGCAGTACCACCCATTTGTGCAAGACCTCCAATGAAGAAGATTGGTTTTGTAAGATTTAATGAAGAATAATCAAAGGTTGTTGCATCAGAGCAATGTGGATGAAAATCAAGAATTGTTAGAGTTTTTTGTAATTCTACTAGCATATTGTCAATTTCAACACCGTACGATTCTAATCCCAAAACTTTGGCACAGAATGCAATCCTTCCATCTCCAGATCCAATGTCAATTATTTCAGAATATCCAAGTTCTTTTGCATACATACATCCCACATATGCAGAAACTATCCAAGTTGGAGAAAATGGCGCATGGCTTGAACCATGTTGAATACTATTCAACCAATACTTGTTGATATCACCTTCATAGACAATACAAGAAGTATCTCCAATAGTTTTTTCAAAAGAATTGTAGTAGATAGGATTCTTTTGTGCAAACTGATGTAGCAAATCTAAATCATTTTGTGGAATAGAAACATCATCTGAATTTTTTGGAATAATTTCTTGGATTTGACTAGAACCATCATAGGTTTTTTCAAATTCTTTTTTTAAACTAACAAGTTTTTTTGCAATATCTTCAATCATTAGAAAGTCCTTGAGAATATTGTTCTACAAATTCTTTAGTGCTCATTAGTTTACGTAACTCTTCATATTCTTTAGATTCATTTTCAATATTTTCTTTTGATTTTCCATCAGTGTTTGATTGAAGAGTTTTTGTTTTTTCTTGAATAGAATTTGTTAGTTGTTCTAGTATTTTTGGATGAATAGTAGGATTGAAGTTTCCAGAAATTATCTGTTCAGTATGACTAATTTTATCAAGAAGAGCCTTGTGCTCAGTTACATTCAGTTGTTGCTTTATCATTGAAATCATTGAGGACACATTCATTACTTGATAGTAAAGATCCACAATTTCATGTATTGATAACTCAGATTTTGCAGTGCTAATTAGATTTTCAAGTTTTACGGATTCACCACTGAACATTTCTGAGATATCATCTACAGAACTCATGTACCAAAAAGAGTCTCAAATTTTTAAAAATGTTGGGGTTATGCTTCTTGTTCTGCCTTTTTGACATAAACATAGTTCATTATCAAACCGGCAATAATACCACCAACTATTGGTGCTGCCCAATACAACCAATGGAATTCCCATGAGCCAGACATTAATGCTGGGCCAAATGTTCTTGCAGGATTCATTGATGCGCCAGTAAGAGGAACACCAACTAAGTGAAGTAGGAAAACCATACCACCGATTGTAAATCCGTGCCATCCAGGAGATGCTTTCTTGTGAACGGCTGTCATAAAGATGACAAGTACCAAGAAGAAGGTGAATATTGCTTCAAGTGCAAATCCAGATTGTATACTGTTATTGATTAAGTCACTTGGGCCACCTTGAGTTCCAAAGTTTACTTTAGCTCCAAGTTCTGGCAAGATTGCCTTTAGTGTTGCAGCTGCTGCAACTGCACCAATTAATTGTGAAATGATGTAACCAATTCCGTCTGCGATTCCAATCTTTCTTGTAATCATCATTGGGATTGTTACTGCAGGATTAATGTGAGCGCCAGAGATATGACCAAATGCATAGATCATAAATGCAATTGCGGCTCCGTGTCCAAGAGAGATAAACAATACAGACATTGTAGTTAGTTCTTCACCAAAAGAAGCAACAGCCAAAATTACTGAAAGCGGACCAAAGAATACTAATCCGTATGTAGAGATTGCTTCTGCAAGGTATGCTCTTGGATTAACCATTAAGCTAAAGCCCCGCCAGTTTCCATATAAAAGATTCGGACCAAATTTGTGATCAGACTAGATCAAAAAGTAATTAATTATGGCTAGATGCATTTGAGAATGTATGATCTCTGAAGGTGACGAAGTTCCAAAGTTTGAGGTAAATGATGCAAACGGCAACAAAGTGAAATCTAGTGATTTTAAGGGCAAAAAACATGCCATCTACTTTTATCCAAAAGACTTCACTCCTGGATGTACAATAGAAGCTGACGAGTTTTCAAAAGATTACAAGAAATTCCAAAAAGAAGGAATCGAAATAATTGGGATTAGTCCTGATGACGTAGACTCTCACGAAAAATTCTGCGATAAAATGGGAATAAAATATCTACTTTTGGCAGATGTAGACAAACAAATTTCTAAATCATTTGGAGTTTGGGGAAAGAAAAAATTCATGGGAAGAGAGTACATGGGAGTTATGAGAAGTACGTTTCTTGTAGATGAGAAGGGAACTATCTTCAAAATTTATCCAAAAGTAAAACCTGCAGGACATTCAAAAGAAGTTCTGGAGGATTTCCTAAATTCAAATTAAAAATAAAGTAAAAGAAAAGGTTGTTGAAAGATTAGAAACCTTTTGGAAGTGTGCCTCTTGTTTCCTTTGGTTTTTCAGGTTCTGGAGCAGGTGCTTCGAAACCTTTTGGTAAGGTTCTAGTTGAATCTCTTCTTTGTGCTTCAGCTGCTACAGCTTCTTGATAGGCCTGTTCTGCTGCTGCTCTTTCTTGTTCAATTCTTTGCAAGTATTCGTTTTCATATTCTTCTAGAAGTTGCTTTCTGGATTTTCCTTCATTTGCACTAGCTTGTTGAGCTTGTACTGTTTCTTTTGGAAGGGTTCCATCAGCTGGTTTTGCTTCCGGCTCTGGTGCTGGAGGAGTTTGTTGTGTTTGTTTTAATTCAACGCCTTCAACACTCATGTTTACACCGCTAAAGCCTCCAAATGTTTTGTCAGTTGGATGATATGCTAATCTTGCTCTTGTTGCAAAGTATTGGTTTGATGCTTGTGTGTAACCTGTTACCTTTGCTTTTTGCTCATTCCAATTTGTGGTTGGAACTTTTCCTACAGGAGCAGTTCTTCTGACAAAGTATCTGTTTGGAGCTGGAGAATAACCTGTAACCTTTGCTCTGTAATCATGGAAAGAGGTTTGTGGAGCACTCATGTATGCATCCTCTAATGCCTCTTGTACAGTTGCAGGAGGTTGTGCAGTTGTTTCAGCTGGTTTAGGGGCATCTGCTGGTTTAGGAGCATCTGCTGGTTTAGGAGCATCTGCTGGTTTAGGAGCATCTGCTGGTTTAGGAGCATCTGCTGGTTTAGGAGCATCTGCTGGTTTAGGAGCATCTGCTGGTTTAGGAGCATCTGCTGGTTTAGGAGCATCTGCTGGTTTAGGAGCATCTGCTGGTTTAGGAGCATCTGCTGGTTTAGGAGCATCTGCTGGTTTAGGAGCATCTGCTGGTTTAGGAGCATCTGCTGGTTTAGGAGCATCTGCTGGTTTAGGAGCATCTGCTGGTTTAGGAGCATCTGCTGGTTTTGTCTCAGATGGTTTAGCTGGTTCTGGAGCTGGTTTTGCTTCTAATTGTGAAGATAATTTTGATAGTTTTTCTTCTAATTCTGCAATTTTTGCTTCTAGATCTTTTTTAGTACCTGCTTTGCGTTTTGCTGCCATTCCTTAGACTAAATAGTGCATTGTTTATTTACATTTTGATCAGTTGAAGATTTTAGTTCAAAATAATTCGTGAAATGTGATAATAATTTGTAAAAATTTCATTAGTTCAATATCCAGAGCAGATTAATCAGGTTCCCAAAATTGCACGACATACATGCAGTTGTTGCATCGCCAAATTTTGACATGGGTTCCATTATCAGTATCAGCTCCATAGGTTCCATCTTCAAGTCGGACAACTCTGGGCAGATAACTTAATTCAGCATTTTCAAGCCACTCATTTTGTTGGCAATTAGGACACTTGATTTTTGGCGGCATTTACAATAGTGTATGAACAAAGTAGAATATTACTATTAAAAATAGAAAATAAAGAAGTTATTGAATTAGAAACCTTTTGGAAGTGTACCTTTTGTAGGTTTTGGTGGTTCTGGAGTTGGAGCTTGTTCTTGTACTTGAACACCTTCAACACTCATGTTTACACCGCTAAAGCCTCCAAATGTTTTGTCAGTTGGATGATATGCTAATCTTGCTCTTGTTGCAAAGTATTGGTTTGATGCTTGTGTGTAACCTGTTACCTTTGCTTTTTGCTCATTCCAATTTGTGGTTGGAACTTTTCCTACAGGAGCAGTTCTTCTGACAAAGTATCTGTTTGGAGCTGGAGAATAACCTGTAACCTTTGCTCTGTAATCATGGAAAGAGGTTTGTGGAGCACTCATGTATGCATCCTCTAATGCCTCTTGTACAGTTGCAGGAGGTTGTGCAGTTGTTTCAGCTGGTTTAGGGGCATCTGCTGGTTTAGGAGCATCTGCTGGTTTAGGAGCATCTGCTGGTTTTGTCTCAGATGGTTTAGCTGGTTCTGGAGCTGGTTTTGCTTCTAATTGTGAAGATAATTTTGATAGTTTTTCTTCTAATTCTGCAATTTTTGCTTCTAGATCTTTTTTAGTACCTGCTTTGCGTTTTGCTGCCATTCCTTAGACTAAATAGTGCATTGTTTATTTACATTTTGATCAGTTGAAGATTTTAGTTCAAAATAATTCGTGAAATGTGATAATAATTTGTAAAAATTTCATTAGTTCAATATCCAGAGCAGATTAATCAGGTTCCCAAAATTGCACGACATACATGCAGTTGTTGCATCGCCAAATTTTGACATGGGTTCCATTATCAGTATCAGCTCCATAGGTTCCATCTTCAAGTCGGACAACTCTGGGCAGATAACTTAATTCAGCATTTTCAAGCCACTCATTTTGTTGGCAATTAGGACACTTGATTTTTGGCGGCATTTACAATAGTGTATGAACAAAGTAGAATATTACTATTAAAAATAGAAAATAAAGAAGTTATTGAATTAGAAACCTTTTGGAAGTGTACCTTTTGTAGGTTTTGGTGGTTCTGGAGTTGGAGCTTGTTCTTGTACTTGAACACCTTCAACACTCATGTTTACACCGCTAAAGCCTCCAAATGTTTTGTCAGTTGGATGATATGCTAATCTTGCTCTTGTTGCAAAGTATTGGTTTGATGCTTGTGTGTAACCTGTTACCTTTGCTTTTTGCTCATTCCAATTTGTGGTTGGAACTTTTCCTACAGGAGCAGTTCTTCTGACAAAGTATCTGTTTGGAGCTGGAGAATAACCTGTAACCTTTGCTCTGTAATCATGGAAAGAGGTTTGTGGAGCACTCATGTATGCATCCTCTAATGCCTCTTGTACAGTTGCAGGAGGTTGTGCAGTTGTTTCAGCTGGTTTAGGGGCATCTGCTGGTTTAGGAGCATCTGCTGGTTTAGGAGCATCTGCTGGTTTTGTCTCAGATGGTTTAGCTGGTTCTGGAGCTGGTTTTGCTTCTAATTGTGAAGATAATTTTGATAGTTTTTCTTCTAATTCTGCAATTTTTGCTTCTAGATCTTTTTTAGTACCTGCTTTGCGTTTTGCTGCCATTCCTTAGACTAAATAGTGCATTGTTTATTTACATTTTGATCAGTTGAAGATTTTAGTTCAAAATAATTCGTGAAATGTGATAATAATTTGTAAAAATTTCATTAGTTCAATATCCAGAGCAGATTAATCAGGTTCCCAAAATTGCACGACATACATGCAGTTGTTGCATCGCCAAATTTTGACATGGGTTCCATTATCAGTATCAGCTCCATAGGTTCCATCTTCAAGTCGGACAACTCTGGGCAGATAACTTAATTCAGCATTTTCAAGCCACTCATTTTGTTGGCAATTAGGACACTTGATTTTTGGCGGCATTTACAATAGTGTATGAACAAAGTAGAATATTACTATTAAAAATAGAAAATAAAGAAGTTATTGAATTAGAAACCTTTTGGAAGTGTACCTTTTGTAGGTTTTGGTGGTTCTGGAGTTGGAGCTTGTTCTTGTACTTGAACACCTTCAACACTCATGTTTACACCGCTAAAGCCTCCAAATGTTTTGTCAGTTGGATGATATGCTAATCTTGCTCTTGTTGCAAAGTATTGGTTTGATGCTTGTGTGTAACCTGTTACCTTTGCTTTTTGCTCATTCCAATTTGTGGTTGGAACTTTTCCTACAGGAGCAGTTCTTCTGACAAAGTATCTGTTTGGAGCTGGAGAATAACCTGTAACCTTTGCTCTGTAATCATGGAAAGAGGTTTGTGGAGCACTCATGTATGCATCCTCTAATGCCTCTTGTACAGTTGCAGGAGGTTGTGCAGTTGTTTCAGCTGGTTTAGGGGCATCTGCTGGTTTAGGAGCATCTGCTGGTTTAGGAGCATCTGCTGGTTTAGGAGCATCTGCTGGTTTAGGAGCATCTGCTGGTTTAGGAGCATCTGCTGGTTTAGGAGCATCTGCTGGTTTAGGAGCATCTGCTGGTTTAGGAGCATCTGCTGGTTTAGGAGCATCTGCTGGTTTAGGAGCATCTGCTGGTTTAGGAGCATCTGCTGGTTTTTGTGCTAGCTGAGTAGAAAGTTGATTTAGTTTTGCTTCTAATTCTGCAATCTTGTTTTCAAGATCTTTTTTGGTTGCTTTTTTAGCAGCTGCCATTATTCTGCATGGTGAATCCGGGGTTTATGTACATTTGGGTTACTATCAGAGCCAAGGTTGATCAAGTTTTATATGCACAGATAACGTTATAGCTACGATGGACGACTTTGAAAAAGAATTTCCAGAGTTTGATTGGAAAAACACACCAGCATACAAACATCCAGGTGGCAAAGATTGTCCTTGTCCAAAACATGAGTACATTAGAGAACAGATCAATTTTACAAAGCAGGTAAATGAGAAAGGCAAAGAGTCAGCAAAAGTTACTCTAAAGTTCTGTCCCGATCATTACAGAGTATACATGGATGAAGTGATCCCTGCAATGCCACTCAAATACAAAATCCTAACAAAGATTGCACTCAAGCTTGGTGCAATTCAAGTTGAGCAACTCAAATACATGGAATCAGAATTGTGTTTTTACTGTAAGTTTGGTTCTGGTGGTCATGACAAAAAGACAGAACTTCCACCAATGTAGGTTATTCAGGGCTTAGCAAAATTTTTGGCTTGTTTGGAGTATCATGATGGCATCTCTTTCCACATAGAGGACATCGCTTTCTATCAAGAAAGATGCATTGACAGATATGAGATTTGATGTATGATTCAGCTGGTTTGTTTGGGTCACCAGTACCATTACAAAATGGACATTGGGAGCCAAGTAATTCTATTGTCCCATTTCCTTTGCAAACTGCACACTTGTCATCGACCAATAGTGATTTTCCTACGTGTGGTAATTAAAAGACATTTGTTAAAAGAATTTCAAGAAAGACGCGTTTTTATGTAAATCTAGTTAAGCTTATACTTGAACTAACTTCAGACTCTTTGTGCCAATAGAAGACATTCACGAATTTATTTCAGAGCTTGAAAAAAATGGAGAATTAAAGAGAGTCAAAACTGAAGTTGATTCTAACTTAGAAATTGCAGAAATTATGAGACGTGAAATGTATTCAAACGGTCCTGCAATTCTTTTTGAAAATGTAAAAGGATATGACATGCCAGTTTTGGGAAATGCATTTGGTTCTATGAAAAGATTGGAGATAGGACTAGAGATGACAGACTTTACAGAGATTGGTCAGCGCATTACAGACATGACAAAGATGGATGTTCCATCAGGTTTGCTAAACAAGATAAAAAAATTACCAGAGTTATCAAAGATGACTGCATCATTTTCTAAAGCAGAAACAAGTGGACCAGTAATGGAGATGACATCAAGTGATGCATCTTTTGATGATTTGCCAATTCTAAAATCATGGCCTAATGATGCAGGGAAATTCATTACGTTAGGATTAGTTGCAACAAAACATCCAGAGACAGGTATTAGAAATCTTGGAGTATACAGAATACAAATTCTAGACAAGACACATGCGTTGATGCATTGGCAAAAACACAAGAGAGGAGCAAACCATGGAGATATTTCAAAAGACAAAGGAGAAAAAATCCCTGCTGCAATAATTATCGGAGGAGAGCCTTCAACAATATTTTCAGCAATTGCTCCAGTACCAGAAGGATTAGACAAGTACTTGTTTTCAGGAATTACAAGAAAAGAAGGAATCAAAACTGTAAAATGTAAAACAATTGATTTAGACGTTCCAGCAAATGCTGAAATTGTTTTGGAAGGATATGTTGATCCTGCAGACATTAGAGATGAAGGACCATTTGGAGATCATACAGGATACTACACACCAGTTGAACCATACCCAACATTCACATTAACAGGAATTATGAGAAGAAAGGATCCAATCTATGTTACAACGGTTGTTGGAAAACCAATTCTTGAAGACACATATATTGGAAAAGTCATTGAACGCTCATTTTTACCTCTTATTCGAATGTTCCACCCAGAAGTTGTAGACTTTAGCATGCCAGCCGCAGGATGGTTCCAAGGATTTGCAATCATCTCAATTAAGAAACGATACCCAGGTCAGGCAAAGAAAGTGATGATGGGATTATGGGGAATGGGACAGCTTGCACTAACAAAGATGTTTGTTGTAGTAGATGAAGACATCAATGTTCATGACATGAATGATGTCATTTGGGCAATAACTACTAGAGCAGATGCTGCAAGAGACACAGTAATCATCAACAACACGCCAACTGACACTTTGGATCCTGCATCACCACTTGTCAATCTAGGTTCTAAGATGGGAATTGATGCAACTCAAAAAACAAAAGAAGAAGGATATGAAAGAGAGATTCAACAACAAGTAAAAGTTGATGATGAAACAAAGAATCTAGTAGATTCTAAATGGTCTGATTATGGACTATGATACTTTAACAGGATTATAGAAATTATCTCTCTCTTCTGCTTGATAACCAATTTGATGTATTGCATCCATGATGATTTTATCAGTAAGTTCAGTTGAGCGTGCACCTGTACATGATACAACTTCTTCGCCAATGAGTGTACCACCAAAATCATCTGCACCATATTGCAATGCAAGTTGAGCCATACCAACTCCATTTGTGAGCCATGAAGATTGTATGTGAGGGATTAATCCATCAAAAACAAGTCTAGAGATTGCAATCATCTTCAAGAGTTGAACACCTCCAGTTCCGTATTCAACCAAACCTTCTTCATGCATCAAAGTATTGTTTGGTTCAAAATTCCATGGGATAAATGCCATAAAGCCTTTAGTTTTTTCTTGTAGTTTTGCAATTTTGAAAAAGTGTTCAACAAGATCTTTTTTGTTTTCAACATGGCCATACATCATAGTTGCAGAAGCTGGTAATCCAAGTGAATGTGCTTCTTCCATAATTCTAAGCCAATCAGCACTAGAGATTTTCTTTGGACTGATAATTTCTTTAACAGAATCAGTCAAGATTTCAGCACCGGCTCCAGGAATGGATTGTAATCCTGCATCTTTTAATCTGGATAATACTTCTTGGGTAGAGGATTTTTCAACTCTAGCAATCATATCGATTTCAGATGTTGATAATCCATGAACACCAACTTTAGGGAATTTTTCACGAATTAGTCTAAATGCATCTTCATAGTATTCAATTGAGAGATTTGGATTATGACCTCCTTGAATCAATACCTGTCTTATCTTAAACAAATCCCATGCAGTCTTTACTCGAGATTCTATTTGATCAAGTGTTAATGTGTAAGAGTCATCAGCTCCAGGGGATCTGTAAAATGCACAAAACTTGCAATCAGTGATGCAAACATTGGTATAATTCAAAATTATGTTATTTACAAAAGATGCTTTTTTGCCAAACTGTTTTCTTGTTAGATTTCCAGAAACTAATCCCATAAGATGGACATCATCAGACTCTAAGAGTCTCATGCAGTCTTCTGGTCCAGGTCTTTGACCATTAAGAGAATTTTCTAAAATATCTTTGATATCGCTTTTTTGTAGCTGTTCAGTTGTTTGACTCAATTGTTTTTCATCCTTTGGAGTTTCTATTTAATCCTTCATAGAAAAAATGAACAAAAAAAGAATTAAACCTAGTGCATGATTTGGGCTCAATTGTTCACAAACCTGAGTTCGATTATTCACGTTATTTTTAAGTAGGGCACAGGAAGGAGATCATCTCATGGTATCTGGTAGTGATATTAGACTTAGTAGAATCCTCAAGAAAGGGAAGATGCTTTGCATTCCAATGGATCATGGTATTTCAAATGGACCTATTGAGGGTCTTGAAGACCCCGCTTCTACAATTTACAAATGTGAGGGACATGGTCTCACAAGTGTAATTATCAACAAAGGAATTCTCAAAACATTACCAAAACCAACTAGAATTGGAATTCTAGTTCATTTTTCAAGTAGCACATCATTATCATTATCTCCTAACCGCAAAATGTTAACTGGAACTGTAAAAGAAGCTGTTGCACTTGGTGCTGATGGTGTTTCATTGCACATCAACATTGGTGGAAAAGAAGAACCAGAAATGTTAGAACAGCTTGGAATGACTGCAGATCAATGTTATAGATGGGGAATGCCACTTTTGGCAATGATGTATCCAAGAGGGGAAAACGTCAAGGATCCACACGACCCAGAAATTGTAGGACATGTAGCAAGAATTGGTGCAGAATGTGGTGCAGATATTGTTAAAACAGTATACACTGGAGATGTAGATTCCTTTGCAAAAATTGTAAAGAGCACACCAGTTCCAATTGTAATTGCAGGAGGACCTAAAGCAAAAACAGATTTAGATATTCTTCAAATGACTGAAGACGCTATGACTGCAGGAGCTAAAGGTGTTACATATGGCAGAAACATCTTTGCACATAAGGCACCTGAAAAAATGGTAGAAGCATTAGCTGAAATAATTTTCAGAAAAAGAACAGCAAAGGAAGCACTGGAAAAAATTGAGTAAAAATAGAGAATTAATAATTTCGCCTGAAGTTTCACAGGCACAATTGACTAAATTTCTTCCACAATTAGAAGATGAAGGAATTAAGATGGTGTATCTTGATCCTAAAAAATTAGGCAAGAAAAAGACTAAACTTGATATAATTTTCCCTTCAAGTGCAGCAAAGTATGTTGTTCTTGATAAAGATGGAGCCTCAAAACCAAAAGGTAAGAAGGTTGGAAGAAAATTCCAAGTATTATCAAATACAGATATTGAAAATATTCTTACAACTGCAAAGAAAGGATTAGACTTTGTAATTGTTGAAGTAAAAGATTGGAAAATTATTCCTCTTGAAAACATTATTGCAAAACTTCACAAAATTCACACTAAGATTTTTGCTATTGCAAGAACACCAGAAGAAGTAAGAAAGATGTTCTCAATCTTAGAAGTAGGGGTAGACGGAGTAATCTTTAGCACATCATCAATCAGCGAAGTAAGAGAAGCAATGGTGTACTTGGGGACAAGGAACTTTGACATGAAGCCTGCAAAGATTATTGAGATAAAAGAAGTCGGAGATGGTGAAAGAGTTTGTGTGGATACTGCATCTATGCTTCACAAAGGGGAAGGAATGTTAATTGGAAGTAGATCAAACTTTTTGTTTCTAGTTCACAATGAATCAGTTGGTTCATCATTTACATCACCAAGACCATTTAGAGTGAACGCAGGAGCTGTTCACTGTTATACACTTTCGCCAGATGGAACTACAAGTTATCTTTCAGAAGTGGAAACAGGCTCAGAAGTATTGGTTCTAAACTCCAAAGGAAAAGCAAGAAGAGCAACAGTTGGAAGATCAAAGATTGAAAGAAGACCAATGTTAATGATTAAAGCATCTGCAGGAGGCGAAATTGGTGGAATTATCGCACAAGATGCAGAGACAATTAGATTTGTAAAACCAAATGGGCAACTAGTATCAGTAACACATCTTAAGAAAGGAGACATAGTTATGGTACATGCAAAGCCTGCTACAGGCAGACATTTTGGAATGGAAGTTTCAGATGAATACATACTAGAAAAATGAAATACAAAACTTGTGTATCAATAGCAGAAAAAACTCCAAACAAAATAAAAAAGACATTAAAAATTGCTTTAAAGAAATCGGGTTTTGTCGAGGTGAGATTTGATTTTCTAAAAATTGAACAAATTCCTGAGGCATTAGAGATAGTCAAAAAAGATCTAAACAAAATTGTATGTACACTAAGACCAAAAACTGAAGGCGGAAAGTTTTCAGGAACAGAAAAAGAAAGAATTTCTATTCTAAAACTAATTGCAGAATACAATCCATTCTTGCTAGATGTAGAGTTTAACACATTGAAGAGAAACACATCATTGAGAAAATATCTAAAATCAACAAAAACTAACTTACTTGTTTCTTGGCATGATTTTAAAAAGACACCAAGTTCTGCAGAGCTAAAAAAGAAGATGAATCAAATGAGCAAGTTTTCATCAAATGTAAAAATTGTCAGTACTGCAAAATCAACAAATGATTCAAACAGAATGTTGGAGTTGTATAGTAAGAAAGGAAAGAACAATTTGATTTCATTTGCAATGGGGGATTTAGGTAGGATTTCAAGAATTTTGTGCCTGTATTTAGGCAGTCCATACACATATGTCTCACTTGGAAAGCCAGTAGCACCAGGTCAATTCAGTGTAGATGAAGTCAAAAAAATTACAAATCTGAAAAAATAAACAGTTGAGAGTTTAAATCAATCATATTACTCAGAGAGATAAGATGGGAAAAACATTTGCAGTGATTGGAGATCCGATAGACCATTCATTGTCTCCAAACATTCACAGTGCAGCATTTAGAGAACTAAATTTAGATTGTTCTTACCTTGCTTATAGAATTCCTAAAGGAGAATTAGAAGAGGGGATTGAAGGATTAAAGAAGATAAAGATTGAGGGATTTAATGTAACTATTCCACATAAAGTGGAGATGATGAAATTTCTTGAAAAAATTGATGAATCATGTAGTTTGATTGGTGCAGTTAATACAGTAGTAAATACAAACGGTGTCCTTAAAGGATACAACACAGACATGGATGGATTTTTGGATCCGTTCAAGAAAAAGAATTTGAAAATTTTAGACTCAAAAGTGCTTCTTTTAGGAGCAGGAGGAGCCGCAAGAGCAATCGTAGCAGGATTTGCAAAAGAAAAAACAATGAGCATCACAATTGCAAACAGAACATTAGAAAATGCCAAAAAACTTTCAGAGTTTGCAAAAAAAAATGGATTAGATGCAAACGTAATAAAGATAGATGATGTGGGAGATTCAACAAAAGATTACAGCATTATTGTCAATGCTACATCTGTTGGTCTAAAAAATGAATCAAGTCCAATTTCATTAGAAGGAATTAACGAGAACACAATTGTGTATGATATTGTATACATGCCGATGAATACTGACTTTCTCAAAAAGGCAAAAGAAAAAAACGCAATTGTAATTTTTGGTTATGAGATGCTTTTAGGTCAGGCTGTAAGAGCCTTTGAGATTTGGCATGGAATGGAAGCACCTTATAACGCAATGAAAAAAGCATTGTTAGGAGGATTTTGATGGCAAAAGCAAAGGCTACAGTACATGGAGCAGTTTCACTAGTAAATGCAATTGCAACCAAAAAAGGGGCAACTTTAGGAATAGGACTAAAGGTTGAAGCCACTATCGAAACTAGTCCTGGCAAAGGAATCGCATTACATTCTGAAAACAAAACTCTAAGTTCACGCTTGATAAACAAGACGGTTGAAAAAATAATTCCAAAAAAAGATTTGGAGCAAAACAAGATTTCAATTACACTAGTTTCAGAAATTCCTACAGGTTATGGTCTTAAAAGCTCAAGTGCAATCTCATCAGCAGTTGCATTAGCATGTGCAAAAATTTTCAAACCAAAATTAACTGATCAGCAAATATTACTTGCAGGAGTTGATGCATCAATTGAATCCAAAGTAAGTATTACAGGAGCTTATGATGATGCATGTTCGTGTTACTATGGAGGATTTAATGTAACAGACAATGCAAAAAAAAGACGTGCTCATTACAAGAAAGGTCCAACAAACCTTACAGCAATAATTTTCATTCCAAAAAATAGAAAAAGAGGAAATCTCAAGAATCTCAAAGTATTATCAACAGTATTTGATAATGCATGGGAGCTTGCAAAGAAAGGGAACTATTGGGAAGCAATGAACATTAATGGATTGGCAACTGCATCAATACTTAATTCAGATCCAAAAATAATTACAAATTTAATTGAGAAAGGAGCACTTGGTGCATCAGTTTCTGGAAACGGACCTGCAATTGCAGCAATAACAAAAAAGGAAAATGAATCAAATATCAAAAAAATATTTTCTACACTTGAAGGAAGCATAATTATCTCAAAGATTAGCAACAAAAAGGCGGAAGTTCATGAAGTGTAAAGTTGAAAAATCAAATATTTCGGGCACGGTAGTATGTCCAGCAAACAAAAGCTATACACATAGAGCAATCTTTCTTGCATCACTTGCAGGAAACAATAGTAAAGTCGAGAACGTTTTGCTCTCAGCAGATACTAGCGCTACAATTGATGCCTGCAAAAAATTTGGTGCAGAGATTGAAACTGAAAATTCGTCAATTTTAGTCAAAAATCCGATAAATTTAGGCACAAATGTGCCTGAAATCAATGCAGAAAACTCAGGAACCACTATCAGAATTGCATCAGGGATTGCGAGCCTATTTTCTGAAGAGATTACTTTGACGGGAGATTCCAGCCTCCAAAAAAGACCAATGCTTCCTTTGTTAGATGCATTATCAAGTATTGGTGCACAATGCAATTCAACAAATGGTAATCCTCCAATTACAATCAAAGGGAAAATTTCTGGAGGAGACGTTATAATTCCAGGAAACTTTTCTAGTCAATTCATCTCAGCATTGTTAATTAGTGGACCATTAACAGAAAACGGAATTAATCTTACAATTGAAGGGAATCTAGTATCAAAACCATATCTTGATGCAACAATTGCATCAATGAGAAAGTTTGGTGTATCTGTTCAAACATTAATTCCATACAAAAGGTACAACATATCACCTCAAATCTACAAAAGTGCTTCCTTTACAGTTCCAATTGATTTTTCAAGTCTTGCATTACTTCTTTCTGCTGCAACTCTTAATGGTGAAGATGTTACAATAAAAGGTAACATTGGAAATTTACCTCAAGGTGATGAAGTCTTTATTGATATTTTAGAGCAGTTAGGAGTTACTGTAAACATTAGTGATGAAGAAATTAAAATCATATCATCTGAAAAACTAAATGGTGGACGGTTTGATTTGAGTAATTCGCCAGATCTTTTACCACCGCTTGCAATCTTGGCATTAAAAATAACAAACCCACTTGAGATTGTTAATGTAAAGCATGCAAGATTAAAGGAGACAGATAGAATTGCAATCATTTCAAGAGAACTTGTTAAACTTGGAATTAAAGTTCAAGAAAATGAAGATGGGTTAATTTTAGAATCTTCAGATAATCTTTCTGGTGCAGAATTAAATTCTGAAAATGATCATAGATTGTTTATGGCATTTTGTATTGCTGGAATGTTTGTAGGAGATTGTACAGTTACTGATCCGGAATCAGTAAAAGTATCATATCCAAATTTTGTCGAAGAGATGAATCGTCTTGGTGCAAAAATTCAAGTTCAGTAAAATTATTTTCAAAAAAATCAACTAAAAGGGGTAAAAGGCGCAACCCTGTATAGAGTGAAAAGCATTCTCCTCACCCGCAACGCTTTTGCGTAGATAACATGTCATTTTCGCAGGGCCGCGCAAATTATGTGTTAGAATTTGCACGTTTTTGCATATATTATATATAATTTTATGATATTTAAGAATATATTATAATAATTATATAAAATATCTGAAATATTGTAAATTTTAATTGTACGTAATTGATTATCAAAAATAACTCCGCCCAACAATAGAATTTTTGAGAAAATTAGGAATGAGGAATTATAAGCATCATTCAACTTTGATAGTATGTTGCCGGGAAGTTCTATTGGTCAGCGTCTTGTTTTAACAAGTTTTGGTGAAAGTCATGGTAAATCCATTGGTGCCGTACTAGATGGATGCCCTGCGGGATTAGAGATTGATGAAAAAGATATTCAAAAAATGTTAGACCAAAGACAGCCGGGACAAAATATCATTTCAACTCAACGAAAAGAAGGAGACAAAGTTGAAATTGTTTCAGGTGTGTTCAGAGGTCACACAACTGGTGCTCCAATTACGATGGTAATTTGGAACAGTGATCAAAAATCAAAAGATTATGAAAATTTGAAAACAAAACTAAGACCAGGACATTCAGATTATACTGCAATGATAAAGTACAATCATTACAATGACTATAGAGGAGGAGGAAGATTTTCTGGAAGACTAACTGCTACTCATGTAATGGGCGGAGCAATTGCAAGAAAACTACTCAAAGTTACATTAGGCATTGAAACAAATTCTTACACATCACAAATTGGTAAAATAAAGATGGAAAGAGAATTTAATGAAAAGATGGTCAATTCAATTTACAAAAATGAAGTTAGATGTCCAGAGACTAAAACTGCAAAACTAATGAGAGCAAGTATTTTGGATGCAAGAAAGAAAGGAGATTCTCTAGGAGGAATTATTAAATCAGTAACAACAAATGTTCCTGTAGGATTAGGAGAGCCAATCTTTAGTTCTCTTGAATCTGATTTGAGCAAAGCAATCTTTTCAATTCCATCAGTAAAAGGAGTGGAGTTTGGTTCAGGTTTTAGAGGTTCAGAACTTCACGGTTCAGAAAATAATGATTTGTACACAGTTAAGAAAGGAAAGATAGTTACAAAGACAAACAATTCAGGAGGAATACTTGGAGGTATTTCAAATGGAATGCCAATTACTATGAGAGTTGCATTCAAACCAGCATCTTCAATTGGACAGAAACAAAGTACTGTAGATATCAAGACCAAAAAAGAAGCAACACTTCAGGTAAAAGGAAGACATGACCCTTGTGTTGTTCCTAGAGCACCACCTGTAGTGAATTCATTGGTCGCTCTAACCATAACAGATCACGCACTCCTTGCTGGAGCAATCAAGCCTGTTTTGTAAGAAATGTCAGATATTGATGACCTAAGAAATAGGATGGATGAGGTAACCCTAGAGATTATCAAATTACTCAAAACTAGAACAGATATTGCAAAAGAAATTGGGGAAGTCAAAAAAAATATTGGAAAAGGAGTTACAGATGAGGCACGAGAAGATAATCTACGTGGAAAAGTAATTTCATTATGCAATGAAATTGGATTAGATGAATCAATTGCAACAAAATTTTTGAATTTTCTGTTAAATGAATCAGTAAAGGTTCAATCTACTAACAAACAGACACATCTATCTATATTCCTAAAAGCAAAATCCCTAGAACAACAAGGGAAAAAAATTATTCATATGGAAGTTGGTGAGCCAGACTTTTTACCACCAGAAATTGTCAGAGAATCTCTTAAAGAAGTCTTTGACAAGGGATTTCTAAAATATGGACAAACAAAAGGAATGCCAGACTTTAGAGAAGCTCTTGCAAAATACGTTTCAAGTAAATTCAATGTCAATGTGTCACAAGACAACATCATAGTAAGCCCAGGTGCAAGATTTTCAGTCTTTACAGCAATTACAACTCTTCTTAATCCAGGGGATGAGATAATAGTAATTGAGCCTGCTTGGCCTGCATACAAAGATTGTGCATTAAACTCTGGAATCAAAGTTAGAACAATCAATACAACTTTAGAAAGTAAATGGGAGCCAACAATAGAGCAGATCAAAAACACAATAAACTCAAACACAAAGATGATTGTACTAAACTATCCAAACAATCCTACAGGAAAAATTCTTCCAATAAAATTACAAGATGAGATTATTGAGCTAGCAAAACAAAATAATCTCTTTGTGCTAAGTGATGAGATATACTCACAGTATACAAAAAGTGAGTGGAAAAGTATTCTAAGTTATAATTACGAAAAAAGCATAGTCACACAGTCATTTTCAAAATCTCATGCAATGACAGGATTCAGAATAGGGTACGGCATTGCAGATGCAAAAATCGTTGAAAAAATGGTAAAATTAGAGGCTTTGTGCCTAACAAATGTCTCAGAACCCATACAATATGTTGCCATGAAAGCACTTGATGCAGATACATCCAACAATACTAATACAGTACAAAACAGACTAGATGTGTTGGCACAGAAAGCAGAGGAGATGGGATTAGATTTTGTTGTTCCAGATGGAGCAATGTACATTTTTGCTCGTGTCAATCAAGATGGATTTGATGGAGTACAATTTGCAAATTGTACACTTGAGAAAGGACTAGCAATTGCTCCAGGGGAAGGATTTGGAAATTACAAGAATTTCATTAGAATATCTGCATGCCAAGATGAGAAAGTCCTCATTGAGGGAATGAATATACTCAAGGACATTATTAGTGATAAACAATGAAGAAAAAGATCACAGTTGTAGGTGCAGGAGGTCAAATGGGACAATGGTTTGCAAAGTATTTTGCAAGCAAAAATTTTGAAGTTACAGGTTATGATTCAGAAAATAAAATTCCTAAAAAAGACATTATTGAAGCAGAATCCTTAGTTGGTGCAATTCTAAAAGCAGACTATGTAGTATTATGTACACCTACAAGAAGAACACCAGAAATTATTAGATTAATTGCAAAAGAAATGAAGAGAGGAACTTATCTTATTGAAATTTCATCAGAAAAATCCAAAGTTGTATCATCATTATCAAAAATGCCAGCAAAGATTAATCCAATTTGTATTCATCCAATGTTTGGACCTGGTGTAAAAACAATCAAAGGACAAAATATTATTTCAGTTCCAATTAAAGATGCAAAAAAAGAATTAACAGTTGCAAAATCTTTGTTTGAAGGAGCAAACTTTGTTACAATTGATGCAGTTGAACATGACAAAAAAATTGCAGTGATTTTAGGATTAACTCATTTAATGAATCTAGTTTTTGCAAACATCATATCAAAAGATGAAAAGGTTCTCTTAACAGAAAAAATGTCTGGAACAACTTTTAGAGTTCAAAAAACTCTAGCAGAAAGTATAATGACTGAATCTCCAGAATTAATTGAAACCATCATTGCAAACCCAGAGATTAGAAGAGTTGCAGAAGAACTTTGGAAGGACATAGGAAGATTACTCACAGATGTGCAAGAGTCAAAGACAGAAGATGTAATCAAATACATCAAGGATTGTCAAGATAGGCTTGCCAAACACACAGACATAGATGAATCATACAAGAAACTGACTAAAATGGTCAAAGCCGTTGAAAAATAACGGATATGCGCTCAACTAAGATAGTTACTTCTTTCATTAGAGATAGTGACAAATTACTAATTCTCAAAAGAAGTGAAAAAGTAAAATCGATGAAAGGTCTTTGGGCAGGAATTAGTGGGATTATAGAAAAAAATGAAGAACCACTACAACGAGCTAGAATTGAAATTTTTGAAGAAGTTGGAATTACAGAAGACAAGATCACATTAGTAAAATCTGCTGAAGAGATGAGAGTTCATTCTCCTCAATACGAAAATCACGAATGGGAAATTTTTCCATTTTTGTTTGAAGCAAAAAATCCAACGATCAAACTCAATTGGGAAAATTCAGAATTCAAGTGGATAAAGGTAGACGAATTAGAAAATTATGAGACAGTTCCAAGCCTTGAAAAAGTATTATTCAATTTGTTGTAATTTTTCATTTTCAGATTCATAGTTTTTTTGTTGTGGCAACATCATGTATACACAAGCACCTCCACACATGGTACAAGGCACATTATTTCCAGGATGTTGGCCAGTTCTACTATGAATTTTTGCTGCTTCTTCTGGATCTATAGATAATGCAAGTTGCTTTTCCCAATCCAAAGTTCGTCGGGCTTCAGTCATTTCCATATCCCATTTGATTACTTTATCACGAATTTTTACTAAATCACCAGCGTGTGCTGCAATACGATATGCCATTAGACCTGCTTTTACTTCTTCAGCATTTGGTAAAGCTAAATGTTCAGATGGGGTAAGATAACATAGAAGATCTACACCTTCACTTGCAGAAACTGCTGCACCAATTGCACTTGCAATGTGATCATGACCCGATGCAATATCAGTTACTAAAGGACCTAATACATAATATGGAACATCTCCAATTAGAGATTTTGTCAATCTAACATTTGCTGCAACTTCGTTTAATGGAACATGTCCTGGACCCTCAACCATAACTTGAACATCTTGTTCATGTGCACGTTTTGTAAGCTGAGAGATGTTTATCATCTCTTGAACTTGTAATTCATCATGAGAGTCCAAAATTGAGCCTGGTCTGAGTGCATCTCCGAGGCTAAATGTCACATCATATTTTTTGGCAATTTCAACAAGATAATCATAATGAGTCACATAGGGATTTTCTTTATTATGTTTTAACATCCATGCAGCAGTAATTGTTCCTCCCTTACTTACAACACCACCATATCGTTGAACTTTTAGAATTCTTTTTGCAATATCCTTTGTAATTCCACAATGAATTGTGGTATAATCAACACCATCTTTTGCATTATTTTCAAATGCATTAAGATAATCATCTTCAGTTAGATTCAAAGGGTTTTTGTGAACTTCAACCCCATAGTTGTATGCCTCATAAATTGGAACAGTTCCAAAAGTAATGGGAGCAGTTTCTAAAAGAGTTTGGCGGATTTTTTTTACATCACCACCATCACTGAGATCCATTATAGTATCAGCATGATACTTTACAGCAACTCTTGCTTTTTCAATTTCTTCATCCAAGTTTACATTTAGAGTAGATGTGCCAATGTTGACGTTTACTTTAGTCTTAAGACATTTACCAATTCCGACATTGTGAATTTTTTGTGGTCTAACATTATTGCTTGGAATAATTATAGAGCCATTTGCAATCTTTGGAATTAACCAATCAAGAGAAACATCTTCATCTTTTGCTATTTGTTTCATTTCATCAGTAGCTACACCACGTCGTGCAGAAGTCATTTGAGTTGCCATAAATTAAGTAGGGGTTTGCCTGATTTAAACAATCACGAAATTACGTAAAATGAGTGATCGCTAAAAAATCTCTTAGCACTATATTAAGAAAATTGATCGATCTTATATTGTATTATTGCCTAATAGATCAATATGAGAACCATTAGAGAATGTAGACATTGTGGTAGAGAATTTTACAGTATGAAAGATGAATTTTGTTCTTTTGATTGTGTATCTCAAGCATCAAGTTAATTCTATATACCTAGTTCCTCACTCAATTCCTGCTTTTCACTTCTAATTCGGTTAATTCTGTCTAAAATAGGCACGATTATACGCTTTGAGTCAGGGGAATTGTTAAAATTTTCTTTAATTTCAGATACGCGTTGGAGTAACTCGATTTCTGCTGAGATTAACGAGATGTATTGTCGTAATTTTTGATTTTCTTTTTTCAGGGATTCAAATTCAGACATGATTTATCGGGGAGGACTCCAACTTTCTTCTACTCCATCATCACTGTTTGCAGGAATGAGATATTGTTTTCCACACTTGAAACATTGCCAAAGAAATTTGTCATCTTTTTTAGTTTGATATTGCATTGGTAGCAAACAAGTAGTACATCGTAGTTCCTCAGGGGATGAATCATCAACCATAGGAATTTTTGTCATTGTTAGAAATTATTAATCAAACTATAAAACAGATGTCCAAAGGAAAAATAGATTAGTGCTAGACGCTAGAAAATAATGTGAATTTGCTTTCTATAGGTGGATCTGATCCATCATCAGGTGCGGGAATCCAAAGTGATGTTAAATTGTTATCATCATTAGATACACATTGTCTTACAATAATTACTGCAATTACAAGTCAGAATACTTCAAGTTATGGAACATCTGAACCAGTTTCAAAAAAAATTCTAAATAACCAACTAAAATCGGTGATGTCTGATTTTAAAATTGATGGAATAAAAATTGGAATGGTTTACAATTCAGAGATAATCAAATTACTTTACAATAAATTAAAGAAAAACAAAGTTCCAATTGTTATTGATCCTGTAATAAAATCAACAACAGGTGGAGAATTAATAAAAAATTCAGCAATAAAAGATTTCCAAAAACTTTTGATTCCACTTGCAACAGTAATTACACCTAACAAATTTGAGGCTGAAATTCTATCAAAAACGAAGATTAATGCAAAAGATTCTCCTGAAAAAACTGCAAAAATAATTCAGAAGATGGGAGCACAAAATGTTGTAATTACAGGAGTTGATTTGAAAAACAACAAGATTTCAGATTTCATATTAGAAAAAAATAAAAAATATTTGATATCAGGAAAGAAAATTTCAAAAATTAACCATGGTAGCGGATGTAATTATTCAGCTGCATTACTTTATGCTCTTGCAAAAAAGAAAAGTATTCGAGAATCAGTAAGATTTGCCAAACAAATCACCTACAATTCCATTAAAAATGCAAAAAAACTTGGAAAGGGAATCGCAATTACAGATATTTACAGTGATAAGATAAATTCAGAATTATCTGATGCAATAGCTGAATTTATCGAGATCAAAAATATTTACAAGAACATTCCAGAATGCCAAACAAATTTTGTGTATTCAAAACAAAAACCAAAGTCAACAAAAGATATTCTAGGGGTTTCTGGAAGAATTATCAAAGCTAGAACACAAGTCGTAATGGCAGGAGAATTAGAATACGGGGGTTCCAAACATGTTGCAACTGCATTACTAATTATGAATAAAAAGTTCCCAAAAATTTGTTCAGCAATTAATCTCAGATACCAAAATAAAATTATTTCAAAAATTAAAAAATCAAGATTACAAGTTTCTAGTTACGACCGAAATCAAGAGCCAACAACTGTAAAAGCTAAACAATCAACAATAGAATGGGGAATTAAAAACGCAATAAAAGATTCAAAGAAAGCACCAGATGTGGTTTATCACAAAGGAGATTTTGGAAAAGAGCCTATGATCATTATTTTTGGAGAAACACCAAATTCGGTTTTAAAAAAAATGTCAAAAATTATCTAATTTCAGTATAGTCAAAATCCATCCTTGAACATAAATAGTCAGCAACCAAACAAGTTTTGTGAAAGCAGTTATTCTTGCTGGAGGATTGGGTACAAGATTACTTCCATTAACAAAAAAAACTCCAAAATCAATGTTACTATTAGGCAAAAAGCCAATTTTAGAACACCTGATTGATTGGTCAAGAAGAAATGGTGTCAAATCAGTTGTTTTGTGTGTTAGTCATTTGAGAAAAAACATTGAAGATTATTTTGGAGATGGTAAAAAATTTGGAGTAAATATTGAATATGCAGTTTCAAGCAAACCACTATCTACAGCAGGTCAACTAAAAACTGCAGAAGATTTCATCGATGATACTTTTGTTTGTATTTATGGAGATTCAATTTTTGATTTCAGTCTTAGAAATATGATAAAACAACATGTGAAGAAAAAAGCATTTGTTACAATGAGTCTGAATGAGCATAAAACAAATTTGCCATATGGAGTAATTGAAACTTCAAAAGCTGGAAAAGTGCTAAGTTGGAATGAGAAACCTGAGATTAAAGATAACATCAACATGGGATGTTATGTTATGGAACCGGAAATTATGGGATTTATTCCAAAAAACAAGCCATATGGAATGGATGATGTTATAAAAAAAGCTATGAACAAGAAAAAACTAGTAAGTAGTTTTATCACAAAGAAAGGATTTACAGATATTGGGAACAAATCATCCTATGAAAAAGCCCGTCAAGACTATAATCAAAAACTCAAAAAGAGTCGAAGGCAGAAATGAGTGAACCAATTATTAGAGAATTAAAAAAAGAAGACCTCTGGAATGGATTTCTGACTAGTCTTAATTCTTTAAGACAAGCAAGTGATATTGATAAAGAAAAGGCTGAAGAAATTTTTGAAAAAATTAATTCAAATTCAGATCATATTATTGCAGTTGCAGAATTAGATGGAAAAATAGTTGGTTCAACAACGCTTCTAATTGAACAGAAATTCATCCACAAAGGGGGATTAGTAGGCCATATTGAAGATGTGATCGTAGACAAGAATTTTCAAGGGCAAAAGATTGGAGAAAAAATTATGAAGTATCTTCTAGAAATTGCCAAAAATCGAGGCTGCTACAAGACAATTTTAGATTGCACAGATGATGTAAAACCATTTTATGAAAAACTTGGTTTCAAATCTATTGCAAATGAACTAAGATTTGATCACGTCTAGAAGTATTCTTTTTTTGGGCGTACTTTTTTGTGTTTTATCAAGTAAGCACCAACACCCATCACAACCGGAGATAATGCCATAAACAAGATTGGTACGTATTGTACAGCTTCAGTAATGTAAGTGTCTGGGATTTTTTCAATAAGAGAATAACAAACGAACATCCCTATTACCAAAATTATTCCATCTCCAATAATCATGGCACCAATTGGTTTTGAACCATATTGTCTAGATAGAATGAAAGCAACTGCAGCTAAAATGCCACCAGGTGCAACACCAATTGAAATGTATTGAAGTATTTTTGGATCTGCTTTAAACGCCAAACCAAATTCAAAATCTTCAGGAACATCAGTCATGAAAAGGTAAACTGAAATCATATTACCAATAAACAATGCAAATAAACCAACGCTAGCAATTGCAAGCCATTTTTCAAATCCCATAATTCTAACAGATTTTAGTTGATAAATAAACCATTCAAAAAATTAGATGATTCCAACTAGATTAGCCAATTCCTTTCTGCAAGCTGCTCCAAGTTTTTCTGCTGCTTGTTCAGGAGATATATCGTTTAAGAAAATACCATAACCACGTTCTAATCCTGACCAGGACTTTGTAATTGGATAAATTTCAATATGCCAGTGAATTTGTCGACTGTTTTTCTTTTCAGGAGATAGGTGAAATACCAAATTATAGGATACATTTTTGACAGTTTTTGATAATCCTCCCAAAGTTGCCCTCAAAATAAGGGACAAATCGTTGATTTCTTTTTGAGTGATTTTTGAGAAGCTTGTAGTGTGTTTTTTGGGAGAAATCCAAAATTCATATGGATACGAAGGAGACCAAGGGCAAAATGCTATGAATCCTTCTGTTTGTAGGACTTGACGTGGGCCACTAATTTCTTCATTTACTGTTTGACACATTGGGCAAACACCTTTCTCATTGAGAATTTTGTGTGAAGCCTCTGCTTCTTCTTCAATGATTGGAGGGATTGTAGAAAATGTTAGAACATTGAGATGAGGGTGAGGGTTATTGCTACCAGATAATTCACCCTGGTCAACATAAACTGAAACATAAGTAACTCCTTTTTGGGTGTAAAGCCATCGTAATCTATCTTGAACAACTACAAGAATGTTTGACCATTGTTCAGGATCAATTGTTGCAAAGGTATCTTTTTCCTTTGGAGATGCAACAACAACATAATGGTAACCATATGCTGGTTCACTATAAAATGGCCTATCACTGTAAGTATTTTCAGTTTCAATTGAGACAATAGGATTTTTGCTTTCAAAAACTCTAATTGACCAACCTTCAACATATTCATCTTCACTGTCTTGAAGACGTTGCAACATTCCATCTTTTGCAACAAGAGACAAAACAGAAGGATTTGTCATAGATTCATTTCCAGGTGCATAAGGAGATTTTTTTGGATCAATAACTTTGTCATCTTTTTTTGATACAATCATGAA
Source organism: Candidatus Nitrosopumilus sp. (assembly GCA_965215075.1). Taxonomy (GTDB): domain Archaea; phylum Thermoproteota; class Nitrososphaeria; order Nitrososphaerales; family Nitrosopumilaceae; genus Nitrosopumilus. Next base: position 1,539,129 of record OZ244033.1, read on the forward strand.
ACGCTCAGAAACATAGTCTTTGCGCATATCTCCCATAATTGTAACTGGAAGTAAATGTATGTTAAAACGTTTACTAAGATCTAATCAAATCAAAAATTCAAAAAATTTTTTGAAAAAAAAATCAAACAATTAAGAAAATCTTACTTTCATCAAAAATGTTTTAGTGAAAAAATAAAACTTAAAGAAATTTGAATTCAATTTCAATGATCGCAGTGTGATGCAAGCTTTAAAGGAGAGCATCTGATCTTGGAAAAACAGGGAATTTTATGGATAATTCTGATGTTCATATGATTTACGTTCTTTTAGATGGGGTTGGGGACCTTCCACATCCAGATTTAGATGGAAAAACACCATTGGAGGCTGCAAATACACCAATTTTAGATAAAATTGCCAGCAATGGGGCAATTGGAGAAGTAATTTCTGTCGGAAAAGGCATTGCTCCAGAATCAGATATTGCTGTTTTCAATATGCTTGGATACAAGTTCAAACATGCAGATTATGCAGGACGTGGAGTAATTGAAGCCATAGGAATTGGAATCGATTTCAAAGATGGAGATTTAGCACTTAGAGGAAATTATTCAACATTAGATGATGAAGTCATCATAGATAGAAGAGCTGGAAGACATATTGAAAAAGAGGATGCCGATGGAGTTGCAAAAGAAATTGAAGATAAGATAAAATTTTCAAATCCTGACACATCAGTTGTAGTTTCACCAACTATTGGACACAGAGTTACAGTTAGAATCAGAAACAATTCTCAGAAACTATCATCTAGAATTACCAATACAGATCCAGCTTATAGCAACATTGGGGGAATGGGAGTCGCGAAAGCTGTTGGAGATTTCTTAAAAATTGAGAAATGTCTTCCGCTAGAAGAAACAGATGATTCAAAATTTACAGCAGACATTGTAAATGAGTTCTCAGAACAAGCAATCAAAATTATGAAAGAAAGTGAAATTAACAAAAAAAGAAAAGAGCAGGACAAAAAACAACTTAGTTGTATTTTACTTAGAGATGCTGGAAACGAATATCCAGATGTAATTCCAATTAATGAGAAATATTCTATGAACTTTTCATGTATAGTTGACATGCCAGTAGAGTTAGGAATTTCTGATGTACTTGAGATGAAAGCATTTGAAGCAGGGGGCCTTACTGATTATGAAGAAAAAGCAACAGTGGCGGCAAAGGCAATGGAAACTCAAAATGCAATCTATGTTCACCTAAAGGGACCAGATGAATTTGGTCATGATGGAGATGCAATTGGAAAGATGAAAAATATTGAAGAAATTGATCAGAAATTCTTCAAGACGCTAGTTGAAAATATTGATTCAAGTAAAGTTGCCATTATAATTTCTGCAGACCATTCAACACCATGTATCAATAAAGGTCATAGTGACGACCCTGTTCCAGTATTGGTTTCAGGAAATTTTATCAAAAATGATGGAACAACAAGGATGACTGAAGAACAAGCAAAGAAAGGAAGCATAGGTCTTCTTCAAGGTGCAGAAGTTGTTTCAAAATCACTAGAATTGATCAAATCTCAAATCTAGTCAGCTTGTTTGCTTGTTGCATTTCAACAGATTTGGTTCTGATTCTATCAACATCTATGGAATGATATGTAGAAGGAGAGGTTCCAAGTTTTTCAAGAGCTCTTGTCAACATATTGACGCCAATACTTTCTTCATTTTCTTGTTCATGTGCAAATGCAACTGCTACTAGGATAATTCCCTGGACTAGTTCTTTTTCTCGTCCATAGCACTTGTTCCAAACACCTTCAAATGCTTCATGGCATTCCCAGAATCTCTCATTGTTAAAGTAAAATATTCCATCAGTGATTCCTTGCTCTTTTTCAATGTCTTCCTCAACGACATGTCGTACATTGTCAAGTTCACCCATAGGAGTTAGTTTTTCAAGTAATGTATCTAGATCTTCTTTTTCTGCAGCTACATCAAATTCAAAAAAATTTGAAGCAATTCTACAAAGTCTAACTGATACATTCATGTCAGAAACAAGATCTCGTGCTTTGTAAGCAAGTTCTCTACAATCTTGAGGCACGTATTTCTCATGTTTAAAATGAAGCAAATATCGTTCCATGAGACGATTTTATTGGGATTTCATAAATTTCTTCGCTAATTTCAATCAAGGTTTATATGAAATATCCAAAGGATTTGGGATACATGTCTATTATTGAGACTATCACAGATGTGGATAACACCTTCCTATCGAGAAGAGAGATAACATGCAATTTTGCAGGATTAGCTGGCAAACTCAAGAAACTTGAAGCAGTAGACATGATAACAAAAGAGTTCAAGTTAGATGGTAAGGTGGTAATTCCAATGAGATTGAAAACTCATGTTGGTAAACCAATTGTTACAGGAACTTTCTTTGTTTATGAAGACGAAGCATTAGCAAAAAAACACGTCAATCCAACAATTTTCTCTAGATTAGAAAAATCCAAAGCAAAAGATGCAGAAGCTGAAGCACCTGCTGAGGAAGCAGAAGTAAAAGCCGAAGAAAAACCAGCTGAAGAAGCAAAAGAAGAGGAGGAATCTGAATAATGGCAGGAAAAAAAGGTTCTAGTCCAGATGTTTATGCATATTACAAAGTAGATGGGGACAAGGTTTCTAGAGTTAGAAAGATTTGTTCAAGATGTGGAAAAGGGGTTTTCATGTCAGAGCATAAAGATAGACATACTTGTGGAAAGTGTGGATTAACAGAATTTAATCAATAAATTTTAAATACACATTATTTGATGCCTCAAAATACACAAAACCTTTGTGTGGGTATTTTCTCTAAGTGCGTTCTTTGAGATATTGCATGGCATAAGATATGCCGTGGGATCTGCTAGAAAATTTTCTTTTCTTTATCTGTGAATCTAACCATTGAAGTAAATCCTCATCTGCTGTAATAGATATTCTTTGAAGCAAATTCATACTACCTAGTATTATAATATCATATATCTATAATGGTAAATCTCAAGTTTTAAAGTCAGATTTTGCATATGGAAAATGTTTTAAGTATTACATAGTATGATGTGCTCATATGAAAGAGAAGATTTTAGCGTCAGTTGATGACAAACTGTTAAAGTGGATCGACAACCAGGTAGACAAGAAAAAATTTGCAAATCGTTCTCATGGATTGGAATTTGCAATACAGCAGCTAAAAAACAGAACAAAGTAATCTCAATATTTTTTTTAAAATTTATTTTTTTATAATTATGCAAGTTTACAATAATAAAAACAAAATATTCTTTGAATTTCCCATTTTTGAGAATTTCGTGATTAGTATAATATATCAAAAAACCAAATGTTAGTAAGTGATAAAAATTATGGTAAAAAATCACGGTAAAGAATGTAAAATAGAAATTTCATCCAAACATCATTGGTGTAATGATTGTTTTAGAAAAAAAGAAAGAAGATGGTCTTCGGAATTGTAAGTGCTACAGATATCAAAAGTATGGTCCCAAAAATATTTGAGACAGTTTGTCTATTCATTTTTTTCTTCTTTTGTGTTAAAGTATGTCTTTGTCTCTTCTTCAGTGGCCTCAAACTTTGCATAGATTGTATTATCTGATGTTTGTATCATTCCGTTACCTTGTTTGAAATTAATTATTCTTTCAATTTCATCATCAGTCAAATCCAATGCTTTTCCAGTATTTCTTGCAGCAGTTTGTGACATTTGCATGATTATCTTTGTATCAAAAAGTTCAGTTAACCTACTACCGTCTTCCATTGCCATATCTAAATCATTGAATGTTTGAGTAGAGATCATGAATATGAGCGATTTTTTTACCTTGTCTGGCAATTTCGGCCAGGTATTGGTTGTGTTTCCCCTGGCGCTGCAATCAATCTAGCTGTCCAATGATGATATTCCTGAGTTGCTAGCTGAGATTCAATCTCTTTAGTGTGTGTTGGGTCCCATATACCACCGAACCGTTTACCATCCCGTCCAGACACCCGTCCTACAAACTGGGTTCCTGCATTTCCTGTGATGATTTTAAAGAGTTCATTGTTAAGCTGAGTTGATGTTTGGTGTGCCAATAACAATGATAGTTTGTATGATCTAGCTTGTGTCAGCATTGATTCAATTATTGGCAAATCTGCAATGTCCTGGAATTCATCTAAAGCTAAAACAACTTGTGTTCTGTCTTCTTCAAGTTTTATTTTATCTGCTCTTTCTTGAATTACAAACCAAAGCTTGATGACAATTGTTTGTTTTGCCAAAGTGATAATATTTTGTGGAATGTTTAGTGGTGATAATCTAACAATTGTGATGTTTCCAGGTTCTATTAGTTTCTCAAAATCAACAGTTGATTCTCTAACACAAAATAAATGACGTAATACTAGATCTGTTGCAAATTTTTCAACTCTATTCAATACCGGTTCGTATGCATCTTTTCCCATTCCAGCAATGCTTTCAATAGCTTGTTGTAATGCTGCACCTGGCTTTCCAAGTTCCTTGAACATCTTTACTAAAATCTCTTGGCCATCTGCCTGAATTGCAATTATGATTTCATACAAATCCAGAAACGTTGGTTTGTCATTGTGCAGATACAAATATTGTAACAAGGTATCAAGAATTCTTTCTAGTCTTACAAAACTATCCGAACCACTGTACCAATACTTTATCATTGTCATGATATAACCAACATATCTTGAGACAACACTTTCTCTTGTATTCTCATCATATGGTGGGAGCTCCAAGATGTTCATGGAGAATTTTGTTTGAATTGGGTCCAGAAAATGAACTAAATCTTTGTCTAGTGTTTCAGTTTCGTATTGTCTTACAAAGTCGTAAGAGTCTGAGCCTTTTGGATCAATCATGATAAAGGCATTTGGAAAGTTACCTAACAAATTAGAAAATTCTAGGTGTTTTGCAATTCCTCGAATCAGTGTTGTTTTTCCAGATTTAGTTCCACCTACAGCATACATGTGTGTAGGAATATCGTCAGGAGATAACACAATGCTCTTTGTTTCAGCAGAATGGACAAAGTTTCCAAAAAAGTCTTCTGAATTGTAGTTCAGAGTTGTATTTCTTGAATAATATCCCAAACAATATCCCACTTTATTCATCTGTTGTTGTGGCATAGACTGCTTTCTTGTAATTGTAAGATGTTTGGTTTTGGAATCAGGCAAATGTACAAACAAAGCTAATTCTCCAGGAATCAACAAAAGAAAAGGTGGAGATTTTCTAGTTTTGTAACTTCCAGTCCAGGATTTTGATGTATAGTCATTGATTATTTTTTGTAGATGTTGTGATGGATTTGGAAGTAATCTATCTGTAAAGATATCAATTCTTTGTTTTTTTGTTTTAGAATCATTAATCCTGATGTGTGTGGGTTTTTTTCAGAATAAAAGCTTGATTTTGAATAGATATATTTTGTTAAATGTTCATAGTTTGAACGGATATTTTCAATTGGAACAGATTCTATTTCTGAAAAATCTATATCCAAATCAATGTTGGATTCAACAATCCCTCGAATTGAGAGTTCTGCATGTGAGCTTTGTGTTTTGAGTGTTGTGTATTTATCTAACGTCTTAAAGTTTGTTGCAAAATCCCCAAACTTTTCTGGATGTTCTTTCTGATCTGTTTTGTCTGTAAAAATCTAAGTTGATAATAGATAGTATTCTCCATTAATTGATTGATAGTGATTGTTAAGAGTGATGGAATGGGACTGAAGTTCTTTTACAAAAGAATGGCTCTTGAAAACTAGTTGAATCCATGCATGTTTTGATAGCTGAATTGTGTTTGCAATCTGCGTTATAATTTGGTGAGCCTTTGCTTGATCAAAGACAATGCTGAAATGGTCATGTCTATAACCTACATCAAAAATCTGATAGTCTTCTGATTTGTCAAACCATTCTGGTTGTAGTTCTTCAATGTCTTCAAAGTCAATATTTGGATACATGTTATAAAACGCCTGTTTGAACTTGTCAAGGTCATTTTTAGAAGCCACCAGGACTATCAGTAATTCTTGTTTTTCAGAATCTCACCAGATTTCAAGTGAGCGTATTCCTACTGAAATTATACCCCAACGTTGTTTATCGCATTTTTGATATCCATTGTAGTAGGCACAGACACCAAACAGGCAGATAGCTCCGCCTCAATTCCCAGAAATTTATCTGTCTGGTCTAATAATCCTGAAATCTCCTTTGAATTTGCAAGCCTCCACTTGGACACAAAATAAAAAGTAATTTTTTAATTTAAGATAAAAAAAATTAGAGATATTTTTTATTTTCTTTAAAATAATTTTTCATAAACCATTTTTGAAAATGTATTGAATTATCTTCTAGTTGTGAGCGCTCAAGAGACTTGAAATATGGTTTTCTGTTCTTGTTGAAGATAACCATTAGCGGATAACCATATTGAAACAATATGTAATTCATTAACAATCTTGAGATTCTACCATTACCGTCTCCAAAGGGGTGAATTCCAACAAAATCATAATGAACTTTACATGCAATTTCTGCAGGTGATATATTTTTTTTAGTGTTGTTTAGCCATGAAAATAATTCTTTTAGTTTCGGTTTTATTTCAGGAACTGTAGCGAATTCAATATTTGGGTTTCCTTTGATTCCAACTACATATGTTCTGATTGCACCAGCTTCACCAATTTTTGTTTGTCCAAAAATGTCTTTATGCCATGAAAGAACTGTATCGAGTGATATTTTATTCATCTTTTTAGAAGATACAAGGTTAGTAAACAAGTCGTAGTGTTTTTGGGTCTCTATTGCATCAATCTTTGATTTTTTGTTAGGAGTTATACCGTGGATCAAAAGATCTTTTGTGTCTTCTTGAGTGAGAGTTGACCCTTCTATTCTTTGGGTATTATAAGTAAATGTGATTCCAAAACTCTCAAAATTTTGTTGCTGAATTAATTCTGGCAGTGATTCGGTTTCTTTTTGATAATTTTTGTAGATTGTTTCAAGTTTAGGCATCCATTGTTTTTGATAAAACTCTAAAAGAAAATCTTCTTTTAATTGCTCTATGTTTTTTGGAATTTTTTTACCCAGATATCTCTTTAGTTCAACCTTGCCTGAACTATGCCTCAGATAATGATATGTCTGATTTCCTTTCTTTTCAGATACAATATTTACCATGTTTAGATTGAGTACATATTTTTATATAAATTTTATATTTTTATAAAAAACTGTACCTAAGTATATTTATACTACTCTATACTATCCTCATTACCAAATGTGACAATTATTAAGGTTCTGTCAACTTGACGTGGTTTGCCTATTAGTGATTCTTCGTGTCAACTTTCGGGTGCTGGATTATGATCTTCTCTGAAATGAGATTTTGTGGTTAGCCACAAAATCAGAACCTAGAAAAAACAACTTTAATGGCATAATCATGCATTTCTGATCTTAAGGATTCGATGGTGTAGATTTTAGCTGTTTTTTGACGCAGAACTCAAATCCATGACTTCTATTGAAGAATTCTCCTGACTTTATCTTCTCATCCAACAATGAAAGAACATCAGAGCCTACAGATATTGTTATTCTTTCTCGCCTTGCCATTGTGTAAAATACATTTCTATGTAAATTTAAATAGGAATATGAAAATACAATACAAATGAATATAATAGTATACATTGTACTACTTGTGGTATCTTTTACTTTTATTCCTGCATTTGCAGAAGAATTTTCATTAAAGATCAGACATGACATACAAAAGCAGGTAACAGTTAATGAGATCATTATTAGTTCATGTCCATTGTGTGGCACAGACAAAATAAAAAAAGATGGAATAAGACACAACAAAAATCATAACATTCAGAGATACAAATGCATATGCTGTAATAAAAAATTCTCAATTAATATAGGATTTGAAAAAATGAGAGCTACTCCTGAAATAATCATAAATGCAATACAGTTGTATTTTACAGGTGAATCGTATCGAAACATTCAGAAATTTATTACCTTACAGGGAATAAACATATCACATCAGGCAATTTACAAGTGGGTCAAAAAATATACCAAACTAATGGATGATTATCTAAATACAATCACACCACATGTAGGCGACAAGTGGCACGCAGATGAGGTATGGCTTAAAGTAAAAGGAAATAGAAAGTATCTCTTTGCTATGATGGATAATGACACAAGATTTTGGTTAGCACAGGAAGTGGCAGATTCCAAATTCAAGCATGACGCTAGAACCTTGCTAAGGATAGGTAAAGAGACAGCAAAGAAAACCCCAGATGTTTTTGTTACGGATGGACTGCCTTCATACAATAAGGCTTTCAAGCAGGAGTTTGGGAGCTGGAAAAAACCAAGATCAAAACACGTTAAGGACATACACCTAAAAGACCAAGTGGCAAACAATAACATACAGAAAAGACTAAACGGTGAGTTTCGAGACAGGGAGAAGATCTTTAGGGGCCTGAAAAAGCCAGACAGCCCAGCAATTACAGGAATCAAGCTGTATCATAACTTTATCAGGCCTCACATGGGGCTAGATGGAGATACACCAGCTTCAAGGGCTGGAATTAATATCAAAGGAAACAACAAGTGGTTAACGATTATTCAAAACGCTTCTTTGTACAAGAAAAATTCCATCTAATCACAGGTTTTTCATTTCAGAGAAGATCATAATCCAGCACCCGAAAGTTGACACGAAGAATCACTAATAGGCAAACCACGTCAAGTTGACAGAACCTATGTGAGCATCTTTTTTAGGGATTAAAACAACCTCATAAATAACAGGTATTCGCATATGTGAAAATTATTTGTTATGATAAATAAACACAATGAAAAATGGTAATTAAAAAACAGTTTAATATCCAAATCCAGCCCCTAGGATTGTTGCAGTTATAGTACAGTTTGGTTAATATTCGAGCTTGCCAAGTTCGTGACCCGGGTTCAAATCCCGGTAACTGCACCATTTATTCTTTGTTTTTTGGAATTAAAGCAGCCTTGATAAGCTCTAGTGCATCATGAGCTTTTTCAGGACGAGGCAATTGGATCATAAACACATTATCTTTCCCATAATGGGATTTTGGAGAAGATAAAGCAAGCATGGATATTTTTGCAAGAGATTCAAAAAATAGAAGGTCTGTTTTTGCATTTACAAGGAATCTTTCAACTATATTTCCTTGAGAAAAAGTCAAAACAACTTCAACGAAAACATTCCCTAACCCATCTTGTAAAATATTTAGATCAGTGTTTATTGCTAAAGATTTCCCAGCAACTTTTGATAACATTTCATCATATTTTTTTTCTTCAATTACAATACATGGAGTTTCTTTACCATCAAAATCAAAAGTAGTAATTCCATCATGGACTTGCTCTAGTAATCTTTGTAGTTCGTCAGACATTTTCTTTTTCTTCTAATTTAGGAATTATTTTATCCCCAGCTTTAACTAAAAATGGAGAAATGAATGCAGTGATTATAGAAATTATACCAACCAATGGGAATAAGAAAGCACTAACTGTTCCAATATCTACGCCAGCCTTTACAATAACAATTGAGAATTCTCCACGTGGTGCAGCTAAAGTAAATGCAGAACGTAATGATTTACCTCGTCTTTGCCTAAATATGATATTTCCAATCATATTTCCACCAAATTTCATGCCTGTAGCAACTGCAATCAAGGCTATTGCGATAAACATGTAATTCTCAAGTTGAGATATATCCATCAAAGCACCTACTGAAACAAAGAATATTGCCACAAACATGTCCTTGATTGGACTAGAAAGTAATTTTGCAACTTCAGCTGATTTTGATTCAGCAACAAGCACTCCAGCTAGAAATGCTCCAATTGCAACTGACAATCCTACAATGTTTGCAAATAAGGAATAACCAAAACAAAGACCAAGAACACTAAGTAATAAAATCTCACGATTTTCAGCTGCTGCAACTTTATCAATTAATGGGGGAATTACTCTAGTTCCAACAGTAAATGTTCCAACAATCATTGCGGTTGCAACCAACACAACTACTACAATAGATTCTACTGAAACAGTTCCTACTAATGCAATTGACTGCAACGAGGAGATCAAAATAACTGCAATAACGTCTTCTACAATTAAGATACCCAAAACAAGAATTGATGATTCTTTTTTGATTCTTCCCATTTCTTCTAAAATCTTGACAATAATTGCAGTACTGGAGATTGATAACGCTGCGGCAATAAACAATGCATCCATAAATTCCAAGCCAAGAAGGGTAGCAGTATAAAATATGACACCTAAAGTTGAAAACAGCCCAATAGTTCCAACACCTACTGCTACACGGCCAATGCTGCGAATCTTTGCGTATGGGAATTCAATACCAATAACAAAGAGAAGTAAGATAACACCAATCTCAGCAAAGAGATTCAAAGCAGTAATATCAGATAAAATTCCTACACCCTCTAAAACATCAGTAGGAGGTCCACCCTCAGGTAAAACCCAAGACCAAAAAGGTGAGAGAGGACCAATCAACATCCCTGCAAAAAGATAACCAATGATTAAGGGTTGTTTAATTTTGAAAAAGGCTAATGTGACTACGGCACCAATTATCATGATAAATGCAAGATCAGTTACAAAACTTGTGTGAGGAAGTTCCGGAGTAATCTGTTCAATCAAACTACTTACTGTATTGTTAAGGGAGCTCTGAATTCCACCAGAATCTAATTGAAGTGCAAGATTTTGCATGTTATAATTTAACAAATTTGTTTAAAAACGATTTCTCATTGAAAATTTAGAAACAAAATTTCTTTGAAAATAAAAAATTGACAGGCTCGAAAAATTTGCAAATGATTAACTTCTTTATGCTCATTTATCATAATCCAAGTGCAGAGTGATGATTAGGTCAACTGAATGAAATGTAGAGATATGACCTGGGGTATCTGACTGCATACTTGGTTACGACGTAATTACCTGATTATTAATAGTACGGTACAATACCGTACTATATGATTCAATGTGAATATTGCACGAGAGGATTCATTGAGACAGCAAATGGTTTGGCTGAAAAGACATTTCATGAATTACTTCATGAACCAGATGTTGTAAACAAGTAACTCTTTACATTTTTTATTTTAGACCTAACTTTTTTTATCGTTAAATTTTTTATTCATTCCATATGGCTGTGAAAAAAGCAAAGAAAAAGACTACAAAACAAACAAAAAAAGTTGTGAAAAAAGAACCAAGTCCATCATCATTATTAAAAAAAGTTGCATCCGTTTCAGATTCTAACAAAGCATTACAAAAAGAGATCAAAGCTATGACAAAGATCTTTGGTGAAAACCAAAAAGTTCTAGTTTCAATGAAAGGGATGATCGATTCATTAGCATCTACATTTGAACATATACAAAAACAATCAAAACAAATCAACATTATTGAAGATGATACACAAAAACTGTATGCGGGATTAAATCAAGTTAGAACACAATCAAACCTAGTTAACAAGATCAACAATCAAACAGCAAAATTACAAGAAGAGATTAGCAGAATTTCTGATTTACAAAAATCATCTAAAACACAAGATCTTTCAAGACAAGTTGAAGATAGTATGGGCTCTATCAAAAATAATTCCCAGATGATTATCAAGATTGCCCAAAGAATTGATGAAGTAAGGGATGATTTAAGAAAAGTTTCTGGAAAAACAGATTCATTCTTAGAAGTAGGTTCTGAGATGGACAAACTAAAAAAGAATATTGAAGAGATTTCAGGTAAAAATTCAAAGCTTGAAGTTGGAAATCAAATTATTGAAAGCCTCAAACAAGAACTTGGAAAAATTTCAGAAGGGGCATCATCCACATCAGGTCTTGGTTCAGAATTAGAAGCAATCAAAGTTACAATTGATGCAATATCATCTAAAGCCTCAAAAATTGATTCTCTAGGAGGCGTGATTGACGGCCTCAAACAGCAATTTGACACTATAGCACTAAAGGCCAGTTCCGTAGAAGGTTTTAGTCAAGAATCCATCAAGGAATTAGAAGAAAAAATAGGCACAATTGAGGACAAAATGGCCACAGTTTCAGACATTGTCAAAAGACAAGATGCATCCACTGCTGAATTTCATAAAAAATCTGAGAAATTATTTGCAGAACTACAATCAGTCAAAAATGTCACCAGTAAAGCATCCAGTGATTCTTCAAAAGAGATGATGGCTCTATTGAAGCTGTCTGAATATCAATCAAACATCAGAATGAATGCAGAATCCAAATATGGTGAAGCAAAGGATCTTGAAAACATGGCAACATTAACTGCAGATATTGTGAATATGTTTGATAGAATTTCTATTGAATCAGGTGAAAAGATTCCACTACCACATGAAGTAAGACAATGGGCTGTTGCAAAAATTCTAGATTGTGCAGACAAGTGGGAGATTAGATTTAGTGATGTGTATTCCATATTGAATAACGCAATTGGAAGAGATATGCTAAAAGAAGCAATTAGAATTCAACAAGTGAGAGACATTTATGGAATTAGAGCAGTGGATGAAATAAGAAAGGATCTAAATATTTCTTAGACATCAGGTTCGTCTACTTCTTTGAGTTGGTCTTTCTTTCTCTTTAGTGCTGCAAAGATTCCAATGATTGCAACAATCCAAATTACACTAAAGATAATGTTTTGAATTTGGACATACATGTATGGGGTAGCATCCATAATATCAACTCTCAAAGACATAGCACGATCATTGATATCTAACATTCCAGTATTGTATGTAGAACTATCCTTTGGTATAGCAGATAATTGTTCAACAGTTACCATCAAATTGTTTACATCCTTTTGGATTCTTAGGAAGTTTGTAGATTCTGTAGGGAACATCCAGACAGGGTTTTTAGAAATTATGCCGCTAGCACTTGTTGTTTCAGGTAGTTTTTCTAAGACAATATCTAATTGTGCTTGGGTTGCTACTAGATGAGCACTAATTTCATCTGGATCAGATGAGCCAATTATTGCAGTCATATACCCTCTCATCAAGTCAAGAGGATAAACGTCTGATTGATAACCAGAAAATGCCATGTATCCTCCAAAGAGAATAATTGCAACAATACCAATCATGGAAAGTTTGTAAACGAGATTTGCCATTTTTTCTTTCTTGGTCTTTACGTGATTATCACTTGATTTATTTCTTTTAAATCGTGTATGAGATAGGCTCATGTAAGCAATATAGAAGAATCCTACTGCTTGAAGTGCAATTATTGGTACAAAGATAGGGTTGTTTGAAAATATCGCAATGAAGATTCCCATTATTCCGTAGATGCCAAAAAATATTTCCAAAAGTGTTGTTTGTGTGAATGGTAAGTTGTATGCCTTGTCTCTCCAATCATCGTCTTTTTTGATAATTCCGTATTTTGGAGTTCGTAAAAATTCATTTTTCTTTCCAAGTATCGCATCAAAAACTGCAACAGTATTGTTTACGGACATTCCAGCATTATAGATCAACAAAGCAGGAAGAATCTTTGCTTTGGATTTCCACGATTTTTGATACATCAGTTGTATGATTACAATGTATGCACCAGGTCCCATTGCAAGATATGTTGCAATTGTTAGAGCTGGAAGGAAGCTAACAATATAGAGGTTAATTTCTGCTGCTAACAATATAGGCAATGCCAAAAATTGTACCAGCATTAGTGGATAAACTATGTGACGTGTTAGTTGTATGAATGCTTGAATTTTAGCCTCAATAGCTACTTTACGTTTTACAACAATATCAGAGAGAAGTTTTACTGCACATTGAATAGAACCTTTAGCCCAACGAAATTGCTGTCTTTTTGCGGCATTCATTTGAACAGGTAGTTCAGCATCAACTACAACATCAGGCAAGAAGACACATTTCCATCCTTTCATTTGTGCTCTGTAACTAAGATCAAGGTCTTCAACAAGGGTAGCAGAATGCCAACCACCAGCATCTTCAATGCAACTACGTTTCCAAATTCCAGCAGTTCCATTAAAATTCATGAAAAGATGTGAATTGCTTTTTGCTTTTTGTTCAATCAAAAAGTGAAAGTCAAGACTTAGTGCTTGCGCTTGTGTGATTGCAGAGTAATTTTCATTTACATGCCCCCATCGGCATTGAATAAGACCAATGTTTGGTTTTGAAAAGTGTGGAATTGCTCTTTTTAGAAACCATTCTGGAGGTATGAAATCAGCGTCAAAAATAGCAACAAGGTCGGTATCTGTTGTCTGCATTGCGTGTTTTAAGGCTCCAGCCTTGTACCCCTTTCTTGTACCTCGTCTAACATGCTCAATGTCAAATCCCTGTTTCTTGTAATCATCAACGGTGTTTTTGAGTAATTCAACAGTATCATCATCAGAATCATCTAAGACCATAATTCTCATTTTCTCTTTTGGATAATCCAAATTACATACAGAGTCTACAAGTCGTTTTGCAACATACTTTTCATTGTATATTGGAAGCTGAATTGTAACAGACGGTGTTCCTAAATCAGTAGTAGATAATTTTTGATTTTTTTTCCAAGAAAGATATGCCAGATAATAGAAATTACAAGTATAGGCAACAATAATGACTGCAGCTACAATAAACAGATCAAATACGAATTGTGTGAAAGGGTTGACTGCCATATCCCTAGTTTCACAGAATTACTATTCGCTATTTATACTTGCAAGAAATTGTAATTATTTTTGCTCAAAGATCTTGATTGCTTGAGGTGGACATACACCTTCACAGGCAAGACAGAAGATACAATCTGGTTCTTTTGACATTAATGGTTTCTTTTCAGATGCTGCATTTCCTGGAGTATCAAACCATTCGTATACGCCAACAGGACATGCCTCAATACAGCCACCATCTGCAACACAGATATCATAGTCAACTGAAACAAATTCTCCCCAAACACCCATGATTGCGTTGCCGGAGCCTTTTCTTCCCCAAGTTTTGATTGTGTGTTCTGCTGCTTCAAATGATTTGGAGGGTTTTAGTCTTGATTTGTATTCAACATCAATTGGTCCTGGTTTTGCGCCATCGGGAATTTCAATTGCACCATCATCTTCCTCTTCTTCTTCAGTTGCTTCAACTGGTTTTGGTTTTGCACCAAGAACAATCTTTGCTAATGGAGTTAGTTCTTCAAGTTTTTGAATTGCTGCAACTTCAGATATTTTTTCAGTCTTTGCAAAGTATGAAATCATCTTGTCTGCCAAGATAGTGTTACGTAAGATAGTATCAATTACCATTTTTGCAAAATGGTCTGCTTTCTTTCTGTAATCTTTAACCCAATTTGGATCTCCAAATTTTTCAATTGGGAAAATTTGATAAATAATATCTACAACTTCTCCAGAAACAATTTCAACTGTTACAGATAACTCAACTTCTTCGTATCCTTTTGCGTCAGGATCTTTCATGTTTTGTTCTTTCCAACGATATGTAGCAAAAATTCTGTCTGCATACATATCCATCTCAAATGCCTTTTTGAGACCATCATGAACTGATTTTATTTCTGATGGTTCCTCGAGTTTTATTGGAAGTCTGTAAAGTCCAAGTTTGAATCCGTGTAATGGGTATACACCACGTTTTGCAGTTGGAGCCTCCATTGACCAAACTCGATCTTTTAGAAGTAGTGACATTTGATTTTTGTTACGGGATTTTATTTAAAAAGGTTATTAGTCGTCATCGTCAGGGCAAGTAAGCTCCCTAAGCTTGGTATATTTTTCTTCCATTTCCTCAGCATGAACAGTCACTTGAGCTAGATCAAAGGAATCTTTTGGAAAATACCACCTAATAGGAACCCAATGCCCAATTCCGTCCATATCATGGATCATTCCTTTGTCAGCTTTTACGTTTAATTTTTCATCAACAGACGTTTCTTTGACAGTAAGACCACGCTTTGTTTTATCTTCCATGATAAGGTCAGTCTCACCATCTTTGATAAAATAAAAAGAGCCTTTCTTTAGTACAGGAAGGTCTAGTAACAATTTATTTTTCCACAGGGTTTCCTATCATGTTACCCCATTCAGTCCAAGAACCATCATAGTTTCGAACTTTGGGATATCCTAGTAGATATTTTAGTACAAACCAACTGTGAGAAGATCTTTCTCCGATTCTACAGTAACAAATTACATCTTTGTCAGCTGTAACACCTTTTGGTTCATAGTTTTGTCTTAGCTCCTCAACAGCTTTGAATGTTCCATCTGCATCATTTACTGCAGTTGCCCAAGGGATATTGTTTGCACCTGGAATGTGTCCACCTCTTTGTGCATGTTCCATTGGATATTCTGGTGGAGCAGTAATTTCACCAGTAAATTCAGCTGGAGATCTTACATCAACCATCACAGTATCTTCTTTGTCTAATGCTCTGCTTACATCAAAGAGATATGCGCGTAATCCTTCATCAGGAGGAACTGCAAGTAGTTGGTTTTAGGAACTTGTGGTTCTTCAGTAGTATAATCTCTATTTTCTAATTCCCATTTTTTTCTTCCACCATTCATTATCTTTAGATTTTCATGTCCATAGTATTTGAAAACCCAGAAAACAAATGCTGCAAACCAATTGTTAAAGTCACCATAAAGAACTACTTCAGAATCTGGAGTAATTTCATTTCTTGACATTAATTCTTCAAATTGTTTTTTGTTAATGATATCTCTTGTAACTGGATCATTGATGTCACGTTTCCACCAAATTAGAATGGCTCCATTAATGTGACCTTTTTGATATCCATTTACAGGATCATAATCGACTTCTACTAATTTTCTATTTCCGTCAGGAGGGTTTTGTGATACCCATTCTGTATCTACTAAAACTTCAGGGTGTGCGTAATCCATAGATTGTACGGATTCGTTTGCATACTTAATTGTTTTTCCAACACACTGTAAAAATATCATTTTTATGTAAATAGAATTCAGAAGATCTGCTTGAAACTTCAAAAAGTTGCAGTGGTAAGTAAAGTGGGTTCAAAGGAATCTGAACAAGCTGCAAAAGATGTTGCAAAAAAACTGTTAGCAAAAAAATCTACTGTTTACATAATTTCTCCAATAGAAGTAGAAGGAACAAAAAAAGTTGAGACCCTAGAGGATTTGAAAAAAGTCAAACTTGACCTAGTTATTACCTTAGGTGGGGATGGAACGACCCTACGTGTGTTTAGAAATTTAGAGAATGAAACACCAATTCTTACAATCAATGTTGGGGGAAATAGGGGAATTTTAGCTGAAATCACAATTGATGAAAT
This sequence comes from Candidatus Nitrosopumilus sp., assembly GCA_965215075.1. Lineage (GTDB taxonomy): Archaea > Thermoproteota > Nitrososphaeria > Nitrososphaerales > Nitrosopumilaceae > Nitrosopumilus. The sequence goes on from OZ244033.1 coordinate 1,556,251, forward strand.
AGATGATGCAATTAATCAAATAATCAAAGACAAATTTTTCTTGGACAAAAGAACTAGAGTGGTAGCATCATGTGGCGGAAAAGAATTTCCACCAGCATTAAATGAGATTTACATTAGCAGAACAAACTTGACTAAAACTGCAGAAATTGAAATTAAATTTCAAAATGATACTGTAAAACAAAAAATGGATGGAGTAATTGTTGCAACACCTAGTGGTTCAACGGGTCATTCATTCTCATTAGGTGGACCAATTTTGCATGAAAGTTTAGATGTTCTAATTATTACTCCTGTTGCACCAGTGTATAGATTAGAATCCATTGTAGTTCCAGATGAAAAAATTGAGATTATTAGTTCGCATGATTGTAACATTGTAATGGATGCACAAGTAATCAAATCGGCAGGATATGAAGAACCAATCATTATCAAAAAATACAAAAAACCAGCAGTCTTTGTAAGATTAAAGAAACGAGGACTAAGACAGATGAGTAAACTTGGATTTTAGAATTTTAGATGCCAGTGCGTTTTACGCTGGTATACCATTTAGATCATCAAGTGATTGTTATACAACATCACTAGTTTACGATGAAATCGAACACATTAAGAAAAATCACGGTGCACTAGGAACACTATTAGAAACAAACAGACTAAAAATCAGAGAGCCAAGCAAAGAATCAACAGATGCTGCAATTACAGCATCAAAAAATACTGGAGACTTTCCACAACTATCAAAACAAGACATTTCAATTATTGCATTATGCATTGAGGTAAATGGCGAAATAATTAGTGATGATTTTGCAATTTCAAATGTAGCAAGAAATCTAGGCTTGAAGATTTCTCCAATCATGACCAAAGGCATTGAAGATGTAGGAAGATGGGTACACTATTGTCCTGGATGCAGAACAAATCACACAAGCGGAAAAGAATGTCCTATGTGTGGGACACCACTAAAAAGAAAATTACTCAAAGATGAATCTGCTTCGGCATAATTATGATTCGTGTAAAGTTTTTTGATTTGATTTTTTGAGAAGATTACTTTTAGAATCCAACATTTTTTTTATTTTCTTGGCACGTGCTTCTCCTAATCCTTCAACTTTTGCAAGCTCTGCAGTTGTTGCAGTAAAAACTTTGAGTGGAGTTCCAAACTTTTCAAGCATTCTAACTGCAAATTTTTCACCAATTCCAGGCAAGCTGCATAAAACTGATAGTTGTTGTCTTTCTAAATCAGAAGATTTTTTGATTTTTTTCAAGTATGGTCCTTTAGGAGAATCTTTTTTTGAGCACATCGAGACAAGTAGTTTTGCAGTATGAATTGCACTTGGTGTAGGAATTACTGGAATGTTAAAATCTAAAACTACAGTAGAAATTGCACCATAAAATATCAAAGGATTGTCAGTAATCTCTTCAATCTCATCAACATTTCCTTCTATTAGAACAATTGGGTGTTGGAAATGTTCTTTGAGTCTACTGCATTGATCAAACAACCGTCCGTCAAATACAGAAGACATCAAATCACGAATGCTCTTTCGTTCTATAACAGTCTCAGGAGCCACAATATAGTCACCAATTGGCAATGTTTTCATCTCAAGATTCAAACCAACAGATTTTAGAAGTTCAGGGATTCCGCTTTTTTTCTCTCGTTCATCAATAATAATTCGAAGATTTTCTAATTTCACTAATAGTATAGAAAATGATTTGTTAATATTTTGTTTGAAATTTACTTTCTAGGATTCTCTTCAGCAGGTGGAGGACTAGTAGAACCACTCTTCATTAATTCAGTAATCTTTGCTTCTTGTTCTTTTAGAGTTTCTTTGACACGTTCTTCCTGTTTTTCTAAAACGGTTACACGTGTCTTTGCCATCTCTTGTTTTTCCTCTAATTCATCAATTAGTGCTTGTTTTGTTGATTTGATTAAGACAGTACCAGCATGTTTGAAAAATGCATCACCGTCTCCAACTTTCTTTAGTTCCTCAAGTGCTTTTTCTGTTTCTGCTTTTTCAATCTCAAGATGCTGTTTTTGAGTCATAATTGATTGAAGATTTTGCTGAGATTGTTGCATTTTCATTAATTGTTCTTGAAGCCATGGTGGCATTTGTCCTGCTGACATGTATTATCACAAATTTTGTTTCATTATATCTTTACCGATTCAATCGTGTCGTAGCTAGCTTGAACCAGTCTTAGAGTAGAGTTGAGATTTGCTCTTAGGTGAGGTAAATGGTTTGATTCAACTGTGATGGTAATTTTTTTGTCAAACTTTATCTGGGTTTTTACAGGATTTTCTGGATAAAATTTATTGTCAGTATTTACAGAATCATAAACTGCTTTTGTTTTGTCTTTTGCATCGACTATAATTTTTGCACTAAAGTTTAACGTCATATGCTGTTCCAGTTATTTTGAAGCTGCATTTTTTGCAAGACCAAATTCCCACGGCATCTCTGCCAAATGCGTTTGAGCCGCATTCAGGACAAGTTCTTTTTTCTTTTAGTTGAAGGTGGACTTTGGTATACTGTTTTCTAATCTTAATTCCGTATCTTGCACCTAATCCTTTGAGAGATTTCTTTGCTTTGGCCATTTTATTGACCTCCCTGTTGGGCTTCTTTTAATTTTTCTCTTATTTTGGCGCCTATGCGAACTGAAGTTTCTCCACACTGAACAATCTCATCCAGGGTAAATCCTTCATTCCCACCTTTTTGTAATGCACAGATGTTTCCATCTGAATCAGTGGTAATTGTAACTCTTGCATCCATACAGTCCCATTCATCACCATTTGGATCAACTACAATATGGTTTCCAATCTTTCCCATTGTAACTGAGACAGGAATTGTTGTAATTGGTACTGGAGATTCTTCTCCTTCAACTAGTGTTGGAGCATCATCAACAAAATTCCATTTTGGTGTTTTAGATGATAACAAAGCTGCAGTTGCTGCATAAGAGCATGCATCAAATAGGTTTCCATCGTAATCAACTACAACATTATCAGCAAATACACCAACAACTGATTTGTCTTGTTCAATAACTAATTGCGATAAGTCAATCATGTGACTTTCTCTAATTCCTCTATCAACTACTCTAGCTAGTTCAATAATATTTGGTCCTGGAGGTCCAGTTTCTACAGTAGGGTGTGATAGGGGTAATAATTCTGCAGTACAAATGAAGATTCCTTTGTCACCCATATCTGGGAAAGGTCTATCTGGTTGAATCTTTACACCACAAACAACTTCAGTATCACCAATTCGAACTCTTGCTGAACCATTTGCTTTTGGAATTGCATCGGTTTCAATTGAGATTTCTCGTGCTTCATCTAGTGCACGTCCATCAACTCTTTTTCCTTGTTCTAATAATTCAAGGATTTGTGATCTTTTTAATTCGTTAATTATGGAACTTGATGTCATTTCTAACTAATTCCATTTCCAAAATATTTGTCGTTGAGTGCTTTCTTTTGCAAGTCATAAACAATCTTGCATCCATCAATTCCAACTTGAACACATTTTTTGTATTCTTCTGGAGTAAGTACTCCATCTAATTGCAATAGTGTAATTTTTTCAAGACGTGGCATGTAACCAATTGGCATGTCTGCTTGACCTGCTTGGTCTTCTTCATTGTTAACATCAAGAATTACAGTGTCTGTAACTTTTCCTGCTGCACATGCTGCAACTAAATCTCTCATTGGAATTCCTGCATCTGCTAGTGCAACTGAAGCTGCTGATAGTGCGGCACATCTAGTTCCACCGTCTGCTTGTAAAACTTCGATAAATACATCTACTGCAGTTCTTGGAAATTTTTCTAACATAACTGTAGGTTCTAAAGCTTCTTTGATAACTTTGGAAATTTCAATTTCTCTTCTTGAGGGAGCTGGGTTTTTTCTTTCACCAACTGAGAATGGTTCCATGTGATATCTAACACGTAAAATTCCAGTGTCAGTGTCAGACATGTGTTTTGGATGTACATCTCTTGGACCAAATACCCCAACTAGAATTTTGTTATCTCCAAATTCAATGTAAGCAGAACCGTCTGCATTTTTTAGACCGCCAGCTCTAATCATAATTCGTCTTGGCTCGTCTACTTTACGACCGTCACAACGAATTCCATTTTCGTCCAACAGGACCATTGTTGCTTCTCTTCCACCCATTTCATTCACCTTTTGATTCTAACATTTCTTTTACTTGATCAGTCAAATTTGCTACGTGTGCTTGCTCATCAACCATCTGAATTGCTTTTTTAGCCTTTAATAATCCCTCTGGGGATTCGCAAGAAACAACTACCCAACCATTTTGGCCAATAGTAATTGCAGCATTTGTTGCCATCTCGATAGTCTGGATCATTGTACCACGCTTTCCAATTAGGCGTGGAACTTTATTTGGAGAGATTTCTACCAAGTCTCCAGAATCAATTTTTCCTAAGTCTCTATCAGAAATTGTAACTAGTGGATCTCTTGTTCTATCAAAGTTTGCAATTCTTGCTGCAACAAGATCTCCAGATTTTAATTTTGATGTTAATTCATCTGCATGTGCTGAAAAGTCTCGTCCAAAAACATCTTGTGCTGGTAAAAATCCAACATAACAAGAATTGATGTCAAGTTCCCACGATAATGATGTATGTGAAATAACTTTACCAATAACTAGATCATTAATTTTTGGAATGTATTTTCCAGTTAATGGGATTACTCTAACTGAATCATCATAAATTTCTGAAATTCCAATAGTTGTTGAAATTATCTTGTTTCCTTCTAAGATTGTATTTTGCTCAGGTCTAAAAGGACCAGAAGTTACCACATCACCAGGAATAACGTATTTTCTCTTACTTTCCATTACTGCATTACCTCGACTGAAGCGGAGCCTTTGGTAATAGAGCCTAATCTATCTATCACATTTGGCCTTGCTGCAGCGGGTATTTCAAGTATTGCTTTTAGTGAACCATTATTTTGCCATTCTTCTTTTTTTATAGATCCAACTGACTTTAGAACAGAATATGATTGAGATGCATATTGTGCTGGAACTATAATTTCTAATGTGAGGTTCTCAGACTTTAATGCAATTATTGAACGCAGTTTTTCAACAATGTCTTTGACTTGTTCATCTACGCTTTTTTGTAGGTCCACAGAAACTCTGCCATCTTTCATTGCTTGCTCAACTCTTAATGGAGGATGAGGTAAGTGAGTTTTAGGATCAACGTAAGTTTTTGCAATAAACTCTACAATCTGTTTTTTCTTTTCATCAATCATCTTTCTTCTTTGATCAGTTGTAAGATTCAGATCACCTTTTTGCATAATTAACTGAGCAACTTCTGTCCGGTCTTCAGTTTTGAATGCCTTTAGCAATTTTTCAGTAGAGGGTTTAGTGCCTTTTCCTGAATCAATGTAAATTTCATCTGAAACCAAAACTGAAGAAATATCCTTTTTCTTACCAAGCTTGTAATCCAGTGCTGGGTCAGGCTTTACCAAAATTTCAAATTTTTCGCCCTCAAAGGAATATCTTACCACTGTAACGTCAGCCATTTCTAAATTAGATATGACAATTTGGTATTTATCTATACGTAAAACTAGCTAGATATTTATGGGGACTTTGAAGATTTTCATCAAGATTTGTCATCCTTAGAAGTGATTAGCAAAGATGATCAAAAGATATCTCTAAAGCTAAAAGATGTCCCATTACAGTATGCAAATGCACTAAGACGTGTTTGCCTTAATGGTGTACCGGTTTTTGCTGTTGACACTGTAGACATTATTGAAAATTCTTCAGTATTGCCTGATGAAGGTTTGGCACATAGATTAGGACTAGTTCCATTAAAGACAGATTTGTCTAGATTTAATGAACCAGCAAAATGCGAATGCCAAAGTGAATCTGGTTGCTCAAACTGCAAAGTAATGTTAGTTTTGGATTCTGGAGATTCAGACGTTACTAGAACGGTACTATCTAGTGATTTATCATCAGAAGATGATTCAGTAAAACCAATTTCAGATAAAATTCCAATTGTTCAGCTAGCACCAGGCCAAAGAGTCAAAGTTGAATGCTATGCAAGACTTGGACGTGGAACAGAACATGCAAAATGGAATTCAGCAAATGTTTCAATGCTTACAGAAACTGACAAAGAAAATGAGAGAATTCTTACAGTTGAATCCACTGGTGCACTTAATCCTGAACAGATCGTTATAGCAGGAGTAGATGAAGTAGGCAATAGATTAGGTCAATTCAAAGAAATGATTGACCAATTCGAATGACAAACTAAGCATACACATTATATTTGGGTTTTAAACCGCATTATTCACATGACTAATCAAGTAGTTATACGCATGGCCAAAGATCTAAAGAAAGCATCAGCTAAAAATGATGCTCCAATTTGGGCAAAACTAGCAGAGTATGCACTAAAGCCATCAATTACAAGAAGAGACATCAATCTCAATAGAATTGGTCAATTAACTAAAGAAAACGATACTGTTGTATTTCCAGGAAAAGTTCTTGGAACAGGTGGTGTCCCTCATAAAATTACATTATGTTCATTTTCAATTTCAAATTCTGCAGCAAACAAAATTCTTGAAAATGGTGGAAAATTAATCAGTTATTCAAAACTGATTGAGCAAAACCCAACTGGTAAAGGAGTAGTATTACTTGGCTAAACAAGAATCAGTTGTTAGAACTGACAGACCAATTGTAGTTGATGCAACAGACCACATTGCTGGAAGATTGTCATCACATGTTGCAAAATTGTTACTACAAGGAAACAGAGTTTCACTTGTAAATTGTGAGAAAATTATGATTAGTGGAACCAGAAGTAATATCATCAAAGGGTACAGAGACTTTTTAGAAATTTCCAGTATTTTGCATCCAAAACATGGACCTTTCCACCCAAGAAGACCTGACACAATCATTACAAAGATGATTCGTGGCATGTTACCATTTGGAAAAAAGCCATCAGGTATTGCAGCTCACAAAAGACTAAGAGCATACATTGGTTCACCAAAAGAACTAAAATCATTTGAGAAAATTCAATTTGAAAAAGCTAAAATTAAAAGATCCGCATCAAATTATACAACGATGGGAGAATTAGGCAGAGTAGTAGGGTGGACTGAATGACAACTCCAAAAACTGAAATTTATTTTGCAGCAAGAAAAACATCTAGTGCACATGTTTACATTACAAAAGGTCAAGGGAAAGTTAGAATTAACAATGTTCCAGTAGAAGTGATTCCACAAGAAACTGCACGTGAAGTAATTTTAGCACCACTAGAAATTACTGGAGACTTGAGAGACAAAATTGACATCTCTGTTAGAGTAAGAGGAGGAGGTTTTATGGGACAAGCAAGTGCTGTTGCAACTGGAATCTCAAGAGCATTAACTGGTTGGACTAAATCAAAGAAAGACCCAAAAGATCACCCATTTCCAAAATCAACTAGAGAAGACCTTAGAAAAAGAATTTCAGAGTTTGATAAGTATCTAATTAGCGGAGATGCCAGACGTAAAGAACCAAAGAAATTTGGTGGACCTGGTGCTAGAAGAAGAAAACAAAAATCATATCGTTAGACCGTGAAGGCTATAATTTTAGCAGGCGGCAAAGGAACTAGAGGCAAACCATACACTAAATATTTTCCAAAAGCAATGACTCCAATTAATGGAAAACCATTGATTGATTATGTTGTAAAATATCTAAAATCATTTAATTTCATCAAAGAAGTCATCATAGTTTCAGATTACAATGGATTGGGAGGACAAATCAAGAATTATTATGGAAGTCAAAAAGGTATCACATTCATTCAAGATTCACAAAGTGGAACTGGTGGAGACCTATTACACATAGAAAGAAAGCTAAAAGGAGAATCTGAATTCCTACTTTGGTTTGTAGATAATTTGTGTGCAATTGACCTAAAGGAGATGAAAGAACACTTCAAAAAGAAGAAAAGCTCTGCATGCATTACAACTAGAACAAAGAGAAAAGAAGAGACAGGATTTGCAATTGTAGAAGATGGAATTATCAAAGAATTCAAGGAAAAGCCAGTAATGAAATTACAATTATCAGAATGTTTGGGAATTTACATGCTTGGAAAAGACATCATAAAACGAATAAAATCAAAACGTAAACAAAAAGAGATCAATCTTTCTTATGATATTTTACAACCATTATCAAAAGAAGGGAAAATTAGTGCTTATGATATTGGTGCCGTTGAGTGGATGGATGTAGAATCACCAATGGTTCTAGAAAGAAATGGTAAAACTGTAAAAGAGATCATAAAACAGATGGGACTGTAGATTTTTTCTCAAACTCTGTTATTTTGTCTTCAAACTGTAAAGTTTGTGCAATATCATCCAAGCCTTCTAAGAGAATTTTTTTCTTGTGAGGATCTATTTCAAAGGATATATCTTCTGAAGAAGTTTTGATGGTTTGATTTTGTAAATCTACTTCAATCTCATTTTGTTCATCTTGGAGTTTTTCGACAATTTTTTGGTCTAGTGATATGGGTAAAATTCCATTTTTGAAGCAGTTGCTAAAGAAGATATCAGCAAATGAAGGGGCAATTATTACTGAAAAACCATAGTCCTGAAGCGCCCATACTGCATGTTCACGACTGGAGCCACACCCAAAATTATCCCCTGCAATCAAAATGTTAGAGTCATCATATTTTGAATCATTTAATACAAAATCAGATTTTTTATTTTCATTTTCATCATATCTCCAGTTGTAAAACAAGAATTTTCCAAATCCAGATTTTTGAACTAATTTAAGAAATTGTTTTGGAACAATTTGATCAGTATCAACATTCACTTTATCAAGTGGAGTAACTATGCTCTTTATTTTTTTGAATGGCTCCATCTTAACTCAAATCCAACTCTCTAACATCTACAAAATGTCCATGAATTGCAGCTGCTGCTGCCATAACTGGACTAACCAAGTGAGTTCTTCCTCCAGTTCCTTGTCGTCCTTCAAAGTTTCTGTTTGATGTACTTGCACATCGCTCACCTGGAGATAAAATATCAGGATTCATTCCCAAACACATACTACATCCTGCTTCTCTCCATTCAAAATTAGCATCGATGAAAATTTTGTCTAATCCCATCTCTTCAGCTTGTTTTTTTACCATTTGAGAACCTGGAACAACCATTGCTCTAACATCTGGTGAAATTTTTTGTCCCTTGATAACTTTGGATGCTTCAATAAGATCTTCTAATCTTGCATTAGTACATGAGCCAATAAACACTCTATCAATTTTGATATCAGTTATTGGTGTACCAGACTTTAGGTCCATATACTCTAAAGCTTTTTCTGCACTTTTCTTTTGATTAGGATCACCTTTAGAATAATCAGCAGGAGAAGGGACTGAATCAACAACATCACAAGTCATTCCAGGATTTGTTCCCCAGCTTACTTGTGGAACAATATTATCAATATGCAAAACAAATTGTTTTTCAAATTTTGCATCATCATCAGGTTTGAGATTCTCTCTCCAATAATCAACTAATTCCTCGTAATTTTTTGGAGTGTATTGTCTACCTCTAAGATATTCAAAGGATTTTTCATCAGGGGCAACAAGGCCAGCACGGGCGCCTGCCTCAATGGACATATTACAGATAGTCATTCTCTGCTCCATTGTTAGGTCAGAGATACCCTCTCCACGATACTCAATTACTGTGCCTGTACCGCCTCCTGTTCCGATGTTTTTGATGATTGAGAGCATGATATCTTTTGCCGTTACTGCGTGAGGATTCTTTCTTTTTCCTTCAACTCGGATTTCAAAGGGTTTTGGTTTTTCAAGCCATAATGTTTGAGATGCCAAAACATGTTCTACTTCACTAGTTCCAATTCCAAATGCGAGTGCTCCAAATGCACCATGAGTTGAAGTATGACTATCACCACAAACAATTGTGGAACCAGGTAATGTTATTCCTAATTGAGGACCAATAACATGAACAATTCCTTGGTTAGGACTGTTAATATCAAATAAAGTAATCCCAAAATCTTTACAATTTTTTTCCAAAGTTTGAATTTGTACTGCAGATGTTTGGTCTAAAATTGGTAGAGACCTATCATTTGTTGGTACATTATGATCCATTGTAGCTATTGTGAGATCAGGTCTTCGAATTTTTCTTGAATTCATTCGCAAGCCATCAAATGCTTGTGGAGATGTTACTTCATGAACAAGATGCCTGTCAATGTAGATTAATGAAGGTCCATCTTGTTTTTCTACAACAACATGAGCATCCCAAATTTTTTCAAAAAGAGTTTTTCCCATTTTAATCCTGATCTGGCTTGTACTTGAAAAGACCGCCAGCAGCAATAATCTTTCCAATAATTTCTGAAAAGGGTTTCATTTTGTATGATTGATTCTTTGTAATATTTTTTATTTCATTTTTATCAATGTCAATATCGAGTTCATCACCTTCGGTGATAGCCTTGTATGCATCCTCTTCAATTTCAATTGGTAGTAAAAATGCACCATCAACTGAATTTCTATAAAAAATTCTAGCAAAAGATAATGCCAATACTGCCTTTACTCCAGAGTGAGAAAGTGCAATTGGTGCATGTTCACGAGATGAACCACATCCAAAATTTTTACCTGCAAGAATGAAATCACTTTCCTTTACTTTTGAATGAAAATCTGGGTCTAATCCCTCCATGGCATGAGTTGCAAGTTCTGCATAATCATGAACCTTGAGATACTGTCCAGGAATAATTACATCAGTATCGATATTGTCTCTTTCGTATTTTATGACGCCACCTTTCATTGTAAATCCCTCGGATCAGTGATTTTTCCAGTTATAGCGGAAGCTGCTGCTACCATAGGAGATGAAAGGTATGTTTGTGATTCAACATGACCCATTCTTCCAGGGAAGTTTCTATTAGTAGTACTAATACAGATTTCATCTTTTGCCAAAACTCCCATGTGTGCACCACAACACGCGCCACATGTAGGTGAACCAACAGTTACTCCAGAATCAAGGAATATTGAGAGTAGACCATTTTCCATTGCACGTTTGTAAATTGAAATCGAAGCAGGTAAAATCTCTGTTCTGATTTTGACCTTCTTTCCTTTGAGTATTTTTGCTGCAGCTTCTAGGTCTTCATATTTTGCTCCAGTACATGAACCAATGTATGATTTGTCTAATTCCACAGATGGGGCTTCTCTTACTACTGCAACGTTTTCAGGAGAAAATGGTTTTGCAACAAGTGGTTCCATTTCAGATGCTTCATATTCAAACACATTTGCATATTCTGCATCATCATCTCCTTTGAATGTCTTAGCGTTTGTTGCACTACGGCTTGCAAGATAATCGACAACTTTTTGATCAGCTTCTACAATACCATTTTTTGCACCAGCTTCAGTTGTCATGTTACATAGTGTCAATCTGCTCTCAACAGACATCTCATCAATTCCAGTTCCACCAAACTGCATAGTTCTATAGTTTCCACCATCAGTTCCAATGTCACCAATAATTTTCAATATCAAATCTTTTGCCATTACATGGTCTGGTAGTTTTCCATTTAGTTTGAAATAGTCAGTCTCAGGTACCTTAAACCAAATCTTTCCGTTTAGCAAAACATATGCAATGTCAGTATGTCCTAATCCACATGCAAATGCACCAAGAGCTCCAGTTGTATTTGTGTGAGAGTCGCCACCAACATAAACATCACCAGGCATTACCATAGCTTCTTCATGAGATAGAGTGTGGCAAATTCCGTATTGTCCCATTCCATACTTGAAGTGTTTTTCAATTCCATAATTTTTCGTAAAGTTTGATAATTTCACAATATTTCCAGCTGATACTTTTTCTGCTGAGGGAACAAAGTGATCTTCAGCTACCCACACTTTGGTAGGATCCCATAATTTATCAACAGATATTCCTTGATTTTTTAATTTGTCAAATACCTTGAGGACTCCAGGTCCAGATACATCATGAACCATTACTTTGTCGACATTAGCAAAAATTACATCGTCTGGAGAAACCTGAGATTTTCCAGATGCGCGTGCTAGAATTTTCTCAACAATATTCATAACCGAAAAAAGTTGCTCTACAGATTAAAAGCTTTTCAGAACAATAAAAAAGAAAAAGAACGCTCAATTCATTATGCAGTTAACTGTTTTGCCTCTTTTAGCAGAAAGAAAAGAGCAAAAATTTGATATTTTTGAGGTCTTTTTAGAGACATTAGAAAATAACAATGCCAAATTACAAGATGGAGATGTTATAGTAATTTCAACAAAATACATTTCAAATTCACAAGGACGATTAATTGATGTAGATAAAATCAAAATTTCTGATGAAGGAAAAGAAGTTTCAGACAAATTTCAACTAAAACCAGAAATTGCTGAAGTTATAGTCAGAGAATCTGACAAAATTTTTGGCGGTATAGGAGGTTTTGTTATTACATCTGCAGATAACATCATGGCACCAAATGCTGGGATAGATAAATCAAATGCAAAAAAAGGCAGAGTAATCCTATATCCTAACAACCCATATCAAATTGCAGAACAAATTAGAAGAAAGTTATTCTTAAAATTGTTAATTCATGTTGGAGTAATTCTAGTAGACAGTAGACTAATGCCAGCTAGAGTTGGCACATCAGGAGTTGCAGTTGCATGTGCAGGTATTGAACCGGTGTTAGATATGAGAGCAAAAAAAGATCTTGACGGAAATCCACTTAAAGTTACATTCCAAGCAGTTGTAGATAATCTTGCAACCATTGCAAACCACAAGATGGGTGAAGGATCTGAATCAAAACCATTTGCAATAGTAAGAAACTCTGATGCAAAACTTACTGATAGAAAAATAAATCCCTCAGAGATGGCAATCTCTCCAGATCAATGCGTCTACGTTAGAGGATTATCTAATTCGTCTTAGAATTAGGAACCTAGGCAGTTCTGCTTTAAATAGAGGTATTTTGGTGGACAAAATATGGAATATCTTACCACATATCCCAAGACAATTTCATTTCTTGATGGATTAAAACACAAGATTGATGTTGATAGTGAGGAAGGAGTAGAACAGCTTCACATTGTGGTAAAGAAGAGTTTTGAAGAATTAATGAAGATGTTTACTGAAGAAGGATTTACCAAAGTAAAATTTGAACACAAACAACCAGACCAAATTGGAAATGGATTGAACTTGAAATTAAAAAAACCATGGGAAATGCATGTTAGAATGGTTGATCTAAAAAAAGGATTAATCGGAATTCATGCCGAAGTTGAAGTGTCAAGAGATTATCTACAGCATCTTTTCTCACAAAGAACACCTGTTGTTTATGAAGTAGAAGAGATTCTAAAAAAATATCAAATTGAATACAGTATTTGGCATGATAAAATCAAGAAAAATGTTCATGCTATTGTAGATAACTATAAAGTAAAACTTGCAACACCAAGTCTTCCAGTATTTGCATGGAAACCAATGTTATTTGTAATTGGAACTATTGGTGCATTTTATGGTTGGAAATACTTTAACACAATCTGGTAGATTAAACGCCTAAAGATTCTGCCTTACTTAATTCTAAAAAGACTTTATCTCCAACTGAAAGACCCATCTCTTTGTATTCATGCATCTCAAGTTTGAGTTGAGTAACTCCACTTTGCATTCCCATGCCACCACCCATCCCTGAAAGCATTTTGTTTAGATCCTTCATCATGTCATTCATATTTGTAAAACCCATTACTTTTGAGCTACCAAAGGGAGATGGGGGATTTTGAATTCCTTCTTTGAGGTCTTTAACTGAGGATAATGAAACTACAACGTATGGTGCGCCATCAGGAGCGGCATCAATACTTCTAACAACATATTCTTTCTTCATGTCTAAATTAATCAAAAGTAGCCATATAATTTTAATTTTAAGGTGAATTTGACTCATAATTGGGCTTGAAGCTTTAATTACAATTTTTTTGATTTTAAATTATTGACAGAGAGTTTGAAAACAACATTAACATATTATGGAATTTCTCCTTGGGAGATTGAAGTTTTGTATGGGTATTTGAATTCACATTTTACAATAATTCAAGACGAAATTGAGCCAAATGATGAAAATTTTGTTAGTTTCTTAGATATGGAAATTCCACTTACATTTAATGAAGCATTTTTCCAATGGTTTGATTTCAAACGCTGGGAAAAAGTCAAAGCTGTCTTCAAAGAGATGAAAAGAAGAAGAGGTAGTGGCAATGCAATAAAAATTAGGATTAATTTTTCTGGAAATCCAAAAATTATTTTTACAATTGATATTGAAGACAAACAATGGTTTGATAATGCTATTGAAAAAGTTGATTTTATTTTAGAATTACTTCCATACCATTTAGACCCTGAAAAATTGCCATCTGAAATATCAGAGATTGAATACAAATTTGATTCAGAATCAATTAGATGGCGTCTGAATTCAGCTTCATCTGAAAATAAAAAATTCACATTCAGAGGAGATTCTTGGAAAGAAATTACTTGAGATCCTTTTGTAAGGGTTCAAGTAATGCATGAAGTTCTTTGTATTTTGATTCTAAAAATTCTAGCGCATCATCTAATTTCTTAGATTTTCCGTATTTGTAACGAATCAGTTCTCTATGATGCCAGAATGTTTTTCCTTCTTCTACAGAAATGGTTGTAAAATAATCAGTTTCTTTCAAATTATCAGGAAGTTTACTGTCATGAGGAAATAACATTTCAACAATAAACCATTCATCGCCATCAGGATAATCAGAACCAGTTTCAACATCAAAAAATACATGAAGTAAATCAGATTGCATGAGTCCATCATCATTTATTGAAGGATGTTTAACAGATGATTTTTTTGAAATCTAAGTTAACAAGTTGAGGTTCAAAGAAACCCTTGATGATAGATTTTCTAAATATCGTATTTGCTTCGTTGATGTTCAACAGCAACATATCTACAAACTAGTCTATAACTTGTTAGGTGGTATACAACTAAACTTCTAAAGAATCAAGAATTTGTGAAACATCGGTAGTGGGTGAACCGTTTTCTGAAATCTTTTGTTTTGCAGGAGGGTTTTCAAGATAATTTGGAATTTTATCTTTTAATCTAGTTGTAAAGGGGGATACGAGTTCATTTTGATAAAACACTCCTGTTGGAATCTTTGTGTCCCACTCTAGAGATTTAATCAAGGCTTGTGCTAGACGTTCGTTTACTTCAGCTTCCTCAGCATAATGTACAACTGGATCATAATGAGAATCTTCAAGTTTGTAAATTCTAGAATGCTTCTCCATTGATTCTTTTGCTAAATCAACACCAGCGTACCAATCCCTAGTATTGATATCATTGTATGTAGGACAAGGTTGTAAAACATCAAGGAAAGACAACCCCTTGTGTTGTACGGCTTTTATTATCAAGTCTTTAAGATGACGAACATCATAAGAATAACCTCTTGCAACAAAAGTGAATCCACTTGTAACAGCTAAACCAATTGGATTAACATTGTAATTTGTGTTAGGAGTTAGAAGAGATTTTGTTTTTTCGCCAAGCTTCAATGTTGGAGAAGCTTGTCCTTTAGTTAATCCATAAACACCATTATCAAAAATTATGTAAGTCATATCAACATTTCTTCTTCCAGCTGCAACAAAATGACCCGCACCAATTCCCAAACCATCACCATCTCCGCCAACTGCAACAACAGTCATTTCAGGATTTGCAAGTTTTCCGCCTTGTGCAAATGTTAAAACTCTACCATGTAATGTATGGACGCCATATGTGTTGATATAATGAGATGTTTTTCCTGAACAGCCAATTCCTGAAAATATTGCTGCCTTGTCTCGTTGAACTCCCATTTCAGCTAATGCCATTTGTATTGCATTTACAATTCCAAAATCACCACAACCAGGACACCAATCGTTGTGAACATTAGTTTTGTAATCTGCTAGTTTAAGCGCCATGAGTCAATACCTCTCTTTTGTTAGCTTTGTTTTCAATAATCTTCTTAATTGAATCATAAATTTCAGTACTTGTCATTCCTCGTCCAGTGTATTTTAGGATGTAGTAGTCAACATCTCTAGAAACATTTTGTTTGAATATTTTCCCTAATTGTCCAGAATGATTTGCTTCAATGTCAATCAATGTTTTTGCATCACTTAGAAGAGATTTTACATAATCACCTGGGAAAGGATGTAGTAATTTGATTTGAATAAATCCAACATAGATTCCTTCCTTTTTAAGCATAGATTGAGCATCTAAAATTGAACCTTTAGTTGAGCCCCAAGAGATTATTGTATAATCATGTACGCCAAAGGATTTTGCCTGATCCTCATCAGGAATATCCTTTAGAGCCAATTCTAATCTAGACATTCTTTTGTCCATCATCTTTACGCGTATTACAGGATCTTCTGTGATGTGTCCATATTCATCAGACTCATCGCCTGTATTCCAAAAGATTCCATTATCTAATCCAAGTCTTGAACGTGGAGAGATTCCATCTTCAGTTAGGGCAAATCGCTGGTATTCTCCTTCAACTTTGTCCAAAAGTTTTCCTCTATTGATTGTGATTTTATTTGGATCAAAGCGTTTGCATGTTACAACAGAACTTGAGAGAAATTTATCCATCATATGGATTACTGGAACTTGGTAAACATCTGAATAATTAAAACATCTTCCAGTATCATAGAAACTCTCTTCAATATCACCAGATGCATAAACAATTTTTGGAAAATCTCCGTGTCCTGCAAATACTGTAAAAAGTAAGTCATCTTGACCATGTCTTGTTGGAAGTCCAGTAGATGGTCCACTTCTTTGATACAATGTAATCACGACTGGAACTTCATTGATTCCAGCCCACCCTAGTGCTTCAGTCATTAATGCAAATCCAGGACCAGATGTAGAAGTAGAAGAACGTGTACCAGTTAGTGCAGAGCCAATCATCATACCTATAGCAGAAATTTCATCTTCAGTTTGAATTACAGCAGTAAAGCCTGGACGATCGTTTTGTATTTGTAAAATTTCATTTGATTCCAAGTATACACTTTCATCAGAAGCTGGAGTAATTGGATAATAAGATTGGAATCTACAACCACAGACCATTTTTCCAATAGATGTTCCATAATGACCTTGAACAAGAATTGTGTTTGGTTGTTTTGTAGTTCCAGTGAGAGTATGTTCAAAGTTTTCGAAATTTGTAATTGCATAGTTGTATGAATAATTTGCAGCTTGTTTGTTGATTTCAGCAATTTGAGGCTTGCTTGAAAATATTGAATTTATAGAATTTAGCAAAGAATCAGAAGGCATTTTGATCAAACCTAATGATAATGAAACACCAATTACATTATACATTCTCACTAAACCACGTAATTTTGGATTATCAGCCTCTTCTGCTAGTTCTTCTAAAATTTTCTTAAAAGAAACAGGGTATAGGTTGACGCCTTTTTCTTTCGCAATCTCAAGAGCTCCTGCAATAGTGAATGGTTTGTTTTTTGATTCAAGATGTTTATGTAATCTTTCTTTGAATGGAGAATCTAGAGTTCTAACACTATCAGTATCAGTTTTTTCTAATTCAGAATCATAGATGATTCCTCCATTTGGAGAAACCTCATCAAAATGACGAAAGATTGTTTCTGCATCAAAAGAAGCCATTAGTGTTACTTCATTTAGATTTGAATGGATTGGTTCATCAGAGACTCTTACTGCAAAGTAACTGTGTTCACCTTTGATGTTGGAGTAAAATTCTCTTTTTCCAAATATCTGATATCCCATCTCTGCACAAACCTTAGAGAATATGTTGGCACCAGATTCAACACCACTGCCTTGTGGACCACCAATTAGCCAAGTAAAATCAACATTACTCACACTAAGTCACCTTTGCTTTGAATAGTAATAATCTGTTTTACCAATTTAATTAACCTCCAGTTGCTGCATCAAATAATGCGCATTCGCATTTGTCACGTTCTCCACAATAAGGACAAACACAGACACATTTTTCAATAGAATTGCCACATTCTACACAAATAGCAAATTCTTCTTCCTCTTCTGTTTTAGAAGACATAAAAAAATTACAAAGAAATCGTATAAATGGTTTGAGATAAATCTCAAGTTAATGAAGAAGAAAGTATACCTTACTAGAAGATTACACGATTTTGCATTAAAAGAATTAAAAAAAAGATACAATATTGAAGTTCATTCAGGAAAAATTCCAATTCCTGAATCAAAATTACGATCAAAAATCAAAGATATTGATGGTTTGATTTGTTTTCCATATGATAAAATCAACAAAAAAACAATGGATTTAGCTAGTAATCTCAAAGTGATTAGTACCTACAGTGTAGGGTTTGACCATATTGACATCAATTATGCAAAGAAAAAGAAAATTTGTGTAGGCTACACTCCAGAAGTATTAACTGATGCTACTGCCGATCTGTCATTTTCATTAATTTTGGATGTTTTGAGAAGAGTTTCAGAAGGAGATAGAATAATCAGAGATGGAAAATGGAAAGTCATCTATGGAGCATATGACTATGTTGGATTGGATTTACAAGGAAAGACACTTGGAATTTTGGGTTTAGGAAGAATTGGAGGAATGTTGGCAAAAAGAACCAAAGCATTTGATATGAAAATAATTTATCATAACAGAAAACGTCTTTCCAAATCTAAAGAAAAATCTTTGAATGCAAAATATGTTTCATTTGAGAAGCTCATTACACAAAGCGATATTGTTTCCATTCATGTACCACACACAAAAGAAACTGATCATATGTTTAACATCAAAGTTTTCAAAAAGATGAAAAAATCTGCATTTTTGATAAATACCGCAAGAGGAATGATAGTCAATGAGAAAGACCTTGTTACTGCATTAAAGAAAAAAATGATTGCAGGTGCAGGATTAGATGTGTTTGAATCAGAACCAATTTCTAAAAAACATCCACTAGTAAAATTGCAAAATGTGGTGCTAGCCCCACATATAGGAAGTTCAACAAAAGAGACTAGAGTTAAAATGGCAGAAATTACCCTAAAAAATTTGAATTTGGGAATTAATGGAAAAAAGCCGATCTACTCTGTGGGATACTGAATTTCACGCATAACTTGTGAATCAAAAGAATGTGCAGTTTTTATATCTAGATTGTAAAGTAATGCCAGATTGAAAAAATTCAAACACACTAATGAAGAATTAGAATTAGCTAAACTCCAATCTGAAAAAGAAAAGAAGAAAAAAGAAGAATCACAAGAATAATATTTTTTCTCCTTGTCTTTTTCAGACAAGGTTTTTTTAAAATTTAATTTTAGAAGAATATTTTTGGTTTAGTTCATCATAGATTCTTTTTCTTTCAGAAATCAGTGTTTTAGATTCATCATACATTTTTGTAAAAAATGCAGCTAAAACACGTTCCCCATTTTTATTAAAAAATCTCACACTGAAACTAGTTCTCTCAGGTTTTTGCTCTTGAATAAATTCTGCAGAGTCAATGAGTTCAGAATCAATATGCATGTGTGCAGGACCATCATTATCACCTATTGTAATCCATTTTTCCTTTTGCCTAATACTAAGTGAATTACTCCTAACTTCACTTACAGCACCCTCATTTTTTACGATAAGCAAGACATCATCAACTTGAACTATATCAGACAATAATTCTAAAAGCACAAAAATTGTTGGCATAGAAATTATTTCAATTTTTAGAGCGATTCATGTCAATTTGGACAAAATCATCTTCATCTCCATGAATACAATCAGTTCCAACTGCTTTTACAGGTGAAAAACTAATCTTTCCTTCATGGACTTTGCCTTCATTTTGTAAAATCCCAATTTTACCAGATACAATTTCTTTATGTTTTGAGCAAGTTACCCCAACCATGTATTCATCCTTTTCAGCAATTATGGAGACAATAAACTCGGGAGGATTTACACACTGTTTTCCTTCTTCTGTTACAGAGCATTTATCTGGTAACATGTTAAAATTTGAAGGTTATAGGATATTAAGCTTGGTTGATGACATCATCAAAACTCCAGAATGATTCTTTGGTATTTTGTTTGTAATCTAAAAATCCTTTATCTTGTAATTTTTTGACAACAAAAGCAGAATATGCTGGTGCACCTGTAGCACCAGGAGAATTGTAATTAATTATGTTAAAGGAATGATTGTTTTCTAATTCCATCACATCTAACAAGAATTTACCTTGTGGAGTAATTATTGGAGAACGTATTCCAGCAGTTCCTTTTTGTGTAAAATATTCGGGCTTAATTTTTGGAATAAACTTTTGAACACGGCCAATCATTGCTGTTTTTGAGATAGAACTAAGCCATTCTTTAGAAATAAGTGATAAAAATTCAGAATCACCAAATAATTTTTTTGCATTTCCAGTAACTATTTCTTTCAATTTAACTAGAGTTGTGCCCAGATCACCAATGTATCCCTCATAAGTATCAGGACTTGGAACAGGAACTGCATTAGGGCCGATTTCTGTTTGGCCATTTGCTTTTTTTATCCAATGCGGATCTAAGAATGGATATCCTTTGAATTCTGCAACAGTATAGATTGTTGTTTTGACAAGATCTTGATATGCATAATCTGCTACCCAATATTCACCTCTAAAATGTAAATCAGAGTATTCTGTTGCAAGACCTAACATTTGCGCTACATCTAGAGAATTTCCTCCAGCACAATTAATGACAAGATTTGCAGAAATATCTGAATTATCATCAAAAGTTATTGTAGAATCTTTTTTGTTTCTTAGTATATCTTTTACATTTTTGTTAAAAAGAAAACTAGTTCCTAGTTTTTCTGATTCGTTTTTTAATGCATTTGTGAATGCGCCAAAATCAGAAGATACTTCACGTTTACAAAAAATTGCAGAATGGCATTCTACGTTAGGTTCTATTTTAGAGACTTCTTTTCCATCTAAAAGTTCCAAATCTTCGGAGGGTATTCCATTTTCATTTCCCCAATCAATATATTCTTCAAGACTTTTGTGTTGTTCTTCATTGAGTGCAAGTTCTAAAACACCAGTTTTGTTCCATGGGGTATTTTCTTTTTGTGCAAGTCTTTCCCACATGTCATATGAAATGAGAGATGATTTTGCAAGAACTTTTTTTGTTTTTGGATTAAGATAGAAAGGTGAATGAATAACTCCAGTATTTCTACTGCTAGCATGCGTTGAAACATCAGATTCCTTTTCTATTACACATAGATTAATGTCGTATAATGAGGAAAGCCAATACGAGATACTGGTACCTAGAATACCTCCACCAATAACTGCAACATCATATTGAGACATAACTAATTCACAAATTATAGCCATTAATTAATTTGGAATGGCGCCGGGAGGGAGATTTGAACTCCCGTTCCCTTGCGAGAACGCGCTTTATGGTAATTATTTCCAGGCGCGCGCCCTACCAGGCTAGGCGACCCCGGCACAGTCTTTCGACAAAATTATTCGGCAAAATTTGATTATATATTGTGTTGCTACTTCCAGATTGTCACAGTAGTTGATCTAGAAACTTCGTTTCCTTGAGTGTCAGTTCCTTTTACAGAAATTTTGTAAAGACCCTCAAGTGCTTTGTCACCATCATTTTTTATCTGATCCCAAACAAATTCAACTTCATCACCAGGTTTTAGCTCTGAAACTACTTGTACAGCAACAGGCGAATACATCAAGATTCCAGACAATCCAGTAATTCTAAGACCGTATGATGCATCAGAAAAAGTCAACGGAATGGTTCCAGAATTAATTATTCTAATCTTGATTTGTTCATTTTGTTTAAAATCAAATTTTTCAGTAACTATTGAAACTGATGGGCCTTCAACGTAAACTAGTTGGCTGGTTTGTTTAAAGTCCATCAAATAGAGTCCATATGCCAATCCTGAAACCACTCCTATTGCAACAAATATGACAAGACTTTTGGCTAACAATTCTTTTAAAATAAATTCTTGATTTTTTAATCCTTTGGAGGAGTTGGTTTTGTTCTCCACTTTTTTGGATATGTGTTAGGAACCATAATGATTCTCTTTGTCTCAAATGCATAACCTTTAGTTGCGTCACGAATTTCTTCTTCAGACATTGTTGATTCAGCCAAAGCAACTGCTTCACCTTTTTGTGTGTAAATTCCTACAATATCACCCTTCTTTAGATTTGGAGATATTTTCAAAATTCCAGGTATTGCAAGTTGTGCACCATGACACATAGCATCAACTGCAGAATCACGAATGACTACTGATTTTAATTCACTTAGAGCAACTTCAACAGGTTTTATTATTTTCATTAATTTTGAATCATCTTTTTGTTCTTCCCATAATGCAAATGCATCTGCAAGCTCATGTAATGTCACTAAACCATCAGTTTCTCGGAATTGGTCAACTCTAGTACGTCTAAGTTCTATCATTGTGGCTCCCGATCCTAGAATTTCTCCTAAATCATAGTAGAGTTTTCTGATATAGGTTCCTGCCTCACACAATACACGAGTTAAGAGCAATCTCTCTTTTTGTTCCAAGACTTCAAACTCATGGATGGTTCTAGTTCTTGTTTGTCTTACAACTGCAGAGCGTTGAGGAGGTTTTTGGAAGATTTCGCCTCTAAACAAATCAATTGTCTCTTCAAGTTTTTCTTTTGACGGAAGAGAGTGAACACGTCCCAATGCATGATATTCTTTTGGGCCAAAAAGCAAAACCCCTAGTGCTTTAGTTGCTTCACCAAGACCTAACGGTAAAACTCCTGAAACTTGTGGATCAAGTGTTCCACTATGACCAATTTTTGGCAGTTTCAGAATTCGTTTTGTCCAAGATACAGTTTCATGACTTGTAGGGCCTGGAGGTTTGTCAAGTATAATAATTCCATAGTTTAGTAATTGTTCGATTGTTCTTTTGTCATAATAGGTACCATAAGCTTCATCAGTAATGTCCTGATCAATTTCAATTAGATTTTCTAGTTGTTTTAGAGTCATAGTAATTTTCTAACGGTTTCTTTTGCAACATCTATTACTTGTTGTGCGGTAAGATTATTAGTATTAATTATCAAATCAAACACAGATTTATCATCGCCAAAATCAAAATTGTACAGTTTTTTGTATAATGCCTTGTTCTTGTCAAATCGCTCTTTTGTAATTTCATATGCCTCCTCAGGACTCATGTTGTCCCTTGATTGCATTCTTTTAGTACTGCTTGCATGGGAACCCTCTAACCAAATTTTGACTCCATCTTTTACTAGCCAAGGTAATGTGTAACTTGTAATTACCATTCCATCATTATTGAATAGGGCAGTCAATTTGTCATCGAGTTTTTTATCAAATTCAGAATTTTGTTCACGTTGATTTAGAAATTTCATTCCATCTTCTGTATCCCACCAATCATCACCTTCAGAATCAAATCCTTGTTCTTTTGCCATTTGTTTTAGAACATCACCGCCACTGAGATATTCTAATTGAAATTCTTCTGCCAATCCTTTAGCAACAGTTGTTTTACCTACTGCAGGAGGTCCAGAAATTACAATGGATTTTGTCAACTGAGATCCATGGTGGTTTTTGTTACTTTCATAATAATGCCACTAAATGCAATTGAAGAAAGGAAATACCAGGCCCAAAGCATTATTGCATTTTCAGCTTCACAAACATGTTCAGGATCTGCTGCTTGTTCTGCAGTACATGTCAATTGGAACCATTCTCCAGGAATTACATTTAGAGGAATTGGAGACAAAGCTACTGTGTAAGAGAATAATGCAGGCAACACAAGATAGAATATCAAGATTAATGGAACAAAAGTAATCATCATTGGTCTCATGTTCATCTGCATCATCTCCATTGACATCTTGTTCATGTAAGATGATTTTTTTCCAAGTTCAGCCATTTTTTCTTGATCTTTTGATCTCATTGCTGCCATTCTTTCTTTTTGCCAAGCTCTAGTTTCTTTCATGATTCTTTTCAGCTTCACTTGGTCTACCATCTTTTTTCTAACTGATGCATTGAAAATATTTAGAAGAATACCAAATCCAGTTACTGCAAACATTGAAAGAATTAATCCTTTGATGATTGGGTCATCACTTCCAAGTGCACCTCTTTCACCTCCAAAGAAATCAAACTGGAGAGGAATTGATTCGATAAATAATAGAATAAAGTTAAAATCCATTTTTTACAGTCCTATTGCATTAATTATTTTGTTTACTGTCTCATCAATCTTTCCCTCAACATTAAGAACATGTTTTACAGGAGCACCTGTAATTACTGAACAGGAAGAAATCATACCAGATTGAACATCAAGTTCTTTTTTGATATTTGGAAGAGTAATTTTATCTCTGTTTCTGGTGTCGTCTTTCATTCGTCTATTATAAATTTCTTCAGGTTTAGCAGAAACTGAAACAAAGTTTGTGGGTTTGATAATTTTGAGAATAGGTTCTGGCAAGCCAGGATAGTATCCTTCAGGAGAGCTAATAAAAGCATGAGTATCGATAATTACTACGTCTTCATCATGAGTGGCAATTTTTTCTGCGGCAAGTTTTTGTAGATTTTGCTGTTCAGAAACAGGTAATTTTCTTAGTCTATCTCTGTCTTCAAGACCATTTTCTTTTGCGACTTCAAACATCAAAGTTCCAAAACTAATTACGCTGACACTCTTGTCATGGTCTTTGACAATCTCTACCATCTTTTCTAAAATAGAGGTTTTTCCAACACCTGGAATTCCAACCATTACAATTTTTCTATGTTCTACCAAGCAAAGCACCCAACCGCGGCATGACGATCTCTACTTGTTCTCTAACTAACTGTGTATAATAGTTAATGAGAATATCTACCATCAGTAAAATTCCGATTCCAGAACCAAATACACCTAAAACATCAGATACACCAGCCAAAAGGCCCAAAATTGTAGAACCTATGATGGTAACCGATGGAATGTATTTGTTCAGCAATGCTTCAATTGGTTTGTTTGATCTTCTAAATCCAGGAACTTGTACATCTGCATCAAGTAAGTTCTGAGCTGCTTTGTTTGGAGACAGTCCACCAAGTTCAACCCATAATCTACCAAATACTATGACAATTCCAATCATAAACAAGACATAGCCTACTGCTCTCATGGGATCCAATGCAGCTACATCAAGTCCTCTTGGAGGAGTGATGTAGTAGATAAGACCACCAATAGGTGTAGACGGACTTGTAGGATCAAATTGCGCTATAATATTTACAAAGAAATTATTGTTCCGCGGGTTCAGATTCGCCCACAACATTTGGAAAACAAATACGGCGTTTGCAGTAAGTGCAGATGCTAAGATTACAGGAATGTTAGAGACATACATCATCTTGATTGGATAAACAGCAGAGAAACCTCTGTATTTTGTTGAAACAATTGGAATCTCAATCTTCATTCCTTGTGTAAATACAAGTATCAGCAGTACTCCTGCCGTCAGACACAATCCAAATATGCTCGGCAATTGATTTGAACGGAACATTATGTTTGAAAGGTCTCCATTCATTATTGATTGGCCAATGTATGGAATGATACCAATGGTTCCACCATCTCCTGCAGGTAACGGGCTAAAGAGACTCCACAAAATCTGCTGAGCTACACCTGCCATAATGAACAGACTGATTCCACTTCCCAGTCCCCAGCCTTTTTGGATTAATTCATCTAAGAACATGATAATTATCGACGCGGCCATCAGCTGCCCGACCATAATATACAATACGTTAGGGTCGGTAACTCCTGGACCGTAAACTGCTACACCATATACAATAGATTCAACTACGATTACAACATACGTTACAAGCTTGGTAGCTGTTTGGAATACTCCTCGTTCTTCTGGTTTTTTGAAATCAAATCTGAGAATATCAGAACCTCTCAATAATTGCATCAAGAGTCCTGCTGTAACTATCGGCCCTATTCCTAATTCAACAAGGGTACCTTGTTGTGATGCAAAAATAACTCTAGCAAATGCTAGAAAATCAAATTCAGGTGCTGTTGCTCCAAATAATGGGGTTTGACCCATTACCATGTAGATGAGTAATGCAACTCCACACCAAAGCAATCTAGTTTGAAGTGGGATTTTCTTTTTTGGTTTTGGAACCTGAGGGATATAGGGTTCTGCTTTGAAAACGACTTTTCTAATAATTGTGGTAACTGTACCGCCTTCAGCCATTGTCTGTTACTACCTCTTCTCCATCAGTCTTTTCTTTTTTAGCAGATTCAAGAATCTCTCCGCCTACGGCTTTTAGTTTCTCTTCTGCAGATGCTGTAAATTGTTGTACTTTGACGGAATAAGCATTAGTTAGTTTTCCGCCGCCAAGGAGTTTTTCGTATCCTGCACTTTTTAGGTCTACGACTTTCTTTCCTCCTTCTTCTTTACCGAATTTAGTGAACAAGTCATCTAGATCTCGAACGCTAGTCCATTTTTTTGTGATATTTGGGTGAGGTGGTTTAGTTGAATCATGACCATAATGATCTGGGTCATCCTTTAACAAAGTACTATAGTGGTGTTTCATCATACCAGTAATTCCAAGACCGCCTTTATGTCCACTTGCACGGTGTTGACCTACTTGTCCCCATCCCATATGACGTCCTCCTCTAAGTCTTCTAGTCTTTCTTAGTCTTGTTGCCATGTTAGATCATTCTCCTAACAATTGCATCAAGTTCTTTGTTTTGTCCTAGGATACCTTTTTGTCCATACAATTTCTTGGTACTTCTCTTGAATCCAAGTTTTGGAGGTGCTAGAGCAAACCATGGTTTTAGAGGTTTTAATTTAGATAAAGTTGCTTTGCCTTCAGCCAAAGCCGCTGCCAATTCATCTGAACTTGCAAAACCAAGTTCTTTAAGATCCTCAGCAGTTATTTTTTGATAACCAGATTTACGTGCTTTCTTGTCAATCAATTCTTTTGCTAACTCTGCATCAAGTTCAATCCAAGAAACATAATGTTTGACTTTGTCTAACATTCCCAAAGTGTTTTCTTTGGCAGGTAAAATTGTTGCACGATATTTTTTGTCTAATTTTAGCAAAGTCATAGTATGTGTTGCCCAGTATGGAACGTCTGCTTGGCCTCTGATTCTAACAACAAGATATGCTTTTGCCATTTTTCTCAACCCTGACTAAATGTCTGTCTAAGACAATCCAATATTGCTTTTGAAGTTGAATTCATTGTTGGAGTAGAACCTTTTGCTGTAGTCCATGCGTCTTTAAGACCAGCCAATTCCAATAATCGTTTAATTTTACCACCAGCAACCAAACCTAGTCCACGTGGTGCTGGAATAATTTCAATTGTAACACTTCCACCTTTTCCTCGTACTTTGAATGGGATGGAATGTTTTTGATCACATCTACATTCCCAACTGCCACATCCTAGTTTGATTGGGTTTACGTTAAGATAAGCTTGGTTAGTTGCTTTTTCAATTGCAATTCTCATTTGTTTTGATTTTCCTTGACCAATTCCCAAGTAACCGTTTTCATTTCCTGCTGCAACAATTGCTTTGAATCTAGTTGATTGACCATTAGAAGTCATCTTTTGAATAATTCCAACATCAACTACTTCACTTTTCAAATCAGGAAGTAGTTTTTTGATAATACCTGCTTCTTGAATTCTTAATCCTAATTCAATGATTTCTTCTAGAGAAGAAATTTCTCCAGATGCAACTTTTTGTCCTAAGATAGTTTTTGGAACCCAAACTTCTTCTTCGGGTTCTCTTCGTGGTCGTCTTGGACGGTCTCCGTTTCCTCTTTGTCCTTGTGGCGGTTTAGATTGGGTTGCTTGACTCATTTCTATTTAACCTCAGTATCAATTGTTGATTTTATTTTAGAAATTTCATTTTTTACTGTTAGATGTTCTCCATTGATTCTGTCGTCGGATGGAAATGTTTCTTCATTAGCTGGAACTTTAAGACCAGCATCAATAACTCCTTTGAGAGCAGCTGCCATTCTTTGTGTGTATCTTTTTGTTCCAGTGTAAAGTATAGCGTCGTTTGCGCCTTGGCCAAGTGCTTTCTTTCCTGCTAGATATCCAGTAAGGTAAGCTGCTGGAACGCTTTTTCTAGAACCTTTCCAGCCTTTTTCAATCAAGTATCGTGAATGTGCAGAAGCCACAACCTTGTCACCTGTCATTCCAGGCTTGAGGATTTGGACTTGAGTATTTTCATTAGTAATATTTACAGTGATGAAATCACGCTTACCCATGAGCATGGTTCCGCGTTTTTTATAATTGGTCTTTTCCTCTCTAAGTCTTCTCAATATTTTTGAATAGGCCATCTACAGAAATCGAGTTTGAATCTGCTCTTATATACGTTAAGCGTGAATGAGCGCGGCAAGTAATGCCTTTTGAGTGTGAAGACGATTTTCTGCCTCATCCCAAACAACTGATTGAGAACCATCAATTACTGATGATGTAACTTCTTGATCTCGTTTAGCAGGAAGACAATGCATGAAGATCGCGTTTTTCTTTGCAGTCTTCATTAGTTTAGGATTGACTTGGTACTTTGGAAGAAACTTCTTGATTCGTTTAGGATCATTGTTGTGAATTGAAGAATACGTATCAGTTACAACAATATCAGCATTTTTGGTTGCAATCAGAGGATCTGTTGTTAATTCTATGTTTGTTAGTTTCTTGGAGTCTTTGACAACAGATTTGATTGGTTCAAATCCTTTTGGAGTTGCAATGGTCATGTCAATTCCACTCAATGCAGATCCATGAATCATAGAATTGCATACATTATTTCCATCGCCCACCCAAGCAATATTCAATCCTTTGAGTTTGCCTTTCTTTTCTTTGATTGTCATAAAGTCTGCTAAAATTTGACATGGGTGGAAGGCATCCGATAATCCATTGATTACTGGGACGCTTGCATATTCAGATAGTTTCTCGATTAATTTGTGTTCATAAACACGGGCCATAATACAATCAGTATATCGGGATAGAGTTTTTGCGGTATCTTCAACGGATTCACCTCGAGACAACTGCATGTCATTAGAAGATAGATTAACTGCATAACCTCCTAATTGATCCATTCCAATTTCAAAACTTACTCGTGTTCGAGTTGACGGCTTTTGAAAAATCATTGTTAATGTTTTATTTTTCAAAACAGGTTTGTTGCCGCCTTTTTTGAGTTCTTTTTTTAATTTGATGGAATGATCAATTAGTCCCACAAATTCCTTTGGGGTTAATTCCGCTAAAGTGAGTAAGTTTTTTGTTTTGAGTTTCATTTCCTAAGGAATCCAAACCTACCTCGTTTCTTTTTAGGGTTTTGATCCTCTTCTTGTTCATCCTCATCTTCATCATCAATCTCATCATTAACACTTGATTCACCAGGCTTAGGTCTTCCTTTTTTTATCCACTCACGAATTTGTTTTGCAAGTTTGATTGTATCATTGTCACTTTCAGGTGGAGGAACATCAAACAAATCTGAATATGTTGCAATGTCATCATCACTAATTCCTTCAAACGGATCATCAGAAGTTGGTTCTGGTTCTAGTTCTGGTTCAGAAGTTTCTTTAATTTCAACATCGTCCAATGGACCAAAAACAGTTTCAAGAAAAGTTTCCTTATCAAATGGTATTAGATCTGGATATTCTTGTCCTACACCAACGAACATTACTGGTTTAGAGGTAATTTTTACAATAGATAATGCAGCACCACCACGTGCATCTGCATCACTTTTGGTCAAAATAGAACCATCAAAGTTGACATGCTCAAAAAATTCACGTGTTTGATTTACAGTATCATTTCCTGCAAGTGAATCACCAACAAAGATTTTCATGTCAGGGTTAACGACTTTAGTAATTTTTTCAATCTGTTCCATCAAGTTTTTGCTTGTTTGCATTCTTCCTGCAGTATCAATTAGTACGCAATCAGTTTTGTGAGATTTAGCATACAATACTGCATCTCTAGCTACTGCTGCAGGATCTGAATTATAATTTTGAGCAACAAGTTTTAGGTTAAGACGATTAGTATGTTCGCGCAATTGCTCTATTGCTCCAGCCCTAAAAGTATCTGCTGCGGCAACTACAACTGAAAATTTTGCTTGTTGTAACATGTATGCAAGTTTTGCAAGCGAGGTAGTTTTTCCAGTACCATTAATGCCCACAAATAAAATCAAAAATGGTTGATTCTGATTCTTTTTTTCATTAATTTTTTCAAAAAGATCAACTTTTCCTGCATCATCAAACAGAATCGAGATACTAGAAATCAAACTGTCTTTAACAAATTTTTCAATTTCATTTTTTTCAACTTTGGAACCAATGAGTTTTTCTTTCAAGTCGGATTTTATTGAATCAGTTACTTCGGTAGCTACATCAGACTCTAAAAGAGAAATTTCTAATTCAAAAAGAATGTCTTCAATATCTTTTTCTTTGAGTTCTTTTTCTCCAAAACTTTTTGCTGCACTTGAAAATGCATTTCGAAGATTTTCAAACATGTTTTATCCAGATTTTGGTTGGGATTGTGATTCAGCTTGCATTAATTGATTGATTTGGCCTCTACATTGCTCTAATCGTGCTGCTGCATCTTGTTTTTTTGCAGCATTATCTTGTAAAGCAATTTCAATTTCTTTGATTCTTGCTTCAAGATAATTAATTGCTGAATCAAAGTCTTTTTCAACTGCAACACCTGCGCCAATGTTCAAGATAATTTTGTTGTTAGATGAGATTTTTGTTGGAATGTATGTTCCCATTCCAATTGGAACTAGAGTTTCAGAATCTGATTTTTGATTAAGAGACTTTATTGATTCAATTGTAGCAGTTGCCTCTCGTAAAACATTCATGAAAGTTCCCTCTCTTTGAGATAAATCTGAAAAATATGTTTCAAGCATTTGCATTTGCTGCATTAATTGCTGTGCCTGTTCTTCACTCATTTACAACAAACCTTTCTCAGATGGTTATAAATTCATTCATAGAATTGAAAAATGAAGAAAAAATAAAGAATGTACTTTATTTTGCTTTTGAGAATCTATCTTCTACTTCATCCCAATTGACTACATTCCACCATGCTTCGATGTATGCTGGTCTTTTGTTTTGGTAGTTGAGATAGTAAGCATGTTCCCAAACATCACAGCCTAACAATGGCACTAATCCTTCAGTTCGTGGACTAGTTTGATTTGGCATTGATTTGTACTCAACCTTTCCAGAAGAAGGATTGTATACTAACCATCCCCAACCACTGCCTTGAATTACTGCTGTAGTGGATGAAAATTTCTCTTTAAAGTCAGCAAAGCTTCCAAAAGAAGCATTGATTGCATCAGCAACCGATCCACCTGGTTCTCCACCGCCATTTGCTTTCATGTTGTTCCAAAATAGCCTGTGGTTATCATAGCCACCACCGTTGAAATTAATTGCGCCTCTTTTGTCTTCTGGAACAGAATTGATATCAGACAAAATGTCAAGGATATCTTTTTCTTGAATTTCAGATGGACATGCTTCAAGAGCAGCATTCAGTTTGTCAGTGTATGTTTGATGATGCTTTGTGTGATGAATCTCCATTGTTCTTGCGTCAATGTGAGGTTCTAATGCATCATAAGCATAGAGTATTTCAGGAAGTGTGTATTTTCCCATGAATACTTTGGAAAATTTATTCAATTTATTGCTTTACTAAGCAATTCATTTTTACTTGTTAAAAATTCTAGAAAAATTATGAGATTCTTTGTAATTTTTTCTATAATAGTTGTGTTTTTGACTGGATTGATTTTATCACAATCATTTCAATCTGAAAATGAAATTCAGACATACTTGGAAAGAAGTGTTCCATATGTTGGAACAGAAATTCCAAGAATGGACGGAATTGATGGGACGGGAATTAAAATTGCAATCATTGATACTGGTGTAGACTTTGAACACCCAGATCTTTTTGGATGGGGTCCTGATGGAAAAGTTGTAGGAGGATACAACTTCATTCAAGAAGGTCAACCCCCAATGGATAACAATGGACATGGTACGCAGGTTGCAGGAGTGATTGCAGCAGATGGTCAAGCAAAAGGCGTAGCACCTAAAGCAAAAATTCTTGCATACAAAGTTTCAGAAGATGGAGAAGGAGTTTCTTCAGAATTAATTATCAGAGCAATAGAAAAAGCAATTGAAGAAGAAGCTGACATCATCAATATTAGTTTAGGAGTAAACAAAACAAACTCTAAGATAGAGCGTGCAGTAAATAATGTATTAGATAGAGAAATTTTTGTAGTTACTGCAGCAGGAAATGATGGGCCTGAACTAGAAACAATTGGAAGTCCTGGAAGAAATTTTGGTTCTGTTACAGTAGGTGCAACATATAACAATCTAACATCTAGTTTGGTTGCAACTCTAGAAGTTGATGACAAGCCATATACAGTAATTCCGATGATTGGTTCTTCAAAACTAGATGAGCCAATTACTGGCAAGTTAGTATTTGCAGGATTTGGAAAAATTGAAGACTTGAAAGATATTGATGTAAAAGATGCAATTGTAATTGTTGAAAGAGGAAGCAATGTTGAAGGTGAATTACTTTATTTTTCAATTAAAGAAAACAATGTAGCAAATGCTGGAGCAAAGGCTCTGATTGTTTACAACAATAGAGACGGAATATTTCTTGGAGAACTGATTCATGAATTTATGGAACCTGGATACACACCACAAATTCCAGTTGTGTCAATTGACAGAAAAGAGGGAATGGAAATCAAAGAATCAATCATTAATGGAAATGAAGCTAGTATGCATTTGTTTTACAATCCAGATTTTATTGCACACTTTAGTTCTAGAGGGCCGGTTTCACCATTTTATCTAAAACCAGAGATTGTGGCACCTGGAGCATACATCAACACCACTCAAAATAATGCTGGATTCAATTTCACAAGTGGTACAAGTTATGCGGCACCGCATGTTAGTGGAGCAGCAGCGTTGTTACTACAAAAAAATCCAGAATTGCATCACCATGAGATAAAATCACTACTACTAACCACAGCTGAGCCTGTTTCTGACGCCTATGGAGAGGAGTTTTCTGTTCAGGAAGCAGGAGCTGGAAGATTAGACATTGGAAATGCTTACAATGCAAAAGTAATCATCATGCCACCAAATTTTGTTACAAGTGTTTCATCTGATGATTTAATCGCTGAAGAACAATTCGAGTTGAAACTACTTGATGGTACTTTGGAAAATTTGGATGTCAAATTTGAAGGACCAGAGTTCATAAAGTTTGCACATATTCTTGAAGGAAATGTTTTACACATCAAAATGAATATGGTTGAAGAAAACTTTGGAGATCACGAAGGAAGAATAATCATTCATCACGATGATTCAAGATATGTAATTCCATTTCTTGTGCATTATACACCAGGTTCTATTTCAGTAAGTCAACAAAATCAAAAACTATTCTTTGATATTTATCATCCTGAAGAATGGAGCTTTGCAAAAATTTCAGTAACTAATTCTAAAGATGGGAGAACAGATACTACAACTGCAACGCCAACCAAACAAGCAGAAATAGAAATCTATGAAAATGCAGAATATTGGATTGATGCAAAAATCAGAGTGCATGGAAATTCCTCTGATGCATTTAATACAATAGAAATCATTTCACTCCCAGAAAATTCTAGCAGATTAGATATTCTTGATCTTCCAGAAAGGCAGATTGGAATAATTGCAGGAATTGTAATTATAATTGGAATCGTTGGATTGGTTAAAAGAAGATAAGATTACTGAGGAATTTTTGGACCTGCGGCAACTATTTCAGGTGAGACGCCTTCAAATTTCTTAAAGTTCTCAACAAACATTTGAGCTAATTTTTTAGCAGAAAGATCATACGAGTCTTTGTCAACCCAAGTGAATTTTGGATCTAGGATTTCAGAAGGAATTCCTTCAACTTCAGTTGGAATGTCTAGATTGAATAAATCATCATGTCTGTACTTTACAATATCAAGTGCACCAGAAAGTGCTGCAGTTACCATTGCACGGCTGTATTTGATCTTGATTCTTTTTCCAACTCCGTATGGACCACCAGACCAACCAGTATTGATAAGATACACTACTGTGTTGTGTTGATTGATTTTTTCTCCAAGTAATTTTGCATATACTGATGCAGGTCTAGGCATGAATGGTGCACCAAAGCACTCTGAAAAGACAGATTTTGGTTCTTTGATTCCTCTCTCAGTTCCTGCTAGTTTGCTGGTATATCCAGACATAAAGTGGAACATGGCACCTTCTTTTGTTAATCTAGATACTGGAGGTAAGACTCCTAATGCATCGGCTGTAAGAAATACTATGACTCTAGGATTTCCACCAACACTTGGAATTACTGCACCTGGAATGAAATCTAATGGATATGCAACACGTGTGTTTTCTGTTAAAGTATTGTCATCATAATCTGGAACGTTGTCATTTAGAACAACATTTTCTAATACTGCACCTGGTTTGATTGCATTCCAAATTTCAGGTTCTGCTTCTTGACTTAGATTGATACATTTTGCATAACAACCACCTTCAAAGTTAAAGGTACCATTATCAGACCACCCATGTTCATCATCTCCAATTAATTGTCTATTAGGATCTGCTGAAAGAGTAGTTTTTCCTGTACCAGATAATCCAAAGAACAATGCAGTGTCTCCTTTTTCACCGATATTGGCAGAACAGTGCATTGGAAAGACTCCATGTTCAGGCAAAAGATAGTTCATGACACCAAACATTGATTTTTTCATTTCTCCTGCATATTCAGTTCCACCTATCAAGACAATTTTTCTTGTCAAGTCAATGAGAATGAAGATATCAGTTCTAGTTCCATCAATTTCTGGAACTGCTTTAAAATCATTGATACATAAGATTGTAAATTCAGGTTCGTGATGTTCTAATTCTTTGTCAGTTGGTCTAATGAACAAGTTTTGTGAAAACATGTTTTGCCAAACATGGTCATTTATGACTCTGATTGGTAAACGGTTTTCTGGGTCTGCACCTACAAAGCCATCAAAAACAAAGAGTTCTTTGTTGTCAACAAACTTTTTCATTTTTTCTAAGAGTTTCTCAAATTTTCCACTTGGGAATTGGTGATTGATTTTTCCCCAATCAATTGTGTCATGGGTTTTATCATCGTATACGATAAAACGGTCATCAGGAGAACGTCCAGTATATTTTCCAGTACTTACAGAAAGAGATCCGGTTGAATTTACTGTCCCTTCTTTTCGCTCAACTGCAAGATGAACCATTTCATCAACGCTGAGATTCCTGTGGACTTTGGAAGGGCTTATTCCAAATGCAGCAAGCTGTTCTGAGAATTTGCTAGTTACAGCTGAACCTACAACTTGGGTCAGAGATTTACGCCTCCAAAAATAATTTCATCAATCTCAAGCTTGGTCATGAGATATTTCGATCCGCCTTGAATTTCCTTATTATCTCTTTCTTATCTGAAATTTTTTGTTCTAGGAACGTATTTATTTCAAAATTCTCGAGTCATTCGTATGCCAATCAACAAGGATAAGCTAGAGAAGAGACAGGGAGTAAAAGAACACAATCCTGACTTCATTAGACCAGAGAGTTGGCGTTATGTTAGACTCCAAACTACTTGGAGAAAACCAAAAGGTATCGATCATCATCAGAGAAAACAAAAGAGCAGAGGTCGTCCAGGTCTTGTTAAAGTAGGATATGGTGGACCAAAAGAAGCAAGAGGATTGCATCCTTCAGGCTATACTGATAATTTAGTTCATAATTTAAGCGACTTAGAAAAATTAGATCCAAAAAAAGACGGAGTAAGATTCGGACATAGTGTTGGAACTAGAAAAAGAAAAGAGATTGTTGCAAAAGCAATTGAAAACAAATTCAAAATTTTTAATGCAAGGGTGAGTGCAAGTGGTAGTAAATCTTAAAGCTAAGAAGAGACTAGCAGCCAGAGTAACTGGTGTTGGAGTTCACAGAATAAAATTAGATCCTGATCATCTTGACGATGTTGCAGATGCAATCACTAGAGATAACATCAGAAGTCTCATTACTGCAAACACAATCAAAATTAGTTCATTTACAGGAACTTCTAGAGGTAGAGCACAAACAAAGAAAGATCAGAAAAACAAGAGAGGTACAACTCAAGGCTCAAAACAAGGTAGAAAAGGAGCAAGAGTAGGCAAAAAGGAAGTTTATGTTGCTAAAATTCGTTCATTAAGACGTCTATTGAAAATTGCAAAAGACAGAAAGGACTTGACTAATCCAGAGTTTTGGTCACTTTACAAAAAGGTCGGCGGAAACACTGTTAGAAATAAAGCACATCTTAGAACCTTAATGGAAGAAGTTAAGGCAAAAAGAAAGAATTAGAATCTGTGTATCTTATTTTTCCAGTCTAGAATTTTACCATCTTTAATTTGGATGCCTTCATTGTTTAGCATCTTTGTTTTGATGTGCTCTCCATATGCATATCCACCAATTTTTCCAGTTGACATTACAACTCTGTGGCATGGAACAATTGCAGGATAAGGATTTTTGTTCATTACATTGCCAACGAATCGCTGACCATTTTTGATTCCAACAGCTTTTGATAGTTCTCCATAAGTTGTTACTTTGCCTTTTGGAACTTCAAGTAATTTTTTGTAGATTCTTTGTTCAAGATTCAAAGCTTGATTACCTCAAGATTAGTTGTTGCAAGAAAGTCAAGTACTTTTTGTTTGTTAGGACCTAAACCTGCCCAATCCAATAGAGCAGCTTTTGCCATACTGTTTTGCGCAAGAATGTGAGAGAATAATTCTTCATCAAGATTTTCTAATGCATGTTTTGGAATTACTGTTCCAAGTGCAAATTTGCCATCAAGTAATTCATCAGTAAATTTTGATGGATAGTGAGTTCCACCAAAGCAAATTGCTACAGGATTTTTAGGTATTGGTTGTGAGAATACTTGGTGAACCAGAGCTGCCACAGAATTGCATAAGGAAACGTCATTCCATTGTTTTTCTGTAGTTCCAATTTCAATGAAAATTGCTGGTTTCTTCAAGGCAGTAGGTCCATGGTGGGTTGCCTCTATAGTGATCTGAAATTCTGAAAACTTTTCTTGGTTTTCCTTTAGAGTTTGGAGATATCTTTTTTGTATATCTGGGTGTGGAATGGCTACTTGTCTTTGATTTCCGCCAAATTTTGCCTCTGAAAAATTTCCAGTGCTGTGACAGGTCAGAGCAAGTACTCCAGATTCAGCTGCATGCTTTGAGAGAAAAACAAATCCATCATAATCATATTTTTCTTCCAACCAATCAGCAGAGATTGCTGGAGTTGGGATAATTAGTAGATCATAGAATTTTCCGCGAAAAATATCACCGTCTTTGTTCATATCTTTTGAAAGATATTTTGCCATATTGTGACCTGCTGGGTCATCTTGATATGCAACGAGCAGTTCCATTAGATAAGAGATATAAGTACACCCTATTAATTTCCAGCAATGAACCCAAAGCAGACTTTGAAAAATATGGCCAATACTATGAAAATGGCTAAAAAACCAGACAGAGATGAGTATTCACAACATCTTAGATTGGTCTTATTGGGAATAGCAGGAGTTGGAGCAATTGGATTTACAATTCAATTTGTCTTTTCAGTAATTACATTTGGTAGGTAAAATTGTCGGAAGAAGTAAAATCACATTTGTTTGCAATTAGAACCACTGGTGGACAAGAAAAAGTGGTAATGAGACTATTAGAAGTTAAAGCAAATTCAAATCAAATCAACATTCAATCAGTTCTTTTGGTTGATAATCTAAAAGGATATGTAGTAATTGAAGCAGTCAATCCAAGCGATGCTTACATGGCAGTTGAAGGAGTAAGACACATCCGCGGTCAACTTAGAGGAGAATTAGAATTCAAAGACATTGAAGGTTATCTAATCAAGAAATCAACTATATCAACATTAGCAGTAGACAATGTGGTAGAAATCACTGGAGGTCCATTCAAAGGAATGAAAGCCACAATCACTAGAATTGATGCTGAAAAAGAAGAAGCTACAGTGGTATTGTTGGATGCATCATACCAATTACCAGTTACAGTAGACGCAAATTACCTAAAATTATCAAGTGAGGCTTAGGAAGGATTAAATTTTTCATAATGAGGTAAGAGAATATGGGAGAACAGAAAATTTCATCACTTGTAACAGGAGGAGCAGCATCAGCAGGTCCACCTTTGGGTCCAGCATTAGGTCCTCTTGGCGTCAACATTATGGAAGTTATCAATGCAATTAACGATAAAACTAAAGACTTTGAGGGAATGAAAGTTCCAGTCTCAGTTATTGTTGATAGCGACACAAAAAAGTATGAAATTGAAATCGGTATTCCATCAGCTGCAGCACTAATCATGAAAGAGGCAGGAATCCAGAAGGGTTCAGGAGCATCTGGAACTGAATGGGCCGGAGATGTTACAATGGATTCAATTGTCAAAGTAGCAAATACAAAATTGGAAAAATCTTATGCTTCTTCATTAAAGTCAGTAGCAAAGACCATCATTGGTACTTGTGTAGCACTAGGAGTCAAAGTAGAAGGAAAGACTCCTAAAGAAATTACTGCCGAAATCAATGAAGACAAATGGGATGAAAAATTCCAATAATTATTGAATTAGATAAACAGGATCTTTGTTTGTTTTTTGCAATTCTACAAAGGTTTCAGTATTTTGAATACCTTCAATTTTTCCGATCTTTTCAATTACTACAGAGTGAAGGGACTCTAGATTCTTTGCAAATACTTCAACCATAATATCAAATCTGCCAGTAACTTCAGAGATAGCCACAACTTCAGGAGTGTCCATGAATTTTTTGTGGATTGCATCTTTGAATTTTGGGTCTCTGTTGATTCCAACAGATGCCTTTACGCCGATGCCTAATAGAGAGTCATCAATTTCAACTGTGAATTTTTTGATGAGTTTTTTCTTGATCAGTCTCTTTATTCTGCTATACAACACAGAGGCGTTGATTCCAAGTTTTTTGGATAATGCAGGAACTGAGATCGAGCCGTCTTTGGTTAGTTCGTAAAGCAGTTTCATATCAAGTTTGTCAAATCTGTGCATCGTGTTAGGAATTTTTGGTTGTGATTTAATATATGTAGGTTTTGAGAAAAATTTGCTCTTGATTTGCAACTATTCTGGGCAAAAAGTGTAATTTTTTAGCATTAATGAAAAACCACATGCCTGAATCTCTAAACGATTTTAAGTAGGCTTTCTCGAGATTGTTCGTAATGATTAACGAGGCTCAGCTTGCTGAAATGATCAAAGAAGCAAAGACTGCAACCAAAGAGAGAAAATTCAAACAATCCCTGGAGTTGATTGTAAACTTCAAAGATATTGATGTAAAGAAAGGTTTTGCACTCAATGAAGTTATTCAGCTTCCAAAGACAAGTTCTCCAGCAACTGTTTGTGTAATGGCAACTGGAGACATGGGTACAAAAGCAAAACAAGCCAAAGCAGATGCTGTTGTTGGAGAAGCAGAGTTAGACAAATTTGCAAGCAATAAAAGAGAGTCTAGAAAATTCATTAACAAATATGATTTCTTTTTGGCAGACACTAAAGTTATGCCAGTTGTAGGTAAGACGCTGGGTCAGCTTTTAGGTCCAAGAGGGAAGATGCCAACACCAGTTCCATTTAATGCACCTATTGAATCATTTTTGGACAGATTTAGATCATCAATTAAAGTTAGAACAAGAGCATCACTATCTCTATCATGCAAGATTGGAGATGAATCGATGGATGATGCAGATTTAGCAATTAATGCACACACAATTTTGAGTGCAGTTGAAAAGAAATTACCAAATGGAGAAAGAAACATCAAAAGAGTTGTGATAAAAACTACAATGGGCAAACCAGTAAAACAAGTACAAGAGGTTAAGAAGAAATTTGCATGGAAATAGAACTTCTTATCCAAAGAAGAAAGCTCAGATGTATCAGCAATTACAAGAATTACCAAAAAAATACAAAGTTTTAGCTATAATCAAAATGAGTAAGGTACGTTCCACTCAGATTCTACCTTTAAGAAAAACTCTCAAAGGTGAAGTAGAATTTGTAAGCATCAAAGACAAGGTTGCAGCAAAAGCAATTGAAGGACTTGATGTCCCAGGAATCAAAAACATTGTTGGAGAACTCAAAGGACAAATCATGTTCATGTTTACTAACATGTCACCATTCAAGCTAAATGTCCTTCTTGCCAAAAACAAGATTATGATGGCAGCAAGAGGAGGAGATGTTGCAAGTATCGACATTGTAGTTCCTGCAAAAAACACAGGGATTGCACCTGGACCAATGCTTACAGAATTCAAAGAAGCTGGAATTCCAACAAAGATTGATCAAGGAACAATCTGGATTGCAAAAGACTCTACTCCAGTAAAGAAAGGAGAAGCAATCAATGAAAAACTAGCAGCAATTTTAGGAAAATTAGATATCAAACCTGTAGAAGCAGGAATTTCATTATACACAGCATTAGAAGATGGCCTCAAGTATGCCGAAGAAGAGATGGTAATTGATGTTGAGAAGATTAGAAACGAATTTGCTCAAGCACACCAAGAAGCAGTTTCATTATCTATTGAAGCAACATATGTTACACCAGAAAACATCTCACAAATACTTGCAAAGGCATCACAATATGCACGCTCTCTATCTGTTGAATCAGGATTCATGACTGATGAAACAAAAGAGCAAATCTTGCAAAAAGCAGATGCTCAAGCTAGAGCAGTTGCAGGTCAAGCAAAAGACTACACACCAGCCTAATCAACTGAACCTTTCGCTTTAGGAAGATTCTAATTATACTTCATTGCCAATGATCTGATTCCAGTAGCTACTACTATTCCAATTATTGGTGCAACTTGGATATCAACCCCAGATGACAAGATTGCATAAAAGACTACAATTCCGATTACACTAGCTACTGCATATATACCTCTTTTACAAAAACAATCGGGATTTCTCTAACAAAGACATCTCTGAGAATTCCTCCTCCAATTGCAGTCAATACTCCTGCAAACAACATTGGAAGAAAGTCTAACCCAACTACCTGGTATGCAATAGATGCTCCAATAATTGAGAAAACACCTAATCCGACTGCATCAAATACTAACCATGTACCCATCTTGCCTTTGATTTTAGTATACAAAAAGAACATTGCAATGCCAGCTGCTACTGTTACATATAGACTGATGTATATGGGATCAGAAAATGCATTGGGAAATCTACCAAAGATTACATCACGTGTAATACCACCTGTAACTCCAACTACAGTTGCCAACACAATAATTCCAAAGATGTCTGCTTTGTGAGCAATTGCTTTAGTAGCACCAGTAATTGCAAATGCAATCGTTCCCAAATAATCTAAAATAGAAATAAACGATCCAAGCTCAAAAGAAAAATCTACCATTTCAATGCAAACAAAGTTGCATAACTAAATAAGATTAGTGAAAAATAGAGATCAAAAGTAAATTGTGAAAAAGTAAAGTTGTCTAGCCAAATAATGAGGATAATCCTTCCATGGCTGCTTCTTCAGTTTTACCTTCTTCTTTTGGTTTTTCTTCTTTCTTTGCTTCACCACCAGCTGCTGCATCTCCGCCTTCTGCTGCTGGTGCGGCTGCTGCTGCAACTGCGACAGGTGCGGCTTTAACTGTCTCATCGATGTTTACATCGGCCAAGGCTGCCACTAGTGCTTTAACTTGGGCTTCATTAACATCTGCTCCAGATGCTTTTACAACTGAGCTGATATTTGCCTCGTTAACTTCTTTTTCTAGCTTGTGAAGAAGTAAAGCAGCGTAAACATATTCCATTATATCGAGATTTTCATACCCGATAATATAAAACTATGGCGAAATCACGCCTAAAATTAATTCAAAACTTTGAGACTTCGGCAAACAGAGTAAAGTGTTCGCTTCAAGTTTTTGTCAACTAGAGTATCCATCCTTTGTTTCAAGACTCGCTTTGCTTCATCTCTTTCAGAACCAGGAGGTAATGACAATACATTGTTTAGAAATTCTGGCAGTGATTCACGAACCCAACCATCTAGCATTGCATAGATCTTTGGAGGAAGAATATCACACTTGTCTTTATCAAGATCCAATACTTCGGTAAAGTTCTCATGTTCAACTCTGTAAACCAAAGCTAAAACAACATTGTCTGGAGTTGGGTTTTCAAGAATTTCCAAAGATCGTTCTCCAGTTTTTCCTTGGACAATCTTGTTTTTGAGGCCAACTGGATTTACAATAACTCCATTTACGCCAACCTTTCTGCCTTCAACACCAGTTACTACTGCAAAGATAAAGTCATTAAATTCACCATTTTTTTTGACTGAGAAAATATGAGTTCCTTCTTTTAGTTCTGGCTTTCTTCCAAACATGAATAGTGTGAAATTGATATTCTATTTAATGTATTATCAATCGACAATTCTTAATATTGGAATGGAGCAGCCTCAACGTTGGACAAAAAAGAGATTCTAAAAGAATTTTCATCAGATCCTGACAGATACTATAACGTCAAGTTATTCCAAGAGCAAGGATTTGTCAGAAAATCATGTTCTAAATGTGGTAGATTCTTTTGGACTCTGAATTCTGGACGAGATTTATGTCCTGATGATGCAGATGACACATACTCATTCATTGGAGAACCACCAACTTCAAAGAGATTTGATTATACGCAATCATGGAAACAAGTTGAAGAGTTTTTTGTAAAAAACAATCACACATCAGTTAGCAGATATCCTGTTGTGTGTCGTTGGCGCGATGATTTGTATTTTACAATTGCATCTATTGTCGACTTTCAAAGAGTTATGGGCTCTAAAGTAGTCTTTGAGTTTCCTGCAAATCCGTTGGTTGTTCCACAAACTTGTTTGAGATTCAAAGATTTAGAAAATGTTGGAGTTACTGGTAGACACTTTTCGTCTTTTTGTATGATAGGGCAACACAGTGTTCCAGATAATAATGGATATTGGAAAGACGAATGTGTTGATTTGGATTTTAGATTACTAACTGAACAATTTGGAATCAAAAAAGACGAAGTTGTCTTTGTTGAAGACGTTTGGGCTGGTGGTGGCTCCTTTGGTCCATCATTGGAATACTTTGTTCTAGGTTTAGAGTTGGGAAATGCAGTTTTTACAGAATTTCAAGGAGAGTTAGGACAACATACTACGCTTGACCAACGAGTAATCGATATGGGTGCAGGCCTTGAGAGATTTGCTTGGATAACAATGGGCACACCTACAGCCTATGACTGTTGTTTTGGTCCAATTAATCAGAAATTATTTGAAAAAGTTGGAATCGATTCAGATTCAGATATGCTAAGAAAATACTTTACAGAAATCGCAAAGGCACTAGATGACTTTGATGACCTTAATGATGTTAGACGTCATGCAATTAACAAAGCAGGACTAACTGATGACCAACTAGACAAAGTAATCACTCCGCTTGAAGGAATTTATCTAATTGCAGATCATTTGAGAACTTTGATCTTTGCAATTACTGATGGTGCATTGCCAAGCAATGTTGGTGGTGGATACAATCTTAGAATGATGTTGCGCAGAATCAATGCAACCATATCCAAACTAAATTTGAAATTAGACATTGATGACTTGATTGACACTCATGTAGACTATCTCAAGGATACTTATCCTGAACTTGATGAGAAACGCGAAGATGTCAAAGCAATTTTGAAATTAGAATCAGCTAGATACGAAGAATCCAAAG
The DNA here is from genome assembly GCA_965215075.1 of Candidatus Nitrosopumilus sp. Lineage (GTDB taxonomy): Archaea > Thermoproteota > Nitrososphaeria > Nitrososphaerales > Nitrosopumilaceae > Nitrosopumilus. The sequence continues at coordinate 1,599,694 of OZ244033.1, forward strand.
TTCACATGAAGAAAAAAGCAGACAAGATTGCAGAGAAAGAAACTCCTAATGTGGATGAATTAATCACATATTACGAATCTGACGGCATTACACCTGAATATCTCAAAGAAGTTGATGCAATTTCAGAGATTCCATCTACATTTTACTCCAAGTTATCTGATTTGCACCAGTCAGATAAGAGAAAGGCAATTGTTGAACTTCCACTAAAGGGTTTGCCTGAAACTGAAACTCTGTTTTACAAAGATGACCCAATGGAGTTTGATGCTAGAGTTCTCAAAGTTATTGATGATATGGTTGTACTTGATAGAACTTCATTTTATGCAAGGGGTGGAGGACAAGAGCCAGACCATGGTAGTATTGTAGGATTTACAGTAGTTGATGTAGACAAACATGCAAACATTATTGTTCACAAGCTTGAAGGCGGTACTCCAAAAGAAGGTGAGACAGTTTCTTGTAAAGTAGATGTTATTAGACGCTCTAACATTACAAAGAATCACACCAGCACTCATATTCTTAATGCATCATCACGTAAAATTTTAGGTTCATGGATTTGGCAACACTCTGCATTCAAAGAAGATGATCATGCCAGATTGGATATAACACATCACTCTTCATTATCTGATGATGAAGTCAAAAATATAGAGCAAGCTGCAAATGACATGGTAAAGCAAAATCTTTCAGTAAACATTGACTATTACGATAGAGGAACTGCAGAGCAGACATATGGATTTAGAATTTATCAAGGCGGTGTTGTGCCTGTAAAATCAGTAAGAATTGTATCTATTGAAGACCAAGACGTTGAAGCTTGTGGTGGAACTCATGTCAAAAAAACAGGAGACATTGAGCTAATCAAGATTACAAAGACAAAGAGAATTCAAGACGGCGTGGTTCGTCTAGAGTTTGTCTCTGGTCCTGGTGCATTTGAGTATGAAAAACAACAAGAAGAAAATTCCAAAGTACAAGCAGAGCAAGCACAACAAAGAGAGCAGTTAGAAAAACAACGTGAAGAAAATAAACAAAAAGCAAGAGAAAAGATTCCTGTTTTGCTTGAAAAAGTTCTAGCTGGAGAATCAGGTGATCTTGATGGAATAACAGTTAACAACAAAATCTGTTTTACTGCAAGTGATGATTATGACGAATATTTTCATCTCAACTTTGGCAAGAAACTAGTTGCCAAAGATTCTCAAGCTGCAATCTGTGGAATCTTTGAATCTGGTCCAACAGTTCGAGTTATGGTCTATGCAGGGGCAGATTCAGGCGTAAATTCAGGCCAAATTGCCAAGGAAATAGCCTCAATTTTGGGTGGTTCAGGTGGTGGTGATGCCAAATTTGCTCAAGGTGGAGGAAAAGACACATCTAAAAAAGACGTGGCAATAGCCAAAGCAAAATCGATGATTTTAGGATGATACAATGACAATTAACTGGAGTGAGATTGAAAACAAGTGGAGAAGCAAGTGGCAAGAAAACAAAGACTTCCAAACAAATCCAAATGACAAACCAAAAAAATTCATAACAGTAGCATACCCGTATCCAAACTCTCCTCAACACATCGGACATGGTAGAACTTACACACTAGCAGATGTTCATGCAAGATTCTATAGAATGCAAGGATACAATGTTTTGTTTCCAATGGGATTCCATTATACTGGAACGCCAGTGCTTGGAATGGCAAGAAGAATCAAAGCGGGAGAAGAAGAGATTCTAGATGGATTAAGAAACATCTATCATGTTCCTGAAGATGCAATCAAGACATTTGTAGAGCCAATAAAGATTGCAGACTATTTTCATGAAGAGATTAAAGCTGGAATGATTGAGATGGGTTATTCCATTGATTGGAGAAGAGAGTTTACAACCATAGTTCCAGGTTATCAGAAATTTATTGAGTGGCAAATAACAACTCTAAAAGAAAACGGTAGAATCATTCAAGGAAGTCACCCAGTTGGGTGGTGCCCAGTTGATCAAAACCCAGTATCACAACATGATACAATGGGCGATGTTGAACCAAAGATTGATGAGAAAAATTTCTTAATTAAATTCAAGTTTGGAGATTATGTATTTCCAATTACAACATTACGACCTGAAACAATCTTTGGAATAACAAACTTGTGGGTTAATCCAAACACTGTTTACAAAAAAATCAAAGCAGATGATGAAAAGTGGATAGTATCTGCTGAATGTGCAAAGAAACTAGAATTCTTTGTAAAAGAAATTTCAATTGAAGGTGATGTTGCAGGTAGTGAATTAATTGGAAAGTCAGCAATAGCTCCACACAACAACGAAAAGATTCCAATCTTTGAAGCAGATTTTGTAGAGCCTGCCATGGGTACAGGACTTGTAATGTCAGTGCCAGCCCATGCGCCAAAAGACTATCAGGCACTAATGGATTTAAAGGCAAAAAACCATGAATTAGCCTCAAGATTAGAGCCTATTCCAATTATTGTGACTCCAGGATATGGCCAAATCCCAGCTAAAGAGATTTGTGAAAAAATGGGAGTGTCTGACCAATCAGATGAAAAGCTAGAAGAGGCAACAAAGGAATTGTATCTCAAAGAGTTTACAGATGGAAAACTCAATGAGCGATGTGCACAATTTAGCAATGAAAAGGTGCAGTTTGGACGAGATAAAATTAGAGCATGGTTGCAAGAAAATGGTTTCCTAGAAAAATTCTCAGTATTAGAGAATGCACCTGTTCGATGTCGTTGTGGAGCTGAATGTGTAGTAAAAGTACTCAACAATCAGTGGTTTCTCAATTATGGAGATGAAGAGTGGAAGAAATTAGCTCGCAATTGTTTTGATGAGATGAACATTTTACCAAACAATATCAAAACAGAGTTTCTAGAGGTAATTGATTGGTTGCATGAGCGAGCTTGTGCAAGACAACAAGGACTTGGAACAAAACTACCTTGGGATAATGATTGGATTGTAGAGTCACTTTCAGATAGCGTCATATACATGGCATACTATACTATTTCACGATTTGTAAATGATGGAACAGTAACTCCAGAGAATCTCACAAAAGAGTTCTTTGATTATGTTTTATTAGATAAAGGAAATGTTGGATTAGCTACAAGCACATCAAAGCTAACTGAGGATGTAATTAATACAATCAAAAAAGAGTTTACTTACTTTTATCCAGTTGATTCAAGACATTCAGGACGTGATTTAGTTCAGAATCACTTATCATTTTTTGTTTTGAATCATGTTGCAATCTTTGATAAAAAATTATGGCCACAAGAAATTGTTGTCAATGGTAGTGTGATGATGGATGGAGCGAAAATGTCAAAGAGTATGGGAAATATCATTCCATTACGAACTGCAATAAAAGATCATGGGGCTGACCCAATTAGATTAGCAATAATTTCATCAGCTGAGCTATTACAGGATGCTGATTTTAACATGGAATCAGTTTCAGGAATTCAAAGTAAACTAGAATCACTTATTGAGGAATGCTCCAAGGTAAAACCAGGAGAAATTGGCAATTTGGAGGCTGAAGATAGGTGGATTTTATCAAAATCTCAGAATTTGATTTCTGAGGTAACATCAGCTATAGAAAAAATGAGATTGCGTGAAGCACTGCATGATATTTTGTTTGAATTTGAGTTTGATTTGAGCTGGTATCAAAAGCGAGTCAAAGCTAAAGGAAGAGGAGATGTTTCAGGAATATTACATCAGATTAATTCAAACAGAGTTGCAATGTTGTCTCCATTTGCTCCACATATAGCTGAAGAGATGTGGGAGAAGCTTGGTCATGATGGTTTAGCTTCAACTTCAGCATGGCCCGAGTTTTCTACAGAAGAAATAGATTCAGCTGCAATGCAATCTGAAGAACTACTCAAAGGCACCATTGAGGATATTACAAATATTATCAAAGTTACCAAAATGACTCCACAAAAAATTGTAATCTATACGGCTGATTCATTCAAAACTAAAGTGTATCATAGTATTTTGGAAAAAGTAATGTCAGGTAACACCAACATGGGTGCAGTAATGAAGGATTTGATTGCAAATCCGGAAACATCTGATGTCAAAAAAATGCCAGACTTTGTACAAAAAACAATCAAGGATATTTTGTCTGAACCAACTGAAATTAGACAGATGAAGCTTGAGTCTGCAGAATTTGATGAAAAAAGTTTCTTGTCAAGTGAGTTAGCTCAGCTTGGAAAAGAAAACTTTGGGGTAGATGTAACTGTGTATGCAGAAACTGATGAGGGAATTTATGATCCAAAAGGAAAAGCTAGACACGCAAGACCATTCAAACCTGCAATTTTTATTGAATGATATTTGTTTATAATTTGATAGAAAAATTATTTTTTCTCTTTGTTTAGAATTTCTAAAATCTCGGTATTGCTTTTAATCCAGGTCTTCAAGTATGCATAAAACAAATTCTCTAGGTCATCAACCAAACCTTCCAGTCTAGGATCTGAGCGGATATTACTAAGCTGCTCATCAAGATTCTCTAAAATTACCTTTAACCCTTGGTTAGAAGTCTCTAGCTTCTTTATTGCTTCATCTATGCCCACGAAATAGTATAGGCACGATAGATAATAAATGATGTTAATATTGTAATATTACAGTTTTAAACAATCTAGAAACTATTTTTAAAAACTAGCTCAGACAGTGGAACTTGTCCCCCTCTAGGAGAAGGAGTCTTTGTTTGCTTGCCAACTACTACCATCATAGTTATGACATGGTCTTCAGGTAGTTTGATTAATTTTCCAACTGCATCATAATCAAAGCCTTTCATTGGACAAGTATCATATCCCATAGATCTTGCAGCTAACATTATTGTTTGAGCTGCCATTCCACATGAACGCATTGCTTCATCACGTTGTTGCTGCAATTTTCCCCGATACGAATTTCTCAAAGACTCTACCAATGCATTTCGTGGTTCTTCAGGAATGTTTGCCCAGTATCTTTCAGGTTTTTTGTCCCAAGAGTTCAAGTCAGCACACAAAACTATAACCAAAGAAGCTTCTGAGACTTGCTGCTGGCCATGAGACAACTCAGATAGTTTGTCTTTAAGAGATTGCTCGGTTACAATTACAAATCTCCAGTTTTGAATGTTGTAAGAAGTTGGAGATAATATTGCTAATTCCAAAATGGAGTTAATCTCATCTTTGCTCATGGTATGATTTTTATCAAAACTTTTTGTTGAACGCCTTGACTTTATTGCCTCAAATGTATCCATACATTTTCAAAAACAATACCAAATTTAATTTAATAAAAAGGATTGAGCTTAAGATCAACTTCCTCAAAGGAATGCTGATGACAGCTCTTCGCTTAAGATCAGTAACGCGTTGTTATCTGATGACAGCGATTCGTCTTAAGGCTTGAAACTTTTGTAATCAGACGACAGACTATCTTTTCAAAGAGACTATTCGATTTTGATATTTAACCGGCGCTAATCATTTCTACTAATGAAAAATGATCTTCCGGGTGTAATACTAGCCAAATTTTCAGATAGTGTATTTATTAGGTCTACACAGATCGCAAATTGTCTTGAAGATTGCAGTAATGGGAATGGGAGTTGCAGGATCATATCTAATGGCAAGACTCAAAGATTCTGAACATGAGGTTGTTGGATATGAAAGAATGAGACAAGAAAACCATGACTCTATTTGTGCCTGGGGAACCATAAAACCAGTACTAACAGAGTTTTGCAAAAAGGCAGGACGAAATTTTGATGACTTTCTAATCCATGATGGAAAGAACATGCATGTCAAGATGAACAACAATGTCAAATTCGACATTGGACTCAAAGGATTGTGTACATATAACAAGTTAGGACTAATCAAAGATTTCATTAAAGATTCTAAAATTATCTACGGCGAATCACCAAAGCTAGAAGATTTAGAAAAAGAGTACGACATGATAGTTGACTGTACTGGATTTCACAGAGTATACCTACCAAAATTAGAAGAAGACTTTTTCTTGCCAACATACGAATACAAAGTAGAATATGAGAACGGTGTTCCATATGATGACTTTTACATAGAGCCATTTCCAGGAATGTCAGGATACTTTTGGTATTTCCCACTAGGTGAAAAGTGGGCACACATTGGTGCAGGCGATTATAACAAGAACCACATCAAGGCAACAGATGAATTCCTAAAAAAACACGGAGGCAAAGCAATTCAAACTAAAGGCAGACCAATTAGATTGGCAACTCCAGATAGATGCAAGCCATACTATTCAGGCAAAGTTGTTGGGGTTGGCGAATCAATTGGAACAGTTTATGCACTTTTGGGTGAAGGAATCATTCCATCATTGCAATGCGTTGAGATATTCTTAGAGAACATGCATGACTTCAAAGCATACGAGAAAGCAGTTGAGAAACACTACAAGGTCTATGCCAAGGTGTTTAACTTTGTTAGAGCAAAAATCCACAAAGATTTCAGTTTCATCAAAGCATTACCAGACTTTATTGCAATATTTCGTTACATGAAAAAGAACGAAGACAGGTTTGGAATGGATATCAAGATGGCAGACTTGATGAAAGTTGCTAAAGCCTAACTGAAACTTACAGAACCAAAACTTTCACGATCAGTTCTATTTGATGCCATGTTGTAATCATAGATGATTTTAGAGTATTCTTTGAATTCCTCTTTCATTGGGTCTAGATTCTCTGCCAAGTAAAATCCAGGACAATCACCTGTAAACTGGTATGTTGCATGAACACGAGCAGTTCCTTTCTCATTTTCAAGCCAAGTAGAAAATGGATACAAGTAACATACTCCTGGTCTGTCTGGATGCATACTACAACCTCCTTCCTCATCTAGGAATCTACAAGAGATGTGAGTTCCATCGTCTGTTTCTGTTTCGTCTTTTTTTCTTTTTAGATTAATTGTAGTCATTGTTGTCATTTGTCCAGAAGGTCCTGGTTCTTGATATGTCACTGTTAGTGTTTCATTTTTTACAAAATCAGATGGCTTTTGATATTTCAAACCCTTGCCAATTGTAATTAGATCATCAGAAGTTAGTGGTAATCTTCCTTGTCTATCACAACAGTTGTGGCAGTCAGGCCAGAAACATTTCCATAAAATATATTTTTTTTGAGAATTCAGATAGGGCACATGAAATACAACATCTTTTACCTTAACTGGATAATCAGAAACATCAGTTATTTTTCCAAGCATAAAATCTCGTAATATGGGGTCTACATCCCAATCTTTTTGCAATAAGTTCAGTGATTCTTCGATTTCACTTTGAGACAACTATTAAGTTATAACATCTTTTGCAGATGTTATTAATGTTGAGTGAAAAAGGAAAGTATGCTTCAGCCACACAGAACAGGAGATTTGTCTGGTCTGAAATTGTTTGGCCTTTGATTTTGAATCTTAATGATGTTTCATTTACACTAGAACAATTTCAATACAAACAAGATATAGTGTGTCAAAGAAAAAACATTCCAATTACAGTTGTAGCAAGAGGTCTTGCATCATTACAACAAAAAGGAATCATACTCAAAGAAGGAAACCTTTATTCTATTCATTACAAATTAATTCCATACATGAGAGTAAGAGTGAATTGCGATTATGCAACTGTTATTCATGAAGTCAGACAAAAATAATTACAACAAATGAATATATTCTAAAACATCAAAATTTCTTTCAAGTAGCCCGATAGTCTAGTGGTCAAGGATTCTGCCCTCTGGATCTCATAAAGTGGATATAGGCGGAGACGGCAGTTCGAATCTGCCTCGGGCTACTGAAAAAATTTCTATCTAGAGGCTTGTGCGATGCGTTCTAACTCGTTCTTTTTCTTTACAGAAGGAGAGGCTGGATCATTTGATGCTGCTAAAATTAGTTGTTCAGCCATATGTTCCTCAATTGGTTTTGGATTGGAAAAGGTTGCCTCTTTGATTGCATCAGAGATGAATTTGAGTGCCAAATCAACTCTTCTGATTGGAGCAACATCAACTGATACATGGTAAACAGTTCCACCATAAACAATTCTAGTTGTATCCTCGTTAGGAGCAGAATACTCTACTGCTCTAACTAAAACTTCAAATGGGTTTTGTCCAGTTTTTAGTGAGATAATATCAAATGCAGTTTTTACAGTATTGAGAACTTTGGTTTTTTTACCAGTCATCCTACCAGTGTTTTTTGCATATTTTTTTCCAAAGTGCATTGTTTTGTTGATTAATCGTTCAACAATGTTAACGTCTGCTTTGTTGAATCTCTTTAGTGCTGAACGGCCATATGTGTAAGGTAAGATTTGTTTTCTAAGAGAGATTGCAGTCTTTAATCCAGGATCCTTTACTTCAATATCTGACATATCCCATTTTCTAAATAATAACAAGTTCTTTGTTTGTGCCATTTCTATCTCCTTGGTTTCTCTTTCTTACCAATTACTAGTTCGTGAAGAGAGGTTCCATTTACTTTGAAAACTTTGAATCTAACTCCAGGAATATCTCCCATTGCCCCGCCTTGTGTAGCGCCCAGTCCTTGAATGTGTACTTCATCGTGTTCATCAATAAAGTTCATTGCACCGTCTCGTGGCAAAAATGCAGTAACTGTTTTACCATTTTTAATTAATTGAACTCTAACACATTTTCTAACAGCAGAGTTTGGCTGCTTTGCTGCAATACCAACTTTTTCTAAAACAATTCCTCTTCCTTGTGGTGCGCCTCCAAGAGGATCAGCTTTCTTATCGATTCCTAATTCTCTTCTTTTGTAAGTAGAGATTGCCCAGCGTTGTTTCTTCTTTTTGGTTGTTAAAACTCTGCCTGCAAATAATCCAAGTGGTGATTTTCTCATAACTTACAACTCCAATGTTTGTTTTTCAGGACTGTTAATCAACACACTGCTAATATCAAAATATCGTTTTGCCAATAGTCTTGCTTTCTCAGCATTTCTGCCTTCTCTTCCAACAACAATACCTTTCTTTCTTGTGTCTACCATAACTATTGCCTGCTTTGACCCATCTGTTCGTTTATTTATTTTTACTTCAGAAACTAGTTTTGAATTTAGTAAATTAGACAAGAATTTTGCCGGATCTTCGTCGAATTCAACTAGTTCGACATTTCTCTTTACGATATTTTGTAGAGACTTGATATGGGTTCCGCCTTTACCTATTGCAAGTCCCATCTTGCCAGAATTTACAACAAAAATTACTCTATCTTGTTTTTCATCTTCAATACAATCACGTGCAGTGGTACCGGTAACATTTTGGAAAAGAGACATCATACGCATTTGATCAGTTGTTAGTTTGATAGATTGTGTCATGAAAAATCCTTTTTATCTCCGAACAAAAAATGTTTCATTTAAACTTTCATGAATTAAAATATACTTAATCATTTTTTTCCCCAGCTTCTGTATCTTTTAAAATTGATTTTATGTTTGCATCACTTATTGATGTAAATGAAATTGTTGAAATTCTAAATTGTAAGCCGCACAATCTTCCCAATGCGACTGATGTTCCTTGGAAGTTGACCAATGGCACTTTTTCTTTTTTTGCATCTGATTCAATTTTCTCAAACATTTCTTTTTTTACTGATTGAGACAATACAACTAGCTTGGAATTTTTAACAGAGTTTAAAACTTGTTTAGCGCCCATCGTTAACTTATCTTCTTTGAGGGCATCTTTCAATGATTTTTCAAGTATCTTACTCATGTTGTACCTTAGACAGTCGTCTCATCAGGGCTTTATAGGTTTATTGAAAAATCAGGTACAGTTAAAAGGTAAAAGCTTAGTTTAGAAAACCAAGTAAAGAACCCAAAGACGAAAATGCAAGACTTCATCAAAAAAGTTCGTTGTTTTTTGTTATTAATTGAATTAGTTTTTTCTGAAGATGGTTCAGGATCATCAATATTTACAACATCATACTGTTTTACATTTTCATCAACATTCAAAGTCTCAGGAGTTAGCGATAATGCAGTTTCAAGATTATTTTTGACAGTGATATAATTTGGATTTTCTTTTAGAATTTCATTATACAGTAAAATGGATTCATTAAGATGTCCTAGATTTGCAAGAACATTTGCTTTGTTATTTTTAGCAGGTAGAAAACTAGGATCAATTACAATAGCTTGATCATAGTAACTATTACCTCTAAAAAATAACCCAATTTCCCCAAGGTAGAACCTTTGTTAGTCAAGATTTCAACATCGCGAGGATTTCAATCAAGGATTCGTTAAAGAATTTCAAAGAGATATCAAATTTACATGATCGATACAGGGCAGGACACATTCCATCATAATGTGAAATTGTATCAGTAAATGTACTAGAATCACATTCAGGATTAATTTGATTTAATAATTTTCCCAGCTCGACATCTTCTACTGAAAGATTAGTTTGTTTTTTGTTAGAGTCTGATTTAATTTTTTTATCATTTGTTTCTTTAATGAGAATTTCTTTTGGAGTATTTTAAGTTGGAGTATTATTGTCTGACTCTGTTGTGTCATCATCAATTATTGGTGTTTCAACTTTAGAATTTGCATTAGTGTCTTTAGTTGGTAAATCAATTGTAATTTCAATTATCTCAACATCATTTGTTTCAACATAATCATCAATTACTTCTGTTTCTTCAGGTTCAGTAATTTCTTCAATTACTTCATATGTATCTGGAAGAACTTCATAGTATTCAAAAAAAAGATACTGCTTCTGTCTCAGCATAATGAGCTTTAATTGAATAGATTCCATCAACTCTAAAATTCATGCCAGACTTTACAAGGAAGTTTGTAGAAAATTCTAAATCAGAATTTACATTGTCAAAATAAAATCCTGCAGGCATCTCAAATGGATCATACACGCCAATTAACACTGATGGAGATTCCATTGCTGAAACTAAACCAGTAATTGTGATTACATCTTTGTTGGTGTATTGTTTTTTGTCAGTATAAAGCAAAATAATCTCAGGTTCTTCAAATTCTTCAATTATAATTTCTGATTCAACAATTCATCTTCAATAGAAAATAATGTTACTGAGAAATTTGTCCATAATTCAATTTCACCTTATACTCTCATGGTTTTTCATAGAAGGAATAATCAAGTTGGAGTGTTTTTGAGAAGGTGTTCTCAGAAGTTATTTCTAGATTGTTTGCAGATAAAATTTTCCCATCTAGATTATATATACTCATTGCGATAACAGGCATTCCAAAGTCAAGAATTTCACCAGAGACGGTAAGTGAATCTCCCAAAAAATATTCTGCCTTGTCAAAGTCTACATCAATTGAATTGGTAAACACATATGTTAAAACAAGAAGAGTTAATGTGATTAACACTAACATCATTACTGTAAAATATCCTAACATTCGATAAAATTGTAATTTTCTATTTAATAATCACGTAGAAATCATACTTTTTCATTCTACAATGATCGAATTGGACATTATTGGAGACAATGCGGTAGGATCATTTAGTGAACTCCAAACAAAAGTTTCAATTTGATATGTCCCAGAACTTTTTGGGATCCAGGATTGTGACACATCAAGGCTTTTTTGAGGAGATAGTTCTCCTTGTACCCATGAAATAGACTCAATGATATCTTCAGAGTTTTTCACTTGGAAAAGATAAACAAACTTTTGTGTGAAATCTTGGTTATTTGAAATGGTTCCAACAATTTGCATTTGATTGTTTGTTGAAAAGAATTGTAATTGATTTCCTAAACTATCAGAAAAAGTGATTTCAGAATTTTCAAGTCGCTCTATAGGTATAATGGAAGAATCAACTTTAGAAAATACTTCAAGTGCCAAACTATCTGAAGTAGAATATGGTTTAGGTAATGTGTAATCATCATATTTTGCAGAGATTTCATCTCCAGGTAGTGCATAAAGTCGATTTCCACTAGAAGATAACGTCTGAGTAAAAGAAATTGTTGCAACAAATGAACCAGAGCTTTCAGATGTTTCTACTGCATTAACTTCAATTCCAGCAACATCAGAGTCTGAAAAAATTTGTATTGTAAGATTATCCAAGGCTTCAGGATTCAAATTCATGTCTGCATCAATTACACGGATTGTTGTAAAGCCTTCTAAGAAAATTGCATCTTCTTGAAATTGAATCGTGCCAATATTCCAACTAACAGGAACAGATTCGGTTAAGACAACTCCATCTGCAAATTCAAATGATATGGTAACTGCTGAATCCCTATCAATTTCTAAAAATCCACTTGTTGGTCCATTACCCATTGTCCGTGGATTTGTATCAATATCTCCATTGCCGTCTGCATCATGAGAAAAGCCTGTAAGAATTACCTCCGCAGTAAAAATTCCAGAGCTTACATCAGTTTCAGTGAATCGATATGGTTCCAGAGAATGTTCACTTGTAGATATTTTGATTGGGTGACTTTGAGTATCTCCAATTGAGTCAATAAGATCTCTATCAGCATTCCAGCTTGGAGCAATTATTGTCATTTTGATTTTATCAGTCCACGAATAGATTGGCTTGTCAGTA